>JBBROX010000005.1:0-141336 GCA_038228865.1 Sphingomonadales bacterium | reverse complement strand
GATGTAAGTTGGGCGGATGTTTACAAGCAGTTTAACGGGCGCATCGTGCTCTCTGGCGACTGCAAAATCGCTTATCGACCGCACGAAGCCGTGGCCTTTATCGACAACGGATTTTGTTCATACTTTCCCAGCAAGGGGTTTGGAGACTTACGAGGCCACGAGCAGGCTGCAACACTTGTGCATGCTTGGCCGTCTATCGCAGCGCACGCGATCAAATCCAAGAAGGCGGGATGCTGGCGCTTTCATTTTGGCGGGAAGCCCGACGATTTGCGGTTATCGCCGCAGCCAATGACAGCTTTGGAGATACCTAGTGACGTCCTCTCTCGAACCCGCGCTTCACGCGCAGCTTGAAAAGTTCAAAGCCGCCGCCCGCGACCTCGAATGCGACGAGGACGAGGCGCGCTGGGATGCGACGTTGAAGAAGGTGGCGAAGCAGAAACCCGCGCCGGATAAGCCAAAGTGAGCGCAGAGACGATATGGGGCATCTTGTTTACCATTTACGCATTGAGCGGGCTGCTGGTGTTAGGCTCGGCTGACAATAGCAAACGCCCCCCAAACACCTTACCCGGACAGTTGCAGGACTGGGAAAGTCGAGAGAAAAAAGGCAATAATGGGTTGATGATCTGGTGCGCTGGATTTTTCACCTTGATTGCGGTTTGGGCACTTTTCGCCTAGCGTGTTTGCAATCTATACAATCGCCTAAATTTTATCGTTACCGTCGCCACCCTCAATCCTGTCGTCACCGTCGCGACCATTGATCTCGTCATCACCCGCGCCCCCGATCAAACTGTTCCTGTCGTTGGAGCCATTGATTACATCGTTGAACTTCGTCCCAATAACATTTTCAATACCGATAAGAACATCTGTTTCACCATTGCCGACAAGCACATAGCCTTGAAACTCGCCCTGAGGCTTTTCTAGTTCGACGAAAACACCAGTTACAGTGGCATGATCATAAGCAATCGTGTCATAACCATCGCCGCCGTCGAGCACATCATTGCCTTGTAGGCCTCGAAGCACGTCCGCACCGAATCCCCCTGAGATCTGCTCGCCACGCGCCGTACCGATCAGGACATCATTGCCATCGGTTCCGATGATGGTCGGACCTTGCCCCTCGTTGACATTGATCGACAGCGTGGTCGCCGTTGACAGGCCACCTTGGTCGGTCGCGGACACGATAATGCCGAAGTTGTGCCCAACGAGAGGATAGCTCCCCGCCGCCGCCGTAAAGGTCCGCGTCGACGGATCGAAATTGAGCCATCCACCGCTAGGCGGAACGGGAAGTCCGGTGTCGGCGAACTTCGCGCTATACCAAAGTGTGTCGCCTGGATTAAGATCGATAAAGCTGTTCAGGGGAAACTGATAGGCAAAGGGGGAATTGTCGGCGACATTTTGCGCTGTGATGCCGGGCTGTCCCAAGATTGGTGCCACGTTATTATTGACGTCTACGCCTACTGAAGCCGTGACGTCCCTAAACCGAATATAATCGCCTGACCCGGCAATTAGCGTATCGGTGCCTTCGTCTCCGTCCGACAGGTCGATATCCTTGATGACATAGGTCACCACGTTCCCGTTAAGGCTCTGCGTGACATCATACCCGCTACGGTTGCCGCGATAGACGAAAACATCTGCCTCCGTGCCACCATCGATCGTGTCATTCCCACCCGCGCCTTCGAGCGTGTCGTAACCGTTATTGCCGTAAATCACGTCGGCGTCGGCCGTTCCGGTGTATGTGTCGTCGCCTGGTGTTCCATTATAAGTCGCCATGACTGCCCCCGGTCTAAAATTCGGACATGGTCAGAAATTGCGACAGAACCGTTACCAGGTTAACAATGACGCGCCAGAAATGTGCCGAATTGATACGTCAGCGAAACCCTATTCCCCAACCATCCGCAGCGCCGCAATAAACGCCTCCTGCGGAATGCTCACATTCCCGCTTTGCCATTCTTCTGCTTTTCCAGCAGCTTTTTCTTGCGGCTCGCGTCGCCGCCATAGCATTTGGCGGTCACGTCTTTCCGCATCGCGCTGATCGTTTCGCGTGCGATAACCTTGCCGCTGATTGCATAGAAAATGTATATCCGGTATATCGCGTGACATGAACGCTCCCATCAACACCCGCACATTCAAATCCGGTAACAGCGAAGTCGTGCGCCTGCCAAAGGGGCTGGGCTTTGGGATCGGAACTGAAGTCAACATCGAACGATCCGGGGACACGCTCACGATACGGGCTTTGGTCGATCCGGAAAAGGAGCGGCAGGAACTGGATCGGATGCTCGACGACATGCTGGCGATCGGGACCCCGCCCGACAGTGTGCAACCGCGGGCACCCTTTGAGTGGATCGACAGACCGGGCCTGTAGTGATCTTCATCGACACAGACGTGGCCATCGCGCTGCGCGACAACGATCCGCAAACGCGAGAACAGGTGCGCGCCCTCGGGCGGTTTCCGGTCATTTCGATGATCACGCGGATCGAACTCGAAAACGGCGTAAACTTGGAGCTCGGCCTGACCAACCTTCGGCGCGCATTGCTCAATCGGCTCCTCGAGTCATTGCGGGTCGAGATGTTCACGGCCGCTGACATCTATGCCTATGGTCAGATCGTCTACGACATAGGCCATGACCGGCGGCGCACGCTCGATCGACTGATCGCCGCGCAGGCAATTTCGCGCGACGCGACATTGATTACGCGGAACGGAAAGGACTTCCGAAAGATCCACGGGCTGAAGCTGATCGAGTGGGAAACGCCGGAACCCAGCAAAGACGTCGCGGAGTAAATCCGCGTCGTCGGTCGACACAGCCGACGGCAGGGTCGGCTGGCCGCCGTCCGGAGTTCGGCCAATCCTTGCCTAACTCGGCGATTGCTAGGCAATCCCCTCCTTAGTCTCGGGCCTCACTCCTCCCCCATCCGCAGTGCCGCAATAAACGCCTCCTGCGGAATGTTCACATTCCCGTACTCCCGCATCCGCGCCTTGCCCTTTTTCTGCTTTTCCAGCAGCTTTTTCTTGCGGCTCGCGTCGCCGCCATAGCATTTCGCCGTCACGTCCTTGCGCATCGCGCTGATCGTTTCGCGTGCGATCACCTTGCCGCCGATCGCGGCCTGGATGGGGATCTTGAACAAATGGCGGGGGATGAGTTCCTTCAGCCGTTCGACCATGCCGCGCCCGCGCACTTCCGCAGTGCCGCGGTGGACGATCATGCTGAGCGCGTCGACCGGCTCTTCGTTGACGAGAATACCCATCTTGACCAGATCGCCCTCACGATGCCCGGTCTGGTGATAGTCGAAGCTGGCATAGCCCTTCGACATCGATTTCAGCCGGTCGTAGAAATCGAAGACGACTTCGTTCAGCGGCAATTCGTAGGTCACCTGCGCGCGGCCGCCGACATAGGTCAGGTTCTTCTGGATGCCGCGACGGTCCTGGCACAGCTTGAGCACCGAGCCGAGATATTCGTCGGGGACATAGATCGTCGCCTCGATCCACGGTTCCTCGATGAAATCGATCCGGTTCGGCTCGGGCATGTCAGCGGGATTGTGCAGTTCGAGGACTTCGTCCGAATGCGCGATGTGGATCTTGTACACGACGCTGGGCGCGGTGGTGATGAGGTCGAGGTCGTATTCGCGGGTCAGCCGTTCCTGGATGATTTCGAGATGGAGGAGCCCGAGGAACCCGCAGCGGAAGCCGAAGCCGAGCGCGGCGCTGCTTTCGGTTTCGAAACTGAAGCTGGCGTCGTTGAGGCGCAGCTTGCTGATGCTTTCGCGCAATTTGTCGAAGTCGTTGGCGTCGACCGGGAACAGGCCGCAGAACACAACCGGCTGGACTTCCTTGAAGCCGGGAAGCGGTTCGAGCGCGCGGCGTTTGACGTCGGTAATCGTGTCGCCGACGCGGGTTTGCGCGACTTCCTTGATCTGGGCTGTAATAAATCCGATTTCGCCGGCCGCGATTTCGGGCAGGATTTCCATCTTGGGCCGCATGCAGCCGACGCGGTCGACCAGGTGCTTGGTCCCCGCCGCCATGAAGACGATTTCCTGCCCCTTGCGGATCACGCCGTCGATGACGCGAATCAGGATGACGACGCCGAGATAGGGGTCGTACCAGCTGTCGACGAGCATCGCCTTCAGCGGTGCGTCGCGGTCGCCCTTCGGCGGGGGAATGCGTTCGACGATCGCGTCGAGCACGTCCTCGATGCCGATGCCTGATTTGGCGCTGGTGAGGATGGCGTTGCTGGCGTCGAGGCCGATGATTTCCTCGATTTCCTTGCGGACCATCTCGGGTTCGGCGGCGGGCAGGTCGATCTTGTTGATGACCGGCACGATTTCATGGTCCTGCTCGATCGACTGATAGACGTTGGCCAAGGTCTGCGCTTCGACCCCCTGCGCCGCGTCGACGACGAGCAACGCGCCTTCGCAGGCGGCGAGACTCCGGCTGACTTCGTACGCGAAATCGACGTGGCCGGGCGTGTCCATTAGGTTGAGCTCATAGCCCTTCCAGTCGAGCCGCACCGTCTGTGCCTTGATCGTGATCCCGCGCTCTTTCTCAATGTCCATGTTATCAAGGACTTGCGCCGACATTTCGCGCGCGGTCAGCCCGCCGGTGGTCTGGATCAGCCGGTCGGCCAGCGTCGACTTGCCATGGTCGATGTGCGCGATGATGGAAAAATTGCGGATTTTGTCGAGCGGGGTCATCCGCCGCGCCTAGCCGAGCGCGCCGCCAGCGCCAAGTCAGTCGGCATTGGTGACATTGTACTTGCGTAATTCAGCTTTGGTCAGGCACCGCCGGGTCGATTGGTCCGTGCCACGTCCCGCGACCGCTTTCTGGCGGTACATTACTTCGGTCAGCAATTTACGGGAAACCCCGGCGCGGATCAGGAAGTCGTTATCCTGGCTGGCCAGCAGCGCGGCATCCTGTTCGACCTGGGCAATGCCCTGCACCGCATGGTCATATCCCTGCCCCACTTCCTGGGCGAGAATGCCGCCGTCGGCGGTGAAGGTAAACATGTGGACCATGAACACGCCAGCAGGATCGACCGTACGCGCCACCCCGCCCATGAAAACGAAGTTGCAGGCGCTGAAACAGGCCCAACCCGCCGGGATGCGCGTGGCAACCCCGACTTTCCTGATCAGCAAGCCGGCCTCGTTACCGATTTTGGCATCGCCGCCGGGCGAGCGCAGCCATATCTCGTCGATTGGCTTGTATTTCTTGAAGGCTGAATTGAGCCGCGAAATAAGACCGGCGTCGATTGCGCCCTCGGCCCGCAACACGCGGCTTTGACCCTGTTGCGTAAAGGTCAGCTGCATCGTGCGGTTCGAGGTCCAGTCGGGTGTCGCCGGGCAGGTCGGGTTTTTCTTATCAGCCGGACTTGCGACAATTGCCGCCACCGCGAGAATCGCCACGGATACATTCATACCGTTGGCTTGTAACCCGAAGCGCCGGGTGCGCGGCACAACCGGCGCGTCACTTTTACTTCCTCACCGGCGACCAAGGCAACATCGCGGACCATGATGCAGGTCGATCCGTCGGTCAGCTGGTCGCGACGCGCGATCGTCGAACTGCCGCTGACGCCGGAGTTGCTGGTGCTCACCCATTTGACTGTTTCGCCGGGCTTGCCCCGGCACACTGCGATCGTCGTAGCTGCCGTCGCCTGACGCCTTTCGTTGCGGTCCAGCCTGCGACCGATACTATCGCTGACCGATCCGGCGAAACGGGCGAGCTTGTCCAGACCGGCAATGCCGAGACGACCAACCTTGCTGTCGGCGACGGAATCGAAGCGGTGACCGAGCAACATCGAGCCCAACAACTTCACCTTGGATGAATCGCAAACCATCGCCTCTGAAGACTCGGCTCCAACGGCTGATGATGGGACAGCGGTCAAGACGGTCAAAGACAGCGCGGTCAGGGCTGGAAGATAAATCGCTGTCTTCATGCCGAGCCCCTTCTTCGCCACCTGGCGAGAATACGGCAGGCAAGGATACGGGTCAAATATTCGTCCAGTGTCTTGCGCTCTAGCGAAGGCACCGCGGCGCTGTTAGAGTGAGACAGTGAAACGGGGTCGCACGTCGTTTTAAGGGCACTACCGCGGAGCGGAAGCCCGTGTTGAGGGGAACACCATGCGTAAGTTCATTCTGGCGGTTGCTGCCGCTACCGTCGTTGCCACGCCCGCAGTTGCGCAGACGAACATGTCGTCATCGGGTCAGACCTACAAAGACGGTACCACCAAGGGCGCGTCGTCGGCGCGCCGCGATCAGGAACGCGCCGAGCGGCAGATTCCGACCTGCACCAAGCGGCTGGGTACCATTGCGATCGTCGAACCCGACAATCAGTGGTGGCGCGAGTATAACCTCGGCAGCCCCGAGGCGATCATCAAGGTTTTCGTCCAGCAGTCGGGTTGTTTCGGCCTCGTCAATCGCGGTCGCTCTATGCAGAGCCGCGCGATGGAACGCGCGATGGCCGACCAAGGTGAGCTGCAGGGCGGGTCGAACCTGGGCAAGGGTCAGGTCAAGGCTGCAGACTATTTCCTCGAGCCGAATATCGTGACTGCCAACAAGAATTCGGGCGGCGGCGGCGCCGGTGCGGTGCTGGGCGGTATCGGTAGTGCGTTCGGCGGCTTCGGTCGCGCATTCGGTGCAATCGCCGGTGGCATCAACGTCAAGAAGGGCGAAGCGACAGTGACGCTGTCGGTCGTCAACGCGCGCACGACCGAAGAGGAGGCGCTGACGCAAGGGTACGCACGCAAGACCGACTGGAGCTGGGGCGCGGGAGGCGGCGGTTTTGCTGGCGGCGCTTTCGGTGGTGCAGCGGGTGGCGGTTATCAGGATTCTGCCATCGGCCAGGTCATCCTGCTTGCCTATCTCGATGCCTATACAAAGCTGGTTACACAGCTGGGCGGCTTACCGGCCAACGCTGCAGCGGCGGCACCACGCGCCAAATAGCGGTTCTGGCGTTCGACATGGCGGGTCGCTAAGGCACGCGCCATGTCGGAAACGCTCAAGGTCGCCTCATGGAACATCAATTCGGTCCGGTTCCGCCGGGACATCGTCGAGCGATTCTTGCGGGAGCAGACGCCCGACGTCCTGTGCCTTCAGGAAACCAAGGCCAATAACGACGTTTTCCCGCACGACCTGTTTGCGGCGCTGGGGTATTTCCACCGCGCAACCAACGGCCAGCCAATGCATCACGGTGTCGCCACCCTGTCGCGCATCCCGTTTACCGATGACCTGCGCCACGACTGGCAGGACAATGGTGAGGCGCGCCACATCGGTATCCGCCTGACCGAAGGGGCCTTCGCCGGTTTGCGGATCGAGAATGTTTATGTCCCCGCCGGCGGCGATGTGCCGGACCGGGGAGTCAATCCGAAGTTCGGACAAAAGCTCGATTTTATCGAACGGATGACGCGCTGGTCGGAGGGGGTTGCCGACCGCACGCTGATTGTCGGCGATTTCAACATCGCGCCGCTCGAAAGCGACGTCTGGAACCACAAAGCGTTGCTTGACGTCGTGAGCCATACGCCGATCGAGGTTGCGGCCCTCAAAGGACTGCAGGCGGCGGGCAACTGGATCGATCTCGGTCGGCATTTCGTTCCTGCTCCAGCCCGGCTGCATACCTGGTGGAGTTACCGCGCCAAAGACTGGGCCGCCTCCGACCGCGGGAGACGCCTCGACCATATGTGGGCGACCAAGGATGTCGCGGCGCAAGCCACGGTTCATACGGTTCACGAACCCTGCCGGAGCTGGGAGAAGCCTTCGGATCACGTCCCCCTTGTCACTGAGTTCCGCGCTTGAGTGACGCCTCACGCTTGGTGGATCCCAAATCCGTGGCCCGTGCCATCGATGCGCTACGGCGCGGCTGGCCGGTCGCGATCGGCAACATGCGATTACTGCCGATCGAAACGGTAGATGCGCTGCGTCTCGCCGAATTCGATCCCGATGCCCGCGCCGACATTCTCCTCGCCGGATCGCGGGCAGCGACACTGAAACTGACCAACCAGCTCGCAGCGGCGGACGGGGAAGCGCCGGTAACGGTGTCGCGGGCTCCGTGGATCGACCTTGCGGCTGCACGCGCGCTTGCCGACCCGGCAACCGACCTTGCCAACCCGTTTCAGGGGCCTTTCCGTGCCATCGCAACCATTGACCCGTCATCGGCGCAGGCTGCGCTCGAACTGGCACGCTTGACCGGCATTCTACCCGCCTTCTTCGTTCGCACCGAGGGTCCGGTCGACGTCGAGACGACCCCCGAGGACATCGCGCTGTACGACAGTGCCGAACGGCTCGCCATCGTCGCACGCGCACAATTGCCCGTCGATGCCTGCGAGACGGCAGAGATCGTCGCTTTCCGCAGCCCCGAGACGATCGCCGAACACGTCGCCCTGATCCTTGGCACGCCCGACGGAACGCCACCTTTGGTGCGATTGCACAGCGAATGCCTGACCGGGGATGTGCTCGGCAGCCTGAAATGCGATTGTGGGCCGCAGCTGCGTCTGGCGCTAACCGAGATTGTCGAAAGCGGGTGGGGCATCCTGCTCTATCTGCGGCAAGAAGGGCGGGGGATCGGCCTGATCAACAAGCTGCGCGCCTATGAGCTTCAGGACCAGGGGTTCGATACCGTCGACGCCAATCTGCGTTTGGGATTTGCCGTCGACGCGCGCGATTTCGGGGTTGCCGCGCGCATGCTGAAGCTACTGGGGCAGAACAAGATTCGTCTGCTGACCAATAATCCGGACAAAGTTGCAGGCCTCGAAAACTCCGGCATCGCCGTTGTCGAACGCGTCGCCCACCAACTCCCTGCCAACCCGCATAACGAACGCTATCTAGCGACGAAGCGCGACCGGACCGGACACCAGCTTTAAGCGGCGGCACGTCCTGCGACGATGTCGGCAATCGCCTTGAAATCTCCGACAACCATCGGAGCACCTGCGCGGCGCAGGATCGCTTCATGATCCGGCCCACAATGCTGGCCGACCGCCAGTCCCACCACCTGCGCCCCGGAAGCGACCGCCCCGGTCACGCCGACCGGTGAATCCTCGATGATCAGCGTGTGCGCGATGTCGACGCCGATCTGACGCGCGGCATAAAGATAGATGTCAGGGGCAGGCTTGCCGCGCGTCACATGTTCGCGGCCCGAATAGATGTGCGGACCGAAAGCATCGCGTACGCCGATATGCGTCAGATGCGTTTCGATCCAGTGCGTCGTACTCGAAGAAGCAATAGCGCGCGGCAGAGTGGCGGGCAGCGCCCGGACGAAATCGATGGCTCCAGCAATCGCCTCGACACCCTCGGCAAGGACGCGGGCATCCTCGGCCTTGCGGGCGGTATGGAAAGCGTCGGGGACCGGTGCGCCGATATGGCTGGCAACGGCATCGAGGAAATCCCGGCCGCCGAGACCGACGAAGGTTGCCAGTGCCTGTTCGACCGTCGTCGGATAACCGAGATCGGTCAGCGTCCGCGCGATCTGGACGTTGCCGACATATTCGCTTTCGATCAGCACGCCGTCGAAGTCGAAGATGATGCCATCGATTGTCATGCGCGCGATCCGAACAGGGCGGTGCCAACGCGGACGTGGGTGGCGCCGAGGGTCACGGCGGTCGGATAGTCGCCCGACATGCCCATGCTAAGGCAAGGCAGGCCGTTATCGGCAGCAAGCTTCGCGAGCAGCGCGAACCAGGGTGCGGGTTCAAGCCCCAGGGGAGGGACGCACATCAGGCCGATGATGGGAAGGTTCGCGGCGCGACACCGGGCAAGCAGTTTATCCAGATCGCCGACAGCGCAGCCGCCCTTTTGAGGTTCTTCCGCGAGGTCGACCTGGACAAAACAAATGGGGCGTCGGTCGGCAGCATCCATCGCCTTGGTCAGAGCATCGACGAGTGAGGGGCGGTCGACCGAATGAATGACGTCGAACAGCGCGACGGCGTCGGCTGCCTTGTTGGACTGGAGCTGGCCGACGAGATGGAGTTCGACCCCGTCATAGGCGGCGCGCAATTGGGGCCATTTCTCGGCCGCCTCCTGAACGCGGTTTTCGCCGAACACGCGTTGCCCGGCGTCGAGCAAGGGACGAATGGCCTCTGCGTCATGGGTTTTCGAAACCGCGATCAACGTCACGTCGGCGGCTTTCCGGCCGGCACGAGTCGCGGCCTTCGTGATGGTTTCATGAACGTCGCGGAGACGGGCGGCGGCGGTTGCATCATCGGTCACGGGCCGCGCTATAGGGAGGGGGATGCGATCCAGCAAAGCCCCTCCTTCATCCTCGCTGCCTCGATTATGGCTGATGACCGACGAGCGCGGCGGCGATCCGGTGGCGATTGCTCAGGCGCTGCCCCGGAGAACCGGTATCATATTTCGCCATCATGCCACCCCCGCCAAAACCCGGCGGCGATTGTTCGACCGAGTGCGTCGAATCGCCCGGATGCGCGGCCTGATCATGCTGCTGGCCGGCCCCCCGATGCAGGCGCGGAGCTGGGGGGCGGACGGCGCGCATCACCGGTCGCTGCTGGTGTCCAAAGGCTTGCGGAGCGTCGCTGTCCACAATGCCCGCGAACTCGCGACGGCAAGGCGGATCGGCGCCGACCTGATTTTTGCGTCTCCGGTGTTTGCCAGCGCCTCGCATCCCGGCAAGCGGGGGATGGGCGTTTCGCAGCTCGGTTTGATGGTCGGCGCGCAGCGCGCACGCACGATTGTCCTCGGCGGCATAGACGCCAAAAGTTTCAAAAAATTAGGGGGAATGAACGTCCACGGCTGGGCCGCCATCGACGCGTTCAAACGGGTTAGAATTTAAACGCGGTTCCGACATAGACCGCTTGACTGTCGCCGCGGGTATCGTTCTGCTGCAGCAACCGGTCGCGATCAGCGCGGTAGCGCACACCGGCCGTCACATCGAGGTTGCGCGTCAACGAATAGGAGCTGCCCAGATCGACCGAAACCGCCGAACCGCCCAGAATAGCGCGCGCCGCCGGACCTGACGCGCGATCCTGCGCGACCTGAAGCCGGGTACTGAACCGCTTGTTCGTATAGCTGACGCCCAGATCGACCGAATCGCGCCGACCGAGGCCCGCGATATCGATTTTCTGCATGTCGCCCGACACAGCGAATTTCTTCCAACCGACAGCCGCGCCCAAATTGTAGGCAATCGGTGCAAGCGACGATGTGGTCGGCGTCACGAGATCGGCCTGGCTGCTGCCGACCTCGGCACGATTCGTACGGGCGCGCACGGCAATGGTCACTGACCGGTTGATCCGGACCGACGAAGCCGGCGTAAAGCGAAAACCGCTGCTCGACAGACCCGAGCGCGACAGTGCCGCCGCAAGGCGGGCGTCGGTTGCTGCCGGCGTAAACGAGCCGATCCCGTCACGCATGCCCAGCGAAACCGCCGATTTCAGCAACGGCATCTGCGTCGACGCACCGAAAGCGGGCGACAGAAGGGCGAAAGACGCAGCAACCGCTGCACCCCCTGCCAGTCCCATCAAAAACCGCCCCTGAACCATCTTCGACTCATATCCCTGTCGTTCTGAGCTTTGTAACATAGGCGTTACCGCCTGCGCGACCACCCCTGAGCGACCTTTAACGCTTTTTATTGCAAGGCTGTTGCACCACGCACACACAATTATAATTTAATCAGATATTTCTGACCAAACCCGACGGCCAAACCCGCCACTGAGCGGTGCGCTTGCGGGCAGGGCTTTAGCGGACTAACGCTCGCTGCCAAGCTCTTGCATCCAGATACCCGAGGACCGAACACCGATGATCCGCCGTTCCGTAATTGCCGCGATGATCCTGATCGCCCCGCTTGTCGCTTGCGGCAAAAAGACCCGGCCGAGCGCCGCCGCCGATCTGGCCGCCTCGCGGATGACAACCATTGGCATCAATTCCTATCTGTGGCGCGCCGCGCTCGACACGGTCAGCTTCATGCCGCTGGTCCAGACCGATTCGAACGGCGGCGTCATCGTGACCGACTGGTACGCCAATCCGCGTTCACCGGGCGAGCGGATGAAGCTGACCGTCACGATCCTGGATCAGGATCTGCGTGCCGATGGCGTCCGTGTCGCGGCATCGCGTCAGGTGTCGCAAGGCGGTGCCTGGATCGACGTGCCGGTGCAGGCCGCGACCGTCCAAAAGCTGGAAGACATCATCCTGACCAAGGCCCGCGACCTGCGCCGGAACGCCATCGCAGGCTGATCTTCCCATGAGTAATACGCGCTTCAACCCGCTGAAAGCGGACGCGCACTGGCAGGCCGAGTGGGAGTCGCGGCAGTCGTTCGCCGCCGATTCGTCGAGCCCGAAGCCCCGCGCCTATGTGCTCGAGATGTTTCCCTATCCGTCGGGGCGCATCCACATGGGCCATGTCCGCAATTATGCGATGGGCGACGTGTTGGCGCGCTACAAGCGGATGACCGGCCATGAAGTGCTGCACCCGATGGGGTGGGACGCGTTCGGGATGCCAGCCGAAAATGCCGCGATGGAGCGCAAGGTTCATCCGGGCGACTGGACCCGCGCCAATATCGCGGCGATGCGCGCGCAGCTGAAGCGGCTGGGCCTCGCCATCGACTGGAGTCGCGAACTCGCGACCTGCGAGCCTGAATATTACGGCCACGAACAGGCGCTGTTCCTCGACCTGTACAAGGCGGGGCTCGTCTATCGGAAAGAGTCGGCGGTGAACTGGGACCCGGTCGATATGACCGTGCTTGCCAACGAACAGGTCATCGACGGACGCGGCTGGCGGTCGGGTGCGCTGGTCGAGAAACGCAAGCTGAGCCAGTGGTTCCTGAAGATCACCGACTTTGCGGAGGAGTTGCTCGAGGGTTTGGATACCCTCGACCAGTGGCCCGACAAGGTCCGGCTGATGCAGGAAAACTGGATCGGCAAGTCGAAGGGGGTTCGGCTAAGGTTCGACCTGACCGACGGCAGCGATAGTATCGACGTCTATTCGACCCGCCCCGACACGATTTTCGGCGCGAGCTTTCTCGCCGTCGCCTGCGATCACCCGATCGCACAGGAGATGGCGTCACGACGTCATGCGCTCGAAGTGTTCATCGAGGAGTGCCGCAAGGGCGGCACGACTGCCGCCGAGATCGAAACGGCGGAAAAGCTGGGCTTCGACACCGGGCTGACTGTCGATCATCCACTGATCCCGGGCGAGAAGTTGCCGGTGTTCGTCGCGAATTTCGTGCTGATGGACTATGGTACCGGCGCCGTCATGGGCGTGCCCGCGCACGACCAGCGCGACCTGGATTTTGCGCGCAAATACGAGCTGCCTGTGCGGCGCGTGGTCGCGGATGGCGAGATTGTCGACCCCTATTTCCGGGGCAAGGTCGCGTTCAACGGCGACGGACACATCGTCAATTCCGGGTTCCTCGATGGCATGTCGGTCAATGAGGCCAAGGCAGCCGTGATTGCGCGCGCCGAAGCCGAAGGATGGGGCGAGGGTCAGACGCAATATCGCCTGCGTGACTGGGGCGTTTCGCGCCAGCGCTATTGGGGCACGCCGATCCCGATCATCCACTGCGACTTCTGCGGCGTGATGCCGGTGCCGCGCGCGCAATTGCCCGTGGTGCTGCCCGAGGACGTGACCTTCGACATTCCCGGCAACCCGCTCGACCGCCACCCGACGTGGAAGAACGTCCCTTGTCCGAATTGCAACGAACCGGCGCGGCGCGAGACCGACACGCTCGACACCTTCGCCGATTCGTCGTGGTATTTCATTCGCTTCGCCAGCCAGCCCAAGGATAAGCCGTTCGACCGGGCGGAGGCCGAAAGCTGGCTACCGGTCGGGCAATATATCGGCGGCGTCGAACATGCGATCCTCCACCTGCTCTACGCCCGCTTCTGGACGCGCGCACTGCACCGGATGGGCAAGATCGGGATCACCGAACCGTTCACCGGCCTGTTCACGCAGGGGATGGTGACGCAAGCAACTCTGATGGACCCCGATGGAAAGTGGCTGGGCCCTGATGAGGTCAAGGATCATCTAGGCTCAATCTACACGCTTGATGACCGGCCGGTCACAATCGGCCGCGTCGAGAAGATGTCGAAGTCGAAGAAGAACACCGTCGATCCTGAACCGATGTTCGACAATTACGGTGCGGACGCGGTGCGCTGGTTCATGCTGTCCGACTCGCCGCCCGAGCGCGATTTGCCCTGGTCCGAAAGCGGGATCGAGGGGACATGGCGCTTCGTTCAGCGCCTGTGGCGTCTGTTCGACGCGGAAACGGGCAATACCGGTGGCGATCCCGCCATCGACCGCGCGCTGCACCGCGCGATTGCGGGCATCGGCGCAGATATCGACGGGTTGGGATTCAACAAGGCAGTGGCCAAGGTTCACGAACTGGCCAACGCCATCGAGAAGGCGACGCCCTCCGCGTCCCGCGACACGGCCATCGAAACGCTGATCCGCCTGATTGCGCCGATGTTGCCGCATCTGGCCGAGGAAGCCTGGGCGGCACGCGGGCTGTCGGGCCTTGTCGCCGACGCGTCCTGGCCCGAGGCCAACCCTGCCCTGCTGGTCGAGGATACGGTCACGGTCGCGCTGCAAGTCAACGGCAAGTTGCGCGACACGATCACCGTCGCCAAGGGTACCGACAAGGCCGAAATGGAACGGCTCGCAGTCACCAATGCCAAGGTGCTGACAATCCTGGCCGGTGCAACGCCAAAGAAAGTGATTGTCGTGCCCGACCGGCTGGTCAATCTGGTGGCATGACCCGCATTCTTATCCTGGCGCCGCTGCTGCTCCTCTCCGCCTGCGGGCTGCAACCGCTCTATTCGGGCGGTAATGCTGGACCGGTGGCGGGAACGCTTGCGGGGGTTTCGGTCGCGCCCATTGAGGGCAAGTCGGGCTGGTTGATGCAGGCCGCGCTGGCCGACCGTATTCAGGCCGCGGGAAGCGCGCGGTACCAACTCAAGGTTGAACTCGACGACAAGATCACCGGGTTCGGTGTACGGCGCGACGATGCGGTGACGCGCGAGCGCCGGACGCTCCGCGCGCGCTATCAGCTCGTCGAGACCGCCACCGGACAGACTGTGCTCGATGCGACGGCGGGGTCCGATTCGGGCATCGACGTCGTAAGTTCGGACTATGCGACGATTGCTGCAGAGAACACTGCGCTGGAGCGGCTGACAGGCGTCGTCGCCGACCAGATCGTGTCGCGCATCGCGCTGTATGCCAAGCGGACGGCGGACGCTCCGCCCAAGTGAAAGCCAACGAGGCCCAGATCGGACGCGCGCTCGACGCACCTGACGCCAGCTGGAAGATTGCCCTGCTCTACGGCCCCGATGAGGCGGGGTCGCGGATGCTTGCAGACCGTCTGGCGGCCGCAATGGGCGCGGATGCCGAACGGGTCGATCTCGAGGGATCGGGCCTGAAGGAAGATCCCGCGCGGCTAACCGATGAGGCGACCGCGATCACGATGTTCGGCGGGCCGCGCTGGATCCGCGTGACCGGCGGCGACGAGACAGCGCGGGCGGTCGAGGCATTGCTTGGTGCGCCCAACGGAAGCCCGGTCGTTGTGGTCGCTGGAAACCTGCCCAAGACATCGGCGCTGCTCAAGCTGACGCTCGACCATCCGCGTGCGCTGACCTTCCAAAGCTGGAAACCCGAGGGCGGCAAAGCGGACGCGATTGCCACCCAGATCGGCCGGACGATGGGGGTGCGGATCAGCCCTGACGCGGCGCGGCTGCTCGCCGAAGCGACGCAGGGCGACCGCGCGCTGATGCTGCGCGAACTCGAGAAACTGGCGCTCTACGTCGATGCTTCGCCCGACCGCCCCCGACCCGTCGAGCGCGCCGACATCGAAGCGATCGGAGCTGCCATCGACGTGCGCGAGGCATGGGATGTCGTCGATGCGCTGTTCGACGGGAAAGTCGCCGAGCTGGCGCAGGAAATTTCAGGCGATGCCGCCGCCGAGGTCATTCCGGGTCTCCGCGCCATCGACCGGCGGGCGCTGATGCTGGCACGGGCGTTGGCAGCACGGCGCGGTGGGCAAATGCCGCGCGGAAACAAGCGCGAAATGGATGCGGTCGAGCGCGAATCGCGGCACTGGTCGCCTGAATTGGCGGCCACTGCGCACCGGCTGAGCATGGAGGCAGAATCGGCGGTCAAGATGCCGGGCACGGCGGGCGATGTACTAGCCCACGCCGCGATGCTGGGCATGGCGCGCGCGGCCGCGCGGCGGCGTTAGAGGCTCTATACCGGGCCGCCGCTCAATCGCTGGCAGATCATGTCGAGCTGATCAAGGGTCGCATAGGAGACGCTAACGTTCCCCGCGCCGCCCTTGTGTGTGATCGCGACTTTCAAGCCGAGCAGGTCGCCCAACTGCCGTTCGAGCAAAGCGATATCCGCGTTGGACCCGCGTTCAGGCATCGATTTGTATTCAATAGCAGCCGGTTTTTTAGCTTTTTTTACAATGGCTTCGACAGCCCGGACCGATAATCCCTCGGCGACGATCTTCTGCGCCAGTTCCTCGGCCCCGTCGTAGCCGATCAACGCGCGGGCATGGCCCATTTGCAACCGCCCGCCGGCAATTAGCGCGCGGACCGGCGCGGGCAGGTCGACCAGGCGCATCAGATTGGCGATATGGCTACGCGACTTGTGCAACAGCTTGCCAAGCGCGTCGGCGCTGTGGCCGTGGTCGTCGATCAGGCGGCGATAGGCCTCGCCCTCTTCGATCGCATTCAATTGCTCGCGCTGGATATTTTCGATTAGCGCGATCTCGAGCGTCGTCCCCTCATCGAACACACGAACAATGGCGGGAATGCTGTGCAGCCGCGCCGCTTGCGCCGCGCGCCAGCGCCGCTCACCCGCCACGATCTGATACCGGTCGCCGACGGGGCGCACGACGATGGGTTGCAACACCCCGCGCGTGCCGATCGACGCGGCAAGTTCGGCCAGCGCGTCGTCATCGAAATGGCGGCGCGGCTGGCCGGGGTGCGGCGTGATATCGGCGATCGGAATTTCGCGGACGCCATCTGGCCGCGTGGTCTCCACCGGCGTTGCGTCGCCGAGCAGCGCCGACAGGCCGCGGCCGAGGCCCGGCGACCGGCGTTTCGGGATAATCGGTTCGACGTTATCGCTCATGCCGCCTGCGCCTGACGAAGCGGCGGGAGGCGGCCGAGCAATTCACGTGAAAGCGCCATATAGGCCTCCGACCCAGAACATCGCATGTCGTAGATGAGGGCGGGCAGACCGTGGCTGGGGGCCTCGGAGAGGCGGACATTGCGGGGGATGACGGTGGTGAACACGGCATCGCCGAGGCAGGCGCGGACGTCCTGCGCGACTTGTTCGGTCAGGCGGTTGCGGCGGTCGTACATGGTGAGCGCGACGCCCAAAATACCGAGCGATGGGTTGAACTTAGCACGGATGCGCTCGATGGTCTGGAGCAGTTGCGACAGCCCCTCCAGCGCGAAGAATTCGCACTGCAACGGCACCAGCAGCGACTGCGCGGCGACCATCGCGTTGATCGTCAACAGGCCGAGCGACGGCGGGCAATCGATCAAACAGATGTCCCAGCGCGCATCCGCCGCCGCACCGAGCGCCAGCCGCAACCGGTCCGTGCGGTTCTCGTAATCGACCAGCTCGATTTCGGCGCCGGACAGATCGACGGTCGCGGCGATCAGGTCGAGACCTGGCACCTTGGTCGGGATCACGGCCTCGGCCATCGTGCAATCGCCGGTCAGCAATTCGTAGCTCGATCGTACACGCGCGGAATGATGCACGCCGAGGCCGGTCGACGCATTCCCTTGTGGATCGAGATCGATCAGCAGCGTCCGCCAACCCATCGCGGCGAGCGCCGTCCCCACGTTGATCGCCGTCGTCGTCTTGCCGACGCCGCCTTTTTGGTTGGCCACGCAAATCGTGATCATCGCCGCACTCCCCTGGGGTGGACGTTCCGCGCAACGATGATCGCGCTGTCGGGATCGGTGACGCTGGGTTCCATGTGAAAGCTACCGTGCCACGTCCCCGCGATCGATGCCAGTTCTTCCGCCGCAGAACGCCCCTTCGGCAGGATCCACAGCGATTCTCTTGTGGAAAACCTGTGGGCAAGTGTCAGCAGCTTGGGCAAAGGCGCAAAAGCGCGCGCCGTGATGACCGCCGCCGGGAAGCTCTTCACCAGATCAAGCCGCGCGGCCTCGACGCGAACATTGGTCAGCTCGAGCGCATCTGCGGCATGTTGCAGCCAGTCCGTCCGCAAGCGCCGCGACTCGACGAGGACGACCGGCGCGTCCGACAGAATGGCCAAAATCAGCCCCGGCAGCCCTGCCCCACTGCCGAGGTCGAGCCACGATCCGGCATCGGGTGCGAGCCGCCAGAGCTGTGCCGAATCGACGATATGCCGTGCATAGACGTGATCGAGACTGGCAGCACTAACGAGGTTTTGACTCTCATTTGCCGTGCGGAGCAACGCCACGAACCGGTCGAGCCGCTCATGTGTTTCACGTGAAACACCCAATTCGGCCAGCCACGCCTTGGCGGCATCTTCATCCATGAGCGCGTTTGGCCGTCACCATGATTGCTGCCAATGCCGCCGGAGTGACACCGCGCACGCGCCGTGCCTCACCCAATGTGCGCGGCGATGCGCGGGTCAACCGCTCGACCATTTCGTTCGAAAGGCCGGGGATTTTGGCCCAGGCCAGATCGTCGCGCAGATGGAGATTGTCGCTTGCGGCCAGACTCCGGCGTTCCGATTCTTGTCGGATCAGATACGGCGCATATTGCGCATCGACGGTAATTTCCGCGGCGACATCATCGGGGATATCGACAGCCCCCACTTGCGCACGATCAAGATCGGCGCGGCGTGTCATCCACCAACGTTGCCGTTCCCCGCCGACGCAGCCCACCGCGATGCCGACCTCGGTGAGCCGTGTCGGCGCGTTGTCGGCACGCAAGGCCAGCCGATATTCGGCGCGCGAGGTCAGCATCCGGTAGGGTTCGCTTGCTCCTTGCAAGACGAGGTCGTCGATCATCACGCCGATATAGCTCTGCTCGCGGCCCAACCGAAGTTGGGCCGTGCCACGTGCGTGGGCCGCTGCATTCACCCCGGCGACCAAGCCCTGTGCGGCCGCTTCTTCATAACCGGTCGTGCCGTTGATCTGTCCGGCGCAGAACAGACCGGGCAGTGCGGGCAATCCCAGCCCGTGATCGAGCGCACGGGGATCGAGGTAATCATATTCGACCGCATAGCCCGGCACGACGACCTCGACCGCCTCCAGCCCGGCGATGGTGCGCAGCATCGCAATCTGCGTTTCAACGGACAGCGAGGTCGACAGGCCGTTCGGGTAAATCAGATGGGAATCGAGTCCCTCCGGCTCGAGGAAAACCTGATGCCCGTCACGGTCGCCGAAGCGCAGCACCTTGTCCTCGACCGACGGACAATACCGCGGTCCCTGCCCTTCGATAGCGCCGGAGAAGAGCGGCGACGCCTCTAGCCCGGCGCGGATCGCATCGTGCGTGGCGAGATTGGTCCGGGTGATCGCGCAGAACAGTTGCGGCAAGGCGCGTCGCCCCAGCGGCGACATCGTCCAGCCATCGGCATCGGACGTCTGACGCTCGAGCCGCGACCATTCGATGGTCCGTCCATCGAGGCGCGGCGGCGTGCCGGTCTTGAGCCGCCCGATCGGCAGATCGAGTGCGCGGAGCTGCGCGCCGAGGCCCGTCGCCGCCCGCTCGCCGACGCGTCCGCCCTCATCTGTGTCGTGTCCGCGAAACATCCGGGCATTGAGGAATGTGCCGGTCGCCAGCACGACGGCGTTTGCGTGCAACGTCGTGCCGTCGTCGAGGACCACACCCGCGACACGTCCAGACTCAAGCGCCAGCGATTCGACCCCCGCCGCGACCACAGTCAGATTCGGCGTCGCCGCCAGCATCGCATGGATAGCCGCTCCATAGCGTACGCGGTCGGCCTGGATGCGTGGGCCTTGCACCGCCGGCCCCTTCGACCGGTTGAGCATCCGGTAATGGATCGCCGCCGCGTCCGACGCGCGACCGATCAAACCATCGAGCGCGTCGACCTCCCGAACCAAATGCCCTTTGCCCAATCCGCCGATGGCCGGGTTGCACGACATCGCGCCGATCATTGTTGCATCGAAACTGACCAATGCCGTCCGCGCGCCATAGCGCGCGGCCGCCGCAGCCGCCTCGGTCCCGGCATGCCCGCCGCCGACGATGATGACATCGTAGTTCATGGGAGCGCCCTTAGCTTGAGTGGCGCGGTGTTTCACGTGAAACTTACTTCCCGATACAGAACCGCCCGAACAGTGTGTCGAGCATCGCTTCCGTATCCGCCGCGCCGGTGATCCGGTCGAGCGCGCGCATTGCGGCGCGGAGGTCTTCGGCGCGGAGGACGTCGTCGGGCTGGGCGCTTGCGCGGGTCAGGGCGGCGGTGGCGTCGCGGATATGGGCTTGCTGGGCAGTGGTCAGCGCGAGGCTGCCGGTAGCGGGGAGCAGGCGGGTGGCTTCGCGGGTGATGGTGGCGATCAGGGTGTCCATGCCTTCGCCGGTCAGGGCCGAGACGCGGAGGTCGGATTTGCCTGCGGATTCGCCGAGATCGCTTTTGGTCGCGATGCGCAGGACGTGATCGCCCGGCGGGGCATCCGCCGGATCGCCGAGCCAGAGGAGCAGGTCGCTGCGTCCGATGGCATCCTCGGCGCGGGCGATGCCGATCGCTTCGATCGGATCGTCGGTCGTTGCGCGCAGGCCCGCCATGTCGACGAACACGATTGGCACGCCGCCGAGATTGACGGGGGTTTCGATCACATCGCGCGTCGTCCCCGCGATGGCCGAGGCAATGGCCGCCTCCCGACCGATTAACGCATTGAGAAGCGTAGACTTTCCGGCATTCGGCGGTCCGGCGATACCGATGCGGACGCCGTCGCGCAGACGCTCGGCAGGCGGGTTGGCGAGCGCGGTTTCGAGTTCGGCCGCGAGGGCGCCGGTGTCGCGCTGGAGCCGCACATCCCCTTCCCCCACATCGCCTTCATCGGCGAAGTCGATCAGTGCCTCTGCGCGAGCGGCGAGTTGCAGCAGCGCGATCTGCCAGCGTTCGACTTCGCGGCGCAGACCGCCTTCGGCCATGACCAGTGCGGCGGCGCGCTGGCGTTCGGTTTCGGCGGCGAGCAGATCGGCGAGGCCCTCGACCTGAGTCAGGTCGAGGCGACCGTTCTCGAACGCGCGGCGGGTGAAGGCGCCGGGTTCGGCGGGCTGCAGGTCGGGCAGATCGGCGAGCGCCGCTTCGACCGCCGCGACGACCGCGCGGCCGCCGTGGAGGTGGAGTTCGACGAGGTCTTCGCCGGTCGCGGTGTCAGGACCGGGGAGCCACAGGACGAGCGCGGTATCGAGCAGCGCGGCGTTGCCGGGATGACGGAGCTTGCGGACGACGGCGGTGCGCGGGGTGGGAAGGGATTTGTTCGACAGCGCCTCGAGTGCCGCGCCTGCCGCGGGTCCGCTGACGCGGACGATGGCAATGGCGGACGGCAGCGCGCCGGTGGAGCGAGCGAAGATGGTGGGGCGGAACACGTTCGACATTGGAAAAAAACTACCGCTTCCCTGAGCTTGTCGAAGGGCCACCTTGTATCATCGAGGCGAAAAATGCAGGCCTGCGACAAGCTCAGGCAAGCGGATTACGGCTATTTCTTCCCCGCGCCCGTCACATTGTCGAACAGCTGCGTCCACATTTTCATGCCGGTTTCGCCCATCGGCATCCAGTTCTTCATCATGCCCTCCAGCGTGTCGCGCGAGACGCCACCGGTTTTCACGATGTCGAGCATCTGGTTGATATAGGCGTCGTGGACCGGGGTCAGGTCGGGCAGGCCCATGAACCGCCGCGCTTCCTCGGGCGTGCAATCGACGTCGACGGTGATCTTCATGGCCGGTCCCCTTTGCCCGATGTTATGCGGGCAAGGGACAGGAGCCGCAAGTCACATGCCCAGCAGCGCCTGGGCGGTGGGCGCGAAGTCTTTCCAGCCGTCGTGGATCATCTTGCCCGCGACATAGATGATGATGAGCAGGCCGCCCCAGGCGATCCAGCGATAGCGCTCGATATATTTGGCGATCACATTCGCCGCGACGCCCATCATCGCGACCGACAGGATCAGGCCGATGACCATGATGCCGGGGTGTTCGCGCGCGGCGCCCGCGACCGCGAGGACATTGTCGAGGCTCATCGACACATCGGCGACCGCGACGGCCCAGGCGGCGCTGGCAAAGCTCTTGGCGGGTTTGATGCCGCTGTGTTCGTCGCCATCGACTTCGGCCGAACCGCCGCTCGCGCCCTTGGGCTGCAATTCGCGGTACATCTTCCACGCGACCCACAGCAGCAGCAGGCCGCCGCCGAGGACGAGCCCGTATTCCTTGAAGCGTTCGAGGCCGTAGAGAACCGCCACCGCGAACACGATCCGCAGCAGCAGCGCCGCCAGGATCCCGATCGCGATGACCTTCTTGCGCTGTTCGGGCGGCAAGCCCGCCGCGAGCGCGCCGACGATGATCGCATTGTCGCCCGCCAGCGCGATGTCGAGCAGCACCACCGTGCCGAACGCGGTGAGCGCCGACGGTGTGCCGATGTTCTGGAAATCGGAGACAATGTGGCTCCACAACCATGACATCGACATGGGTTCGGTCGCGGCAGCAGCGAGCATGGGCAACAGGGTCAGCATTGTGGCGTAACGATCCGGTCGATCAGGAGTTCATCGAGTCGAAAAAGTCCTCGTTGGTCTTCGAATCCTTCATCTTGTCGAGCAGGAATTCCATTGCGTCGGTCGTGCCCATCTGCATGAGGATGCGGCGCAGCACCCACATCTTGCTGAGCTTGTCCTTGGCGACGAGCAGTTCTTCCTTGCGGGTGCCCGACTTGCCGACGTCGAGCGCGGGGAAGACGCGCTTGTCCGCTACCTTGCGGTCGAGGATGATTTCGGAGTTACCCGTGCCCTTGAACTCTTCGAAGATGACTTCGTCCATGCGGCTGCCGGTATCGATCAGGGCGGTCGCGATGATCGAGAGCGAGCCGCCCTCTTCGATGTTGCGCGCCGCGCCGAAGAACCGCTTCGGCCGCTGCAGCGCGTTGGCGTCGACACCGCCGGTCAGCACCTTGCCGGAGCTGGGCACGACGGTGTTGTAGGCGCGGCCAAGACGCGTGATCGAATCAAGCAGGATAACGACATCCTTCTTGTGCTCGACGAGCCGCTTGGCCTTTTCGATCACCATTTCGGCCACCTGGACGTGGCGCGTCGCGGGCTCGTCGAAGGTCGAGGAAATGACTTCGCCCTTTACGCTGCGCTGCATGTCGGTGACTTCCTCGGGCCGCTCGTCGACGAGGAGCACGATCAGGAAGACCTCCGGGTGGTTGTCGGTGATCGCCTTGGCGATGTTTTGCAGCAGCATCGTCTTGCCGACGCGCGGCGGCGCGACGATCAGCGCGCGCTGCCCCTTGCCCTGCGGGCTGACGATGTCGATGACGCGGGCCGACTTGTCCTTGACCGTCGGGTCGAGCGTATCGAGGTTGAGCTTTTCGTCCGGATACAGCGGCGTCAGATTGTCGAAGTTGACACGGTGGCGAACGGCTTCGGGATCGTCGAAATTGACCGCCGTCAGCTTGGTCAGCGCGAAATAGCGCTCGCCATCCTTCGGCCCGCGGATTTCGCCTTCGACCGTGTCGCCGGTGCGCAGGCCGTGTTTGCGGACTTGGTTGGGCGAGATGTAGATGTCATCCGGGCCGGCGAGGTAATTGGCTTCGGGGCTGCGTAGGAAGCCGAAGCCGTCCTGCAGCACTTCGATGGTGCCGATGCCCATCACCTGCTCGCCGTTTTCGGCCTGTTCCTTCAGGATGGCGAACAGCAAATCCTGTTTGCGCAAGGTCGACGCGCTCTCGACGCCCAGCGATTCGGCCATCTCGACCAGATCGGCGGGCGATTTTTTCTTCAATTCTTTCAAATGGATCATAATTGTATTCCGGGAGATAGGCGACGCCCGAGGGGATCGCGCGAGGAAGCCGAGGACCGGCACTCGAGGCAGCGAACAGGACGTCCGCGCTGACGCCGATGTCGGCGCAGCGGTCATGAAAGTCAAGACCGCTAGAACGGGCGGACGATCACCAGAATGACGATGGCAATGGTGGCGAGACTCGGGATTTCATTGAGGAGCCGCAGCGTGCGGCCCGACGCAGTCCGCTGTCCCGCCCCCAGTTTGCGGGCATAGGCAACCATCCACATGTGGAACCAGGTCAGCCCGACGACGACCAGGAACTTGCCGCGAAACCACCATTCGCCCGACGCGCCGATGTTGACGACGAGCGACAGACCCAGTGCCCAGACCGCGACCATGGCCGGGTTCATGATGATCGAAATCAGGCGTTGTTCGCGGTGCGCCCAGATTTTTTCCTCGGGCGATCCGGGTGCGCTTTCCTGATGATAGACCAGAAAGCGCGGCAGCATGAACAGGCCCGCCATCCAGAAGATGACGAACACGACATGCGCGGCCTTCACCCACAGATAGGCAGACCCCAGCATCCCGACGCCGAACCAGTCGAACATTTTCAGATCAGCCCCGCACCTGCGCCAATACCGACTCGACATGGGCAATCGGGGTGTCGGGAACAATACCGTGGCCCAGATTGAAGATATGCGGCCGCCCGGCAAAGGCTTTCAGGATGCGATCCACGGCATCGTGCAATTGCGGACCACCGGTCACCAGCGACAGCGGGTCGAGATTGCCCTGCACTGGCATCCCCTGCGGCAACGAGGCATGCGCCCATTCCGGATCAACGGTTTCATCGACTCCGACCGCATGAACCCCAGTTTCGCGTGCATAGGCGGGCAGTTTCCCGCCAGCGCCCTTCGGAAACCCGATGATCGGCGTACCCGGATGCGATTCCTTGAGTGCCGTCACGATCTTCGCATTGGGCGCGATTACCAGTTGTTCGAACTGGCGGGGGGAGAGACTCCCGGCCCAGCTGTCGAACAGCTGCACAGCATCGGCCCCTGCATCGATCTGCGCGCGGAGGTAGCCGATTGTCGTTTCGCCAATGGCGTCGATCAGCGCCGTGACCCGCTCGGGCTCACGGTACGCCAGACGGCGTGCCTCGGCCTGCTCGCGGCTGCCCTGGCCCGCAATCATGTAAGTGGCGACGGTCCATGGACTTCCCGCAAAGCCCAGTAGCGCCTTGTCAGGCGTGAGCGCCGCCTTGACCCCTGCAACGGTCCGGAACACGGGTTCTAGCCGTTCAGGGGCGGCTTGCAGGCTCTCCAGCGTGGCATCGAGCATCTTGGGCGCGAGCCGCGGCCCTTCGCCTTCCTCGAACCACAGATCCTGACCCATTGCGTAAGGGACAACGAGGATGTCGGAGAACAGGATCGCTGCGTCGAACCCGAACCGGTGCAGGGGTTGCAGCGTGACCTCGATCGCTGCCTCGACGTCGTAAACCAGGTCGAGAAAGCCTCCCTTTTCCGCCCGCAGCGCCCGATACTCCGGCAGATAGCGGCCCGCCTGACGCATGAACCATATCGGCGGTCGTTCGGTGGTCCCGCCGTTCAAGACTTTCATAATTGGCGCGTGCGATGTCTCGGGCAAGCGTTCTTCCTATCCTAGATTCTTATAAAAGGGATGATGTTAGTAGATGGGCGTCGAGTGGTGGGGTTTATGCGGTGTTCCGGATTCTGCCAACAGTTTGACCTGACGGGAATCCCCGCTGCCTAGCGATTCGGCTGCTTACATCCCCGTTATCCACAAAGCGGCAGGCAAACGATGCGGTTGTGGATGACTCTGGGTATCGGTGAACGGGCATCGGGGGCGCTTTGCCGGCTGACGATCATGCCCGTCGCTGTCTTTGCGCTTTTCCCGTGATTTGTGCACAGGGGATATCGTGACCCGCCTCCACCTCCATCTCGTCTCGGACTCGACCGGCGAAACGCTCGAGATGGTGGCAAAGGCGGCGCTTGCCCAGTTCGACGACGTCGAATCCATGAAACATTTCTGGCCGATGGTCCGCAGCGAAGGTCATTTGCAGCGGATCATGGGCGATATCGGCAAGAATCCGGGCCTCGTTCTGTTCACGCTGGCGAACAATGCGTTGCGCAGCAAGCTGGAGGAAATGTGCGCGGCGGCGGGTCTGCCTGTCCTCGCGCCCCTCGATGCGGTGACGGACACGCTGTCGTCGATGCTTGGGCAGCAGATGACCGCCCGCGTCGGCGCGCAACATACGCTCGATGCTGCCTATTTCGCGCGCGTCGATGCGATCCAGTTCACGATTGCGCATGACGACGGCATCGGGTGGGAGAATTGGGAACAGGCCGACATTGTGCTTGCCGGGGTCAGCCGGACGTCGAAGACGCCGACATCGATCTATCTCGCCAACCGTGGTTACAAGACGGCCAACATCCCCATCGTCGTCGAATCTCCCCCACCCGACTCGCTGTATCGCCTGCAAAATCCGCTCGTCGTCGGCCTCGTCACAAGTGCTGACCGACTGATCCAGGTCCGGCGCAACCGACTGCTCTCGCTGAACCAGGCGCCGGAGACCGACTATGTCGACCAGGAAAAG
The DNA here is from genome assembly GCA_038228865.1 of Sphingomonadales bacterium. Taxonomy (GTDB): domain Bacteria; phylum Pseudomonadota; class Alphaproteobacteria; order Sphingomonadales; family Sphingomonadaceae; genus Sphingomonas_O. Next base: position 114,839 of record JBBROX010000005.1, on the reverse strand, counting down.
GTGGCGGCTGAACTCGCCTTTGCGCGGCGGATGTTTGCCGACAATGCCTGGCCGGTGATCGACATGACACGACGCTCGATCGAGGAAGCGGCCGCCGCGATCATCAACCTGTGCAACGAACGGCGCGGCAACGCCTGATGCTGGTGCTGGCTTCGACGAGCGCGTCGCGGCGGGCCATGCTGACCGCAGCAGGCGTCGCACATCAGGCCGTCTCGCCCGGTGTCGATGAAGAGGCGGCAACGGCCGCGCTGGGGCATCTCGATGGGCGTGCACTGGCCGACGCACTGGCTGAATTGAAGGCAATCAAAGTGTCGTCAAGGCGCCCGGGCGACCTCGTGCTGGGATGCGATTCGACCGTCGAGTGCGACGACGGCGTGCTGCTCGACAAGCCCGGCGACGCCCTGGCTGAACAGCTTCGCGTGCTGTCGGGCCGCAGTCACCGGTTGCACAGTGCGATTGTCGCTGCCGAGAACGGTGTGCCGGTGTGGCGACATGTTGCCCGAGCGACGATGACGATGCGCACCTTGTCGGAGGATTTCATTGCCGATTACGTCGCACGCGAAGGGGTGGCCGTCGCCGGTTGCGTCGGCGGCTACCAGATCGAGGGCGCGGGCGTGCAGCTGTTCGACCGGATCGTCGGCGACCACTGGACGATCATGGGATTGCCGCTGCTCCCCTTGCTGGGCTGGCTGCGGATCCGCGGAGAGCTGACGTCATGACGCATCCCCTTCGACCGGGCTCAGGGGAGGCCTATGCCGAGGTGATCGGCGATCCCATCGCCCATTCGAAATCGCCGCTGATCCACAAATTCTGGCTGGAACGACTGGGTATGCCCGGCGACTATCGCGCCACCCAAGTCGCGGCAGACGACATCGCAGCCTATGTCGCGGACCGACGCGACGATCCGGACTGGCGGGGTTGCAACATCACCATCCCGCATAAAATGGCGATCATGGAGCATGTCGCGGACCCCGGCAGCGTGCGCGCATCGATCGGCGCGATGAATACGGTCCTGCGCGACCCGGCGGGCGTACTGACCGGGACCAACACAGACGCCGGCGGTTTCTTTACGCCGATTGCCGGGCTTCCGCTGTCGGACAAACCCGTTGCGGTCATCGGTACCGGCGGGGCGGCCCATGCCGTGCTGTTCGCGCTTTCCCGGGTAGGGGTGGGCCCCGTCACCTTGCTGGCGCGCAATCCGTTGAAAGGAGCCGCCCTGCTGGCGCGGTTCGGGCTGAGAGGAAAGGTGCAGCCCTTGGACGTTGCGCTGCCGCCGGTGGCTTTGCTGGTTCAGACGACGCAGCTCGGCATGACCGGGCAACCGGCGCTCGATCTGGATTTGGCACCCCTGCCCGACGACGCTGTCGTCTACGACATCGTTTATGCGCCGCTGGTGACATCGCTGCTGGCTGCCGCATCGGCGCGCGGGCTCGAAACCGTCGACGGGCTCGAGATGCTGATCGGACAAGCCGCCCTCGCGTTCGAGCTGTTCTTCGGCGCCGAACCGCCGCGTGAGGCCGACGATGACCTGCGGGCATTGCTGACGTCATGAAGGTTGCAGGCCTCACCGGCTCGATCGGCATGGGCAAATCCACGGTAGCCGCAATTTTGCGCGACCTCGGGATACCCGTCTTCGATGCGGATGCTGTCGTTCATGAACTACAGGGTTCGAAGGGCCGACTTGTCGGCGCTATTGAGGCTGCCTTTCCGGGAACGACCGGCGAAGACGGCGTCGACCGGCAGAAGCTGGGCGCTCAGGTGCTCGGAAACGATGCGGCAATGGTGCGACTGGAGGCGATCGTGCATCCTGCAGTGGCGGAAGCGCGCGCTGCGTTTCTGACGGCGAATCGCGATATGCCGCTGATCGCCTTCGATATTCCCCTGCTGTTCGAAAAGGGCGGCGAACACGGCGTGGATGCAACGATGGTCGTTTCCGCCCCGCCCGAGGTGCAGCGCGCCCGTGTTCTCGCCCGCCCGGGGATGACACCCGATAAGTTCGAGGCGATTCTCGCCCGACAGATGCCCGATGCCGAAAAACGCGCGCGCGCTGATTTCATCATCGACACCGGCGCCCCGCTGGTCGCGACCCGCGCCCGCGTGGCCGAGGTCGTCGCTTGTATCTTGGCCCGCGAAGGTCGATAGTCCGATTTCAATGCGCGAAATCGTCTTCGATACCGAGACAACCGGCCTCGATCCCAACCAGGGGGACCGCATCGTCGAAATCGGCTGCATCGAGCTGGTCAACCGGTGCGAGACGGGTCGCACTTTTCACGCCTATTTCAATCCGCAGATGGCGATGCCCAGCATTGCCGAACAGATCCACGGGCTGAGCGACACCTTCCTCGCCGACAAGCCGCTGTTCGAGGATCTGGTCGAGGATCTCCTCGATTTTATCGAGGACTCGCCGCTCATCGCGCATAATGCGATGTTCGATTACGGGTTTCTCAACGCCGAACTCGCTGGCTGTGGCCGGTTGCATCTCAGCCGGTCGCGGATCGTCGATACGCTGGCGATCTCGAAAACGCGGCATCCGGGTGCCAAACACAGCCTCGATGCGCTGTGCAGCCGTTACGGTATCGACCGCAGCCACCGTGTACAGCATGGCGCGCTGCTTGATGCGCAATTGCTGGCCCAGGTCTATGTCGAGCTGACCGGTGGGCGGCAGATCGGCCTCGATATGGCCGGACCCGAGCCGCAACGGCCGCTGGTTGCAACTATTGCCACCCGGGCACCCGTCTCTGGCCGTCGTCCGCGGCCCCATGCCCCATCCGAAGGAGACATTGCGCGCCACCGTGCGTTTGTGATGAAGCTCACCGATCCGCTTTGGGCGTCGGGGGACGACTGGATGACGGTCGACACCCTTGTTTTGTAAGAAGGAGAAGTCGCATGGACATTCGCGTTTCGGGACACCAGGTCGCCACGGGCGATGCGCTGCGAACCCATGTCGACACGCGGATGCAGGGGATTGCAAATAAATATTTCGCCCGTGCGATCGGCGCGAATGTGACCCTGGGAAAGGGGCCGCACGACAACGGATTTTCGTGCGATATCGTCGCGCACGTCATGCACGGCCTGATCCTGAAAGGCAGTGCCTTTGCCATGGAGGCGCATCCCGCCTTCGATGCGGCCGCCGAAAAGATCGAACGCCAGCTGCGCCGCTATATGCGCCGGCTGAAGGCCCATAATGGCCCCGCTGCGCCCGCAGAACCAACACCTGGCGTGGTTCTCGACAACGCGCGTTATACCGTTTTCGAGGCGGACGAGACCGACGAGGAAGTCACCGATAATCCCGTGGTCGTCGCCGAAACGCGCGTGGACGTACCCGATGCCACCGTGTCCGATGCGGTCATGATGCTCGACTTGCGCAATACCAACGCCCTGTTGTTCAGGAACGCGGGAACCGGGGCATTCAACATGGTTTATCGGCGCGGCGACGGGACGATCGGTTGGGTCGAGCCCTTGCGTAACTGACAAATCTCAGAAAAGGGGCGCGTCAACACGTCATCATCCGGACCATCCATGACCGAATTGTCACAATTTTTCGCGCCCGGCGCGGTGGCGGCTGCTTTGCCTGTTTCAGGTAAAAAGCCGTTGTTTCAGGCGCTCGGCACCATTGCCGAGCGCGTTTACGGCATCGACCAGCTCAAGGTGGTCGAACGGCTGACCGAGCGCGAGCGGCTCGGCTCGACCGGTTTCGGCGGCGGGGTCGCCATTCCCCACGGCAAGATCGACGGCCTCGATCGCGTCGTTGCAGTCTTTGCCCAGCTTGCGCAGCCGATCGATTTTGCGGCCGTCGATGACATGCCGGTCGATCTGGTGTTCATGCTTCTTTCGCCGGTCGATGCAGGTGCGGATCATCTGAAGGCACTGGCGCAGGTCAGTCGCGCGCTGCGTGATCGTGCCTTTGTCGCGAAACTGCGCGGGGCGGCGTCCGATGATGCCCTGACTGTCCTGTTCGAAGGCGGTGAAGCGCGGGATGCCGCCTGAAACGGTCTCGCCCGGTGCGACTGCGCATCACCGCGCGCTGGAATCACTGTACCGTGCGGCCCCGATCAACCGGTTGTTTCCCTCGACGCTCGAGATCACGAGCGAGGGTGTGGCGACGATCCGGTTCGAAGTCGGGGAAAACGTCTATCACGCCGGCGGAGCGGTGCATGGCACCGCTTATTTCAAGATGCTCGACGACGCGGCGTTCTATGCGGCGAACAGTCTGGTCACCGACCGGTTCCTGCTGACGACGGCGTTCAACCTGTTGTTCACCAAGCCGCTGAAGAGCGGACCGGTCATCGCCGAAGGGCGCTGGGTCAGCGGCAAGCGCCGTGTGTTCGTCGCCGAGGCACGGTTGATCGACTCGAGCGGCGATGAGGCTGCGCGGGGTACCGGCACCTTCATGCGGTCGCAAATCGCACTGTCGACACTGCCGGGATACGCGCGGTGACACCACGCCTGACCAGCACCATGCTGGTGTCGGCGCTTGTACGGCGGGTCAGTGCGGAGGGTGGGAACGCGGTCGTGGTCGCGCGGGGCGATGCGACGGCCGGATCTATCCTCTTGATCTGCATGGACAAAGGCGTCAGAACTGCGTTCCGGGAGCGACTGCTTGGCACCGACGGACGCTATGCATGGGCCGCCGTCGGCCCCGCGGCCGACGCCGATACTGCGGAGGTCGACGCCTGGCAGATGCGCCGCTGCCAGCGCGATCCCGATTTGTGGATAGTCGAACTGGACATCCCGAATGCGGAACGCTTCGCCGCCGAAACCAGCGGCGACGATTGACTCTGTGCGCCGCAACAATCTAGGCGCACCTCTCTAACGAACGCGCTGTCGTGCCGGACCAGTTCCCGAAGTATGGGGATGAAAGCACGCCGTACGCAGTCGGAAGGGACGACCGGGGCTTTTTTTGTTCGCCCGGCTTTATGGTCGCCCAGCCGCATAATGCAGATTGTTGATGTTCGATTTTCTTCGGGTCGCAGGTCTTGCGACCCTTGCGCTTGGTGCCGCTGGGGCATCGGGCGAAATACTTGTGGCCGATCCAGTCGCTATTTCGGCACCGGCGGTTGTTTCGGAACCGCTGCCCACAACGCCCGCCCTACTTCCCTTGCCGGAAGACGTGCGGGCAAAGGCTGCCGATGAAGTTTCGACGACCTTGCCGTCGGAACCCAGGGCTCAATCGCTTAATGCGCTCGTCCGCCAATATGCGGCGACCGAAACCGATGATCGCGAGCAGAATTGCCTCGCCAGCGCGATCTATTTCGAAGCTAAGGGCGAACCGCTCGACGGCCAGCTCGCCGTCGCGCATGTCATCCTCAACCGCGCCGAATCGGGGCGTTTCGCCTCGACGACCTGCGGTGTCGTGTTCCAGCGCGGCCAGTTTTCGTTCGTGCGCGGGGGATCGATGCCGCCGATTGCGCACAACAGCAACAACTGGCGGACCGCTGTTGCCATTGCCAGGATTGCCCAAGACGATTTGTGGGAATCGACGACGGAAAACGCACTCTATTTCCACGCCCGCCGCGTCGCGCCGGGCTGGCGCATGGCGAAGGTCGGCGCGATCGGGAATCACGTCTTTTACCGCTGATACGGCTTGCATCGTTCCCTTCCTGTTCTAGGCTGGCGCGATGCAATCCGACATTCAGACCAGTCTCCAGGACCGCCTCGTTGCGGCCGACGTCGTGCGCGGTACGACGCGGCTGCTGGCGCGGGCGGATTGCCTCGCGGTGACCGAGGTATCGCTGGGCAACAATCGCCGTGCCGACCTGATGGGACTTTGTCCCAAGGGTTTTGTGACCATTGTCGAGGTCAAGGTCTCGCGTGCCGATCTGCTCGGCGACGCGAAATGGACCGACTATCTCGACTATTGCGACCGGTTTTTCTGGGCGATTCCGGTTGGATTCGATGCCGCTTTGCTCGACCGCCCCGAATTGCTGCCGGAACGTGCCGGACTGATCGTGGCCGACCGATACGATGCTGCGATTATCCGTGAACCCGTATCTATCCCTCTGGCGCCCGCCCGCCGGCGCGCGGAAACCTTGCGTTTTGCCCGGCGCGCGGCGCGACGCCTGATTGGCGATATCGACGATCAGGCCTTGCCGACGCTTTAGTGCGGTCCCTGAACAGGCTTGTTCGATACCGGCTTGGCCGCATCCATCTCCTTCAGCAGCGGGGCGAGGCGTGCATCACGCTTTGCCAGGTCGCGCGGCGAGAAACCGGCGTTGTCGGCGCGGGCCGGATTGGCCCCCGCCGCCAGCAGCAAACGCAAAGTGGCGACGTCGTTGTTCTGCACCGCCTTGCTCAGCGCGGTTTCGCCGTTGCCGTTGGCGATATCTACACTAGCGCTTTTCCGTAACAGCGTCTGGACCCCTTCCGTCCAGCGTAGTTCGGTAGCGATCATCAAGGGGGTGCGCCCCTGCGTATCGCGAAGGTTCGGATTGCCCCCCCGTTGTAAAATAAAGCCGAGCCAAACGATGTCGCGACCTGAAGTGACGATGTGCAGCGCGGTTTCATTGGTTGCGCTGTCCCGGGTGTTGACGATCACGGTGCCTGGCTTGTTGAGCAGGTCCGTGACCTTCGTCCCGTCACGGTCGCGGACCGCCTTCAGGAAATTGAAGCTGTCGGAAAATTGCGCCTGGGCAACCGTCGGCGCGGCAACGGCGACGATAAGTGCGGGAATCAGATAACGGTTGGTCATTGGAGCCCCATTGTCGTGGCAAGCTGTCTTGCGGTCACGGCGCTAACAACGCAAGGCTGAGTGGATGATGAACCTGCGCCTTTCGCCGATCCTGCTCGCCGTGCTCGCGGCGTGCCAACAACCGGCAACCGCGCCACCCCTTGCGGGCGCCAGCATCGGCGCGCCGTTTATGCTCGTCGATCAGAATGGCCAGCCCCGCACCGATCGCGATTTCGCGGGCAAATACCGGATCATGTATTTCGGCTACACCTTTTGCCCCGACGTGTGCCCGGTGGATGTGGCGCATCTGGCGGCAGGTTATCGCGCCTTTGCCAAGGCCGATCCGGCACGGGCGGCGCGCGTCGTGCCGATCTTCGTCACCGTCGATCCCGAGCGGGATACGCCTGCGGTACTCAAGCAGTTTACGGCGGCTTTCGACCCGGCGCTCGTCGGCCTGACCGGCACGCCAGCGCAGATTGCGGCCGTGACCAAGGCCTATGGCGTCCCGGTGCAGATCAACAAACAGCCGGGCAACGCGGCCTATCTCGTCGATCATGGCCGCGCCGCCTATCTGATGGACCCGGATAACAAACCGATTGCGCTGTTGTCGCAGGAGGCAAAGCCCGACGTGATTGCAGGCGAGCTGGCAAAATGGGTGAAGTGACCGGCAAGTTCTGGGAAGATATTCCCCTCGACAAGCTCGACCGCGGGCAGTGGGAGGCGCTGTGCGACGGGTGCGGCAAATGTTGTCTTCACAAGCTTGAGGACGAGGAAACCGGCGAGCTGTTCCCGACCAACGTTGCGTGCAAATTGCTCGACCGGCGCTCGGCGCGCTGCTCGGATTACCGCAATCGCCATGCCTATGTTCCCGACTGTATCCGGCTGACGCCGGCCAAGCTCAAGGAGCTCGAATGGCTGCCGGTGACATGCGCTTACCGGCTGCGCGCCGAAGACAAGCCGCTGCCGTTGTGGCATCATCTGGTTAGCGGCGACCCCGAAAGTGTGCACCGGGCAGGCATGTCGGTGCGGGGCTGGACGATAAGCGAGAATGATGCGGGCGATCTGGAATATCATCTCACCGACCGGATCGTCTGACGCCGCCGCCTTTCCGCCGTTCATCGGCGGCGGGCGGACGCGGGCGTTGACGGTCGTGCGCCGGGCGCAGGCCCGGGGCATGAAGCTGAGCGTAGACCCGCGCGATGCGACCGTTCGGCTGACACTCGGAAAGCGCACGCCGCTGAAACCGGCGCTCGGCTGGGCAGCGGAAAAGCGTGGATGGGTCGAATCAGAACTCGCCCGCCTGCCGCATCCGCAGCCAATCGTGCCGGGCATGGAATTCGGGCTTGGCGACGATCGCTTCCGGGTCGACTGGAATACCGCCTATCCGCGCCGCATCGCCTTGACGGAAGGGGAGTTGCGAGTCGGTGGACCATTGGACGGCCTGCCTTCGCGCGTATTGCGGTTCCTGCGCGACCATGCCCTTGAGGTTCTGACAGCCGAAACCCGCAGCCTTGCTGGTGCGCACGGTATTGGCGTAGGCGCGGTTGGGGTCGGCGATCCCAAGGGGCGCTGGGGCAGCTGCGCGTCGTCCGGCGATATCCGCTATAGCTGGCGACTGATCCTGGCGCCGGCGCATGTCCGCCAGGCAACGGTCGCGCATGAAGTCGCGCACCGCGTCCACATGAACCATGGGGCGGATTTTCACGCTTTGGTCGCCGCGCTTAACGGGGCCGATCCCGCTCCCTCGCGCCACTGGCTGCGTGCAAACGGGACGGCGCTCCACTGGTTCGGACGGGAATCCTAGTTGGGGTGCGCTTGGCTATTGCCCAGCGGCGTCGTGCGCGGCGGCGTACGGGGGTTGTTACGGCCCAGGGCCTCGTCGATCCACTTCTGGTCTAGGCGCGGTGCGGGATTGGTATCGGGGCTTTCGACGCGATCTTCGCCTGACTGATCCATCGGATCGGTCGCGACCCCTCCTTCGCCGCCATCCGGTGCCATCGGCTCATCGGCATTGCCGAAATAGGCCTCCTCATCGGGTTCGAGCTGCCATTCGGGCAATGTGATATCGGTCTGGAACTTCTCGATGGGGCGTTTGGCGACCGCGACTGTCATGAACTGCGCAAACGCGCGCGCGGGGTTGCGCCCGCCCTGCAGGCCGGGGACCGCCTTGTTATCGTCGCGGCCCATCCACACACCCGTCGTGATGCCGCTGGAAAATCCCAGGAACCAGCCATCCTTGTTCGAACTGGTCGTGCCCGTTTTGCCCGCGACAGGCCGCCCGATTTGTGCAGCTTTTGCGGTGCCGGTGTTCACGGCGGTCTGTAACAGGTCGATCATCTGCGCCGCGACTTGGGGTGAGACCAGGATGTGGCTGGTGTCTGCGCGATGCTCGTACAGGACTTCGCCGGTCGCGGTCGTGACTTTGGTAATGCCATAGGGCGCGACCGCCGTGCCGTTATTGCCGACCGAAGCAAAAGCGCGCGTCATGTCGATCAGACGTACGTCCGACGTGCCCAGCACCATCGATGGCTGGGTGTTGATCGGCGTGCTGATGCCGAAGCGCCGCGCCATATCGGCAATGCTACCGGTGCCGACCTCTGCGCCCAATTGTGCGGCAATGGTATTGACCGAATAGGCAAAGGCCGTGCGCAAAGTCATTTCGCCGGAGAATTTGCGCGACGAATTGCGTGGCTTCCATCCGGCGATATCGACTTCCTGATCGACCATCGTGTCGGCGGCGGTATGTCCAGCCTCGAGCGCCGCGAGATAGACGAACAGCTTGAACGCCGATCCCGGCTGACGCACCGCTTGTGTTGCACGGTTGTAGAGCGAAGTTACATAGTCCTTGCCCCCGACCATCGCCCGCACCGCGCCATCGCGGTCGACCGAGACCAGCGCGCCCTGGGCCCCGGCGGGCGTGTTTGCGCCAATCGCCGTGTCGGCGGCGCGCTGCATATTCAGGTCGAGCGTCGTCCACACATCGATCGGCTCGCTGGTCTCGTCGATCATCGTATCGAGCTGCGGGAGTGCCCAGTCGGTGAAGTAGCGCACGCTGTTCTGCTGTGGTTCGGGCGCGAAGACGATTTTTTCGGGGGCGGCTTCGGTGACCTGTTGCGCCGTGATCACGCCCTGTTCGCGCATCACGTCGAGGACAACCCCGGCACGTCCGACAGCGGCCTTGGCATCGGCAGTGGGCGAATAGTTGGACGGCGCCTTGACCAGGCCTGCGATGACCGCCGCTTCGCCGAGCGACAGCCGGTCGGCGGGGTGGCCGAAGAATTTGCGGCTGGCCGCATCGACGCCATAGGCGCCGCCGCCGAAATAGACGCGGTTGAGATAGAGTTCGAGAATCTGGTCCTTGGAGAATTTCCGTTCCAGCGCCAACGCCAGAATGATCTCGCGGATCTTGCGGCTCCAGGTCTTGTCGTTGGTCAGAAAGACGTTGCGCGCGAGCTGCTGCGTGATCGTCGAGCCGCCTTGCGTGAACCGCCCCTTCGTCGCCCGGACGTAGAACGACCGGACGATGCCGAGCGGATCGACGCCGGGGTGGCTGCGGTATCGGCGGTCCTCGACCGCCACCATCGCCGTCCTCATCGTCGCCGGCAGCTGAGCGTAATCGAGCCATTGGCCATAGCTCGGCCCCAGAGAGACGAGCACGGTGCCATCCGCCGCGTGAACGCGGATCATCTGGCCGTTGGGCGAGGATTTGAGATCGGAAAAGCTCGGCAGCGTCGAATACGCGACGGCGACGGCGACGATGACGGTGATCAGCGAGATGAGGACGGAGACCAGCCCGATCCGCACGATGCGCCCGGGCCAGCCTTTCCACCAGCCGGCGCGAGGAGAAGGATCGGGGGAACGCGCAGCCATCGGTGGCGGCTGATTACGCGCTTAAGTCACAGGCGACAAGCGCGCTTAATCGCTCTCGAAGTCCAGCGCGGCGCTGTTCATGCAATAGCGCAAGCCAGTTTGGGCAGGCCCGTCGGGAAAGACATGGCCCAGATGCCCGTCGCATGTGGCGCAACGCACTTCGGTGCGGACCATGCCGTGGCTGACATCGCGGTGCTCGACTATGGCGTCGTTGTCGGCGGGTTTGATGAAACTGGGCCAGCCCGACCCGGAGTCGTATTTCGCTTCGCTCTTGAACAGCAAAGCCCCGCAGCCTGCGCAGTGATATTCGCCGGGCGCCTTGTTGTCGTTGTAGATGCCACTGAAGGCACGCTCGGTGCCGGCTTCGCGCAGCACGCTATATTGCTCGGGGGTCAGGCGCTTGCGCCATTCGCTTTCGGGGAGGTCGATCTTGTCCATGTCCCGAAAGGTGGCGTTGTCGCGGGCTCTGTTCAATCCCCGATCCGCGTCAGGCGCGCGGCAAATCCGGCAAGCGCGGGAAACGCGTCCAGGATCGGCAGGACAAGTCGTGCGGCCAAGGGTCGCTCAGCCTGTCGCCACAGGAACCCCGCCACCGCAACCGGGCGACGGGTGCGCGTGGCAAAGTCGCGCTGAAACTGCAGGGCTGCGGCAGGACCGCCGTTCAGGAACGCGGCGGCAGCGGCCACGCCGCTCGCCACGGCAATGCCCATGCCTTCGCCTGCCAGCGACGGGATGACGGCCGCCTGATCGCCCAGACGAAAAATGCCGGGGACGGTCGAGGTCGCCCGCCAGCCATACGGGACGGCGGCAATGGCATCGGTCGGGACATTGGCAGTCAAATACGCCAGCCTTTCCCCCAGCAAGGGGTGGGCGTCGCCCAGTTGACGGAGCAAGGTCGCGGGGTTGCTGCTCGCTTCCGCCAGACGCGACTTGCGGAGCGCCATGCACAGGTTTGCGCTGCCGTCCTCCTGCAGCAGCAGACCCGCATAGCCACCCGCGAACAGGTGCAGCTCGATGGCGTGATTCAGCATTCGCTGCAGCGACGGGTGGGGAGGAATGCGGATTCGCAGGCCGAGCGGTGCATCCCCCTCTGGCCGGGGTCGGGCAAGACCGCGTATCTCATGCTTCCCGGTCGCGAGAAACAGAGCATCGGGAGCGAAATCCTGCCCCTCGGCATGGAGGACGCCATCGGCATGGCTGCGCACCGTGATGCCGCGTTCGAGGATTGCGCCTGTCGCCTGCGCAACCCGTTGCATTACGGTGTCGAGCCGGTGCCGCGACACGCCGATGGCGGGGGCGGGTAGTTGCGCCGTGGCTGTCCGTGTTCCCGACATGACCCGGACCTGTGTAATCGGGTGCGCGCCAAGATCGTCGATGCCAAGCGCGTCGAGTTGCTTCACCGATTGCCAGCTGAGGAAGCCGCCGCATAGCGCGTCGCCCGTTGTGCGTGTCTTTTCGAGGACGAGCGGATTCAGCCCGGTGCGGGCGAGCGCAATCGCCGCGGCACAGCCCGCCGGGCCTGCGCCCAGGATCAGCGGTATTTCGCGACGCACAGTCGAAACGGGAAGATGCGGGCGACATGCGCGCCGGTGATGCCTGCCTCAGTGAGGATCGGCCGCCATTCGGCGGGGCGATAGCTGCGCGCGATCGACAATTGCCCGTCGTGGCGGACAATCGGGTGCCAGCGCATCAGCCGCGCAAGCAACGGAAAGCCCATCCATGCAAAGCCGTGGCGGTGAAGATCGTTGATAAGCCAGCCGCGTGCGGCTTCGCGGTCCATGAAGCGCAGAAAATCGACCAGCTGATCGTGCGTCATGTGGTGCGCAACCAGACTCGACAGAATCACGTCCCACTCTTCGCCGGCCAGATCGGCATAGTCGCCCGTGCGGTAATCGACGGCCATGTCTGCGGGCGTCGATCCCTGCGCGGCCGGGGCGCTGCGGGGGTTGAGGTCGATCCCGACCAGCTCGACACGCCGGTCGCGCTTCCGCGCCCATCGTGCAATGGCGCGCAACATGTCGCCGTCGCCGTAGCCGACGTCGAGAATGCGAATCGGCCCCGGCTGCGGCGCAATTCTGTCGAGGAAATTCATGGTTGGGCGCCGTGCCAGGGTCAGTGTATTCACCCGCGCCAGATCGTGCACAACGGCGGCATAGGTATCCGCGTCGAGATCGTCGGCGTCCATCAGTTCCTCAGCGATGGCACGTGTGGCGAGCATCAGCCGCTCCAGCCGAACCGCAGCCCCTCGGCGGCAAGACCGGGGCCGAACGCGAGGGCGACGCCGCGCGCCGGACGACGCCCGAACAGCCGCGCGAGCACGAACATCAATGTGGACGATGACATATTGCCGAAGTCGGCGAGCACCGCGCGCGAGTCAGCCAGCGCTTGCGGATCGAGCGTCAGCGCTGTTTCAACGGCGTCGAGGATCGATCGCCCCCCGGCATGAATAGCCCAGCCGTCGATGGCTTGAGGATCGACGCCGCCGGTAAGCGCAGCACGCGTGTCGGGGTCAGAAAGTGCTGTCGCGATCCGCCCGGGCACCTCGCCCGACAAATGCATGGCAAAGCCGGTATCGCCGATGCCCCAGGCGATCAGGCCTCCACTGTCGGGCAGCGACGCAGCAAACGGCGCTTCGAGGGCCAATCCCTCACCCTCCGCTTCCACGATCGCGGCGGCGGCCCCGTCGCCGAACTGCAGCATGGCGAGCAAGGGCTCCAGCTCGGTTGCCGGCTGCAAATGGAGCGTCGACAGCTCGACGGTCACCACGAGCACCCGCGCGTCCGGTTCCGACCGGACGATATGCCGTGCGGTCTTGAGCGCGGTCACGGCCGCATAGCATCCCATGAAACCGATCAGCACGCGTTCCACGCTCGGACCGAGACCCAGTCGCTCGCACAGGATCTGGTCGATCCCGGGCGCTATAAAGCCGGTGCAGCTGGCCACAACAATATGGCTGATCCGCCCGAGGTTTCCCAGTTCGGCGATGGCCGCCAGCGCTAGCGCGGGCGCCGCCTCGGCGTAAATCGCCATGCGCTGCGACGTCGGCGGCATCACCCCGTCAGCGTAGAATCCCTCCGCCGCGACCGGCGATGCGCTGTTCGGCCCCGGTGGCAGGACCGACCAGCGATGCCCGATCCCCGCACGGCTGGCCATCCGGTCGAACACCGCCGTTGCGCGGCGGTCTGCGAGCCGCTCACGCGCCCATCCGATGAAAGCCGCATGGATATCATGGTTGGGAACGGCACCGCCGATGGCGGTTATGCGGGGAAGAGCGGACACGCGCGAAACATTCATCCTGGGCGCAACGCGCGAGACAGCGCGGCGGGCACACGATGGCGTAGTTAACCAATCATTGAAAGCGCGATGACTATAGAGGGACCGTGGGTCGTCTTTTTTTCTCGATGTTGGTGCTCGCGGCCTTGCCGGGCTCGGGCGATGCGCAATGCCGCCTGTGTGCCGCACCGGAGGCTCAGGTAAAGACGGCGACACGCCCGCTGAATATCGACATCGAAACGTCGCTCGACCTGGGTCGCGCGGCCGATACCGGACGGGGGGGATCGATCGCGCTCGACGAGCGGACCGGCGCGCGTCAGGTAGCGGGCCTTGCCGATCTTGGCGGTTTTGCGATCAAGGGTCGGGTTCGACTGACCGGTGAGCCGTTTCGCCATGTGCGAGTCAGTCTGCCTGCCGGCATTCGGCTGATATCGCCGGACGGCAGTACGGCCGATGCGGTGGATCTACGTACGGACCTGCCTCCCGACCCCATGCTCGATGCCAATGGCACGCTCAGTTTCGCCTTTGGAGGTCGACTGGTCGTACAGGGCTATGCTTCAGGTGACTTTCGAGGGCGAATCCCCATCGTCGCCGACTATCAATGACAGCTGCTGACGCACCTGAACGGCGCCACAAAGAGTGTGCGCCGCGTTAACTATCCGGAGAAATCGTTCCTGAACCCCTTTTGGGCAAAAGCTCCATGTGACCGGGACGTGGGGTTCCGGGCTTGGGCCAATTCAAGACCTATCAGGGGACCACATCGTTATGACCAAGATTTTCAAGGCGCTTGCGCTGACCAGCGTTGTTGCGCTCGGCTTCGGTGCTTCGGCTGCCAATGCGGCGACCGCCACGGCGACTGCCAAGGCAAACATCCTCAAGCAGATCACCGTCACCAAGACCGCCGATCTCGATTATGCAACCATCGTCACCGGTGCAGCAGCTTCGACCGTCGTCATCACACCGGCTGGCGCGCGCACCTGCGGCGCGGGTCTGACCTGCAGCGGCACCGCCACAGCAGCAGGCTTCTCGGTCGTCGGCACCATCGGCCAGGTCGCAACCGTTTCGGTTCCGGCCACCGTCTCACTGACATCGGGTGCGAACAGCATGAGTTCGACTCTGGTGTCGTCGGCGGCAACGCTGACGCTGGCTGCGGCCAACAGCTTCAACGTCGGCGGCACGCTGACGGTGGGCGCGAACCAGGCGGACGGCGTTTACAACGGCACGTTCACGGTTACCGTCGACTATCAGTAATCGGCCAAGTTAACGGAAAGCCCGTCGACCCCACAGGTCGGCGGGCTTTCTGCTGTCCGGTGCAGGGTTACCGGTATTTTAACCCCGAGTTGTTAGGTCGGTCGGGACCATTCCAACGGGGCCGGACCAGCCATGAACCCTCAACGACTCCGCCTGCTGGCGCTTTGCGCCGCCTGCGTTTCCACAACCATTACCAAACCGGCCTTTGCGGCGGGCGATCTGCTCGTGGCCCCCACTCGCGTCGTGCTGGAGGGCGGGCGAGGCACTGAAGTCATCCTGAACAATGTCGGCAATCAACCGGCGACCTATCGCATATCGCTTGAGCTTCGCCGCATGAATGCGGAAGGTCGCCTCGACGAGGTCGCGCCCGAGAGCGCATCCGATAGGGAAAAGGCGACGCTGGCGATGGTCAGCTATGCCCCGCGCCGAGTGACCCTGCCACCGAACCAGCCGCAGGTCATTCGGGTCGGTGCGCGGATCTCGCCCGATCTGCCCGATGGCGAATACCGTGCACATATGCTGTTCCGCGCGGTCCCCGACGCAACGCCGGTTACGGCAAGCCCACGCGAGGGACTCTCGATCGCCTTGACCCCGATTTACGGTGTCACCATTCCCGTGATCGTGCGCAAGGGCGCACTACAGGCAAGTGCCGCGATTTCCGCCGTCCATCTCGACCGGCAGGGCGGACAGACCGCCCTTGCGTTCACGCTTGCCCGCAGCGGCAGCCGCTCGGTTTACGGACGGCTGCGGGTGACGCGCGTCGGCGTGGCCAAGCCGATTTATGAAGCGCGCGGTATCGCGGTTTATGCAGAAATATCCCAGCGTACGGTTTCGTTGCCACTGGCCCCCGAAGTCGCTGCACAGATGCCCGGCAATGTGATCGTCCAGTATCTCGAAGACAATGACACCGGCGGCCTGATCGCTGAAGCCCAGGCGGTCCTGCGCTAGCGAGCGGAGAGAAGGGGGCTCTCCCGATGATGCGCGCGCTCCGCACTGCGGTTGCGGTGCTGGCCGGTGCCTTGGCATTGGTTCAGGCCGCCCCTTTGCGCGCATGGACGCCCAATTCCGACGACGCCCTGCTGTTCGATGTCCGCATGGGCCAATATCGTGTCGGCGATGGCGTGCGTGGCTATGCGACACCCGAGGGGGTCTGCGTCGACCTAGCCGATACACTGATCGCCCTCGATATTCCGATTCGCCTCGACAAACAGTCGCGCCGCGCAACTGGCTGGGCGTTCGACGAGCGTCATACCGTGACCATCGATCGCGTCAGCGGCATAGAACAAATAGAGAACTTAAGGCAGAAAGTTGCGCCGGACGACATTCGGGACACGCCGGAGGGATGGTGCGTCGCTACGTCGGCCCTCTCTCGGTGGTTTGGCGCGACTTTTACCGCCGAGACCGGGAACGCCGTGCTGGTCGTGAAATCGGACCACAAACTGCCGCCCGAGGCCGCTGCAGAGCGTCGCGCCCGGGCGGCCACGGCGCGTCCCGCGACCAGTTTCGACCTGGCGAGCCTGCCGCAATCGCGGATCAGCTTCACAGGGATCAAGCCGCCAGCCGTCGATGTCGTCGCCAGTATCGGCGGCCTGAAAGACCGGGTGAGCGGTCGGCGCGTCGATGCGCAATACGAAATCTACGCCGCCGGCGAAATCGGCCCGGTGGCCTATAACGCCCGCCTGTCCTCCGACCGCAGTGGTGTTCCTGCGACGCTCCGGGTGCAGAGCTATCGCACCGATCCCAAAGGGACGCTGCTCGGACCGCTAAAGGCAACGACGGTGGCCGCGGGCGACGTGCAGGGATTTTCGACGCCGCTGGTGGCGGTTTCGAGTGCGGGTCGCGGCGCAATGGTTACCAACCGTCCGGTCGAACGGTCTGATCGGTTTGACCGGATCGATCTGCGCGGGGAATTGCCGCGCGGCTGGGATGCCGAGCTCTATCGCAACGGGCAGTTGCTGGCCTTTGCGCAGGACCGCGCCGATGGTCGCTATGAATTCCTCGACGTGCCGCTCCAATATGGCCAAAACCGGTTCGAAGTCGTCCTCTACGGTCCGCAGGGACAAGTGCGGCGCGAGGTAAAAAGCGTTCCGGTCGGCTTCGACAGCATACCCCCACGCCAGACCTTCTATTGGGCGGGGATCAACGAAGATGGCCGCGATCTGGTCAATCTCGGCGGCACGCCCGTTTTCGGTCCTGGCGGTTGGCGCGGGTCGTTCGGCTTGGAGCGGGGATTGAACGCCAAAACGTCGATTGCGGGCTCTGCGCACAGCATGATGATCGATGGTCTCCGGCGGCAGAATTATGTCGAGGCTTCACTGCGCCATGCGCTGGGCTCGGCTCTGGTCGAGGCGTCGGGTTCAGTCGAACTTGGCGGTGGCATGGCGATCCGGGCGCAAGCCGTCGGGGAGATCAACCAAACTCGTTACACCATCGAAACAATATGGGCGGATGGATTCCGCTCGGATCGCATCCTTCAGGACGTTACCGGGCTGCACAGCCTTACCGTCGACCAGATTTTCGGCCAGGGGCGCGGGTCGATCCCGGTTAGTCTCGCCGCCCGGCTGACGACGCGGTCGACCGGCAACGATACGATCGACGTTTCTTCGCGCGTGTCGGCAAATCTGGGTCGCATTGCGCTGACCGGCGAGCTCCGCTGGCGCGACGAGCGATACAGAGTCGGCCCCGATCCGCCTGGCGTCATGGAGGCAGGCCTGCTTGCCAACGCGCGCGTCGGACGTGTCCGGCTGCGCGGGGAGGCACGCTTTCGTCTGTCGCCGGAAACGCGGTTCGACAGTGCAACACTGGTCGGCGAGTGGTCGGCGGGCCGCGACGCCGAGCGGGGTGCGTCGTGGCGGGCCGAGGTCGGCTATGATCGCGCGCTGGAACGTGCCCGCATGGGCCTTGGTTATGTCAGGCGCTTCGAGCGGCTGGCCCTGACAGCGACGGGTGAGGCCGCAAGCGATGGATCGGTTGCGGCGGGGCTCAATCTCGCCTTCAGCCTGGGGCCGGACCCCCGCAGCGGTGGGTTGCGCATGACGGCGGACAAGCTGGCCGCGCGGGGCAGTACGCTGGTGCGGGTATATCGCGATCTGAATGGAAACGGCCGTCATGACGTCAACGAACCATGGGAGAAAGACGTCGCCGTGACGGCGGGACGCGTGCCCGTAGATCAGCCCACAAACGCGCGAGGCGAAGCGCTCGTCGACGGGCTGGAACCGTTCCAGCCAGTGCTGATCGGGATCGACACCAGCGCGCTGCCCGATCCGATGGTTCAGCCGTCGCTGCCGGGCATGGTCGTGACTCCGCGTCCGGGCGTTGTCGCCGTGGTCGAACTGCCGTTGGTTGGTGCGGGCGATATTGACGGGACACTGGTCCGGGCGGCGGGCGGAACGATCGAGGGAGTCGATCTTGAGCTGCTCGATGCCGAGCGCCATGTCATCGCTCGGACGCGGACGGATTTCGACGGGTTCTTCTTGTTCGATCGCGTAGCTTATGGGCGATATACGGTGCGGATCGCGCAACTATCGGCGGATGCGGGGAAATTGTCGCCGGTGCTGGGCGTGCGGGCAGAGGTGGGACCGGCGGTGCCCTCGGCGCATCTCGGTGCTGTCGCGGCGGACGTGGCGACCTTGAGGGCGGTGGTGAAGTAGGGGTGAGCTGCGCCGTGGCAAAGCCACATCGTCGGTCCTCGCTCCAACAATGAAGCGACTCCTTCGCTTCGCTCGGGGAGCGACCCGGCACAAATCGTCCCCCGGACGATTTGAGTCCGTGTCACTGGTGCGGTCGAGAAGACTCGAACTTCCACGGCCTTTCGGCCACAACGACCTCAACGTTGCGCGTCTACCAGTTCCGCCACGACCGCACAGTCATACACTGCCGGACGGACCCGGCAGCACAGGTAGGGGGGCGCCCCTAGCAAAGCGCCGCATCCCCTGCAATCCCGCTTCGTGGTTACCGCTCAGGCGCGCCGATGAAGACGAAGCGCAGCTTGGTCCCGTTCTTCGGCGGATTGACCGTGGCCGATTCGAAGCCAACCGATCCACGTGCTGCAACCGTCGGCGCAGGGCGGGGAATGGTCCAGCTGTACACGACGCGGCCCTGCTGGTCGCGAATCTCGACCAGGATATCGGGAATGGGCTGAGACGAATCGGTCGGATTGACGATGCGGCCTGACACGGGAAGCAGGACGGTGCCGTTCGGCTTGATGCTCGGCTCCATCGTGCGCGGCATGATCAGCAGCGGGACATCGAACTCGCCACTTGAAAAGCCGAAGAGCGACAGGACGCGCGCTGGGCCATACCATGCCGCAGCCGTGCCGCCGATGGTTAGGATTAGCGCAAAAGCGATAGCGATAGCTGTCCACATCTTCGCCGGATTGCGGCGCGGGCGGAACATCGGTTCGTGCGCATAGGCATCGAAATCCGACGCAACGACCCTATCGCTGGCCACGGCAATCGGGGCTGGCGGTGGTGGAGACGGCGGTGGGGAAGCGGGAACAGCTGGGGCCGTCGGCGTAACAGAAGACGTCGATACGGGTCCCTCGACGGCTTCGGCGCGCGCAATCAGGTCGAGGGGTGCGGGGTCCTGAAACCAGCTGTGGCGGCACGACGCGCAACGGACCTGACGCCCGCTTGGGCCCACAGCGGCATCGGGCACGACATAACGTGTGCGGCAGGCGGGACAGGAAAGGATCACTTGGGCGGTACGCAGTTCATAATCGCGCAGGACTAAGCACCGTTGGTGTCACGGTGGCAAGGCTCGTTTGTGTCGGAGCGCTTTACGCATCCCCCTTGCCCGTGCGAATGGCAAGGTCGGAGCAGGCAGGGACACCACGCGCGCAATATGGCGAACATCGTCCAGTTCGATAATGTCGGCTTGCGTTACGGGACGGGCGCCGAAACGCTGTCCAACATCAGCTTCACCCTGGCCAGCGGCGGATTCTACTTTCTGACCGGCCCCTCCGGTGCGGGCAAGACGTCGCTGCTGAAGCTGCTGTACCTTGCCCAGCGGCCCAGCCGCGGCGCGATCCGCCTGTTCGGGCAGGACCTGGTGACGATGCCGCGTGACCGCCTGCCCCCGCTGCGCCGCCGGATCGGTGTGGTGTTTCAGGATTTCCGGCTGGTCCCGCATTTGTCGGCGTTCGACAATGTCGCGCTCCCGTTGCGCCTCTCGGGTACCGACGAGCGCGAGATTGCTGCGCCAGTCGAGGAAATGCTGGCCTGGGTCGGCCTGTCGGACCGGGCCAGTGCGCGTCCGGCGACCCTATCGGGCGGGGAGCAACAGCGCGTGGCGATTGCGCGCGCGGTGATCGGGCGTCCCGACATGCTGGTCGCCGACGAACCGACCGGTAACGTCGATCCCGACATGGCGCTGCGCCTGTTGCACCTGTTCGACGGGCTCAACCGCCTAGGGACGACGATTGTTGTGGCCACCCACGACCTGCACCTGATCGGACGGATCCCGTCGGCGCGGATGATGCGGCTCGACCGGGGCGAGCTTTCCGATCCCACGGGTGCCTTGCGCTACCCGCCGCGTTCGGGCGACAACGCCGAATGACGCCCGCCGCCGATCCCTCGCCGCGTCGCGTCCTGCCCGAGGGCCGCTTTGCCGGGCCGATGCCGTGGGTCATTGCGATCATGATGTTTCTGGCGATCCTGGCGGCGGCGGCGGGCCTCGCCATTGGGCGGACGACCGCGTCGATGCAGGGCGCGCTTGCCGGACGGATCACGGTACAGATCGTGGAGGCCAATCCCGATGTCCGGGCGCGCCAGCGCGCGGTCGTCACACGCGAGTTACGCCGCCTCGTCAATGTGAGGCAAGTGACCGAGATTGGCGATGCCGAGGTGCGCGACCTGCTGACTCCCTGGCTCGGTGCGGAGGGGCTGGATAGCGATATTCCTGTCCCCGCGCTGATCGATGCGACACTGGCCGACAGCTCGGCCCCCGCCATCGCCGATATTCAGCGGACGGTCCGCACGCTGGCCCGCAGCGCGCGGGTGGACCGTCATGCCGACTGGCTCGGACCGCTTGCCGGACTGCTCGACACGCTGAAGTGGCTGGCGGTGGCGCTGGTCGTGCTGACGGGTGTTGCGGCCGCCGCTGCCGTGATCCTCGGGTCACGCGCGGCGCTCGATCAGCACCGGGCAACCATTGATGTCATGCATCTGATGGGCGCAACCGATCGCCAGATTTCGCGCCTGTTCGAACGCCGCGTGGCGCAGGACGCCGTTTCGGGGTCGGCGCTGGGGTTCGTGCTCGCGTTCGGCGCGCTGATGATCGTTGGCTGGCGGTTTCAGGCGGTCGGCGCCGCGCTGGTAGCCGGAGGCGCGCTCGGCTGGATCGACGGGGCGCTGCTCTGTCTGATCCCGATTGCGGGTGTGGCACTTGCGATCCTGTCGGCGCGCATCACGGTGCTGCGATCGCTGGCGCATATCCTGTGATCCGCATTCTCATCCGTATCGCTGCTGTGTTGCCGCTCGGCTGGGCGCTCGGGTTTGCCGCGTTTGTGGTCTTTTTACCCGGCCCCGCCGATCCGATGATCAAGACGGACGTCATCGTTGTGCCGACCGGCGGACCGGGTCGCATTCAGCGGGGCGCAAAACTGGTCATGGCTGGGTCTGCCTCGCGCATGTTCATCAGCGGTGCTGCGCTCAATGCCAGTGCAGGCTCTATAGCGCGCACCAATGACCTCGATCGCCGCCTCTTCGCCTGTTGCGTCGACGTCGGGCACGAGGCGAGCAACACCCGGTCGAATGCCGAGGAAACCATCGACTGGCTGCGCACCCGCAAGGCCAAATCGGTCCGTTTGGTCACCACCGATTGGCACATGCCGCGCGCGCGCTTCGAGTTGGATCAAGTTGTGGGAAGCGACATCCAGGTCATCGACGACGCCGTCGACAGCCGCGCCGATTTCCAGACGCTGATGCGCGAATATAACAAATATCTGTTGCGCCGAATTGCGGTATTGGCGGGATGGTGAGTTTCATCCGTTCGGTCGTCTACACATTGGTGTTCTACCTCGGCAGCATCCCCTATGTGCTGGGGTCGGCTGCTGCGATTCCGTTCGGTCCGAAGGCGATCATCGCAGTCCCACGTGCCTGGGCGCAATTCCATCACTGGTGCATGCGTTGGCTGCTCGGTATCCAGATCCGTGTCGTAGGGACGCTGCCGCAGTCGGGCGTGATCGCGGCGTTCAAGCATGAGGCGATGCTGGAGACGACCGAAGTGCTGCGGCTGTTCGACCGACCGGCGGTGGTGTTCAAGGCAGAGCTGCTGCGCATCCCGTTTTGGGGTATGGCCGCCGTGGCGCACGGGGTCATTCCGGTCGCGCGCGAAACGGGTGCGTCAGCGTTGCGCCGGATGCTGAAGGCAGGGCGCGAGGCCGTGGCCGCAAACCGGCCGATCATCATTTTCCCCGAAGGGACGCGGGTACCTCACGGCGAACAAGCACCGCTCCGTCCCGGCATTGCCGGCCTTTACAAATCGCTCAACCTGCCGGTCGTGCCGGTCGCGGTCGACAGCGGGCGGGTGTGGAAACGGCGCACCTTCATCAAACGGTCCGGCGTCGTGACGTTCAAGGTCGGTGAAACCATCCCAACCGGCCTGCCCCGGGAAGAGATCGAGGCCCGAATCCATGCCGGAATCAACGCGCTGAACGTGTAAGGCTTAGTGGTCGCCACGCCCGAAATCGGGGCGGGCGTCGTCCTGTCCCTGTTCGATGATCGAGCGCCGCACGGCGCGGGTGCGGGTGAACAGCTCGAACAGAGCGTCGCCGTCGCCCCAGCGGATGGCGCGCTGCAATGCGGTCAGGTCTTCGCTGAATCGCTGCAGCATTTCGAGCACGGCATCCTTGTTCGTCAGGAACACATCGCGCCACATCACCGGATCGGATGCGGCGATGCGGGTGAAATCGCGGAAACCGCCGGCGGAATATTTGATCACTTCGGATTGGGTGACCGTTTCCAGGTCGGACGCCGTGCCGACGATGGTATAGGCGATCAGATGCGGCAGATGGCTGGTGATGGCGAGCACCAGATCGTGGTGCGCCGCATCCATGATTTCGACGTTGGACCCCAGCCGTTCCCAGAACGAAGAGACACGCGCCACGGCGGCCTCGGGGGCATCGGTAGCGGGAGTCAGGATGCACCAGCGACCGTGGAACAGCGCGGCGAACCCGGCTTCGGGACCGCTGCGTTCGGTGCCGGCAACCGGGTGGGCGGGAACGATGGTGTTGTGCGGCAATGCGGCAGCAAGCGCTTGTGCGATGGCGGCCTTCGACGAACCGACATCGCTGACGATGGCTTCGGCGGGCAGATCGGCGGCCAGCGCTGTCGCAACCTCGCCGATCGCGCCAACCGGCACGCACAGGATGACCAGGTCGGCATCGGTCACGGCGGCGCCCGGCGTATCGGCGACGTCGTCGCACAGCTGCAGGGCGCGCACGGTCTCGCGCACGTCGATGCTCTCATCATAACCGGTCAGGCGCACGGTCGGCATCGTCTCGCGCACGGCGCGCGCAATCGACGATCCGATAAGGCCGAGGCCGATGATGGAGACGTGTGCAAAGGGAAGCATGGGGTCGCGCTAGCCGGATGATGCTTGCGCTGTCCAGTCAGGGTCCCTAGCCGCGCAGATATGGACGACCGTTTCGGCCTCAACCGCCGCGTAACATTGCCCGGGCCGCTCGCGCTCGATGGCGGCGGCGCGCTCGTACCGGTTGAAATCGGCTATGAGACTTATGGCACGCTGAACGCAGACGCATCGAATGCGATCCTCATCTGTCACGCGCTGACTGGCGACCAGCATGTCGCCAGTGTCCATCCGATCACCGGCAAGCCGGGCTGGTGGGCGCGGATGGTCGGACCTGGCAAACCCATCGACACCGACCGCTTCCTTGTGGTCGCGGCCAATGCCATCGGTGGGTGCATGGGGTCGTCCGGACCGCAGACGGTCGGCCCGGACGGCACGCCCTACGCCATGCGCTTTCCGGTCATCACGGTCAGCGACATGGCGCGCAGCCAGACGATGCTGATGGATTATCTGGGGATCGACCGTCTCCATGCCGTTGTCGGCGGGTCGATGGGGGGCATGCAGGCGCTCAGCTGGGCAGCGCATTTCCCTGACCGCGTGGCGGCAGCCCTGATCATCGCCTCGACGGCCAAGCACAGTGCCCAGAACATCGCCTTTCACGAGGTCGGGCGACAGGCGATCATGGCCGATCCCCATTGGCGCGGCGGCGATTATTATGCCGATGGCATCTCTCCGGCGGCGGGACTCGCGGTGGCGCGCATGGCGGCGCACATCACCTATCTTTCCGAAACCGGCCTCACCGAGAAATTCGGGCGGCGCTTGCAGGAACGCGATGCAAAGACGTTCGGGTTCGACGCCGATTTTCAGGTCGAAAGCTACCTGCGGCACCAGGGGATCAGCTTTACCGACCGCTTCGACGCCAATTCCTACCTCTATATCACGCGCGCCATCGACTATTTCGACCTGGCCGAGGAGTTCGGCGGGCGGCTGGCGAATGCGTTCAAGGATACCCGCACACGCTTCGCCGTGGTGAGCTTCGACACCGATTGGCTCTATCCGACCGCCGAATCAAAATCGATTGCGCACGCGCTGAACGCGGCGGGCGCGCCGGTCAGTTTCGTCGAACTGTCCAGTCCTTATGGCCATGACGCCTTTTTCCTCGATGTTCCCGCGCTCGACCGGATCGTGTCCGGCTTTTTGTGTCCGGATTGCTGATGGCGCTTCGTCCCGACCTTGCGATCATCGCGGACAATGTTCTGCCGGGCAGCCGGGTCCTTGATGTGGGCTGCGGCGACGGGGCGTTGATGGCGGAATTGCGCGACCGCAAATCGGTCGACGCACGCGGGATCGAGATTTCGGGCGCTGACGTCACGGCGGCACTCCAGCGCGGGCTTTCCGTGATCCAGGGCGATGCCGACACCGATTTGGCCGACTATCCCGATGCCAGCTTCGATTATGCGGTCCTCAGCCAAACGCTGCAGACGACGCGACGGCCCGATCTCGTCATCGACCAGTTGTTGCGGATCGGGGAGCGTGCGTTCGTGTCTTTTCCGAACTTCGCGCAGTGGCGGATTCGTCTGGCGCTGATGTTCGGCGGACGGATGCCCATCACGAAGCAATTGCCCGACCGCTGGTACGACACGCCCAACATCCATCACGTCACGATCGACGATTTTCGCGGGTTCCTCAGCGAACGGGGCGTCCGGATCGAGCGGCAATGGTTCCTGCGCGACGACCGCGCAATTTCAAGCGCGGCGGCCAACATTTTCGCCGAACATGCGGTGTTCCTGCTATCGCGCCAATCCGCGCCTTAGCAGGGCATTTGCCGCGTCGGCGACCGCATTCAGGTCCGCATTGTCGTCCATGACGCCGTAGCGCAGGCCCAGAAACACGTTCATCCCCATGATTGCCCAGGCTTCGACCTCGCCGATGTCGGGGCGCAGCTCGCCACGGGCCGACCCATCGCGCAACCGCGCGCCGATGCGGGTCGCCGCCCCCTCGTAATGGGCGCGGTAGCTGGGCGGATCGACGAATTCGGATTCGTCGATGATGCGATAGAGTTCGCGGTGCTCGCGGGCAAAATGCGTGAACGACGCCAGCACTTCGCGCTCGCCATCGAGGACCGTCGAACAATGTTGTGAGGCCGCCGCGCCGACCTTGCCCACCTGCGCGCTCATGTCGTGCACCAGCGCACGGAACAAAGCCTCCTTCGAATCGAAATAGGTGTAGAAACTGCCCAGTGCCACGCCCGCCCGTCGCGTGATGGCGACGATCGAGGTTTCGTGAAATCCGCGTGTCCCGAACTCGATGGCCGCAGCGTCCAATATCGCCCGCAGCGTCCGCCGCCCCCGATCCGTCCGCGGGGTCTTGTCGGTCTCGACTGTTGCCGCTGTGCCACGCGTTTCCATCAATTCAGCCCTGCCTAAATCTCCGGAGTTGAAACCCGGTTCAACTTTCAGTATGCGCGGTTTGCAACGAGCGCAAGACATGTCGATCGACGCGCAGAGGGAGAGTCTAGATGGCCAATCGGCGTCGCACAGCATTGTTTTCCGGTGTCGCTCTTGCGGGCTTCATCGCCACGCCGACCTTTGCGCAGCAGGCTGCCGGCGCCGCTGCCGACGACGGAGAGATCGTCGTCACCGCGCGCCGCCGCGAGGAAAGCCTGATCGATGTGCCGATTTCGATTTCGGCAATTTCGGGTGCGCAGCTCGAACGGACGGGCGCCATCGACATTACCGACATCGCCAACAGCACCCCCAACGTCACTTTAGAAGTGTCGCGCGGCACCAATTCGACGTTGACCGCGTTCATCCGCGGCGTGGGCCAGCAGGATCCGGTCGCCGGGTTCGAGGCGGGCGTCGGGCTCTATCTTGACGACGTCTATCTCAACCGCCCGCAAGCCGCCGTCCTCGATATTTATGATGTCGAACGGGTGGAGGTTCTGCGCGGGCCGCAGGGTACCCTTTACGGACGCAACACCATCGGTGGCGCAGTCAAATACGTCACCCGCCGCTTGCCCAACAAGGCAGCACTGGCAGTTCGAGCAACCTATGGCACCTACAACCAGGCGGATGGCGTCATAACGGCAAGCGTGCCGGTCGGCGACGGCACGCTCCGCTTCGGCGGATCGCTGGCGCGGCTCAGCCGCGGCGGGTTCGGGACCAACCTGACCACGGGTCAGGCCAACTACAACAAAAACATCTATGCCGGGCGCCTGACCGCCGAGGTCCATGCGAACAACGCATTCTTCCGTCTTTCGGGCGACTATACCCGGGACAAGAGCAATGCGCGCGGCGGTGCCCGGCTGATACCGGGCCTGCTCAGCGGTACGCCGGTCCTTCCCAATGTCTATGACAGTCGTGGTGCCTTGGTTGCGCCGCGTCAGGACGTCGAGGCCTACGGGATTTCGCTGTTCGCCGAAGTTAAACCGACCGACATCCTCACCTTCCGCAGCATTACTGCCTATCGCAAGGACGATTCGGCGACGCCGATCGATTTTGACGCGCTGCCTGCGGTCGATGTCGATGTGCCCGCTTTCTACAACAATGAGCAGGTATCGCAGGAGCTCCAGCTGTTGATCGACACGGGTCGCTTCAATGGCCTGGTCGGTGCCTATTACCTGAAGGCCAAATCGCGCACCGTCTTCGATGTTCGACTGCCCAATACGGTGACAGCGCTAACCTTTGGCAATGTCGATACCGATACCGGTGCCGTGTTCGGCGATTTCACCTATGACCTGGCCGACATGCTCAGCGTTTCGGTCGGTGGGCGCTACACCTGGGACCGCCGCACGTCGCAGATCCAGCGTAACGTCTATCTGGGGTCGTCGCCGTTCTTCGGCGGAACGACCGCGCCGATCGTGCGACAGACTGACTTCCGGGGTTCGGCCGACTTCAAGCAGTTCACGCCGCGTGCCTCGATCAGCTTCAAGCCGTCGCGCGATCACACACTTTACGCCAGCTACGCGCAGGGCTTCAAAGGCGGCGGCTTCGACCCGCGCGGCGTCGGGACGGCGGCGCCCGATTTCAACGGCAATGGCATAAACGGCGCTGGCGGCGATCAGGCCGACATCTATCGCTTCCTGTCGTTCGGTCCGGAAAAGGTGACCAGCTACGAGGTCGGGTACAAGGCATCGCTGTTCGATCGCGCGCTGACGCTCGCGCTCTCAGCCTTCCATTCGGACTATACCGACGTGCAGGTGCCGGGATCGGTCGGACAAGTCGTCGGCGGGATCCAGACCTTTATCGGTATCACCACCAATGCGGGCAAGGCGCGGATCAATGGCGTCGAGTTCGAGGGCAATTTGGTCGCACGCGACGCCCTGCGGGACGGTGACAAGCTCGGTTTGGCCTGGGCGATCGGCTACCTCGATGCGAAGTACACGCGGTTCATCGATGCGCGCGGCATCGACGTTGCCAGCCGCCGGGCATTCCAGAATACGCCCGACTGGACGATCAGCGAAACGCTCAGCTACGCAACACCGGTCGGGGGTGGCCTGCTGAATGCCTCGACGACCTTGTCTTACAAGGGTGATTCGCAGCAGTTCGAGCTGAAGACGCCGGGACTCGACCAGCGACATTATGCATTGCTCGATGCCAGCCTTGTCTGGACGTCGGAGGGCGACCGCTGGTCGATCGGCGTGCATGGACGCAACCTGACCAACCGCCGCTACATCGTCGCCGGATATAATTTCCTGCGCCAGAACCCGGACACCGGCCAGTTCATCCTCGCCAATGGCACACCAGGAAACAGCTCGACTCTGGGCAATGAGGGCATTCTCACTGCCTATTACGGCAACCCGCGTCAGGTGTTTGCGACAGTCGGTCTAAAGTTCTGACCGCTCAGAACGCGCCCGGCACCTCGCGTTGCGCCGTGTCGGGGGTGTCGGGCGTCAGCAGCTCGCGGGACGAGCTGGTCGCCGCGCTCACGGATCGGGCAGATTGTCCGACATCTGCAATCGCGGTGCAGCTTCGTCCCGCCAGAAAATCCAAGGCGACTCGCGTCGAATTCTCGTTCGCATCGCCCAGCGGCTTCGACAGATCGTCGGTCGCTTGGCACGTCGCGCCGACGGCGCCCTTCAGCCCGTCATAATACGCATCCGAATTCGCCCCGTTGCGTACCGACAGGGCAACAACACGTAGGCGGTCGTCGCATGCCGATCTGTCGATCGCGATCTGCCCGACCGGTTTGCCGTACGTGTTGGTGCCCACAAGCGCGAGGTTGGCACCGTAGAAGGGGACCAGCCCGTTGATCACCAATTCGCTGGCCGAAGCGGTCGCGGTCGTGCCGATAAACGCGATCCGCACCGGGGACACCGATTGCGACTGGACGACGAACCGCTTCGTCGTGTTGTTCGACGATTTTTCGGGTCGGTAAGTGACATTGTCGAACACGTCGGAGGCAAAGCGGTTGCGCCCCATAAGATCGCCCATCAATTCGGCGGTCGAGATCAGGCCGCCACCGTTATAGCGGAAATCGATGATGAAATTGGTGATCCCTGCCGCGCGGAACTGGTCGAACGCTGTGCGCAACTGGCCGTCGGCGGTGGAGATGAACGTGCGCAGATTGAGGTAGGCGACTCGCCGCCCGCCATCGTCGATGATCTTTGCGCCATAGCGCGATGAGACCGGCGTCAGCGAATAGTCGGTCTTGGACATGGTAATCGTGCGCGTCCCGGCGGCCCCCGTCACCTGCAGCGTGCGTGTCGTCCCCGCCGTACTCGGCCCCAGCGCTGTCGTGACGCCGGCGGTCCCCTCGCTCGTAATGATGTCGGTGACCGTGCGCAGCGATGCCGCACTCGCCCCAATGGCGAGGATTTCATCGCCGCGGTCGAGGCCTGCGGCCAGCGCCGCCGTCCCCTCGAACGATTCCATCACGAATGCGCGGCGCGCGGCGGCGTCGGTCGACAGGCGAAAGCCGAAGCCGGCGCTCGACCCCGACGCGTAAAAGGCATTCTCTTGCGCGATCGAGGTCAGATAGGTGAAAAACCGGTCCCGCCGCTGACTACGCGCGGTCGCGGTCAATGCGTCGATATAGTCATCGACGGTCGTATAGGGCGCCGGGTTCAGCGTGGCGGGCAACGTCTCTGGGAACAGATACCATTCGTCGAGAACGCTCTTTGCCCAGATCTGCCGATTGACCAGCGAACATTGGTCGGCGGTCGTGGTCCCACCCGTCGACCCGCCTGTGGCACCGGTGCTTCCGGTCGATCCACCGTCGCCGCCACAGGCCGCGAGCATGAGGGTCAGGCCGAGCATCAGTCCGCGCACCCAGCGTGCCATCATCTGCTTTTCTCCGTCGGCCCCGGATTCCAGAATAGCCCGAATATTCGACGTGTCAGGTACCAAATGATGGAAATCTATGGCTAATGCGATGAACTACATACGAACGGTGACGGTCATGCGGAATTGCTGCGCCGCTCCGGGTGCCATCAGGAAAACGCCGGGCTTATCGGCGAAGTCACCGGCATAACCTTCCGGATCGGCGTAGCCGGCCCAGGGCTCGATGCAGACGAACGACGCACCCGGCTTCGTCCAGATCCCAAGGTACGGCGTGTCCGGAAAAGCAATATCGAGATGCGGGCCGTCCGGCATGCCATAGGTTAACCGGCGGCTGTTCAGCTCGGTCCACACCAGCGCATCGTCGGCGAAGAGACCGTCGGCCAGGTCAAACCGATCACGCACCACGGGGGAGGCTTTCGGGATCGATCCGATCAGCCCGTCGGGCGTAATGCGGCGCAAGAGGGCGGGTTCGTCGCGTTCGAACACGATTTCGTGGCGTTCGCGATCTTCGCCGGGGAGTGGCCAGGCGAAGGCAGGGTGATAGCCAAAGCTCGCGGGCAGCGACACTGAACCCGAATTGCGAACCGTGACGGTCATCGCCAGCACCGTGTCGGCGAGTGCGAAATGGGC
The DNA here is from genome assembly GCA_038228865.1 of Sphingomonadales bacterium. Classification (GTDB taxonomy): domain Bacteria; phylum Pseudomonadota; class Alphaproteobacteria; order Sphingomonadales; family Sphingomonadaceae; genus Sphingomonas_O. The sequence continues at coordinate 84,338 of JBBROX010000005.1, read as the reverse complement.
TTCGAGTTCGAACGCGAACGGATAGGCCGTGCGGGTCGCGGCGCTGTCGGACAAGCGAAAGGTTGCCGAACTGACGTCATGACTGACGACGTCGAACCGCGAACGGCGGGCAAAACCGTGCTTCTCGAGTTTGTACGCCTGTCCTTCGACGCGCAGCGTGTCGTCGTTCAGACGCCCGACGATCGGAAACAGCAATGGCGCGCGCCCTGTCCAGAACGCTGGATCGCCCGACGACATAAACTGCCGCCCCTGCGCGTCGGTCAGCGATTGCAGCTCGGCACCGTCGGCAGCGATTTCAGCCGTCAGCGCGTCCGACGCAATCCTGACGCGGTCAGCCACGCAGGCTCGCGCCGATCTTGGCGGCGGCGGCCACGACCTTGGCGGCGATGGCGGCCAACTCCTCCTCGGTGAAGCTCTTCTCGGCGGGCTGAAGCGTGACTTCGACCGCGAGCGATTTCTGCCCCTCGGGCACACCGGTGCCAGTGAAGCGGTCGAACAGGCGCGCCTCGGTAATGACGGCCTTGTCCGCCCCCTTGACGGCACGAACCAGCGCATCGCTCGCCAGATCGACGGGCACGAGGAAGGCAAAGTCGCGGCGCACGACTTGCAGCACAGGCGGTGTGTAGGGCGCGCGCATGAATCCCGACTCGCGCTTGGCGGGGACGGCGTCGAGATAGACTTCGCACGCGACGACCGCGCCGCTCAAATCGAACGCCTTGGCAGTGGTCGGATGCAACAGCCCGAAGCTGGCAAGCACCGTCTTGGGTCCGAGCCGCAACGTGCCCGACTGGCCGGGATGATAATGCGCGCCTGCCTCACCGAATACCTGCAAGTTATCGACCGGTGCACCCGCCGCTTCGAGCAGCGCCAGCGCCTCGGCCTTGGCATCGAACGCGTCGAAGCTCTGCGCCTTGCCGGTCGCCCAGCCGCGCGGGGTCCGTTCGCCCGCGAGGACGACACCCGCAGTCAGATGTTCGCTGTCGGCCAGGTAGCGCCGGCCGATCTCGAAAAGCCGCACCGAATCCGCGCTGCGATCGAGATTGCGTTGCACCGCCGACAGCAGGCCGGGCAGCAGCGATGGCCGCATGACCTTCAGCTCTTCCGAAATGGGATTGGCCAGTGTCCAGTCGCCGCCGCCGAATGCGGCATCTTCCGCCTCGCCGATGAAGCTCCAGGTGATGGCTTCGTTCAGCCCGCGTGCGGCGGCGGAGCGACGGACGCGCCGCTCAACCTTTTGTACCGGCGTCGCGGTCGGACGCGCCACGCCGTCCGTGCGCGGCAGCGGGGTGGAGATGATGTTGTCGAGGCCGACAACGCGAACGACTTCCTCGACCAGATCTGCGGGTCCGTCGACGTCACGCCGCCAGCTGGGGATCGTTACCGCCCAGTCGGCGGCAACCGCGAAGCCCAGGCTTTCAAGGATCGCGCGCTGCCTGTCGGGCTGCACCTCGATCCCGCCGAGCCGCGCGCATAACATCGGATCGTATTGCAACGTCTTCGCCTCAAGCGGCGGCGTCCCGGCGCGAACGATTTCCGAAGGCATCCCGCCGCAATGCTCGACGATCAGGTCGGTCAGGATCGCCACCGCGTCATCGAGGAACGCCGGATCGACGCCGCGCTCGAACCGCGTGCGTGCGTCGCTGGTCAGCGCGAGCGTCTGACCGGTCTTGGCGATGCGCTCGGGCGTGAAATAGGCGATTTCCAGCAGCACGTCGGTCGTGTCGTCGGCAATCCCCGAGTGCTCGCCGCCCATGATACCCGCGATATCATGGACTTCGTTGGCGTCGGCGATGACGGTCATGTCGCTGGTGAGCGTGAACGTCTTGCCGTTGAGTACCGTCACCGTCTCGCCGTCGGTGGCGCGCCGCGCGACCAGCGGGCCGGTGAGTTTCGCCATGTCATAGGCGTGGCTCGGTCGCCCGAGGTCGAGCATGACGTAATTGGTGATATCGACGAGCGTCGAGATCGAGCGCTGTCCGACCGCTTTCAGACGGCGCGCCATCCAGTCCGGCGCATTGCCGTTGGTGACGCCGGAGATCGTGCGGCCGTAGAAGGCGGGACAGCCTTCGGCGTCGTCGGTGCGGATTTCGATTTTGCTCGGGCCGGTTCCTACGATCTCGGGAATCACGAGCGGTTTGAGCGTCCCGACACCCGCCGCTGCCAGATCGCGCGCAATCCCGCGGACGCCCATGCAGTCCTGCCGGTTGGGCGTTACCGCAACGTCGAACACCGGATCGTCGATGCCCGCATAGCTCGCGAAAGACGCGCCGACCGGCGCATCCGACGGCAGTTCGATGATGCCGTCATGCTCGTCGCCGAGCTCCAGCTCGCGCACCGAACACATCATGCCGTTCGATTCGACGCCGCGGATCGCCGCGACTTTAAGGACCATGCCGTTCGACGGGACGACGGCGCCGGGCGCGCCGAACACCCCCACCAGGCCCGCGCGGGCGTTCGGCGCGCCACACACGACCTGCAGCGGGCCGTCCCCGGCGTCGACCGTCAGCACTTGCAGCTTGTCGGCCTGGGGATGCGGGGCGGCGGTCAGCACCTTGGCAATACGGAATGCCGACAGTTTTTCTGCCGGATTCTCGACCCCCTCGACCTCGAGGCCGATGGCATTGAGCGTGTCGGCGATCTCGCCGACGGTCGCCGATGTGTCGAGATGCTGCTTGAGCCAGTCGAGCGTGAACTTCATGCCCCGACTCCCTCACTGAGCGTGGGCACGTCGAGCGCGCCAAAGCCGTAATGCCTCAGCCAGCGGTTATCGCCGTCGAAGAACGCGCGCAAATCGTCCATGCCGTATTTCAGCATCGCCAGCCGATCGACGCCGACGCCGAACGCGAAGCCGCTGTATTCGTCCGGGTCGATGCCGCACGCGCGCAAAACTCGAGGATGCACCATGCCGCTGCCGAGCAACTCCATCCAGCCGCCGGTTCCCCCCAGCACGCGTTTGCCCTTTTCGATGCTGAACCCGACGTCGACCTCGACCGAAGGCTCGGTGAACGGGAAATAGCTGGGGCGCAGGCGCAGCACGATGTCGTCGCGCTCGAAAAACGCCTTCAGGAATGTCTCGAGCGTCCATTTGAGGTGGCCGAGGTGGATGCCCTTGTCGACGACCAGTCCCTCGATCTGGTGGAACATCGGCGTGTGCGTCGCGTCGCTGTCCGACCGGTAGACGCGCCCCGGCGCGATGATGCGGATCGGCGGCTTTTGTGACGTCATGGTGCGGATCTGCACCGGGGATGTGTGGGTGCGCAGAACCTTCGCTTCCTCGCCCTCGGTGGCTTGCAGATAAAACGTATCGTGCATTGCGCGCGCCGGATGCGTCTCGGGCATGTTGAGCGCGGTGAAATTGTGCCACTGGTCCTCGATCTCGGGTCCGGTCGCGACGGCAAAGCCCATATCGGCAAAGATTTCGGCGAGTTCGTCCATCACCTGGCTGACCGGATGGACCGATCCGCGCGGGGTGGCGGGCGCAGGCAGGCTCATGTCGAGGCGCTCCGTCGCAAGACGCGCGTCGAGCGCGGCCCCTTCGAGTGCTGCTTTGCGTGCGGCGATCGCGTCAGTCGCGGCGATACGCAGGCCGTTGATGCGCGGCCCTTCGGCCTGGCGCTGCTCTGGCGTCATGCCGCCCAGCGTCTTCAGCAGCGCGCTGATCGATCCGCTCTTGCCGAGCAGCGCGATCCGCACTGCCTCCAGGGCGTCGAGGTCGGCAGCGGCGGTAATCTGTGCGGTGATTTCGGTCTCGGTCATGCTCAGCCCCATAAGCAAAAGGGCGCGAGCGGCAACCCGCTCACGCCCCAATGCGCTTCCGTTACGAAGGGTGCGTTATGCCGCCACAGAAACCGGGGCTGGCAACGCGCTCTTCGCCTGCGCGATGATGGTGCTAAACACCGTGGCTTCGTGCATCGCCATGTCGGCCAGGACTTTCCGGTCGAGTTCGACACCGGCAAGCTTCAGCCCGTGCATGAACTGGCCGTAGGTCAGGCCCTCCATGCGCACGGCGGCGTTGATGCGCTGAATCCAGAGAGCCCGGAAGTTGCGTTTCTTCACCTTGCGGTCGCGATAGGCGTACTGACCCGCCTTTTCGACCGCCTGCTTGGCGATACGGATCGTGTTCTTGCGACGACCGTAATAGCCCTTGGCGAGCTCGAGCGTTCTTTTGTGCTTTGCGTGCGTTGTTACGCCGCGTTTGACGCGTGCCATCTACCAGGCCTCCTTATGACAGGCCGTAGGGTGCCCAAGCCTTGACGGTGGCCGTATCGGCCTTCGACAACAACTTGGTCCCGCGGTTCTGGCGGATGTATTTGGCATTGTGACTGATCAGGCGGTGGCGCTTGCCAGCGACGCCGTGCTTCAGCTTGCCGGTCGCGGTGAGCGTGAAGCGCTTCTTCACACCGCTCTTGGTCTTCAGTTTGGGCATTTTCGTCCTTTCGAATGACGTCCCTGAAGTCGCCTTGGCAGCCCTTTCAGCCAGGCGATTCGTAGCGGGTCGTGCTTTGAAGAGGGGGCCTATGGGCAAAACCCCGCCGAAAAGCAAGTCGTCAGACGTTCAGGGCCTCGATCACGTCTTCCAGGCGTGCCGGATCGCCGAGCGCGATCACGTTGCCGGCACTGTCGGCGTTCAACGGATCGCCCGCCCAGTCGCACATCGTCCCGCCCGCACCCTCGACGACAGGGACGAGGGCGGCGAAATCATGGAGCTTCAACCCCGTTTCGATAACGAGATCGATATGTCCTGAAGCAACGAGGCCGTAATTGTAGCAGTCGCCCCCGTACACTATCCGACGTCGCGCAACTTTTGATGCGACAGCAAGGAACTGCACGGCCTCGTCGTCGCTGAACAAATTGGGGCTTGTCGTCGCCAGGACGGCCTGGGCGAGATCGGGGCATCGCCGTGCTGCAGCGGGCTTGCCGTTAAACAGCGTCGTCCGGCCGACGACCCCGACCCAGCGGTCGCGGGCAATCGGCTGGTCGATCACGCCGATAACCGGCCATCCCTCCTCGACCAGCGCGACCAGCGTGCCGAAAATCGGCCGCCCCGCCATGAAACTGACCGTGCCGTCGATGGGGTCGAGGACCCACGTGCGGCCGGTCGAGCCCTCCTTCGTCCCGTACTCCTCGCCGATGATGCCGTCGCGCGGGTATTCGGCTTCGATCAGGCGGCGCATCGCGGCTTCCGCCGCACGGTCGGCCTCGGTGACAGGGGAGGCGTCGGCCTTGGTCTCGACGTCGAATTTGGCGCGAAAAAAGGGGCGGATTGCCGCGCCTGCCGCATCGGCAAGGCGTTCGGCGAGGTCGACGTCGCTCGGCTTCATCAGTCGAACAGCGACGACACCGAACTCTCGTCGGCAATGCGCTTGATCGCTTCGGCAATCAGCGGGGCAATGGTCAGCAGGCGAATACGCTTGGCATCGTGCGCCGCTTCGGGCGGCTGAATGGTGTCGGTGACAACCAGTTCGCGCAAGGTGGAGCCCTCCACGCGCGCGACCGCTCCGCCCGACAGCACCCCGTGCGTGACATAGGCAACGACGTCGGCGGCACCCGCATCGCGCAGCGCCTTGGCCGCATTGCACAGCGTGCCCGCCGAATCGACGATGTCGTCGATCAGGACGCAGAAGCGCCCGGTCACGTCGCCGATGATGTTCATGACTTCGGATTCGCCCGCCTTTTCCCGGCGCTTGTCGACAATGGCGAGAGGGGCGTTGTTGAGCCGCTTGGCCAGCGCCCGGGCGCGAACCACACCGCCGACGTCGGGGCTGACGACCATCAGGTTATCGGTCGGAAAGCGTGCCTGGATGTCGGCGGCCATGACGGGCGCAGCGAACAGATTGTCGGTCGGGATGTCGAAGAACCCCTGAATCTGCCCGGCGTGCAGATCGACCGACAGCACCCGGTGCGCTCCCGCGACCGTAATCATGTTGGCGACCAGCTTGGCCGAAATCGGGGTGCGCGGCCCCGGTTTGCGGTCCTGCCGGGCATAGCCGAAATAGGGAACGACAGCGGTGATCCGCTTGGCCGACGCCCGCTTCAGTGCGTCGATGCAGATCAGCAGTTCCATAAGGTTGTCGTTGGCCGGAAAGCCGGTCGACTGCAGCACGAACACATCCTCGCCGCGGACATTCTCGTGAATCTCGACGAAGACCTCTTCATCGGCAAAGCGGCGTACGCTGGCCTCGGTCAGCGGCATCTCCAGATATTCGGCAATCGCCTTGGCCAAGGGCAGGTTGGCATTTCCGGTCAGCAGCTTCATGACAATCCCCTTGGCCGCAGCCCTTAAACGCCACTTGCCCGTAGTCAAAGCCTAAGCCAGAGCGCAAGCATGACCGATCGGCTCAAAATTGCGATTGCCCAGATGGCCCAGCGCGTGGGCGACCTGGCGGGGAATGCCGACGCGATGCTGGAAATGCGCGCGCGCACCGATGCCGACTTGATCGTGTTCCCAGAGCTTCAGCTGATCGGCTATCCGCCCGAGGATCTAGTGCTGAAGCCGGCGGTTGCGGATCGGGCGGCTGTCGAACTGGCGCGGCTGGCGGCGGCGACAGCTGATGGCGGACCGGCGATGCTGGTCGGCAGCATCGAACGGGTCGAGAGCAAGATCTATAACATCCTTGTGCTCTGCGAAGGTGGCAAGGTTGTTGCCACGACGCGGAAACACGAGCTGCCCAACTACGGCACGTTCGACGAAAAGCGCATTTTCACGGCCGGACCGCTGCCCGAACCGGTGGATTTCCAGGGCGTCAGACTCGGTTTGCCGCTGTGCGAGGATATCTGGTTTCCGGCGGTCTGCGGTCACCTGAAAGAACGCGGTGCCGAATTGCTGATCTCGCCGAACGGCAGCCCCTATGAAATCGACAAGGATGAGCTGCGCGTCGAGGGCGTGGCGGCGGCGCGGGTGCGCGAAACGGCCCTGCCGCTGATGTACGTCAATCGCGTCGGGGGGCAGGACGAACTGGTGTTCGACGGCGCTTCTTTCGTGCTCAATGCCGATGGATCGGTCGCGCATCAGCTGCCCGACTGGGACGAATCCCTCGTGGAAACAATCTGGACGCGCGGGGATACGGGCTGGAGCTGTGAGCCGGGCATTGTTGCCACGCTCGATCCGCATCCGGCCGACATCTATCACGCGATGCTGGTGGGCTTGCGCGAATATGTGAACACCAACCGCTTTCCCGGCGTCGTTCTCGGCCTGTCGGGGGGCATCGATTCGGCGTTGTCGGCGGCGGTCGCGGTCGATGCGCTGGGCGCGGACCGGGTATGGTGCGTGATGATGCCGTCGCGCTACACGGCGGACATTTCCGAAAGCGATGCCGCCGCATGCGCGCGGATGCTCGGCTGTCGTCTCGATACGATTCCGATAGCCGAGGCGATGACCGCGTTCGATTCGATGCTGTCGGGCATGTTCGCGGGACGCGCGCCCGATCTCGCCGAGGAGAATATCCAGTCGCGCATCCGCGGGCTGACGCTGATGGCGATCAGTAACAAATTCGGCCCGATGCTGCTGACTACGGGCAATAAGTCCGAAATGTCGGTCGGCTATGCGACGATCTATGGCGACATGGCGGGCGGTTATTCGGTGTTGAAGGACGCCTATAAGACGACGGTGTTCGCGCTGTCGCGCTGGCGCAATGCCAATCGTCCGCGCCTGGGCATCGGGCCAGATGGCCCGGTGATGCCCGAAAGGGTCATCACCCGGCCCCCGTCGGCCGAACTGCGCGATGACCAGCGCGACGACGATTCGCTGCCGCCCTATGAGATTCTCGACCCGATCCTGCGCGGGCTGGTCGAGGAAGAGCTATCGGTCGCCGACATCGTCGCGCGGGGGTTCGACCGCGACACGGTGATCCGGATAGAACGCCTGCTCTATGTCGCCGAATACAAGCGTCGCCAGTCACCGCCGGGCGTCAAGCTCGGCAGCCGCAATTTCGGCCGCGACCGGCGCTATCCGATCACGAACGCGTTCCGGACAAGCTAGACAGAGCGGTCAATTCTGGCTATATTTTCTGCAAAAGGAGCCAGAAAAATGCGTGAAGTCTCGCTCGCAACGGCCAAGGACAAGCTCTCCGAATATGCCGCAGCGGCCGCAGGCGGCGAGGAAATCGTCATCACGCGGCATGGCCGGCCCTATGCAAAATTGGTCGCGATCGACGAAGTCGTACAGCGCCAGCGCCAGCGCGAAGCAGTGATTGCCAGTCTGGATGCACACCGGACACTCATGGCAGAGCGTGGTGGTGGCCTGACCCACGATGAGGTCATGGCCCTGGTCGATGCGCAGCGCCGGTGAACGTCGTTATCGATGCGTCCGCGATCATCGCTGTCGCGCTTGAGGAAACCGACATCGCGCTGATTGCGGCCACGCGCCAGACGTTGCGCGACGCCGATCAGGTAGCGCCGGCAATCATGCCGGTCGAAGTTGCCGGCGCGATTGCGATGGCCGAGTGGACCGGTCGTCGGTCGAGCGACGATACGGACGCCGCATGGCGATTGGCCAACCAAATCATCGGCGCCACCCAGTTGCAGGCGACAAGCGATGTCGAGGAATTATTGGCCCTTTGTCGTCATCATCGACTCCGTGGGGCCGACGCGTGCTATCTCAAATTGAGTATCGACCGAGGCGCTTCTTTGCTGACCGGTGACAAGGCGTTGGCGACCGCCGCGCGCGCTGCCGGTGTGCCGCTTGTCTACGAACCTGCCGCATGACCGTTACCCGCTTCGCCCCTTCGCCCACAGGCCGCCTCCATATCGGCAACATCCGCACCGCGCTGCATTGCTGGTTATGGGCACGCAAGCATTCGGGTAAGTTCCTGCTACGCATCGATGATACCGATGCCGCGCGGTCGACCGAGGCGTTCGTCGAGGCGATCCGGACCGATCTCGACTGGCTGGGCCTGACCCGTGACGGCGAGGAACGTCAGTCGGCGCGGTTCGCGCTTTACGAAACCCAGTTCGAGCGTTTGCGGGCGGCGGGCCGGGTGTACGCCTGTTACGAAACACCCGAAGAACTCGATCTGCGGCGCAAGGTGCTGCTCGGGCGCGGGTTGCCGCCGATCTATGAACGGCCTGCCGCCGATGCGCCGGTGCCATCCGATCGCGCGCCGCATTGGCGGTTCAGGCTCGATCACGATGCTCCGATTGAATGGGACGATCTCGTGCGCGGCCCGCAGCATTTCGACCCGAAGCTGATTTCCGATCCCGTCGTCCGCCGTGCCGACGGATCGTGGCTCTATCTGCTGCCCAGCGTCATCGACGACATCGACATGGGCGTGACGACCGTGGTGCGCGGCGAGGATCATGTCTCGAATACCGCGACCCAGCTTCAGATGTTCGCAGCCCTTGGGGCCGAGCCGCCTGCCTTTGCGCACGAGGCCCTGCTGGTCGGGAGCGAAGGCAAATTGTCGAAACGGCTCGGCAGTCTCGATTGCGATGCGCTGCGTGCCGACGGGATCGAACCGCTGGCCGTCGCGGCTCTGCTGGCGCGCTTGGGGACCAGCGATTCGGTCGAACCGGTGGAGAGTTTCGTGCCGTTGATCGAGGGTATCGACTTCGCTCGCTTTGGGCGTGCGCCTGCGCGCTTCGACATTGCCGAACTCGAAACCCTGAATGCCAAGATGCTGCATCAGACACCGTTCACCGCCGTGTCATCGCGCCTGCCCGAGGGGATGGACGAACTCGCATGGACAGTGATTCGGCCCAATTTATCGAGATTGGCTGAAGCTGCCGACTGGTGGCGCGTCGTCACCGGGCCGATTGCGGGATCGTCTGCACCTGAGGATACCGATTTTCTCGCCGCTGCCACCAAGGTCGCCGCCGGTCTCGACTGGACAACCGATCCCTGGCGCACGCTCACCGCGATTCTCAAGACCGAGACTGGCCGCTCCGGCAAGGCCCTGTTCCTGCCGTTGCGCCGGGCGCTCACCGGGCTCGATCATGGCCCCGACATGGCGGCGTTGCTTCCCCTGATCGGCCGTGAGGAGGCCGTGTCGCGCCTGTCCGCATGATTCATTAGGCGTCCGAAATAAAATAGTATATCATCACCTCAGTGAGCAATGTTGGCTTGCGACATTGCTCCGATGAGGAGGATGTCATGACTGGTACCGGTTACCTCGAGACACGTCGCCGCCACCCCGGCCTTCTTGCTGCTGCCATTGCGCTTCACGTCGGCATTGGCGGCGTCATCCTGAGTTATCATCCCGAAATTCTGCCCGTTAAGCCCGATGCTATCGACCTTCGTCCGATCACCGAGGAACCGCCACCACCGCCGCGGCCCAAACCGGTGGATGCGCGGACGAAAGCGGACCCGGCACCCCAGCCGCAGATCGACCAACCGATAACGACCGTATTGCCGCTCCAAACCCGCACTGAACCATGGCCGGACACACCGCCGTTGCCCCCCGGCCCGCTGGCGGGCGCGGGTGACGGCGGCGGCACGACGGTGTTGCCGCCACCTGAACCCGTCATCACGCCGGTCGGAACGGACCGCCGTTACGTCGGCAATCTCCAGCCGCCGTACCCGTCCGCGCTGCAGCGTGCCGGCATCGAGGGGACCGTCACGGTGCGGGTCCAGGTCGGCATCGACGGACGGGTGACGGCGGTCGAGTTGGTCAAGGCCGATGACCCCGCCTTCTTCGCCTCGACACGCGATTGGGCGCTTAAACGCTGGCGGTTCAAACCGGCTACGCGCGATGGCGTGCCGGTCGTCGCGTGGATCACCCGGACGGTCCGCTTCGAGATCGTTCCGGTCAGGTGACTGGATTGGGGCGGGGGAAGCGCCTATCTGCCTGAAATGGCGTTTTTCCCCCGTCCCGTCCGACCTACGCGTGCGATCGGCGATCTGTGGACGTTTATCCGGCAGCGGCGGCGGCACGAACTCGGCTTCGGTGTTCTCGCCTGCGTGATCACAGGGCTGTGGTTCTGGGCGATTTTCGACAAGCTCGACGTCCGGCCCGAATGGGAACCGCCCAAGGTCATGTACGTCAAGCAATGGCCGATGACTCGCACCGAAGCCGAAGTGCGTGCCCAGCTCGCCAAGGACGCCCCCAAGGAAATCGCCGAACACAAGGCCCAGGAGGCAGCAGCGCGGAAACGGCAGGACGAGTTCAAGAAGGTCGCCAAAACGCTGGGAATCGATGTCAAACCCCGAAAATAGCCGCTGGATGGGGGCGGCACTGGCGCTGGGCGTGCGCGGGCAGGGTCAAACCACGCCCAATCCCTGTGTCGGCTGTGTGATCGTGGCCGACGGCATCGTCGTCGGGCGCGGCTGGACGCAACCGGGCGGGCGTCCCCATGCCGAAGCGATGGCGCTGGCGCAGGCGGGCGAGGCGGCCCGGGGCGCAACGGCCTATGTCACGCTCGAACCCTGCGCCCAGCCGGGACGCGGGCCGGCATGCGCCGACATCCTGATCGACGCGGGCATTGCGCGCGTCGTGGCGGCTATCGACGACCCCTTTCCGGCGGTGAATGGCAAGGGCTTTGCCAAGCTGGACGCAGCGGGAATCAAGGTGTCGGTCGGCCCCGGCGCGGCAGAAGCAGCGCGCGAGATGGCCGGATTCCTCACGCGTCAGCGGCTCGGACGCCCGCATGTCACGCTCAAACTTGCGCTGTCGCTCGATGGCGCCGCCGCTATGGCCGACGGGCGCAGTCGCTGGATCACCGGCGATGTGGCGCGCGCGCATACGCATCTTGAGCGCGCGCAGGTCGACGTCATTCTGGTCGGGCGCGGGACGTGGGATGTCGATATGCCCAAACTCGATGTCCGGCTTCCCGGTCTGGAAGAGCGAAGTCCCCGGATTGTCGTTCTCTCCGCTTCGGGCAGCGGCGCGGACCGAATCTCCGCGCCGTCGGCGATCGGCAGTCTTCAGGCAGACCGGGTGCTCGTCGAAGGCGGCATGGCAACGGCGGCCTCGTTTCTGCGCGAAGACCTTGTCGATCGCTTGCTGCTCTATCGCGCCCCCATTCTCGTCGGCGGCGGGCGCACGCTCGGCGACATCGGCTTGAACGATCTCGGCGATACGCATGGCCGCTGGACCGCGACCGACAGCCGCCGCCTTGGCAGCGACCGGCTCGACGTCTACGAAAGGTCACGGGGGTAATCCATGTTCACGGGCATCGTCACCGACATCGGCAGCATCACATCGAGCGAAACGCAGGGCGACCGGCGGGTCGCCGTCCGGTGTGGCTATGACTTGGGCAGCGTCGCCATCGGCGCATCGATTTCCTGTTCGGGCGCGTGCATGACGGTGGTTGAAAAGGGCGCGGACTGGTTTGCCGCCGACGTGTCGGGCGAAAGCGTTGCCAAGACCGCGTCGGGCATGTGGGACACGGGTCGTCGCCTGAATCTCGAACGCGCGCTCAAGATCGGCGACGAACTCGGCGGCCATATCGTCACCGGCCATGTCGATGGCGTCGGTACGGTGGTCGGCGTTTGCGAAGAGGGCGGCTCGCACCGCGTCGGCATCCGCGTGCCGGACGAGATCGCGCCCTTCATCGCGCCCAAGGGATCGGTGACGGTCGACGGCGTCTCGCTGACGGTCAACGAAGTTCGCGACGCGGCGGAAACCGGCGACGGCACGCATTTTTCGGTGAACATCATTCCGCACACCTGGGCCATAACGACGCTCGGCGAGCTGGCGCAGGGGCGCGAGGTTAACATCGAGATCGACGTCCTGGCCCGCTATCTGAAGCGGATGCGCGACGTCATTGGCTGACGCCTATTCGGCCAGCTTCTTGAGTGCATAGAGTGCGTCGAGGGCCTCGCGCGGGCTGAGCGCATCGGGATGGATCGCGGCGACGGCCTCTCGCAGCGGGTCGGCTTTCACCTCTTCGACCAGCGCCGAGAATAGCGGCAGATCGTCGAGCCCTGCGGCCAGCCCGCCGGTCGCCGCGCGACCTGCCTCCAGTTTCGACAGCACCGATTTCGCGCGTTGCAGGACGGCGGGTGACATCCCCGCCAGCCGCGCAACGGCGATCCCATAGCTCCGGTCGGCGGGGCCATCGGCGAGCTCGTGGAGCAGGACCAGATCGCCCTTATATTCGCGCGCGCGAACATGGTGCAGCGACAGCGCGGACAGCTTTTCGGCGAGACGTGTCAGTTCGTGATAATGGGTTGCGAACAGGCAGCGGCATTTGTTCACCTCATGCACCGCCTCGACCACAGCCCAGGCGATCGCGAGCCCGTCATAGGTCGATGTTCCTCGTCCCACTTCATCGAGGATCACGAAGCTGCGCTCGGTTGCCTGGCTCAGGATGGCGGCCGTCTCGACCATTTCGACCATGAATGTCGAACGGCCCCGCGCGAGGTTATCGGAGGCGCCGACGCGGCTGAACAATCGATCGACCAAGCCCAATCTGGCCGACTTCGCGGGAACGAAACAGCCGGCCTGCGCCATCACGGCAATCAGCGCGTTTTGGCGCAGAAATGTCGATTTGCCGCCCATATTGGGACCGGTCACCAGCCAGAGCCGGTCGGTTTCGCCCAGCGCGCAATCATTGGCGACGAAGCGCCCGCCCGAAGCCGCGACAGCGGCCTCGACGACTGGATGCCGCCCGCCTGTAATCTCGAAACAGGCGTGATCGACGAGCGTCGGGCGACACCAGTCGCAGTCGACGGCGGCCTGCGCATTGGCGCTCGCCACATCGAGCCGGGCGAGCGCGTCCGCCGTTGCCGAAATCGCGCGGGCCGAGCCGAGCGCCAGTGCCGTCAGCTCCTCGGCATGCGCGGCCTCCGCCGCGAGCGCATGTGCCCCTGCCTGGGTGACCCGCAACGCGACCTCGTGCAATTCGGGCGCGTTGAACCGGACGACGCCGGCCAGCGTCTGGCGATGAGTGAACCCCGATTCGGACGCCATCAGGGCGTCGGCAGCGCGCGCCGGCACTTCGACATGATAGCCGAGCACGCCATTGTGCCGGATCTTGAGCGTCGGTGTGCCGGTCCGGTCGCGGAAGGCGATCTCCAGCGCGGCAATCTCGCGCCGCCCCATACCCCCGGCATCGCGCAGGTCGTCGAGCGCGGCATCGTAGCCGGCGGCAATATAGCCGCCGTTCGATGCATCGACCGGCGGTTCGGCAACGAGCGCCCGCGTCAGCCGTTCGATGAGTGCCCCATGGCCTGCCAGCGCGGGCAAAATCTGCGTCAGCAGGCGTGGCGCGTCGGCCCGGTCGAGCCGCTCGCGCAGTTCCCACGCACGCGCCAGACCATCGCGTAGCGCACCCAGATCGCGCGGGGTGCCGCGTCCGGCCGACAGTCGTGCAAGGGCGCGGGCGACATCGGGAATGGCGCGCAGTGTGCCCCGCAACGCGTCGCGCCCGATCCCGTTTTCGGCCCAATGGCCAACCAGATCGAGCCGGGCATCGATGGCGGCACGGTCGGTCAACGGCGCGGACAGATCGCCGGCCAGCATCCGTGCGCCCGCACCCGTCACGGTCCGGTCGATGGTGTCGAGCAAGCTTCCCCTCCGCCCGCCGCCGCTGGCCTGCGTCAGTTCGAGACTCTCCCGCGTTGCGGCGTCGATGGCCATATGTTCGGCCGGGGTCCGGCGCGCGGGGGGCGCGAGGAAAGGCAAAGTCCCTTTGCCGGCATGGTCGAGATAGGCGAGCAACCCCCCGGCTGCGGCCAGCTCGGGTCGGGTGAAGGCACCGAACCCGTCGAGCGTGGCGACATCGTGAAGGTTGCGAAGACGCGCTTCTGCTTTCGTCGAGTCGAATGTCGAGAGCGGTCGTTCGACGTGCGAAGACGCCGTGCTGATGCCGAGATCGGCCCTGGACTCCGCCGGGGTGACGACTTCGGACGGCGATAGCCGGGCGAGTTCGGCGTCCAGCGCCTCGGGCCCAACTTCGCCCACTTCGAATGCACCGGTCGATACATCGGCCGCGGCGAAGGCTAGAACACCCCCGGTCTGCGCAACCGCGACCAGCCAGTTGCTCGACTTCGAATCGAGCAGCACATCTTCGGTCAGCGTGCCTGCCGTCACGACCCGCACGATGGCACGCTGGACGATCGATTTGCCGCCACGCGCTTTGGCCGCCGCCGGGCTTTCGATCTGTTCGGCAATGGCGACGCGGAAGCCGCCCCGGATCAGCCGCGCCAGGTAAGCGTCGGCCGCGTGAACCGGTACGCCGCACATCGGCACTTTCTCGCCGTCATGCTCGCCGCGCGCGGTCAGCGCGATGTCGAGACACGCCGCCGCTGCTTTGGCGTCGTCGAAGAACAGCTCGAAGAAATCGCCCATCCGGTAGAACAACAGGCAATCCGGCGCTTCGGCCTTCAGCACATGATATTGCGCCATCATCGGGGTGACCGCGGTCTTTGGCGGCAAAACTTCTGAAGAGCGTACGTTCGACATCGGTAGGTGCGTTACGCTAGGGAAGGGTCACGCGCCAAGGGGAGCAGCATGTCCGAAGAAGCCAACGTCCAGTTTTCCGAGCGCGAAGCCCTCTTGTTCCATTCGTCGGGTCGTCCGGGAAAGATCGAGATCATCGCGTCGAAGCCGATGGCGACGCAGCGCGACCTGTCGCTGGCCTATTCTCCCGGCGTTGCCGTGCCCGTCCGCGCCATCGCCGAGGACCCGGCAACGGCATACGACTACACCGCCAAGGGCAATCTGGTGGCGGTCATTTCCAACGGCACCGCCATCCTGGGTCTCGGCAATCTGGGCGCGCTCGCGTCGAAACCGGTGATGGAGGGCAAGGCGGTCCTGTTCAAACGCTTTGCCGACGTCGATTCGATCGACATCGAACTGGCGACCGAAGACCCCGAAGCCTTCATCAATGCCGTCGCGCTCATGGAGCCGACCTTTGGGGGCATCAACCTGGAGGACATCAAGGCCCCCGAATGCTTCATCATCGAGCAGGCGCTGAAGGAACGCATGAAGATTCCGGTCATGCACGACGACCAGCATGGCACCGCGATCATCACGGCGGCGGGCCTCATCAATGCGATCCTGCTGACCGGGCGCGAGATGAAAGACGTCAAAGTCGTCGTCAACGGCGCGGGCGCGGCGGCAATCGCGTGCACGGAGTTGATCAAGGCGATGGGCGTGCGCCACGACAATGTCATCATGTGCGACCGTACCGGCGTGATCTATCAGGGCCGTACCGAGGGGATGGACCAGTGGAAGTCGGCGCATGCCGCCAAGACCGACCGGCGCACGCTCGAAGAAGCGTTGGACGGCGCAGATATTTTCCTGGGACTGTCAGCGAAGGACGCGCTGACCCCGGCCTTCATCGAGAAAATGGCGCCTTCGCCGATCATTGTCGCGATGGCCAATCCCGACCCCGAAATCACGCCGCCAGCGGCCAAGGCGGTGCGCCCCGACTGTATCGTCGCGACCGGCCGTTCGGATTATCCGAATCAGGTCAATAATGTGCTCGGTTTTCCCTTCATCTTTCGCGGCGCGCTCGACGTGCGTGCGACCGCGATCAACGAGGAAATGAAGATCGCCGCGGCTCATGCAATCGCCGAACTGGCCCGCGAGCGGGTCCCCGAAGAAGTTGCAGCGGCCTATGGCGGACGGGCGTGGAGTTTCGGGCGCGATTACATCATCCCTGCCCCGTTCGATCCGCGCCTGATGGAAGTCGTGCCCGCCGCCGTCGCCAAGGCCGCGATGGACTCGGGCGTGGCGACGCGGCCCATCCTCGATCTGGACGAATACCGGATTTCGCTGCGCGCGCGGCTCAATCCCACGACCTCGGTGCTCGGCCTTGCCTATGATGGGGCGCGTGCCCATCCCAAGCGCGTCGTGTTTGCGGAAGGGGAAGAGGAAGTCGTCCTCCGCGCGGCGATCGCGTTCCGCGACGGCGGCTATGGCATTCCCGTGCTGGTCGGGCGCGACGATGTTCACGAACGGCTGTCGGCGCTGGGCGTCGACAAGCCCGAGACGTTCGAGGTCCACAACAGCCGCAATTCGCCCCTCGTCCCCGCGATGGTCGACAGGCTCTACGAACGGATGCAGCGGCGTGGCTATCTGCGGCGCGAGGTCGAACGGATGGTCAATCAGGACCGCAACATCTTTGCCGCGCTGATGCTCAAAATGGGCGAGGTGGATGCGATGATTACCGGCACGACGCGGACCTATGCCCAGACGATGCGCGACGTGCGTCGCGTGCTCGATCCGGCCGAGGGGCGCACGCCGTTCGGTGTCCATGTCCTCGTCGGCCAGTCGCACACCGTGTTCATGGCCGACACCACGGTCAACGAACGCCCAAGTGCGTCCGAGCTGGCCGATATCGCGGAAGGAACCGCCGCTGTCGCGCGTGCGATGGGGCATGAGCCCCGGGTCGCATTCCTCAGCTATTCGACGTTCGGCAATCCGGCGGGCAATTTCCTCGAGAATATCCGGGATGCGGTGGCGCTGCTGGAGGCGCGCAGCGTGGGCTTTGAATTCGAGGGCGAAATGGCCCCCGACGTTGCCCTCAACCCGAAGGTGATGGCGAGTTATCCGTTCAGCCGCCTGTCCGGGCCGGCCAATGTGCTCATCATGCCCGGCCTCCAGTCCGCCAATTTGTCAGCCAAGCTGTTGCGCGAACTTGGCGGCGATTCGGTGATCGGGCCCATGCTGATCGGCATGGAAAAGCCGGTCCAGATCGCGACGATGGCCTCGACTGCCAGCGAGTTGGTGACGCTGGCGGTGCTGGCTGCAGGGGGCGTCGCACGATAAGCGATGTCCCAAATCCACCCCTTTGAGGGGTGGCGGCGCAGCCGGGGGTGCCGTCGACGCGCGCGGAAGCGCGCAGCCAGCTACCGCTGGCTATCCTTGCACCCCCGCTGCGCGTCGACCCTCAAGGGGCGAATTACTGGGGGCCGTGCGACGAATTAATTCCCGTCGGGATTATCCGTCGAGCCGCCACCGCGGCCGACCGAGCCCACCTGGCCGATATTGCCGAACAATTCCTGGAAGAAGCTGCGGTCGCGGCCCAGCGTCGGGGTGTGATCCTTGACCGGGCGGATCATCGCGACCTTTTCCAGGCCGGTCGTGTCCACCGTGGCGACGTTGCCGCCCCCGTCGAAACGGACATGAAGGATTTTCTGTCCCGAGGGACGCGGAATCCGATAGGCCAGCTGCTTGGTATCGCGCGACACATAATACCAGTCGTTCTCATCGAACTGGCCGATGAAGCTGGGACGGCCGAGTGTGCCCTGCACCGATGCCTTGTTGTCGACGCCGGGTTTGACCGACGCCGCCAATTGCTGATCGACGAGGAATCCCTGATGCGCCGGCACCGTCGCACAGCCGGCTGTCAGGCCGAGGGCCGAGATCGAAACAAGGGTCAGGGTGCGCCGTACGGCCATGAGGATACTCTTTGAACGTCACGCCCGACATTGCCCGATTGCAACCGCGCGGCCGCGTCGCAATATGCCAAACATGATGGCAACAGCAAGCACAGAGCGGCGGCCCGGTTTTCTGACCCGGTTGTTCGGCAAACGCGAGGACGATCTGGGCGCGCTTTACGCCGCCGTGGTGGCCGAGGCGCGACAACAGCGCTGGTATGCCGACTATGGCGTCCCCGACACCGTCGACGGCCGGTTCGACATGGTAACGCTGGTGCTGTCGCTGGTGTTGTTGCGGCTGGAACATGAGGCGCGCGATGCCGAAGCCGTGCGGCTGACCGAGCGGTTCATCGACGATATGGACGGGCAGATCCGCGAGATCGGCTTTGGCGATCTGGTCGTCGGCAAGCAGGTCGGCGGGATCATGGCCGTTGTCGGCGGGCGACTGGGCGCACTGCGTACGGGGCTCGATGTCGAGACGCTGGGCCGCATTTTGTGGCGCGGGCAAGTGCCGGGCAATGCGGACGCGGCGCTGGCGCAGATCATCGCGCTGCGCACGCGCATCGATTCGGTGGAGCTGTCGGCGCTCCTCGGCGGGGACCTGGGATGACGCCTGAATTCAGCCGCCGCTTCTCCCTCGATTCGATCGGGTCGATCCCGCGAAACGTCACCATCGAGGCGACGGCGCACGAGCGGGCGGCGGTGGCAACACGGTTCGATCTGGTGTCGCTCGACCTGCTCACTGCCACTGCAACACTAACAGCCAGTGCAACAGGGGTGGAAACGACGGGCCGCTTCGTTGCAGATCTAGTGCAGAGCTGTGTGGTGACCGGCGATCCCGTCGCAGCGCATCTGGACGAGGCCTTCACGCTGCGTTTTGTCGATCCCGAAACATTGGTGAGCGATACCGACGAGATCGAACTGAGCGACGACGATTGCGACCTGATCGAAATGGATGCGGGCGGCGTCGATCTGGGCGAAGCCGTGGCGCAAACACTGGGCCTCGCACTCGATCCCTTTCCCCGCAGCGCTGCCGAACAGGCGCGTGAGGACGAACGCAAGTGGGTCGCGGGCGAAGACGCCGGACCGTTTGCGGGGTTGAAGGGGATGTTGAAGTCTTAGACGTCTTTAGACGGGGTTCGATGAGACCTTAAAAGGGCACATCATCATCGAGATCGCTGTCGAAAGCACTCGGACGGCTTGCGCCGCCGCGTGACGCCCCGCCGCCGAAGTTGCCACGCGGCGCATCGTCCTGTCCCCAGTCGCTCCCGCCGCCACGCGCTCCGCCACCACCGCCGCTGCCTTCGCGGCTGTCGAGCAGGACCATCGACGAGTTGAAGTTCCGCAGCACCACATCGGTGGTGTAACGGTCGTTGCCGTCCTTGTCCTGCCACTTGCGGGTTTCGAGCTGGCCCTCGAGATAGACCTTGCTGCCCTTTTTCAGATATTGCTCGGCGACGCGTGCCAAGCCTTCGCTGAAGATCGAGACATTGTGCCATTCGGTGCGGTCCTTGCGGTCGCCCGAGTTCTTGTCCTTCCAGCTTTCCGACGTCGCAACGCTGAAAGAGACGACCTTGCCGCCGTTCTGAAAGCTGCGCGATTCCGGGTCTTTGCCCAGATTGCCCACCAGAATGACCTTGTTGACGCTGCCTGCCACGTTGTTCTCCTAAAGGCCTGCGAAGGTCGCAAGCCAGAATGTCAGACCGGCAGCGATATAGGCCAGCGTGAAGAGATACAACAGCATGAAGCCCGGCCATTTCCACCCGTTGGTCTCGCGCCGCACCACCGCAATCGTCGAAATGCACTGCGGCGCGAACACGAACCACGCGAGGAACGCGAGCGCGGTCGGCAGCGACCATTTGGTGCGGAGCGACGCTGCCAGCGATTGATCGCGCTGCCCCTCATCGGGCGTGTCGATGGCGTTGACCGTGGCGAGCGCGGACACCGCGACTTCGCGCGCTGCCATCGCCGGGATCAGGGCCAGGGCGATGTCGCGGTCGAATCCGATCGGTTTGACGAGCACGGCCAGCCCGTCGGCGATGCGTCCGGCGATCGAATGGTCGATCTGACTCTTGCCCGAACCGGCCGGCACCTGCGGGAAGCTTAGCAGCGCCCACAGCACGATTGTCGTGAACGCAATGATCGTGCCCGCCCGTTTCAGAAATGCATAAGCGCGCTGCCACAAACCCAGCGCCAGATCGCGCAGCACGGGCAACTGGTATTTGGGCATTTCCATCATGAAACCCTGCGCGCCGCCCTTCGTCACGGTCCGCCGCAAAAGTAGCGCAGCGACCAGCGCGCCGAGGATACCCGCGAGATAGAGGGCGAAGAGGACAAGGCCCTGCAGGCCGATCCCCAGCCCCACCGACCGGGACGGAATGAACGCCGCGATCACGACCGCATAGACCGGCAGCCGCGCCGAGCAGGTCATCAGCGGGGCGATCAGGATCGTCGTCAGCCGGTCCTTCGGATCTTCGATCGTTCGCGTCGCCATGATGCCCGGAATAGCGCAGGCAAAACTGGACAGCAGCGGGATGAAGGCACGCCCCGAAAGCCCGGCGCGAGACATCAGCCGGTCCATCAGAAAGGCCGCCCGGACCATATAGCCGCTTGCCTCGAGCACCAGGATGAAGGCGAACAGGATGACGATCTGCGGCAGGAACACGACGACGGCCCCGACACCAGCGAGGATTCCGTCGGTCAGCAGCGAGCGCAGGATGGAATTGGGCATCGCCGCTTTCACGCCGTCCTGCAACGTCCCCATCCATCCATCGATCAGATCAGCGGGAACGGCGGCGAGGCTGAACACCGCCTGGAACATGACGAACAGCAATGCGGCAAGGATCAGCGGCCCCGCAACCGGATGCAGGACAACGCGGTCGATGCTTTCGGTCCAGCGCCGCGCCACGCTGGTCTCGACCGTCACGCTTTTCGCAATGCGCCGCGCGTGGCGTTGACGTTCCGCAAGGGTGGGTTCTTCGAGGACGGTGTGCGGGCGATCCACTGCGCCGATCAGGGCGGCGTCGAGCGCCGTCTTCAGCTCGTCGAGGCCGCGCTTGCGGACGGCAACTGTCGGTATCACCGCGACACCCAGCGTTTGCGAGAGCGCCGGCACATCGATCGTCAAGCCATCGCGCAGCGCGAGATCGAACATGTTGAGCGCCACGACGACGGGCCGCCCGAGCGCGATCAGTTCCATCGCAAAGCGCAAATGGTTGTCGAGGTTGGCTGCATCCACGACCACGACCAGCACCGACGGCGTCCGCTCGCCAGCTTGCTGGCCGAAAATCGTATCGCGCGTGACCTGTTCGTCGGGGCTGGAAGGCGTGAGGCTGTAAGTACCGGGCAGGTCGACGAGTTCGACGGGCCGCCCGTCGGCCATCGTCAGACGGCCCGCATGGCGCTCGACGGTGACGCCGGGATAGTTACCGACTTTCTGCCGCGCGCCCGTCAGCGCATTGAATAGCGCTGATTTCCCAGCATTGGGATTGCCGACGAGCGCAACCATCGGCGGCTCCGTGGCGACGATCCGCGTTTCGCTATTCACGCGCCGGCCTCGCCGACGACAGGCTCGACCGAAATCGCGGCGGCGTGGGCGCGACGGATCGCTACCGTCATCCGGCCGATCCGTACCGCCAGCGGATCGCGCGCGACCAGCCCTGCGCCGTGCAGTGGTTCGACGGCGACACCCTCGTCGAAACCCAGTTCGCGCAGCCGCCGCCCATCGCGCTCGGTCATCGATGCCCAGTCGATGCTTCTGATGGTCGCTTCTTGTTGGAAAGGAAGGTCTGCGAGGGTCACTTGCGAGCGATTATCAGTATCGTCTGGCGATTGCCAGTGGGGGGCCTGTCGAATTGCCGGCGGAAGCGCTAGGCTCGCTGCGTGACACGTTACGACAAGCGCACCCGGATGCTGGCTGCCAGCCTGGCCGCCGTCGCCGGCTATGTCGACGCCACCGGCTTTCTGGCCAGCAAGGGATTTTTCGTCTCGTTCATGAGCGGCAACTCTACGCGGCTCGCGGTCGGAACGGTCGAGCGCGCCGCCGACGCGGCAGCCGCACTGGCCCTGATCGCCATTTTCATCGTCGGCGTTGTCATCGGGTCGCTGGTCGGCCGCCGTGCCGGCACACGCCAAAGGTCGAGCGTGATCGTGCTCGTGGCGGGCGCGCTCGGCGTCGCGGCGTTGCTCGCTGGCTTGAACCAACCGCATGCCGCCCTTGGCCTGATGGCACTCGCGATGGGGGCGGAAAACGCGATCTTCGAAGCGGAGGGCGAAGTACAGATCGGCCTCACCTATATGACTGGCACCTTGGTCAAGTTCGGGCAACGCCTTGGGACGGCCCTTTCGGGTGGCGACCGTTGGGGCTGGATACCCTATGCGATGTTGTGGCTGGGTCTTGTCGCCGGCGCGGTCCTGGGCGCGGCCATGTTTCCCTTGTTCGGCTTCTCGTCGCTCTGGCTACCCGCAGCCCTCCTCGCGCTGCTTGCTTTGCTTGTCCGGCGCCTCGGTCTCGAATCCTAGACCGCCGGATATCGCAGTCGTCCGACAAAGCGGGCAAGGCTGATCCGCTCGGGCGCAGAACGGGAAAACCGAGCCTTTGTCTTTTCAAAACGCATGATCCCCTCGATCCGGCGACCGAGGAAGGCGCGGGTGTCGCCGCGGTCCTCGCTCTCGTCGGCGAGCATCGCCATGATCGTCGCGGCATAGACGCCGCCGAGAATGGCCCGCTTCGAATAATGGTTGAAATCGGTCGCCGTATCGCCCGCTGCGCGCCACATGACGTCGGCGGCGCGCCAGTTGAGCTTCGCGGCGCGCACCAGATTCTGCGGCAGCGCAAGCACGGCAAGTGCCCGCCGCAGGGCTTCTATATCAACAGCGACCAGGTCGAGCCGCGCCTCGACAAGCGCCGTGACCCGCGCGCGGATTTTCAAGGCAGACAGCTTTTCGGGCGGCAGGTCGGCCAGCATCGCGGCGTCGATATGCGCAAACCACGCATCGATCATGTCGATGGCCTCGCCCGGAAAGGCGAGCCGCGCGACCGCCGGGTCGATGCCCTTCGCCGCCGCCGACAGATCGAGCGCCGCTGTTGTCCACCCGTCGAATCCGGCATGGTGTGGCAATTCGGCGGCGAGTTCTGCGCGCATCTCATCGAGAGTGGGGTCGGCCAAGTTGTGCTCCATCGGTGACACGTCTGAAATGGGCTGCTAGGGCAATGTCGTCAATTACCACAATACGGGGACGGTCGGGGCTATGGCCAAATTTCTTGGATCGCTGGGGAACGCGCTGATTGTCGGCTTCGCGTTGCTCGTCATCGTGATTTTCGTGTTTCACGGCGGCACCGGTGCGCCGATTTATATGCAGTGGCTGTTCCGCTACCTCCACGTCCTGTTCGGCGTGATGTGGATCGGATTGCTCTACTATTTCAACTTCGTGCAGATCCCGACGATGCCCTCGGTTCCCGCCGAACTTAAGCCGGCCGTGTCCAAATTCATCGCCCCGGCCGCGCTGTTCTGGTTCCGCTGGGCAGCGCTGCTGACCGTACTGATGGGTCTGGTGATCGCCAGTCACCCGCCGCAGGGTCTCGGGAATTACCTGATCCCTGCCCTGACCTTTAGCGACCCGGCGCTTCGCATGATCGGTCTCGGCATGTGGCTGGGCCTCATCATGGCGTTCAATGTTTGGTTCGTGATTTGGCCGAACCAGAAAAAGGCGCTCGGCATTGTCGAGGCCGATGCCGATACCAAGGCGAAGGCCGCGTCGACCGCGATGCAGTTCAGCCGGATCAACACCATCCTGTCGATCCCCATGCTCTACACGATGGTGACGCAGCAAGCAGGTCTGGTCGGCTAAACCGGCTCTGGGCGGGTTGACGCGTCGAGCGCCGCCCGCCCCTAGATTTCGGGTTCCAGCAATCCGGCCGTTACCAACCGCTCGACCAGCGCGACGCCCACCTCGGGTGCCAGGCCAGGCAGCTCGCCGATGGCAAAGTCTGGCGTCTCTGCAATAAACGCCAATGCCGCCGCCGCGCCGGCATGAATTCCCATGTGACCACCGGGCAGGGCGAGGTCGATGACGTTCCCCGCATCTCGCAGATGAAGGGTCGACCAAGGTGCATGGCGGACACGGCTGGCCGATGTCAGTGGAGGTGGCGAGGCAATCACCGGCGCCAGGCGCGGCAGATCGCCGATCCCGCGACTCGTGTGCTTGGCGAGGGCCGCGTCGATAAAGCCGGGGTGCCGGCACTGTTCAATCAGGTGTGTCAGCCCCGCAACAATGCCAGGCTCAAGCACCGCGCCTATCCCGCCCGGGCCGACAAGGCGAGATGCCGCCGTAAGGCGATAGGGCCGCGTGCTATCGGCGGCATGATCGAGCGCGGCGATGATTGCCGAACGCACCGTCAGTGGCTTGAAAAGGATCGACACATGAAGCGAGTCTGTCGTGGACTCGACGCTGTGCGGCGTGCCCCGCGGGATATAGTGCAAATCGCCCGGTTCGACATCGAGAACGCGGTGCCGCTCCAGATGTGGAAGCGGTTCGGCGACATCGCCCCATGCGTTCTGAAGTCCAGCAGGATCGGTCGAGATGTACCAGCGTTTACGCCCCGACAACTGCACCGTGATGTTGTCATTGTTGTCGTAGTGAATCTTTGCGCGCGCGCCCGCTCGGCTCCAGAACACCGACGCCTCGACCGGCTGGGCCATCAGCGCTTCCAGCGCGCGCGTGAAACCGAGAAGTGGCGATGCGAGCGCGCGCACCTCGGGAATGCGTACGGTATAGCCCCGGTCGTGATAGCGACCGACCAGAGCACGGAATGCGACCGCATCTGGGACGGTGGCCGGTCCGGGCGGGGGGCCGTCGGGAGCAACGGCATGGCAATCGAGGATCGGGGCGTGGGTCGCAAAGGCCGCAAGCAGCGTGGCTTCGGGGTCGGGACCCAGCAGCGCGGCGCGCGAATGGGATGGCCCGCCCAATTGCTCGACGGGCTTGCTCAGTCGAACGGCATCGAAAAAGCTTTCGACAGAAAGCGGGGCCAACAGGGCCCGGATGACAGATTCAGCCGCAGAAACAATCATGTCACGCGTTGCGCTATGACAAAGGCGGGCGCGAGGCAAATACCCTTTGATCCTTGCCTAGGTTTTAGGGTCGGCAGCAGGGTCGCGTACCAAAACGAGTGCCAGCCCGACCAGCACGGCACCGATGATGTCGGCAGTTCCGAGGCGTTCGCCGTAGACGGTCCAGCCGATGGCTGCGCCAACGACGGGCTGGGTGAGCAGGCCCAGGCCGATGACCAGCGGGCTCAGCCTGCCCAGGACATAGATCATCAGACCTTGCCCGATCACCTGGCTGCACAGGGCCAGACCGATCAGCGGCGTCCAGTCGACCGGCATCACCCGTTCCCCCATGGCAATCGCCAAGAGCAGGAGCGGGGCGGCTCCCGCCAGCGTCGAGAGCGCGAGCAGCGGCAGTGCCGACAGCGTCTCACGCGCCCGGGCGATGATCACGAAAAATAGGGTGTAGAAAACCCCGGCGAGCACGCACAGAAGATCGCCGACGAGGTGTTCGGGCGACAGCTGGTACGACCGTCCCATCAACAGTGCCCCGCCGACCGCCGCGAGGGCGAGCGCAAGGCCCTGACGCTGCGAAGGCCAGGCACGCGCCAAGATAAAGCCGTATATCGGAAACAGCAGGCTGGTCGAATTGCCGAACAACGTCGCATTGGCGAGTTTCGTTTGCAGGATGCCCAGATGCCAACTCGCCAGATCGGCGGCAAACAGCACGCCCGAAAGAATCAGGACGAAAACCACGCTGCGCGAAAGCCTGGGCATCCCCGACCGCGCGGCAAGCAGCGCAAGGATCGGGAGCGCGAGGGTCATGCGCCAGAATGCGGATGCCACCGGGCCGACATCGGCCACGCGCACGAACAAGGGGCCGACCGCCAGCAACGCGTTTGCCACGACCAGCGCCGTGAAATCGACTTTGGGCGTGGCAAGAGTTTCTTGGGGTAGACGGGGCGGCATATCGCCCCATATCGCATGGGTTCCGAATTGAAACCCGACGAAAGGGGCCATGTCGATGCCGACCTTGTTCGATCCCATCCAGCTCGGCGCGATCAACGCGCCCAATCGTATTCTGATGGCCCCGTTAACACGGGGGCGCAGCACCGGCGTCCACGTGCCGATCAGCGCGCTGAAAGCCGAATATTACAGCCAGCGCGCAACCGCAGGTTTGCTGATCTCCGAAGCAACGGGGATTTCGCAGGAAGGGCTGGGGTGGCCCGCCGCGCCCGGCATCTGGACCGACGAACAGGTCGCGGCATGGAAGCCGGTGACCGAGGCCGTTCATGAGGCGGGCGGGCGGATCATTCTTCAGTTGTGGCACATGGGGCGCCTTGTCCATTCGGACTATCTGGACGGCGCGGCGCCGGTTTCGGCATCGGCAACAACGGCACCCGGCGATGCGCATACGCACACGGGGAAAAAGCCATATGTTCAGGCGCGTGCACTTGAAGTGAACGAAATTCCCCGACTGATTGCGGACTATGTGCATGCCGCCCGAAACGCGATTGCCGCCGGGTTCGACGGCGTTCAGATCCACGCCGCCAATGGCTATCTGATCGACGAATTTCTGCGCGACAACACCAACTTCCGGACCGACGAATATGGCGGCTCGATCGAGAACCGTATCCGCCTGTTGCGCGAAGTGACCCAGGCCGTGGTCGATACCGTCGGGGCCGATCGGACGAGCGTCCGCCTGTCGCCCAACGGCGAGACGCAAGGCTGCGACGATTCGAACCCGGTTGCGCTGTTCACGGCAGCGGCGGCGGCACTGGACCAGATCGGCATCGCCTTTCTGGAACTGCGCGAACAAAAGACGTTCAGCACCTTCGGTTCGACGGACGTGCCGCGCGTCTCCCCCCACATCCGCAAGGCATTCTCGGGACCACTGATCCTCAATCAGGAGTATAATCTCGAACGCGCCGAGGCCGACATGGCCAGCGGCCTGGCCGACGGGATCAGCTTTGGGCGACCCTATATTTCCAACCCCGATCTGGTCGAGCGGCTCCGCATCGATGCGCCCCTCGCCCCCGATAACATGAAGACCTGGTACGCGTCGGATGCGGAAGGTTACACCGACTACCCCACGCTTGCGACCGAGCCCGCCTAAACGTCAGGCTGCGGAGCGATCCTGAATGTCGAGGACGTGCAGATAATTGGCGAGCCGGTTCGATTCGAGCGCGGCCAGCAGGGCGTTGTTGTGGAACGGGATGAGATGGTATGCCATCGCCCCGCTCCACGGCGCGTCGAGCGCAAAGATAACGCCGAGGCCGAATACGCCGGGGATTTCGGCGAATCCATATTCGCGCCCCTCGGCCAGGCTCGACGCCAGAAAATCTTCGATGGCCGTCAGGACGCCGTTGCGGGGACCTCCCTCAAAGACCGCTGGGGCAAACTGACCCATGCCCTGAAAGCCCCGGTTGGGAATGACCTGCGCAATACCGGGTAGAACACCCCCCGCATAATCATAGGGATGCCGGAAGGGCACCGGGATGCTTTCGGGCGTATAATAGAGGTCCCGGCGGGCCCAGGGCCAGCCGACATCGTGCAGAAACACCAGCATCGGTCGCTGGTCGCGTCGGCACACCGCCTCGACGGCAAGCAGCTCATGGTAGACGGTGTACCAGTTGTGATCGCCGTCGATCACCCAGGCATCGACGTCGCTCAGCGTGTCGATGGCGTCGAGACTGGGCACAGCGATATGGTGGAGCGCCGTGGCGCGGGCAGCCCAATCAAGGAACTCGGCCTTGGGCGCGGGGTCGATCGAGGTCAGCTTACCGCCCGTTGCGGCCGCGTGACGCTCCAGGTTCTGCGACATGCCACCGAATTCCGACCCGATCTCGACGATGTCGCGCGCGTCGGAAAGACGCAGGGCGTCGAAGATAATATCGGAAAAAGCCGACATCGAATGGATCAGCAGGTCGGGCATCGGTACCTCTTGGTCAGGGTTGGCATTGTGGTTAACGACAGCTTGGGCGCAGGCCTAAATCGATCGCGTCGCAACGGGTGACGTGGCGCTCGCAAGTGACTAACGGGGGCAGATGCCCGAACGCTTCGACCAGATCCCCAACCGCCGCGCGCTGATCGATCGTCGCGCGCTTGCCGAATCGCTGGCGGCGCTGCCTGGGGAGGGGACAGCACTGCGTCAGGCCTCCGTCGGCATTCTCAAACCGGCCCTCGACCAAGGGCGCGCGGAGATCGCGCGGCGACTGGTCGACCACCCCTCGGCCGGTAATGCCGCAGCGACGGCGCAGGCGTTTCTGACCGATCAGATTCTGCGATTGTGTTACGACTTTGCAACGCAGCGCCTTCATCCCCTGCCCAACCCGACGACGGCAGAGCGCCTGACGCTGGCGGCGGTCGGCGGTTACGGACGTGGCGAAATGGCACCGTTTTCAGATGTCGACATCGCGTTCATTACCCCGTGGAAAGCGACTGCCTGGAGCGAAGCGGCCATCGAATCGATGCTCTACACGCTGTGGGATCTGGGGCTGAAGGTCGGCCATTCCTCGCGGTCGCTCGACGAGACGATCCGCATGGCGAAAAGCGACCTGACAATCCGCACCGCTTTGCTGGAGGCGCGCTACGTTTGGGGCGACCAAGGCGTGTATGACGAAGCCGCCGCTCGTTTCGACCGCGAAGTGCTGGCAGGGACGGCAAGGACGTTCGTTGCCGAAAAGCTCGCCGAACGCGATGCGCGGCATAAGCGGATGGGCGACAGCCGCTATGTCGTCGAACCCAATCTGAAGGAAGGCAAGGGCGGCCTGCGCGACCTGCACACTTTGTTCTGGATCGGCAAATATCTGCACCGCGTCGGCAGTGTGGCCGAACTGGTCGACAAGGGGCTGCTGACCGCTGCCGAATTGCGCCAGTTTCAAAAGGCCGAAAATTTCCTGTGGGCCGTGCGATGCCATCTGCATACAGCCAGCGGGCGGGCCGAGGAGCGATTGACCTTCGACATTCAGCCCGAAATCGCACGGCGGATGCGCTATGCCGACCGGCCGGGGCGCTCGGCAGTCGAACGCTTCATGCAGCATTACTTCCTGACGGCAAAGGCCGTCGGCGATCTGACCGGGGTGTTTCTGGCTCATGTCGATGACAGCCTGGCGCCGAAGGGGCGTCGTTTCGGCGGGCTGAGAAGCTTTATAAAGGCACCGAAAGAGCTGTCGGGTTTCGTTCTTGATCGGGGGCGGCTGACGTTGCCAAACGACAACTGGTTCCGCGGCGACCCGATCCGCCTGATCGAAATCTTTGCGGTCGCCGATGCGCAAGGGCTAGAAATCCACCCGACGGCAATGCGCGTTGCCAACCGCGATGCCCGGCTGATCGACGCGCGTGTGCGCAACGACCCGCGCGCCAACGCGCTGTTCATGGACGTGCTGACGTCGCCGCGCGATCCGGAAACGGTGCTGCGCTGGATGAACGAGGCAACGGTGTTCGGCCGGTTCGTGCCCGACTTCGGTCGCGTCGTCGCCCAGATGCAGTTCGACATGTACCATCACTATACCGTCGATGAGCATTCGATCCGGGCGATCGGCCTGTTGTCGCGGATCGAACGCGGCGACCTGCAGGCGGATCATCCGCTGGCGACCGTGATCCTGCGCCAGATGCGGATGCGCCGCGTTCTCTATGTCGCGGTTCTGCTGCACGACATCGCCAAGGGGCGCGGGGGCGATCACAGCGTGCTGGGGGCCGAGGTTGCGATGAAGCTGTGCCCGCGCTTCGGCTTCAATCCCGCAGAAACCGAAACCGTCGCCTGGCTGGTCCGCTGGCATTTGCTGATGTCGGCAACCGCGTTCAAGCGCGACCTGTCGGATTACAAGACGATCCTCGATTTTGCCGAACAGGTGCAGTCGCCAGAACGGTTGCGGCTGCTCCTCGCGCTGACCATTGTCGACATCCGCGCGGTGGGGCCAGGGGTGTGGAACGGGTGGAAGCGCCAACTTCTCGGCGACCTCTACAATGCGGCAGAGGAAATGCTGCGACTGGGTCACAAACAGACCGGTCGTGAGGAACGGATCGCGGCCAAGCAGGCCGATCTCTCAAAGTCGCTCGCCTGGGCAGAGGGCGATTTTGCGACCTACGCACGGCGGATGACCGACAGCTACTGGATCGCCGAGCCCGACGATGTGCTTGCGGCGAATGCGCGAATGGTCGCCGATGCCGGGGACGCGCCGTTGACGGTCGCGGCGCAGGTCTATCCGGCGCGCGGGGCAACGCTGGTCACCGTCTATACCCCCGATCATCCGGGCCTGTTCTACCGGCTGGCGGGTGCGATCCACTTGGCGGGTGCCAGCATTATCGACGCGCGCATCCACACGACGCGAGACGGTATGGCGCTCGACAACTTCCTGGTACAGGATCCGTTCGGGCGGATGTTCGACGATGCCGATCGGCTCAATCGGCTGGAAACCGCCATCGGTGAGGCGCTGGCACGACGTCAGCGGCTGGCCGACCGGCTGGCCGCGCGTCCGCTGTCGCGACCGCGCGCCGATGCTTTTGCTGTGCAGCCCAATGTGCTGATCGATAACCGCGCATCGAACCGCTATACGGTGATCGAGGTCAACGCCCGCGATCGGCCCGCCCTGCTCTATGCGCTGGCGTTCGCGCTATTCGAATCGAAAGTCACGATCCGGTCGGCGCATATCGCCACCTATGGGGAGCGCGCGGTTGATACCTTTTATGTCACCGACCTGATCGGCGACAAGGTAGAGGGCGTCCTGCGCCTGAAATCGATCGAGCGTCGCCTGCTCGATGCCGCCGAAGGGCTTGGCGCGAACGCGGTTGCTGCATAAAAAGGGGCGGTGCGTCTTGCGACACACCGCCCTGTTCTCGATTGACGAGCTCAGAATTTGAATCGTGCCGTCACGCCGTAAGTGCGCGGCTCGGCCAAGAACTGCGAGAAGATCTGACGGCCGCCCGGATATTGCGGATCCTGGAAGGCTGCCGTGGCAGCACCTTCCTGGAACGGCGAGTTAAAGGCAACCTGCGCATAATTCTGGTTGAAGATATTCTGGCCCCAGAATTCCAGCGCCCAACGCTGCTCAGCACCACGAATGCCGACTCGGGCATTGACCACCGCAAAGCCATCCTGCTCCTTCTGCGGAAACAGGTCGGAGCCCGTGTTGTAGTCACCGGTCACGCGGGTATCGACGTAGAACAGGCCCGACAGTCCGCTGCTGCCCAGCTCGGGCGTCCATGCGGCCGACCCTGTGACGACGAGTTCGGGTGCGTTTGAAAGATTGTCACCCGGCAGCTTGCGCAGTGCCTGGTTGAGCGGCGCGCCCGCGTTGTTGCCGACCAGATTGTTGCGATATTTGGTCTGAGCGTAAGTCAGGCCCGCCGAGACGCGGAAGTTGCGCGCCGGGACCAGCGAGGCTTCCAGTTCGACGCCCTGCGACCGCACGCCATAGCCGACGCTCGATGCTGCACACGCGCCCGTCGTGGCGGCTGCTGCATTGAAATTCGGTGCGGCGGCGAACTTGCTCTGGTCGCGATCCGCGCCAAGCAAATCGGTCGAGCAGCCGTTGACGTTCTGCACGATAAAGACGGTGCCGTCGAAAGTGTTGAGCTGGAAGCTCTTGAAATCCTGGCGGAACGCCGCGACCGACAGGCTGAACGGACCCGTCGAATATTTCGCGCCGATTTCAAAGGCATTCACTTTTTCCGGCTCGAACTGGAGATTGCCGACAAGTGCCTGGGCACCGCCGAGCGCGGCAAAGGTCGTGGTCGGCACGCCGCCGCTGACGGCGATCGGTGCCTTTAGAGCGGAACGGTCGAAGTTGAACCCGCCCGCTTTATACCCGCGCGAGAAGCTTGTGTAGAGCAACAGGTTGTCCAGCGGTTTCCACGACAGGATAGCGGTACCCGAGAATTCGCCCTCTTTGCGCTGGTCGGCGATACTGACCCCGTTAAGTTCCGCGGTCGAATTGCCCTGGCAGCCGAGTCCGATGAGCGCACCGGCAAGTGCACGCGTTGTCGCATTGGCACTGGTGAGATCGTCGGTCAGGCTGGCCTGCAGCGCCGTGCAGCCCGTGTTGTCGTTGCCGAACGTGGCCGAAAACCGCTTGCGCTCATCGGTGTAGCGAAGACCCAGGGTCAGATCGAGTTTGTCGGTCAGATGCACGATGTTGTGCGTGAACAGCGCAAAGCTGCGGCTGCTCTGGTTATACCGGTCGACTGTCGATCCACGGTCGTTGATGCCGTCGAGCGTAAGGAACCCTGCTGCAATATCGGCACCGAACGACGCGAGCGTTCCAGGGCCGACGACTGGTGCGACGCAACCGGGGCTGGTCGGCGAATAGAGCCCGGCAAGGCCGCCACCCGAAATGATGCGGCAGGTCGCAAAACGACCATATTGGCTGCCGAAGCGCAGATTGCTCTTACCGCGGAACTGCTCGTCGGAATAAAAGCCGCCGATCAGCCAGTCGAGCTTGTCGTCGAACAGGCTGCCCTGAAGACGCAGTTCTTGCGTGAAGGTGCGGAACTGGCGGCTGTTGTTGCCGTCTGCCCGCGAGTAGAGAATGTCGACCGTGTTGTAATCGGTGTCGGAACCCTGGTCGCTCTGATAGTCGCGATAGGCAGTGATCGAGGTGAGCTTCGCACCACCGAAATCCCAGTCGATCTGGCCCGACAGGCCCCAGTCCCGGGTCTTGCCCCCATAGCCACGGCCGGGCGTGACCGAAATGTTGCGCGAATAGCCCTGGTTGAACGCGGCCGTATTCTGCCCGAGATCGCGCAGTACGTTGATGATGTTGTTGCCGTTGGGCAGGCCGGTCGTCAGCGGCGTCGCCGGGTTGTTGAGGTTGCCGATGAACGGGTTGACGCTCGCGTCGACATAGGTTGCGGCGCAACAGGCCTCGCTGCGGTTGCTGTAGTCGCCGATCAGGCGGATGCTGATGTCCGATGTCGGTTCGATCAGGACCGAGCCCCGAATGAAATAGCGATCGCGATTGTTGACCTGCACGTTGTTGGCAGTGTCGTTATAGAAGCCGTCACGCTTGACATAGACGCCTTCGATCCGGGCCGCGATCTTCTCGGAAATCGGACCCGTCACGCCGCCCGAGAGGCGCAGAAAGTTGTAGTTGCCGTAGGTCGC
Source organism: Sphingomonadales bacterium (assembly GCA_038228865.1). Classification (GTDB taxonomy): domain Bacteria; phylum Pseudomonadota; class Alphaproteobacteria; order Sphingomonadales; family Sphingomonadaceae; genus Sphingomonas_O. The sequence goes on along the minus strand of JBBROX010000005.1, from coordinate 50,920 downwards.
TTCGCCCGTCGCGCCGAAGGTGAACGACGGCTTCTTGCTGATGATGCTGATCAAGCCTGCCGAAGAGTTGCGGCCACCAAGCGTACCCTGCGGTCCGCGCAGGACTTCGATACGGTCGATCTCACCCAGTTCGTTCAGACCGATGCCCGAGCGCGAGCGATAAACGCCGTCGATGAACACGACCACAGAGCTTTCGAGACCAGGATTGTCGCCGACTGTGCCGATGCCGCGGATACGGGGCGATCCGTTCGCTTCCGAACCAGTGGATGAAACCAGCAACGACGGCGCAAGCTGGTTCAACTGACGGATATCATTGGCACCGGAGTTCTGCAGCGATTCAGACGTGACGGCCGAGATGGCGACCGGAACGTCGGCCAGCGCTTGTGAACGACCCTGGGCCGTCACGATAATGTCGGCAGTGGCATCCTCAGACGCTTCCGCCGCCTGTGGGGCGGCCGTCGTCTGCGCGAAGGCCGGAGCGGCGAAAACAACGGCAGCTGCAATCGGGGCAGCCGACAGCATCAGTCGGAATTTGGGCATCTTTCTCTCCTCGGTCCAGGCATTGTCAGCCTGTTGATCGAGGAGATTAAGTCAAACGCCACCAATTTGCCAGCAATCCCACGCAAAACTGCGGTTTTTGCGCGAGTTCGCGGCCTTTTTGCAACAGTGTTGCCAACGTGACGTTACGGAACGCGAAACTTGCATAACCGGTCAGATGCTATTGCTTCGGTGCGATAACCATCAGCATCTGTCGACCTTCCATCCGGGGATGCTGTTCGACTTTGGCGATCTCGATCGTATCCGCCTGCACACGCTGCAACAGAATCATGCCCAACTGACCATGGCTCAATTCGCGACCGCGAAAACGCAGCGTGACTTTGACCTTGTCGCCTTCCTCGATGAATTCGTGAATCTTCTTCATCTTGGTGTTGTAGTCGTGATCGTCGATATTGGGACGCATTTTGATCTCTTTGATCTCCTGCGTCTTCTGCGACTTGCGGGCGATATTCGCCTTTTTCTGGGCTTCGTATTTGAACTTGCCAACGTCCAGATATTTGGCGACCGGCGGATCGGCATTGGGAGAAACCTCGACCAGATCGAGCCCGATCTCGCGCGCCTGTTCCATTGCTTCGCGTGTGAACATCACACCCAGGTTTTCGCCATTTTCGTCGATCACGCGGACCTTAGGCGACTGGATGAATTCGTTGAAACGCGGGCCATTCATCGGAATTGGCGGTGCCCCAAGGGGGCGGCGCATCATTGGCGGTCGGATAACGGTTTCTCCTTGGCGTCCGAATATGGACAGGTGCCGCGCTATCTAGGCGTTCGCGACCCTGTTGCAAAGAGGCAGCACCCGGTTGGACGCGCTTAACGAGGTTTTAGCGCGCGGGCGTTACCGCGCTGCCACAGTCATGGCGACACTTGTTCTTCGACGATCCACGCATGACGTGGTGCTGCCGAACCCGGCCTGGGTCGCGGTTGCGCTGCTGCTCGCGCTCGTCCTCCCCAATCCGGCCGGTTACGTCGGCGGCGGCGGCGACGACTGGTATTATGTCGAGGCGGCACGGTGCGCCGCCGCGCAAGGCTGGTGCGTGCCCGACACGCACTGGGCAACGCGCTGGCCGCTGGTAGCGCCGATGGCGGGCGTATTTGCGATCCTTGGCGACGGTGCGTGGCAGGCAGCACTGGTGCCTTTCGCTTATACGCTGATGGCAGTGGTGCTGTTCACCCGCCTGATCGAAGAAGTCTGCGGGCGACGCGAGGCGCTGGTTGCCGGTGTTGCGCTCGTCGCGACCGCCTCGATTGCCAAGGGGCTGTTGCAGCCCAATGTCGAGACGGTCGAACTGGCCTGGCTGCTAGCAGCGGTGACGATGGACCGGGATGCCCTGATCCGAGGTGATGTCCGGCGCGCGGTGTTTGCCGGTATTCTGCTCGGCATCGCGGTTCAGGCGCGAATGACGAGCCTGGCGTGGGTGCCGATCCTCGCGGTCGGGCTGCTCCTGGTGCCGGCAAATCGCCGCCGACTCGCTTTACCCGCTCTGCTCGGTCTGGCCGTGCCGGTGGGACTCGAAATGCTCGCGTATTGGCGCATGGCGGGCGATCCGCTGCTCAGCCAGCATTTGTCCGCCGCGCATACCCGCATTGCTTCAAGCGAATTGCCGGCAAGCGTCGATCTGACACGTTCGCCGCTGTTCAACCCGCAGTTCATCGGCGGCTGGCACCCGGTGATGGACATCGACCTGCACTGGACGATCAATGGCGTGGTCAACCTGCTCGCCAATCCGCAGATGGGGCCAGTATTGGTCGCGGCGCTCGTGCTGCTGTGGTTGCAGCGCAAAACCCTGTCGTGGCGCGCGCCCGATGTTCTGCTGGCGGCGGCGGCAGCGCTTTATACCGGCGCGCTGATCTATGCGCTGGCCATCGATCCCAAGGCGCGAATGTTCCTGCCGGTCGCCGCGCTTGCAGCCGCGCTGGTCGGGCGACTGGCGGTGGCGGCATGGGATTCAGGTGAGCGAGTGCTCGTCGCGGCTATCATGGCGGTCGTCGTGCTGTTCGGCGTCGTGGAGACGTCCAAACGCTTCGACATGGGCAAGGGAGCGCCGCTTGCCGGGCAATGGGCGCGCGAACATCCGGGAGCGGTGATGGTCGAGGACGACACGCGCCGGTTCCTGACTTTCGATCCGACCGTGCGGGCCCTGCCGGTCTACCCGACGGGCCGCGCCGACCGGTTGATCGTCCTGGTCGTCGGGGCGTGCACCGAAGCGGGTCCGGTCGCGGCACGTCCAAAAGAATGGCGTGTTTCGCGCCGCGCAGACTTCGGACGACCGAACGATTCGGTCAATCTGTGCGAGTTTAACCGCGCAAGTCCGGCGGGATTGCCGCGTCCTTGAGCAACGCGACGGCCTCGCCGAGCGACATCACCTTCGGCCCTTCCTCGCCCAGCGTCCGGATCGCGACGGTGCCTTCATCGGCCTCGCGCCGGCCGACAACGAACAGGTGCGGGACCTTCGCCAGCGAGTGCTCGCGCACCTTGTAGTTGATCTTCTCGTTGCGAAGATCGGTTTCGACGCGGATGCCCGCAGCCGACAGCGCCGCGGCGACGTCGACGGCGTAGTCGTCGGCGTCGGAGACGATCGTCGTCACAATGGCCTGCACCGGGGCCAGCCAGAGTGGGAAGCGCCCGGCGTGATGTTCGATCAATATGCCGAGAAAGCGTTCGAACGTGCCCAGAATGGCCCGGTGGAGCATGATCGGGCGATGGCGCTCGCCGTCCGCGCCGACGTACGACGCGTCGAGCCGTTCGGGCAGCACCGTGTCGGTCTGCAAGGTGCCGCACTGCCACGTCCGGCCGATGGCGTCGGTCAGGTGAAATTCGAGTTTCGGCGCATAGAATGCGCCTTCGCCCGGCAGTTCTTCCCAGCCGAATTCCGGCGTCGCGCGGCCCGTCGAGGCAACGGCATCACGCAACGATTGCTCGGACCAGTCCCACATTTCGTCCGACCCGAAGCGCTTTTCGGGGCGTAGCGCGAGCTTGATCGCGTATTTGTCGAAACCCAGATCCTTGTAGATCACATCGAGCAGGTCGCAGAACATGCGCACTTCCTCGACCAGCTGATCTGCGCGGCAGAAGATATGTGCGTCATCTTGGGTAAATTGGCGCACGCGCATGATGCCGTGGAGCGCGCCGTGCGGTTCGTTGCGGTGGCAACAGCCGAACTCGGCCATGCGCAGTGGCAAATCGCGGTACGACTTGATCCCCTGTCGAAAGATCAGGACGTGCGCCGGGCAATTCATGGGTTTCAGCGCCATCAGGTCGCCTTCGCCCGTCAGCACCGGCCCTTCGTCCTCGGTATTGGGGATTTCGTCGGGGACCACGAACATGTTTTCGCGGTATTTGCCCCAGTGGCCGGACTGTTCCCATTGGCGCGAGTCCATCAGCTGTGGCGTCTTCACCTCGACATAGCCCGCCGCATCCAGACGGCGGCGCATATAGGCCTCCAGCTGGCGCCAGATCATATAGCCTTTGGGGTGCCAGAACACGCTGCCGTGCGCCTCGGCTTGCAAGTGGAACAGGTCCATATCCTGCCCGATGCGGCGGTGGTCGCGCTTGGCGGCTTCCTCCAGCCGGACGAGGTGCGCGTCGAGCTGCTTCTTGTTGAGCCAGCCGGTCCCGTAGATGCGGCTGAGCATCGCGTTCTTCTGATCGCCGCGCCAATAGGCCCCCGACACGCGCGTCAGTTTGAACGCCGCCGGGTCGAGCTTGCCTGTCGACGGCAGATGCGGGCCGCGGCACATGTCCATCCAGGTGCCGGCACGGTAGACCGTGAGTTCCTCGCCTTCGGGGAGTTCGGAAGCCCATTCGGCCTTGAACGTCTCGCCATCGGCTTGCCAACGCGCGATCAGGTCTGCACGCGACCACACTTCGCGGACCAGCGGCTCGTTGCGCGCGATGATGGCCCGCATTTCGGCCTCGATCGCGGGCAGGTCTTCCTCGGTGAACTGGCGGTCTTTCGGCGCGAAGTCGTAGTAGAATCCGTCGTCGGTCGACGGGCCGAAGGTGATCTGCGTGCCGGGAAACAAGTTCTGCACGGCCTCGGCCAGCACATGCGCATAGTCGTGACGCGCAAGGTCGAGCGCGTCGGCCTCGTCGCGCGCCGTCACCAACGCAAGCGTCGCATCGCCCTCAAACGGGCGGCCGAGATCGCGCAATTCGCCATCGACGCGCGCGGCCAGCGCCGCCTTGGCCAGTCCTGGCCCGATCAAGGCGGCAATATCGGCAGGGGTGGTTCCCGGCGCAACTTCGCGCACGGAACCATCGGGCAGGCGGATTGAGAGCATCGCAGACATGGGACGCGCCTATGCCCGCCCCCGCTCGACCGGGCAAGGCGAGGAAAAGAAACGCCGTCGAAACAATGTGTTGCCTGGCCGCAACGGTTCAGCTTGTTGTCTGAGGTTCATGCAACAAGTGGCGCGGATAACTATTTGGCCCTCCGTCCCCACCCCTGAGGACAGAAAAATATCGGAGTAAGTTATGCGTTACGTTATCCTTGGAGCTCTGCTCGCAACGGCGGCCGCAAGCCCGGCGTTGGCTCAGGATGAACCCGCCCCCTTCACCGGGGCCCATGTCGAAGCACTGGCCGGATACGACAATGTCGGCGGTGGCAGCGAAGGCCGCGACGGCCTCATGTACGGTATCGGTGCCGGTTACGACTTTCAGCTTGGCGGTGCGGTTCTCGGCGTCGAGGGCGAGTTCAGTGATTCGACCACGCGCGCGCGCGATTTCGACGTTGCCGTGACTGGTGATAGCGCGCGCTATGCCGCCGACCGCGATCTCTACATCGGTGCGCGCGTCGGCTTTGCGGTCGCGCCCCGGACGCTGCTCTATGCCAAGGGCGGTTATACCAATGCACAGTTCAAGACGACCTATGACAACGGTACCGGGACGACCGTGATCACCCGCAATACCCTGGACGGTTATCGTCTGGGCGCCGGGATCGAGCAGAAGATGAATCTGTTCGGGCCATCCGGCTTTATCAAGGCGGAGTATCGCTATTCGAACTACCGTAATCTCAATGCCGGACCGGCGAACGTCGACATCGACCTCGACCGTCATCAGGCGATGGTTGGGATCGGCGTGCGGTTCTAAGCCACCAGCCTAGCCGATAAACGAAGGGGAGGTGCGGCGTGCTGCGCCTCCCTTTTTTCTTTAGCGCATGACGCCTGCGACATGCGCATGGGGTTGAGCGATCGCAATCAGCCACAACAGGCCCCGGCGCACCTAATCGATTGCGTGCCCCATCCTGCTTTGCCACTCTGATCAATATGACGGCGATAGCGTTCCTGATTGCAACGGCAAGCGTTTCTGCGGCGCCGGTCGCAACGGTGCAGGTGGCGTTTGATGCGCGGCGAGTCGTTCGCGGATCGGCATCGGGTATCGCTGATCGCGCAACCGCACGTGCGATCACGGTCGACGATCCGGTTCGCGTCGCTAGCGTGTCGAAACTCGTCGTGGCAATAGGCGTCATGCGGTTGGTCGAGGCCGGCAAGCTCGATCTCGACCGCGATGTCTCGACCTATCTCGGCTGGTCGCTCCGCCATCCCGGCTGGCCTGACGTGCCGATTACGCTCAGGATGTTGCTGTCGCACACGTCCGGTCTGCGCGACAATGCCGACTATGCCATTCCCTTGGGCGGCAGCGTGCGTGCAACACTCGCAGACCGGCGCGCGTGGGACATCGACCATCGTCCGGGCGGCTGGTTCCACTACACCAATCTCAACTTTCCCGTTGTCGCAGGCGTTATGGAGGCCGCGACTGGCGCGCGCTTCGACCGGCTGATGGCGCGCTTGGTGTTCGCGCCGCTCAGGATGGACGCGTGCTACAACTGGACGACGTGCAGCGACGCCAAGGTCGCACGCGGCGTGGTGCTCTATGCGACCGACGGCAGTGTGCGGAAGGACGATCTTGCGGGGAAACACCCCGATTGTCCGGTCAACGCGACCGCCGGGTGCGACCTGAGCACTTACACGCCCGGCAGCAATGGCGCATTGTTCAGTCCGCAGGGCGGGATGCGGATTTCGGCCCGCGATCTCGCGCGGATAGGGCAGGTATTTCTGAAGCGCGGAGCCGGATTTCTGAAGTCGGCCTCCCTGGCGGCAATCGCGCGCCCGCAATGGGTGTTCGACGGCAGCAATGGCGACACCGAGGGCGGTTTCTATTGCAGCTACGGCCTCGCCGTGCAGACACTGGCGACGCCCAACATGCCTGACTGCCACGACGATCCCTTTGGCGACGGCGCACGACGCATCGGCCATGCGGGGGAGGCTTACGGGCTGCGTTCGGGGCTATGGCTCGACATGGAGCGGCGGACGGGCGTAGCCTTTTACGCGACGGGCGTTGCGGACGATGCGGCCAAGGGTGTCTCGGCATTCACGGCCATCGAGGAGCTGCTCGCCCGGGGACAATGAGGGGGAATCATGATGCGCTACGGGTTTCTGGTCGCGGCACTGCTGGTCTCGACGAGTGCGCATGCCGCGCCGACCTATGACGTGATTGTTCGCGGCGGCACGATTTACGACGGGACCGGCGGCACTCCCTATCGCGGCGATGTGGCGGTAAAGGGCGACCGGATCGTCGCGGTCGGCAAGGTGCGCGGCACCGCGAAGCGGATCGTCGATGCAAAGGGCCTCGCAGTAGCACCGGGCTTCATCAACATGCTCAGCTGGGCGAATGAATCGCTGATCGCCGACGGGCGCGGGATGAGCGACACCAAACAGGGCGTGACGCTGGAGGTGATGGGCGAGGGCTGGTCGATGGGACCGCTGAACCCGGCGATGAAGGCGAGCGAGAAAAAACAACAGAGCGACATCGAATATCCGATCACCTGGACGACGCTGCGTCAATATCAGGATTGGCTGGTCGGGCGCGGTATCACGCCCAATATCGCCAGTTTCGTGGGGGCAACGTCGGTGCGCATTCACGAACTGGGCGAAGGCGATGTCGATCCGACGCCCGCACAGCTGACGCAGATGCAGGCCCTGGTGCGACAGGCGATGAACGAGGGCGCATTGGGTGTGGGCAGCAGCCTGATCTACGCGCCTGCCAGTTTCGCCGAAACGCCCGAGCTGGTCGCGTTGATGCAAGCAGCGGGACAGTGCGGCGGCATGTACATCAGCCACATGCGCAGCGAGGGCGACCGCTTGCTGGAGGCAGTCGACGAGCTGATCGAGATTGCGCGTCAATCGGGCGGGCGCGCCGAAATCTATCACATGAAGCAATCGGGTCAGGCGAACTGGGGCAAATATCCCGCACTGATCGCAAAGATCGAAGCGGCACGTGCCAGCGGCCTGCGCATTACGGCCGATATGTACACCTACACCGCCGGGGCGACGGGCCTCGACGCGTCGATGCCGCTGTGGGTGCAGGCGGGCGGGACCGACGCGTGGATCGCGCGGTTGAAGGATCCCGCAATTCGCGCACGGGTATTGGCCGAGATGCAAGCGGCGCCGGTGGGTTGGGAAAATCTGCTGCGTGGTGCGGGTGGCGCGGACAAGGTCATCCTGCTCGCGTTCAAGAACCCGGCGTTGAAACATTTGTCGGGCAAGACGCTGGCCGAAGTCGCGGCGATGCGCGGCAAAAGTCCCGAGGAGACCGCAATCGACCTGGTCATCGAGGACGGCACGCGAGTCGGCACGGCTTATTTCCTGATGGACGAGGCCAATGTCGGCAAACAGACCGCGCTCCCGTGGATGGGATTTGGATCGGACGCGGCGAGCCAGGCCCCCGAGGGCGTCTTCCTGAAGGCCAGCGCCCACCCGCGCACATACGGGAACGTCGCGCGGCTGCTTGGCAAATATGTCCGCGATGAAAAGACGACGCCGCTTGCCGATGCGGTGCGGCGGCTGACCGGATTTCCCGCGGGCAATCTCGGCATCACGGGGCGCGGGACGCTCAAGTCAGGCAATTATGCCGATCTCGCGATTTTCGATCCAGCGACCATCGCCGACACCGCCACATTCGCCAAGCCGCAGCAATATGCCGTCGGCATGCGCCATGTCTTCGTCAACGGCGTACAGGTGCTGAAGGACGGCGAACATACTGGCGCAAAGCCGGGGCGGGTGGTGACAGGGCCTGGGACAGGGAAATGTGCAGCGCTTGTCCGATAGAAATCCTCAAAGGGTTGCGAAAAAGATTACTGTTGCCGCTGCCATGACCAAGGTCGCTGCCCATCCGGTCACTGTTGCACGCCGCCCCAAAGTCAGCCGTCCCATCGCCCGCGGATTGCGGACGATCAGCATCATCGCGGCCATGAGGGGTGCGGCCAGCACCCCGTTGACGACAGCCGCCCAGTAGAGCGCCTTCACCGGGTCCAGCCCGACATATTGCAGGGTCGCCCCCAGCAGCGTCGTGACCGCGATCGTGCCATAGAAAAGGCGTGCCTTGCCGACCTTGGCATCGAGGCTGCCGTAAAGGCCGAACATTTCGGTGACGGCGTAGGCAGCCGACCCGGCGAGGACCGGCACGGCCAGCAGGCCGGTGCCGATGATCCCCAGCGCAAACAGCGCAAAGGCCAGATCGCCGGCAATCGGCCGCAGTGCTTGTGCCGCCTGGGCGGAGGTCGCGATGTCGGTGATGCCGTTCACATGCAACGTCGCAGCAGTCGCAAAGACGATGGCGAGCGAAACCAGCGCGCTGAACGCCATGCCGGTCAGCGTGTCGATCCGGATGCGGGCAAGTTCGGGGCCAGCCTCTTTGGGCGTGATGCACAGGGGCTTGGCGTGGTGGCGGTGCGCTTCCTCGATCTCCTGCCCGGCCTGCCAGAAGAACAGATAGGGGCTGATCGTCGTGCCGAGAATCGCGACCACCGCCGTGGCATAGGCTCCGGTCCATTCGATCTTTGGAATGACCAGTGCGGTCAGCGCTTCTCCCCAGGGGACATGCGCGACCGCGACAACCGCAAAATAGGAAAACAGCGACAGTGTCGTCCATTTCAGGATCGCGGCATATCGACCATAGGGGATGAAGGTCTCAAGCACGACGCAGAAAACGCCGAACAGCAGCGTGCACAGCGCCGCATTGCCGCCCGTCATCAGCACCAGCGCCGCCCCCATCGCCGCCAGATCGGCCCCGAGATTGACGATGTTGGCGATCAGCAACAGCGCGACGACGGTCACCAGCACGGGGCGGGGATAGTGGCGGCGCAGGTTCTTCGCGATTCCCGCGCCCGTGACGCGGCCGATTTCTGCCGCGACTTCCTGAATGGCGACCATCAGGGGAAAGCTGAAGATAAAAGTCCAGGCCAGCCCGAACCCGAATTGCGCGCCAACCTGGCTATGCGTGCCGATGCCCGACGGATCGTCATCGGCGGCGCCGGTGATCAGGCCGGGGCCAAGACGGGCGAGGAACGATGGTCGGCGTGGCACGTCATCGGTCATGGCTGCCGGACGGACCACGGCACGGCGGGGCGGTCAAGCGATTGCTTGGTTTACCGGGTTGGCGGCATGCCGCTTATACCCCTTCCAGCAACCCTTCGGCCGCTATCCGGTTCTTCCAGACCTGCGGTGCCAGCGTATGGACATTGTTGCCTTCGCTATCGACCGCGACGGTCACCGGGAAATCGCTCACCTCGAACTCGTAGATCGCCTCCATGCCGAGATCGGCGAAGCCGACGACTTTCGATCCCTTGATCGCGCGTGCGACGAGATAGGCGGCGCCGCCGACCGCCATCAGATAGGCCGACTTATGCTTTGCGATTGCCTGCGTGGCGGCGGGGCCGCGTTCGGCCTTGCCGACGCAGGCGAGCAGGCCCTGTTCGAGCATCATATCCATGAAGCTGTCCATGCGCGTCGCTGTGGTGGGACCCGCAGGGCCGACGATCTCCTCGCCGACCGGATCGACGGGGCCGACATAATAGATCACGCGGTCGCGGAACTCGACCGGCAGCGGCTCACCCTTGGCCAGCATGTCCTTGATCCGCTTGTGCGCGGCGTCGCGGCCGGTGAGCATCTTGCCGTTGAGCAGCAGCCGGTCGCCCTGTTTCCAGCCCTGCACGACCTCGGGCGTCAGCGTGTCGAGATCGACGCGGATCGCGCTCGCATCGGGCGTCCAGTGAACGTCGGGCCATTCGTCGAGCTTGGGCGCTTCGAGGAAGCTCGGCCCCGATCCGTCGAGCCTGAAATGCGCGTGGCGCGTCGCGGCGCAATTGGGGATCATCGCCACCGGTTTCGACGCGGCATGGGTGGGGTAATCCATGATCTTGACGTCGAGGATCGTCGCCAGCCCGCCCAACCCCTGCGCGCCGATGCCGAGTGCATTGACCTTGTCGAATATCTCGACCCGCAGCTTTTCGATGTCGGTCCGGGGGCCGCGCGCTTTCAGCTCGGCCATATCGATATGGCCCATGAGTGATTCTTTCGCGAGCAGCATCGCTTTTTCCGCCGTGCCGCCGATTCCGATGCCGAGCATGCCCGGCGGGCACCAGCCCGCGCCCATTTGCGGGACCATCTCCAGCACCCAGTCGACGATCGAATCGCTGGGGTTCAGCATCTTGAACTTCGACTTGTTCTCGCTGCCGCCACCCTTGGCCGCGACATCGATATGGACTTTGGCGCCAGGCACCATCTCGACCGACAGGACGCAGGGAGTATTGTCCTTGGTGTTCACGCGCGTGAACGCCGGGTCGGCAAGGATCGAGGCACGCAGCTTATTTTCGGGGTGGAGGTAGGCGCGGCGGACGCCCTCATCGATCACGTCCTGCAACGACCGCGCCGATCCGAGCACGCATTGCTGCCCCCATCTGACAAACACGGTGACAATGCCGGTGTCCTGACAGATCGGCCGGTGCCCCTCGGCGCACATGCGGCTGTTGGTCAGGATCTGCGCGATGGCATCCTTCGCCGCGGGGCCCTGCTCCGCCTTGTACGCGTCGCCCAGCGCGCGGATATAATCCATCGGGTGGAAATAGCTGATGTACTGCAGCGCGTCGGCGACGCTGTCGATCAGGTCGGCTTCGGTGATGGTGACGGTCATTGGTCGCTTCCCGACGATATGGAGATTGCAGTGCTGCCTAGCCCCGTAATCGGCCCTGTGCAGCAAGCCAAGGTGGCTTTGGACCCGGCTGTTCTTGTCCGGCGTGCGCGACATGTTAGGCTGGTGTCGACTGAGACCAGGCGAAGGGACAATCCATGCGGAAATTTCTGGTATTCGCGACCGTAGCCATGCTGGGGGGTGCCGCGATCGCGGCGACCACGGCAGCAACGCCGTCGCCCGCGGGTGCCGATGCCATTGCGGTGCGAAAGGCGGCATTCAAAATGTCCGCTGTCGCTTTCGGGACGGTTAAAGGCGCGTTCGAGCGTGGAGCCGATGTGAAGACCTTGGGTTTCGCGACATCGAGCATAGCGGGTTGGGCCCATACGCTGCCTGCCGCTTTCCCGAAGGGAAGCGAAGGCGCGCCGTCCGAAGCCCTGCCCAATGTGTGGAGCGACCGTGCGGGATTTGCCAAGGCGGCAGCGGCCTATGCGACCGCCGCCGACAAGCTGGTCGTGGCATCCAAAGCCGGGGACAAGGATGGCTTTGCCGCGGCGCTCGCCGAAACCGGTGCGGCGTGTGGCGCCTGTCACAAGGTTTATAAAAAGCCAGAGCCGCCCTGCGCGTAGAACCCGCCGGTGGACAGTCCGACCGATCCTGAACTCATCCGTTTCCTGCGCGAGGAATTGGGCGAGGCGTCCACCCGCGGCGGTAGCTGGGATTTCACCGGCCCGATCTGGCTGTGGCGCGGAGTGGCCAAGGACGGCACGCCGACCAAGACGGCGTGGCACTTCCTGACGATCGACGGCGAGGTTGCCGAATCGATTCGCGCGGCCTCGCCCGGGCGGACGGCGGCATGGGGTTCGGTCTATGTCCGGGCGACCATCGGCGCGACCGAATGGCGTACCTCGGTTTTCCCGAGCAAAAACGTCAGCGGGTACCTGCTTCCGGTCAAGGCCAGCGTCCGAAAGGCGGAAAAACTGACCGACGGCGATGTAATCAGGGTGACGCTGGCGCTTTGAAATGCAAAGAATGCAAACGACGGGATTCGGAAATCTTTTTTCGTTCGTCCCCCGTTCCCTTGCGCGTCACAAAAACGACGCAAGTCCGCCGCGTCGCTGCGCTGCAGCATCGGTGAAGCGAATCGAATCTGCGACGAAGCGAGTGGTGACCCCGGCATTTACCCTCTTGCGTCTGAAACTGGTTCCGCCACTATAGATAGCGGTTCGGGGCAGGGGGCCAATACTACAGCTTGTATGTCGATGATGCGGAACCGGATTCCGCAACGGCGATTTGCGCGCTGTGGATAACGGGGACAATTCCCGTTTTGTTCGCACCCAGGCCCGAAAACGTGTAAGATCGGGGTTTGGTCCCGAGTCGTATTTTTGTGTTGCGATTTCGAATCGGCGGAACGGGGATTGGCGAGATGGATTTCAGGGATACCGATGGCAGAACGGACATGAGCGCGGACACGGCAACGCTGATGGCGGAGGCCATGACGACAGTGGCGTCGGCGGCACCGAAGGCGGACGATTCGGCGTCGGGCGGCGTGCATCCGCAGCTGTTCGCAGTCGAGGTCGATCATTCGCGCGATGCGCTGCTCACCGATTTCGGCAAGGAAACGCTGAAGGACCGCTATCTGCTGCCCGGCGAATCCTATCAGGATCTCTTCGTGCGCGTCGCGTCGGCCTATGCCGACGATCAGCCGCACGCCCAGCGGCTCTATGATTATATCTCACGCCTGTGGTTCATGCCGTCGACGCCGGTGCTGTCGAACGGCGGCACGGGGCGGGGTCTTCCGATCAGCTGCTATCTGAATTCGGTGCCGGACAGCCTGGAAGGGATCGTCGATACCTGGAACGAGAATGTCTGGCTGGCGTCGCGCGGCGGCGGCATCGGCACCTATTGGGGCAATGTCCGCGGCATCGGCGAGCCGGTGGGCCTCAACGGCAAGACCAGCGGCATCATTCCGTTCGTGCGCGTCATGGATTCGTTGACGCTCGCGATTTCGCAAGGGAGCCTGCGGCGCGGCTCGGCAGCATGCTACCTCGATGTCTCGCACCCTGAGATCGAGGAATTTCTCGAAATCCGCAAACCCAGCGGCGACTTCAACCGCAAGGCGCTGAACCTGCACCACGGCGTGCTGCTCACCGACGCGTTCATGGAGGCCGTCCGCGATGGCGCCGAGTGGAAGCTTGTCAGCCCGAAGGATGGCAGCGTCCGCCAGACGGTCGATGCGCGCAGCCTGTTCCAGAAGCTGGTCGAAACGCGGCTGGCGACGGGCGAACCCTATATCGTTTTTGGCGACACGGTGAACCGCGCGATGCCGCGTCACCATCGCGAACTGGGGCTGAAGGTTTCGACGTCGAACCTGTGCAGCGAAATCACGCTGCCGACCGGCAAGGACCATCTCGGCAATTACCGCACGGCGGTCTGCTGCCTGTCCTCAGTCAATCTCGAGACCTGGGACGAATGGAGCGGCGACAAGATGTTCATCGAGGACATCATGCGGTTCCTCGACAATGTCCTGACCGACTATATCGACCGTGCCGAGCCCGAAATGGCGCGCGCCAAATATTCCGCGAGCCGCGAACGCTCGGTCGGGCTGGGCGTGATGGGCTTTCACAGCTTCCTGCAGGCGCGCAATCTGCCGTTCGAAGGGGCCATGGCGAAGTCGTGGAACCTGAAGATCTTCAAGCACATCAGCGCGAAGGCCGAAGAGGCGTCGATGTTGCTCGCCGCCGAGCGCGGCCCGTGCCCAGACGCAGAAGAACGCGGCGTCATGGAACGGTTCAGCTGCAAGATGGCGATCGCGCCGACCGCGTCGATCAGCATTATATGCGGCGGAACGAGTGCCTGCATCGAGCCGATCCCGGCAAACATCTATACCCACAAGACGCTGTCGGGGTCTTTCTCGATACGCAATCCGTATCTGGAAAAGCTGCTGAGCGAGAAATCGAAAAACAGTGACGCGATCTGGAATTCGATCCTCGAACAGGGCGGTTCGGTCCAGCACCTCGATTTCCTGAGCGTGGATGAAAAGGCGACGTACAAGACCAGCTTCGAGATCGATCAACGCTGGCTGCTCGAGCTTGCCGCCGACCGCACGCCGTTCATCGACCAAGCGCAGTCGCTGAACCTGTTCATTCCGGCCGATGTCGAGAAATGGGACCTGCTCATGCTCCATTTCCGCGCGTGGGAACTGGGCATCAAGTCGCTGTATTATCTGCGCTCGAAGAGCGTTCAGCGCGCCGGGTTCGCCGGCGGGGTGGAGGCCGACAACACCTCATTGCCGCCGGTCATCGAGCTCGAGAGCAAGGATTACGACGAATGCCTCGCGTGCCAGTGACGGCGCGCGAGACTTTCGTGTATGCAGCAGGCGGTCAGTTCGCCTGTTCTTCTTCCTCGAAAGTCACCGCCACGTCGGCGTTGGCAGACAGGCGGACCTTGTTGCCTTCGATGTCGGCAACCAGGCCGATCGAGATATAATGGTGATGACCCGTGTGACCACCGCTCCCTTCCTTGATGTCGGCACCACTGTCCGCCTTGGTCAGCTTGATGCGATGCTCGTAGAGATGATCGACGGTACCGACATGGACACCGTCGGCGCCGATCACTTCCATATGTTCGCGGATTTGGCTGGTATCGACCATGAAAAAGTCTCCTTTTTGGGGGTAATGGAGGCACAACGCATGGCCACGCAATTGGGTGCAACGGCTACGCGCGTCATGGCGAGCGCCCTATGACCGGCGCGGTCGGCAGTCTTCCCATCGCCTCTGTAGCGGCGGTATGGTTTTCGCTCGCGGTCATCGGTTTGATCGGCGCGAACCTTGTTTTTCAGCGCGAGCGGCGGCGCGGCGAGGATCGCCAGTCGCGGCAACCGCTTGGTGCAAACGTCGATCCCGTCCAGTTGCGCCGCACCCGACCGACCACGGCGCGTCTTTCCGGTACGGTGTTGATCGTAGCCGTTTTCATCATCATCGGCGCATTCCGTACACCGCTCGGCCTCGGCTGAACGCCATGGAGCGAGGCCAGATATCGCAATCGACACCGATACCGGGGCAGGCATGAGCAGCATGTTCCTGAACTTGGCAAACCGTGCGAGCGTGCCGGTCGCGGTACTCGGCATTGTCGCTTTTGTTGCGGTCGTCCTGTTTGGATTCGGCAAGGCGCCTGGAAGCTGGATGTACGACTTCGACTGGTTTTACGCTGCGGGTCGATGTCTGCATTCGGGTTGGAGTCAGTATGATGTCGCCTGCATGCGGCGCGAGATGGAAGGACTGGTCGTTTTCCAGATCGGGGGTCTTGCCTATCCACCCAATTTCGCGCCGGTGGCCTATCTGATCGCTCTCGGGCCGAAGTGGGTAGCGGCCATGCTGTTTTATGTTCTGGGCATCGGCGCGACGACCGCGCTCGCTGCGGGGGCTGTTGCGGTCGCACGACGCGACGGCGTCGCCCTTCATGGGGGACAGCCGCTCGCTCTGGGCTGGTTGATCGGGATCATTCTCGGCGCATCGCCTGTGTGGGCCGCAGTCTGGATGGGGCAACTCACCATGATCTTTGCGGTGCTTGTCTGGGGCGGCATTTACGCGGCATATTCCGGCAGACCGGTCCTCGCCGGCGTCCTGCTGGGCGTTGCCGCAATCAAGCCGCAGCTCGTCATCTTCGTGTTTTTCTGGCTGTTGCTCGACCGGCGGTGGCTGGTGCTTGCTGTTGCAGGGGTCGTCGGTGCGGTGATGGCCTTGCCCCTGTTCGCCACGTTCGGCGTTGCACCATCGTTGACAGGCTGGGCAGCAGCCCTCGATGCCTATGGCCATTATCGGGTCAGTCAGCTCGGCAGCGACCAGGTGATGGGCATCCCCAGCCTGATCGCAGCGGCGGGCCTCGTGCCGCCGCCCGTCTGGCTGGCGACACTGGTTGGGTTCAGCGCGACCGCTGCCCTATGGATGGTCGCGCGTGGCCGTCTTTCCGTGGCGCTGATGGCGACGGCGCTCATCGTGCTGCAGCTGCTTGTCTACTCCCGGCAATATGACGTTCCCATGCTCATTCCCGCCCTTGGCCTGATCGTGGCGACGTCGACCTCGAGCCTGCGTCACGTGCTGCTGTTTGCTGCAGGATCGCTCCTCTTCGTTCTGCCGCCTCAGCTCGTGGCGGCAGCAACCGATGTCACGCTCTTCTATCATTTCCGGACGGTCTTGCTGCTTGGAATGGCCGTTTTCGTCGTGGCGACGCTGGTCCGTCGCGAGCGGCCAGCACCCACCGACCTATCATCTTTCCGTTCAACTTTAACGCCCGTCTAGGAGTAAGCCATGTCGCTCACCGAAGCCCGTAACCAATACAAGCCCTTCGAATATCCGTGGGCCTATGAATTCTGGAAGCGCCAGCAGCAGATACACTGGATGCCCGAGGAAGTGCCGCTCGGAGAGGATTGCCGCGACTGGGCGCAGAAGCTGACCGATCACGAGCGCAATTTGCTGACGCAGATCTTCCGCTTCTTTACCCAGGCGGACGTCGAGGTGCAGAATTGCTATCATGAACATTACGGCCGCGTGTTCAAGCCGACCGAGATCAAGATGATGCTCGCTGCATTCAGCAACATGGAAACGGTGCATATTGCGGCTTACTCACACCTGCTCGACACCATCGGCATGCCCGAGAGCGAGTACGGCATGTTCCTTCAGTACAAGGAAATGAAGGACAAGCACGACTATCTGGCGACGTTCAACATGGATAGCGATGAGGATATCGCGCGCACGCTGGCCATGTTTGGCGGCTTCACCGAAGGGCTGCAGCTGTTCGCGTCGTTCGCGATGCTGATGAACTTCCCGCGCTTCAACAAGATGAAGGGCATGGGCCAGATCGTCAGCTGGTCGGTCCGCGATGAAAGCCTGCATTGCGAAGGTATCATCAAGCTGTTCCACGCATTTTGCGCCGAGCGTGACTGCCTGACCAAGGCGGTGCGCGACGACATCATGGATGTGTGCCAGAAAACCGTCCGGCTGGAGGATGCATTCATCGATCTCGCCTTCGAACAGGGCCCGGTGCCGGGCATGAGCCCGAAGGAAATCAAGAAATACATCCGCTACATCGCCGACTGGCGGCTGGGCCAGCTGGGGTTCAAGCCGATCTACATGATCGAGGAACACCCCTTGCCGTGGCTCGCGCCGCTGCTCAACGGTGTCGAACACGCCAATTTCTTCGAAACCCGCGCGACGGAATATTCGAAGGCGGCAACCCGCGGCAACTGGGGCGAAGTCTGGAACAGCTTCGACGCACGCAAGGGTGCGAAAGCAGCCAATGCGGCAGCGAACGAGGACGTGCCGACGGGCGAAGTCGATATGTTCGGGGTAACGACCGTCGCCGCAGAATAGCGGTGCGGGCGCTTAGGCCGCAGCGCTACGGCTAGGCACCGGCTGGTCCGGCGCTTACCAGCTTTTCCACTTCGCCATGCCTTCGAAGGCGAGGGCGGCCACGCCGGCTTTCTTGATCGTCGAGATGGTCCGCGCCGCACGGTCATAATGGGTCTGGTCGTCGATGCGGACCACCAGCAGCGGGCGTTGGGGATCGCGGGCATGGGCGCGGAGGCGTGCGGTGAGTGTCGCCTCGTCGATGCTGGTGCCGTCCCAGCTATAAGCGCCGTTTTGCGCGATCGTCAGGCGATGCGTGACGGGCGGTATGCTTTTTGTCGTTCTCGGAGTGGGCAGATCGATCGGAATCTTGTTCTGCCCCATGGGTAGAGACAGCATCATCACGACGATCAGGACCAGCAAGACATCGATCAGCGGCGTGATGTTGATCGACGGCATGGTGTCGAAGTCCGATCCGGACGAGGTGGCGAGAGTGCGGCGCATGGCATTCGCTCCTTCACATGATGATAGAAGATATCATCACGGAATCTTCAGCCCGTCAATTGGCGCTGTCGTGCGAGCCAGGCACCTCGATCAATTCGCTAAATCCGCGCTGCGCCGAGCAATAAGGCGCGGACATCGCCTTTCACCTGAAAACTCGCGATCAACAGGTAGGCGCTCAGGAACGGCGCGCCCAGGAGGAATGCCAAAACCCCCAGCGCAACCCCGCCACCCGAGAACCCGTGCCGCCACGCAACCCACAGACCGGACAGCATCAGCATGCACATGAAGTCGAGGTTGAACTGGCCAGACCAGGCCATCCTGGCCATATCGCCCAAGAACACCGGGAACAGGTTCATCCCGTGGTCGACAATCACCACGCCGGTGTAAGCGCCGACCAACAGAATGATGATCACGAGAAATACCCGGAGCGCCGCCATCGCACCACTCTCCCACGCCTGTACCATCAGCGATATGTAGCACATGCTACATATACCGCAAGCGCTCTGAACTCCGGGTCAGTTAGTCGTGGTGTCGCCCGTGCCGTCGTCAGCCGGGGGTGAGGCGTCATCGTCGGAAGGCGCCGCATCGGCGGGTGTTGCCTTCGGGCCGTTCGGCGCCGCCGTTGGCGTCGTCGCTCGTGTGGTCGCGGAGGTATCGACTGGCTCCATCGACCTCGGCTGCCGCGTGCCCATCCATGATGATGACGGGACCGGTGGCCGTTGCGCATAGCTCAGCTGGAACTGGCCGAACACGCCCGACTGCCAAAGCCATGCGGCGAGCACGATGACGAACGCGGTACAGGCAAACAGGAACAGCGAAATCGGCCGCAGCAGCAATTCGGCGGCACCGACCGGACGACCGTCGTCGACCGAACGATAGCTGTTCTGGCGACGCCCCCCGAGATCGTGGGTGATCATCGCGTCATAGTCCGCATGGGCACGCGTGTCGGTCCGCGCCTCCGTTCGGGGCACCTGCGAGACAAGATTGCGGAGACCACGAGTGCGGGCCATCGCATCGACCTAACGCACGATGGTAAATACTTGGTGTGCATTGGCGATGCCAGTGAAATGGTCGCTGTCGTGATCTGTTTTGCCCGACGTGGGCAGCATGCGGACCGAATCTAACTCCGCCACTCGCCCAGTGATCCCCCTATACCTCCACGACGAGCAGCGGATTGAAGCGCCGCAGGAACCCCGTGACCATCAAGATGCCCACCAGCACCAGCATCAGTCGGGCGTCCCAAAGCCACCGCCGCCCGGCGTCTCGATGACGAAGACATCCCCGGGTTCCATCTCGACCGCGCCGGTCGCGGGCAGAATTTCGACGCCCCCGTTGCCGCGTTCGATCCGGTTGATGCCGCAGGCGCCATCGCTGCCGCCTTTCAGCCCGAACGGCGGCACGCGGCGGCGGTTGGCGAGGATGCCTGCCTGCATCGCCTCACGAAACCGGATGCGGCGGACCGCGCCGTCGCCGCCGTGCTGCTTGCCCGTCCCGCCTGAGCCGCGCCGCACCGAAAATTCCTCGACGAGAACGGGAAAGCGCGTTTCCAGCACTTCAGGGTCGGTCAGGCGGCTGTTGGTCATGTGTGTCTGGACCACCGCTGCGCCGTCGAAGCCTGGCCCCGCGCCGCTGCCGCCCGCGATGGTCTCGTAATATTGGTGGCGCGCATTGCCGAAGGTGAAATTGTTCATCGTCCCCTGCGACCCCGCCATCGCGCCCAATGCACCGAACAGCGCGTCGGTCACGACCTGACTGGTTTCGACATTCCCCGCAACGACGGCGGCGGGGAAGTGCGGATCGAGCATCGACCCCGACGGCACAATGATATCGACAGGGCGCAGGAACCCGTCGTTGAGCGGGACCGCCGAATCGACCAGCACACGCAAGACGTAAAGAACGGCAGCGCGCACCACGGCGCGCGGCGCGTTGAAGTTATTGGCGCGCTGGGCACTCGTGCCGGTGAAATCGACGGTCGCGCGTTGTGCGGCGCGGTCGATGCGGACGGCCAACCGGATGACCGCACCGTCGTCCATCTCATAGGCAAAACTGCCATCGACCAGCCGGTCGAGCAGCCCGCGCACGGCGACCTCGGCATGGTGCTGCACGTGCGCCATATAGGCAGCGACGGTGGCCATGCCGTAATCGGCGACCATATGGTGCAGCCCCTCCGCCCCGCGCGTGCACGCCGCGACCTGTGCGGACAGATCGGCGATATTCTGATCGATGTTGCGTGCTGGCCAGCGGTGGTCAGCCAGCAGCGCCCGCAAGTCATCTGTTAGCAGCCGTCCATCTTCGACGATCAGGACATTGTCGATCAGCACGCCTTCTTCTTCGATGGTCGTGCTGTCGGGCGGCATCGACCCCGGGCTGATCCCGCCGACATCGGCGTGATGACCACGTGCCGCGACGAAGAAGGCGGGGAGGTCGCTGGCCTCCGGGAACACCGGCATGATCACGGTGATGTCGGGCAAGTGGGTTCCGCCGTGATAGGGAGAGTTGAGCGCATAGACGTCGCCCCGCCGCATCCCGCGCCCGTCCAGGGCGACGTCGCGCCGGGCAATGACGGTGCGGATGCTTTCGCCCATCGACCCCAGATGCACCGGGATGTGCGGGGCATTGGCGATGAGATTGCCCTCTGCATCGAATAGCGCGCATGAGAAATCGAGTCGTTCGCGGATGTTGACCGAGGCAGCACTGCGCTGAAGCGCAGCGCCCATTTCCTCGGCGACCGCCATGAACATGCCCGCAAAGATTTCGAGCTGCACCGGATCGGCTTCGGTTATGTCGGCAACGACGGCGGCGCGCGGGGTGTGGCGCGCCAGGATCAGATTGCCATAATCGTCCACGCGGGCTGTCCAGCCGTCCTCGACGACCGTCGTCGCTGATGGATCGACGATCAGCGCCGGCCCTGCGATCGTCGCGCTCGCCGCCAGTCCTGCCCGGTCGTACAACGGTGCATCGTGCACCGCTCCGTTCAGATAGATCAAAGCGGTCGCGCGCGGCGGCGAGGTTTCGTCGGGTAGCGTCACGATGGCCTCGCCGATGTCGGCAGCATCCGCGATGGCTTCGACCCGGACCCGTTCGGCGATCAGTGTATCGTCACCGGTGAAACCGAACTGACGGGCAAAGCCCGCCTCGAACGCCACCCGCATCGCGTTGGGCGTGTCGTACGCGACCTCGATGCCGACATCGGACGCGGCGTAGCGGAGCTCGATCCGGTGTTCGGTGCGGATCGTGGTCTCGTCGATGCCTTGGTCGGTCAGCGCGCGTCGCGCTTCGGGTTCCAGCGCGGCAAGCGTCGCTCCAATTCCCTCCGTATCGTTCAGCGGGAGTGCAACTGTTTGCTCGCGCAGCGACCGCCGGTCGGCCAGCCCCATGCCATAGGCCGATAGGACGCCGGCAAGCGGATGGATCATCACCCTGTCCATGCCAAGCACATCGGCGACCAGGCAGGCGTGCTGCCCGCCCGCGCCGCCGAAACAGGCCAGCACGAAGCGTGACGGATCATGTCCGCGCGCGACCGAAATCGCCTTGATCGAATTGGCCATGTTGGCGACAGCAATCGCAATGAACCCCTCCGCGGCGGCCTGTGCCGTCATCGTCCGCCCGGTTGCGGCAGCCACCTCATCGGTCACGGCACCCATCCGCGCCAGACTTGCGGCGGGATCGAGTGGTGCATCTCCATCAGAACCGAAGACATGCGGGAAATAATCGGGCTGAACCTTGCCGAGGATCAGGTTGCAGTCGGTGATCGTCAGCGGCCCGCCACGCCGGTAACAGGCAGGCCCGGGAATCGCTCCGGCGGATTCGGGTCCGACGACAAAGCGCCCGCCATCGAAGCGACAGACCGATCCGCCGCCCGCCGCGACCGTATCGATCCGCATCATGGGCGCGCTGATCCGTGTGCCCGCGATCACCGCGTCGTTGCGCCGTTCGAAGGCACCGGCATAGACCGACATGTCGGTGGAGGTGCCGCCCATGTCGAATCCGATTACCCGGTCGAATCCGGCCTGCGCCGCCGTCCGCGCCATGCCGACGATCCCGCCTGCGGGGCCGGAAAGCAGCGCGTCCTTCCCCTGAAAGCGCCGCCCATCGATCAACCCGCCACCCGACTGCATGAACAACGGGTGCTGTCCCGCGCCCAGCGCATTCGCGAACCGCTCGACATAGGCGCGCAGCACGGGCGACAGATACGTATCGACCACGGTCGTATCGCCGCGCGCGACAAGGCGAATCAGCGCACTGGTCCGGTGGCTGGCGGAAATCTGGGTAAAGCCGATATCGCCAGCAATGTCGGCCAGCGCGTTTTCGTGATCGGGATGCCGGTATCCGTGCATCAACACGATGGCGATCGCGCGCAGGCCCGAGTCATAGGCATTCTGCAATGCCGCGCGCGCGCTGGTCTCGTCGAGCGGCGTCAACACTTCGCCGTCTGCCGTCACGCGCTCGTCGATTTCGACCACGCGGGTGTAGAGCGGCGGCGGCAAGTGGATGGCCCGTGCGAAGATGTCCGGCCGGTCTTGCGTACCGATCCGCAGCGCATCGCCGAATCCGCGCGTGATCGCCAGCAGACACGGTGCTCCCGCCCGTTCGAGCAGCGCATTGGTCGCAATCGTCGTGCCGATACGAATGTCGGCGGGTGGCAGCGGCCCGGAGGCAACGCCGGTCAGCCGCCGGATCGCCGCCACCGCCGCATCATCATAGTGCGCAGGGTCTTCGGACAGCAATTTGGCGGTCGTCGTCCGCCCTTGCGGATCGCGCGCGACGACATCGGTAAAAGTGCCGCCGCGATCGATCCAGAATTGCCAGCTGCTCAACCGCCGTCTTTCAGGCCGCGAGCGAGGCATTGTCGACGACGAAGCGGTATTTCACATCGCTTTTCTGCATAGGATCGTATGCGTTGTCGCGCCACCCATGCGCAAGGGCGCGTTGGTGCACAAAACAATCGCGTTCTTGGTGTGTGACCCGCTAAATGAGTTGCTCCCTCTGACGGACCCACGTGCCTTGACCGATATTGACCTGCCGATCTGCGTTGCCGCGCTCTACAAATTCACGCCGTTCGACGATTGTGCATCGATCCGGGGGCAACTCGCGCAAGTGTGCACGGCGCAGGGCGTCAAGGGAACGCTGCTGCTGGCGCGCGAAGGGATCAACGGCACTATTGCCGGACCCGATGCGCCAATCGAACATGTGCTGACCGCCATTCGCGCGCTGCCGGGCTGTACCGATCTGGAGGTCAAGCTGTCGCGGGCAGCGACCCTGCCGTTCCATCGCATGAAAGTGCGGATCAAGCCCGAGATCGTTACGATGGGACAACCGAACATTGATCCCCTGACCGGGGCCGGTCATTACGTCGTGCCGGAGGACTGGAACGCACTGATCGACGATCCGGCCACGATCGTGATCGATACGCGCAACGACTATGAAGTCGCCGTCGGCACCTTTGCCGGGGCGCTCGACCCCCGGACCCGGACCTTTCGCGATTTCCCCGCCTGGTTCCGCGGGGAACGCGAACGGCTGCTGGGCGGAGGGACGCCGCTGAAGATCGCGATGTTCTGCACCGGCGGCATCCGCTGCGAGAAATCGACCGCCTTCCTGAAAGCGGAAGGGATCGACGAGGTCTATCATCTGCAGGGCGGCATCCTGAAATATCTTGAGACGGTCCCGGCCGACGAAAGCCGCTGGGAGGGCGAATGTTTCGTGTTCGACCAGCGGGTGACGGTGGCGCACGGCCTTGCGCCGGGCAGCTATTCGCTGTGTCATGCCTGCCGCCGTCCCGTCAGTGCGGAAGGGCTATCGTCGCAGCATTACGTCGAGGGCGTTAGCTGCGATGCCTGCCACGCCGAACGCACCGATGCTCAGCGCGCGCGCGCCGCTGAACGCCACCGGCAGGAACGCCTTGCCGAGGCACGGGGCGAAGCGCACATAGGTGCCGAATTCTCCCGATGACGATTAGGCCGATCCTCTATAGTTTTCGGCGCTGTCCCTATGCGATGCGCGCACGGCTGGCCCTGCTGGCCAGTGAAACGATTTGCGAACTCCGCGAAGTGAAGCTGTCCGCCAAACCGGCGGACATGATCACGGTATCGCCCAAGGCAACGGTGCCGGTGCTCGTCCTGCCCGGCGGTCGCGTGATCGACGAAAGTCTCGACATTATGCACTGGGCGTTGGAGCGGTACGATCCTGCGCGGTGGCTGGACAGCGTGGACGCGGCGCTGATCGCGGCCAATGACGGCCCGTTCAAACATCATCTCGACCGCTACAAATATGCCAACCGCCATGCCGACGATGCCACCGACCATCGGGCGGCAGGGGTGAAACACCTGCAGGTCCTCGAAGAACGGCTGACCACCCACCGCAACCTGCATGGCACGGAGATACGCCTGACCGACGCCGCCCTCCTGCCCTTCGTGCGCCAGTTCGCTGAAGTCGACCGCGCCTTGTTCGATGCCCTGCCTCTGCCCCACGTTCATGGCTGGCTTGCCGATGGCATCGCCACCTCCTTGTTCGGAGCGGCGATGATCCGGCTAAATCCCTGGCAACCGGGCGACGAGGCCGTTCTGTTCGACAATCAGGGCGTGGTCGCCGATTTCCGGTAACGATCGAACCAAGCCAGGATCGCCGCTGCCTTGGCGGCGGATTGCGAGGGGCGGGCGGCAATACCGCCGTGGCTCGCCCCCGGCACCTTGACCAATGCGGTCGGCACGCCTGCGATCTGCAGCGCGGCATAATATTGCTCCGACTCGCTGACCGGTGTCCGGTAATCCTCGCTGCCGACCACGACCAGCGTCGGCGTCTTGACGTTGCCGACCAGGCTGAGCGGCGACCGCTTCCAATAGCTCATCGGGTCTTCCCACGGCAGCTTGGTGAACCAGTAGCGCGAAGTGAACAGCGTATTGTCCATCGTCAGTGCTTCACTGATCCAGTTGATCACGGGCTTTTGCGTGGCCGCTGCCTTGAACCGGTTGGTCTTGCCGATGATCCAAGAGGTAAGCACGCCGCCGCCCGACCCGCCGGTGACGAACAGATTGTCGGGATCAGCCGTGCCGTCGGCGATGGCCGCATCGACCGCCGCCATCAGGTCGTCATAATCGCCCGAGGGGTAATTCTTGTCGATCAGGTTGGCGAAGGCCTCTCCATATGAGGTCGAGCCGCCCGGGTTCGTCCACAAAACGGCGTAGCCACCGGCGGCGTAGAGCTGCATGTCGGTCGCAAAGCCGGGGCCGTAGGCACTGTTGGGGCCGCCGTGGATCTCGAGGATCAGCGGTACACGTGCGCCTGCAGGACGATTAGGCGGTGTGGCCAGCCAAGCGTCGATTGCGCGCCCGTCGGGCGCGGTCACGGCGATCTTGCGGACTGACGCCAGTGCCTTGCTGCTTGTCAGGACGGCATTCAAGTTGGTGAGCCGCCGGGGTTTGCCGCCCGCCATGACCCACACGTCCGCAGGCGCGCCGGAGTCGCCACCGGTATAGGCAATAGAGCCGCTCTTGGAGACCGAGAAGTCGCCGCCGGTATAGGGACGGTCGAGCCCGCCGCCCCAGACATTATCGATCAGCGGGGTAAGCCGTCCATCGAGGCCGATCCGGGCGATCCGGCGCTGGCCGCGATCGTCGTAGCTCGCGTAGAGGCTGCGCCCGTCGGCGGCCCATTCGACCTTCTCGATGGCGCGGTCGAGCGACGCGGTCAGCGAGCGGGGCGAGGCGGCATCCTTGTCGCCGATATAAAGCTGGTCGTTCTCATAGCTGCGGCGCTTGTCGTCGAAGCCCAGCCAGGCGATTTTCGAGCCGTCGGGCGCGATACGCGGCGCGTTGTCCGGCCCGTCGCGCGTCGTCAAGACGCGCAGCGCGCCCGAAGCCACGGCCACGCTGACGACGTCGGTATTCATCACCTGCCGCTCGGCATCGGGGGTACGGATTGCCGAAAAGAGAATCGTCCGGCCCTCGGGCGTCCACGACAGCGGCCCGCTATCATCGAACCGGCCGGAAGTCAGCTGACGTGCCGCCCCGCCGTCGGCACTCACGATGAACAGATGGTCGTAGCCGGGTTTGACGTAGCCCGGCCCGTCGTTGCGGTAGTTGATCCGGTCGATAACGATCAGCGGCTCGGCCCATTTCGCACCGTCGGGCTTTTTCGGAGCTTTGCCGAGCGTGGCGCCATCCCCGGCGACATTGGCGATGTAGGCAAGACGCGTGCCGTCGGGCGACCAGGTCAGTGCTTGCGGGTCGCCCGGCAGGCTCGTGATCCGCGCGCTCGCCCCGCTGCCGATCCAGCGGACGAACAATTGCGAATTTTCACCATCGGACGCCGAATAGGCGATCCGTGATCCGTCGGGCGACCAGCGCGGGCTGTTGCCTTGCGCCACGAACGGCGTCTGGCGGCCGCTCGCGACGTCGATCAGCCAGAGCGACGACTGCAGCCGGTCGCTCATCACGTCGCCGGTACGCCGGACATAGACGATGGTCCGGCCGTCGGGGCTGATCTGCGGATCGGCGGCAATCGCCAGACCGAACAGGTCGCTTCCGGTAAAGACGCGCGACGGACCATCGGATGCGACAATCGAGGGCGGCTGCTGGGCCGAGGCACATGTAGACGCAAACAGGAGAAGAGCGAGAGTGAAGCGCACGGGCTGGATCCTTGGATTAGGTGCGGGCGAAGATGCCCGATAGCCACCGCGAAACAAGCCCGCTTGCACAGGATATTTCAACGAACAACGTTTCGGTGGCGCTGCTTGGGTGAGGGTGCAGGAGAGGGCTCGCCTTCACTTGGCGGCCGGTCCTCACAGCCCCTCTTTTGGAGATGCGGTAATTGGCCCTTATTCTTCGCTAGGTTTCAATGTCGGCTTCGCTCCCAGGCACACGAAGTTCAGTTTGTGTGGTCAGACATGTCGGGCGTGGGTAAATCGGGCTATCTCTCCACGCGATGTCCACATACGGTCAATACGACCGCAATAGAACGCCGCGATAACTGGATCTTCTAAGCTAGTTTACACCGATACGGGGACGAAGAGTGGACAATGCCTTGATCCTGATCGTGGAGGATGACGCCGACATCGCGCAGATACTGGCCGCATACCTCGATCGAGATGGGTTTCGTACGATCGGCGCTGCCGATGGCGAGGTCGCGCTGATGCATCACCGCTCGCTGCGGCCCGATTTGGTCTTGCTCGACGTTCAGATGCCCCGGCAGGACGGGTTCGAGGTGCTTGCCGAAATCCGCCGCCGCGGCACCACGCCGGTGATCATGGCGACGGCGCGCATGGAGGATCTCGACAAGCTGTCGGCGCTCCGGCTCGGTGCGGACGATTATATCGTCAAGCCGTTCAACCCGCTCGAGGTCGTCGCGCGCGTCAAGGCGGTGCTGCGCCGCACGAACGCGGCGCAAGCGGGCGCACACCAACTGCGCTGGGGCATGCTGACGATCGATGCCGATGCCTATAGTGCGTCGCTCACCGCAAACGACGTGCCCGTCGCGCTTAATCTGACGCTGACCGAATTCCGGCTGCTGGCGCATATGGCGCATAGCCCGAACCGGGTCTTCTCCCGTGCCGAGCTGCTCGATGCGTGCCTACCCGAAGGCGAGGCGCTTGAGCGGACGGTCGACAGCCATATAAGCAAGCTGCGGCGTAAACTCGAGGCTGGCGGGGCGGTCGGATGGTGCAGCGGGGTGCGTGGAATCGGATATCGGCTCTCGGCGCTGTGAAGATCGGGATACCGGGCAAGGGAAGCCGCTTGCGGTTGTCCACCCAATTGGCGAGTGTCGTCGCCGCCTCGGTGCTGACCTGCTCGGGGATCATCATCGCCGAAACGCAGATTTACGATTACTTCGAGAGCGAACGGGTGATCAAGACGATGCCGCCGGCGGCGCGGCGCGCCGTTACGAAGATGACGCAGAAGAAGACACCCGAACCTGCCGAACTGATCGCGCTCGCGGAGTTGCAGCGGACCGCAGGCGATGAATACAGTGAACGCTCGAACCTCGCGCTGCTGTTTTTCATCGCCACCGCCGTGGTCGGGTCGTTCGTGGCCGGGTCGGTGCTGTCGCGCCGCCTTGGTCAGGGTCTCATCACGCTGGCGGACGCCGCACGCGCAGTCACCGAGGGGGATTTGTCTGCGCGGGCACCGTCGGCCGCACTCATCTCGCGCGAGGAAGCGCAACTGATCGACAATTTCAACACGATGGCGGCTGCCCTGCAGCAAGCCGAGCGCGAGTTGCGCGAGAGCACCGCCGCAGTCGCGCATGAGCTGCGTACCCCGCTGACGGTCTTGTCAGGACGGCTGCACGGCATCCAGGATGGCGTGTTCGAACCCGGACCCGAGCAAATCGACAGCTTGATTCACCAGGTTGATGCGTTGACACGCTTGATCGATGATTTGCGGACGATGAGCCTGGTCCAGTCGGGGCAACTCGCGCTTGAGCTCGGGCCGATCGATCTGGCCGAAGTAGTTCAGCCGACGATCGCGGCGATAGCGCCCGATCTGCACGCAGTCGGGATCGTCGTCGAAACCCGCTTACGCCCCGCACCGATGATCGGCGACGCGACGCGGCTGCGTCAGGCGCTCGCGGCCGCGCTGACCAATGCCCAGCGCTACGCCCCGGACAGCGGCGTGCTGACCATCGAAACCGATACGTCTCCGCAGGGGGCAGTGTTGCGCGTGCTTGATCGCGGGCCGGGGGTGAGTGAGGAGATCGCCGCGCGCGCGTTCGAGCGGTTCTGGCGGGGCGAACATTCGCGCGATCGTGCCAAGGGAGACTCGGGCCTCGGCCTGTCGGTCGTCCGCGCGATTGCTGAGGCACATGGTGGAAGCGCCTCGCTCACTCGCCGCGCGGGCGGTGGCACTGCGTTCGAAATGCTACTGTCGGCAGTGCCCCCGCGTCTCGACGCAACCTCCACGATCAACTGACCATTCCTCCATGGGTGTCTTCCAGAGCGCCATTATCGAGCGACGACGGGTCGCCGATTTTCTTTGGTTCAGGAGACCTTTCATGAAAACCTTGTATCTCGCCGGAACGGCGCTGTTGATGCTCGTGCCCGGCTTTGCCCAGGCGCAGGAAAAGGCCGCGACCTTTACGGGTGCCAAGATCGGCGCAGAGGTGAGCCGCGTGCGCGAAACGTTGCGACTTGATCCCGGCAATATTGGCGCAACCACCAATGACACGCGCAACGGCGTCGGATATCGCGGTTACCTCGGCTATGATTTTCAGCTCGGCCGGGTGGTAATCGGTGCCGAAGCCGGCATCGGCGGTGGGGGTCGGTCCCTCCGCCAGAGCGGTGCGCGCGGAACCTATGTGCTCAATCCCGGTCTCACCTACGACATCTCGGCACGTGCCGGCGTCGTGCCGGTTGAAGGCCTGTTGATCTATGGCCGCGCAGGGTATCGCTGGCAGCAGAGCGAGCGCAGCACCATCCCAGCCGGCGCTTCGGCGGCGACGCTGACCACCAAGCAGACTGAACGCGCCGTCACCTACGGCGCCGGTGTCGAGTTGCAGATCAGCGAGCGCCTTTCGGTTCGTGCCGAATACAACCGTACGCCTTATGATCAGGCGCTTCGCGCGAATGCCATTTCGCTTGGTGCAGCGTTTAGATTCTGATCGCGCCAAACGATCGGACGGGGCGGTGGACGCGATCCATCGCCCCCGTTCTGTTAGTACGAGCAGATATCCCCGCCGAACCCAACAAGGCGCGACGATCAGCGCAACGACTTTCTCCTTGGCATGCGTCGCTAGGATCGCGCGATAGAGCAGTCTCGACGCCGCACCGATTTCAGAAATAGCCTTCGCGCTTCTTCATTTCGAGTGAACCGCCGTCTTCGCTGTCGCCGATGCGGCCTTGCCGTTCGGAGTGCGCGGCCCCCAGCGTCTCGCGAACGATTGAGAAAAGATCGGCGGCTTGCGACTCGACCGCAGCCGTTACCGGCCAACACCCGAGTGTGCGGAAACGCACCGAGCGTTCGCTCGTCTTCTCTCCTGCCTTAAAGCGCATCCGGGCCGGATCATCGACCACCAGCCATGCACCATCACGCTCGACGACTGGTCGGGCCTGGGCAAAATAGAGGGCCGCCAGCGGAATACGGTGCAGCAGCGCGTAGCTCCAGATGTCCGCCTCGGTCCAGTTCGATAGCGGAAACACGCGCGCTGACTGGCCGGCCGCGAGCCGCGTGTTGTAAAGATGCCAAAGCTCTGGCCGTTGCTGCCTTGGTTCCCAGCTGTGACCCGCACTCCGGATGGAAAAGACACGCTCCTTGGCGCGGGACTTCTCCTCGTCGCGCCTGGCCCCACCGAAAGTGACGTCATAGCCAGTCTGATCGAGCGCGTCCTTGAGCGGTTCGGTGCGCATGGCTGACGTATAGCGATCGCCATGATCGAAGGGGTTGAGCCCTGCGGCGCGCCCTTCTTCATTGGCCCAGACGATCAGGTCGAATCCGTGATCGCGCGCGAAGGCATCGCGAAACGCAAGGAGCGATCGAAACTCCCAGGTCGAGTCGATGTGCAGCAAGGGAAATGGGGGCTTGCCAGGATAAAATGCGCGCAGGCCCAGATGCGCCATCACCGTGCTGTCCTTGCCGGCCGAGAACAGCATCACCGGATTACGCGCCTCGGCGACCGCCTCGCGCAGGATATGGATCGCCTCAGACTCCAGTCGCTCGAGATGCGACATCCGGGCTGGCTTCATCACGCTGATTCTCGTCGGCTACACGGGTCAGGCCGCCATTTCAGGCAGAGCTGGTGCCGGCTCTGACTCTGTGATTGGCGCCCATTCCAGATCGCCTGTGTATCGCCACGCCATCCGCCCCGCATCGTCGAGCGCGAACAGATAAAGCCAGCGATTGTCGAAGAGTGCACGCACGTCGGGGTGTCTTTTCAGGATTTCGGTCATCGCCTCGCGGGGGGCTTCGACACAGACCGAAAGCCGAAGCGGTTCATGAGCGAAACGTTCGCCATCATGGACAGACTGCCAGGGGAGCCCGGCGCGCAGGACACCCCCATTGCCCTCCACGACGCCAATGCCGCCGACCACATTGTGCAGGAGCTTGTTGCCACCTCCAAAGACAGCGGGCGCAACCGTCGATCCGTAATATTGGAGGCTGATCCAGCTCGCCACGACCACGGGAGCCGTCAGGATCAGCTCCAGAACGCCAAAGCTACCGTCAGTCTTCCAGTCATAGTCATGCAGGAAGGCGCGACCTCCGAAACTCTTTCCCACCGTTCGCCGACGTGGCGCGGCGATGAACGCCTTGCAGCCCGCCAGCGCCCACTCCGGCCGCACCTCGGCCCAGTCGCGGCTGCGCCGGGCGAGGCTATTCTCGCCCACTCCTCGGGGTAGGCGTAACGCCCGCTCGCCCCGGGCGATCTTGCCTGCCGCGGCGAGCCATATCGTGGCTTCGTTCAGGTCTGTAGCGTGCCCCGCGGAAATGCAGTCGTCGGCATAGAGCGAGACCGCATCGGTCGTCGTATCGTGCAAAGCCGCAACGAACAGGGTGTCAGCGGGTATTTCGATCCCGTTTGGCACCAGGCCATTGCGGACTCCGGGATCGTTCAGCAGGGCGGCGAGCAGACGCGCATTCACCTCGCCCGAATAACCACCGCAGGCACCGCAATGCAGCCCGCTGGCATGGGGGTTGTTGACGACATTGGCGCCGTGTCCCGCAAGAATCACAATTCTTGCGAAATTGCTCGTAAACGACATGGCTCGCAGCACGGTCTCTGCTGCCTTTGTCCGAGCCCCGAGATCAAGCACCGGATCGGGATGCGGCACGGGATCGTTCGGCACCGGCGTTGTTCGCAGTCCCAATGCGTCGATCACCAGCTTGCTAACGTAAAGTGGCCCCGTTGCCTCGACGAACGCAAAGGATGACACGGCCGCCAGCTTGAACCGGCCCCAGGCACGTTTCGCCCTTGCCTTGAAACGGGCGGTCTGGTCAGCGTCGGCGTCCTCGGGGCCGCCCGAACGGGTCGTAAGACCGGGGTTAAGCAGGACGGGCAGCCGATGTTCGCGGACGTCCGATGCGAAGCGCCGATGCGAGGCCGTGAGGCCGAAGAAACCGGCGAATCCCAGCGTCTGGATCGCCGGGTTTATGGATTCGAGCGCGCGCCGGAACACCTCCGAGCGCACATCGATACAGAAAGCGGCCTGCAATAAGGGCCGACCTTCGAACGCCTTGACCTCGGGCATCGCGAGCGTTTCTGACAATTTGCGTTGGGCCGCACGCTCCGAAGCTTCCTGCAGGATAGCGTCGATAACGTGGTCGGCCGTCGGTGCCACCGGCAAGGCGTGCGTCCCGACGATCGCTTCCCAGCGGGCAGCAATCTGGTGTTCATACCGTTCAAACAGAGCCCTTTCCCAGATAAGGCGGATCACGAGAAAGTCCGAAATCGTCGCGTCGGTGTCGCCGCCAAGCTTGGCTTGCCACAACCGATAGCGGGCGTATTGCGCCCAGCCGCCAAGCGTCATGAGCAGCCGGTGAAAATAGGACTGCGCAGCCTCAGCCGGAACGCCGAGATGTTGCACGACGCTCGCCAACGCGTCCGCTGCGGTTTCCGGAGCCTCCGACACATGAGTCGCGAACCCGGGCAGACCGACAATTTCGGGCGTCAGGTCATGGGTCGCGACCGCTCGCCAAGCTGCGTAGGCTCCTCGGCCGCGTGGCGCAGCCCAGAGCGCTTGCCCCTCATCGAGATATCCAGCCGCCCACGCACCGAACCGTTCGGCGATGAGGCCCGGCCAGTCGATCCCGGAGGCTTCCGCCGCAAGCTCGGCGACCGTCGGCAGGGCGCTGACGTCCGGGCTCGATTTCAGTATCGCTGACTTCAGCGCCCCCAGGTTAGGTAGGTGCAGCGCTCGCGGCGCCGTCGCAAGCGCGTCCAAAAGATCAGCATCGGTGATGTCGCCCGCGGCGATGCGTTCCCGATACCAGCTTCGCGGCATGGTCACCGGGACACCCGCCACCCGGGCGAGCCGGGCCGCAACCGTGGCGAGATTCTCATGGGTCTGGCCAAGGAAAGGATTGACTGCGACGCTGGACGCCAATGGCCAGACCGGGGGGATCGCTCGACAGGACCGATCGACCGCTATCGCAAGATCGAGCGTATCACGACCAAAGGAAGGTTGTGCGTGCGTCATATCTTATCTCCGCGAAAACGAGGGTGCGTCGCGGAGTCGCCAGCCGCCGAGCAGCCGGTCGAAAACCGCGTTGGCGTAAAAGCCGTTTGAGAGATGCACGCGCAGTCCGGCGGCGGCCGGGTGGTAGGCCCAGAGCGGAAACATTGCCTGGACGACCGCCACGAGGCCGAAACTGACGACCGCCAGTGCGATCAACGCCCATTGCAAAGGGCCTGGCGACGGGGCGGCGGGCAGCACGCCGGACGTCAGCCAGATCGCAAAGACCTGAAGGGCGAAATAACTGATGGATGTGGTGACGGCGTAGACGATGGTTCGCCTCGTCAACGCCCTCGGGGCGGCATCCGCCAAACCTTGCGCGAGCATGTAGGCGACGCCGAAGATCAGGATCGCGCCCAGCGCGATGGCCTGCGCCGACTTGTGCTGGAACCCGAAACCGAACCCGACGACGGCATAGATTGTCAGCGCGAGGAAGAAGGCGCGACCGACGGCGCCCGCCTTGGGAATGGCGACCGGTCCGGGCCGGCGGTTGGCGGCGATCAACTCGACTGCGCCCCCCGACGCCAGGAACGAATGCGCCTTGTAGAGCGAATGGGCGACGATATGCAGCAAGGCGAGCGGGAAAAGCGCCAGCCCGCATTCAAGGATCATGAAGCCCATCTGGGCGACGGTCGACCAGGCGAGTGAGGTCTTCACTGCTGGCTGGGTCAGCATCACCAGCCCCGCAAAGAGTGCGGTGAAGCCCCCGATAAGGACCAACCCGGCCAGCACGCCCGGCGCAAGTAACATAACATCTGCAAAGCGAATCAGTAGGAACCCGCCGGCATTGATGACACCGGCATGGAGCAACGCCGAAACCGGCGTCGGGGCTTCCATGACTTCGGTCAGCCAACCGTGCGTCGGAAACTGGGCCGACTTTAACAGCGCGGCGAGCGCCAACGATCCCGCCGCCGCGATCACCAAGCCGCCACCAGTCCCCGCGCGGGCAGCGGTTAGTATCGCCGCGATGTCGGTCGTGCCATAGGCAAGCGTCAGCAATGCCGCCGCGATGATCAGCGCCACGTCACCGATCCGCGCGGTGACGAACTTCTTGGCCGCTGCCCGCCGTGCCGCGATCCGCTCCGGATAAAATAACAGGAGCCTGTGAAGCGAGAGGCTCGTTGCGATCCAGGCGATGACGAGTTGAACCAGATTGCCCGACAGCACCAGCATCAGCACGGCGGCCAGCGTGAGGCACAGCCACCCTGTGAAACTGCCCTGCCGTGCTTCTCTGTCCAGATACGTGGCGGTGTAGCGCACCACGACCCAGCCGATGAACGATACCAACAAAAGCATCACGCCACTGACCGCGTCGAGGCGCATCGAGAACCCGATACCTCGCACGCCGATCAGGGCGCTGTCCCACGACCCGTGCGCGACGATCGAAACGGCGGAAACGCCAGCGATCCCGAGCACAAGCAAGGCCAAGATTTCAGCTATCCGGCTACCAAGGCGCGGGCTGCGGCTCCAGCCAAGAAATCCAACGGTCGCGCTCAGCAGCAGTGCCAAGGGGGCGGCGTAAGGCAATAAATCGATCGGCAAAGCTCTTCCCCCAAAACGCGTCACGCGGGTTGCGAAAGGGATAGCCTTCATGCACGCATCGTAAAAATTCATTGTTTCGGCGATTTCATTCTGTTTTATAGAACGATATGAAAAGTCTGAACTTCAACCACCTGCGATATTTCTGGGCCGTGGCGCATGAGGGCAGTCTGACCCGGGCGGCGGCGCGGCTAAACCTGTCGCAGTCGGCGCTGTCGGTGCAGATCCAGAAACTCGAATATCAGATCGGGCACCCATTGTTCGAGCGGGTGGGCAAGCGTCTTGTCCTGACCGAGGCCGGCCAGATCGCGCTCGACTATGCGGACACGGTATTCCAGGCGGGCGACGAGCTGATGAGCACCCTTGACGGACGCCCCTTGGCGAACCGCCAGGTCTTGAGGGTCGGCGCGCTGACGACCCTGTCACGCAATTTCCAGCTTGAGTTTCTGCACCCTCTCATCGGCCGCGCCGATGTCGAGTTGATCATGCGCTCCGGAACCATACGTGACCTGCTGGCGCAGCTCGAAGCGCATACGATCGATGTGGTTCTTTCCAACAGCGCCGCCCCCAGGGACGCCCGGGCTCCCTTTCGCAATCATCTCCTGAATGAGCAGCCGGTCAGTCTGGTGGGGCGGCCAAGGCCGGGTAAAACATCGTTCCAATTCCCTGAGGATTTGCGCAGCGAACCGATCCTGCTCCCCAGCCTCGATAGCGACATCCGGGTCGGCTTTGACCACTTGCTGGAATTGGCGGGTATCCGCCCCATCATCCTGGCCGAAGTCGACGACATGGCGATGCTGCGTCTGTTAGCCCGTGAACGCGAGGGCGTAACGCTGGTGCCGCCGGTTGTGGTCCGCGATGAGCTCGAATCCGGTGTGCTGGTCGAACATTGCCGTATCCCCCAACTCACCGAGAGCTTCTATGCGATCATCCTGAGCCGACGGTTTCCCAATCAGCTTCTTGGCGAATTGCTTCTTGAATATGCCGGTGAAAATTCAGATTGAGCAACCCGCACTCGCGCCAAATCATGCCAGAAAGCGGCCGTCCGTTCTTTTGGCTCCGCATCGACAGCTTTGGTCACACGGCGCCGAGGCGCGTGAAGAACGCTCTCCGCTCGGTCCGAAGATCATCGCGAGTTGACGACGCCAAGCCGTCCAACTCTGCGCGGATCGCCAGCGACAGTCGTTTGATCGCGCTATCATGGTCGCGATGCGCGCCGCCCGCCGGCTCGTATATGATCCTGTGAATAACGCCGAGGCGGAGCAAATCTGTCGCGGTAAGCTTCATGGCCTCAGCGGCGTCCGGCGCGCGGTCAGCCCCGCGCCACAGGATCGTTGCGCAGCCTTCGGGCGATATGACCGAGTATATCGCATGCTCGAACATCAGCACGCGGTTTGCCGCCGCGAGCGCAATGGCACCACCCGAGCCGCCCTCTCCGACAATTACCGCGATCATGGGCACGCCAAGCGACAAGCATTTTTCGGTGCTGCGCGCGATCGCTTCGGCCTGGCCGCGCGCTTCGGCTTCGATACCGGGAAAAGCGCCGGGAGTATCGACCAGCGTAATCACCGGCAGGCCGAAGCGATCGGCCAAGTCCATCAGCCGGATCGCCTTGCGATACCCCTCGGGCTTGGCCATCCCGAAATTACTCGTCAGGCGCGACGCCGTATCCTCGCCCTTGGCATGACCGATGACAACAACGGGTCGCCCCTCGAAGTGCCCGAATCCGCCGACGATTGCCTTGTCGTCGGCAAATGCGCGGTCTCCGGCAAGCGGCATGAAGTCGTCCAAAAGCCTGTCGACGAAATGGCGGAAGTGCGGACGTTCGGGATGCCGTGCTACTTGCGTGCGCTGCCAAGGCGTCAGCCGTGCATAAAGGTCGGCAAGCTGACGTCGCGCCCGTTCGTCGAGCAGCGCGGCCTCTGCCTCCGGCGCGCCGGCTTCGCGCAATGCAGCAGCGCTTGCAGCAAGCGACTCGATTGGCTTTTCGAACGAAAGATACTGCATCAAACCGTCATCGACATGCCGCGATAAATTCGGGATCGATAGCGCGAGTCTTCAGCATCGGGAAGTGGTGTGCCGACGAGGAGCACGGCGCGAGCAAAGCGCTTCACTTCCTCGAGGTGCTCGTCGAGATCGCGGGGTTCCTCCGATCGCACGCGCCGCGTCAGGTTGATCTGGTTCACCGGGACGTCATGCACCAGCCGCTCGTTCTCGACCGCCAGCGTCGCGGTAAAGGAATGGAGCGTCGTCTTGACGAAATTGGCGAGCGCGAAAGCTGGGCTCTTGTCGCCCATCGGCACGTCCGGAGAAACCAGAACGAGTTGACAATCGTCATAGAGCGACGCCTTGCGCGCGACCCGGAAATGGACGGTCAGGTTGTCTGCCACCAGAGTCCGGAATTCTTCAGGAGTCAGCAGCGCTTCGGTTGCGAACAATCGCGTGGGAAGGGGTTCAAGCGGCGTCGATACAATGGAGGTCGGACGGCCCCAGCGCGACAACGTGCTATCCATCGCTGCTTCGACGCCATCGTCGAGCAGAACTGATTCAAGCGGCACCTCCGGCAGATCGGACAGCGCATCTCGTATCGCAGCAAAGCCCGCTTCGGTCTTGGTCAGCAGCACGACGCGCGCAACATGGCATTCGGTAATGAACGCCCGCACGGTTTCAGCAAGATAGTCGGAGAGATGTTCGCCAATAATCCAGACGGTGCGCCCGCGCATCGCGTCAAGCCGCTCTTGCTTGGGGCTGCCGAACAACTCGCGCTCGGTGGTCGATCGTTCGACGCTGAGACCGCCAGATGGCATGAACGTTTCACCGCTCACGGCACGGTCGGCCAGGAAGAACACCGTTGCTTGTGCGACATCGGTTTCCGTTGGCATCTTGCCGAGATAGAGTTGCGAAAGCACACCGGTCCCAACTTTCTTGGCCTCGATTGCGATGCGATCGGCGGGAAGAAAAGGGGCATCGGCAGGAGGCACCTTGAGCAGCCAGTTGCTGTTCGCCTCGTCAGTGTCAGGACGATCGGCCCAGCCGGGGGCATCGAGAAAATAACCGCCGCGCCGCAGTCGCGCGACCAAGCGTGCAGCGATCGCCGGTGTCATCAGGAAACGGTCCCAGGTACAAATACCATCTCCCTCGCGCGCGCAAGACAGGGCCAGGTCGCGTATTTCGCGCGGATTGTTGGTATCGTGCGACATGCGGACATTGTCGTTGCGCGCCAGACGCGTCAGCAGGGCCTCGACCCGCACCCCACGCCGCAGCGACTTCACAGCTGCGGCGTGGATCGCGTTGAGCCGCTTGTTCTCGAGAATCAACTTGCCGCGCCGCTCGAACAGGCCCGGCTTGCCGCCGGTCCCGGCGAGCCGGTCGCCATCGACGGGGCCCGGCGCAATCGCATTGAATTGAACCTCCGGGCCCAGATGGCGCGCCATCGATTCGACCATCGCGCGCTGGCCCGATTTCGACGCGGCATAATCAGCACGGTTGGGATAGGCGACGGCGAGATACTTCTCGCCGCCGAAATAGGAAGAGACGTTGAGGACGTAGCCCGACCCCTGCGCCTTCATCACGGGCACGACATGGTGCATCAAGACGAAGTTCGAGATGAGATTGGCGTCCAGCGTGTAGTTCCAGGCATCGACGCTCATATCGACGACCATATCCTCGGCACCGGCCACTCCGGCGTTGTTGATGA
This sequence comes from Sphingomonadales bacterium, assembly GCA_038228865.1. Taxonomy (GTDB): domain Bacteria; phylum Pseudomonadota; class Alphaproteobacteria; order Sphingomonadales; family Sphingomonadaceae; genus Sphingomonas_O. Next base: position 12,155 of record JBBROX010000005.1, on the reverse strand, counting down.
GATAGTCGATCCGGCCGAAGGCCTTGAGTGTCGCATCCACCGCGCTTTTCAATGACTCGAGGTTGCTGACGTCGAGCCCCGCCATTGTCTGCACGCGCCGTTCGACGCCGGCAAAGCCGATGTCTTCAAGTTCGCTGACGATGCGCGCGCGCGCGACTGCCAGTTCGCTTTCCCGCCGCGCCACGATCATGACCTTGGCACCGGCAAGTGCCAGCAGCCGTGCGACCTGACCGCCGATCCCGGCGGACCCGCCCGTAATCAACGCAACCTTGCCCAGATGCAGTCCGGTGATGTTTTCGCTGAATCCCGGCATCGCCTTGCGCGCGCCGGTCGCGTCGCCGATGCTCTTGGGCAGATACAGGGTGACTTCTTGAATGCGGCTTTCCTTGATCAGAATCCGCGCCGCGTGCCCAGCCGCAAAGCGCGTGTTTTCGGATTCGGCATTGGTGAAACGGACAATCTGGTTGCCCCATTCGGCCTGACGCCGCCGTCCGTGCGCGACATCGATTTCGGATTCGTCGCGCCAGATCCGCACGAGCTGTTCAATCGCAGCGCGCAAGACCTGCGCATAGACATCGCCCTTGCCGTCGGTTGCGTTCGACAGAAAGATAAAGCGCGGCGGCTGCAACAGCGTGTCGTGCTGTTTCCAATAGCGACTGAGCGTTCGCGCAAGCGCCATCGCGCCGACAAGCTCCACATCCATGAAGGCGGCGATATCCTCATCGGTCGCATTGACCAGATCACCCACCAGCTCGCCCGGTGCATGCACAGGCATGAAGATCGCGCCCGTAATCGGTGCCTTTGAATCGCTGTAGGCTGCGAGCGCCGCCTCCATCGCCGCCGGCTCGGTGCGGTTAAATCTCACGATCGTCAGCGCCTCGCCGATTGCCTCAGCCTTGGCGCGCGCCTGCGCGATCGCGACGTCGGCCTGGCGCGACAGGCCGAGCAACACGCTGGCACCACAGGCGATCTGGATGCGCGCAATCTCAAGCGCTTCTTCCCAGCCGTCGCCTGCCGCAATAAGTATCGCAAGTCCCGCGCCGTCCATCGAGCGCATGGTCGGGCGCGACAAATAAGTCGAGCGCGCCTCCTTGCGCACCGTCATGCCGTGCGTGACTTCGAAATCATGGCCATTATAGGCCGCAGACTCGTCGCTCCCCAGAAAGACGCACGTGGTGGCGATGTCTTCGGGTGTGGGGAAGGTCTTGGCCTTGGCATTGCCGCCGGTGCTGCGTTCGAGCGACATCATGCCGAAGAACTGCGTCGCGGTCGTCCCGGCATCGTCGCCTCGCAATTTGTCCATCGTCGCAAACACCGTGCGGATGCGCTCGCTTTCGATGGGGCCCGGGAACACCAGGTTCACGCGAATGCCGCGCGGGCCAAGCTCGAGCGACAATTCGCGCGACCATGCGTTCATCGCCGCTTTCGGCACCACATAGGCAGCGCGCGCATAATAGGGCGTCCGCGAAAAGATCGTCGATACGTTGATAATCGACCCGCCTTCGCCCATCGCTGCCGCCGCCGTTCGCGAGAGATTCCAGGCGACACCCAAGATGTTGCGCATGGCATCGCCGACGGTTTCGGTGTCGGTCGATCCGCGCTTCTGCTGCGCCGCCAGTTCATCGTTATCGAGTGGGAGCTGCTCGATCGGCTGCTTCGGACCGGCCGAACCGGCATTGTTAACGAGAACGTCGATGCGGCCAAAGCGCGAGACGACGCTAGCGATGCCATCGCGGACCGATTGTGGTTCGGCCCCATCGAGCACGGCGGTTGCCAGACGATTGGGGTTGACGCCCGTTTCGGTGCGGATTGAATCGGCGGCTGCCTCAAGCCGCTCGGCCGTTCGCCCGGTCATGACGACCGTCGCGCCCTCTGCGAGATAATGGCGCACGATATAGCCGCCAAGATTTCCTGCCGCGCCAGTCACCAGAGCGATCTTGCCCGCCAGCCTGCCACTCGTGGCGACCGGCGTTGAGGAAGGCGTCTTTGTCGTCTTTGCCTTGGCCATGTCACTCTCCTGCTATTCTCGCAAACGTCCGCGCGCGTTGAGGGGGTAATCAGAGCCTGGGGAGGGCAGTTTGTTGAGGGTCCGCGCTAATGCGGTGCGGGTATTCGGGATGGGCCGTTATGCATCGCTGCCTCCCGCGTCGTGCGCCGCCCACGCTTCGAGCAGGGCGTCGCGGCTGCGCAGGCCCATCGCTGGCAGGGCATGATTGACGACATAGGTCGCGCCCGAATGGCGGTTCTCCCACATCGCCTGATGCGCCTCGGGCAGCCCGTCCCACGGCACCACCAGCGGTTCGGTGACTTCAAGCAGGCCGGCGGCAATCATGTCGTTCATACGCGCCACTTCGAACGCGTTGCACAGATGCGTGCCGAGGATCGAAGCCGTCGGCATCAGTATCTTGCGCTGCCGCGTCCACACTTGTGGCGCGTAGAAAGTGAAACGTTGTCCGGCCAAATCTTCCGCAAAAACGACCCGCCCCGTGAACGGCTTCACCAGCGACGTTGAAACGCCCAAGGTGTCCTGGCCTGCGCGTTCGAAAATTAAATCGGGCGCGCCGCGTGGATTGTCCGGAGAGCGGAGGATTTTACCCACGGCCGAACCGAACGGCTTCATCACCCGGTCCTGATAATCGCGCACTGCGGCCTTGAAGACCTCGATATCCGCCTTGGCATCGGGCAGGCGCGGCATCGTGTCGGGCCAGTCGAAATTCTGGCCCTCGCGGCGGCGGATACTTTCGAGGCTGACGATCCCCTCAATCGCATCCTCGAGCCCGAGCGATTGTAGAAACTCGCGCTGCCCATCGGTCGTCGTCGCGATGACGCTGCGTGCATTGAAACGCCTTGCCGCCTCGATGATCTCCAGCCCTGTCTCGTCGAGCAAGTCGGTCGAGCGCGGACCGTAATAGATCAGCACGGCTTCGCCGCCACTTAGCGCTGCCTTTCGCAACATCGCTTCGGGCGACGCGCTGCCAGATTTGCCCATAAAGCTGAAATGATAGCCCGACGACGCACCGTAGAACGCGAGCGTTCCGCCCTCGGCCAACAGCTGGAAGCTCCGCGGGAATGCGGTTTCGCCAGCGTGGCTGACGACATAGTCGGCGCGCTTTCCGCCGTTGAGAGCCTCATATTCCGCTACAAGCGACGCGCCGTCCGCTTCCCATGCGCAGGCGGCTTCGGCGTCCTCGGGCACAGTGGTGAACAGCGCTGCGAAGCGCGGGTCTTTGCGGTCGAGCGCGCCCACGGCGCCCTGCGTCGCGATGAAATCGGCACGCGCCGGACTCGAAACGAGCCCTGTTACCTGTAACCCGGTACGCGCCGCACTGCGCAGTGCGTCGAGCCCGGTGCCGGTCGCTGCGCCTTCCACGAACAGCGTCTTGCCGGGCGCGATCTGCAGTGTCGTGAACAGGCAGCGCGAAACAGTGCCAAGATTAAGGATGTAACTTCCGGCCTGTTCCAGTGTCAGATCGGGTGGCACCGGGTGCATCTGCGGTGCCTGGACCGTCAGGAACTGGGCGTGGCTGCCGGTTTCGGTTTCATACCCCTGGATCGAAAAACCCGCATACATGGGATCATTGCCGACCTGGGGGCTGAGTAGGTCGTTGGTTCCCGAATAGACGGCGACCATATCGCCAACCTTGACGCGCCCCTCGGCCTTGGTCTCGCTTCCGAGCGCCGCGACCAGCGCGATGCCGCCGGATCCGGTGATCTGCACGTCTTCCTCGTGCGCATCGAACGGCGAGACCGGGATACCGGTCAGCGCCCAGATGTCGTTGAAGTTGACCTCGCTGGTCAGCATGTAGAGCAGCGCCTCGTTCGGCGCTGGTTCAGGCACCTTGACGATCAACTCGCGCTCATGCGTCGCGGGCGGGCCGAAGCGCGGTGCGCCGGTATCGGGATCGCGGGCGATGCCGAACGCGTATTGCCATTCGGGAATCGCGGTGACGCCGGGATAGAACGCCGCGCCGACGGGGAGCAGGTCTCCGCTCGTCTCAAGTGTCGCCCCCCGCCGTTCATGCTCGCTGTCGATCCAGATGCCATCGCGGCGGACGGGCAGCGGCGGGCTCACCTTGTCCATGAACTGGCGGATGCCGGTTTTGCCGCCATCCGGATCGATGATCGCCTCGGCGAACAGCGCCGCCTCGCGGGCAAGGCCCGCAGCTGTTCCCTGTTCGAGTCCTGTGCGCACCGCATCCAGCGCGCGTTCGCCGGCCGAGCCGCGCCCAGCCCAGTCGAGTTGCCGCAGCACACGCTGGATGAATTCGTCGGCCAGCACCGCATCAAGATCGATCGCGGAGGGCTCCTCCCATCGCATCGTTGCTGCTTGGCGCTCTGCCCACGCACGCCCGAGCGGACTGGCTGCTCCGTCTCGAACAAATGCCCGCACCATTGCATGTGCCGCTGACAGCACATCGCTGCCTTGGGCATCATGCGAACCAATGACGTTATCGACCAACCCGATCTGAAATGCAGCATTCGCATCGATGCTGCGCCCACCGAGGATCAGGTCAAGCGCGTCACGCACACCCTGATTGCCGTGCCGGTCGGCAAGCAGGCGCGGCAAGCGCTGAGTCCCGCCATAGCCTGGCAGCAACCGAAGGCGGATTTCGGGTTGGCCGAAACGGGCGGTCGGCTCGGCGATCCGGTAATGACAGGCGAGCGCGAATTCCATGCCGCCGCCCAGAGCCACGCCCTGAACCGCCGCGATGCACGGTTTGCCCATCGCCTCGATCCGCGCGAATGCCAGCTGGGCGTTGTTCGGCAGCACCATTGCCTCGTCGAACGTATGCACTTCTTCGAGCATTTGACGGATGTCCGCGCCGGCAACGAACGAAGCCGTGCCCTGGCCCGTAAACACGACCGCGACGACATCGTCCTTGCGCGACAATTGATCGACCACGACGACCAGTTCATCGATCGCCCGTTCGTTGAGTGCATTGACCGGCGCGTTGGTCACCGTGACCGTCGCGACGCGTTTGCCCGGCGCCACGACATTGTACTGGATCAGGAAGTAGCGATAGCGCTCGAACAGCGACTGCTCCTCGGACAGGCGCTGCTGGCGCTGCCAGTCGTCGATCGCGGTCTTTAGCTCGGTTAGGCTTTCCGGGTTGCGCAGCGTCGTGACGTCTCCAACGTCGGCCCCCTCGACCAGCGCGCGCACCATGCGGCGCATATATTTGCCCGACCGCGTCTCCGGAAACTGCGAGACTTCGATAAAGTCGGCGGGCACCGCAACCGCGCCCTTTTCGGTGCGCACCAGATCGAACAGCCGTCGCCGGTCCTCGTATGTCAGCTTGCGCCCCGCGACCGGCACGACGAAGGCGAGCGGCGTCAGCCCCTTTTCGCGGTGTGGCGCGCCGACCACCAGCACATTGCCGACCGGCGAGTCGGGATCGAGCGTTTTGTCGCGCAGGACCGCGCCCTCGATCTCCTCGGTCCCCATGCGGTGACCCGACACGTTGATGACGTCGTCGCTGCGCCCGTGCAGCGAAAAGGATCCGTCGTCATGCGCAATCGCGAAATCGCCCTGCGTATAGGCCCATGTCCCCTGCCAGCGGGTCCAGTATCCGCCTTCCCAACGCGCCGCATCGCCGCGCCAGCCGCCGACGACACTGCCGTCCTCCACACGAAAATTGTCGACATCGCCCCAAATCGTCCGCGCCAGATAAGGGTAGGGTGCGGCGATGACGATCTCGCCTTTCTCGCTCATTTCGGCCCGCCGCCATGGCACCCCGCCTTCGCCGTCGCGTGCAAACGGCGCGTCAATCCGCGGTGCGTCGCTATCCTCCACCCAGACGTCGCCGACGATCAATGGCAGGGGATAGGCGTGCGCATTCGCCTTCAACGGAAAGTCCGTGCTGCCATAGAAATGGGTCCAGGCGATCCCGCCATGTTCGGTCGCCCAATAACTGTTGATGTACTGCGGCGTGACATGTTCCATGCCGAACGCCTGCACCGACGGCGAAGTCGGCTCGGCGCAGAACGTGGCGACGCGCAAGCTCGACATGTCGTATCGCTGAAGATCAGCGAGGTTCGACGGATCGGCCATCACCGATTTGAGGAACGTCACGCCCGCCTTGAAGATCGTCACCTTGTGCCGCTCGATCATCGAGGCAAAACGCCCGGCGTGCGGGAAGACCGGCGAGCCTTCGGAAATGATCGATGTTACGCGCGTCGTGAGCGCGGCCGAAATCAGATAGCTCTGCCCGGTAATCCAGCCTGGATCGGCGACGACATAGATGGTGTCGCCCGGCCGGGCGTCGAACGCGACGGCCATCGTATGGGCAATACCTGCGGTATAACCGCCATGGACGTGCACGATTCCCTTCGGCTTGCCCGTCGAGCCTGACGTGTAGATGAAGAACATCGGGAATTCGGCATCAACCGACAACGGTCGCGACGAGGCCCAGATCGCGCCGACGAATTCACGATCGGACAGTGCCAGCAGGGCATCTTCGCTGTCGACGTCAAAACCTGCTGCACGCGCGTTGGTCAAAATGGTGTCGAGCGCCGCATCCGTCAGCTCATGACTCCAGCGGTCGCGCTCGCTGCGCCATACGATATCGGGCTGCGCCGTATGCCGCACGACGATGACGGTATCGACGCGCGGCGGCAGCGTCACGAGGCTCGAGGCAATCGCGAGACGCGCGCGCGCAGCATCGCTCGTGCCAATGCGGCCCTCCTTGCCCAGCAGGATCAGCGCCCGACCGACGCCGCGCATGACGTCCGACCGCTCGACGGTGACTTCGCCCGCCAGCGTTTCGGCAACGGTTTCACGGATCACCGCTGCATCGGCTTCATTCAGCCCGAAATCGTCTGCGGCCAGCACCGCAAGCGCTGTCGCGACCGGCACATAATTGTCGAGCGCGGGATCAGTATAGGCGGTCTTGAACGCTGCCACCTGTGCGTTTCGGTAGCTGCCGTCCGACGTCAAAATGACGCGTGCGCCTGCGTCGGCAATGCGATCGGACAGCGTCTTGTCGCTGAAGCCGCCGAACACGGCCGTATAAATGATACCCAGTCGTTTTGCTGCCTCGGTCCAGTAAATCTGCGGCACGATGCTCGGCATGTTGAGCGCGATGCGGTCGCCAGCTTTCAGCCCGAGCGCTTCGAGCGCGACCGCGCATTTGGCAGTTTCGAGCAGCAGGCGCTTGCGCGATACGCTGAAGCAATCGACCGGCGCCCCACGCCCGCCGTCCGCCGCCATATCCCAGCGATCGCCCTCGAAAATCAATGCCGCTTCATGGCCATGCCCGGCGAGGACATGACGGTCGACTTCATTGAACGCCGCGTTCGTCCGCCCGCCAACAAACCAGCGCCAGTGCGGTGGTTCCGACGCGTCGAAAGCCGTCGTCCACGGAGCGAAATCTGCGGGAACGTCGGCCGTCAGCGCATCGCCGGTGGCAGCGTCCCAACCTCGCCAATGTCCATCTTCCCCGCAACACAGCCAGGCACCCGATCGACCGATCTCGGAGACGAACCAGTGGATCGTGCGTGCAGCGATCTCGCCATGAAATGCCCCCGGATCTGCCAACACGGCAGCGCGCATCGCGTCCCAATCGGTTCGCGTCACAACAGGATTGACGAGGGCAGCCGCGTCAGTAGCACAAATGAACTCTGGCATGCCCGAATCATCTCTCCCCGTTTTTCCGGATTGAGCCTGAACATCTGGCAATTGGCAATATCGGTCGCCAAAACCTGCGGAACGTCGACGAGGTTAATGCTGACCACGACGTCAACTGCTTTTGTGCATTTGCGCTCACATCGACGCCGGCTCGGCGCTGCTACTCGCTGCACAGGCTGGCGCGAGTCAGCCGTCAATGTGTGGTTGCATAATCCGATGTTCTACAGCGTCGAGGATCATATGGCGCCGTAGGGCGCAAATGACCAAAGCGCTCAGACTTGGTCATGCATCTCTACAGCGTCCGATCCAGGTAACACCGCAAGTGTTGGCGTAACGACTGTCTGCTACCGACCACGAACAAAACATTTACCGCTGGCGAGATAAGGTTCGTGAATGAGCTTAAGGAAGCCTTTCAGAGCGACGCCGGTGAAACTCGGCGCTCATTATCGGCGCAAGGAGGCATATCGCACTCGAAAGTCTGTGCTTGGATTTCTCGGGGCCTCAGTCCCTATCGGTGTCCTTATTGGACTCGGTAGCGTTGCACTCACCGGCGAGGGCCGTGCCCGATTGTTTGCGGTGGCAACGCCCATAGCAGTCTCCTCGGGCGCGATGCGCGCGAGAGAACCTCAAGTGGGTGACAATTGGGGCGGCTGCGACGACGCTCGCGCCGCTGGTACGGCACCGATTTACGCAGGAGAACCAGGCTATCGCGAGCAAATGGACGGCGACGGCGACGGTGTTGCGTGCGAACCCTACCGCGGCGGCTAACGCTGGCTTGGCTAATTACCGATTTGAAGTATTGGCCGTCGCCCGATCCTGGTGCTCGATCTCGCACTTATTTCAGGCTCGTATGTGAACCCTTCGACGCCTGATTGGCATCGCGTGCTGGTCAAAAATGCCAATCTTTCTGTTTCACACGGCCTCTCGTCCATATTTTGTCAATGTTAAGCGTCATTTTTGGTACTTGTTTGTCAATTGTTCCCCAAAGAGCGACGATGCGGTAGCATGTTGCTAGAGATTGTCACGGTCAAAAATCGCGTTATTAATGTATCTATATATTGACATTTTGACGTATCATCCTATTTGGACGCGAGAAGATTGACAGGAAGCGACGATCCCTGACCGTACCGCCATCGTGACCTTCAAAGGTGTTGCCGCCGGCGTTTTGAGTGAGCTGGGCCCCGACACGCGCTTTGTCTACAACGACGGGTGGGACACGCAGATCGCCTGCGCGCTGCCGCTGGAGCCCCGCGATCACTACCGGCGCGGCGGACTCATCCCCTTTTTCGAGCATCTCGGTCCCGAAGGATGGTTGCGCGGACGACAGGCGCGCGCGGGCGGAACGACCGCTCAAGACGATTTCGGGTTGCTGCTCAACTATGGGGCCGATTGCATCGGCGCGGTCGGGATTGTGAAGAAGGACGGAACGCCCCTCGTCCCGCCCGACGAGCCCAGTGTGCTGGAGGAAGCGGCGGCAGTCCCGGGGCGCACGCTTTCGGGAGTCCAGAAGAAGCTGCTCGCTTTTCAAGGGGCCCAAGGGTTTGAGCCGTGCATCAAGGCCAGCGACCCGGCAACGCACATTGCCAAGTTCAATCGTGAGGATTTGCCGACCCTCGTGCAAAACGAGAATTTATCGCTGGAACTAGGACGTGAAATCCTCGGGGTCGGGGAAATCACGAAAGCCAAGCCGGCTGTCCTGGCCGGAATCGACGGGTTGGCGCTGCTCGTCGAGCGGTTCGACCGGGCGGGCGACCACAAGCTCAGGCTCGAGGATTTTGCGCAGATCCTGGGCAAGCCGCGCGGCCGCGAATTCGACGGCAAATATGATTCTTCCTATGAGGAAGCGGCAGCTGCGATCACGGGCTTTTCCAGCCGCGCGCGCATCGATCTCGCGCGCTATTTCCGCCTCGTGATCTTCAATCTGGTGCTCGGCAATGCCGATGCACATCTCAAGAACTTCTCGCTGCTCGAAGGTAGCGACGGTCTGCGCCTCAGTCCGGCCTACGACCTCATAAACACGTTGGTCTATCCTGGCTATGAGCGCACGGTAGCGCTCGAGATCGACGGCAAGAAGCGCGCCTTCGACACGCTCGACCGCACATTGGTCGAGCGGCTCGGCGCTGCGATCAGCCTGCCCCAATCCGAAGTGTCGCGTTCGCTCGACGCACTGGCCAAGGCGTTTGCAGGGGCCAAGACACTTGCGTTGGCATCGCACGTCAAACCCGACGATTTCCGGGTTCGCCACTGCGATATCGTCCAGGAGAACGCGGCAAGGATTTTCGCATGACTGACCGTACGATCGACTGGCGAGCGACCATCGATGAAGCGGTGCGCCGGCGCAAACGCGAGGATCTGACACAAGCCGATCTTGCTGCGCTTGCTGGCGTGAGTCGGGCGACGGTGGTCGCGTTCGAGCAGGGCGAAATCAATCTGCGGTTCGAACGTGTCATTGCGATTCTCGACGCGCTTGGCCTGTTCGTCCAACCGGGTCGTTCCGACAGTCTGCTGTCGTTCGTCCACGACGCACGCAACCGCTTCGGCGAACTCGTCGATCGGCTCGACGCGCAGCATCCCTCACGCCAGCCACTCGGTCATAGTGAACAGGCGTATGCGATCGACGGGGTCGAACATCTGCCCACGCTTGCGCGGTTGAAGGACATCCTGTCGCGTGCGCCGAAGACTTCGGGCTGGACGCCATTTTGGGTTCCGACCAAGGATTCCATCAGGCCGACCTTTCATGACGGTCTGCTCGAATGCTGGCTGGGGCGGCCCGAGGCGGATCGCTTCTTCACCGACTCCGCATCGAGCGATTTCTGGCAGGTCACGCGCGAGGGCAGCGCCTATCTTCAACGTGGCTACCAGGAAGACGGTCGTGGTCTCGATGCCGGCAGCTTCTTCGATTTGACGCTCCCGATCTGGCGCACGGCCGAAGTCCTGCGCCACGCCGCCTGGCTCGCCACGGAGCTTGGCGCAGGAAAGGACAGCCAAATCCGATTCGTGGGACGCTATACGGGCCTTGCCGGACGGGAACTCATCAGCTGGGCCAAGCCGGGGCTTCGGCTAGCGCTCGACGAGCGCCATCGGGCGCGATCCGACAGTGTGGACCTCGCCTCCTTGACGAGTGCAGCCGAAATCGAACTCGAGCTGGACCGGGTCGTGGGAGAGATCGTTCGACCGCTCTACGAGAGGTTCGATGGTTTTGTCCCGTCCGGTCTATTGGTTCAGTCCCAGATCGCCGAATTCAACCGCAGCGCCAAAGATTTCGGATGAGACAGCGTCCCGCCAGGACGTGTCGATAACGCCCGCCCGGCGTCACTCAATTAGAGGGCAAGTGACGCGGTACGCGCGCTTCCAAGATCTCCACCAGGGCAGGATCCATGAACGCATAGTCGTCGGGACTGTCGAGGCATATTACCCGCTTGCCCTTCAGCACGGTCCGGAACCTGCGTTGCACCTTCGTTCTGTGAGCCTTCTCCATGACAAAGATCAGATCCGCCCAGCGAACCAGGTCTGACGAGAGCGGGACCTCGGCATCGTGGTTCGTACCAGCCGAAGCCACCTCGAGATCATCTCGCCTCGAAAAGACCTGCTCGGCTGTCGGGCTGCGCAGACGGTTCTGGCTGCACACGAACAGAACCGTCTTCATGCGCCCATCGTCACTTTGTGCACGCCCGATTCCATCGGCTCGAACACGCTTCGAATGCCGAGAAACCTTTCGATGATGTCCGCCGCGGTCAGGCTATGCTGGCTCGGCTTTACGGTCGTGAACATGCCGCCTCCCGCCAGCGCGAATGGCAGCAGAAGCTGATCGGCGAGATAGGGACCCGCGAAAGCATCCGACTCGAGATAGCCCGCCATTCGCCCGGTCGCGCGCTTGGCGAGTTGCTCGGCAGGGACGCCGAGCTTGCCGAACCCGCTGACCACTTCGGTTACGTTCTCGAACTCGGCTTCGAGCAACAGGATGTTACCCGGCCCCTGATCTTCGGGAAGTGCGCGCACGGCGAAGGCTGCTTCAGGCCAATCGAGCAGCTTCTTGACCGTCTTGATCTCGCGCTCGGCCACGTCGAACGGGAGTGCTGCGAACACGGCGAGAGCGGACGTACGCGCCAAAGCACCGCGCTCGACACCGTCGATCGGTTTCAAAGGTGCGGGCGTAATGTCGATCTCGATCCGTCCGGCACCGCGCGGATAAAAACCGTGCCGAACCAGCCGCGCTTCGACGTGCGGACCCATCCGGTTGACGATGGGCAGGAACGACTTGGCAATGAAGTCGAAAGGCGGCGCCATCATGTTATGGGTTCCGCCTTCCAGAATCAGCTTCGACGGCCCGTCCGCCAGGACAAGCGGCATCAGGATCGTCTGCAGCACGAGGCCCGTGCTTCCCGCCGTGCCGACCGCGAACTTGTACTCGCCCGGCACGACTGTGCCGGGACGGAATTCAATCTGCGATGAGCCCACCGACAATCCGTCGCACGTGGCTCCGCCAATGGCGCACGCAGCCTCGATCGCCGTGACGTGCTGGCGCATC
>JBBROX010000004.1:0-143102 GCA_038228865.1 Sphingomonadales bacterium | reverse complement strand
GGCGAGGACATCAGCGTCAGCACCCGCCGCGCCGTCGGCCCCGCACTCGACTTCTTCACGAGCCTCCCCGACAAACTCACCCCGCAACCAAACCAGATCGCCGAACGGATTCTCAAGGAAATCGTCGAACGCCTCGGCTTCCTCAACAATGTCGGGCTCGATTACCTGAACCTCGACCGCACCAGCGGCACTCTGTCGGGCGGTGAGAGCCAGCGCATCCGCCTCGCCAGCCAGATCGGCAGCGGCCTGTCGGGCGTGCTCTACGTCCTCGACGAACCCAGCATCGGGCTGCACCAGAAGGACAACGACCGCCTCCTCATCACGCTCCGCCGCCTCCGCGATCTCGGCAACACCGTCATCGTCGTCGAGCATGACGAGGACGCGATCCGCACCGCCGACTGGGTGGTCGACATGGGGCCGGGCGCGGGCGTCCACGGCGGCGCGGTGGTCGCGGAGGGGACGCTGCAGGACATCCTCGACAACCCCGACAGCATCACCGGCGATTATCTGTCGGGCCGCCGCAACGTCCCCGTCCCCGCCAAACGGCGCAAGGGCAATGGCAAGAAACTGACGGTCAGCGGCGCGCGCGCCAACAATCTGAAAAACGTGACGGCCTCCATCCCGCTCGGCACCTTCACCTGCATCACCGGCGTGTCGGGCAGCGGCAAGTCGAGCTTCACCATCGACACGCTCTATGCCGCGTCCGCGCGCGCGCTCAACGGCGCGCGGATGCTGGCGGGCCATCATGAAAAGATCGACGGGCTGCAATATCTCGACAAGGTCATCGACATCGACCAGTCGCCCATCGGCCGCACCCCGCGCAGTAACCCCGCCACCTACACCGGCAGCTTTACCCAGATCCGCGACTGGTTCGCGGGCCTCCCCGAAAGCGCGGCGCGCGGGTACAAGCCCGGTCGGTTCTCGTTCAACGTGAAGGGCGGCCGGTGCGAGGCGTGCACCGGCGACGGCCTGATCAAGATCGAAATGCACTTCCTGCCCGACGTCTATGTGACGTGCGACGTGTGCCACGGCGCGCGGTACAACCGGGAAACGCTGGAAGTGAAGTTCAAGGGCAAGAGCATCGCCGACGTGCTCGACATGACAGTCGAGGACGCGGTCGAATTCTTCAAGGCGGTGCCCAGCATCCGCGACAAGATGGCCATGCTCGCCGAAGTCGGCCTCGGCTATGTCAAGGTCGGCCAACAGGCGACGACGCTGTCGGGCGGCGAGGCCCAGCGCGTCAAACTCGCCAAGGAACTGTCACGCCGCGCGACCGGCAGCACGCTGTATATTCTCGACGAGCCGACCACGGGCCTGCATTTCGAGGATGTGCGCAAACTGCTCGAAGTGCTCCACGCGCTGGTGGAGCAGGGGAATACGGTCGTGGTGATCGAGCACAATCTGGAGGTGATCAAGACGGCGGACTGGATCATCGATCTCGGTCCCGAGGGAGGCGTCAGGGGCGGCGAGATTGTCGCTGTTGGTACGCCGGAAACCGTCGTGAAAGAACCAAGGAGTTACACGGGACACTATCTCGCGCCGCTCCTGACGCCGGTATCTTGACGCTCGCGTTCAATGACGACGAAGTGGTGGCCGAAGGCCGGGCAGTCCGGGGGACTGACCGAGCGAGCATACGCCGTATGGCGGGAGGTGATCAAGACGGCGGACTGGCTGATCGACCTGGGGCCGGAAGGCGGCGTACGCGGGGGTAAGATTGTGGCGGTGGGGACGCCGGAAACGGTGGTGAAGGAGCCGCAGAGTTATACGGGGCATTATCTCAAGCCGCTGCTCGCCTAGTTCAACGACGAAGAGCGTGGCGAAGGCCGAGCACGACATGGCCTTCAGGGGACGGGCCTCCCGTGCGGAAGCGGAATTACACGGGGATATCTGGCACCGCGCTTAAGACGGTTCGAAACTACATTAAATAAATAAAATTCGTGATTTGTTAGGCTAACGGAAGAATCTTCAGAAATTCTATTACTCTGGTGACTAACGTACCTAATGCACTTCCCTCAGGAAAGTAACCTATCAAGGTGAATTGGTTCGCGATGGCCCATTGTCCTATACCGTATAGAGCTACTGGTACAGCAAACGCTCCGGCTGCAATAATCTTACGATGTGTCCAGACGAAAGATGAAAATGTTTTCGTCAAGTTTACAAGCGAAACTGAAGCTATAAAGCCATTTTCTTCGGAATTTGATTGACTGAATAACTCAGATTGCCCCGAAACAAATACTAGAGCCTCTCTCGCACGCTTGGTAAAGGCAACCCGCTCTTTTGTAGCTCTTAACAGTTTTCTTATATATTCGGCGCTGAAGGGCCATGTTTCAGGCGGGATTCCATACATTGCAGCATCTAGATCTTTAAGTTCTGGGTTTACGGCGAGAATTAAATTGTGGGCGCTGACTACGGTTTCTAATGCAATCAGAACGTCATCCTGAATTACAGGGATATTTGAATCTAAATCTCTATTTCTTTGAAATCGCTCACACCGCCTAAGTTCGGCTCCACGAAATACGAACCGAGCAGCGTCAAATTTTGCCGAAGAGACAACCTCTCTGTAACTAGAAATTAGTTGTCTTACCTCTTCAGACGAATTGGTAACACATAGATTTTCTAAAACGTCGATAGCGTTCTTTAATTCATGCCCAAAGTCCGAAATGATTGGATTTTTTAAATTAACCGATTCGATGTCAATTACACCGTTTTCGTCGTAGCTAAACACGATACCAGATTTTTCTTGAGCTCGAGCTATTTCCTGCTCTATCGCACCTTCTGTCAGTCTCTCTACGGTTTCAGCTAATTCAATATTTATTTCAATTGACGGCATCGACCAAAATGACTCGGGTTTCTTCGCTATTTCATTTTCAAAATGAATCCATACACTGTCGGGTATGCCATAACTACTGATACCCATTAATCTAAATCGAAGCCAAGTTATCCAAATTCCCCAACTGTCCTCTAGAGCCATTAAGGACGTCTGAAAATTGTGCCATGCTTGTGTTATTTCGTAGTTCTTTGGAAAAATCGGTGAAACTGCAGATTCGCGTCGCGTAAATTGATTCAATTCTGATTCTGATATTTTCCAGATATCTATGTAACCAGTGGGTATATTATCGGCGTAGCTCACTCCAACGGAAGGCAATCGCCGATTTTCAAATTGATCTCTAGACGCCTGAAGAGATTTACGAGTAAGCGCGACCCGGTCATCTTTGCCAGGTGACAGGCAAACCTCGAGTGCGGATTTTATCGATCTAAGAACACCGTCTGTCGCAAGAGCGGAGTTACCAATATCATTTACACAAAGCGCCGCCGATGCAAGAAAATCTTGATCTACTTGGCGAGCATTTGCAACAAGCACAATAAATCCGCGAAGCGTTCTAATTAATGAACCGCCTCTTAAGGCGTAGGGTATCGACCGGGCAGCTGCCCTGTAAGCAGTACCGACCGTTGCATCCTCTGTCTGGGACATGATTGTCCGCTTGAGATCGTTCCATGCCATCAAGCGAATATGCCTTAATTGTCACCAGTAAACTAGAGTGGGGTCATGGTATCAGTTGACCTAACTCATTGCCCCCCCCAATTCGTCACAGGCAACTTCCCACCCCGCGCCCGCTCGCCAATCGCGCCGCGCACCTTCATGAACAGCCAGTCCGGCAACGCCCCATAGAACGGATCACCATCGCCGCCGACCGGACGCATATCGGGGCGGGCCAGTCGAAGCGGTTCATTTCAATGAGGCCGATCCAGCTGCGATCACGGTTGAGCCGCAGGTCGCCCATTATACCCAGCAGCTCACATCCATGACATAAACATATACGTGTTATATAACGCTTAACATATATCATATATTATCATATCTATCTGCCATAATTAGTAGCGGATGATACAATGTCTAAATACATGAAGCTAACCCAGCATCTAGCCAATCTTGGCCCCAAAACGAACTGGCAGGCACGGTTCGATGAGTTGGAACAAATCCTGGGTTTTCCTTTGCCGGCAAGTGCGCGGAGCTATTACGCATGGTGGGCCAACCAAGGTCGTGGCCAAAGCCTGTCATGGCAAGGCGCGGGTTGGAAAGCGACAGAGGTCGATCTCGATAACGAACGGGTTAAGTTCGTCTATGTTTCAGGACCTGAGTCCGCCAACGCTGACTATGGCTCACCCATGACAATCGCCGATGCAAAAGTAGGTCTCGCAACTGCCTTTGGCGTCACCGTCGATGCAATCGAGATAACGATCAGGGGCTGATGTAGATTGGCCGCCGTGACGAAGCCACGTCGTCAGTCATTGCCTTGGCAAGGCTGGAGCATCGGGTGAAACAGCCCCCGGCTGTTTCAGGTCGTCTGGGGGACGACCGGCCTGCGGCGGTCGTCACCGGCGCACTGCTCCGCTACGCGCCTCGCTCCAGCGCAGCCACCACCGCTTTCGCAGCCTCCTCAGACGACGCCGGGTTCTGCCCCGTGATCAGCATCCCGTCCTGCACCACATAGGGCGCGAAGTCCGGGCCCTTGCTGTACGCGCCGCCGTTGGCCTTCAGCATGTCCTCCACCAGGAACGGCACGACGTGGGTCAGGCCGACGGCGGCTTCCTCGCCATTGGTGAAGCCGGCGACCTTGCGACCCTTGACCAGCGGCGATCCGTCCGCCGCGTGGACGTTCTTAAGCACGCCGGGGGCGTGGCAGACGAGGGCGACGGGCTTGTCGGCGGCAAGCGCGGTTTCGATGAGGGCAATCGAGTGCGCGTCATTGGTCAGGTCCCACAGCGGGCCGTGGCCGCCGGGGTAGAAAACCGCATCATAGCCGGCGACGTCGATCTCGCCCAGTTTGTGCGTTGCCGCCAGCGCCGCGGTCGCCGCCGCATCGGCGCGGAAGCGGCGGGTGGCGTCGGTCTGGGCATCGGGCGCGTCGCTTTTCGGGTCGAGCGGGGGCTGTCCACCCTTTGGCGAGGCGAGCGTGACCTCCGCCCCCGCATCGAGGAACACATAATAGGGCGCGGCAAATTCCTCGATCCAGAAGCCGGTCTTTTCACCGGTGTCGCCAAGTTGGTCGTGCGAGGTGAGGATCATGAGGATTTTCATGGGGGGTTCCTTTGGGGCGCGGGGGTGCGCGTTCGGGGGAGGAAGGGATGACGGGGGTTATTGTTCCGTGGGGGGGGGGGATTTTAGTCCTCCCCAGCGAAGCGCAGGGGAGGTGCCCGCAGGGCGGAGGGGCCGCCGCGTTCAGCGGCGGACGGTGTCTCCAGTGGCAATAGCGTCGCTCGCTGCGCTCGCGCCCCTCCGTCGGCTTCGCCGCCACCTCCCCTGCGCTGCGCTGGGGAGGACTTAACGTGCCCGCGCCTTCACAGCGGAATTACGCAAAAAACCGCTTTCCTACAACGAACCATATCGGTTAGCGTGAGTCGCATGAGCAACCATTCCGCCTCCCCCGCCGCCCTTCCCGACTTCACGCCCGTCCCGCGCCAAACCGTTTCGCACGGATGGACCGCCGCCAAGCAGCGCGACTTTATTGCGGGGCTGGCGCAGACCGGCAGCGTGCGGCTGGCGACCGAGGCGTGCGGCATGTCGCATTGCGGCGTATATAAACTGCGCCATGCCAAGGACGGGGGCAGCTTTGCCCGCGCGTGGGACATCGCCGTCGGCATGGGCGCGGCGCGGATCCGCGACGTCCTGTTCGACCATGCCATCCACGGCGTTCCCGAAACGGTGATCATCGGCAAGAAGACGCGGATCGAGCGGCGCCGGTTCAACCACCGCACGATGATCTGGGCATTGCAGCACCACATGCCCGACCAGTATCCGGGCGGGTCGAAGCTGGCGGCCAAGCCGAAGCCGTGGATGAAGCCGTCCGACCCCGATACCGCGCGGGCGAACATCCTGAAGAAGGTCGAGGCGGTACGGCGACAAGCGTTGATCGCCATCGCGCGCGACCCGGCCAAGCGGGCGGCGTATCAAGTGCTCCACCCCGATGAGGCGCACGACTGGGACGCGCTGGCGGGTCAGCGTCAGCGCGACCCGCTTCCACGAGCCTGACCCGAGTTCAGCCTTCGAGTGCTTCCGCGAGCGCGCCACGGATGCGCGTCAGGTCGGCCAGAACCGACGCGGCGGCGACAGGCTTTGCGCTGGCAACCGGTGCGGGCGGCTTTTCACCGGTCAGCAGTTTCTGCACGCCCTTGATCGTATAGCCGTCGCGGTTGAGCGCGGCGTCGATGCGGCGGGCGAGCGCCACATCCTCGGGCCGGTAGTAGCGCCGGTTGCCCGCGCGGGTCAGCGGGCGGAGTTGCGGAAACCGCGTCTCCCAATAGCGCAGGATATGCTGCGGCACGCCCAGTTCGGCGCTGAGTTCGCCGATGGTCCGAAACGCGCTGTCGCTCTTTACCGAATCGGGCAAGTTTTGCCTCAGCTCCCCGTAATCCGGTCGCGCATCATCTGGCTGGCGCGGAAGGTGAGCACGCGGCGCGGCGAGATCGGCACTTCGACGCCGGTCTTCGGATTGCGGCCGACGCGCCCCCCCTTGTCGCGCAGCACGAACGTGCCGAAGCTGGAGATCTTGACGTTCTCCCCCTTCGACAGCGACTCGCACATGTGGCGCAGAATGCCCTCCACCAGCGTCGATGAATCGACGCGCGAAAGCCCGATCTTGCGATGCACGGCCTCCGCAATGTCGGCCCGTGTCAAATTCCCTGCCTTAGCCATATGCCCCCCCTCGGCAAAGTCTGCGGTTGCCCGTATCTTAACCGCGTCATTTATGACGTCAAATCACCAGCGCAGAACCGCTGCGCCCCAGGTAAAGCCGCCACCCATCGCCTCCAGCACGACGATGTCGCCGGTCTTGATCCGGCCGTCGCGCACCGCCGTGTCGAGCGCGAGCGGCACCGAGGCGGCGGACGTGTTGGCGTGGTCGGCGACGGTCACGACGACCTTTTCGGGCGCGAGGCCCAGTTTCTTGGCGGTCGCATCGAGGATGCGGGCATTGGCCTGGTGCGGGACAACCCAGTCGACGTCGTCGGGGGTCAGCTCGGCCAGGGTCAGCGCTTCGCCCATGACACTCGCCAGATTGGTGACGGCGTGGCGGAACACCTCGCGGCCCTTCATGCGCAGCTTGCCGACGGTGCCGGTCGTCGAGGGGCCGCCATCGACATAGAGCAGCTGATTATAGCGCCCGTCGGCGTGGAGCTTTGCCGACAGGACGCCGCGGCCCGTTTCATTGGCATCGTCCGTGGCGCCCAGCACGATCGCGCCCGCGCCGTCGCCGAACAGGACACAGGTCGTGCGATCCTCCCAGTCGAGGAGGCGGCTGAACGTCTCCGCGCCGATAACCAGCGCGTTGGTGGCAGAGCCTGCGCGGATCATGCTTTCGGCGACCGAAACCGCGTAGAGAAAGCCCGAGCACACCGCGCCGACGTCGAACGCGACGCAATCGTCGATGCCGAGCGCCGCCTGCACCAGCGTCGCGCTGGACGGGAACGTCTGGTCGGGGGTGGCAGTCGCGAGCACGATCAGGTCGATGTCGCCGGTCGTCATGCCCGCCGAGGCGAGTGCGCGACGGCAGGCCTCGGTCGCCAGGGTGGAGGTCGTCTCGCCCTCGCCCGCGATATGGCGAAAGCGGATGCCGGTGCGCTCGACGATCCATTCGTCGGTCGTGTCGACGGTTTCGGCGAGTTCGGCGTTCGACACCCGGCGCGCGGGCAAGGCGGCACCGGTGCCGAGCACGGCTGCACGTCTCATTTCGCCGATTCCGGGGCCGAAGCTGCGGCGGTCGGGGACGACGCGGTCAGGGCGCGGTGCCCAGCGAAATGGCCGAGATCCTCGGCAATGCGGCGAGTGATGTCGTTAGCGACCAGCTTGGCCGCCACCCCGATAGCGTTGGCCACACCCTTCACATTCGCGCTGCCGTGGCTTTTCACGACAATGCCGTTGAGGCCGAGAAACACCGCACCATTGTGATTGTTCGGGTCGAGCCGGTGGCGCAGCAATTCGGTCGCGGGTTTCGAAACAAGGAAACCGAATTTTGACCGGATCGAACTGGTGAAGGCGATTCGCAGCAGGTCCGTCACGAACCGCGCGGTGCCCTCCATCGTCTTCAGCGCAATATTGCCCGAAAACCCGTCGCAGACGACGACATCGGTTTCGCCGCGGGAGATCTTGTCGCCCTCGATAAACCCGCCGAATCGCATCGGCAGGCCGACCGCCTCGCGCAGCAGCGCGGCAGCGTCGCGGATTTCCTCGGTCCCTTTTAGTTCCTCGGTCCCGATGTTGAGCAGGTTGACGCGCGGGTTCTCGAGCCCCAGCGCACAGCGGGCGTAGGCCGCGCCCATCACCGCAAATTCGATGAGGTTGCGCGCGTCGCACTCGGTATTGGCGCCCAGGTCGAGCATGACATGATCGGTTTCGCCCAGACTGGGCAACAGGGCAGCCAGCGCCGGGCGGTCGATGCCGGGCATGGTGCGCAGCGCAATCTTGGCCATGGCCATCAGTGCGCCGGTGTTCCCGGCGGACACAGCAGCAGATGCCGTGCCGGCCTTGACGGCCGCTACGGCAAGACCCATCGATGTGGTCTTGGCGCGCCGGATAGCTTGCGTCGGCTTTTCATCGCCCCCGATGACGTCGGCGGCATGGATGATGTCGGAACTGGCAAGCGACGGATGCGCGGCAAGTTCGGCCCGTATCGCGGCTTCGTCACCGACGAGCGCGAATTCGAGAGCGGGCCATTGCGCCTTGGCGAGGGCGGCACCCGCCACCATCACGCCGGGGCCGACATCACCGCCCATCGCATCGATGGCGATTCGCCGGGCTTCAGACACCTTTTGCCCCGTCCCTTTCGCTTACGCGTCGACCGAAACGATCTCGCGTCCGTTATAATGGCCGCAGGCTCCACAGACGTGGTGCGGACGCTTCAGTTCGCCGCAATTCGGGCACTCCTGAAAGGCTGCGGGGGTCAAGCTGTCGTGGCTGCGGCGCATGTTGCGCTTCGACGGCGTGGTTTTTCTCTTGGGAACGGCCATGTCTAAATCCTGAAAATCCGTATCGGGCTCTTGGCGCACAGGACACGAAGTCCGGATGCGCCTGGGACAAAACGGCCCGCGAGCGAAGGCGAGCGCCTATACCCATTTACCGCTGCGTTGCAAGCACAGTGCGCATCTGCCAAGCCCCCGCCAACAACGGGGAGCACCAACATGACGATTTTGCCAATCACGCTGACGGCGGCGGGCGCTGCAGGCCTTATCAATATCTGGCTGGCCATGCGGTGCGGGCGGGTACGGACGACGCAGAAGATTCTGATGGGCGATGGCGGCAACGAAGCCCTGGTCGCGGCCATGCGGGCGCAATCGAACTTTGTCGAATACACACCGTTCGTCCTGATCCTCCTGGCGGCAATCGAACTCGCCTGGGGCAGCCCGCTGTGGCTGTGGGTTGTCTCGGCCGTCTATCTGGTCGGACGCGTATTCCACGGGCTGGGCATGACCGGTGCGTTCAAGCCGGGGCGCATGATCGGCACGCTCACGACGTTCCTTATTCTGATCGGCCTTTCGGTCGCCGCGGTTGCCATCCCCTATCTGACCGTCAACACGATCGAGATGCACGAGATTCGCGCGGGCTGACGCGCGACGTTCATGCCGCTGCCAGAACCTGGTCGGCGACATAGGGATTGGTCGCGCGTTCGTGCGCGAAGGTTGACATGGGACCGTGGCCGGGGACGAAATTGGTCGCCCCGCCCAGCGGCCACAGCCGCGTGACGATCGCGTCGAGCAGATCCTGATGATTGCCCATCGGAAAATCGGTGCGCCCGATCGACCCCTGGAACAGGACATCGCCAACCATCGCAACGCCCGAGGGCGCGTGATGGAACACGACATGGCCGGGGGTGTGGCCGGGGCAATGATAGACGTCGAGCGTCAGATTGCCGACGGTCACCGTGTCACCATTGTCGAGCCAGCGGTCGGGTTCGAAAATCTTGCCGTTGACGCCGTAGCTGCGCCCGTCGTCCTCAAGGCGGCTGATCCAGAAGCGGTCGGCCTCATGCGGTCCTTCGATCGGCACGCCCAGCTCCTTCGCCAGCGTGCCCGCTTCTCCGCAATGGTCGATGTGGCCGTGGGTGATCAGAATCTTTTCGATCGTAACGCCCGCCTGCGCCACCGCCGCCTTGAGCTTGGGCAAGTCGCCGCCGGGATCGACGAAGGCCCCGCGCATGGTCGCGGTGCACCACAGCAACGTACAATTCTGTTGAAGCGGGGTGACCGGAACGATGGCGGCCCGCATGGGAGGCGTTGCTGTCATATTAGCGACATGGCGTGCGTGCCAAAGCATGACAAGAGGCGTGACAAGATGAGAGACCTATGCTCGGATGGTGGGCGATGATGGCGGCTGCAGCACTTACACCCCCGACGTCCGTTGGGCACCCGCTGGTCATCGCGCATCGCGGGGCAAGCGGCGAGCGGCCCGAACATACGCTGGCGTCCTACACCCGCGCCATCGAACAGGGGGCCGATTTCATCGAGCCCGATCTGGTGATGACGAAGGACCATGTGCTGGTCGCGCGACACGAGAACGAGATTTCGGGGACCACCGACGTCGCCGACCATCCCGAATTTGCCGCGCGCAAGGCGACCAGGATTATCGATGGCCATAGCTTTACGGGCTGGTTCACCGAAGATTTTACCCTGGCCGAATTGAAGACGTTGCGCGCGCGCGAGCGCCTGCCCCAGCTGCGGCCGCAAAATCGCGCCTATGACGGGCAGTTCGAAATC
The DNA here is from genome assembly GCA_038228865.1 of Sphingomonadales bacterium. Taxonomy (GTDB): domain Bacteria; phylum Pseudomonadota; class Alphaproteobacteria; order Sphingomonadales; family Sphingomonadaceae; genus Sphingomonas_O. Next base: position 132,356 of record JBBROX010000004.1, on the reverse strand, counting down.
CCGACCTTTGCCGAAATCCTCGCGCTGGCCGCCACCACCCACAAGCGCGTCGGCGTGTACCCGGAGATCAAGCACGGCACCTATTTCGACGGGCTGGGCATGAACATGGAAAAGCCGCTGCTCGCCGCGTTGACGAAGGCGGGTTATACGAAGGCGACCGACCCGGTGTTCATCCAGTCGTTCGAGGTCGGCAATCTGCAACGCCTGCGCAAGCTGACCAAGCTGCGCCTCGTCCAGTTGATCGACGGCAGCGGTCATCCCGCCGACCGCCCCGACCTGCCGTCCACCGCAATGGTCACCGCGGCGGGCCTTGCCGATGTGGCGCGCTATGCCGATGCGGTCGGCGTGACCAAGGCGCTGATCGTGCCGCGCGATGCGGCGGGCCGCTCGTTGCCGCCGACGACGCTGGTGGCTGACGCGCACAAGGCCGGATTGAAAGTCCATGTCTGGACGTTCCGCGCCGAAAACTTCTTCCTGCCCGCCGAGCTGCGCAACGCCACCGACCCCGCGGCGCACGGCGATCTGGCCGCCGAACTCCGCCAGTTCTACGCGCTGGGCATCGACGGCGCGTTCAGCGACTTTCCCGGCGTAGCGGTCCTGGCGCGCGACAAATAGCATCCAGAGCGGGGAGCCAGTCGGCCGATGGCTCGTTCTGTCGTGATGCGGACCGCACCCCCGCGCGCGCCGCGTGACAGGAGAGTTATCGTGAGCACTTCCACAGATACGGGCCATACCGGTCTGATTGCCTCCGACCGCGTTGAAGGAACTGCCGTTTACAACCGCGAGGGCGAAAAGCTTGGCAGCATCCAGAACTTCATGGTCGACAAGCTGAGCGGCAAGGTCGAGTACGCCAATCTGTCGTTCGGAGGCCTGTTCGGCATGGGCGGATCTCTCCACCCGCTGCCGTGGAGCGTGCTGGACTATGTCCCCGAAAAGGATGGTTATGTCGTCGATCTCGACAAGTCGACCCTCGAGAATTCGCCGAAATACGAGCGCGACGCTGAGCCGGTTTTTGACCGCGACTATAACCGCAGCGTCAACGATTATTACGGGTCGCCGTTAATCTAGCTATTTCGCGTCGATCGTCGCGGTGGAGGGTGGAATGCCCTTCATCGCGACGGCGATCGCTTCCGCCCCGCGGATCACGCGCAGGATGTTGCCGCCGGCGAGTTTGGCGAGGTCGGCATCGCTCCAGCCGCGACGGATCAGTTCGGCGAACAGGCGCGGATAGGTCTCGACGCCCACCATATCTGTCGGCGTGCTGTCGATCCCGTCGAGGTCCGCGCCGATGCCGACATGGTCATGCCCCGCGACCTTGGCGACATGATCGATATGGTCTGCGATGTCGCGGACCGTCACTTCCGGAGTCGGGTGGCTCGCTTCCCACGCCTTTACACCGGCCGCCACGGCCGCGCTGCTGTTGCGGATCAACGTCTTCAGCCGTGCCTCTTCGGCGGCCTTCTCGGCGTCATGCCGAATGCGCGCAGGCGACAGGAAGCCCGGCACCCAATTGACCATCACCACGCCCCCATTTGTCGGCAGCAGCGCCAGCACATCGTCGGGCACGTTGCGCGGATGATCGTTGAGCGCGCGCGCAGAACTGTGGGAGAAGATCACCGGTGCACGACTGGCGGCGATCGCCTGTTTCATCACCTCGGGCGAAACATGGCTGAGATCGACGAGCATCCCCAGCCGGTTCATCTCGGCGATCACGCTCAGCCCGAACGGTGACAAGCCATGAATTCTGGTCTCGTCGGTCGCGCTGTCGGCCCATTCGGTCGCCTGGTTATGGCTGAGTGTCATGTAGCGCGCGCCGAGCCGGTAGAATTGCCGCAGGGCGGGCAAGCTGCCGCCGATCTGGCGGCCGCCTTCGATTCCGATCATCGAGGCGACCTTCCCAGTCCGGTGAATGCGGACGATGTCGTCGGCCGTGCGGGCCAATTCCAGGTCGCGGGGATAGGCGGCGATCATCCGATCGACGATGTCGATCTGTTCCAGCGTGCGGCGGATTGCGGCGTCGCCGGTAATCGTTCCGTCGATGTAGACAGACCAGAACTGTCCGCCGACGCGGCCTGCATGCAGTCGCACCATGTCGGTCATCAGCGGACGGTCGGGCCAGCCGTCGGTGCCGCTCGCCAGCCCGTCGACCTTGCCACCATGATACTCGCCCAGCTGCTCGGCGATGTCGTTGTGCCCGTCGATCAGCGGCGTCGCCTTCAGGATACGGTCGATCCGCGCCTGAGTCGCGGCGTCGATGGGCGGGGCCTCGGCGAGCGCAGGTGCGCCGACACTCACGAGCAAGGCGCAAATCGCGGCGGACAACAGGCGCGGTCGGCGGGATTGGATTTCGGGGCGAGCTGGGGCCGGGCGGATGGTCATGGCGGCAGCTAAGCACAGAGCGCGGGGACTAGGACAGCGGTTTCTCAAGCGGGTCGATCAACTATTGTAGCGCACGCTACATTTCTGTAATGGATGGTGGTTCATGATGGAGATGCGCCGATGACCAGCCCGACCGAACGCCTGCCCCTTGCACCCCGCCAGTTCACGACGCTCGCCGTGATCGGTGCCGTCTATTGGTTCATCGCCGCATTGATCGTGCGCGGGACGGCGACGGGGTGGGTCGGGAACGATACGCTGACCGCAGGGCTGTTCGCGGTGATCGTGCCGGGGACGGTGGTGGCGCTGTTGCTCGGCTATCGCCTTGCCGGTGTCGGGCGCAACCATGCCGCGATCGGGGCCACGGTCATGACCGGTGCCGCGTCGCTGCTCGATGGACTGGCGCTGACCTGGATGCCGTCACTCTATGGCGCGACGCCGGACATCGTGCTGGGCGGGGCCGCCGCAATCCTATGGGCCGCCGGGGTCGCGCTGGTGCTGGGGATCGTGCTGGAGCGGCGCTAAAAAAACCGCTTTCCTACAACAAACCGTTCTGGTTATGTTCTGATTCGGAAAGGAACCGAATTATGGACATCGATTCGCTTATCGACACCGTCATCGGCCGTGAAGGCGGCTATGCCAATCATCCCGCCGACCGGGGCGGCGCCACGCGCTGGGGCGTGACCGAGGCCGTCGCCCGCGCTCACGGATATCGCGGCGACATGCGCGCCTTCCCCCGTACGGACGCGGTCTCGATCTACCGCCGTATCTACTGGCAGCGGCCCGGGTTCGACCGCGTCGGCGAGGTCGCGCCCGATATTGCGGCGGAACTGTTCGACACCGGCGTCAACATGGGCCCCGCAATCGCAGTGTCGTTCCTGCATCGCGCGCTCAACGCGCTCAATCGCGGCGCGTCGGATTATCCCGACATCGTGTCAGGTCCCCGCATCGACGATGCCACGATGGCGGCGCTCACAATCTTCCTCGACCGCCGCAAACCGCATGGCGAAAGCGTGCTGATGAAGGCGCTCGAAGCGCTGCAGGGCGAACGCTACCTCGACCTCGCCGAGCGCCGCCCCGCAAACGAGGCATTCCTCTACGGCTGGCTCGCCAACCGCCTCGGTTGACCCGGAAGTTCACACATAATGGGGGGACGTAGTGTGAACTTCCGCCCGAATGAAAGGATATCGGCATGCCCATTCTCGAATCGCTGATTGCCCCCATCGCCGGCCTGATCGACAAGATCATTCCCGATCCCCGCGCCCGCGACGCCGCCAAGCTCGAACTGCTCAAGATGCAGGGGAGCCAGGAAATGGAAACGCTGCGCACACAATTATCGGCCATCGTTGCCGAAGCGCAAAGCAACGACCCGTGGACCAGCCGCGCGCGCCCCTCGTTCCTCTATGTCATGTACGCGATGATACTGTGGGCGATCCCGATGGGCCTGATCGCCGCCGTCCAGCCGACGATGGCGGCGAATGTCGCCGCGGGAATGACGGCCTATCTCGCCGCGATCCCGGAATCGATGTGGGCGCTCTTCGGCACCGGTTATCTGGGCTACACAGCCGCGCGGACCTGGGGTAAGGCACGCGGGTTCGACAAATAGGGGGTCGCACCCGCGCTGCAACGAACACAGCCCTCACGAGCGTAACAGGGGACTGACAATGAGCGATATCGGACCGGCACCGGCGGGCAATGCCCTGATCGAACGGGTCAAGGCGATCCTGATGTCGCCCAAGACCGAATGGCCCCGGATCGAGGCTGAACCGACCACGATTGCCGACATTTACAAAAGCCATGTCATTCCACTCGCCGCGATCGGGCCGGTGGCGAACCTTATCGGGTCGCTGGCATTCGGCATCGGCGCGTTCGGCATCTCCTATCGCCCGTCGATCCTTGCCGCGCTGTCGACCGCGGTGGTTGGCTATGTGCTGACCCTGATCATGGTCTTTGTCTTTGCCCTCGTGATCGACGCGCTTGCCCCGCAATTCAGTGCGGTGAAGAACCAGACAGCGGCATTCAAGGTCGCCGCCTATGGCGCGACTGCAGGATGGGTAGCCGGGGTTTTCGGCCTGATCCCCGCGCTCGGCGTGCTGGGCGTACTCGGCGGGCTTTACAGCCTGTACCTCATCTACCTCGGTCTGCCTGTGTTGATGAAGGCACCGGAGGAAAAGGCACTTCCCTATACTGCGGTCGTCGTCGTTGCGATGATCGTGGCCTGGCTTGTCATCGGCCTCGTTACGGTTCCTGTCGCTGCGTTGTTCGGCGGAGGGGCGACGATGGGGAGCCAGGGCAGCCTGTCGGGTACCGTCAATGTCCCCGGCGCAGGCTCGGTCGACCTGGGCAAGCTCGAAGAAGCGTCGAAGAGGATGGAAGCGGCGGCCGAACGCGCCAAGAACGGACAGGCGACGGCCATCGCGCCCGATGTGTTGCAGGGATTGCTGCCCGCGACCCTGAACGGACTGACGCGCACGTCCGTCGAAAGCCAGTCGGCGGGTGCCGGCGGGATCGCGGGATCGAACGCCGAGGCGCGCTATGGCGCGGGTGACAACGAGATCACGCTGTCGATCACCGACATGGGCGCAATGGGCGGGATGGCTGCGCTGGGTGGCGCGCTCAACGTCCAGTCGTCGAAGCAGGACGCGACCAGCTATGAAAAGGTCGGCAAGGTCGATGGGCGCTTGACCACCGAGAAGTACGACAGCGCCGACAAGCGCGGCAGCTATGGCACCATCGTCGGCGACCGCGTGATGGTGCAGGCCGAAGGGAAAGCCGCGTCGATCGACGCGTTCAAGGCCGCCGTTACCGCGATCGATCTGGCCAAGGTCGAGGCGCTGGCGAAGCAATAGGCGTTAACGCACCCGCCGCCCGACCCAGACCACGCGCCCGATGATGTCGATGCGGGCCGGATCGCAGTCGGGCCATGACGGATAGGCGGGATTGTCGCTGCGCACGGTGAAGCGGCGTCCCTCCGGGTTCATCGCGATCCGTTTGACGTTCAGCGCGTCGTCGAAACGCAGGACGTAGATGCCGTCGCGGACGCGATCGCCGCCGTCGCTGCGGTCGACCAGGATGTCGTCGCCGTCGCCCAGGGTCGGCTCCATTGAATCGCCGCTGACCCGGATCATCGACAGCATTCCGGCATCGCCCAGCGCCCGGACCGATTGGGCATCGAGGATGAAGTCGTCGAGTCCCGCCTCCCCGGCATCGAGCGCGCCGGGTCCGGCCGACGCCCCTACCGCCAGCCGCGGGATACGCACGAAATCGGCGCCGCGCCGTTCCTGCGGGCGGGCAATAACCGGCGTGCGCGGCCCGCCGAGTACGGCCTCGTCGACGCGGAAGTAGCGCGCCAGTATCCTTCGGTCGTCCTCGTCGAGCTTCTTGGGCGTGCCGCGCCGGATGAACTGCTGGATATAGGCGGCGTTGCGCCCCAGCAGCCGCGACAGCGAGGCGTAATCCTCACCGCGGTCGCGGATCAACTGGTCGAGAGCAAGGCGCGGATCGGTCATGCGTCCCTCATACCGATAGGAAATACCCTAGACAAGTAGGAAAATGCCTTAGAGATAGGAAACCTCCTAGCGAATCACCGCTCACGTAAATCTGGGGGATGAGATGTTGTTGACCCTTATCGAAGCCTATCTGCGCCGTACCGGCACGCCGCCGACGAAGTTCGGACGCGCGGCCGCACGCGACCCACGCCTCGTCCACGATCTGCGGCTCGGCCGAACGGTCGGCGACCGGCTGCGGCGGCGCGTCATCGCCTATATCGAGCAGCAGGCGGCATGAATTGCCATGCTCAGGCGCTGCTGCGCCATTTTGCCGCCCAGCTCGGGCCGCTCGAAGCTGTCGAACACAGTGACACGCCTTGGCACAGCGCGACGTTCAACGGCGCACGCCACTGCTTTGCTTTCACGGTAGGTGCGACCGCCAAAGTTCCGCCGTTCGCCCGGACACTGCCCGAAGCCGACATCACCCTGCCTGGCGGGTTCGTGGCCGATGCGATTGTGGCCAGTGTCGACTGTACCCGCGTCAGCGTGGAAGTGCTGACAATCGATGCTGCCTGATCAGCCCGCCATGCGCCGCAACGTCCCGAGCGCACGCGTCGCATCCTCGTCGAACGATGCCGCATCGGATTGGCGCACCATCCAGTCGGTATGGCTGGCGACGGGCTCGGCAGCAGCCGGCGCGCCCGGGTGCGGCGGCTGGGGCCGGTTACGCTTCGCCATTCCGACTTCCAGCCGCCGGATCAGCGCCACGATGCTGCTTTCGCCGGGCAAGATATCGGACTCATCGGACGCAGGGGGTATATCGAATTCCTCGATGGCAAGCGGTGCCTGCAGGGCGGTATCGTCGGCCATCTCGGGGCCGGACGTCACGACTTCGGCTTCGGGAATTTCGGGCGTATCGGCCACGGACGCGAACAGCGGGTCTTCGGTCGGCTCATCCTCGAACAGGGTCGGGTCGAACGCCGGCAACGGTTCGGCAAAGGCGGCACCCGTGGCCAGGGCCTCGTCAGACATCAGCGGCGCACCGAGTTCGCGATCGGCAGAGATCGGGCGGCGTGGCCTGGCAACCGCCGGGGCTTCGACAACGAATTCGCTCAGGTCGAGGGCATCGTCCTCTGCGACAGTTATCGGCGCGCGCGGCCCGGACAGGAACCGCTCGACCGCGCGCCCGACCAACCAGCCGAACAGCGCCGCACCGGCAAAGGCGACCAAGATAGCAAGCAACCGTGCTTTGATCCCGAGCGGCGGCTGGGCAACGCTCAGCACGTCGCCGATCCCCGACGACACAACCGTGGCGTCGAACAGCCATTGCGGGGTTGCCGCGACCAATATGGCCGCCGCGCTGCCCAGCATCGCACCGAAAACAGGAGCCAGCGGCAGTCGCTGGATCAGGGAACGCTTCTTGGCCATGCGCCAGTCCTTATCGTGCCCGTGCGTTCACGAGCTTTTGGTAAACCGGTTCGTAACGCGCAATGTTTGACGACCAGTTACGTTCGGCCTCGACAAATTTGCGCGCCCGGTTTCGCCGTTCTTCCCAATGGTCGCGATCGGCGAACAGGGTCGATAGCGCCGTGGCAATAGCCGCCGGATCGCCCGGCGTGAACAGGGTGCCGGTCACGCCGTCCTCGATCAGCTCGCGATGCCCGCCGACATCCGACGCCGCGACCAGCCGCCGCTGCGCCATTGCCTCGAGCGGTTTCAACGGCGTGACCAGATCGGTCAGCCGCATCCGCTTGCGTGGATACGCGAGCACATCGGTCAGTGCGTAATAATCCTCGACCCGTTCGTGCGGCACCCGCCCGACGAACACGATGCGGTCGTGGACCGGCGAGGCCAGTGCCTGCGCGCGCAACGCCGCCTCCATCGGTCCGCCGCCGACGAGCAGCAGTCGGGCCAGCGGGCGCGCAGCGACCAGCGCGGGCATCGCCGCAATCAGGTCGTCGATCCCCTCATAATCGTAGAAGCTGCCGATATAGCCGACGACGTCCGCCCCGGTCAGGCCGAGCTCGGCGGCAAGCACCGGGTCCGGGGGGATCGGCGCACCGAACAGAGTCAGGTCGACGCCGTTGGGCGATACGACGATCTTGTCCGCCGCCACGCCCCGTTCGATCAGGTCGCCGCGCAACCCCTCGCAAATCACCGCCACTGCGTCGGCGCGGTTCACCGCCCAGCTCTCCAGCGCCTTGGTCGCGCGGTAGCGGGCATTGCCCTCCACCCCTGTCCCGTTGCCGACAGCCGCATCCTCCCAAAAGGCACGGATTTCATAGACCAGCGGCAATTTGCGCGCCTTGACCGCGTTCAGCGCCGCCAGCGCATCGAGTACCGGCGAATGGGCATGGACGATGTCCGGGCGGAACCGGTCGATCGCCTTGGCAATGCTCCGCGAAAAGGCGTTGATCTCGACCAGCTCGCCCAGCGGACTCGGCGGCTGCCAACCCTTGGGCGTGCGGGCGAACTCCAGCCCGTCGGCAGTCTCCAGATCGGGGCCGTCGCGGTAGTGCCGCCGACCTGTCACCCCCATCACCTGCCATCCGCGCGCCTGTTGCGCCTTCAGGATCGCGCGCGTGCGGAACGTGTAGCCGCTGTGCAGCGGCAGGCTGTGGTCGAGGACATGGAGGATACGCATCGCAGCCGCAGTGCCACAATCAAGCTTAAGGCGACGTCAACTGCCTTCGCTTATGTGGCACAGTCATGATCGACAATTTCTCGCTCGGCCTGACGCACGCGCTGCTGCTCTATGCGGCGTGGCGCCTGCTGCATCGCCCCGACCTCAATGACGAGGCGGCGGAGCCCGAGCAGAAGCGCGGCTGGGGCCGCAAATAGATGCACGACCTTGCCCTTGTCGGCTTTCTGATTGCGCTGATCGGGCTCGGCTTTCGCCAGCCGTTCCTGTTCGTGCTGACCTATGCCTATGTCGACATCGTCTCGCCCCAGCGGCTCAGCTACTTCCTGCTGAACAGCGTGCCCGTGTCGCTGATCGCGTTCGGACTGGCGTTTCTCGGCTGGGCGGTGGCCGACGACAAGCGCGGCACGACCATTGCGCCGCAACAAGTGCTGCTGTTCATGCTGCTTGTCTATTGCGGGATCACGACCAGCACCGCCGACTTCCCCATCGATGCGCTCGCCAAATGGGACTGGGTGTGGAAGGCGCTCGTGTTCGCGATCTTCCTGCCGCTGACCTTGCGGACGCGGTTGCGGATCGAGGCGCTGACGCTGTTCATGGTTCTCTGTGCCGCCTCCATCATCATCGTCGGCGGTATCAAGACACTGGCGTCGGGCGGCGGTTACGGCGTGCTCAACCTGATGGTGTCGAACAATACCGGGCTTTACGAAGGCAGCATCCTCGCCACGGTTGCGGTGGCCATCATCCCTATCATCCTGTGGCTGGCAACCTACGGCACCATCTACCCACCCGACTGGCGCGTCCGGGTATTCGCGGGTGCGCTGATCTTCGCCTGCCTGCTCATCCCGATCGGTACGCAGGCGCGGACGGGCCTGATCTGTATCGCGGTGCTGGGGATGCTGATGCTGAGGCACACGAAGCGGCGACTGCTCTACCTGTCGCTCGTCGGCGTGGGCCTCGCGATTGCGGTTCCCATGCTGCCCGAAAGCTACACCGCCCGCATGGACACGATCAAAGGGTATAAGGCCGACAGTTCGGCCTCGACCCGGCTTGCCGTCTGGAAATGGACCATCGACTATGTCGACGCGCATCCGCTGGGCGGGGGGTTCGATGCCTATCGCGGCAACCGCCTGCGTATCGACAAGACGCAGGTCGCACAGGACGGCGGCCAGACCGATGTCGTCAACACCGTCGAATACGACCAGTCGCGCGCCTACCACAGTTCCTACTTCGAAATGTTCGGCGAACAGGGGTGGCCGGGATTGATCCTTTGGCTCGGCATCCATTTCGGCGGCCTGTTCAGCATGGAGCGCTTGCGCGCTCGGGCACGAAAGTGGGACGACATGCCGTGGCTGTCGCCGCTGGCGGGGGCATTGATGCAGGCGCATCTGATCTATCTGGTTGGGGGCGCTTTTGTCGGCATCGCCTTTCAGCCGTTCGTCTACATGCTGGTCGGGGCGCAGATCGGCCTATCCACCTATGCCACACGCCATGAAAAGGCAGTGCAGGCGGCCAATGGCGGCGCGTGGGGGAAGCGCGTGGAACCAGTGCCCGGCTGATCGGTTTGCAGCGGCATGATAGTCTACATCGACCCCGACATGCCCGGCATCACCCGACGCAAGCTGAAGCATGGCTGGGCCTATACCGACGCCAAGGGTAACCGGATTACCGACCGCGACGAGATCGACCGGCTCAACCGGGTCGCCCTGCCCCCCGCGTATGTCGATGCCTGGTATTGCCCCAGCCCGCACGGCCATATCCAGGCGATCGGCTATGACGCCCGGGGTCGCCGCCAGTATCGATACCACCCCGATTTCCGCGCCAGCCAGGACGCAGCAAAGTACGATCGCTGCGCCGATTTCGGCCGCGCGCTCCCGCTGCTCCGCGCGCAGGTCGAACGCGACCTCGCAGGCAAGCCGACAGACCGAGATACCGTGATCGCTGCCGTCGTGCGCCTGCTCGATATCGGCCGTATTCGCGTCGGGAACGAGGCCTATGCGCAATCGAACAAGAGCTTCGGCGCGACGACGCTGCGCACCCGCCACGCCAAAGTCGCGGGGAGCAAGCTAAGCCTGCAATACCGGGCCAAGTCGGGGATCATGCGCAAGCTGACCCTGACCGACAAGGGACTGCTGCGGGTGGTCCGCCGCGTACAGGATCTGCCGGGTCAGAATCTGTTCCAGTATCTGAACGACGACGGCACGCCCTGTCCGGTCGGGTCGGCCGATGTGAACGCCTATATCAAGGAAGCGACCGGCGAGGAGTTTACCGCCAAGCATTTCCGCACCTGGAGCGCGAGTGCCATTGCGCTCGAACAGGTCGCGGCGGCGTGCAAGGCGGGCAGAAAGGCCAAGCTGACCGATATCCTGCTGCCGGTCGCCGAAGCGCTCGGCAACACGCCCGCCATCGCGCGCAAGTCCTATGTGCACCCCCAAGTCCTGGCGCTGTGCGAGACCGGCTTCGATGCCGCACGCCTGCCGCGTACCACACGCTGGCTGTCGCCGACCGAACGCGCACTGATCGCGTTGCTTGACGAACCCGGAGCGGCACTGTCCAAAGCGGCCTGATGAACAATACCACCGAACTTCCCGATCCGCCGCTGGCGGACCGATTGCCGCAACTGTGGACCGACAGCGTGGGCTGGGTGGTCAACCATTCCACCCAGATCGCGCTGGCGTCGCTACTCGGGGCCGTCATCGTGGTCGTGCTGCTTGCCGCGAAATGGCTCGGCAAACGGTTGTGCGCCCGCGATCCCGGGAGCAATCACTGGCAATCGATCATCGGCAGTGCGCTGTCGAAGACGCGGATGTGGTTCATGATCGCCGTCGCGGCCCAGATCGTCGCCCGCTACGCGCATGCACCCGACGACCTCGCGCAGACTATCCGTTTCATCTTCATCATCGCCACGACGCTGCAGGCCGCAATCTTTGCCCGCGCTTTGATTCTCGGCCTGATCGAACACCGCGCACAAAGCGCCGATCAGGAAGCCGCGCTTGCGAGCGCCATGGGGATCATCCGCCTCTTGGTCACGTTCGCGCTGTTCGCCATCGCGATCGTCCTGATCCTGTCGAACCTGGGCGTGAACGTGACCGGGCTGGTCGCGGGGCTGGGCATCGGCGGTATCGCGATCGGTCTGGCCGCACAGGGCATTTTTGCCGACCTGTTCGCCGCGCTCGCCATCCTGTTCGACCGGCCGTTCCGTAAAGGCGACGCGATCCGGTACGACCAGACATCGGGCAGCATCGAGGACATCGGCCTCAAATCGACCCGTATCCGCGCGCTGACCGGCGAACAGATCATCATCGCCAACAAGCAGTTGCTGGAAAAGGAAATCCACAACCTCGCGCGGCTCGACCGGCGGCGGATCGTCACGACGTTCGGACTGATCTATCAGGTTCCCATAGAGGTGCTCGACCGCGTGCCGGCCATGCTCAGCGAAATCATCAGCGGATGTTCGCCGGCGACCTTGGTCCGCTGCGGCCTGACGGCGTTCGGCGCGTCGAGCCTCGACTATGAAGTGCAGTACGACGTCCATTCGGAAGATTACGACACGGTCTTCGCCACCCGCCACGCGGTCAACATTGCCATCCTCCGGCGTTTCAAGGCAGAGGGGATCGAGTTCGCCTATCCGACGCAGACCGCCTTCACCGCAGCCCCGGACGGTCGTTACATCGTACCTTATGCCGAGCCGTCAAAGCCCGACGTCGTCGAGGGATAGGAGCGTCGCATTCCCGCCTGCGCTGGTCGTATCGGTCGAAGTAACCCGTTCCGCCGTAAACCGGTGCAGATAATGCGGCCCGCCTGCCTTCGGGCCTGTGCCTGACAGCCCTTCCCCGCCGAACGGCTGGCTGCCGACGATGGCACCGATCATGCTGCGGTTGACGTAGAGATTGCCCACGCGCGCCAGCGCCTCGACGGTTTCTGCATTGCGCGCGATGCGGCTGTGCAAGCCCATCGTCAGGCCGAACCCCTTGGCATTGACTGCAGCAATCGTCGCTTCGAGCGTTCCCGCTTTCCACGTCGCGACATGCAGCACCGGCCCGAACCACTCCTGCGTCAGTGCGTCGAGCGACGGCAGGCGGATTGCGGTTGGGGGCACGAAATACCCCTCGGCAGGGGCAGTGACCGTATGAATCCAGTTGGCCTGCTGGCTGGCGCGATAGTCCATCAACCGATTGTGCGCGGCCGCGTCGATGACCGGGCCAACGTCGGTGGCAGGATCGGCGGGATCGCCGACGATCAGCGTGTCCATTGCCCCGCTGAGCATCTCCAGCGTACGCTCCGCGACATCCTCCTGCACCAGCAACAACCGCAACGCCGAACAGCGTTGCCCCGCTGAGCGAAAGGCACTCGTCACGACATCCTGCACGACCTGTTCGGTCAGTGCGGTGGAATCGACGATCATCGCGTTGATCCCGCCCGTCTCCGCAATCAGCGGAACGATGGGCCGCGCGTCATCGTCGAGCAGCGAGCGCGCAATGCGCTTGGCCGTCGCGGTCGAGCCTGTGAAGGCCACGCCAACGATACGCGGATCGGCGACAAGGTCGGCACCCACCTCGGGACCGCCTGTCAGCAACACCAGCGCGTCCTGGGGAACACCCGCCTGATGCGCCAGCTCCACGGCGCGTGCCGCAATGCGTGGGGTTTGCGGTGCGGGCTTCGCGACGACAGTATTGCCGGTGACCAGCGCCGCCGCGACCTGCCCCAGGAAAATCGCCAGCGGGAAGTTCCACGGCGCAATGCATGCCCAGACCCCGCGTCCCTCCATGCGGAGGACATTGCGTTCGCCGGTCGGGCCGGGGAGCTCGATCGGTTCTAATCCGTCGCGTGCCTGCGCGGCGTAATAGCGACAGAAATCGACCGCCTCGCGCACTTCGCCCAGCGCATCGACTAACGTCTTCTTCGCCTCATCGACCAGGATGGCCATGAGTGACAGGCAGTTCGCTTCGAGATGATAAGCCAGTGAATCGAGAATCAGGGCACGCTGCTTGACCGGCATCGCTGACCAGACGGCAAATGCCGACGCGGCCCTGCCGATGGCATCCGGTGTCGCAACAGACTTGGGAACGGAACCCTTGTCTTGATGGCCAAGCGTTTGGACGGTCTGATCGAGAATGGCCCGGTCCTGAAGATCAATGCCGGCGCTGTTCTCTCGATGCGCGCCGAACAGGTCGACCGGCAGCGGAATGCTCGGATGCCGCGCGCCGCCGACCGCCCCGATCTTGGCAACAGGGTCGGCCAACAAATCCGCGTCCGACAGATTTTCGTCCGCCAGCTGATGCACGAAGCTGGAATTCGCCCCGTTCTCCAGCAGTCGCCGCACCAGGTAGGCGAGCAGATCGCGATGCCCGCCGACCGGCGCATAAATGCGACAGTGGTAGCCCTCTTCGCGGACCAGCCGCTCGTACAGCCCTTCGCCCATGCCGTGCAGCCGCTGGAATTCGAAGTCGCGCGTGTCGCCCGCCCATTCGAGGATCGTCGCCACCGTCAGCGCATTGTGCGTCGCGAACGCCGGATAGATGTTCTTCGCGTCGAGCATGTCGCGCGCGACCGCCATGTACGACACGTCGGTCGCCGCTTTGCGCGTGAACAGCGCATATTCGCTGAGCCCTGCCTCCTGCGTCCGTTTGATCTCGCTGTCCCAATAGGCCCCTTTGACCAGCCGCGCTGCGATCCGCCGTCCGGTGCGCTGCCCAAGATCGTCGGCCCAGGCGATTACCGACTGCGCGCGCTTCCCATATGCCTGCACGGCCATGCCGAAGCCGTCCCACCCCTTGAGCACAGGCAGGATCGCGACGTTCTCGATAATCTCGAGGCTCATCTCGAGCCGCTCGGACTCCTCGGCATCGACCGTCAGGGCGATTCCTGCGTTCGCGGCCTGCACCGCCAACCCTTCGAGCATCTCGGTGAGCGCGGGGACGCACGTGTTCCAATGCGCGACCTCATAACGCGGGTGCAGCGCCGACAGTTTGACCGAGATCGAATGCCCGGCCGCCGGGTTCGCGCCGACCGCCGCAATCGCATCGGCATAGGATTTCAGGTAACGCTGGCCATCCGGATACGTCCGGGCCGCTTCGCCCAGCATGTCGAAGCTCGCGGTAAAGCCCTTGTTCTCGGGCTTGGTCATCCGTTTGGTCGCTTCATCGATCGTGCGGCCCATAACGAAGATTTCGCCCATCATCTTCATGGCGGCACCCACCGCCTGCCGGACGAACGGTTCGCCCGCACGCGAGATCAGGCGGCGGAGCACCCCTGCCTCTTCCTTCTCGCTGACCAGCGCGCGCCCGATGACCAGGCCCCAGGTGCCGACGTTGACCAGGCCCGATGCCGATTTTCCCGCGTGGGCACGCCAGTCGGCATCGCCCAGCTTGTCGGCGATCAGCGCGTCTGCGGTGTCGGGATCGGGCACGCGCAAGAACGCCTCGGCCAGCGAGAGCAGCGCCACGCCCTCCGACGTGTTCAGCCGGTATTCCTGCAGAAACTGGTTCACCCAGCCGCTGCTCTGCGTCGCGCGCAAATCGGCAAGCATACCGGATGCGCGAGCGACGATGCGCTCCCGCTCGGGCGCGGACGGGGCGGCTCGCAGCAACAAGGGAGCAAGGACCCGCGATTCAGATGCGCGGTGCAGCGCGCGCATCTCAGCGGCGAAATCTGACGTAACGGCATCCATGGCTTTTGACTCTTAGGTTTACGCAGACGTAAAGCGCCGCGACAGGGACTCGGAGCCTTGTAATAAAATTACGCGAGGAATGCACCATGGGCATCGTCACGCAGGACGAATTAAAGGCACTGGTCGGCACCACCGTCGGCACTTCCGCCTGGCTGACCGTCGATCAGGCGATGATCGACAAGTTCGCTGACGCGACTGGCGACCATCAGTTCATCCACGTCGATGTCGAAAAGGCCAAGCTGACCCCTTATGGCGGCACGATCGCGCACGGGTTCCTGTCGTTGTCGCTCATGCCGGTGCTGACCCAGATGACCGAAATGCCGCGCCTTTATGGCGTCAAGATGGGGGTGAATTACGGCGGCAACAAAACCCGTTTCCTCAGCCCCGTCCGGTCCGGCAAGCGCGTGCGCGGGCATTTCAAGCTGCTCGAAATCGAGGAAAAGCGCCCCGGCCAATGGCAGCAGACAATCGAATACACGCTCGAGATCGAGGGCGAAGACAAGCCCGCGCTGATTGCCGAATGGATCAGCCAGTTCTTTATATGACGCCGCGCATCCCGCCGTCGTCGCCGCCCTATGCCGCGGACATCGCGCCATCGATGACGCGACGGACACTGCCCGACGGGACTGCGCCGATGCTGTTCCGCGTGATAGCCTCTTCGCCGCGGGCGTGGGGAAAGTTCATTGCGGGCTCGATGCTCGACCCCGGCCCGCTGTCGATGCGCGACCGCGAGCTCGTGATTTTTCGTACCGCCGCCCGGATCGGCGCCGATTACGAATGGGGCATGCACGCTACATTGTTTGCCGAACGCTGTGCCATCGACGCGGCGCAGCTTGGCGCCCTCGCCAAAGGCACCCCTGACGACCAGATCTGGAGCGACGCGGAGCGCGCGCTGGTCGCCACGGTGGACGCGCTGGTTGCCGACCGGCACCTCTCCGACGACCAGTACGCCCGCATGGCCGCGCATTTCACGCCGGACCAGCAACTGGAAATCGTCCAGTTAGTCGGGTTTTATCAGGGCGTCGGCTTGATCGTTGGCGCGTTCGGCATTCAACCCGAGGTCGGCACCCCCCATATCCCCGTTTGACCACCCCTATTCCAACAGGAGAATTCCCATGCGCGACGCGCTCATCGTTTCCACTGCCCGCACCCCCATTGGCCGCGCTTATCGCGGGGCTTTCAACAACCTGCCGTCGCCGACACTGGCGAGCCATGCGATCAAGGCTGCGGTCGAGCGTGCCGGGATCGACGGCGCAGAAGTCGGTGACGTGGTCTTCGGGTCCGCGTTGCAGCAGGGGCATCAGGCCGGCAACATTGCGCGTAACGCGCTGCTGCGGGCCGGCCTGCCGGTCAGCGTTGCGGGCATGTCGGTCGACCGCCAGTGCGCATCCGGCCTGATGGCGATTGCGACCGCTGCCAAGCAGGTCATCGTCGACGGCATGGACATCGCCATCGGCGGCGGCGTGGAAAGCATCTCGCTCGTCCAGACCCCGCAGATGCGCGTCGCACCGGACCCCGAACTGCTCGCCATGCACGCCAGCATCTACATGCCGATGCTGCAGACCGCCGAAGTGGTCGCCAAGCGCTACGGTATCAGTCGCGACCGCCAGGACGAATATGCGCTCCAGTCGCAGCAGCGCACCGCCGCCGCGCAGGCGGCCGGCAAGTTCGACGACGAGATCGTGCCGGTGACGGCCACGATGGCGGTCGTGAACAAGGAAACCAAGGAAGTGACCCACAAGGAGGTCACGCTGTCGAAGGACGAAGGCAACCGCGCCGACACCACGCTCGAAGGCTTGAAGTCGCTCCAGCCCGTCCTCGGGCCCGACATGAACATCACGGCGGGTAACGCTTCGCAGCTGAGCGACGGCGCGTCGGCTTCGGTCCTGATGGAAGCTTCGCTCGTCGCCAAGAAGGGTCTGACCCCCCTCGGCCGCTATGTCGGCATGGCGGTCGCCGGCACCGAGCCCGACGAAATGGGCATCGGTCCGGTCTTCGCCATCCCCAAGCTGCTGAAGGCCAACGGTCTCACGATGGACGACATCGGCCTGTGGGAACTGAACGAAGCCTTCGCCGTGCAGGTGCTCTATTGCGCCGACACGCTCGGCATCCCGATGGACAAGCTCAACGTCAACGGCGGCGCGATCTCGATCGGCCACCCCTATGGCATGTCGGGCGCCCGTATGACCGGCCACGCCCTGATCGAGGGCAAGCGGCGCGGCGTGAAATATGTCGTCATCACGATGTGCATCGGCGGTGGCCAAGGTGCTGCAGGACTGTTCGAAGTCCTGTAAGTTTCGGAAACGGAACAATATTTTTTACCTGACGGGGCGTTAACACTTGTGCTGCATGGCAGCATTAGTTAGCGCCCCGTTCGGCATTTTTTGCCGTGTATGCTTAAAAGGGAAAATCCAGTGAAACGCATTCTCCTCTCGGTGGCGGCGTTGTCGCTTGCCAGTTCTGCCAACGCAGCCACAATCATTGGATTGTTCAACACCGGCACCGATGCCACCAACACCGCACTGGCCGGTGGTAACGGCGTCGCCGACACGCATTATTCCATCCTGTCATCGACCACCCCGGGTTTCGTCGGTCAGCAGGCGCAGACATATTACAACCCCGCCTATATCGCGAACGACGCGAATTCGCGTTGGATTTCATTGTCGTCGACCGGCACACCCGGCAACAACACGACCGTCTACCGCCTGACGTTCGACCTCTCCGGCTTCGATGCCACGACGGCGGCGATTTCGGGAAGCTGGGGCGCGGATAACTTCGGCTCGATCCTGCTGAATGGCAGCGCTACCGGTAACGCGCTGACCGGCATCAAGTTCGAAAATTTCCAGGGCCTCACTAACTTCACGATCGGCAGCGGCTTCGCCGCCGGCCTGAACACGCTCGACTTCAGCGTTGTCGATGGCGGCGGGCCAACGGCTTTCCGCGTCGACGATCTGGTCGGAACGGTCGGCAACGCCGTTCCCGAACCCGCAACCTGGGCGATGATGTTGTTCGGCTTCGGCGTGGTCGGGTCGTCGATCCGTCGCCGTCGTCAGCAGGCCGTGCGCGTCAGCTTCATCTGATCGAATTTGCGGCGCGGAGCCTGAATGAGCTCGGCGCCGCAATCGACGGTTTTAAGAGACCGTCGGCCGCACGTGGCCCCCTTTGCGCAGAGCCAACGCCTTTAGGGGTACAAGTTCGGGACGTTGGGTCCGGCTGCAACGGCTTGCGCGTGTCACGATTTCGCTCGACAAACCTCTTTATGGGGGACTCGGTCAATAATCGAGATGCGGGCGTGTCGGCGGAACTGCTGGCCGCGTGCTATGACGATGTACGCCGGATCGCGCGGGCGATTCTGGCGCGCGACGGCATGAACCGCGCCATCCAGGCGACCGAACTTGCGAATGAAGCGGCGATCCGGCTGATGGGCGTGGATCGCATGGAAATCGCAGGGAAGGCGCACATGCTGGCGATGGCCGCACGAACGATGCGACGGGTGCTGATCGACGAGGCGCGCAAGGGCTCCGCCGCCAAGCGCCACATGCCGACCATCGTCACTGCCTGGCCCGATGAGGCCGCAAACAATTTGATCGACGTCGGCGACCTCGACCGCGCCCTCGAAGCGCTCGAGGCGTTCTCGCCCGATCATGCGCAAGTCGTCGAGCTGCGCTTCATGCTGGGGCTGACCGTCGAAGAAGCGTCACTGGCCAGCGGCGTCCCCGCGCGCACGATCAAGCGTCGCTGGGCGGCGGGGCGCGCCTGGCTGCTTGACTATTTGAGCGACAATGCCGACCCGCTACCCGCCTGAGATCGAGCGCCGCGCGCTCGCATTGTTCGAACGGCTGGCCGAGCAACCCGACAATGTCCGGCTGCGCGCACGTCTGTTGAAGAACGAGTCCGACGCCGTGCGGGCGCGCCTCTCGGCGCTCGAGGCCAGCGTAACTCGCGCGTCCAGCGCGATCCCGACCCTGATTCCGGGCAGCGCCGACGCCGGCGCAGCGACAATCCCGCCTGCGCGGGTCGGTGCGTTTCGGCTGACCGAACGCATCGGCCGTGGCGGCATGGGCGACGTGTGGGCCGGGCAACGCGATGACGGCCTGTACGAGCAAAAAGTCGCGATCAAGCTGATCCAGCGCCACGCTTTGCTCCGGGCAGCCGCCGCATTCGACGACGAGCGGCGCTACCTCGCGCGTCTCGAACACCCCAATATCGCGCGCCTGATCGACGGCGGCGTGACCGAGGATGGGCTGCCTTGGCTCGTCCTCGAATATGTCGAGGGCCTGCCGATCGACGAGGCCGCAGCGAGCATGTCGGACAGCGAGCGCGTACGCCTGATCGTCAAGGCGGCCGATGCGGTCCAATACGCCCATAGCCGGATGGTGGCGCATGCCGACCTGAAACCGTCGAACATCATGGTCGATGCGGCAGGGCGCGTGAAGCTGCTCGATTTCGGCATCGCCGCGCTGATCGGTGGCGATGCGCGGACGTCGGTCGGATCGGGCCCGCTGACGCGCGAATTCGCCAGTCCGCAACGTGTTGCCGGCCAGGGACCATCGGTTGCCGATGACGTCTATGCGCTGGGGAAGACCATGGACCGTGTCCTTGCCGCAACCAACGATCACGAACTGCGCGCGATCATCGCCAAGGCGCACGACGCCGATCCGCAGGACCGCTATGGCAGTGCGGCTGCCCTGATTGCCGATCTGGACCGCTGGCGGGCGCGGCTGCCGGTTGCGGCACTGCCCGACAGCTGGCGCTACCGGACCTCCAAGTTCGTCGAGCGTCACCGCGGCGGCGTGATGGCTACCGGCGTCGCGTTGGTGCTGCTCAGTACCAGTTCGCTAATCGCCACATCCAGCTACGTCCGGGCCGAACGCAACCGCGCCGGTGCGGAGGCGCGCTTCGGCGAAGTCCGCCATCTGTCGGGCTTCATGCTGTATGACCTGTATGACGAACTCGCGCGCCAGCCGGGTACGGTCCAAAAGCGCGCGGAGATTGCCGAGACGAGCGCGCTGTATCTCGACAGGCTGCAGGTGGCGGCGGATGCGCCGGCAGACCTGCGGCTCGAAACAGCCCGCAGCTATCGGCGCCTTGCCGCGATCGAGGGGCTTCCCGGAACGTCGAATCTTGGCCAGCCCGACAAGGCGCTGGCGTCGCTGAAGCGTGCCGAGGGGTTGTTGAGATCGCTCATCGCCGAAAACCCGCGCAGCGCGGCGGCGCAGACGCAGCTCGGCTGGGTACTGTCGGATCGCTGGACGCTTCATGCCGAGGGCGACCCATCGGAAGCAGCAAACGCGGCGGCAAGTGCCGCGTTCGACAAGGCGCTTGCCCTGGCTCCATCCGATCCGCTGGCGCGGCTCGGCAAGCTCCAGACGGAGGCCAGCACGGCGTACGACCTGATCTGGGGCGGGGACAAATCGGCCGAAGCGCTTGGGAAGGCCCGGAATGCCCTTGCGACCCTGCGCAAGGAGCGCTGGCCCCGCAGCTATGCCGAGGTGGTAACGACACTGGAAATCCAGTTGCTCAACCGTATCGGCGATGCGACCTACTATACTGGCAACATTCCCGGATCGCTGCCCACCTATCGAGAGGCCGATGCGCTGACCGACCGGATGATCGCGCAAAAGGGTGCGATTCCCGCCTGGCTGATCCGCAAGGGAGAAAACGCCTTCAACATCAGCGGTTCGCTGGGGGACATGGGCGGCCATGATGCCGAAGCGCTGACGGTCGCCCGCGACGGCATCGCGTCCTTGCGCCAGTTGCTGGCTTTCGGGCCAGATGCGGCGGTGGAAAAGAAGCTGCTGGTTCTGTTGGGACAGGAGGCCGCCGTTCTCGACCAGATGGGCCGCGTCCGCGAAGCGCTGGTCCCGTCCGTCGCCAGCGTCACGCTACGCGAACAGCGGCTGGCACGAACGCCCAACAACCCACAGCGACTGCGCGATCTGGCGATTGGCATTGCCCCCTATGCGGAACTGCTGGCAAAGGCGGGAGAGCCGCAAAAGGCTTGCGCGGCAGCAACGCGCGCCGTTGGTGTCTGGGCCGAAATCAAGGCAAAGGGTCAGCTCGGCGCGCTCGATGCGCGAAAGAATATGCCCCATAGTGGGACGCTCAAAGAAAAACTCTGCCAAAGCTGAATTCGGTGGCCCCTGTCGTGCCCGCCCTGCGCCTTTGATTGTGTGGGCAGGAAGAGGGGCAACGCTCTGATCTGCATCTCGATGCAAAGGAGCCATTTATGATCAAGCAGACAATTCGACACTTACTGGTTGCTGCCGCTCTCGGCTTGGCAGCGCTTTCACCGCAGGCCGCCAGTGCTGCCGCTTCCGTATGCGGCACCGGGGCACCCTATTTGCTGAATTACAGCTTCGACATGCAACATGAGGTCACTGCGATCGCCAAGTATAACTCGTATCTGCCCGAGTGCGGCACCGGCATCGCCAATTCCGATACGGCGCCGGTCGGGACGAGCTTGCTGACCGATATCTTCGCCAAACGTGATCCGGTCGGTCGGACCTTGCTATTCGGCGTTGCGAGCGATTTGCCCGGCGATCCCGAAGGCCAACAGCACCTTGTCCTGTTTACCAACAACGCCTGGGCGAACAGTGCACAGAGCATCGCCTTCGGAACCCTGTTCCCGACCGTCAACGAAGCTTCGCTGATCGATGCCTTGCTCAATTTGGCCAACGGCACGGGTTCTGAAAACGACTATGGCCAGCTGTTCTCCTTTGCCGACGCGGGCGGAGATCCGCTTTTCAGTCCCAATGGTGATGCGGCCTTCATGTTTGGCGACGATTTTACCGCAATTGCCTTTTCGGACGGCCAAATCATTGGGTCAGGACGTTCGTTCCTGACGCCGGAAATAGCCGCCGTCCCTGAGCCGGCCGCCTGGGCAATGATGATCGTCGGCTTCGGTGCGATCGGTTCCAGCCTTCGCAGCCGTCGTCGCATCACTCTGTCTTTCCAATAAGATCTCTGAGAGGGCACCCATCATGATACGCGGACTTTTGACCATCGCGCTCAGCAGTATAGTCGCCGTCGCACCGGCATCGGCTGCGACTTACATTCTGAATCTCTCCGGGAGCGTTGCGAGCGGGACCCCGCAGAATTTCACGAGCGGGGGCTATACCTATGACGTCGTCACGATTGCACTGACCGGATTCACGCCCTTATCGCTCGCCGCGGGCGACACGATTGAGGCATTGATTACGCTCGATGCACCGCTCACCGTCCCGAGTGCCGGCTACTATAACGCGGTCGATCTGGCACTTATCTCGACAACGGGAACAACGCCCGTCGATACCGACGCGAGCGGTACGAGCGAATTCTTTCTCGGCGGATCGTCATTCCTGACGGGAGGCTCGAACACGACTTCGAACGGTGCCGTGTTCAATTCATACCTGCAGTTCCCGGGCACCAGCTTTTCGTTCGACAGCGTCCAGAGCAATTTCACCATCAACAGCCTCGGCGGACCGCTGGTCGACGTCGATGTGGCCTATTTTCGAACCTTCGCGGTCAATCCGGCGGTTCAGGCAGTTCCTGAACCCGCCACATGGGCGATGATGATCGGCGGCTTTGGTGCCATCGGCGGCACGATGCGGTATCGGCGGCGCAACACCGGCGTCAGCATCGCCTGATCGTTTGTAGTATATCGCTACGCGGGCGGACTCCGGAGACATCGGGGTCCGCCCTTTTTTTGGCTGTCGCAACGGGCGCTGATCTGCGCCGCAACTTTCCGCGCAAAAGGACGTTTCGTCTCCATCCCCAAAGGAGACGACCGATGACCGACAATGCTGAAATCAAATCGAAATTCTGGAAGGCCCTGAAGTCCGACCGGACGATGTTCCTGGGCCTTGCCGAAGGCGACGATGGCCATGCACGCCCGATGACCGCACAGGTTGAGGGTGATCCGGAGGACGGCGAAGCCGCCGGCCCGATCTGGTTCTTTACCTCGACCGACAACGCGCTTTACGGCCAGATCGGCGCACACAGCCGTGCGATGGCGCATTTCGTGTCGAAGGGGCACGATGTATGGGCCACCGTCCACGGCGACCTGTCGACAACGCAGGACCGCGCGATCATCGACCGGTTGTGGAACCCGTTCGTTGCCGCCTGGTATAAAGGCAAGGACGATCCCAAAATCGCGCTGATCCGCCTCGACGCCGAACAGGCGCAAATCTGGATCGATGCATCGAGCATCGTCGCGGGCATCAAGATGCTGATCGGGATCGACCCGAAGAAGGATTACAAGGACAAGGTCGCCGAGGTGGCGCTGTAAGACGGGTCGGCCCGGACCAATCCGGGTCGGCACCTAATCGTGCTTGGCGATCCATTCCTCGACGACCGGCGCGATCTTGGTGCGCCATTTGCTGCCGTTGAAGATGCCGTAATGCCCGGCGCCCGGGGCCAGATGATATTTCTTCTGTGTCTCGGGCAGGCCGGTCGAGATTTTCAGGGCCGCCTTGGTCTGGCCGATCCCCGAAATGTCATCTCGTTCGCCCTCGATGGCGAGGATCGCAATGTCGGTGATTGCGGCCGGATCGACGCGTTTGCCGCGGTGCATCATCTCGCCCTTGGGCAGCGAATGGTTCTGGAAGACGGTTTCGATGGTCTGAAGGTAGAATTCCGCCGTCATGTCGCACACCGCGCGATATTCGTCGTAGAACGCCTTGGTCGCATCGGCCGCGTCGTCGTCGCCCTTCACCAGATCCTTGAACATGGCGAAGTGGCTTTGCATGTGGCTGCCCAGATTCATCGACAGGAATCCGGTCAGCTGCAGGAATCCCGGGTACACGCGGCGTCCCGCACCCGGATACATGTACGGCACGGTCTGGATCGCGTTCTGCTGAAACCAGGCATGGGGGCGTTCGGTCGCGACGTCGTTGACCGCCGTCGGCGCTTCACGCGTGTCGACCGGCCCGCCCATCATCGTCAGTGTTTTGGGCCGGTTGGGGTTCTTGTCCGCCGACATGATGCAGGCGAGCGCGTAGCACGGCACCGATGGCTGGCAGACCGCCAGCATGTGCGCGCCCGGACCGATATGGTCGAGAAATTCGGACAGATAATCAATATAGTCGTCGAGGTCGAAACGCCCCGCCGACATCGGCACCTGTCGCGCGTCGCGCCAGTCGGTGATGTAGACATCATGCTTCGGCAGCATGCGTTCGACCGTGCCGCGCAACAATGTCGCAAAATGGCCCGACATGGGGGCCACGATCAACAGGCGCGGGGCACCCTCGACGCCGGTTTTCACGAACCGCTTGAGCTGACCGAACGGCTTTTGAAGGACGATCTCTTCGTGGATCGCCACTTCCTGGCCGTCGACAGTTGTCGAGGTCAGGCCGAACGCCGGCTTGCCATAGGGCGCCGAGGCGTGCGCGAAGACTTCGAGCGCGGAGGCCATGACCGACCCGCCCATCATGGCAAAGGGATTGCCAGGGGTTTGCAACAGTTCCGCTGACATGCCGGCCATGGCCGATGCACCCGCCAGCCAGTTCTTCTGCATTTCGTAGGCGTTGTAGAGCATAATGGTTCGCTTCCCTCAGCGAGCGGTTTATCCCGCATCGCCGCAATTGTGCAACGCACAATTCTGCTGACCTCCGTTGCGGATTGAGACGGTTCGGGAAGGCTGCTAGGCGCTACTGATGGCCCAACCCGATACTGCAGTTGCCCCGCCCAGCCGAAAGATCGGCAATCTGTTGATGATCTGGCGGATCGCCTCGAACTATCCAGGCAAAATTGCGCTCGCGGCGCTGTCGCTGTTCGTCGCGGCCAGTGCCACGCTGGGCGTGCCGTACAGCTTCAAACTGATCATCGACCGCGGGTTCATCAGCGGATCGGGCGATATTGCGCGCTGGTTCCAGTATCTGCTGATGCTCGTCGTCGTCATGGCGATTGCCACGGCGCTGCGGTTTTACTTCGTCTCCTGGCTCGGCGAGCGCGTGGTCGCCGATCTGCGCATTGCGGTTCAGGCTAATTTGATGCGCCTGTCGCCGAGCTTTTTCGAAGAGAACCGCCCGTCCGAGATCGCATCGCGGCTGACCGCAGACACAACGATCATCGAACAGGTTGTCGGTACGACGATTTCGGTGGCGCTGCGCAATTTGGTGATGGCGGTCGGCGGCGTCGGCGTGCTGCTCTACCTGTCGCCGAAGCTGGCGGGACTGATGCTGTTTGCCATTCCGGCAATCCTCGTTCCCATAATCGTGCTGGGCCGCCGGGTCCGGTCGGTGTCGCGCAGCAGCCAGGACCGCGTGGCCGATGTTGGCGCTATGGTCGACGAAGTGCTGGGCGCCATGAAGGTCGTCCAGGCCTTTGGCCAGGAAAGCCGCGAAGCCGACCGCTTTGTTGGTGCCGTCGAGAATGTGTTCGGCACGGCGCGGCGGCGGATTGCGCTGCGTGCGGTTATGACCGCCATTGTCATTCTGCTCGTCTTCTCGTCGATCACGGCCGTCATCTGGCAGGGTGCGCTCGATGTGCAGGCGGGCAACATCACCGGCGGCACGATTGCCGCTTTCGTCCTGTACGGCGGCCTTGTCGCCGGATCGTTCGGGGCGCTGGCCGAAGTCTACGGCGATCTGCTGCGCGGCGCGGGTGCCGCCGGGCGGCTGGGCGAATTGCTCACCGAGCAGCCGGGCATTGCCGCCCCTGCCAATCCGGTGCCGATGCCCGAGCCCGCCCAGGGCCGGGTGACGTTCGACCATGTCGTCTTTCGGTACCCGACCCGCCAGGACGTCAGTGCGCTGAGCGACTTCACGCTCGATATTCAGCCGGGCGAAACCGTTGCCGTGGTCGGGCCGTCGGGCGCGGGCAAGACGACCTTGTTCCAGCTGATCCAGCGATTCTACGACCCGGAATCGGGCACGGTCAGCATCGACGGCGTCGCCCTGCCCACCACCGATCCGGCCTGGGCGCGCGCGCGCATCGCGATGGTGCCGCAGGAAACGGTGATCTTTGCCGCCTCCGCCCGCGACAATCTGCGCTACGGTCGCTGGGACGCGAACGACGAGGATCTGTGGGCGGCCGCCGAGGCCGCCAATGCGGCCGAGTTCCTCAAGAAGCTGCCCATGGGCCTCGACACCTATATGGGCGAGGGCGGCGCGCGGCTGTCGGGCGGGCAGCGTCAGCGGCTGGCGATTGCGCGCGCAATCCTGCGCGATGCCCCGATCCTGTTGCTCGATGAGGCCACGTCGGCGCTCGATGCCGAAAGCGAGCGGCTGGTCCAGGATGCCTTCGACCGCCTGATGAAGGCGCGCACGACGATCGTCATCGCGCACCGCCTGGCGACCGTCCGCGCCGCCGACCGCATCATCGTGATGGAGAGCGGTCGCATCGTCGAACAGGGCACCCACGATCAGCTTTCCCGCGGCGGCGGCCTGTACGAGCGGCTGGCGCGGCTGCAGTTCGAGGGGCTCGCTGCCTAGAGTTTCGGCTTGCGCAATCGTCTGAACAGTCCCCGCGCTGTGAATGCCTCGAACATTTCGTCGGGGCCTTCGGGATCGAGCACTTCGTGGTCGGCGAGCCAGGCTTCGACCTCGGACAGATTGGGGACTTCATAGGGCACGAGCGTGCGGCCGCTTCCGCGCAGCTGGTCGATCGCCGCGATCAGCGAACCGGTCGCCGCAATCGTCCCCGTGACTTCCTCGGCAGCGACGCCAAGATGCTCGGCCAGCAGATCGTCGCGCAGCGCAGCGATAGCGGCCGTCAGCGTCTTGTCCGCACCCGCCCCCGCATCGACGATTACGTCGCATTCGGAATCGAGCCGCATCGACCGGTTGTTGAGATTGGCCGACCCGATCCGCAACTGACGGTCGTCGATGAACGTCATTTTGGCATGGACGTAAATCGGCGTGCCCGCCGTCGTGACGGGGTGATACATCCTCAGCCGCCCACGCTTGTCGTGACGGAACAGCGCCTGCATCAGCCGTGCGCGCGCCGAATCCATCGCGACCGGTTCAAGCCAGCCCTGCGCACTATCGGGGTTTACGATGACGATTTCCGGCGCGTCGGGCTCGTCGAGGCGGTGCGCGATGGCCTCG
Organism: Sphingomonadales bacterium; assembly: GCA_038228865.1. Lineage (GTDB taxonomy): Bacteria > Pseudomonadota > Alphaproteobacteria > Sphingomonadales > Sphingomonadaceae > Sphingomonas_O. Next base: position 105,152 of record JBBROX010000004.1, on the reverse strand, counting down.
GCGACCTTGCGCGACGCGAAATACTGGCTCTCCATGTAAATCGCTGTCTGCGCCGCTTTGATCTGGTCGACGAACAGCGCCTCGATCTCATGCGCCACCGGGTAGTCGGCAACTTCGGGCATCGTCCGCGCGATTCCGACGTCGATATCGCGAAACTGGGGGTCGAGCGCATCGGGCCAGATATCCCCACCATCGGTCACCGCCGTCAGCATGTCGCCCGTCGCCCGCATCCAGCGTTCGCGGCACAATTCGCCCAATGCCGCCGCCACCGCACCGTCGAGCGCCGATGTCGCGTCATGCCATGGACCATAAGACTGGCCGTTGGGCCGGCGACGCCCCGGGTCCTCGTCGCGGTGGTCGCGCGTGTCCCATCGGTCCCCGGTCATGTCGATGCCCCCGCAAAAGGCGAACCGGTCGTCGATCGACACGATCTTCTGGTGATGCGACGCTGCGGGCGGATGCGCGCCGTCGAGCTTGGTGTGGATGCGGGGATGCGTCATCCATTTGACCACCGTGAACATCGTCGAGCCACGGCCCAGGGTCTTGATCGCGCCGACGTCCCAGCGAAGGAGGTAGAGTTCGAGCTCGGGGTTCCGTTCGACGAGCCAGTAGAGGAATTCGCCGACGGTTTCGGGTTCGTCCGGCAGGCGTGCCTCATTGGTCAGGTGGATCCGCGCGTCGAAGTCCCATCCAACGAGCATGACCCTGCGTTCGGCCTTCAACAAAGCTTCGCGCGCCAGACGGAAATAGATGTCGGCGTCGACGATGACGGCCATGCGATCGGCATGGGCAATCCGCCAGCAATTCTCGCCTTCACGCAGCATGGTCATGGCCATGTCCTGACGGCAAATCAGCGGATGTGGCAAGCGAGTTATGAAGTTCGGAAACGAAAACGGCGCGGCAGAGCCGCGCCGTCGATCCTCGCCAAAGCGAGGCCGTCCGGGCTAGCTGCGAGCAAAAACAGCGTGGCTGTTTTCCGTCCGCAGCGTCGCCTTACTTGCTGAACGTCGCGAACTTCTCGTTGCCGACGAATCCGACCTTGCTCACTTCAGACCGCTTCACCACCGACAGCATCTCGTCGACGCGAGCATAGCGCGAATAGGGATCGGGCTGAATGTGCAGCTCGGGTTCCGGCGTCATGCCTTTGGTCGTGTCGAGGTAGGTGCGCAGGGTCGCCAGATCGACCGGCGATCCGTTCCACGTGATGTTGTTCTGAAGATCGACCGATACCGTGTTGAAGTCCGGCTTCACGGTGACCGGCGGCGGGTTCGGGTTATTGACGGGCAGATTGATCTTCACCGCATGCGTCTGGATCGGGATCGTAATAATGAACATGATGATGAGCACGAGCATGACGTCGATCAACGGCGTCGTGTTCATGTCCATGATCGGCTCACCTTCTTCGCCGCCTGAACTCATTGCCATGGCTTAAACTTTCCTTGGTGCGGGCGGGGCTCGATGGCCCCGGACCCTAGATTCGAACGGTGCCACCGGGTGGCGGCTCGGAGATGAAGCCGACTTTCTGGAAACCGGCGAGCTGCATGTTGTAGATAGCACCGGCAACGCACATCCACGGTGTGTTCACGTCGCCGCGCACATGCGCTTCGGGAAGTTCGATGCCGGTTGCATTGGGTCCACCCTGCTTGTCGATCTCCAGCTTCAGCTTGTTGACGGCGCGGTCGAGCAGCTCCGTCGAATTGACCCGCGTGAGATTCCAGTAAACCTCGCATGTGTTGTTTGGTCCACCGCGCACGGTCAGCGAGACGTTCTCGGGCTTGGTCACCGTCGGGTCGTGACGAACGTTGGGCAGCTTGATCTTCACCGTCTGGACGACCACCGGGACCGTGATCAGAAAGATGATGAGCAAAACCAGCATGATGTCGACGAGCGGTGTCGTGTTGATGGTCGACATCGGTTGGTCTTCGGCGTCGTCGCCACCTATATTCATTGCCATAGGTCAGAGTCCTGTCGGAAATCATTGGGGGGCGGCGAAAACACGCCGCCCCGAACCGGTATGTGCATCAGGCCTTGGCAGGTGCAGCAGCAGGCTTGGCCGGTGCCTTGGCAGCAGCACGGGCGATAACCGGCTTCACGGCGCCATTCGACGACAGCCACGCCTGAACATTGTTCGAGAACGCGACCAGCTCTTCCGAAATCTGCTTGTTGCGCGCCTGCAGCCAGTTGTAGGCAAGCACGGCGGGAACGGCGACGCCCAGACCGATGGCGGTCATGTACAGGGCTTCACCGACCGGTCCTGCGACCGTGTCGATCGAGGCCTGCCCCGATGCACCGATTTTCACCAGCGCGTTCAGAATGCCCATGACGGTACCGAACAGACCGACGAACGGCGCCGTCGAACCGACCGTTGCCAGGAACGACAGGCCGCTCTTCAGCTTCGATTCGATGGCGAGACGGGCGCGGTTCATGACCGTGGCGGTCCAGTCATGCTGGTCCTGTGCGTCGGCGAGCAGAGTGTGCTGGTCCTGCGCACGAATGCCGTCATCGACGATCTGGCGGTAAGGCGTGTCCTTCTCGACCTTGGCAGCGGCTTCGGCAAGCGATGCGTGGTTCCAGAAGCTGGCCCGAACCTTCTGGCCCTGCCCCAGGATCTTTTGCTGCTCGTAGAGCTTCACGAAGAAGATGAAGAGCGTGCCGATCGACATGATCACCATGATCGAGAATGTCGCGATGGTAACAATGCCGCCTTCACGAAGGGCGGGGAGCAGACCGTATTCGGCGGCCTTGGGCGCGGCACCTGCGGCAGCGACGGCGAGTTGGATCATCATGTGCTTTTCTTCCCTATGACTTGATTAGCGTTTTGATTGACGGGGCTTGGCGCCCCCGATGATTATTTCCGGGGATTATTTCTGGATCTGCCACCTGAACCGTCCGGCCCAGGAGGAGGCAATAGCTGACCCCCCTGCTTCCTTGGCCGGATTGAAGCGCGCGCGGCGGGTAACGAGCCTGCACGCGGTATCGTCCAGGATCGTCGAACCACTCGACGAGGTCACGGCACATGCGGTCACGCGTCCATCTGGCCCGACCTGGACCCGGACACCGGTTGACCCTTCCACACCGTCACGCTGAGCGGACGGGGGATAGTCGTCGTTCGTGACCCAGCTCTGCGGGCTCCCGCGCGGCGACAGGGGAACGGCAACGGCCGGCGGCGCTGGCGGTGCCGGGGGCTGCGCCACAGGCGGCGGCGGGTTGAACGGCGGCGGTGTCGGTGTCGACACGATCACCTGCGGTGGCGGGGGCGTGTTCGTCTGCACGATCGGCGGCGGCACAACCGGCGGTGGCGGCAGCTTCGTGTCTGGCGGCGGCGGCGGCGGCAGTTTTTCCGGCGGTGGCGGCGGCTCCTTGACCTCGATGACTTCGAGGTCGGTCAGCACCTTCTTCGTATAAGCATAGCCACCATTGAACATCGCCCAAAGACCTAGGACGTGAATGGCGACGACGATAATGATCGCCCAGACGCGCGATGGCGCCATCGGTTTCGGATCAGTATAGGCCATTCAGCTCTTAAACTCCCTCCAACACAATCCCGAGGGACGCCACGCGCCGGTAACGCCCGGCACGCTTCAGACCCATAAAATGCCGCTTCAGGCTCAAAAGCCGGACGCGACAGACAAACGAAGCTTATCGACGAGGCGTTCCCCGCGCAATCGCCTTTTCCCCACCCTCGCGTTAGGAGCGGGAATCCCATTTCAGGAATGTCGCCATGAAGCAGAACGCCCCTCGAATCCGTCGGCCAGTCGGCGCCGCCATGCGGCGGATAGCGACCGGAATTGGTGCCGTTTTGGTTTCAACCTACGGAAATCCGGCGTTTTCTGCACCGGCACCGATTTCCTCTCCGGCCGATGGCTGGCGCTATGCCGACATCGCCGACCTGTTTCTGGAATCGCCGATTATCGTGACCGCGCGCATCGCAGAGGCCATTCCGGTCATGGATCGCGACGGCGCGCCGTCGGGCAATGGACCGATTCGTTACTATCTGGTTGCAGATGTCATCTCCCTGATTCGCGGCAGCGGCGGCGTTGCGCCGCGCGTTTCATGGATTGCCGATGTGCCGGTCGACGGCCGGGGCAATATGCCGCGCCTCAAAAAGACCCAGGTCATCCTGGCCGCTCTCCCCGTCACGGGGCGTCCGGGTGAGTTGCGCCTCGCGGCCCGTGACGCAATGGTGCCGTGGAGCGCCGCGCTGGAGGCACGGGTGCGCGGTGTCGTTGCCAGCGGGCTCGCGGCCGATGCACCGCCGCGCATCACCGGCATCGTCAGCGCCTTCCACAGCCCCGGCAATCTGCCGGGTGAGGGCGAGACGCAGGTATTTCTGACGACGATCAGCGCCCAGCCCGTGTCGATCAATGTGCTGCGGCGCCCAGGCATCGATCCGCAATGGGCGGTCGCGCTGGGCGAAATCGTCGACGAAGCCGCCCGTCCGCCTGCGCCCGAAACGCTCGGCTGGTATCGGTTGGCGTGCTTCCTGCCGGGTGAGCTACCTGCCGCCGCTGCCGGCGATCTGTCCCCGAGCGATGCCGAGGCAGCCCGCGCAGACTATGGATTCGTCATCCGGTCGCTGGGGCCATGCGCGCGGATGCGTGCGCCCCGCTAGAGATACACGAAGTCGCGATCGAAACTTTTGAGGTTCGCGCCGCCGTCGACAAAGATCGTCTGACCGGTCGCGCTGTGCGCCGTGGCAAGGAAGGCGACCGCCGCCGCGATCTCTTCAGGCGTTGCGAGGCGCGCGAGCGGCATGGCTTGCGCAAGCCGGGTCATTGCATCGGCATCGTAATCCGCCGTCGGCAGAGTAAGACCGGGTGCGACGGCATTGACGCGGAGGCGCGGGGCCAGTGCCACTGCCAGGGTCCGCGTCGCCGAAGCCAGTGCCGCCTTGGACAAGCTGTAGCTCAACTGATCGGGGACCGGGTTGCGGATACGCTGATCGACAATGTTGACCACCGCGCCCGTCCCGCCCGCCCGATACAATGCCAGCGCCAGCGTCACCGGCGCCGCTGCGTTGACCGCATGATGCGCCGCGATCGCCGCCGCATCGGCCGTCGCGGCATCGTCGTCCTCGAACATGGCGGCATTGTTGACGAGCAGCGTCGGTGCCGCGCCGAAATGGGCGATGACGGCCGGAAGCAGCGCCGCAACGGCATCGCCGTTGGCCAGATCGGCGACAAAGCCGTGCCAGACCGTCCCGGTCTGCGTCAGGACATCGCCAAGCGTCGCATCGGGGACGGCGTCGTGGGCACCGTGCAACGCCAGAGTCCAGCCGTCCGTCGCCAGCCGCGCCGCAATCGCTGCACCCAGCCGCCGATGGCCGCCGGTAACCAGTGCGAGCTTCATCGCCGGTACCGGACGCGCCGGATGCCGATCGATTCGCCGGCCTCGCTCAGCGCCAGTTTGACGATGGCCACTTCGACGCGGGCGACGCGATTGTCCCCCGACATCAAGGTTTCGGCGATATGGTCGGCCACTGCCTCGACCAGCTTGAAATGCAGCCCGGGCGGCAGGGCCTCGGTCGCTGCATGTTTCAGGTCCATATAGTTTTTGGATTCGGACAGCGGCGTATCGGGATCGAACCGGTCGGGCGCGTCGAGATCGACCGTCACCGAAATCCGCAAGGGTTGCGGCAGGTGGGTCTCCTCCGAATAAATGCCGGTCAGCACCGGCACCTCGAGGTCGTGGACGCAAAGCTGGAGAAGATCGTTCATAGGCCAGCCGCTAGGCGTCTCTGCCGATGGTTTCAATTCCCGCAATTCTCGCTAGACGCCCACCCCCCATGACGATTCGCCTCACTTCCCTGTCGCACGCCGATCCCGGCGCCGTCGAAGCCTTGCTCGATGCCGCGTTCGGCACCGATCGCCATGCGCGGACCGCCTATCGCATCCGTGAGGGAATGACGGCGATCGACGCGCTCAGTTTCGCTGCGTTCGACGGGGACGCACTGATCGGCACGCTCCAAAGCTGGCCGGTTGCCGTTGGCGATGCCGATGTCGTTCTGGTCGGCCCCGTTGCAGTCTCGCCCGACCGGCAACGCAGCGGCCTGGGACGCCAGTTAATGACGACATTGATGGCCGCCGCCCCCAACACGCCAATGACAATGATCGGCGACCCTGAATATTACGGACGATTCTTCGGCTTTACCGCCGACGCGACCGGCGAATGGGACGTTCCCGGCCCGGTGGAGCGCAGCCGTTTGCTCGCGCGCAACGCTTCGGGTTTGCCCCGGACGGGCACGCTCGGCCCGCGCACCTTTGCGCTGGCGACGTCCGCACCCTAAGTCGGCTTCATGCCGATGGATGCCCTGCCCGACCTGACAACCATGTCGCTGACGGAAGTCGCGCGCGCGCTAGCGGACAAGCGCTTGCCGCCGGTCGAGCAATGGAACCCCGCGCATTGCGGCGACAGCGACATGCGGATCGCCCGCGATGGCACCTGGTATCATCAGGGGTCGCCGATCGGGCGCGCCGAAATGGTGCGGCTGTTCTCCTCGATCCTGCGCCGCGAATCCGACGGCGGTCACGTCCTCGTCACCCCTAGCGAAAAGCTCGACATTGCGGTCGAGGACGCCTCGTTCCTGGCCGTCGAGGTCAAGAGCGAGGGCAGCGGACCGCATCGCCGTCTCGCTTTCCGGCTCAATACCGGCGATCTTGTCGTGGCTGGCCCTGCCAACGCGCTCCGGTTCGAGACACGCGACGACGGGCCGCATCCCTATCTGCATGTACGCGGCGGGCTGGAAGCACTGATCGCCCGGCCTGTCTATTACGAGCTCGCTGCAATGGCGCTAGACGACGAAGGCGACCCACTCGGCGTATGGAGCGACGGTGCTTTCTTTCCGATGACCGCATGACCCTCGCCGAACGGCTGCATGCCAGCCTGTCCGCCACGCAAGGTGAGCCTGTGCCCTTTGCCAACGATATGCGTCGTGCGGTCGACGGGCCGGGTACGCCCGCCGCCGTGCTCATCGCGATCACCGACCGCGCCGAACCCGGCCTGATCCTGACCCAGCGTCCCGACACGATGCGCCGCCATGCGGGACAGGTCGCCTTTCCGGGCGGGCGTGTCGATCCGGGCGATGCGGATGCCATTGCGGCAGCACTGCGCGAGGCCGAGGAGGAAGTGGCGCTGCCGCCGTCGGCGGTCGAGGTCATCGCCGCGCTCGCCCCCTACCGCACCGTGACCGGCTTCGACATCGTGCCGGTCTTAGGCGTCATCGTACCCGATCTGCGCCTGGTTCCGCACGACCGAGAGGTCGCCGCCGTATTCGAAGTACCCCTTAGTTTCGTCGTCGACGCCGCCAACCACACCGAACAAACAGTGATGTTGGAGGGAAGCAATCGAACCTATATCGAAATGATGTGGGGCGAACGGCGCATATGGGGGGCAACAGCGGCGATGCTCGTCAATCTGTCGGCACGGCTGAAATGGTAGTTCTACCTGACGTGGACTGGCGCACGCGTCCCGGCTTGGCCGCGTTGATCGATGCGCTGGGCGGTCCCGCAGAGGCCCGATACGTCGGCGGGGCAGTGCGCGACGGGTTGCTCGGCCTGCCGGTCAGCGACATCGACGTGGCGACCCGGCTGATGCCCGACGCGGTGGTTGCCGCACTCGAAATGGCGGGCATCAAGACGGTCCCGACCGGGGTCGCTCACGGTACCATCACGGCCGTGACCGGAGGCGGCCCCGTTGAAGTCACGACACTGCGCCGCGATGTCGCCACCGACGGACGCCATGCCATAGTGGCGTTCAGTGAAGACTGGCGTGAGGATGCCAGCCGCCGCGACTTCACGATCAATGCGCTCTACGCCGATCCGGTATCGGGCGAGGTGTTCGACTGGTTCGGCGGCCTCGACGATCTTTCCGCCCGGCGTGTCCGCTTCATCGGCGATCCGTTGACCCGCATCGCCGAGGATCATCTCCGGATCCTGCGCTTTTTCCGGTTCCACGCCCGGTTCGGGCGCGGCGCGCCCGATTCGGACGGCCTGGCGGCCTGTGCGGCGCGCGCCAACGATCTGATGGCGCTGTCGCGCGAACGCATCGCCGCCGAACTGCTCAAGCTGCTGATGGCGGACGATCCGGCACCCGTCGTCGCAACCATGATCGATAACGGCATTCTGCGGCCGGTCTTGCCCGAGATCGTCGACGCGGCACCGCTCCAACGACTGGTCGAACGCGAACGTGCGTTCGGCATTGCAGCGGACGGTGTGCGGCGCCTATCGGCATTGATCGATGGCAGAACTGATTTTGCGGCATCTATCGGCGGACGATTGAAGCTATCGAAAGCGATCTCGAAGCGGCTGGTGAATACGACGGGAAAGACTGACTGCACGCCGCAGGCGCTCGCCTATCGACTGGGCGTCGAGGTCGCCATCGACCGGCTGTTACTCGGCGACGGCACGGCGGCCGATATTGCCGCCCTCGACGACTGGCGACGCCCCGTGCTCCCCATTTCGGGCGGTCACCTGATCGCGCGCGGCCTGACCCCGGGACCAGTCGTGGCGCAGACCCTGGCGCAGATCGAGCAGCGTTGGATCGACGCGGGATTTCCCGAAGGCGTCGCCTTCGACACCATCTTAACAGACGAGCTTAGCGCAACGCATTGAGCGCGAAGGCGAGCGCGGCATCGCTGTCGAGCGGATGGCTGAACAGATACCCCTGCCCCGTCGTACACCCGAGCGCCGCCAGTGTGCGCGCCAGTTCGGCAGATTCAATACCTTCGGCCGTCGTCGTCATGCCGAGTGCCTGCGCCAGGCTGAGGATCGCGCGGACGAGCGCGACCTTGTCCGAATCCTCGAGCATGCCGGTCACGAAACTGCGATCGATCTTGAGCACGTCGATCGGCAGTTTCTGCAGGCTGGCGAGGTTGGAAAAGCCAGTCCCGAAATCGTCCATCGCCACGATGGCGTTGAAGGCCTTCAACGCCTCCAGCGTTTTGCCGGCGCGCTCGGGATCTCCAACGATCACGCTTTCGGTCAATTCAATGGCAAGGCGGTTTCCGGCAATGCCATGATCGCGCAGCCCCGATTCAGCGACCCGCGCCACATCGTCGCGGGCAACTTGGATCGGCGACAGGTTCACGCCGAAGTACAAGGGCAATGTCCGCGCAGCCGCCACATCCCATGCCGCCAGAGTTTTCAGCGCATGGTCGATCGCCCAGCGACCAAGCGGGACGATAAGACCCGAATCCTCGGCAACCGCAATGAACTCGTTCGGCGGAACCGAGCCGAGATCGGGATGGTCCCAGCGCGCCAGCGCTTCGAATCCCGAAACCTTGCCGGTCGCCAGCGAGACCAGCGGTTGGTACGCCATGGTGAGTTCGTCGCGGTCGATGGCGCGGCGCAGTTCGGTTTCAAGGGTGAAGCGACGTCGCGCGGCATCGAGGACGGCGGGCTGATAAACTTCGATCCGCTTCGTGATCTTTGCCGATTTGAGCGCAAGCTGCGCATGGCGGATCAGTTCTTCGGCACCGCTGTCGTCAGTTAATGCGCAGCCGATGGCACAATCGATCTTGATTTCGAAATCGGACAGTCGGAACGGCTGCGCCAGGGCTGCCTCGACGCGCCGTGCGACGTGCAGGACATCGCCCGGCCCTTCGGTAATATTCACCGCAATCGCGAACTCGTCCGCGCCGGTCCGCCCCAGCAGATCCGAACCGCGCAGCACCGACAGCAAGCGCCGGGCGACCGTGATGATCAATTCATCCCCGCCCAGCGATCCCATGCATTCGTTGACCCGGCTGAACCGAGCCAGATCGACGAGAACCATCGCAAAACTCTCGGGGCCGTCATCGGCAATCCGGACTTCCAGTCCCTCGACGAAGCCGGTCCGGTTGGCGAGGCCCGTAAGGGGATCGGACAATATCTGTCGCCGCAACGACTCGCCGACCTGCACTTCGCTGGTCCGGTCGATCAGCGTGACCATTGCTCGAATGCCCGACTCGCTGCCGCTGCCCAGCGGGGCAACTGCAACAGTAAAGTGTCGCCCGTCGATCATCCCGCCGTCGCGCCAGTCGAACCGCTCTCCCCTGCTTTCGCCCGCAAGAACTTCGCGGATCAGATCCGTTGCCTGAACGCGGGCCAGCACATCGCTTTTACCATGCGTTCGTGACGGCGTGCCAAGGCGATCGAACTGCGCATTGCTGGCAAGGATTTGCAGGCTGCGTTTCGACGACGCAACGATGGCGGCCGCGACCGGCAAGGCGTCGAGATACGACTGCCGTATCACACGCAAAGCCGGAGTCTCGTCGACCAGTGCGAGGAAATCGAACACCGGTGGCGGTCCGGAACTCGGGGCGACCTCGATTTCCATCCACCCGGTGTATGTCACCAACCGTTAAATCGCTCTGAAAGAACCAATTCGGGGCAAGTTGATGCTGTCGGAGCGCTAGAACCGGGCCGTCAGAACTTGTTGTCGCGCGGGAACCCGGTCGGCGGGTTCCGACCGATCGCCCCCCTTGCCGCGCGCCACGGCATCAGGTCGGTCTCGGCACGGGTTCGCCCGGTCTCGCCGCCCATAACCCAGCTCAGCCCTTCCGCCAGAATGATTGTTTTCGCATCGGTCAGGCTGCCATCGCGGAATTTCTGGAGCTGGACCCCCTGCCCGCGCCCCATTTCGGGCAGCTCCGAAAGCGGGAATACCAGCAGGCGGCGATTGTTGCCGATCGTCGCCACGGCATCGTCGTTCGCACCGATTGGCCGGACCACGACCAGCGCGGCTCCGGCGCGCAAATTGACCACCTGCCGCCCTTTGCGGGTCTCCGCGATCACATCGGCAACTTTGGCAATGAACCCGCGCCCGTCGCTTGCCGCCAGCAGCAGCCGGGTTTCGATCCGCGCCGCCAGCAATTGCACGATGCCGACCTCACCGGGCAGGTCGACCATCAGTCGCACCGGTTCGCCGAAGCCGCGCCCGCCCGGCAGCTTGTCCGCACCGAGCGTGTAGAACCGCCCATCCGCCGCCGCGACCAAGATCTTGTCGGTCGTCTGCGCGTGGAAGGCGAAGGCGGGGCCGTCGCCTTCCTTAAACTTCGACATGTCCGCACTCGCCAGGTCGGCATGACCCTTGAGCGCGCGTATCCAGCCCTTTTGCGAAAGAATGACGGTGATCGGCTCGCGCTCGATCATGGCGTCGAGGGGAATGTCGCGCGGTGGCGCGGCTTCTTCGACGGTCGTGCGCCGCTTGCCCAGCACCGTCTCTGGCGCATAGCGGGTGCGCAGCCCCGCCAGATCCTTCTTCAACCGCGTCTTCTGACGCGCAGGGCTTTCGATCAGTGCCACCAGATCGGCGCGTTCCTTCGCCAGCTTCTCGCGCTCCGACTTCAGCTCCATTTCCTCAAGCCGCCGCAGGCTGCGCAGGCGCATGTTGAGGATTGCCTCCGCCTGCCGGTCGTTGAGGTTGAACTCCGCCATCATGATCGGCTTGGGCTCATCCTCGGTCCGGATAATCTCGATCACGCGGTCAAGGTTGAGGAACGCGATGATGTAGCCGTCAAGCAACTCGGTCCGGTCGTCGATTTTGGCAACCCGGTGCTGCGCGCGGCGGACCAGCACTTCGATCTGATGGATCAGCCATGCCTCCAGCACGGCCTTCAGGCTCATCACGCGCGGCGTGCGGTCGGCACCCAGCACATTCATGTTGAGCGGCACGCGCACTTCAAGTTCCGACATGCGGAACAGGCTTTCCATCAGGACATGCGGATCGACGCTGCGGCTGCGCGGCTCGATTACGAGCCGGATTTCGGCATCGCTCTCGTCGCGGACGTCGGCCAGGATCGGCAGCTTCTTGTCATTGACCAGCGCGGCCAGCGCCTCGATCAACTTGCCCTTCTGGACGCCGTACGGAATCTCGGTGATGACTGCGATCCAGGTGCCGCGCCCCTGATCCTCGACGTTCCAGCGCGCCCGAACCCGGAAACCCCCGCGTCCGGTCGAATAGGCCTGAGCGATCATTGCCGGCGGATCGACGACCAGGCCGCCGGTGGGAAAGTCCGGGCCTTGCACGAACTGAAGCAGGTCTTCGGCCTCGGCAGCGGGTGTATCGATCAGATAGGTCGCGGCATCGATGATCTCCGCGACATTATGCGGCGGAATGCTGGTCGCCATCCCGACCGCGATCCCGCTCGCGCCGTTTGCCAGCAGATTGGGGAACAGGCCGGGGAAGATTTCGGGCTCTTCCTCCTCGCCGTTATACGTCGGCTTGAAATCGACAGTGCCGTCGTCGAGTCCTGCCATCAGGTCGATCGTCGCCTGCGTCAGGCGTGCCTCGGTATAGCGATAGGCGGCGGCATTATCGCCGTCGATGTTGCCGAAATTTCCCTGCCCGTCGACCAGCGGATAGCGCAGCGCAAAATCCTGCGCGAGGCGGACCATGGCGTCATAGACCGACTGGTCGCCATGCGGATGGTATTTGCCGATCGTGTCGCCAACGACGCGCGCGCATTTCTTGTATGCCTCGGTCGGCGACAGTTTGAGCAACCGCATCGCCCACAACAGGCGGCGGTGCACCGGCTTCAACCCATCGCGCAAATCGGGCAGCGACCGCGCCGTGATCGTCGACATCGCATAGACGAGATAACGGTCGGACAGGGCGCTATCGAAAGGAGCATCGACGATATGGTCGAACGGGTCGGCGTCGCGGGTGTCGGTCATTGCGTGCCACCTAACAGCGCGTTTTGATTTAGGCGATAGGTTGGTCCGCGTGCGCGAACATCGAAACGATGCGCGGCACCAGCATATGGGGAACCGTGAGGATCGACAGCGTCACAAAACTTGCGGTGATGATGCCATCCGTTGCGGATGCCGACGCCCAGTCGACGAAGATGAGCACCGAAATGCCAAGTGCCGCAAGCGTTACCGAAAGCGCTTCGATCTGCCAGCGCGCGCTTCTGACACCTTTTACGGCCTTCACGGCCGACATGAAATGGACGGGTGAATGCGACAGGCAAAAGAACAGCCCGAAACCGATGACCGGCGGGAGCAAGATCATTCCCGCGAGCGAGGCAATCGTCTCAACGGCTTTCGTCGATCGATCGATGGCAACGGCCCCGATCATCGCCGAAACAAGCGCGACCGGCGCAACGAGAACGCTCACCTGCATCCATATTGCCGATGTCGAGGCGCCGGTAAGAACGGCAAAAATCTCGCTAAGCTCGGATCGATGGAATAACACAGGCGCGGTCATTATCGCCACGGCCGTACCGACAGCGAAGAACGGCGGCAGAGTGTCGCACCAGTCGTCGGAAAAATGGCTGCACGCCAAAGCAAGAAATATCCCGAGCGCGAATACCGGGGTCAACTGCCACGTGACATACATTGCCGCCGCACAACCCACGTAGAGCATCACCAGGACGATCGTCCGGAACAAATTCGGGCGACCAACGCCTGACAACAGCGCGATGTCGAGACTACCGTGCGGCAGGCCGAAAATGAGGAGGGCCATGCAGACCAACGCCGTGGCGGATGCACCGCCGAGATCATACCCAAATGCGTAAAGCCCGAGCGCGATCGCCAGAGCCCCAAACAAGCCCAGCTGCCACCAAGAGAATAGACCGGGCGAGGCGATGAGGCCCCGCCCGGTCTCAGGCGTGTGCAACGGTGCGACCCGAAGCGCCATTACGTTCAGGCGGCGTGAACTGGCGTGCCGTATTCGGCCTCCGACTTGCGCACCGCGATGATGTAGATGAGGACGCCCACGCCCGCTTTCGCGATGATGTCGGCAATCGTGTAGCCGATCTGCACGCCGGTCACGACGTTGCCGCCGCTCAGGTTGGTGTACGGGATCATATAGACGATCGGATAGAAGCCCCATGATGCGAAGGTTAGCAACCGGGCCTTCTTGACCAGTTCACGGACGTTGGCGGGCTGGCGCTCGATCGATTCGCCAAGCCCCTTGAACAGCTGGAACATGACATAGGCGAACGGGATCGCGGACAATGTGCCCCAAATGGCGCGGGTGGTATTGTCCGTCGCGATTTCGCCCGGATAGCCGAGGATGACCATCAGCGCGGCCGCCGAGCCGAGCTTGACCGACTTCGACATGGTTTCATCCTGCGACAGCCGCATGACGAGGACAAGCTCGACCAGCAAGAGCGGCACGGTCAGCAGCCAGTCGACGTAGCGATAGGCATCGTTGAAGGCGACGCTTGTCGATGTTACGACCCCGTCGGCCAGGCCGTAGGCGGCGTTCCAGCTCTCGAAAATGCGAAAGTAATGATAGGCGGCGATGGCGCAGACCAACCCGGAAATCGTCAGCGCCGTTTTATACGCAGGGCCGACTTGCGAGCGGCCAAGCCACAGAAACAATGTCGCCGCCGCCATCGTGGCGAAGGTAAATGAAAAGGCGTTGTAAACGAGCGAAAACTGCCCGGCGGTCAATTGCGTCATCGGTTTCTCCGGTCAAACGCGATGCAGGAATTCGTCCTCATCGCAGAAACGTGTGAGCGGTGCTGGTCGGCCAAGGAGGGAAAGTCGACCAGCACCCCTGCGGCGGGCATAGGAGACACGGACACAACCGCAGGGTGCTCACAAGCGGCGAGTGCGCCTTAATGACGACAACACCTATACGGACTTTGGGCGGTAGACGGCGATTTATAGCCCGGCTTCGACGGCAATCCGGATAGCGTCGGCAATGTTAGTCGTGCCGAGTTTCTGAAGAAGCAGCGACCGGTGCATCTTCACCGTTTTCTCGCTAAGCGACAATTGCCAGGCGATTTGCTTGCTCCGATGCCCGGCGGCAATCCGTTCGAGAATCTCGCGCTGACGGGGCGACAACGTTTTCACAATCGCAACGGCATTGGCGTGACGCGCCGACAGGGGCCCAACCGCGTCATCTGGCAGTTCGACCTGCGACCCCAGAAAATATTCGAGTTCGCCATCGACATCAAACACCGGCGCGACCAGCACAGCGTTGCGAAACGGCGTCTTGTCGCGCTTGTAATTCAGGATTTCGACAAGCACGGGACGCCGTTCGCGTACCCCGGCGCTGATCCGTTCGGTCAGCCAGGGTTCGGTGGCGGGACCCGCAAGAAATTTACAGTTGCGCCCGATAATCTCATCCACCGGATACCCGGTCAGGGCGCAAAAGGCATCATTGACGGCAACGATCGGATTCGCCGGCAGACGCGGGTCGCTGATCACCGCAGCGATCGGACTGACCCGGATTGACGCCACTAAGCTCTCGCCGTCAGCGTCAAGGTCGTAACCATGCAGCGCTTCCATACGCCGCGCCCTACGCGGTTCGGACCGCAAGACCAAGCGATCCTGTAACATTCGACCGCCACGGTCGTTGTGTGTTCGACGTCGCGACCTACATCGCGTTTAACTCCTGTTCGAAAAAGGCCCCCCTATGCGCTATAACCAGCTCGGCAACACCGGCATGTTCGTTTCCGAACTCTGCCTCGGCACCATGACCTTCGGCGAAGCGGTCAGCGGCAGCATGTGGGGGGCGATCGCCGGCCTCGATCAGGCAGGAGCTGATGCGATCGTCAAACGGTCGCTCGAGGCGGGCATCAATTTCATCGACACCGCTGACGTCTATTCGAATGGTGTGTCCGAACAGATCGTTGGCCAGTCGATCAAGAATCTGGGCATCAAGCGCAGCGATATCGTGATCGCGACCAAAGCCTATGGCGCGATGGGGACCAATCCCGGTCCCAACGATAAGGGCGCGTCGCGCGGTCACATCATGGACGCGGTCGAGGGCAGCCTGTCACGCCTCGGCACCGACCATATCGACCTGTACCAGATTCATGCCGACGACAGCGTGACCCCTATCGATGAGACGCTGCGTGCGCTCGACGACCTCGTGACCAGCGGCAAGATCCGCTATATCGGCGTGTCGAACTGGCAGGCATGGAAAATCGCCAAGGCGCTCGGGCGTTCCGAAGCGAAAGGCTGGGCGCGGTTCGAAACGCTGCAGGCCTATTACACGATTGCGGGTCGCGATCTCGAGCGCGACATCGTGCCGCTGCTGGCGTCGGAAAAGGTCGGCCTGATGGTCTGGTCGCCGCTCGCCGGCGGGCTCCTCTCGGGCAAATATGACCGCAACGGCGAGAGTGCGGACGGGCGACGTGCGGCGTTCGACTTCCCGCCGGTCGACAAGTCCCGCGCCTTCGACTGCATCGATGCGATGCGGCCGATTGCCGAGGCGCACGGCGCGACCGTCGCTCAGGTCGCGCTCGCCTGGCTGCTGCATCAGCCGGTGGTGACGACCGTCATCATCGGGGCGAAGCGGCAGGAACAGCTGGAGGACAATCTGAAGGCCGTCGAGGTGAAGCTAACGCCCGAAGACCTCGCGACGCTCGACAAGGTCAGTGCGTTGCCGCCCGAATATCCGGCGTGGATGCTGGCGATGCAGGGATCGACGCGGGTGCCGCCGCAGTTCGTGCCCAAAGCGGGCTGACCGCATCGGCGAACGGCTGAACGAACGCGCCCGTAACGCTGTGCGGGTCGCGGACACCCTCGACACCGAAGGTCAGCGCCTCGCGCCGCGCCTGCGGGATATGCAGCGTCCCCGCCAGCCAGTCGAACAGGCCGATGACATCACCGAAATTGCGATCGTGGTGTTCGGGTGCCGACGAGTGATGGATCTGATGGTGGGCGGGGCTGAGGATCAGTCGCCCCCAGATGCCGCCCCAAGCGATCCAGACATGCGAATGGTGGAGGTGCTTGATCGTCATCAGACCCGCAATCATCAGGACATTGGCCCCGCCGATCGTCCACGCCGAAACGCCTGCGCCGACCAGCCAGTGCATGATACCCGACACCAGGCCCGTGACGACCGCGACGATGTTGTAGAACACGATACTGTCGACCGGGTGCACACGAAACACTGTCAGCGGCGACAGGTTTTCGGCACTGTGATGCACCTTGTGAAACGCCCAGAGCGCCGGAATCTTGTGGCTAATCCAGTGATCGAGCCAGTAAGCGAACTCGTAAGCAATCCACAGCGCCAGCGTCATCGCCCCGACCGCAAGCCACGTGGGCAGGCCTAGTGCCAGCGAGCGTCCCAGCGACGTCTCGACTGCTCCGGCAATCCCGAGGTGCGACATCACCGCCCACCCGAACAATGCCGTGCTGGCGAATACCGACAGCACAGTAAATCCGACGTCGGCCCGCGTCGACGCGCTGAACAAGCGATGTCGCGGGAACATCCCACGCCCCATCGCGCGCAGCGACACCGCTCGCCCCCGCCGCTTCGCAATCGCCACTCCCGCTGCAATCAACAGCGCGGCCAGCAGCGACCACACCGACAGCAGCGACCCCGGCGAAAGGAGGACAGCAGCAATGCGCTCAACAGCAGACAGGGCGAGATCGCGGAACATCCCACCGGCTTAGCGCGCTGTGGTAAACCAGAGGTCAACGGGGTGGACGAAGTACATCACTCAAAGTTTAGGCCAAATAAGGCATTTGCCTTTTTTTTGCCATATTCTCTTTATCACATCAAATGACTATGATATTCGATCTCTGCGCACATCAGCGCAGGAGAGAGCCATGAAATACAGCTGGTTGGCGCTGCCGCTTGTCCTAGGACTGGCCGCATGCAGCAAGTTCGATGGACGGTCGGAACAGGAGAGTAAGGCGGGCAGACAAGCTGACGACGCACGCGGTGATACCCCGCCAGGAATCGACCCATCGGTCGCTCCCGGCGTCGCATTCGATTTCAGCTACGGGTTCTCGCTCCCCGAACGGCAGATCGCAACCGTACAAGAGGCCCACGCTACGCTCTGCGGCAGACTTGGCGCGACCCACTGCCGGGTGACCGCTGTTCACTTCGATAAGGAACGTGGCGGTCGGGTCAATGCCGACATGAATTTCCTGCTCGACCCGACGATGGCATTGGGTTTTGCCCGCGATGCAACCGCGTTGGTCGAAAAGAGCGAGGGAAGTCTCGCAACCAGTCGTGTGGCTGGCGAAGATGTCGGCAAAACAATCGTCGCGAATGACAAGAGTGCCGAAGGCATCCGCGCTGAACTCACCAAAATCGATGCCCAGCTTCGTATCCCGGGCCTGTCGAAGGATGCGCGGGGGCAACTTGTAACCCAGTCCGGAGAATTGCGCGCCCACCTCCGGACACTCGTCCAAGAGCGAGAAGCCGGGGTCGACAGCCTTGCTACCACGCCGATCCGCTTCGATTATGACGCCGCTCCTGTTGGATTCGGTGAGGCATGGCGACAGGGCATCGGGAGTGGCGCAGTGTCGGCAACGGTCATTGCAAGCCTGCTCGCCTATCTGTTCGGGGCGCTGGGTCCTTGGGCCATTCTGGCGGCAGGCATCTGGTGGGGCGTCCGTTTGCTCCGGACCCGCAAGCCTGCTGCCCCCGAACCTACGCCGTGAACACCGACCAGTTCATCGCGGCGGCGAGGTGTTCGAGCGCCTCGCTGCCGAGTTTCGAATTGCCGCGATGGTTCAGCCCCGGCGACCAGACCGCGATGCTCGCCTTGCCCGGCACGATCGCGAGGATGCCGCCGCCCACGCCCGACTTGCCCGGAATACCGACCCGGAACGCGAACTCGCCCGAGCCGTCGTAATGGCCGCAGGTCAGCATCAGCGACAGGATGCGCCGCGCGCGCTGCGCCGTCACCACCGCGCGGCCAGTGTCGGGGTGCATGCCCTCCAGCATCAGATAGCGGCCGGCCATCGCGAGCTGGCGACACGACATGGCAATGGCGCATTGGTGGAAATAGACTTTCAGCGCATCGTCGACGCGGTGCTCCATATTGCCGAACGATCGCATGTAATTGCCCAGCGCGACATTCCTGAAACCCGTCGCCGCTTCGGAATTGGCGACGTCGCTGTCGATGAACACGCTGTCATCACCCGACAGGAACCGGACGAAGCGCAGGACGTCGCCGATGGCATCGCGCGGTTCCCCGCCGCCCAGCACGACATCGCTGACCACAATCGCGCCGGCGTTGATGAACGGGTTGCGCGGAATGCCCTTTTCCGCCTCCAGCTGAATGACGGAATTGAAGGCCGAGCCCGACGGCTCGACGCCGACCCGCCGCCACAGATCGGCCCCAACCTTCCCAAGCGCGAGCGTCAGCGCGAACACCTTCGACACCGACTGGATCGAAAACGGTTCGTCAGCATCGCCGCCGGTATGGACGGCACCGTCGGCGGTTACGACCGCAATCCCGAAATGCGCCGGATCGATACGACCGAGCGAGGGGATGTAGTCGGCGACTTTGCCACGATCTACCGCCGTCGCGGCTTGTGCGACGATTTCCGCGACGACAAGAGCGATATCGGCCAAGTTCAGGCCCGCCCGATCCCCATGCGGGCCATTTCGCGGTCCCGGTCGATAAATTGGTGTTTCAGCGCGCCGCCGACATGGAGGAAAAAGAGGAGGTAGAGAATCTTGCCCGAAATCTCGTGCGTCTCGCCGAAGATATCGTGGACCTGTTTCTTGGTGACGGGATCGAGCCCCATCACCCAGCCGATGCGGGGCCATTCGAACAGGCCGAACCACAAATTGGGATGGGCGGCCGCGTCCTTATAGGCCGAATCCATGATCCATCCGCTCAGCGGCAAGGCGAACATGATGACGTAAAGGGCGAAGTGGACCGCGTGCGCCGCACGCTTTTCCCAGCTCTTGTGGTGCGCGGGAAGCGGGGGCACCGGATGCGTCCAGCGCCACAGCAACCGCATCGTCACCAGGGCGAGGACGGTAATCCCGATCGTCTTGTGATTGTTGATCAGCGGACGCACAGCCTCGTCGGGCGCTAGCGGCCAGGCCCAGGCGAGCCCGACATTGACGATGATCAGCAGGCCGATGATCCAGTGCAGCGCAATCGCCACGCCCGTGTAACGCGTTTCACCCATATGTTCGGCTCCGGTTCATTTCGCCTGTGCACTGTGTTGGCGCAATCTAGCGGTAGCGCGTGGCGGGTCCAGCACCTATCTCGCGCCCGCAAGCCTCGCGCCCGTCCGACCGAAAGTTTCCTCTTGTCCTCTGCCCTGACCCAGACGTTCGATGCGCTGTCCCCGCGGCTGAATCCCCCGCGCCGCGCGTGGCGGGGCATGGCGATCTGGGGCGCGGCGATTGCCCTGTTCATTGCCCTGTTCGCACAGGTGTTCGTCCGCACGGGCGTCGGCGCATGGGCGGTGGGGATCGTCTATATCCTGTACGACACGGCGCTGCTGGTTTTCGTCATGCGCCAGACGCGAAAAATGGGTGCAGCGCCAGTTCTCTCCGCCGCGCAGCACGTGCGCTTAGGTGTCATCGTCGCGGCCTATAACGAGGAGCCGGTTCTCGAGGCCACGATCGAAGCCCTGCGCCTACAAGATGTGCCGCCGGACATGATCGTCGTCGCCGACGACGGTTCCGACGACGACACGGCGGGGGTGCTCGCCCGTATCTATGGCCTGACCGTACCGGCGCTCGGCACGATCAGTGCGCCCTCCCCGATCGATCCCACCATCCGCTGGCTGCACCTGCCGCGCGGGGGCAAGGCCCGGGCGCTCAACACGGCGATCGGCCTGGTCGACTGCGATGTCCTGGTGACCGTCGATGCAGACACACTGCTTGAGCCCGGCGCGCTGTCGGCGATGCGCAACGCGTTCGAGCGCGAACCGGCGCTTGCCGCCGCGACCGGCGTGCTGCGCCCGGTCTGCCCCCCCACCGTATCGGGCCGCCTGTTCCAGCGGTTCCAGACCTATGAATATGTTCGCAATTTCCTGTCGCGCTATGCGTGGATGGAGGCGCACAGCCTGCTGCTGATTTCCGGCGCGTTTGCCGGGTTCCGTCGCGATGCGCTGATGCGGATCGGCGGATTCGATCCCGAATGTCTGGTCGAGGATTATGAGGTGATGCACCGCCTCCACCGGTTCGGTGTCGATCATCGCCTCGGCTGGGAAGTGCGCGTCATCGGCACAGCCTTTGCGACGACCGACAGCCCTGCAACCCTCATGACCTTCCTGCGTCAGCGCCGCCGCTGGTTTGCGGGCTTCCTCCAGACCCAATTGTGGAACCGCGATATGGTCGGCAACCCGAAATACGGCGCACTCGGCACGGCGATGCTTCCGGTAAAGGCCCTCGACACTGTCCAGCCACTCTACGGTCTCGCCGCCTTCGGGCTGCTGATCGGCTTTCTGGTGGTCGGGCTGAGAACGGGAAATTTCAACATCATCTGGCCGGTGCTGATCGCGATGCTGGTCAAGGTCGTGATCGATCTCGCCTGGCTGCTGCGGTCGCTGGTTCTCTACCGGCGCTGGACCGGCCACGGCGAGAATTTGTCAGTCGGAGGCGCACTGCTCGCGGCGGTGGTCGAACCCGTCACCTTCCAGCTGCTGCGTCACGCAGGCGCGGCCTGGGGCTGGTGGGTGTTCCTGACTGGACGGCAGGTCTGGGGGGCGAACGTGCGCGTAGCGAAGGGCTGATCAGGCCGACGCCGAAACCGCACGGTCGCGCGCAATCTCGCCGATCAGCCAGTCGCGGAACCTGCGGATCTTCGGGACATTGCGACGATGTTCCGGAACGACCAGCCAATAGCCATAGCCGCGCGTCGAAAGCTGGTCGAACGGTTGCACGAGCCGACCATCGGCGATGTCGTTGCGCCAGAAGAATGGTGTGAGCATGGCCACACCCTGCCCCGCCATCGCGGCATGGCCCTCGCTCGCCTGCGAATCGAGCCGGATGCCGCCGCGTCCGGGGGGCTCGGTAACCTCTACGCCTGCCTCGCGCAGCCAATACACCCACCAGAGATCGTCCGAACCGATCAGCGGCAACGTCAGCAAATCGGCAGGCTTCAGAGTGCCCCCTTGCGCCGCGAGAAAGGCTGGACTGCACATCGGCGTGAAGCTGACCCGGAACAGCAAGTCGGCCTGTACCCCCGGCCAAGGACCCAGGCCGCTGCGGATCGCAACATCGGCGGCATCGCGGGCGAAATCGGTCAGTGCATCCTCAGCGGTCATCCGCACCGCCATGTCCGGGTTTGCCATCTGATAGCCGCCCAGCCGCCAGGCCAGCCACGCATTGGCGAAGGTCCGCGTGGCGGAGACTGTGAGGGTCGCCGCATCGTCGCGGCGCAGTTGGGCGAAACTCTCGTCGATCGTGTCCAGTGCCCGCGTCAAATCGCCGGCGACGCGGCGACCGGCGTCGGTCAGGATCACCCGCTTTTTCTCGCGCCGGAACAGAGGCTGACCCGCCCGCTCTTCGAGCAGGCGCACCTGATAGCTGACGGCGGCCTGCGTCATGCCGAGTTCGACCGCCGCCGCCGTGAAATTCTCATGACGCGCCGCTGCTTCGAACACGCGCACGGAACCGAGGGGCGGCAGGTTTCGCATGTAGACTTCATAAACACAGCTTATCAACTATGTCGATCATTTCGTTGGCGAGACAACCGCGATTTCGCCAGATCTATGGGGCCGCATCGATAAGGAGGCCGACATGAACGAACCCTTTTCCACAAAAGCCTGGGCCGACGATCACGCCACGCTCAGCAATGGTATTGCGCGGGCCATCCGCACGACGCTCGACTCGCTCAAGGTGCTGAACGCCAAGCAATTCGACGCGCCGTGGCGTCGGCATGCACCGACAAAGGACTGCCCGACGCGCTGACGATGGTTTGCGCGAGCGACTGGTTGCCGTTATACGCCCAGTTAACCGCCCCGGGTGACCGTGCACGATCGAGCACGGCCTCCGGGGCTTCGCGCTTACATGTATCGGAAAGCCCGCCCATGACCCGCCGCCGCCAGATTTACGAAGGCAAGGCCAAGATCCTGTACGAAGGGCCCGAGCCCGGCACGCTGATCCAGTATTTCAAGGACGATGCGACCGCGTTCAATGCCCAGAAAAAGGGTACGATCAATGGCAAGGGCGTACTGAACAACCGGATTTCGGAACATATCTTCACGCTGCTAGGCGGCATCGGTGTGCCGCACCATTTCATGCGCCGCCTGAACATGCGCGAACAGTTGATCCGGCAGGTCGAGATAATCCCGATCGAAGTCGTCGTGCGCAACGTCGCCGCCGGATCGATCTCGACCCGTCTCGGCATCGAGGAGGGCACGCAGCTGCCCCGCACGATCATCGAATATTATTACAAGGACGACGCGCTCGGCGATCCGATGATCACCGACGAACATATCGCGGCGTTCGGATGGGCTTCGCAGGACGAGATGCACGACATTGCCGACATGGCGATCCGCATCAACGATTTCATGAGCGGCCTGTTCGCCGGGATCGGCATCAAGCTGGTCGATTTCAAACTCGAGTTCGGGCGCATCTGGGACAACGACTACAGCCGTGTGATCCTGGCCGACGAGATCAGCCCCGACGGGTGCCGCCTGTGGGACATGGCGACCAATGAAAAGCTCGACAAGGACCGTTTCCGCCGCGACCTGGGCGGCGAAGTCGAGGCCTATCAGGAAGTTGCGCGGCGGCTGGGCCTGTTGCCCGAGGGGGTCGACAATGTCGTGCTCGACCTCGACGCGCAGCGCAAGAAGCGGGGCCGCTAGGCCTTCCCGGCCAAGGATCGGCGCGGGCAGATTTCGTCGCCCATTTTAGCAACGCGTTAACCATTGCGGCGTAACTCCGTGCGGGACAGCCACCCGGCCCTGGAGCAACGACCGATGCGCAATCTTGCAATCCTGTTGACGGCAACGACACTCGCCGCCTGTGGCGGAGGGACGCAAAGCGTCAGCGGCTCCGCGAACGTGGGCGGCACATCGGTGGGCGGCACCACCACCCCCACATCGAACGATCCCTATACGCAGTTCGCCGCACCCACGGTGACCAAGACCTATTCGGGTATCGGCGGCAGCCAGGCCTATGACTATGCTACCGACCTGCGCTTTTGTTGCGGTCAGCAGGCGCAGACCTTCGGTGCGAATACATCGACGGTTCGGTCGAGCGGCATCCAGATCACCTACGACCCATCGAACGCGGTTTTCACGCTGGTCGTCAACGATCCGAATTCGGGCGCAAATGCGCAGACCCGTTTCCAGGATCCGGGCTCGCGCACGAATTTCGGTGGCACGGTCGAACCGCAATGGGGCGTGCCGAACCTTGCCAACACCAACTACCGCTATCTACAGGCAGGCGACGGCAATCCGCTGTCGCCTTATGACAGCTCGGGTTCGGGCCTGATCCGCTCAGGTACCAACAGCTACCCCGTCGATGGCGTCGCGCCGTCGTCCTATCAGGCGACCAACCTGTTCTTCGAAACGCCGACCACGGCGGCGACGGGCACAACGACCCGCTATGTGACACTGGCCGGCTATATCCGCAACGCGATCACGTGGAACGACCTGACGCTGTCCAATGGTTCCATCACGAAACAGGCCAAATGGCATCTGGAACGCGGCGCCTTTGCTTATGGCCTGCTCACCGATCAGGCAGCCGTGCCGAAAACCGGCAGCGGCACTTACACGGGCACGATGCTGGCGACGATGGTCTACAACCCGACGCTCGATGGCACCTATGGCGCCGTGCTCCCGACCTTTTACCAATGGATCGAAGGCACTTCGACCACGACGGTCAATTTCGCGACAAATGCCGTGACGCTCGGCCTTGCGGGCACAGCGACCGCCCCGGCCATCGACTATGCACAGACGCGCGACACGAACGGCAACCTTGTTCTCGTGCCCTATGCCGGCTCGACGGCATCGACGATTGCGGCGGGCGCGGCCTTCACCGCCAGCGGAACGGCTACGATCAATCTGGTGACGACCGGCGGGTTCCGCGGCCAGATCGCAACGGCAGGCTTTTCCGCGACCACGAACGGTGCGCCGACATCGATCAACATCGCCGGTTCGACCATCGACGGCGCATTCTTCGGTCCGGCAGCCGAGGAAGTCGGCGGCGGGTTCCACATCGTCGGCGGGACCCCGGATCAGCGCATCGACATTCTCGGCGCGTTCAAGGGAAAGAAGCCCTAAGATGAAGCAGGCCCACGGCCTGCTGCTTGCCTCCGCCGTTCTCGCCTGGGCCCCGCTTTCCGCCGAGCCCGTCGCGGAGACGTGCGCGAACGGCAGCTGCGCCATCCGGCTGACGGCGAAGCAGATGCTCGCCCACGCCTCGATGCTGGTTCAGGCCCGACGTTTCGACGAAGCGCGGCCGATCGTCGCCGCGCTGCAGGCGGCCCCCGGTTTCGCGATGGAAACCCATTTTCTCAATGGTTATATCGCGGTCGAAACCGGTGACTTGAAAACCGCCGTTACCCAGTTCCGTGCTTCGCTCGCCATCGACCCGAAACAGACCCGCGTCCGGCTGGAACTGGCGCGCGCCCTGATGCTCGAGGGCAAGGACGGTAGCGCCAGCTATCACTTCCGCCTCGCCGCACAGGACGAAGCGATCAGCCCCGAAATCCGCGCCACGATTCAGGCACAGCGAAGCGTGCTGCGCGACCGCAAACCCTGGCACGCGTCATTCGATATCGGCATCGCGCCCGATAGTAACATCACCAACGGCACGACGGCAGAAACCGTCGACCTGGTCGTCGGCAATCAGACGATTCCTCTGACGCTCGATCCCAATGCACGTGCACGCTCGGGCCTGGGTCAGACGGGCAGCCTCTCCGCAGGCTGGCGCTTCAAGATCGGCGAGCGTGGTGCATTCCTGATTGACGGCGATACCCAGGCCGTCAATTACGACGGCACGACGAACGACGACTATACGCTCCAGATTGCCGCCGGCCCCGAGTTTCGACCCAGCGAAGCCACGTCGATCTCGTTCCAGGGCGTCGGCTTGCAACGCTGGTATGGCGGCGAACGTGCAGTGACCCAGGTCGGCGGGCGCGTCGCGGTTCAAAAGACATTGGGCAATTCTGAGCGTATCGGCGTCACGCTCGATGCCCGCCATTCGGCATCCGGGTTCCAGAACGATTATTCGGGCTGGAACCTCGCGCTTTATGCGACCTACGAACGGGTCGTTTCCCGGTCGATGATTGCCAGCGCCAGCCTGTTCGCGCGGCGCGACCTGCTGAACGGTTCCGGGTATTCGAACAAGGAATTCGGCCTGTCGCTGGGCATCGGCGGCGAACTCGCCCACGGCCTGAACGCCGGGGTCAGCGGTACCGCGAGCCGCGCCACCTATGACGCGGCGCTTGCCGCATTGTCGCCCGATCCGCGTGCCGACTGGCGGCTGTCGGGGCGCATCTATGCCGGGCTGCGCTCGCTGCGCGTTGTCGGTTTCTCGCCGAGCGTCAGCTATACCTACACGCTGAATGACTCGTCGCTGACGCTGTATCAGAGCCAGCGGTCGCGGTTCGCTTTCAACCTCGCCCGCTACTTCTAGGCCCGACGATTTTCCGGAACGGGCGATGGAGGCTTGCCCGCGCCGTCCCTGGGGTTCATAGGCTCGGCCCCATGAAAATCCGCGTCGTCGTCACCCTCAAGCCCGGCGTCCTCGACCCGCAGGGCAAGGCCATTCACCACGCACTCGAGGGGCTGGGCTTTGCCGGCGTCAACGACGTGCGGCAGGGCAAGTCGATCGAGCTCGACGTCGCCGACAGCACCAGCGATGCCGACATCGACGCGATGTGCCAGAAGCTGCTCGCGAACACGGTGATCGAAAACTACCGGATCGAGCGGTGACACGCGCGGCCGTCATCGTCTTTCCCGGTTCCAACTGCGACCGGGATCTGGCGGTTGCGCTCGAGGCCGTCACCGGCACCGCCCCCGCGATGGTATGGCACCGTGAAACCACCCTGCCCGACGGCATCGACATTATCGGCGTGCCCGGCGGTTTTTCCTATGGCGACTATCTGCGTTCCGGCGCGATGGCGGCACAATCGCCGATCATGCGTGCAGTCGTCGATGCCGCGAACGCAGGCCGCACGGTGCTGGGCATCTGCAACGGCTTTCAGGTGCTGACCGAGGCAGGTCTCTTGCCCGGCGCGCTGATGCGCAACGCGGGTATCCGCTTCGTCGGTCGCGACGTGAAAGTGACGGTCGCCAACAGCCAGACGATCTTCACCAGCGGCTATGACGCTGGCGAGCAGCTCACCATACCGGTCGCGCACCACGACGGCAATTACTTCGCCGATGCCGCGACGCTCGACCGGCTCGAAGGCGAAGGGCGCGTCGTGTTTCGCTATGCCGAACCCGTCAACGGCAGCGCGCGCGACATTGCGGGCATCGTCAACGACGCAGGCAATGTGCTCGGCATGATGCCGCACCCCGAACGCATGATCGAGGCCGCGCACGGCGGCACCGATGGGCGGCGGTTGTTCGAGGGGTTGCTGGCGTTCGCCTGAGATGACCGCGCTTCCCTCTGTCTGCGGCGCCTGTCCGGTCGCTTCCCGCGCGGTCTGCGCGGTCCTTTCAGAGGAAGACCGAATCCGCCTCGCGGCCTATGGCACGCATCGTCGCTATCGCCGGGGCGAGACGATCCTTGCCGCGGGGGACCGCGACACCGCCTATGCGACGCTTGTTTCGGGCGCGGCAAAGCTGTCGTCGATCGATAGCGATGGCGTCGAGCGGATTGTCGCGCTTATCCATCCCGCAGGATTTGTAGGGCAGCTTTTCGCGGCCGAGAACACGCATCACGCGACCGCACTTTCCGACAGCGAAGTGTGCGTATTCCCCCGCGCCGCGTTCGAGGGAGCCGTGACCGACCATCCCGAACTCGCTCGTCGCCTGCTCGACGAGACGCTGAAGGAACTCGATGCGAGCCGCACCCTGATCGACCTGCTCGGCAAGCGACAGTCGGCGTCGCGGGTTGCCGCACTGCTGCTCATCTTCTCGCGCGCGGCCAGCAATTTTCCGTGCCACGAGGCCGACGCGTTCGACCTGCCGGTGACTCGTGGCGACATGGCGCAATTGCTGGGGCTGACCATCGAAACCGTGAGCCGCCAGCTGACCGCCCTCGAAACCCAAGGCTTGATCGAACGCCGCGGCCTAAAGGGCATTGCGATTATCGACAGGGAGGGTTTGCAAAACCTGGTAGCCTGATCGCCGGATCAGACAAAAGCCCGGATGATCGCGACGGCTAGGCCCCAGAATACCAGCAGCGCGGGCAGGATGACGACCTGCGCCGTCGCTGCCCCGGCGGTCAGGTGGCCGGTCGCGCAATCGAACCCTTCCGCCTGAAACGCTGCCCAATTGGCCTTCGGCCCCTCATTGGGTGCGATCCGCGCCCAGAGCGCGGGCACCCCAAATCCCGCCGCCAGGAAAAAGGCGAAGATGAAGAATGGGATGATCAGGCTGCGCTCACCGAACGCCGCCCACATGATGAACAGGAACGCGAAATAGCCCGCCACCGTGGCAATATGGAGGGCCGGATGTAGGCCGAACACCCGCTCGACGCGGTTGGGACGAACCACCTTGCCATGTTCGGCAGCGGCGGCAGCGAAAATCTGTTGATTGAATTGCACGGTCATCGAACATCTCCCGATCTGGTCGGGTCATCGATGCCGCACCCTCCAGCGCAGCGCTTTGCGTTTCGTCAAACCCTGACAATTCCGGTCAGGCAGCCGCCGGATACGTATCCACGCCTTCGTCCGGCCATCCGGGCACGCTCATGCTGCCGAGCTCGCCCTTGACGTAGGGAATGCCCCTCAATGTCGCGTCCACGCGTTTCACGATGCCGCTGCGGTAGAGATTTTTCGCCATGCCCGCTGCCGCGCCGTCGCCCGCGCCGCCGCCATCGCACGACACCGCCACATGGGTTTTGGCCGTGTCATCGGGCAGCGGGCGCAACCGCATCGTGCATTCGTAATGCGCCATGTCGCCATGGTGGACCCAGGTCACGACATCCTTGTTGTTCCCCGACGCCGTTTTTTTGGTGTCGAGCGCGACCTCGCCTTCGCTCATCGGACCGAAATCGACATCGACAAGCCGGGCATAGGCGGAATTGACGGGCATCGGATAGACGTCCGCCGGTGTCCGCGACGTGTAAAGATAGATGCTGGTCCCCACGACCCCGACGGCGCCCACCAAAGATGCCAGATTCATGCGTGCATATCCCCGCTGTCCGACGGGTATTCTACCAACTAATGGTAACGGGAAGCTTATGCGGTGGAGGGGGACAATCAGACCTTCGCGCTGAACGGCGTGAAATCGGTCCCCTCGTCGAACACGTCGACACCTTCGCGGCGCTTCAGGAAACCGACCACGGCATAGGTGACCGGCGTCAGCAGGATTTCCCAGCCGACCTTCAGCGCCCAGTTCGTGGCCAGCACCTGCAAAACGGTAGACGTTTCCCACACACCTAAAAACGCCAGCGGGTAAAAGATCAGGCTATCAACGCCCTGTCCGAAAACCGTCGATCCGATCGTCCGAGTCCACAGATATTTGCCCTGCGTCGCGATCTTCATCTTGGCCATGACGAACGCATTGACGAACTCGCCCGCCCAGAATGCCGCGACCGATGCCAGCACGATCCGCGGCACTTGCCCGAACACGCTTTCATAGGCCGCCTGGCCTTCCCAGCCCGGCGCCGGTGGCAGCGACACGACGACCCACGACATAAACGCCATGAAAAGCACCGCCGCGAACCCCGCCCAAACACACCGGCGCGCGCGGCCATATCCGTAAACTTCGGTCAGAATGTCGCCGAGCAGATAGCTGAGCGGAAAGAACAGGATTCCGGCACCGAACGTAAAGCCCCACAGCTGCGCCGGTTTAGCCGCCCCGATCACGTTCGACAGCAACAGGATCGCGACGAACGCCGCCATCACGAAATCGAAATAGCGGAACCCGTCGCGACCGACATCGCGGGCGCTGACGTGTTTTGGAATTTCACCTGTGCTCATGACTGGAGCCTAAAGCGATTTCCAACTAGGACACAAGTTGTTGCGGGATCGAACCGGCGCTACGCGCCTACGATCCCTTGATGCGCGCCCGTAGCTCAGATGGATAGAGCACGAGACTTCTAATCTTGAGGCCACAGGTTCGACTCCTGTCGGGCGCGCCATTCATTCCCAAGCGGCCCAAAGCATATCAACCCTGGCCGGTCAGCGCCTTGGCCACAAATTCCCCGCCCATCCGCAGGCCGACGGGATCGACGCTATGCCCGACACCCGTCGAAATATGTGCCGTGACATCGACGCCCAAGTGTTCGAGTTCGGTTTTTGCCGCGTGCAGCGCAGCCACGGGGACGATCGGATCCGCCGACCCGTGGACGAGCAGCACCGGCGGCTTGGTGATAGGTAGGTGAGAAAGCTCATGTCCGCCGGTCAACATCCCCGAATAGCCGACGATCGCCGCGACCTGGCGCGGCCTGCGCAGACCGACGTGGAGGGCCATCATCGTTCCCTGGCTAAATCCCACGATCGCAAGGTTGGCTTCCGTCAGCTCATACTGGTCGAGCTTTCGATCGATGAACGCATCGATTGCCGGCGCGGCGCTCGCGGCACCGGTCGCCAGCGCCTGGGGCGTAAACGCCGACAACGGCCACCATTGATACCCGGTTGCCATGCTGCCCAATCGCTGCGGCGCATTGGGGGCGAGGAAAAGCGCATCCGGCAGCGCATTTTGCCAGTGCGGCGCGAGCGAAATCAGGTCGGCCCCGTTGGAACCATAGCCGTGCAGCAGCAGGACAATCTGTTTCGGACTGCCGCCGGACAGGGGCTGCAAGCTCGACCCGTTCACGATCTTGGACAAGAGATCAGTTCGCTTCGATGAGGGCGCGGTCATTCGACCGCACCCTCGTGGAAACCGTCAAGCCGACGCCCTGTGTGGCAGTTTCCAGTTCGGGCGCACGAAATGGCAGGTATAGCCGTTGGGTATGCGCTCCAGATAATCCTGGTGTTCGGGCTCAGCCTCCCAGAAATCGCCAATCGGCTCGACTTCGGTTACGACCTTACCAGGCCACAAACCGGAGGCGTCGACATCGGCAATGGTGTCTTCCGCCACCGCCTTCTGCGCGTCGCTGGTGTAATAGATCGCCGAGCGATAGCTCGCGCCCCGATCATTACCCTGACGATTCTTGGTCGTCGGGTCGTGAATCTGGAAGAAGAATTCGAGCAGCGCACGAAAGCTGGTGACCTCGGGATCGAAGTTGATCTCGATCGCCTCGGCGTGGTTGCCGTGATTTCGATAGGTCGCGTTCGGCACTTCACCGCCCGAGTACCCCACGCGGGTCGAGATTACACCGGGCTGACGACGGACGAGATCCTGCACGCCCCAAAAACACCCACCGGCAAGGACTGCGCGTTCCTCGGTCATGCCACTTCCTCCACCTGATCCAGATAATCGCCATAGCCTTCCGCCACCATATCGTCGCGATGGACGAAGCGGAGCGATGCCGAGTTGATGCAGTAGCGCAGGCCGCCGCGATCGCGCGGCCCATCGTCGAACACATGGCCGAGATGGCTGTCACCATGCGCAGAGCGGACTTCGGTCCGGACCATACCTAGGCTCGCATCGCGCAATTCGCTGACATTGGCGGGCTCGATGGGTTTGGTGAAGCTTGGCCAGCCGCAGCCGGATTCATATTTATCGGATGACGCGAACAAGGGTTCACCCGAAACGACATCGACGTAGATGCCGGGCTCCTTGTTGTTCAGATATTTGCCTGTGCCCGGCCGCTCGGTGCCGCTTTGCTGGGTCACGCGGAACTCTTCCGGCGACAGGTTTGCAACGGCCTCGGCTGTCTTGCGATATTCAGTCATGCCAACCTCCATTTCGTCACGGTATATGGTGGCTCAACTTGGCCCCTTCCAGATCTGTTCCGAAAATCCGTCCATGCGCTTCCCCCGCTCAGATTTCTGAGTTCGGCATGCCGGTATGACATTTTGGCGGTAGCCCTGTAGGTGAACGGTCCACGTTCAGGCAGTGAGACAGAACCATGGCCCGCAAGCATTCGAAACATGGTTCCTATGCCGAACAGGATCGCGAAGAAGAGGTTCCTGCGGCCGTCGTAACCTGCTGGCTCTGCAGCCGACCAACCGGCAAGACCATTGTCTGGCACCATCCTGTGCCCAAAAGCCGAGGGGGGCGCGATGTTGTCCCCATGCACCCCATTTGCCAGCAAACGCTGATCACCAATTTCACTAATTCGGAACTGCAGCGGTACGGCATGGATGTGGAAGGGCTGCTGGCCAACGCCAACGTCCGAAAGTTTGTCGATTGGGTCGCGAAAAAAGACCCGGATTTCACAGCGACCACGTCCAAGAAGCAACGCTGACCACCCTCAAGCTTCGACGGCTTCTTCCGCTTCCGCATCCTGCCCTTGGCTAACGGCCTCGGTCCCCAGCGCCATAGCCCCCAGCGTGACATAATCGATCTTGCCGGTGCCCAGTACCGGCAACGCCTCCAGCAGCACGATCTGTTTGGGCACCGCGAGTTCGGCAATGCCGTTCGTCTTGGCCCAGCTTTGCAGCGCCTTCGGCTGCGCGTCGGGGGCGGTGGTGAACAGCACGAGCTGTTCGCCCTTGCGTGCGTCGGGGCGGGTGACGACGGCGTGGTCGAAGCCGGGCCAGACCGCGGCCGCATAGCCCTCGACTGCGGGCAGCGAGACCATCTCGCCACCGATTTTGGCAAAGCGTTTCGCGCGGCCCCGGATCGCGACGAAGCTGCTGTCATCCACCGTCACGATATCACCCGTGTCGTGCCAGCCACCCTCGGGCGGTTGCAGCACGCCGGGCTCGCCGCTCAGATAATAGCCCTTCATGATGTTGGGCCCACGGATCGACAGGCGACCGCCGTTCTCGTCACCCAGGTCGATACCCGGAACCGGGTCGAGCCGCCCCTCGATGCCCGGCAGCAGCCGCCCGACGGTGCCGGGCTTGAAGTGCATCGGCGTGTTGACCGCGATGACCGGCCCCGCCTCGGTCGCGCCATAGCCCTCGAGAATGCGCAGCCCGAACTTGTCGGCATAGGTCCGCCGGGTTCCGTCGCGCACCTTTTCAGCGCCTGCAAAAATGTAGCGCAGCGAATAGAAGTCATAGCTGTGCGCCATGCGGGCATAGCCGCTGAGGAAGGTGTCGGTGCCGAAAAGGATGGTGGCATTGCTGTCGTAGGCAAGCGCGGGAACGATGCGGTAATGCAGCGGGCTGGGATAAAGCAGCGTGCGCACACCGTTCAGGATCGGCAGCAGGGTGCCGCCGGTCAGGCCGAAGCTGTGGAACACCGGCAATGCGTTCAGCACCACATCGGCGGCGTTGAAATCGATCCGCGCCGACAACTGCGCGCAATTGGCGAGCAGATTGCGGTGGCTGAGCACGACGCCCTTGGGCAGGCCTTCGGAGCCGCTGGTGAACAGGATGACGGCGGCATCGTCGGGCGCGATCTTCAGCCGCCCGTGGCTCCATGCGACAAAGCGGCGCTGGATCAGCGCCGCCAATTTCTGTTTCAGCCCGATCATCCCGGCAATGTCTTCGAGCCAGACAATCGTCTTGCCATTGGCTTCGAGCGCCGCGACGGTTTCGCCGAGTTTCGCCTGTTCGACAAAGGCGCGCGCCGTGACGATCGTCTTGATGCACGCGGTCTGCGTCGCCGATTCGAGATTGGCGAGGCCCGCCGTATAGTTGAGCATTGCGGGCACCCGCCCCTTGGCCTGCAGCGCGAAGAAGGCCACGACGACGCCGTTGACGTTGGGTAGCAACAGCCCGACCGCTTCGCCGGGCTTCGTCATTTTCTCGAACACATTGCCCAGCGCGATCGCGCCGGTGACGATGCGCTGATAGCTCAGCGGATCGCGCTTGATGTCTTCCAGCACTTTCGCGCCGCCGCCGTGGATGTGGCGCGCGTCGAGCAGCGCCTGAAACAGCGTGCGGTCGATATCGGTCGTCGCAAAGATCATCTGCGACATCTCGTCGTACAGCCGCCGTCCGGCGATGGCGCGGCGTACGCGGGCCGACATTTCGCCCTCGATCGCAAAGCGGCGCGGCGGCAGAATGGTCAGCGTGACCTTGGGGAACCAGCGCAGCCGCACCTTGCCCTTCAGATAGGAAAAGCGCGTGAACTGCGCGCCGTCGATGCGGACGGGCACGATGGGCGCATCGGCCTTGTCCGCGACCATGCCGGGCCCATCGAAAATCTTCATCAGCGCGCCCGTGACGGTGATGCGCCCCTCGGGGAAAATCACCAGCGTGCGGTTGTCGCGCACCGCCTTCACCATTGCCTTGGCCGACATCGGGTTGGTCGGATCGACGGGGAACGCCTCGAACAGTTTCAGCGCAGGCTTCATCCACCAGGCATTGGCAATGCGGGTGTGGACCGCGAACACCGGCTTTCCGGGCAGAAACACGGCGAGCAGCAACCCGTCGAGGAACGACACGTGGTTGACCACGACGACCGCGCGCTCGCCGACTTTCGGCATATTCTCCGCCCCGCGCAGTTCGACGCGGTAGAACAGGACCAGCAAGCGGCGGATCAGCGATTTGATCAGCGTTTCGGGGAGCAGCGCGACCGAGATCAGCGCAATGAACAGAGTCGCAAAGCCGAGCGCGCCCAATATGCCGGGGATATTCACGCCCGCGGCAAGCAAGCCGGTAACAACCGCCACCATCGCCACCGTGACGATGGCGTTGACGATATTGTTGGCAGCAATGATTTGCGACCGCGCCTCGGGCGGGCTGTAGGTCATCAGAATCGCGTAGAGCGGCACGATGAACATGCCGCCTGCAAACGCGAGGCCGGCCAGCGACCCGAGGATCGGGATCGCCCCGTTGCTTTTGACGAACGCGCCGATGTTGGCCCCTTCGACCGCGACGTTATAGCCACTGGTCGACAGCCACAGCGTGATCAGGAACCCCGCCATCGCGAGCGCGGAGATCGGCACATATTTCGCCGACACCTCGCCCTTCAACATCCGGTTCACCGCCATTGAGCCAAGCGCGATACTAACCGAGAAGGTCAGCAGGAACAGCGTCACGACCTCTTTCTTCGCCGAAAGTACGCCCGAGACCAGCGGCGCGAATTCGCTGAGCACCACCGCGCCGACCGCGAAAAACCAGCTGATGCCGAGGATGCACAGCCACAGCCCTGGTCCGGCCTGCGCCGTCTTCAGAATGTGCCAGGTGCCGCGAAAGACGTTGAGTTCGATTTTCAGTCCGGGCGATGTTGCCGGCGCAGGTGCGATAAACATGGCTGCGATCAGGCCGACAAGCGCCAGACCCGTTGCGGCCAGCCCCGCCTCCCATGGCGGGAGGACACCGGCCAGCAACTGGCCACCGAGGATCGCGAGGAACGTCCCCGCCTCGATCAGGCCGGTCGCGCCCATGAGCTCGCCGTCGCGGAGCTGTTGCGGCAGGATCGAGTATTTGACCGGACCGAAGATCGTCGAGTGACAGCCCATCAGGAACAGCGCGACGAGGAGCATCGGGAGCGACTGCCACCAGAAACCCGCCAGCCCCAATGCCATGATCGCGACCTCGGCTGTCTTGATCGCGCGAACCAGCTTCGCCTTGTCCCAGGCGTCGGCCAATTGGCCCGCCAGCGACGAGAACAGGAAATAGGGCAGAATGAAAATGCCCGTGGTCAGCACCGCCAGCGTTTCCGCCTTTTGCGGCGCGTCGGCATAAATGGTGAAATTAGCGAGGAAGAGCAGCGCGAATTTCAGCACATTGTCGTTGAACGCGCCCAGAAACTGGACGACGAACAGGGGTGCAAAGCGGCGCTTGGCAAGCAACGACAGATCGGGTGCGGACATTTGACTTTATTCTCCCTCGTAAGGACAATAATTAGAGCGCAAGACTGACTATTCGGTTACCGGCGCGGCATCGTTTTTCAGCTGGCGACTGTAAAGCCAGCCGATCCCGATCAAACTGAAGCCAAGCGCCACGAACGATCCGATCCGCAACAATCCCTCTAGCCCCGAGGCGTCGAGCAGGAACACCTTGGCTACGGCGGCGATCATCAGGAACAGCGAGGCAATCCGCCAATCGCGCAACCGCGCCCGGATACCCCAGAGCAGGAAGCCGACCGCAAGCACGATCGCGAGCAGCGAGCGGAGAATGTCCTCGGTCGGGGTGACGCCGGGCATCGTCAACAGGCTGCCGTGGAACACCTGGCGCAGCAGCCCCCAGGCGAGGCCCGCAACCAGCACCATCGACGCCAGCTGGACCGCGCGCGTTATTGCTCCCGCCCAATCGGGCAACAGGCGGCGGAGCAGGACGACACCAGCAACCGGCAACACGGCGAGCGGGATCAGCAGATTGGCGAGCGGCAAACTGCCGACTGCCTGCGCCGTCCACAGCGGATTGTGCAGGAACAGGCCGTACCAGATCGCGTGCAGCGTCCCCGCCGCCGCGAGCGCGAGGGCAAACGAGCGATAGGCGGGACGACGCGACAACAGCCAGCCGATCCCGGTCAGCAATCCGCCCCAGACCAGTCGCTGCGCAATGCCGAACGTCACGAAATCGCTGCCAACCACCTGCGCAAAGCCGAGCCGGTAGAGTGTGTGGATGCCGATACCGCCGAGGAGGGCAGCAATCGTCCCCGCCAGCATCCAGTCGACACGGCGCAGGGTTTCGCGCGTCAGAAACAGCGCGGCCCCGACGAGGATTGCAGGAATGACAATCTGTTTCAGCACCATCGCCAGCGACAGCACCGCCGGATCGACGATCATCGGCACACCGCCCAGCGACAGCACTGCACCGCGCATCCAGATGCCGACCGGGATCAACGCCCAGCCGCCGAGGATGACGAACAGTGTCGTTGCAGCAGGAATCATGCGCGTCGATGCCGCTTGTCGGCTCCACAGCGCCAGCGCCAATATGGCGAGCGGCGCGACCAGCGGGAGCAAACCGACCGGCGCGATCTGCGCGACCGCGCCATAGCCGATGGCTGCGGCGAAAATCTGCGCGACCATGGCCACCGCCCTGTTCTGGGCGCGCACCGCGAACAGGACGCCAAGCGCGGCAACCACAGCCCAGCGGAGCGGCGAAGTGTAGGCCACAGCGCCGTCGTCGATAGCTACCAGCCGCAGCCACTCATGCAGGCCTGTCGTGTCGGTAATGCCCAGCAGCGGGATCGTGGCGGCGGCATAGGTCGCGGCCTGAAGCGCTTCCTTGGTGGAGCCACGCCGGTTGGCCAGCAACAGCATCGCCCCGGATACACTCGCCAGTGCCACCGGCAGCGACCAACCGGGGATCGCCTGCGCCAGCGCGCCATAGACCAGCGCCCCGCACATGCCGAATGCGCCGCTGCGCGTCAGCGGATTGATCGCCCGGACCGCGAACATTCCCATTACGAGTGCAAGACCGCCCCAGCGGATCAGCGCATTGCCGTCGATCCCGCCCGATATGCCGGTGATGAGATGCAACATCTCGGTCCCCAGCAACGCCTGATAGAGCAACCCGAACAAGGCCGCGCCCGAATAGGTCGAAGCAATCCCCTCGATCCGCGTGTCGCGCGCAGGCACGCCGAACAGCAACAGCGCCGCCGCAATGCCGCCAATCGCCACCGGCCAAAGCCAATGCGGCAGCGCGAGCAACGCGGCACAGCCGACCAGAATCCCCACTGTCGTCGTCAGCCAGGCAAAGCGCGTATCGCCCTGCCGGTCGGATCTTGCCCAGCCGGTGGCGATCCCCATCGCCGGAACCAGCGCTGCTGCGAGCGCGATCAGCGCGAACACCGGCTCGCGCTCGGGGCGGTAGAAATGTACCAGAGGCAGCGCGAGACCTGCACCGGCCAGCCCGCACAATTCCACGGCGCGCTGCACCGAGGGCGGCGCCTGCCACAGTTTCCACAGCAGCGGCCCGCCATGAACCACGGCCAGCGCCAGCGCGATCAGCACAAAGTCTTCCAGCCCCGGGTGCGGCCAGATGGCAAGCAGCAAGGCCGATAGCGGCAAACTGATCGACGGAACGATGGCGAACCCCTCGTCACGCAGCGCCAGCCATTGGGCCGCAGCGGCGAGCAGGATGAACAGGCCCCAATTGAGCAGCGCGAAACCGCCGAGCGCGACCATCAGCGCCAATTGCGCCGCGCCGAGCAAGGCAGAAGCCGACCGCAGCAATTTCGACCGCGGCCCGTCAAGAATGAGCAAGGGCAGACCGACCGTCAGGAGCAGCACCAGGCCGCCGACCGACAAGGTCGAAGCTGCGTCAAAGGCGCCCGAGGCGAGCACCATCGTCAGGCTCCATCCCGCCCCGCCGAGCAGCGCGATGATGCCGAGCCATGCCCAGCGCTGCATCCGCGATACGCCCGCCAGACCGGCAATGGTCAGCGCGAGATAGACCGCGAGCAGCGGCACGTTCGGGTCCATGCCGCCGACCATCGCCGGGGCAGCGAGACCGCCTGCGAGGCCCAGTACCGCGCTCGGCGCGCCGAACCGGATCGAAAGCGCCAGCGCACTGGCGGTGACGATAGCTAGGCCGACGAATGCCGTCGCGGCATCGATCAAATGATAGACATTGGCGGCGACCAGAATCGCGGCATAGAGCGTCGCAACGCCCGCACCCGACAAAGCCTGACGCACGCGGACGTCATCGACGCGGTCTTCGTTGCGCTTCGCCAGCTCGGCCCCGCCGATCAGGCCGATGCCAAAGATCAGGCCGCAAATCACCCGGACCCAAGGTGTGAAAATCTTCATCAGCCCGGCGTCGATCGCGTATTTGACGATCAGGACGCCCGCGATGGCGAGCGTAATGCCGCCCGCCCAGATTGGCAGGCGACGCCCGAACAGATCCTCGAAATTGAACGACCAGCCCTGTTGGGGGGGTGCGACCGGAGGGCGCGGCAGCGTCTCGG
Source organism: Sphingomonadales bacterium (assembly GCA_038228865.1). Lineage (GTDB taxonomy): Bacteria > Pseudomonadota > Alphaproteobacteria > Sphingomonadales > Sphingomonadaceae > Sphingomonas_O. Next base: position 66,564 of record JBBROX010000004.1, on the reverse strand, counting down.
GCTCATCGACTTCCGGCGCAGACACAGTCGGGGGGGCCACGGCCGCATAGGCGATTGCAGGCTCGCGGACGGGGTCGACAACCGACTCAGGTTCCGGCTCCGGCTCCGGCTCCGGCGTCGGTTCGATGATCGGTTCAGGCACCGACAACTTGGGTATCGGGTCGGGTGCGATTTCGCGTGCCGCAACCGGCACGACTGTCTCAGCCACCGGTTCGGCCACTGGGCCAACCGGCGCAGGTACCGGATTCAGCCCCGACGCCGCGACAGGCCGCGCGCGCGGTTCCCAGCGTGCCGTTTCGAGTTGCTCCACCCGCCGCTCCATCGCATGAAGGCGGCCACGCATGCGGTAAAGCTGCACGAAAACAACGATCAGCGCGACGACGACGAGACTCACGGCAATCTCCTTCGACTCGGTGCTAGCATTAAACTATTCACTGTTCAATTAAAATATTAGACAGTGTTGAATTAACCGAATATGCAAGCGGCATGGGCCGTCGATCCGATCATAGCCGCGAGGAACTGCGCGAACTGATCCTTGCCGAAGGGCAGGCGCAAATCGCCGAGGCGGGCTTCGCGCAGTTTTCGGCGCGCGCGGTGGCCAAGGCAATCGGGTACACCGTCGGCACGATCTACAATGTCTTCGGCACGCACGATGCGCTCATCCTGGCCATCAATGCGCGCACCGTCGAGCAATGGACGGCGGAGTTGCGCGCACGGCTTGACACGGCAAAGGACGACCGGATCGCCGAGTTGGTGCGCGGCTATTTCGATTTCGCGCTGTCGAACCGCCATGCCTGGGCCGCGATCTACGATCACCGCCTGCCCGATGGTGTCGCGATGCCCGATTGGTATGTCGCCATCGTCGGCGACCTGACCGGCACCATGCGCCGCGAAGTCCAGCTCGCCCTGCCCCATGCCTCGCGCGAAACGGTTGCCGCACTGTCCCGCTCGCTGCTTGCATCGGTCCACGGGCACTGCGTTTTCGCGCTCAACGGCACCTTCGCCCAATTAGGCGAGGCCGCCCCGCTCGACGCCGCGCTCGCGCGGGTTCGCGAAGCCATTGCGAGTGCAGAAGGGCAATCTTTACTTTAAACTGGCAAGAAACGACCGACAGACGGGCGAAGGGGGAAGTCATGGCCAAGGGTTTTTCAATCGATGCACTGGTCCGCGACCTTGAATCGCCGACCGCTGTTCGGGGGTTCGGCAGCGGCTGGTTCTCGGGCTTCTTTGCCTTGCTGCTCGGCATCGCGGGATTCGGCATGGTCGCGGCGCTCCGCTGGCCCGATCTCCTCGCGACCCCCGAACTCGGGGTTCTCTACAAGTCCGCCGGATTCCGCGTTGCGGTTCATACCATCCTGATCGCGGCATACGCACTCTCGTTGGTCAGCCTGATGCTGCGGCCGCGCAAGATGCTGGGCTTTTCGGCGCTCTTCGTGGCGCTGGCCGCAACGCTCATGGGCGGCGCCGGAGTCCAGCCGCGCGAGATGCACACATGGGGCATCTTCTTCGGCCTCGACTTCTTCGTCGTGAATACGATTGCGACCGGCCTGATGTTCGCGCCGATCGAGCGGCTGTTCCCGCATCGTCCCGAGCAGCGGCTGTTCCGGCAGGAATGGCGCGAGGATTTGTTCTACTATCTCGTCAGCTCGATGGCGGTGCAGGTCATGACGTTCCTGACGCTCGCCCCCTCGACCTTCATCAACGCGCAAACCGGCAGCTTTGCCGACCTGCGCGCCGCCGTCGCGTCGATCCCGTGGATCGTCCAGCTCGCGCTGATCATGCTGCTCACCGATTTCGCGCAATACTGGTTCCACCGCGTCTTTCACAAAGTGCCGTTCCTGTGGGGATTCCATGCGGTGCACCATTCGGCCAAGTCGATGGACTGGCTGGCGGGCGCGCGGATGCACTTCGTCGAGATCGTCCTGATGCGCGCATTCACCTCGCTGCCGCTGCTGACCCTGGGGTTCAGCCCGTCGGCGATGCAGGCCTATGTCGCCATCGTGTACGTCCTGTCGGCGCTGGTCCACGCCAATCTGCGCGGCAATTTCGACCGGCTGGGTGCTTGGATCGTTACGCCGCGGTTCCATCACTGGCACCACGGGCTGGAGGAAGAAGCGATCGACGTGAACTTCGCGATTCATTTCCCCTGGCTCGACCGGCTGTTCGGCACCTATCACATGCCCGAGGGGCGCTGGCCCAAGGACTACGGCGTGCCGGAAAAAGTGCCCAGCGGCTATTGGGCGCAAATGGCCTATCCGTTCAGGCGTTCGACCAAAGCGTGACCGAGCGGTGGCGTCGCTCGCCCGAATAGGGCTAAGACGAACCGGAACGGGGTGAGCGGCGGCAGGCGGGTTCCATGAAGATGCATCGTCGCCCGATCGATGGCTGAGGGCGCGGGCAATACCGATAGCGACCTGATCGCGGCGGCCATCGGCGGCGACCGGGATGCGTTCGCCGCGCTCCTCGATCGACATTATGGCCGTATCCATGGGCTTGCCTGGCACATCACCGGATCGCGCGCCGATGCAGACGACATCGCGCAGGACGTGTGCTGCACGCTCGTTGAAAAGATCGGCAGTTTCCGGGGCGACGCCAAATTCACGACCTGGCTGTGCGGCATCGTCTACAATGCCAGCCGCGATTTCCGCCGCCGCCAAAGGTCGTTCGGTGGCCTCCTCGAGCGCCTTGGCGTCTTGGCCGGACTTGCTGCCGCGCCCGACGGTCGGGACGCCTACGACGCCGTCTCGATCGAAAGCGCGATCATGCGGCTAAAGCCCGCCTATCGCGACGCCGCCATTCTGGTCGCGGGACAGCAACTCACCCACGCCGAGGCCGCCGAGATTCTGGGCGTCGCGGAATCGACGGTTTCGTGGCGGATGCACGAGGTGCGCAAGCTCATCGCGGTCGGCCCGGATGGCGGGGACTAAGCGACCAAAGTGTACCCCGCAAAATTATTTTCGAACCTGTCCAAGGAAATCCCGGGCCGGCGCGTCCCAGTAACAGGCGGACAATGGTGTGCCGCCGTCATTGGGGAGAATTGTCGTGCTTCGCCTTCATCCTGCGATTGCCATCGGCCTCATCGCCGCAACGCTTGGGGCCTGTACCAAATCCGGTAACGTCGCGCAGACCGGCGTTCCTGCGCCTGCGGAGACCGACGCTGGCGAAATCATCGTCACATCGTCGCGCCAGGCCGATGACGACACCCGTTGGAATGCGCCGCCTGCCAGGTCGCGCGCCGAGGCATCGAAAGTCGCTGCAGCTCCACCGCCCCCTGGCATCGTCGCCATGCAGAGCGGCAATTCCATGCCCCGGATGGCTTCCCCGGCAATGATCATGGAGCCGCGCTACCAGATGCCCCCGCCCGTCGGCCGCGACCGCTTTACGTCGACCAGCCAGAACCCGTTCCGGGTCGCCCGCGAAGAACCCGTCTCCACATTCTCGATCGACGTCGACACCGCTTCCTATTCGTTCGTGCGCGCCTCGCTCAACCGCAACGTGTTGCCGCAGCAGGCGGCCGTGCGGACCGAGGAAATGGTCAACTATTTCCCCTATGACTATGCCGCACCCCGCAGCGCCACGGAGCCGTTCACCAGCAACATCGCGGTATTCCCCAGCCCATGGTCCGCGGGGCGCAAGCTGGTGCGGATCGGCATCAAGGGGTACACGATCCAGCGGGCGACCCGCCCCCGTGCCAATCTAGTCTTCCTGATCGACACATCCGGGTCGATGCAGGAGCCGAACAAGCTGCCGCTCGTCAAGCAATCGCTCGGCATGTTGCTCGACCAGCTCCAGCCCGACGACAGCGTCGCCATCGTCACCTATGCCGGGTATGCCGGTACTGCGCTTGCGCCCACGCCTGCCAGCCAGACGGCCAGAATTCGCGCGGTGATCGACAGCCTGGGCGCGGGCGGCGGCACCGCGGGTGCCGAGGGCATTCGACAGGCCTATGCCCTGGCCCAGCGCAACCTCGACCCCAAGGGAGTCAATCGCGTCATTCTGGCGACCGACGGCGATTTCAACGTCGGCATAACCAATCAGGACGAGCTCAAGGGCTTTATCGAGCGCGAGCGCGGCAAGGGCGTGTTCTTGTCGGTGCTCGGCTTCGGCATGGGCAATTACAACGACGCGCTGATGCAAACGCTGGCGCAGAACGGCAATGGCACCGCCGCCTATATCGACACCATCGGCGAGGCGCGAAAGACGCTGGTCGATGAGGCGACATCGACGCTGTTTCCCATCGCCAAGGACGTGAAGATCCAGGTCGAATTCAATCCGGCGACCGTCGCCGAATATCGGCTGTTGGGCTATGAAACGCGCATGCTCAACCGCGACGATTTCAACAACGACCGGGTCGATGCGGGCGATGTCGGATCGGGCCAGACCGTGACGGCGCTTTATGAAATCGTGCCCGTCGGCGGACCCCGCGCCATTGGCGACCGGCGCTATGCGGCCCCGGCACCCGTCGCCGCCGCCTCGAGCAACGAGTATGGCTTTGTTAAAATCCGCTACAAACTGCCCAAATCGGACACCAGCCGTCTGATCTCGACGCCGATCAGTCGCACGTTAGAGGTGCCCCGCTTTGCCGACGCCCCGCGCGACGCCCGCTTTGCCACGGGCGTTGCCGCCTTTGCCGAACTTCTGCGTGGCGGCAAGTATAGCGGGTCGATGAGCTATGACGATGTCTTGCGTGTTGTTTCTGACGCGCGTGGAGCGGACGATTTCGGCTATCGCGCCGAATTCATCCAGTTGGTCCGCGCGGCGCAAGTGGCACCGTCGCTGCCCGGTTAGAGCACGTTCGACGGGCTGACGCATTTGGGTATAAGGCTAGGTAATGTCGTTCTTCTTACCCCGTCTGGCGTCTGCCCAAGGGCGTATCTGCCCCCCGCGGGACGTTGAATGAGCCCCGACGACGACATCGCCGCCGCGCTGCCCAAGCCCCCGCCGCCCGCGCCTGCCCGGCGCGAGGCGGCGATCGGCGAAGCACTGCGCCGGTTCGACGCGGGGGGAGAGGCTTCTCCGGCGGCGGGTACGGAAAGAGCCAAGGCGAAGCCGCGCTGGTGGACGCCGCTCGGTCTTCCGCAAACCGGGGTGCTAGTCAGCGCAGTGCTGGTCGCGCTGATCGGCTTGCCCGTGGCCTGGAACTCGCTCACCCCGCAGTCTGAAATCGGCAACGAAAGTCCTTCGGCGAGCCCGGTGTCTCAGGCCGACGTGCGTCGGCCGACGGCAATGGCCGACGCAAACACGCTGCCACCGCCGCCGGCATTACGTGCAGAGAGCCGGATGCCACCACCGGGGATCATTCCCGGCAATATTGCGCCGACCGAGGCACCGGCGGCGCCCTCGCCCCCACCACCAGCGATGGCCCCGCCCCCGCCGCCACCGGCGGCGATTGTGATGGACCGAGCGGAATCGACCACTGACAATCGAGCCGCCGAACCGGTCGATCTGGAAAAGGCGGCCAACCGCGCCACACCGATCATGCGTGCGCGTGCACCCAGTCCCGCCGAAACGCCCTATGCGCTTCGTGACGTGGACGACTCATCGATCATCGTGACTGGCTCACGCAGGTCGCGGGTGCGGCGTGTCGAGGGGGGTGACTGGAATGCCTGCACCGTCAACGACCCGCGCCAGCGTCTCGCCGCCTGCAAACGGATCGTCGATCCCGCAGCCAGGGGGGTCGCGGGCGTTGTGGCCGCACGGATCGCCGACGGCCTGACGCAAGCATGGCAAGGGAATAACGCCGAAGCCATCGACAAGTTCGATCAGGCGATCGCAACCGACCCGCGCTCCGCCTTTGCCCATCTCAACCGCGGGCTCGCCCATGCGAACAGAGGCGACCTTGACCGGGCCATCGCCGATCTCGACCAGGCCGTGCGCTACGCCCCGCGCGACGCGCGCGGCTATTACAATCGCAGCGTCCTGCTGCGGCAGCGCGGCGACATTCGCCGCGCCCGCGTCGATGAGGGACGCGCGGTCGACCTCGACCCCAGCTACAGTGATGTCGTCAGATGATCGAACACCGATAACACTAGCGGCCACTGTCCTACCCCGCTAAGACAGCTCTACAGTGAAGCGGGGTTGCGATGTTCGGACGCGTGCGTGAGTGGATCAGGCTTCACCCTAGATGGTCGATCGCCATCGGCATCGCGGTGCTGGCGATCCTGTTTTTCACCTTTCGCCCCAAGCCGAAGACGTATGAATACATTACGCAAGCCGCCGACCGGGGCGAAGTCGTGCGCCGTGTGACCGCTTCCGGGAAATTGCGCGCACTCAACACGATCAAAGTCGGGGCCGAAGTCTCCGGCCAGATCACCAAAGTCTATGTCGATTTCAATTCGCCCGTCACCAAGGGGCAGATTCTCGCCGAGATTGACCCCACCCGCCTGCGCGCCCGCGCGGAACAGGCGCGCGCGCAGGTGGCCTCGGCCGAAGCCTCGCTGGCCCAGGCCCAGGCGTCGGTCTCGCGCACCGGCACCGACATCCTGATCCAGGAGCGCGAATACGCCCGCCGCTCGCAGCTGGCCGAGCGCGGGTTCGTCTCAAAGTCGGGGCTGGATACCGCCTCCAGTTCGCTGGCCTCGGCCCGTGCCGGAACGCGCACGGCGGTAGCGCAGGTCGCCAGCGCCCGCGCCCAGATCGCACAGGCGAACGCCGAGCTGTCGTCCGCGATGCTCGACCTCAGCCGCACGACGATCGTCGCCCCGGCATCGGGCGTCATCATCAACAAGCTCGTCGAACCCGGCACCACGGTTGCTGCCAGCTTCCAGACCCCGAACCTTTTCGAAATCGCGGCCGACACCACGAGGATGCAGGTCGAGGCATCGGTCGACGAGGCCGACATCGGCCAGGTTCGCGACGGACAGGGCGTGCGCTTTACCGTCGACAGCTATCCCGGTGAAAGCTTTGCCGCGACCGTCCGCCAGATCCGTAAGGCCGCGACCGAAACGCAGAACGTGGTCAGCTACCTCGTCATCCTCGACGTCGACAACAAGGACGGCAAGCTGCTGCCCGGCATGACCGCGAACGTCGAAATTATCACCGGCCAGCGCCAGAACGTCGTCCGCGCACCGACCACAGCCTTGCGTTTCCGCCCCCGCAGCGGCGACCGGCCGAAGGATAAGGCCCCGGCGCCAGGCACGCCTTATCTCTTCGTCGCAACGTCCGACCCGTACAAACCCGAACGGCGGATCGTAAAGCTGGGCCTGCAGGGCGAGGATTTTGCCGAGGTCACGAGCGGCCTCAAACCGGGCGAAAAGATCGTCGTGCGGAGCAAGTCGACAGTCAAGAAACCGGTCAACGAGGACGCCGAAGACCAGAGCGACAATGCCGACACCAACTGAGGTTCCGCTTCTCGAGACCCGTCATCTGGTCAAGGATTATGTCCTGGGCGGGGAAACGGTGCACGCGGTTGCCGATGTCTCGCTGTCCATCGCGCGCGGCGAGTTCGTGGCGATCATGGGCGCGAGCGGATCGGGCAAATCGACGTTCATGAACATGATCGGCGCGCTCGACCTGCCGACCTCGGGGACGTTGTTGCTCGACGGCGTCGATGTCGGCGGACTGTCCAGCGACGCGCTCGCCGAAATCCGCAACCGCAAGATCGGCTTCGTGTTCCAGCAGTTCAACCTGCTCGCGCGCACCTCCGCGCTCGACAATGTCGCGACGCCGCTGGTCTATGCCGGAATGGGCGGCGTCGAACGGCGCGAGCGCGCGGCCAAGACACTTGCCAGCATGGGGCTCGCCGACCGCATGGGCCATACCCCCGCGAAACTGTCGGGCGGCCAGCAGCAACGCGTGGCGATCGCGCGGGCGCTCGTCACCGAACCGCTAATGCTGCTCGCCGATGAGCCGACCGGCGCGCTCGACACCGCGACATCCGAAGACATCATGGGCATTTTCCAGCGCCTGAACGACGACGGCATCACCATTATCGTCGTCACCCACGAGCCCGACGTCGCCCAATATGCCGCGCGCCGCATCCTGTTCCGCGACGGCAAGGTAATCGAGGACGCCCCCGTCACCGACCGGCGACGCGCGGCATGAACGTGTCGCGCACGATCGCCGGATGGGGGATCAACATCGCAATTGCGTTCACGGCGCTGCGCACCAATTTGATGCGGTCGATCCTGACCACATTGGGCGTGATGATCGGCGTGCTGGCCGTTATCCTGGCGGTCGCGGTGGGCGACGGCGCCAAGCTGAGCGTCATGGATTCGATCAATTCGCTCGGCAGCAACATGGCGATCGTTTTCCCGCAGCCCGAGAACAACGGCGGGCGGCGCGTGGTGGATCGGGGGCGCCTGACCGAGCGGGATGCCGCCGCGATCCAGCGCCTGGTCCCCGGCGTCAGCGGCATGGCCCCGCAACTCCGCTCGACCGTCCAGCTCGTCATTCAGGGCCGCAACGCGACGACCACTGCCGTCGGGATCACCCCCGATTACGGCCGCGTCGCCAATGTCGAGATCGACACCGGGCGCATGATCGGCGAGGCCGACGTCCGCACCGCCGCGCGCGTCATCGTCGTGGGGCCCAGCGTGGCGACCAAGCTGTTCGGCAGCTTCGATCCGCTCGGCCAGAGCGTCCGCGTCAACCGCGTCCCCTTCACGATCATCGGCGTGCTGGCGAGCAAGGGCAGCAGTTTCGGCAACGACAACGACGACCTGGCTCTGGTCCCCATCTCGACGGCGCGCCAACGTTTTGCCAGTTCCGCGACGCAGGGCCCGGACGACCTCCACGTCCTGTTCGTCGGGTTCGACGACGGCATCGATCTGGCCGACGCCAAGAAGAGCATGGTGAGCGTGCTGCGCGCCCGCAACAATGTGCCCAAGGGCGAGATCAGCCCGTTCACGATCAACACGACCGAGGAATTCATGAAGCAATCGAGCGTGGTCACCAGCGTGTTCCAGGGCGTGCTCGTCGCCATCGCCTCGATCAGCCTGCTGGTCGGCGGCATCGGCATCATGAACATCATGCTGGTCAGCGTCACCGAACGCACTCGCGAGATCGGGCTGCGCATGGCACTGGGCGCGAAACGCAGCGACATCCGCAACCAGTTCCTCGTCGAGGCCGCCGTGCTGTGCGTGATCGGCGGCGCCATCGGCCTCGCGCTTGCAGCCGGCCTGTCGATCATCCTTGCCAACGCGCTCGATTTTCCGGTGGTGGTCAGCCTGTCGACCGCGATCGGCGCAATCCTGTTTTCAGCCTTCATCGGCCTGGCGTTCGGCAGCTACCCCGCCATCCGCGCCTCGCGCCTGTCGCCGATCGAGGCGCTGCGGAGCGAATAGATTGCCAAATCAGTGCTAATCAGAGAAATTTTATCCTGAATGTTAGCAATTTGAACGATTAAGCAATCTCATAACCCGAGCATTTCCGCCATTTTCAAAACTGGCACGGTTTCTGCAATTCCATTCATATCCGCAAGCGACTGTCGCTTCGGAACAGAATTAACGGAGACTTACCATGACCAACAACTCGCTCGTTTCGACCTTCACCAGCTACATCACGATCGTCATCGGCGTTGCTTTCCTCACCGTCGCGACCGTCGGTATCGTTTCGCCTGTTCATGCCCAGACTGCCACCACAACCGCAGCACGCTAAACCGTGCGGCGGTCCGGTGCGGACGATGGGGATCATACGGTAAGGACCGTGCTCCCCGTCGTCCGTCGCCCTTCCAGATCGATGTGCGCCTGCCGCGCCTCTTCCAGCGGATAGGTCTGACCGACGGTCACCTTGATGATCCCTTTGCGGAACATGTCCCACACATACTCGCTGCCCGCCGCGCGCTCCTCGCGCAGCGCATAATAATCGAACAGCGTGGGTCGCGTGTTGAACAGCGATCCCTTCTGCGCCAAAATTCCCAGATTGACGCCAGTCACCGGCCCGTCGGCATTGCCGTAATTCACGATCAGTCCGCGACGCCCGGTCGAATCGAGCGACGCGTCCCACGTTGCCGCACCGATGCCATCGAACGTCACGCGGACGCCGGCCCCGTCGGTCAATGCCCGCACGCGCGGCGCGACCGCTTCCTCGGTGTAGAGAATGATCTCGTCCGCGCCAGCGGCCCGCGCCGCATCCGCCTTTTCCGGGGTCGAGACCGTCCCGATGACGCGCGCGCCGGTGTGCTTCAGCCACTGGACGAGCAACAGCCCGACCCCGCCCGCCGCCGCGTGCACAAGCACGTCCCATCCCGGCTGGACCTTGCCGCAGCGCTCGACCAGGAATTCGGTCGTGCACCCTTTGAGCAGCCCCGCCGCTGCCGTTACGTCGTCGATGTCGTCGGGAAGGAGGAACAAGCTGCTCGCCGCCACATTGCGTTCGGTCGCATAGGCCCCCAGCGCCGGGCCGAACGTCGCCACCCGGTCGCCAATCTTGAACTCCACGTCCGCCCCGACCGCCTCGACCACGCCCGCTGCTTCGAGACCGAGTCCGCTGGGCAGAGCCATTGGGTACAGGCCGCTGCGGTGATAGGTATCGATGTAATTCAGGCCGACCGCCGTCGACCGGAAACGTACTTCGCCGGGGCCGGGCGCAGGCAGGTCGACGTCGATCCACTCGATGACCTCCGGACCGCCCGTCTGCGTGATCCGTGCAACGCGTGCCATAATCTGCTCCTGTAGGGTTAGCCCGCCATTTCCAAGATCCGCGCCCATTCCTGGTCGCGGACCGGCGCTACCGAAAGCCGTGACTGGCGCACAAGTTCCATGTCGGCAAGCGCCGGATCGGCCTTGATCGCCGCCAGCGTCACCGGCGTCCTCAGCGGGTCGACCGGCGCGACATCGACCGCCGGGAATCGCTGGGCTGCATCTTTGGGGTCGAGGTAATGTTCGCGGACGATCTCGACGATGCCGACGATCTCCTTGCCCTCGTTCGAATGGTAGAAGAACGCCCGGTCGCCCAGCTTCATCGTACGCAGGTTGATCGCGGCGGTGTGGTTGCGCACCCCGTCCCAGATTGTCCGCCCGTCGCGGACCATGTCGTCCCACGAATATTTATGCGGTTCGGATTTTACGAGCCAATATGCCATCAGACATTCTTTACATCGTGCCGCGCGACGAACAATCCACCCTCGGCCAGCCAGATGACCGCGATCGACAACAACCCCGCAATCGTCACGCATGTGTAGAGCGGGATCGTCGTGCCGTTGAAGCTCGCACCGATTATCGTCCCGCCGATCGCCCCCAGGATCGCCGCGAACGACCCCTGGATCGAACTCGCCGTCCCGGCCACCTCGCCCATGTTTTCCATCGCCATTGCACCGAAGTTGCCGGCAGCAAGGGCAAAGCCGACCATCATCGCCGACTGCAACACAATGAACGTGACCAACTCGTCACCGCGCCACAAGACCAGCGCGACGTGGAGTGCCGCCATGGCGGTCATGCCGATCAGCGCGGCATGACCGATCCGCCGCATGCCGAAACGTTTGACGATCGCCGCATTGGTGAAGGACGCCGCCATCATGCAGCCCGCCATGATCGCGAAGCCAACCGGCAACAGGTCGGGCCGCTTCAGCGTCACCGCAAATACGAGCGTGACCGACGTCAGGAAGCCCATCACCGTGGCGGTGAGGCAGGCGTTGGCGACCGAATAGGCAAGCGACGCACGGTCGCGCAGCACGATCAGCGCCGCATCCCGGATCGACACGAACGAGATCGCGCGGCGGCGTTCCGCCGCCAGCGTTTCCGGCATCCGCAGCGCGATCCATAAAAAGATCGCCGCGCCGATGAAGGCGAGCGCAATGAATATCCAGCGCCACGGTGCCACTGCGAGCACAGCGGTCCCCGCGAACGGGGCAATGATCGGGGCCGCCATGAAGATCGCCGAGGCCAGGCTCATCACCTGCGCCATGTCGCGCCCCTCGAACCGGTCGCGCACGATCGAGATGGCCAGCACCCGCGCGCCCGCCGTCGCAACGCCCTGCGCCATGCGCGCGGCAAGGAACAGGGTAAAGCTCGACGCGACCGCCGCCAGCAGCGCGGTCAGGGCATAGCCCACCAGCGACGCCAACAGCAGCCCGCGTCGCCCGAACCGGTCGGAAATCGGCCCGACGAAAATCTGCGCGACACCGAAGCCGAAGGTGAAAGCGGTAATGACCAGCCCCCAGCGCGTCTCGTCAGCGATGTTCAGACTGGCACCGATCGCAGGGAGCGCCGGCAGCATCGAATCGATCGCGAACGCCGCGATCATGTTGATCGTGGCGATGAGAGCGACGAATTCGATACGGCCAGGCATTTTCATGCCGCGGCCCTTATGCTGCGGTGCGGTAGATTCCTACCCACTATTCCGCCCCAGCGAAGCGCAGGGGAGGCGTTTAATCAGCGAACAGCAACACCGGCGTTTCCAGCAACTTGCGCACCGCCTGCACATAACTCGCTGCATCCCAGCCATCGACCACGCGGTGATCGCAACTGATCGACAGGTTCATCAGCTTGGCGCGACGAATATCGTCGCCGTCAAACACAGGCCGTTCGATGATCCTGTTCGGTCCGATGATCGCGACCTCGGGCCGGTTGATCACCGGCGTCGTCGCGATCCCGCCCAGCGGCCCAAGCGACGTGATCGTGAGCGTCCCGCCCGCCATTTCGGCGCTCGTCGCTTTGCCGGTGCGCGCGGCCTCAGCCAGCCGGGCGATCTCGCTTGCCAGCTGCCAGACGTTCTTGGCCTGCGCGTCGCGGATGACCGGCACCATCAGCCCCGCATCGGTCTGTGTCGCCATGCCGAGATGCACCGCTCCGCTGCGCGTCACCACGCCCGCTTCGTCGTCGTAGCGCGCGTTGATCATCGGGAATTGCGGCACCGCCTTGCAGATCGCGACGATCATCAGCGGTAGCATCGTGAGCTTCGACCGGTTGCCACGATTGTCGTTCAGGTCCGCGCGCATTGCCTCCAGCGCCGTGACGTCGATTTCCTCGACATAGGTGAAGTGCGGAATGTTGCGCTTCGACGCGGCCATATTCTCGGCAATGCGGCGGCGCATCCCGATAACCTTGATCACCTCGTCGGCCCGCGGTGCAGCTTCGACGCCGAAACCGCCGGCGCTGTTATAGCGCAGGTACGCGTCGAGGTCGGCGTGCCGTAGGCGGCCATCTTCGGACGGTTTGACGTGGCTGAGGTCGATCCCAAGGTCGGTCGCGCGAGCGCGCACGGCGGGGGAAGCAAGGACCGCCTTCTCCCTCTCCCCTCCGGGGAGAGGGTCGGGGTGAGGGGCAGGGTCGATAACAGGAGCTGGTTTCGGGATTACGAGATCCGGCCCCTCTCCCCGGAGGGGAGAGGGAGAAGAAGGCTGAACCGTCCCCGCATCCGGCGTCTCCGCATCGATACGCTCTTCGACCTCCGCCTCAACCTCGACCTCATCCTCACCCGCAATCTCGATCACCGCGAGCGTCGACCCGATCGGCACCATGTCGCCGACTTCACCCGCCAGTTCGACGACCACGCCCGACACCGGCGATTCCATCTCGACCGTTGCCTTGTCCGTCATCATGTCGGCAAGGTTCGCGTCTTCCTCGATCCGGTCGCCGACCTTGACGTGCCACGCGACGATCTCTGCCTCGGCAATGCCTTCGCCGATGTCGGGCAGGCGGAATTTGAACAGCGCCATCGTTTAACCCTTCAGAACCTGATCCAGCGCCGTCCCGATGCGGATCGGCCCCGGAAAATATGCCCATTCCAGCGAATGCGGATAGGGCGTGTCGAATCCGGTCACGCGCGTCACCGGCGCTTCGAGGTGGTAGAAACACCGCTCCTGCACCAGCGCGGCGAGCTCGGCGCCGAAGCCGCTGGTCCGCGTTGCCTCGTGCACGATCACGCATCGCCCGGTCTTTTTCACGCTCGCCTCTATGGTCTCGATGTCGAGCGGCAACAGGGTGCGCAAATCGATGACTTCGGCGTCGATCCCCTTTTCCTCGACGGTGGCGCGCGCGACGTGGACCATGGTGCCATAAGCGAGGACGGTCACTTCGGACCCCTCCCGCACGATCGCCGCCTTGCCCAGCGGCACCGTGTAATGCCCTTCCGGCACGTCAGGCGTCTCGACTTTCGACCAGGGCTGCACCGGCCGGTCGTAATGGCCGTCGAACGGGCCGTTATAGATGCGCTTCGGTTCGAAGAAGATGACGGGGTCATTGTCTTCGATGGCCGCGATCAACAGGCCCTTGGCATCGTACGGGTTCGACGGGATCACCGTTTTCAGACCCGCAACATGGGTGAACATCGCTTCGGGCGATTGCGAATGCGTCTGTCCGCCGAAGATGCCGCCGCCGAACGGCGAGCGCACCGTGATCGGCATCACGAACTCGCCCGCCGACCGATAGCGCAGCCGCGCCGCCTCGCTGACCAGTTGGTCCAGGCCGGGATAGATATAATCGGCGAACTGGATCTCGGGAACGGGGCGTAACCCGTAAGCTGCCATGCCCACCGCAACGCCGATGATGCCGCATTCGTTAATGGGCGTATCGAACACGCGGGTCTTGCCGTGTTTGGCCTGCAGGCCGGCGGTCGCGCGAAACACGCCGCCGAAATAGCCGATGTCCTCGCCCAGCACCACGACGTTGGGGTTGGCGGCAAGGCACACGTCCATCGCGGAGTTGATCGCCTCGATCATGTTCATACGCGGCATCGGTTAAATCCCGGCCGCGGCGCGTTCGGCGCGCATCTGATCGCGTTGTTCGACCAGATGCCAGGGCATCTCTTCGAACACGTCCTCGAACATCGTGTCGAACGGCTGGTGCAGGCCGTGGCCCAGGATGCCGTTCTTCTCGGCTTCCTTTTGCGCCGCCTTCACCATCTCGGCGAGTTCGACGTCCTGCGCGGCATGGCGCGCCTCGTCCCATTCGCCCAGCCCGATCAGGTGCGTCTTCAACCGCGCAATCGGATCGCCCAGCGGCCATTTCGTCGCTTCGTCGGCGCTGCGATAGGCGCTGGGATCGTCCGACGTACTGTGCCCCTCGGCGCGGTAAGTGAAATGCTCGATCAGGGTCGGCCCCTTGTTGGTCCGCGCGCGCTCGGCGGCCCAGGCGGTCGCGGCATAGACCGCCAGCGGATCGTTGCCGTCGACCCGCAAGCCCGCGATCCCGTACCCGACTGCGCGCGCGGCAAAGGTCGTCGCTTCGCCGCCCGCAAACCCGGCGAAACTCGAAATCGCCCATTGGTTGTTGACCACATTCATGATCACCGGGGCGCGGTAGACGGTGGCGAACATGCACGCCGAATGGAAATCACCCTCGGCCGTGGACCCTTCCCCGCACCAGGTTGCCGCGATGCGCGTGTCGCCCTTCGCCGCGCTCGCCATCGCCCAGCCGACCGCTTGCGGATATTGCGTCGCTAGGTTGCCCGAGATCGAGAAGAACGCGCCTTCCTTCGTCGAATACATGATCGGCAACTGCCGCCCCTTCAGCCGGTCGGCGCGGTTCGAATAGATCTGGTTCATCATATCGACGATCGGCCAGTCGCGCGCGATCAGTATGCCCTGCTGCCGGTACGATGGGAAACACATGTCATCGCGGTCCAGCGCATAGGTCGCGGCCACCGCAACCGCCTCCTCGCCGGTGGATTTCATGTAAAAGCTCGTCTTGCCCTGCCGCTGGGCGCGGAACATGCGTTCGTCGAACGCGCGGGTTAGCGCCATGCTGCGCAGCATCCGGCGCAGCAGATCGGGCGAGAGCCGCGGATCCCACGGCCCCACGGCGCGCGCCTCATCGTCCAGCACCCGCACCAGCCCATAGGCCAGTTCGCGCATCGTGCCCGCATCGGCGGCACTGTCGGGTCGCGGCGTCACGCCCGCTGCCAAGACCTCGACACTCACAAATTCCGCCTCATCGCCCGGCCGGAATTGCGGTTCGGGGACATGAAGTGACAGCGGGGGAAGGTTCGGGCGGGGCGACTCAGACACGCGGTTCTCCTGAGCAATGAGCATTAGCTTCACGCAACAATATTACAACGGACGAAAACGCATTGCGGGCACCGCACCCGCCCGCTAACCTTTACGCAAACGTAAAGCTGGAGAGATGCCATGACACTCGATGTTGCCGGACGCACTGCCTATACTGAGGACCATGAGGCGTTCCGCCAGTCGGTGCGCAGCTTCATCAAGGCCGAGGTCGTCCCCCATATCGAGCGCTGGGACGAAGCCGGGATCATCGAACGCGATATCTGGCCCAAGGCCGGCGCGGTCGGCATGCTCTGCCCGACGGTGCCGGAGGAATACGGCGGCCTGGGTCTCGATTTCGGTTACAACGCGATCGTCGATGAGGAGGTCGCGTACGGCGGCACCTCGCTCGGCTTCTCGCTCCAGTCCGACATCGTCGTCAATTACCTGATCACCTATGGCAGCGAAGAGCAGAAGCAGCACTGGCTGCCCCGCCTCGTCTCCGGCGAAACCGTCACCGCCATCGCGATGACCGAACCCGGCGTCGGCTCCGACCTGCAGGCGATTACCACGACCGCGAAGAAGGACGGCAACCACTACGTCATAAACGGCAGCAAGACCTACATCACCAACGGCCAGACCGCCGACCTGATCCTCGTCTGCTGCAAGACCGACACCGAAATCCAGCCCGCGTGGAAAGGCGTGTCGATCATCCTGGTCGAAGCCGACCGCGAAGGGTTCAAGCGCGGCCGCAACCTCGACAAGATCGGCATGGACGCGGCCGACACCAGCGAGTTGTTCTTCGAGGATGTCCGCGTCCCCATGACCAATTGCCTGGGCGAGGAAGGCAAGGGCTTCATCTATTTGATGAGCGAATTGCCGCAGGAACGCCTGTCGATCGCGGTCAGCGCGATGGCCTCCACGCAAAAGGCCTATGACGAAACCGTCGCCTTCGTCCGCGAGCGCAAAGCCTTCGGGAAGCCCGTGATCGATTTCCAGAACACCCGCTTCACGCTCGCCGACATCAAGTCGAAGCTTCAGGTCGGCTGGGCCCACCTCGACTGGGCACTCGCCCGCCACCTGAAAAAGGAACTGACCCCGGAGGAGGGCGCCGCCGCCAAGCTGTGGCACACCGAGCTGCAATGGGAAGTGATGGACAAGTGCCTGCAACTCCACGGCGGCGCGGGATACATGAACGAATACCCCATCGCCAAAATGTGGCGCGGCGCGCGCGTGACACGGATTTTCGGCGGCACGAACGAGATCATGAAGGAGCTGATCGGGCGAAAATTGTAGGGTCAAAATTCCTCCCCTGCGCTGCGCTGGGGAGGAGTGTTAACTACCGCCTCTCCGCCCCCAACCGCGTCATCAAGATCGCCGCCCGCTTCGCCTGGCGCTTCATGCTCACCAGATCGACCGTTTCACCCGGCGCGTGGTCGCCTTTGCTCGACGGTCCCAGCCCGGCGAGGCCGCTGACGTCGTTCGCCACGAACGAAATGTCGCCCGCGCCGCGTTTCAGCGGGTCGAGCGCGGGCATTTCGGGCAGACCCAGGTCGGCGTTGACGCCGTTCAGCGCGGTCAGGATCGCGCGGTTGCCCGCGGCCGGGGCCATCGCCGGATAGCCGCCGCTTTCGAACTTGATCTCCGCACCCGTCAGCGGCGCATGGGCGGCGACGATGGCTGTCATCTTTGCCTTTACCCGCGCGGTCTGTTCCTCCGACAGGGTACGGAAATCGCCGCGCGCGATGGCGATACCGGGGATAATGTTCGACTTGCCGGTCGCGGTCGCGCGCACGCCATCCGCATCGAACGCCGCCGTCTGCCCGCCCGCGATCAGCCCGACGTTGAAGGTCAGGTTGGTTTCCGGCAGGTCTTTACGGAACGCCGCAATGATCCGCGTCAGTTCATAGATCGCGCCATCGCCCGCCGACGCGCTGAAAATGCCCGACGAATGGCCCGCCTTGCCGGTGGCGGTCAGCGTCCATGAATTGGACGACCGCCGCGCGATCGACCCCATGTCGCGGCCGTTCTCAACCACCAGCCCTTCGAAATCGAGCGCGACATCGGCGCGCTTGCCCGCCGCGATCAGGTCGCCCCGCGCCACATCGATGGGGTCGCCGCTGTCCTCCTCGTCGCCGGTCAGCACGATTTCGATGTTCGCGCCCGCCAGCGTCCCCGCCGCCTTCATCGCCTTCAGCGCCATCAGCATCGTGACCATGCCGCCCTTGTCGTCGCCCGCGCCCGGCCCTTCGCCCATGTCTCCCTCGCGGACGAACTTCTGGAACGGCGAATCCTTTTCGAACACGGTGTCGAGGTGCCCGATCAGCAGCAGGCGTTTGGTGCCGGGTTTCCCCGCATGCGTCGCGATAATGTGGCCCGCGCGGTTGGCGGCGGCCATCGGTTTCCACGTAACCGTGAACCCCAGAGGCTCCAGCTCGGCGCGCATCATTTCGCCGACCTTGGTCACCCCGGCAAAGTTCATCGACCCGCTATTCACGTCGACCAGTTGCCGCAGCAGCATGACCGCGGGTTCGTACCCGGCGTCGACCGCGGCGGCCATCTTGGCCTCGGCGGGGGTGAGTTTGGCGAGCGCGGGCGAACTGGATGCGGCCAGCAACAGGGCGAGCGAGGGGAACAGAATCTTGGTCATCGGGTCACGCTATCGCAGCATTGCTGTCGGCACCAGCGTCGGCGAACAACCGCCGCAGCACGCCAGCGAATAGGAACAGCGCGATCCCGCCCCCGCCGACCACGGCGGCATGGATCAGCCAGAAGGTCGACGGGCTGACATATTCGTAGGAACCGCCGATGCGGCCGCTGACCACGCTCCCCACGAATACGTTGAGCTGGACCACGCCCATCAACATGCCGCGCACCTTTTCCGGTGCTTTCGTCGCGAACAGCGCGAGCGCAATCGGCGTCACATACAGCCAGCCGATGTTGGAAATCAGGTGGAACGCCACCGCCCACAACAGGGGCGCACGGCCGTCGGCCCCCGACACCAAAGGCGCCGCCGCCAGCCAGGCCGTGCCACCGGCAAAAATCAGGCAGCCGATCGCGATTTTCGCAATGTCGTCGGGTTCCGTACCCCGCGCCGCCTGACGCCGCCACAGCGCCAGGAACAGTGGCATGACGAGGATCGGCGCGACGCCGTCGAGCGACTGCAGCCACGGCACCGGTACCTGAAACGACCCGATTCCGAGCTGAAGATGATCCCGCCCCCACAGGTTGTAGACGTTCCAGACCTGGGTCTGGGCAATCCAGAAGCAGATCAGAAACGGGCAGGCCAGGAACAGCCCGGCCACGCGCCGGCGCTCGACTGGCGTCAGCGGCGCCCGCACGATGGCGGTCGAACGCGGAGGATCTTTCGGCAGATACCGCCCGCCCGCCAGATAGACCGCGAGGCCGACGACCATGCCGAACCCGGCAAAGCCGAAGCCGGTGTGCCAGCCATAGGCAACCGACAGCGCGCCCGTCACGATCGGGGCGATGAACGCGCCGATGTTGATCGCGACGTAATAGATCTGGAAGGCGTCCGCCTCCCGCCGGTCGCCATCGGCATAGAGCGACTTCACCTGCGCCTGCAGATTGGCGCGCAGCAATCCCGCGCCGAGGATCAGCAGAAACAGCGCGACCAGAAACGACCGGTCGAACGCGAGCGCGAAATGGCCGCAGGCCATCAGGGTGCAGCCCAGGGTCACCGCCGCCCGCCGCCCGATCAGCCGGTCGCCGATCGCGCCGCCGAATACCGGCGTGAAATAGATCAGGCCGACATAGATGCCGAACGTCTGCGCCGCGAGCGCCTGTACCGACAGCGGCCCGGTCATGCCCTCGACGATCGCGCGGTATTGCGCGAACCCGGCGATGTTTTCGATATGCCCGGGCAGCAGCAGCGACCCGACCATGTACAGCACCAGCAGCGCCTGCATCCCGTGGAACGAGATGCGGTCCCATAATTCGGTGCCGGCCAGGACCCACAGGCCACGGGGTTGGCCGAAGGCATCGGTAGATTGCGGCGTCGGGGGGTGGGCTAGCGTGGCGGCGGTCATGGACCGACAGGCTCACATGCCGCCCTGCGCTTGGCAAGCGGCGTCGGGGGATGGCACGGCAAAATGGTTGCGCTATGTCGCTCAAAACCACGACAGGATTTCCCATGCCCTCCGGTCTCGCTGCCCTGCTCGACGACATTGCCGGTATCGCCAAACTCGCCGCGGCCTCCATCGACGATGTCGGCGCGGCCGCGGCCAAGGCGGGGACCAAGGCCGCGGGCGTCGTGATCGACGATACCGCGGTCACGCCGACCTATGTGACCGGCTTCACGCCCGACCGCGAACTGCCGATCATCTGGAAGATCGCGGTGGGGTCGCTCCGGAACAAGATCCTGTTCCTGTTGCCAGCCGCGTTGCTGCTCAGTGCCTTCGCGCCGTTCCTGATCACGCCGATCCTGATGATCGGCGGCGCGTATCTGTGTTTCGAGGGGGCGGAGAAAGTGATCCACGCGCTGTCGGGCCACCACGCGGGCGAGGACCTGCATCCCGAGGCACCGGGCGCGGACGGGGCGCTTCTCGAGGAGGAAAAAGTCGGCGGGGCGATCCGAACGGACTTCATTTTATCGGCCGAAATCATGGCGATAGCACTTGCAGAAGTCGCCGATCAGTCGATCTGGTCGCAAGCCGCCAGCCTCGCCCTCGTCGCCTTCGCGGTCACGGCGGGCGTCTACGGCGTCGTCGCGTTGATCGTGAAACTCGACGACATCGGCGTCCACCTCGCCAAGAATAACCTGTCCACCTTCCGCGCTTTCGGCCGTGGCCTGGTCGAGGCCATGCCCTGGCTCCTCCGCTTCCTCTCCGTCATCGGCACCGCCGCGATGATTTGGGTCGGGGGGGGCATCATCGTCCACGGCCTCCACGCAACGCCGCACTTCATCGCCGAGGTCGGCGGGGGCAGCGGCTTCATCCACTGGCTGGCCGACGCCGGATTTTCAGGCGTGGTCGGCCTCGCCATAGGCGGCGTCATCGCCCTCATCGTCGGCGCCATCCAAAAGGCACGCGGAAAGGCAGCGGCATGAGCAATCTCGACAAGGCCGGAAGCCACGCAATCGGCAACCGCACAGTGCGGCGGATCGGCTATGGCGCGATGCAGCTGGCCGGCCCTGGCGTCTTCGGCCCGCCGCGCGACCGCGAAACCGCAATTGCGGTGCTGCGCGCCGCGGTCGAGGCCGGTGTCAATCACATCGATACCAGCGATTACTACGGCCCCTATGTCGTCAACGAACTGATCCGCGAGGCGCTCTACCCCTATCCCGCCGATCTGGTGCTGGTCACGAAAGTCGGCGCGCGGCGCACCGACGACGCGGGTTGGCATCCAGCCTTTTCAGCCGAGGCGCTGACCCAGGCGATCCACGATAATCTTCAGCGGTTGGGCGTCGATACGATCACTGCCAATCTCCGCGGCATGTTCAGCCCCCTCGGCCCTGCCGAGGGCTCGATGGACGAAGCGATCGAAACGCTCGCGGAACTGCAGCAACAGGGACTGGTCCGCGATGTCGGTCTGAGTAATGTCACGCCGAAACAACTCGCCGACGGGCGACGAATCTGCGCCATCGCCTGTGTCCAGAATCACTATAATCTCGTCCACCGCGCCGACGATGCGATGATCGATGCGCTGGCGGCAGACGGCATTCCCTATGTGCCGTTTTTCCCGCTGGGCGGCTTCAATCCGATTCAGTCTGATGCTTTGGAAGGCATTGCTGAAACGCTGGGCGCAACGCCGTTGCAGGTGGCGCTAGCATGGCTGTTGCGCCGGTCGCCCAACATCCTGCTGATCCCCGGCACCTCGTCGCTGGGCCACCTGCACGAAAATCTCGCGGTCGCCGACCTAGAACTGACCGACGCGGCAATGGCGGCCCTCGACGCGATCGCCTGACAACCTAGGCCATCACCCTTAGCCACTCCCCCGGATCGGCACGCTCGGTGCGCAGTGCGTTCGCTGGTTCGGCCACATCCTCGTATCCCACCGCCATGCCGCAAAACAGCATGCGGTCGTCGGGCGTGCCCAGGAAGCTCTTCACCGGCTCGGGATAGACCGCCCAGCATTCCTGTGCGCAGGTGGCGAGGCCCTCCTCGACCGCGAGCAGCATGAAGGTTTGCAGGAACATGCCCATGTCGCTCCATTGCGGCGGGCCCATGCGGCGGTCGACCGTCATGAACAGCGCGAGTGGGGCACCGAAAAAGGCGAAATTGCGCGCGAACCACATGCGCCGCGCGGCCTTGTCCTCGCGCGGGATACCGATGCGTTCGTACATCGCCTCGCCCACGGCAAAGCGCCGGTCGCGATAGGGGCTGAGCAGTTCCTTGGGATAAATATCATATTCGGGCGTTTCGGGGCCAGCAGCGAGCTTTGCCATCATCGTCTGCTTCAGGCGGTTCATCGCTTCACCCGCCACAATGTCGATATGCCAAGGCTGGAGATTGCCGCCTGAGGGCGACCGGGATGCCTCTGCAACGAGTCGCCGCACCAGATCGAGGTCGACAGCGCGATCAAGAAACCCTCGGACCGACCGCCTTGCCGCTACGGCATCACGCACTTCCATCATAGCCTCCAAAACGTCACTTGCCTGATTCACACCAAGGCGTAACAGAAGCACAAAGTTTACGTAAACGGAAAGGACGAGAGGATGGCTGAGGCCTATATAGTGGACGCGGTTCGCACCGCTGGTGGCAAGCGCGGCGGCAAATTGGCGGGCTGGCACCCGGTCGATATGGCGGCAGCCACCCTCGACGCGATCGTCGCGCGCACCGGCATCGACGGTGCGGCAGTTGACGATGTCATCATGGGCTGCGTCATGCAGGGCGGGCAGCAAGGCGGTCAGGTCGGCCGCAACGCCGTGCTTGCGTCGCGCCATCTGCCCGACAGCGTCCCCGCCGTCTCGATCGACCGCCAATGCGGATCGTCGCAACAGTCGATGCAGTTCGCCGCGCAAGCCGTGATGTCGGGAACACAGGACATGGTCATCGCCGCCGGCGTGGAGAGCATGACGCGCGTGCCGATGGGATCCACCGTCATGCTTCACATGAAAGAGGGACTCGGCAACTACAAGTCGCCGCGCCTTGAGGAGAAATACCCCGGCATCATGTTCAGCCAGTTCATGGGCGCGGAAATGATCGTGAAGAAGCACGGCTTTACCCGCGAACAGCTCGACCAGTTCGCCTATGAGAGCCACCGTCGTGCCGCCGCCGCCACGCAGGCCGGCGCGTTCGATGCCGAAATCGTCGCACTCGACATAGAGACGCCTGAGGGCACTGAAAGCCACCGCACCGACGAAGGCATCCGATACGACGCAACCGCCGAAAGCATCGGGACGGTCAAATTGCTGCAGGAGGGCGGCAGCATTTCCGCCGCTAATGCGAGCCAGATTTGCGACGGTGCATCCGCCGTGCTGATCGTGAGCGAAGCTGCGCTGAAGGCGCACGGCCTCACACCGTTGGCGCGCATTCACAACCTGACGGTGACGGGTGGCGATCCGGTGATCATGCTGGAAGAACCGCTGTTCGCGACCGACCGGGCCTTGAAGCGCGCCGGGATGCGGATCGACGACATTGATCTGTACGAAGTCAACGAAGCCTTTGCCCCTGTGCCGCTCGCCTGGATGAAGCACACCGGCGGCGACCATGCCCGGCTCAACGTCAATGGCGGCGCGATTGCGCTCGGCCATCCGTTGGGCGCGTCCGGCACCAAGCTGATGGCGACGCTGGTCCATGCGCTGAAGGCGCGCGGCGGACGCTATGGCCTGCAGACGATGTGCGAAGGCGGCGGTATCGCCAACGTCACGATCATCGAACGGCTTTAGTTTTTCCGCAGTGCCGAGCCTGTCGAAGCACGATCCACGCTGACCGCCCTTCGACAGGCCCAGGGCTGCGGTGATTCATTTCGGAGACTTTTAATGAAACTCGACAACACCGTTTCTGCCGTCATTACCGGCGGCGCATCCGGCCTCGGTGCAGCCACCGCGCGGGCGCTCGCCGCCAAGGGCGTCAAGGTCGCGATCTTCGATCTGCAGACCGAAAAAGGTGAAGCCATGGCCGCCGAGATCGGCGGCGTGTTCTGTGAAGTGAACGTGACCAGCGACGAGAGCGTGATCGCGGGCTTTGAAAAGGCGCGCGCCGCAAACGGGCAGGAACGCATCCTCGTCAATTGCGCCGGCACCGGTGCGGCGCTGAAGACCGCCAGCCGCAGCAAGCAGGACGGCAGCATCAAGCATTATCCGGCAGACGCTTTCAACTGGCTGATCCAGATCAATCTGGTCGGCACGTTCCGTTGTGTCGCGCTGTCGGCGGCTGGGATGATGACTCTCGATCCGCAGAACGAGGACGGCGAGCGCGGCGCGATCGTCAACACGGCCTCGGTCGCGGGCGAGGACGGCCAGATGGGTCAGGTCGCCTATGCCGCGTCGAAGGCGGGCGTAATCGGCATGACGTTGCCCATCGCGCGCGATCTGATGAGCGAAGGCATCCGCATTAACACCATTCTGCCGGGCATTTTCGAAACGCCGCTGATGCTCCGTGCGCCGCAACAGGTGAAGGATGCGCTGGCCGCGTCGGTCCCCTTCCCCAAGCGCCTCGGCAAGCCGGAGGAATATGCGCATCTCGCCATGACGATGATCGAGAACAGCTATTTCAACGGCGAGGACGTCCGTCTCGACGGCGCGATCAGGATGGCGCCGCGCTGATTTTGTTTTGGTAGCGGGCGTCGAACAGTCCCATCGATTGCGCGACGCCTGCGCCGATCAGCGCGAATCCCGCGCCCCATAGCCAGCCTGCGATCACGTCAGTCGGCCAATGCACGCCCAACATCGGGCGCGTGAAACCGATCATCAGCGACAGCATGATCGCCAGCGGTGCCAGCCGCCACCGGTCGAACAGCATGGCCGCGAGCAGGAGCACAACCATCGACCCCGCGGCATGGCCGCTGGGAAAACTCAAGTCGTGCGGATCGTCGAGCCATTGGACGAGATGCGGGCGCTCGCGTGCCCATGCGAGTTTTGCCGTCGTATGGCCAAGGATCGAGACCGTCACTGTGGCCAGATAGATCGCGCCCGACCGCCAGCGTTGCCGCCACAGCAATGCCGCAAAAACCAGCGCGATACCGATGCCGCGCACGCCAACATCGCCGAATGTCGAAACAAGGCGCGTCGCCTCGCTCAACCAATGCGGTCCTCCCGAGACCGACAGCGCCCGCAGCATTTTTGCGTCGAACGTCGCGAGAGCGCCATGCTGGACGAGCAACCCCAAGCCGAACGACAAAGTAACCAACACGCCCCCGCCGACAACGCGGCGATTCATCGCGCGGTCACGGCATCGGCACGTAGTATTGCCCGCGACTGCCATAATGGCGACCATCGACCGTCAGCAGCCAGTCTCCCCACTGGTTCTTCGGACCGATTGAAATCACCGAGCCGCACACGGGCTTTTCGAAATAGCTGTACCACGGCCCCGCGCGCGAATTGCTGTAGACGTCGAGCGCCTTGCCCTTGGGGCAGGCGGGTGCCGGAATGACCGCGACATACTGGAAATTCGGACCGTCGTAGATCTGCATCTTCCCGAAACAGGCGCCCGGATGCATGGCCGCCTTGATCCCGTTCTTGATGCCGACCTGTCGTGCAGCCGTGGCCAGCGGCCCGGTGCAGGCGATGGCAATCGTCTTGCCGGGCGTCGTCATCGGCGCGGCCAGAACCGGCGACGTCGGCACGGCAAGAGCGAGCAGCAACAGCGCTTTTCTCATCGAAATCTCCTCACAAAGGCCGGCGTTTATTGGCCGCCCTTAACAACCTGGCCGCCCTTGATGACGACCGCGACTTTTTCGAGCACGCGCACATCCTTCAACGGATCGCCGTCGACCGCGATCAGGTCGGCATAATGTCCGACCACGAGTGTGCCGACGTCGCCCTCGCGGCCCAGCGCCTTGGCTGCGCTCACGGTCGCGGCCTGGATCGCTTGCAGCGGTGTCATGCCCCATTGCACCATCTTGGCAAACTGGCGCGCATTGTCGCCGTGCGGATAGACGCCCGCGTCGGTGCCGAACACCATCGGTACGCCTAGCTGCACGCCGCGCTGGAACGTCTGGCGCTGCTTCAGCCCGATGGCCTTTTCCTTGTCGAGGCTTTCCTGCTCGGTGCCGTTCGACGTACCCGTCGCCAGGATATAATCGTCGTTATAGATATCCATCGAGAACCAGGTCTTCTTGGCCGCTGCCAGCTTCAGCGTCTCGTCGCTCGCCAGGCTGCAATGCTCGATCGTGTCGATGCCCGCCATGATCGCGGTGCGGATGCCCTCATCGCCATGCGCGTGCGCCGCGACCTTGATGTGCAACATATGTGCCTCGTCGGCGATGGCCTTCATCTCTTCGAGCGTTAGCTGCTGCCCGCCGACACTATCGCCCAGCGAGAAGACGCCGCCGGTCGCGCAGATTTTAATGACCTGCGCGCCGTATTTGTGCAGCCAGCGCACCTTGGCGCGCGCTTCATCGGGCGAATTGACGACCGAGACGTTCTTCTTGTCATAGCTGGGCGGCAAGGCGTTGTCGTCGCAGTGCCCGCCGGTTGCGCCGATGGCATAGGCCGCGGTTACGACGCGCGGGCCGACGATCCAGCCGCCGTCGATGGCCTCGCGCAGGCCCACGTCCTGAAAGTCCGACGACCCGACATTGCGCACGGTGGTGAATCCGGCATCCAGCGTCTTCTTTGCGTTCGCAACGCCGACCGCACCCCAGAAAGCATCGGTATATTGCAACCCGCGATATCCGCCGATCTCGGCGAGCGAGGTCAGGTGGACATGCATGTCGATCAGGCCGGGCAGGATCGTCTTGTCGCCCAAGTCGATCAATTTCTCGTCGCCCTTGATCCGCACCGTCCGCGCGTCCGCAATGCCGACAATGCGCCCGTCGGTGACGTTGATCATCGGATGCTCGACCACCGCACCGGTCTGCACATCGATCATCCGCGCGGCGGTGATGTGCACGGTTTCGGCTAGCGCTGGTGTCGCAAAAGCAATCGCAACACAGGCAATCAATCCACGCATACTTTGTCCCCTATGGTTTGCGTCAGCCTAGCGGCCGCGCGGTCGAGGGGAAGCCCTGCGTGCGACTAATGACAGTTTTTCGCTTCGGCCAGTGCAACCAGCCTTTGCATGCGCGCCTGATCCATTCCTGCCATGCTGCGATTCATATTGGCCATCATCGCATCCATGTTACCCATCATCGCCCGATCCTCAGCAGCCCGGCGCGGCGGCTGCCGCGCAGCGGCCGCATCCTCCGCTGCGTTAACCGCGCGGCAGGGATCTGCCATACCCATCGTCGCGATCGCGCCCGCCGCACAGCCCGCCGCGGTGACGGATCGACGGGCGAATTCGGCTTTGCCCTCCTTGCTGCGCTTGTTGGCCTGTTGCGCGATTCGTCCAGCTTCGGGTGCCATCGCTCGATTCATGGCCATGGCACCCGGCTGAAGTTCACGACCGATCATTTCGCACGTCATCGTTTCATCACCGGGGCGGGCACCGGGCGTGTCGGCAATGGCCGACACAGGAAGCGTCACCACCAGTGCCGCCGCAAATAGCCTAGCAAGCATAGGAAAATCCTTTTTGCACGATCGTCCGCCAGGGTGCGGAAAACTCAAACGGTAAAAAGGCGTGCAGGACTCGCCGGTCCGCGCATCGCAAGCGACCGGATGTAAACTAGCAATTCGCCGAAACCGTGCAACCGACTTTGCGCGATCAGAAATGCAGCGCCCGACCGTAAGCCCCGAGCACACTCTCATGCATCATTTCGCTCAGCGTCGGATGCGGGAAGACCGTGTTCATGAAATCGGTCTCGACCAGTTCCGCCGTCTTGCCGACCGTGTAACCCTGGATCAGCTCGGTCACTTCCGCGCCGATCATGTGCGCGCCCAGCAGTTCGCCGGTCTTGGCATCGAACACGGTCTTCACGAACCCTTCGGCCTCGCCGAGCGCAATCGCCTTGCCATTGCCGATGAAGGGGAATTTGCCGACCTTCACCTCGTGGCCCGCTTCCTTCGCCCTGGCCTCGGTCATCCCCACCGATGCCACCTGCGGGTGGCAATAGGTGCAGCCCGGGATGTTGAGCGGGTCCATCGCGTGGGGGTGCAACCCCGCAATCGCCTCGACCGCGATCACGCCTTCATGGCTCGCCTTGTGCGCCAGCCACGGCGGCGCGGTGACATCGCCGATGGCCCAGATGCCGGGGACATTGGTCCGGCACATCGGGTCGGTGACGATATGGCCGCGGTTGGTCTCGATCTTGAGCGCCTCCAGCCCGATATTCTCGGTATTCGGCACGATGCCGACCGCGACGATGGCGTGGCTGAACTGATGCTCGGCGGACTTGCCGTCCTTGGTCTTGATCTTCGCGGTCACGCCGGTCGCGGTCGCCGACAGGCTCTCCACTCCTGCGCCGGTCAGGATGGTCATGCCTTGTTTGGCCAGCGCCTTTTCGAGGAAGTCCGACACCTCGGCATCCTCCACCGGCACGACGCGGTCGAGCATTTCGACAACAGTCACCTCCGCGCCGAAATCGCGATAGAAACTGGCGAACTCGATGCCGATCGCGCCCGACCCGATGACGAGCAGCTTTGTCGGCATTTCGGGCGGGACCATCGCGTGGCGATAGGTCCAGATGCGCTTTCCATCTGCCTTGGCAAACGGCAATTCGCGGGCGCGGGCGCCGGTCGCGACAATGATGTTCTTGGCTTCGAGTTCGGTCGCCTTGCCATCTTTCGTGACGGTCAGTTTGCCCGGCGCGGTGATCACGCCGTCGCCCATGTGCACCGTGACCTTGTTCTTCTTCATCAGGTGCGTGACCCCCTGATTCAGCTGTTTCGCGACACCGCGCGACCGCGCCACGACCTTCGCCATATCGAACCCCGCGCCCGACGAGGTCAGGCCATAGGCATCCGCATGCTGCATATAGTGATAGATCTCCGCCGAGCGCAGCAGCGCCTTGGTCGGGATGCACCCCCAGTTGAGACAAATCCCGCCCAGCGTCTCGCGCTCGACAATCGCGGTCTTGAGCCCAAGCTGCGCGGCGCGGATCGCCGCGACGTACCCGCCGGGTCCGGAGCCCAGCACGATGAGGTCGTAGGTTTCGCTCATGCCACCAACCCCAGCGGGTTCTCTACCAGTGCCTTGAATGCCTTCATCAACGCCGCGCCATCGCTGCCATCGATCGCGCGGTGATCGAACGAGCCCGTCGCCGACATTACCGTCGCCACGCCCAGCGCATCGTCGACGATGTACGGCCGCTTTTCGCCCGCGCCGATGGCCATGATCATCGCCTGCGGCGGGTTGATGACGGCTTCGAACTGCTTGATGCCGAACATGCCCATGTTCGACAGGCTCGCGGTGCCGCCCTGGAATTCCTGCGGCTGCAGCTTGCCGGCCTTGGCCTTATCGGCAAGCGCCTTCATCTCGACCGAAATCGCGCTCATTGCCTTCGACGCGGCATCGGCGACGATCGGCGTAATGAGACCGGTCGGGGTCGAGACCGCGACCGAGATGTCGGCACGGCTGTATTTGATCAGCGTGTCGCCCGCGAAGCTGACGTTGCACACTGGCACCTCGATCAGCGAAAGCGCCAGCGCTTTGATCAGCATGTCGTTGACACTGAGCTTGATGCCGCGCGGCTCGAGCGCCCCATTCAACTCGCCGCGCAGCTTGAGTAGGGCGTCCAGCCGGATGTCCACGGTCAGATAGATGTGCGGTATCGTCTGCTTCGATTCAGTCAGACGGCGCGCGATGACCTTGCGGATGTTCGACAGCTTGACCGCCTCGTGCGGGATGTCGGTGGTGAAAGGTGCGGTGGGCGCGGGTGCGGCGGGTACAGTTGCCGGAGCGGCGGTTGCTGCGGGTGCCGGTGCAGCACCGCCGGGCTTGGCATTCTCGATGTCCGCCTTGACGATCCGCCCGTTGGGTCCGGTTCCGGTGAGCGCCGACACGTCGATGCCCTTTTCCTCGGCAAGCCGTTTGGCGAGGGGGGAGATAAGAATGCGCGCTTCCCCCTCTCCCCTCTGGGGAGAGGGTTGGGGTGAGGGGATGGCGGCGTCTGCCGCCGAAGAAACGGGTGCTGCTGGCGGCGGGGCAACAGGAGCCTTTTCGGGCGCAGACGCGCCCGGCCCCTCACCCTTGCCCTCTCCCCCTTGGGGAGAGGGGGAAACCGCACTCGTATCCTCGCCCTCGCCTGCAATCGTCGCGATGACGGTGCCCACCTTCACGCCCTCGGCCCCCTCGGCCACCAGGATCGACGTGATCGTACCTTCATCGACGGCTTCGAATTCCATCGTCGCCTTGTCGGTTTCGATTTCGGCCATCACGTCGCCGGACTTGACGGTATCGCCGACCTTCACGAGCCATTTGGCGAGCGTCCCTTCCTCCATCGTCGGAGACAGGGCAGGCATCTTTAGCTCGATCGGCATTGCGCTTCCTTATGGCCGTAGCGTCAAACTGCCTTCGGCGATTGGGGGGCTTGCGGTCAAGGCCCCGCTGTGTGCAGCTTGACGTAAGGGGAGAATTTCGATGCGGACCTATCTCGTCGTCATCGACGAAACGCCGGAGGCCGAAGTCGCATTGCGCTTTGCCGCACGTCGCGCCGCCAAGACCGGCGGTTCGGTGCAGATTCTGGCCCTGATCCCGCCGGTCGAGTTTGTTGGACTTGGCGATGTGCAGGCTACGATGGAAGAGGAAGCGCGCCAGCATGTCGAGGCGCTGGTCGAAAGCGCGGCGGGCATGCTGAGCGAGGAGCAGGGCATCCACCCCTCGATCCTTGTCCAGGCGGGCGAGCCGGTGCAGCTGATCCGCAAGGCGATTGCCGACAATTCCAATGTCGCCGCTCTGGTACTGGGCGCTGCTGCGGCGGGCGGTCCCGGCCCGCTGGTAGCGCATTTCGCGGCCGAGGCAGGGCAACTGCCCTGTCCGGTGATGATTGTGCCGGGTGGGTTGGACCACGATGCGCTGGATCGATTGAGCTGAAAAAAATCGCTGTCCTACACACGGCGATCTGTGCTTGATTCGGCGACATGAAAATACACGCTCACACCCTGTCATTCGTCGCATCCAGCCAACGGTTCGCCAGCATTTTTTCCGGACGTACCGTGACTTTCGTGACTTTCGTCGCGGTCGCCGCATCGGCACACGCCGCCCCCGCGCGTCCACAGCCCGAGGCCTTGCGCGCGACCGTCGAGAAACTCGTCTCGTTCGGCACCCGCCACACGGCATCAACCACAACCGACCCGAAGCGCGGCATCGGCGCGGCGCGCAACTGGGTCGCGGGCGAGTTCCAGAAACTATCGGCATCGTGCGGCGGCTGCATCGCGGTCGACCGGCCAAGCGCCCGGTTCGAGGGACCACGCGCGCCGCAGGGCGTCATCGTCGAGGACGTACTGGGCATCCAGCGCGGGACCGGCGATCCGAACCATATCGTCATCGTCGCCGGACATATCGACAGCCGCAATTCCGACCCCGTCGATGCAACCGGCGACGCCCCCGGCGCGAACGACGATGCGTCGGGCGTGGCGCTCGTGATGGAAGCCGCGCGCATCCTGTCGCGCGAGAAGCATAGCGCGACCATCGTCTACGCCGCGCTGTCGGGCGAGGAACAGGGGCTGTGGGGCGGCAAGCTTCTGGCCGACACCGCCAAGGCGCGCGGGTGGAATATTGCCGCGATGCTCAACAACGACATCGTCGGCAATACGCGCGGGCAGGACGGGCGCATCGTCGCCGACCGGGTCCGCGTGTTCAGCGAAGGGGCGCGCGCGTCAGAGGATCTTGCCGCCGCGAAACTGCGCCGCGCCTCGGGCGGCGAGGACGACAGCTCGTCGCGCGCGCTCGCCAAGCGCATCGGCGATGTGGCAACGGCGAACAAGGGCGGCGTCTCGGCGTTCCTTGTCCGCCGTCCCGACCGCTTCGGACGCGGCGGCGACCATACCCCGCTGCTGGAGGCGGGCTATCCCGCCGTGCGCTTTACGGTCGGGGTCGAGAATTACGACGCCCAGCACCAGAACCTGCGCACCGAAAACGGGCGCGTCTATGGCGACACGATCGACCGGATGGATTTCGCCTATCTGGCCAAGGTGACGGCGTTGAACGTGTCCGTCTTGCGCCAGCTGGCCACCGCGCCCGGCGCGCCCGCGTCGGTCATTCTGGAAGGGGCCGTTTCCACCGATACGACCGTCAAATGGACGACGGTGCCGGGGGCTACCGGCTATCGCATCCGCTGGCGGCGCGCCGACCGGCCCGTGTGGGAATCGTCGCGCGATGTCGCGGCACCCGCAACCCAGACAAAGCTCGACGGGATCATCGTCGACGACACGTTCGTCGGCGTCTCCGCGCTATCGGCCAGCGGCGCGGAGAGCCTGGTCACTTTCGGCGGGCTCGCCCCGCGCTGAGCTAAAGCCGAACGTATTTGCTGCGCTTCACATATTTGGTGCGGCGCGCGGGGACGGTCACATATTCGGTGACGTAGCGGACGGTCTTCGTCTCGACCGGTTTGCCTTGGGTGACGGTTGTCGTGGTGATCTCCGGCCCCTCAATCCAGGGATAGCGGCCGTCGGCATCGGCCGGATACCAATGGGGGTTCGCAGGACCGTCATACCGGTTATCGGGATCGTAGCGGTCGCGACTACGGCGCGAAGATTTGTCGATCGCCTGCCCTGCAAGCGCACCGAAACCGCCCCCAATCAACGTGCCCGTCAGCCGATTGCCATCGCCGCCGATGATGTTGCCTGCGACACCGCCGGCAAGCCCGCCGATCACAGCCCCGGCAACGCCGTCGTACCGGCGCTGGCGCGGATCGCGGCTCCAGTCCACATTGCCGCGCCAATCGTAGACGCGCCCATATCGGTCAGTCAGCACGGCATCATTGTAGTACCGCGACCAGCCGAACCCCGCCGCCGGACGCGGCAGGCGGTACTGGCCGTAGTTGTCGATGAAATGAGGCGCCGACACCCATTGGCGCGGCAGGAGATAGCCATAGTGCGGCGGACGATAGGTATCGCGCGCGGCTACTGGGCCATGTTGCATGACAGGTGGCAGGTCCTGCGGTGGCATGGGGCGCGCTACCGGCGGCGTAGGCATGGGCATAGCGCCGGTGGGCATCGGCGGTGCGCCGACGCGTGAGTCGCTTTGTGACATGGCCGACCCCGGCACCAAGGCCAAAGCGAGGATAACGCCAGCAACTGCAAGCCTCGTCATGGTAAATGCTCCGTAACAATTCGCACAAAAGCGGGCATTTCCGCCATTTGCTTAACGCGCTGTTTAGCATTTAGCCGATGTGGCCGGAAGGGAATGGCGGTTGGACGATTGTCCCGTTCAGGGGCAGATGCGCGTCGCCAGCAGCGCCGCCAGCGCCTCGATACCGGCTTGGTCCTCGACGTCGAACCGCGCGAGGTCGGGGCTGTCGAGATCGATCACGGCGATGACGATGCCGTTCACGACGACCGGCACGACAAGTTCCGACCGGCTGGCTGCATCGCAGGCGATATGGCCAGGAAAGGCATGAACGTCCTCGACCAGTTGGCTGGCACCCGTCGCCGCCGCCGCACCGCAGACCCCCTGGCCGAACGGGATGCGGATGCACGCCGCTTTGCCCTGAAACGGGCCGAGGACAAGTTCGCCATCGATGGTGCGGTAGAACCCTACCCAGTTGAGAGCGGGCAGCCAGTCGAACAACAGTGCGGCCACATTCGCCATATTCGCAACGGCGTCGGGCTCCTCGGCGGTCAACGCATCGGCTGCGGAGAGCAGATCGCGATAGAGCGCCGGCTTGTCGGTGGCGGCGGTTTTGAAATCGTACATTCAGTCGAACTCCACTTTCCCGCGCCCTCGCTTCACTTCGCCGCGCACGGCCTTGCCCAGCATCCGCTTTTCTTTGGCCGATTTCGACGGGCGGGTCTTGACGCGGCGGGCGGGCACCAGGTGCGCCTTCGCTACCAGTTCGGCCAGTCGCTCGCGGGCATCGGCGCGGTTGGCCTCGCGGGTGCGATAGGATCGCGCGGTGATCACGATCTCGCCGTCGTTGGTCCACCGGCTCCCGGCCAGCGTCTTCAGCCGCGCATAGACCGTCGGCGACAGGCGCAGGGCGAACACATCGAGCCGCATCTGCACGGCGGTTGCGACCTTGTTGACGTTCTGCCCGCCCGGCCCGGTCCCGGCGAGAAACACTTCCTCCAGCGCCTCCTCGGGCAACGGCGGCGGTGCCTCAGCCATAGGAAAAGCCCAGATCGGCGAAGGCTTGCGGCAGCGGGGCGATAGCGGAAACTGCGGGGTGATTATCGCGCGGCACGGCAAGGCTGTAGGCGTGGAGTAGCATGGGTGTGTCACCCTTGCCGTAGACCGGATCGCCCAGAATCGGCACCCCGATCCCGGATGCCGCATGGACCCGCAGCTGATGGGTCCGCCCGGTTTCCGGCGTAAAACGCACCAGCGCTCGTCCGTCCGCAAAGCCCACCACTTCCCAATTGGTGACCGACGCCTTGCCGCGTTTCTCGACTACCATCCGCCAGCCGTCCTTGGCGGTGCTGACCTTGTTCAGCGGCAGGTCGATGCGGCCGTCGGCTTGCTCCGGGATGCCATCGAGCACGGCGAGATAGGTCTTGGTCACCTCCCCCTTTTCGAACGCCATCTGGAATTTCTTGTGGATACGCGGATTGCGCGCGAGCAGCAGGCATCCAGACGTGTCGCGGTCGAGCCGGTGAACGGCCATCGGCAAGCGCTCGAAGCCGAAGCGCAGGGCATCGAGGTGATTCTCAAGGCTGAGCGACCCGTCGCGCGGGCGGTCGACCGGCAGACCCGCCGGCTTGTCGAGAACCATGGCCTCGGCATCGATGAACAGAACACGGTCGGCAAGTATCATTGCGGCGCCTTACGGGGCAAAACCCGTCAGGCCAATGGCGCGCGACCTACCGGCGTGCCTGTCCGGCAACATAGGCGCGATTGAGCCTCCCCATCTTCGTCGCCACCGGCAACAAGGTCGGATAGAATTGGACGAAGGTCGTGTCGGCAGCGGCGTGTGCCTGATGGCAGGCATAGCAAGCGGCGGTGTAGGGAAACATCTCGCCGGGCTTGCGACCGTCGAAGGCGAAGAAACCCCAGCCTCCCTTGAACCGCGCGACGTCCTTCACATGCGCCTCGAGCCCGATCACTTCGCCATTCTGGAACTGGCCCGATTTGGTAATCGATCCCTTCGATGCTGCGCCGCGATTCTCGAGGATCAGAACAGTCTTGTCGGGCCAGGCCCCGGTTTTCAGAAACGCCCGATAGGCGGCGCGCGGTGCAAAGACGTTGTCGAATTGATGCACCGGCGTTGCGTTATAGCTCATGTCGATGCTCGAACTGAGGAACACCCACTCGCGGTAATCGGCGGGCAGCACGAGCTTTCCATCAGCGACGTAATGCGGCCCGTCGGGCGACGAGTCCGAAGGGCCGGCTGCAACGGGACGGCTCAAAACAATCGCAAAGCCGACCATTACAAGTGCGACAAGCACGGCAAATCGCGATTTCGACATAGACAATCCCAATACAACGAGCCCTTCTAGTCGTTGTCGGGGGCTTGTACGGAGGTGCGAGGGCAATGGTTACGTTCGCAGATGTCCGCGCATCGCTCGGGATTCAATCGAACGCGTAAGCGTCCATCGCCAGAACCCCATAGGTCGTGCTGCGATGCAGCCGCCGGGCATGGAGCGGCACGCCACCCGCGCCCATCGCAACGTGAAGCGGCAGGATATGGTCGGGCGTGGGATGATTGCGATGGCCGAAAGGCGCGCGTTCGATCAGGTCGGTGACAGCGGTCACATCGCCCTCGATCAAACGAGCGTCGACCCAGTTCGCGAAATCAGAAACCCATTCCGGCGGACGCGCATCTATCGTGGGCCGTTCGTCAAAAAAGGCGCGCAGATTGTGCGTCATGCTGCCCGACCCGATGATGAGGACATTGCGGTCGCGGAGCGGCGCAAGCACCGCACCGAGCCGAACATGCCAGTCGGGGCTTTTACTGCTGTCGATGGAGAGCTGAACCACCGGGATATCGGCATCCGGGTATAACAGCATCAGTGGCACCCACGCACCATGGTCCAGACCACGATCAGGGTCGATGGTCACGTCATGGCCCGCTGCAACGAGCAGTTCCGCAATGTCGTGCGCCAGCGCAGGGGCACCGGGTGCTGGATATTGCTGCTGGTAGAGAATGTCGGGGAAGCCGCGGAAATCGTGGATCGTCGGCGGCTTCGCCGTTCCAGTGATCGTCAGGGTCGGCAGATCGAAATGTGCCGAGACGACAAGGATGGCCGCCGGGCGCGCCAGCTCCGCTCCAAATCCGGCGAGAAAATCGCGCGCCGGGCTGGGTTCGATAGCCATCATCGGCGACCCATGCGAAACGAAGAGAGCGGGCTGGCGCGCCATCGGCTTATCCGAATACCTTGGCCGCAACCTCGGCTACCCGACGGCCCTGATAGCGGGCACCGTCGAGTTCGGCTTCGCTCGGCTGGCGCTCGCCCTGTCCGCCCGCAATCGTCGTCGCCCCATACGGTGCGCCGCCGACCACTGTTTCGTGGCCCATCTGGCCGGTATGGCCATAGTCGAGTCCGACGATGGTCATGCCGAAGTGGAGCAGGTTGGTGATGATCGAGAACAAGGTGGCCTCGTTCCCGCCATGCTGCGACGCCGACGAAGTGAAGGCCCCGCCGATCTTGCCGTTCAATGCCCCGCGCGCCCACAGGCCACCGGCCTGGTCGAGGAACGCGGCCATCTGTGACGACAGGCGACCGAAGCGCGTGCCGGTACCGACGATGATCGCGTCGTAATTCTCGAGATCGGCTACCGTGGCAACGGGCGCGGCTTGATCGAGCTTGAAATGCGCGTTGCGCGCAATCTCTTCGGGCACCGTTTCGGGTACGCGCTTGATGTCGACCATCGCGCCTGCACTGCGCGCACCTTCGGCGACGGCATTCGCCATCGTCTCGATATGCCCATAGCTCGAATAATAAAGGACCAGTACTTTCGCCATTTTACGTCTCCAATGAATCAGGGGTGAAATCAGGCCGCATCGACAAGGACGATTTCGGCGTCATCGACCGCGCGGATCGTGTAGCTGCCGCCGCCCAGTGCCACGCCATCGCGGGCATTGGCGGGAACGCCGTCGATCTCGATCTTGCCGAGCGCCGGGACCAGATAGGCGTGACGGCCCGGCCCGACTTCATGCGTCAGTTCTTCGCCGGCCTTCAACGTGGCGCCCAGCACCCGTGCGTCGGTACGGATCGGCAAGGCTTCTTCCTCTCCGAAGCCGCTCGCCAGCACCGACCAGCGGCCCGAACGATCGCCCTTGGGAAAAGGCTTCGCGCCCCATGATGGTGCGCCGCCGCGCGACGTCGGCTCAATCCAGATCTGGAACAGCGTCGTCGATTCCGCCTCGACATTATACTCCGCGTGCCGAACGCCAGAGGCCGCGCTCATCACCTGCACGTCGCCGGCGCCCGTGCGGCCCTTGTTGCCCATTGAGTCCTCGTGCGTGATTGCGCCCGAACGGACATAGGTGATGATTTCCATGTCGCTGTGCGGGTGCGGCGGAAACCCGCTGTTCGGCGCAATCATATCGTCGTTCCAGACGAGGATGCTGCCCCACCCCATCCGTGCCGGGTTGCGATACCCGCCGAACGAGAAATGGTGGTGCGCATCGAGCCAGCCGTGATTGGCCGCGCCGAGCGAAGCGAAGGGGCGGACATCGATCGTTTTGGTGTCGCGTGTGAAATTGTCGGTCATCGTAGTTGCTCCCGTCAGGGGTTGATGGGATGTCATTTAGGTGTCAGCATTACTTCGTAAATAGAAACAATCGAAAGACACCGTTTCCAAAATGTCGCTTCCGGATTTCGAGGGCTGGGCCGTGTTCGCCACGGTTGCCGAGCAACGGTCGTTCAGTGCGGCCGCAGCGACGCTGGGTTTGTCGAAAGCGACCGTGTCGAAAGCGGTTACGCGGCTTGAAACCCGGCTGGGGGTCACTCTGTTCCACCGGACGTCGCGCCGTCTTGCGCTGACGGAAAGCGGCGCGGCGCTGGTTGAGCGGGCACAGGGCATATTGGCGGGCGCTACGCTAGCCGAAGAATGCGCCCGCGAGGAAGCCGGGCTACCCTCGGGTACTGTCCGCCTCGCCGTGCCGATGAGCTTCGGCAACTCGCATGTCGGGCCGCTGATTGCGCGGTTTCTCGACGCCTATCCCAATGTGTCGGTCGACTTGCATTTGAGCGACGCTCGTGTCGATTTGGTCGGTGACGGTTTCGACGTGGCACTGCGGATCGGGGCGCTTGGCGATTCCAGCCTGCTTGCCCGCACCCTGCGCCCGGTCGAGATCGGCCTCTATGCGTCGCCCGCCTATCTCGAACGTCACGGCAACCCGTCGCATCCCCGCGACCTGACAGAACACCAGCTGTTCGCCTATAGCTATGCCGCCACGCAGCAGACCCTGCGCCTGACACGTGGTGACGAAGAAGCCACCGTCCATCTGAACGGTCGCGTCCGAGCCAACAATGCCGATGTCATGATCCCTGCCGTCATTGCGGGGCATGGAATCGTCGGCCTGCCGGACTTCATCGGCGTCGATGCGCGCAATAGCGGGACGATCGTGCGGGTGCTGCCCGACTGGCATGCCCCCTCGTCCGCGCTTCACCTGATCACCCCACCGGGGCGGCTCCGACCCCGCCGTGTCGAGGCACTGATAGCCTTCCTTGTTCAGGCGTTAACCCGTCCGCAAGAAAACGACTCGCGCAATTCCGCCAATTAACTCCGAATTAACCTTTTCCCTTCATTCCACATTTGGTTAATGAAGTCGGACGGCGCTTACCCATGAGGGCGCGTCGAACGGGGACACAGGCGAAAAAGGGGCATCGCATGCGCGTGTTGTTGATCGAGGACGAGCCGACCACGGCCAAGGCCATCGAGCTGATGCTCTCTTCAGAGGGCTTCAACGTCTACACGACCGATCTGGGCGAAGAGGGCTTGGACCTCGGTAAGCTCTATGATTACGACATCATCTGTCTCGACCTCAATCTGCCCGACATGCACGGCTACGACGTGCTGAAGAAACTGCGCGTCGCCAAGGTGCAGACGCCGGTCCTGATCCTGTCGGGGATCAGCGAAATGGATTCGAAGGTGCGCTCGTTCGGCTTCGGTGCCGACGATTATGTCACCAAGCCGTTCCACCGCGACGAGCTCGTCGCCCGCATCCACGCTGTCGTCCGCCGTTCCAAGGGGCACAGCCAGTCGGTCATCCGCACGGGCAAGCTGGCGGTCAACCTCGACGCCAAGACCGTCGAAGTCGACGGCAGCCGCGTCCACCTGACCGGCAAGGAATATGCAATGCTCGAGCTGCTGTCGCTGCGCAAGGGCACCACACTGACCAAGGAAATGTTCCTCAACCACCTCTATGGCGGCATGGACGAGCCCGAACTCAAGATCATCGACGTCTTCATCTGCAAGCTACGCAAGAAGCTCAGCCTGGCATGCAGCGGCGACAACTACATCGAAACCGTCTGGGGCCGCGGCTATGTGCTGCGCGACGCCGAAGACATGCTGATTGCCGAAGTGGCCTGATCTCCGAGCTCTCTCACCGACAAAGGGGCGGTCGCGGCAACGCGGCCGCCCCTTTTTGTTATAGTTGCTGAATGAGAAGGCTGCTCGCGTACTGCAACTGGTTAATTAGAGATACATTGCGAATTGATTCGGCAAGAAGAAATTTCAATGATACTTTATGCTGAGCTCAAATGTGAGTCGGATCGCGTCTGATTTATGGTCACGTAACTGTCACAGTTGCGTCATGAGGAGCGTGTCATGGCTGGTACACATGGAGAGGGACTGCGTCGCGGTATGGCCGCAGCGGCATCGACTGACGGAGTCTATGGTCGGTTCGGCAGGATGTTTACGGCTCTTAACGGTCCCGAATATAGTGATGATCAACTATGGTCTTTAGCCAAGACCATGATGAAAGATGACAAAGGTCAGACGTTTAATACAGCCGACAGTGATGAAAATGATATGATCCCAGCGGGATATACATACTTCGGTCAGTTTGTCGATCACGACATTACGTTCGATATTACGTCAGTTCGTGAAAAACTTGAGGATCCCGACGCGACTTCTAACTTCAGATCGAGTGCGCTCGATCTGGATTCCTTATATGGTCTCGGTCTTGGGGGTCATGCATTTCTCTTTGACGGGGAGGGGCGGTTCAATATGTCGCCGCGCGACATCGCACCGCCCGCGCCGGGAAGCGTGCAAAATACGCGCGATCATTTTCGTGCACAAATTCCCGATGGCGCGGCAGCGGGAGTAAAAGCTGGTCCGGCACTGATCGGCGATCCGCGCAATGATGAGAATACGATCGTCGCCCAGATCCATCTAGCTTTCATCGCCTTTCATAATCGCATTATTGACAGCGAAGAGTTGCTCGGCCCCCGCCGGTCGAGCCAGCACCCCCAGGCCCCATCGGACGAAATCCGCTTTCAGCAGGCCGCGAGACTGGCGCGACACCATTATCAATGGGTTGTCGTCCACGGCTTTCTCAAGCGGATTTGCGACCCCCAAGTTTATGAACGCTACGCGACGCTCGATACAACGCCGGCGCTGAAATATTACCGAAAGCCGGCCTCCCCTTACGCCTATATGCCGATCGAATTCTCGGTTGCGGCTTACCGACTGGGACATTCGATGGTACGGCCGAGCTATGCACTGAATAGCCTGGTCGGGACTGTGGACCGCATCGCGGGTGCCACGCGAGTCCCCATTTTCAGTTCAAGCAAGGACGAACTGGCCAATCTGAACGGATTTCGGCCGATTCCAGATGCCTGGGGCATCGATTGGGGCTATTTCTTTGACGCGCTACCCGGACAGCCGCCCGAAAACTTTACCGGGCCGGTCTGGCAGCCATCT
The DNA here is from genome assembly GCA_038228865.1 of Sphingomonadales bacterium. GTDB lineage: Bacteria > Pseudomonadota > Alphaproteobacteria > Sphingomonadales > Sphingomonadaceae > Sphingomonas_O. Next base: position 25,731 of record JBBROX010000004.1, on the reverse strand, counting down.
TATCGGATCGATACGCAGTTGGTCGATCCGCTGGCCGATCTTCCCGACCACGCCGGTCTTCCCGAACGCTTGCGCAATCTGGCATTCCTCAACTTGCGGCGAGCCGTCAACTTCCGGCTGCCGTCTGCGGAGCAGGTGGCTTCGCAAATGGAATTGCAGGTCGCCGAACCCGGGAACGTTGGCAAAAACGCCCATTTTCTTTTGATGGACAGCAAGGAAATCTGGTCGGCGGGCTCGCGGTTTTACAAATCGGGTGACGACAAAAACATCGACACCGTTCGTGCCGAACGCGCCCCGCTTGCGAAGACCTTCGCTCACGGAACGCCCCTTTGGTATTACATCCTGCGGGAAGCAGAATTTTATTCGACCAAGGATAAAGATGACGTTCTCGGCGGCCGGCATTTGGGGCCAATGGGAAGCACGATTGTGCTGGAAACATTTCTTGGCCTGCTGGATGCCGATCTCACATCCTATGTCCACGTTGCCGGATGGAGACCCAATAAGGCCATTGCCGGAACCGGTTCGCCGCGTGATTTCGGATTACCGCAACTGATCCGGTGGGCGCTAACCGGAAGGAACGCCTGAAGTTCAGCCAACGCTCCAGTCGATCGGCTTGAAGCTGCCGCCGTTCGACTGGAGCGCAGAACAGGCCGTCAGGCCGATGATCAGGTCCATTTTCGCCTCGAACCGGATGTAGTCCCCTGCCTTGCTGAGCGGGGGCAGCACTTCGAAACTGCCGTCGGCGGCCACCGGCACGTTCATGAAACAGTTAAACGCCACCGGGATCATATCCTCGGTCACACCATAAGGCGCCAGGGCCGAAGCGAGATTGCCGAAGCATCCCCGGTGCGGTTCCTTGTGGCCGTAGATGATGCGGAAAGTATCCTTCGAACAGGGCGTCAGCAGGAAGTCGTGCCGCCCGACCGTATCCTCGGTAATGTCGAGCATCGGCTGCGACCGGTTCGACCAGAGCGTATCGCCGGTGGTTAGATAGATCTTGTTCGCATAGTCGAGCGTTCGGCCCGACGAGATCGCCTCGCCGATATCTGCCGCATTGAACGCGAGCAGATCGGCAACCTGACGCCCTAGCGGATCAGTCACGGTAAGGGTCTGCCCGGCCTTTATTGTGAAGGCGACACCCGAGCGCGGTTCGATGCGTGTGCGCGTGATTGGCCGGATCCGTTCAAGCAGCATCGCGCATCTTCCCTTGATAAGCGAACGGGCAGCCCCATTCTTCGTCCACTTCACGGCCGGAATACTGCCGCGCCTCGGACAGCTCGCCGTGCCGCGAGAGCATGGGATTGATCGATCCCGAATAATCCTCGTCGCGGTCGAGGATCGCCCCGCGCAGCTTTTCGTACCGCCCTTGCTCGCGCAGTCGTTCGAACTGATCGTGAAGGTTGAAGATCATTGTCGGCGCGACGAACCGCCGTGCCTTGCGGCTGGCGTGCGGGTGAAGACCGACCACGAAGAATGCCTCGCCCCCGAAACTCAGCGAGAAATGCGGGTTGGCTGGGTCGGGCGACACCGTTTTGTCGTATTTCTGCCCAAGCCAGACATCCTTGTCGCTGACCGACTGGATACGCTTCCACATCGATTCCTCGAAGCAGGCCTCGGTGATGGTGCGCGGCCCTTCGAAAATGACGGCGAGCGACTGGAACAGCTTTTGGTTGCGGCGATAATCGCTCGCGAATTTCATCAATGCGGCGTGGATGGTCAGGTCGTTCCACGCGCTGGTGATCGACCGGGCGACCACCGCCTTGATCTGATGCTTGGCGAGCGCCGATTTCGCCCCCACGCAAGGAAATTGCGGGTTGGCGATGAAGTGATTGAGCTTTTCGATCAGCGGGTGGTCGTCAGTAAAGGGGCGGCTGTGCATCGCTATCGTTTCGGTCCGGTCACTATCCAGCCCAAAGAACGCCGGGCGGGATGGTCGGTTCCCTCTTGTGCACCGCCGCAAAGCCGCGCAGTCTGAAGGTAATGAAGCAAAAGCCTTTCGACGAACTGTGGGGATCGAGCAGCGACCAGACCGCGCGCCCCGAATTTGCCGGCCTGGCCAACTGGCTCTCCGAAACGCCCCGCACCGAACTCGACCGCCGGCAGAAATCCGCCGAAGCGACCTTTCGCCAGCTGGGCATTACCTTTGCCGTCTATGGCGACGACGATGCCGCCGAGCGCATCATCCCGTTCGATATCGTGCCGCGAATGTTCACCAAGAGCGAGTGGGACAAGCTGAGCGTCGGGATTGTCCAGCGTGTCGAAGCGATCAACGCGTTCCTCGACGACGTCTATGGCGCGCGTCGGATTCTGGAAGAGAACATCGTCCCGCCCGAACTGATCCTCGCCAACCCGCAATTCCGCGGCGAGATCGTCGGGTCGCGCCCGCCGCACGGCATCTGGTCGCACATCTGCGGCATCGATCTCGTCCGCACCGGCCCCGGCGATTTCTGGGTACTGGAGGACAATGCCAGGACCCCGTCGGGCGTCAGCTACATGCTCGAAAACCGCGAGGCGATGATCCGTCTCTGCCCCGAATTGTTCCGCCAGTACCGCGTCCAGCACGTCGACAGCTATGGCGACGCGCTGCTCCAGACGCTGCGGTCGGTGGCGCCGGCTGGCGCAGGTAGCGATCCGGTGTGCGTGATCCTGACGCCGGGGCGGTTCAATTCGGCCTATTACGAACACAGCTTTCTGGCGGATTCGCTTGGCATCGAATTGGTGGAGGCGGCGGACCTGGAGGTCGACGATGACATCGTCTGGATGCGGACAATCACCGGGCGGGTGCGCGTCGACGTCATCTACCGCCGCATCGACGACGACTATATCGACCCGCTGGTGTTCCGTCCGGATTCGATGCTGGGCGTCCCCGGCCTGATCGCGGCGTATCGTGCGGGCAAGGTCGCTATCGTCAATGCGCCCGGCACCGGTATCGCCGACGACAAGGCGATCTACAGCTACATGCCCGAGATCGTGAAATTCTACGCAGGCGGCGAGCCGATATTGCCCATCGTCGAAACCTGGCGCTGCCGCGAGCCACAGGCGTTGAAGTACGTCCTCGATAATCTGCCCGAACTCGTCGTGAAGCTGGTCGACGGATCTGGTGGCTACGGCATGCTGGTTGGACCGACGGCGTCGAAAAAGGAAATCGAGGATTTCCGCGCGGCCCTCATCGCCGAGCCGCATCGCTATATTGCGCAGCCGACACTGGCGCTGTCGACGGTGCCGACTCTCGTCGAAAGCGGCGTCGCCCCGCGCCACGTCGATTTCCGCCCGTTCGTCCTATCGGGCGCCAACGGTGTGAAGGTCATCCCGGGCGGCCTGACCCGCGTTGCCTTACGCGAAGGATCGCTGGTCGTGAACTCCAGCCAAGGCGGCGGCACCAAGGACAGTTTTGTCCTGATGGACGACGGCGAATCCTGGAGCGACAGCTAGATGCTCTCGCGCACTGCCGCCTCGCTCTACTGGATGGGCCGTTACGTCGAGCGTGCCGAATTTACCGCGCGTCTTGTCGAGGCGACTGTCCGCCTCGACGCGCTCTCCTCACGCCCCGCCGGCGAAGCAGCATGGGCGAGCGCGCTGTCGGTGATCGAGGCGGATGCGGCCTTTGCCGCGACCGGCGAAAAACTGACACCGCGCAACGTCGCGCGCTTTCTGACGCTGTCCACCGCGCATGCCGGATCAGTGGTATCGTGCCTCGATTTCGCGCGCGGCAATGCCAAGGCAGTCCGCACCGCGCTCAGCCGCGACGCCTGGTCGACGATCAACAGTGCCTGGCTGCTGTTCAACGGGCGCACCAGTCCCGGCGATACGCAGGCGACGCTGGCACTGATGGAACAGGCGCAAAGCGAGACGCGCGGGTTCGAAGGGGCGATCGGGCGCATGCTGCGCAACCCGGCATCGTGGTTCATCCGCCTGGGCGCAACCATCGAACGCGCCGACAACACTGCGCGGTTGATCGACGTCAAATATCATATCCTGCTGCCCGAGGGCGAACGCGTCGGCGGTGCCGTCGACCGCGACCAGTGGACGACGATCCTGCAGACGCTCGCCGCGGTAAACGCCTATCGCTGGCTGTACCGCGAGGGGCTGGAGGCGCGGTCGGTCGCCGAGCTGCTGATCCTGCGCCGCGAGCTACCGCGGTCGCTCGCCGCCAGTGCGGAGGAAGTCGTGCTGCACCTCAATGCGCTCGGCAAACAGACCGGATTTCAGGGCGAGGCCGACCGGCTCGCGCGCCTGCGCCATGCCCGCCTCGGCGAAACGCGGATCGACGATGTAATCAAGGGTGGCCTGCACCAGTACGTCGAAAGCTTTATCGAAGAGAATGCCGCGCTCGACCAGGCAATCTCCAAACAGTTCAGGTTCCTGTGACATGCGCCTGAGCATCGACCACCACACCCGCTACCGCTTCAGCGTCCCGCAGGCGCGCGTCGTGCAGTTGCTACGCGTCACGCCCAGCGATTACGCCGCGCAGACCGTCATCGACTGGCGCATCGATGTCGATTGCGACGCGCGACTGCGGACCGGCCTCGACGGTTATGGCAATCCAACCACCATGCTTTACATTGACGGGCCGATAGAGGCGCTGGAGCTGACCGTGCGGGGAGAGGTGCTGACCGAGGATCAGGCCGGCGTCGTGAAGGGCGCGCACGAGCCGCTGCCCCCCCTTTACTTCACCCGGACCACGCCCTCGACGACCGTGTGCGACACGACCCGCGATTTCGCGCAGATGATGCGGGGCAGCGACTGGCTCGAACGCATTCATACCCTGAACACGATGATCGGGGGCGCGATGAAGATTGCGGCCGGACGCGGACCGGTCGGGCGAACACCGGGCGAGATTCTCGAAAGCGGGCACGGGACGACGCGCGACGCCGCGCACCTGCTGGTGGCCGTCGCGCGCGCCAGCGGCTGTCCCTCGCGCATCGTCTCGGGGCACAGCCTGCATGGTCCCAATCGCGGGCATCGCCGTTCGGCGCATTATTGGGCGGAGATCCACATCGACCGGCTCGGCTGGGTCGGCCTCGACCCCAGTTCCGGATTCAGTCCCGACGAAAGCTATGTCCGCGTCGCGGTGGGTCTCGATGCCTATGACTGCACCCCGGTTTCGGGCACACGCGTCGGCGGCGGGGTCGAGGAGCTCGACGTCGATGTGCGCGTCGATGATGCAGGGGCACAGCAGCAATGACTTATTGCGTCGGGGTTCTGGTCAGGGACGGGCTGGCGCTCATCGCCGATACGCGAACCAACGCGGGCATCGACAATATCTCGATCTACAAGAAACTGCACACGCTCGCCGACACCGACGGGCGGATGATCTTTGCCTGCACGGCGGGCAGCTTGTCGGTAACACAGTCGATGTTGTCGCTGCTCGAAGAGGGTCTGCCGTGCCTCGACGACACCGGCATCCCTCGCACGATTGGCACACAACCGACGATGTTCCGTGTTGCCCAGCTGGTCGGCGAAGCGCTGTCGACGGCAAAACGGGCCATTGGCGTCACGCTGGAAGGAACAAAGGTCAGCGCCAGCGCATCGGTGCTCGTCGGTGGCCGGATTTCCGACGGTCCGCTGATGCTGTTTCAGATCTATGCCGAGGGCAATTTCATCGAGTGCCACCCCGACGCGCCGTTCCTGCAGATCGGCGAACTCAAATATGGCAAGCCGATCCTCGACCGCACGCTGACATTCGATTCCGGGCTGGACGAAGCGGTCAAGGTTGCGCTGATCTCTTTCGATTCGACGATGCGGTCGAACCTGTCGGTCGGTCGCCCGCTCGATCTCGTTGCCATCCCGACCGACACCGCGCGCAACGTCGTTCGCCTGCGGCTGTCGGAGGACGATCTCTATTTCAACCAGCTCTCCGCCGATTGGAGCCGGATGATGAACGAAAGCCGCATGGCCATCGCCGACCCGCCGTTCATGGCGGTGTGAGCGGCTAGAACTTCCGCCCGTCAGGCGCGCCCGGCAGGCCTTCGCCCTTCAGCGCCTGTGCGACATCGGCTTCGGTCATCCGCCGCCAACCCGCTGGCCCCAGCCGTTCCATCGGCTGGAACCGCGCCTTGTATTCCATGCGCTTCGACCCCGCGACCCAATAGCCGAGATAGACATGGTTGAGGCCGGCCAGCGCCGCGCGCTCGATATGATCGAGGATGATGTAGGTGCCCAGGCCCGGGCGCCCTTCCGCCTCTGGTGCGAAGAAACTGTAGATCATCGACAGGCCGTCGCCCGAGCGGTCCGTGATGCACGCGCCAACCAGCTTGCCGGGCCGTTCGCCCTGCGACGGTTCGCGGTATTCGACGACCTGCGTATCGACTGCCGAATGTTCGACCATGTCGGCAAAATCGATCTCGTCCATGCCCGCCATCCCGCCGCCGGCATGGCGCGAATCGAGGTAGCGGCGCATCAGGTCGTATTGCTCCTGCGTCGACCAGGGGCGGCAGGCCGTCACTTCCAGATCGGCATGGCGTTTCATCAGCTTGCGCTGTGTCGCACTCGGCACGAACTCCTGCGTCAGGACGCGTACCGACACGCAGGCGCCGCAATCGACGCACGATGGGCGATAGGCAACGCCCTGGCTACGGCGGAACCCGATCCGCGCCAGTGCTTCGTTGAGTTCGATCGCATCGGGGCCGACCAGCTCGGTAAACACCTTACGCTCCGTCCGGCCCGGCAGATAGGGGCACGGCGACGGTGTCGTCACAAAAAAACGGGGAAAGCGGAAGGGGGCTGTCACGGTCCAGCGGTTATGCGACGCATGGCAACGCATTAAAAGGGCATTTACCATGAAAGAGGGTTAACCCCTGAAATCTCTTCCCGGGGAGAGAAATGGCTAGCCCAGTTCGATCAATCTCACGTCATATCCACCGGTGACGAGCGCCGCGACCAGCCGGTCAAGATGGTCGCGATCGCGTGTTTCGCACTCGACGTCGAGGCTCAGGCCCTTGGCGGGGAGATTGGTGAAAATGCGCTGGTGCGACAGCTCGAGAATGTTGACCGACTGCTCGTCAAAGATACGCGCGACATTGAACAGCGCCCCCGGACGGTCCTGCAACCGGATCCGCAATCGCGCCAGCCGCCCCGAGCGCGCCAGATCGCGTAGCAGGACGTTCGCCAGCAGCCGCGTGTCGATGTTGCCGCCGCACAGCACGATGCCGACGGTCTTGCCCGCGAAGCGGTCGGGATGGGCGAGCAGCGCCGCCAGCCCGGCGGCCCCCGCGCCTTCGACCACGGTCTTTTCGATCTCAAGCAGCAGCGCGACCGATTTCTCCAGGTGCCGTTCCGCCACCAGCACGATGTCGTCGGCGATCGCGCGCACGATCTCTCGGGTGATCAGCCCCGGATACTTGACCGCAATGCCCTCGGCCAGCGTGTCGCCCTCCGCCGGCATGTCGAGTCCGTTGAGCAATGCATACATCGACGGATACAGCTCGGCCTGAACCCCGACGACCTGCAAGCCGGGCTTCAATGCCTTGGCCGCCGTCCCGACCCCGGACAGCAATCCGCCGCCACCGATGGGGATCGCCAACATGTCGATGCCCGGCGCATCCTCCAGCATTTCGAGCGCGATCGTCCCCTGCCCTGCGATGATCTCCGGATCGTCGAACGGATGGACGAAGGTCAGGTCGCGTGCCGCCTCCAGCTCGCGGGCATGGGCATAGGCCGCGTCGAATGTCTCGCCGAACAGGATTACTTCGGCCCCGTGGCCCTGCGTCTGCATGACTTTGATCGTGGGCGTAGGGCGCGGCATCACGATGGTGACCGGAATGCCCAGCCGCGCGCCGTGATACGCCAGACCCTGTGCATGGTTGCCCGCCGACGCCGCGATCACGCCCTTCGCCCGCGCGGCATCCGCCATCAGCAGCAATTTGTTGAGCGCGCCGCGTTCCTTGTAGGCGGCGGTAAACTGAAGATTCTCGAACTTGAGCCAGACTTCCGCCCCGGTCATCGCCGACAGCGTAATGCTCTTCAAGGTCGGTGTGCGCACCACCTTGCCCGAAATCCGCGCAGCCGCTGCACGGACATCGTCGAGAGTGACAGGGGAGACGGGGAGGTTGGATGCAGTCGCCATAGACCGCCGCCCCTAACGTCATCTGGCGCACCCCGCAAACGCCCGCTATGCGCGTCGCTATGGCTAAACTCGCATTCATCGGGCTGGGCGTCATGGGCGGGCAAATGGCGAAGCATCTCGCCGCTGCCGGACACGACCTCACTGTCTATAATCGCACGCGCAGCAAGGCCGACGCCTGGGTTGCCGAACATGGACAGGGCCGCGCCACCGCCGTCGATAGCCCGGCCGAAGCTGCGAAGGATGTCGAGGCGGTCATCGCCTGTGTCGGCAACGACGACGATCTCGCCTCGGTGACGCTGGGCCGCGATGGGGCGTTCCGGGCAATGGCGAAGGGCAGCGTGTTCATCGACCACACCACCGTGTCCGCCAAGATCGCGCGTCAGCTCGCGGTCGAGGCCAAGGGGATGGGAATGCACAGCGTCGATGCGCCGGTCACCGGCGGACAGGTCGGCGCAGTCAACGGCACCCTGACCCTGATGTGCGGCGCGACCGAAAAAGGGATCGCGGCGGCAACCCCATTTATGGAGGCCTATTCAAGCCGCATCGTCCATGTCGGCGCGCCCGGGGCCGGCCAGACCACCAAGATGTGTAACCAGATCGCCTTTGCGGGCACAATCCAATCGCTCAGCGAAGCCTTGCGCTTTGCCCAGGCCGCCGAACTCGATCTCGACCGGGTGTTCGAAAGCATTTCCGGAGGGGCGGCGGGCAGCTGGCAGATGACCAACCGCTGGGCTACCATGGTCAAGGACGAGTTCGATTTCGGTTTCGCCGTCGATTGGATGCGCAAAGATCTGGGGCTCGCCTTCGACGAGGCCCGCGCCAACGGCGCGACGTTGCCGGTCGCGGCACTGGTCGATCAATTCTTTGCCGAGGTGCAGGGGGTCGGGGGCGGACGACAGGATACGAGCGCACTGGTCCGTCGATTGAAGAAAGACTGACGCCCCGAAAGCCGCGAAAAAATCGTTACGGAAGGCGATCTATTGTGGAACCAGTGCGCTGCATCGACGTTCAGCTCTGACAACCCTGTCAACAATCGAACTTTAGAGATGCACGCCAAGATCCTGATCGTTGAAGATGAAATGCTCGTCGCCTGCGAGGTCGAAGCCGTGCTCGGCGACCTCGGTCATGAGGTCGTCGGTATTGCGCCCGACCTCGATACAGCGATGGCGCTGGCCTCGCCCGAAATCGACTTGGCACTGGTAGATCTTAATCTGCGCGACGGCCTGACCGGCCCTGAAATCGGCAAGCGCCTGTGCGAACTGGGCAACGTCGCGGTCCTGTTCGTCACCGCCAACCCGCGCATTCTGGGCGACGGCATTGCCGGCGCTATTGGCGTGCTCACCAAGCCCACCGATGAAGCATCGGTGCGGCAGGCTGTCGACTATGCGCTGCGGGTCAAGGCCGGCGACAAGGCGGCTGTGCCGCCGCCGGCGCTTAGGTTGTTTCAGAAAGCTGCCTGAGTTTAGTTGCCCGGGTGTGATCGGAGGCTAGGGCTCGGCATGTTTGAGACATATCTCAACCGTTAGTCTTAGCCTCGATTAATGCGGGTTGACGATGCGCTGGTCAGCTCCGCACCAATCGGTTCGTCTGAACCCGCATCGTAACCTTGAGACCCTCCGGCAACCATTCGCGCGAAAGTGTTCCGCCGAGCTGCTGCACAACGCTCATGTCGGTCAGGCGCGTGCCGAATCCCTGACGCTCCGGTGCGCCACCAACTGCGGGACCGCCATGTTCGACCCAGATGATCTCGACCGAATCCGCGTCGCGGCGGACGGTGATGCAGACCTCTCCATCGTGGACCGAGAGTGCGCCGTATTTTGCCGCGTTCGTCGCCAGTTCGTGAAAAACCAATGCCACCGGCGTGGCACCGCGATCGTCGAGGCCGATGTCATCGCCGACAATCTGCAGCCGCCCTTCGTCGCGCGCCGGATAGGCACCCATCAGATCGTGGAGCATCGTTTTCAGCGTTACGTCGCCCAGAACCGGCTGAGATTCATCGCTGTGTGGTCGCACGAATTCATGGGCCCGTCCCAACGCCGTCACTCGCCCACGTAGCTCGTCGGCAAACGGCTTCACTGTCGGGTCGCGCCGCGCCGACAGCGCGATCAGGCCACCGATGACCGCGAAGATGTTCTTGATCCGGTGGCTCAGCTCTCGACTGAGAATCTCGTTTTGCTCGTTCGCACGCTTCTGGTCATCGATGTCGGTGCATGTGCCGATCCAGCGGGTGATCCGCCCCGCACTGTCGCGCACCGGCAGTGCGCGACCCAGCGTCCAACGATACTTGCCGCTGTGGTGACGCAACCGGTATTCGATTTCATAGGGCTCGCCGGTCTCCAGGCTGTGCCGCCACCGGGCCCATGCCCGCTCCTGATCGTCGGGATGGAACATCCCGCTCCAGCCCTCGCCATCAGTCGAACCGGCCGGGACACCGGTAAATTCATACCAGCGCGCATTATAATAGTCGTGGAACCCGTCGGGGAGCGTCGACCACGCCATCTGCGGCATCGCATCGCAAAGGATAGCAAAGCGCGCACTGCTCTCAAGCAAAGCGTCCGAGATCCCGGACTCGGGATGCCCCTGGGGTGCCAGAGCGGAAAGAAACGGCGGGTCGGCAATGGAAGAGTTCATAGAGTCGAAATCGCCCCGGTCGGCTTTGGATGTCGTCGCACTTCGCATCAAAAATAAGGTCTTCCAAGAGCAGATCGGTTAAAAACGCATCGACAACTGAAAGCGTTCCTCCCCTCTGTCCTACACGACCGTGATCTGCCATCGTTTGCAGATGACCCCTTCGCCACACTCTTCCGTCCGCCCATTTCGTCGCTCGATCACCACGGTTCGTCGGCATTTTTCGCTGACGTACCGTGACTTTCGTGACCTTTGGCGAATCGTTTTCGCCGGCCTTCTGATGCTGGGCACGCCCGCGCTCGCCGATGGACTGGTGGATAACGTCAACGGCATCACCCTCGACGAGAAGGGGCAGGTTGTCCGTTTTACCGGCCTCACCGTCACAGCCGACGGCAAGATCGGCAAGCTGATCCGGCAAGGCGAAAAGCCGTCCGCAGACAAGAATTGGCGCCCCGACTGGCGGCTCGACGGCAAGAACCGGACGCTCCTGCCCGGCCTTTTCGATGCGCACGGCCATGTCATGGGGCTGGGGATCGCCGCACTGACCCTCGACTTGTCGGATACCAAGTCGCTGGCCGAGGCGCAGGCCAGGATCGCCGATTATGCCAAGGCGTACCCTGAGCGGCGCTGGATCCTGGGCCGCGGATGGAATCAGGAAGTCTGGAATCTGGGCCGCTTTCCGACCGCCGCCGACATCGACGTCGTGGTTGCCGACAAGCCTGTCCTGCTCGAACGCGTCGACGGTCACGCCCAATGGGGCAATACCGCGGCACTGGCGGCAGCGGGCATCACCGCGAAAACCGTCTCACCCGCCGGCGGCCGAATCGAAGTGCTCGCAAACGGCGCGCCCGCCGGTGTCCTGGTCGACGGCGCGATGGCGTTGATCGAGAAAGCCGTGCCGCAACCGTTACCCGCGGAACGCGATCTTGCGCTGGCAAGCGCGCAGGATGTCCTCCTGTCGCTCGGCATCACCGCCATAGCCGACATGGGCACCAGTCCCGAGGACTGGAACACGATGCGCCGCGCTGGCGACAAGGGCGCACTGCGGGTTCGCTTGATCACCTATGCCAACAGCGTGGACACCGCGATTTCGATCGCGGGCGCCGGACCAACGCCCTGGCTCTACGATGATCGGCTGCGGATGGTCGGCATCAAAGTCTATGGCGACGGGGCGCTCGGCTCACGCGGCGCGTGCCTCAAGAAACCCTATGCCGATGCACCGACACAGACGGGCCTGTGCTTCCTCGACGATACCAAGATGCGCAATATTCTGAGCCGCGCCGCCATGAACAATCTACAGGTGGCGACCCACGCCATCGGCGACGCCGCCAATGCGCAGATCCTGTCGGCAATCGAGGAACTGTCGGAAACCTATAAGGGCGACCGGCGCTGGCGGATCGAACATGCGCAGATCGTCGATCCGGCGGACCTACCGCGTTTCGGCAAGAACGGCATCATCGCGTCGATGCAGCCCGTGCACCAGACCAGCGACCGCACAATGGCCGAGGCGCGGCTGGGGCCGAACCGGCTCGCAGGTGCTTACGCCTGGGCCTCGATGCTCAAGAACGGCAGTGTGCTGGCATTCGGCTCCGACGTGCCCGTAGAAAGCGCGAACCCGTTCCCCGGCCTTGCCGCCGCGATCACGCGCGAAGGGGCCGACGGGCAACCCTTTGGCGGGTGGCAGCCGCAGGAACGGATTTCCCGGGAAGCTGCCCTCGCCGCGTTTACGACCGGCGCGGCCTTTGCCGGACAGGCCGAGGACCGGATCGGCCGCCTGGCCCCCGGCTACCGCGCCGACTTCATCCTCGTCGATGTCGATCCCTTGATCTCGACACCCGCCGAACTGCGCGCGACCAAAGTGTTCGAGACCTGGGTGGGCGGCAAACGCGTCTTCAGGATGAAGTGACGAGCGCGGTCAGCGTGCCGGGTGTCAGGACCTGCGGCAGAGTCTGCGCCTCTCCGCCCTTGGGGTAGAACAGATACAGCGGTACGCCCGACCGGCCCTGCGCCTCGAGGAAGCGGCTGATCGCCGGATCGCTGCGGGTCCAGTCGCCGACGAGGACTGCCACATTGGCTGCCTTGAATGCCGTTTCGACCGACGACTGTTCGATCGCAACCCGCTCGTTGACTTTGCAGGTCAGGCACCAGTCAGCAGTGAAATAGACGAACACCGGCCGCCCCGCCGCCCGCAACGCCGCCAGCCGCGCTTCGCTGAACGGCTCGGCATTCAGTGCCGTCGGTGAGGAGGCGGCTGCCGCAGAGGATTTCGGGAGGTAAGCAATGGCAACACCGGACGCGATAATCGCCAGCAGCGCACCGAACGCCAGCCCAACCTTGCCTCGCATCTGCCGCAAGCCGACCCACCAGAACGCCAATGCCGCACCAAGCGCAGCGAGCAGCGCGACCGTCACCGCATCGCTGCCCGCCTGCCGCCCGAGCAGCCAGACCAGACCGAGCGCGGTCAGGAACATTGGCACACTCAGGATGCGTCGCATCGTCGCCATCCACGCCCCCGGCTTCGGCAGAACGCGTCGCAGCGCAGGGATGAACCCGAGCAAGAGGAACGGCAGCGCAAGGCCAAAACCCAGTCCTGCAAATACCGCGAGCGCTGCCGCCGTCGGCAGAACGAGCGCCGCCCCCAGCGCCGCCCCCATGAAGGGCCCGGTGCACGGCGTCGCGATGAATGCAGCCAGCGCGCCCGTTGCGACGCTGTTGCTGCTCGACAGTCCGCCACCCACCGTCGGCAATTCGAATAACCCGGCAAAGTTGAGCGCAATCGCCGTCACCAGAACTAGCAACGCTACGATAACGCGGGGGTCCTGCAACTGGAACGCCCACCCAACGCTCGACCCGGCCGCCCGCAACACGAGTATTGCGCCACCGAGCGCCACGCAGACCAACACAGCACCCAGCGTGTACCCCAGCGCATCGCGTCTGGCGCCGCGTTCATCCCCGCCGGCCTTGGCGAGGCTCAGCGCTTTGAGGCTCAGGATTGGGAACACGCAGGGCATGATGTTGAGCACCAGACCGCCGAGAACAGCACCGCCCAGCGCGATCAGAATCGCCTGCCAGCCATTACTGGGCGATGGCATCGGCGGCACGGCACCGGCCGCAGCAGTAATCGTCAGCCCCCTGCCCGCGCCGAACGACAGAACGCCTTCGACCGGCGGGGCCTGTCCTTCCTGCATGGCAAATTCGGCGACGAGCAAATCTCCGTCGCGCCCGAACTTCTGCGGCGCCGCGTCTTCGATGATGCCCTGCTTTGCGGGAAAGAAATGCGGATCGGTCAGCGTCGCTCCGGCCGGAAACGCAATGGCGATCCGGAGCAATTTCCCCGCCCGCTCGAATTTGGCTGTCGCACCCAGCGGCGTGGGCAGTTTCGTACGCCAGCCGTCGAACCTGCTCTGCGCATCGAGCGCCCCATCGCCGACGGTCAGCGTTGTCGTCAGTTCCGCCCGCTGCGGCACGCATATCTGGTCGGTGCAGGCGAGGTAGTCGAGCTTGAGCGCGACCGGCAATTTCGTGCCCACCGCAAGATCTTGCGGCAGCTTGAGCGGGATCAGCAGCGCGTGCGGCCCTTCATAGACATAGTTCATCAGCCCGCCGACGATCAGCGTCTGCGGTACCGGAAAGCCGACCGCGCCCGTCGTCACCCCTTTCGGCAGTTTCCAGTCGAAACGCGGTTCGAACCCCGCCTCGCCAGGGTTCGACCAATAGCCGTGCCAGCCGGGCTCCGGCTGCATCGCGACCGCCAGCATCACGGTCTTGCCGGGTGCCGGCGTTGCGCTCTCGGCCACCAGCGTCGCGACGATATGGTTCGGCTCGGCACGCAGTGGCGCAAGGCCGAACAGCGCCATTACCGTCAGAACCAATGTCACCAGACTGAAACGTCGTGCCGTCATGCCGCGCTTGTCTCCTTCGTCCGGCCTCCATACGGTTGCTGACAAGATTTCGATACGGCGAAAGGCTTACCCGATGATCCGACGTTTTGTGGCGCTGATGCTCGCGGCTTTGCCTGTGACTCTACTGGCCGAGCCTGCACCGCCGCCAAAACTGATGGTCGTCATTTCGGTGGATCAATTCTCCGCCGACCTTTTCGCCGAATATCGCGCGCATTGGACAGGGGGGATGAAGCGCCTTTCCGACGGCGTGGTCTTTCCAAGCGGCTATCAGAGCCATGCCGCGACCGAGACCTGCCCCGGCCATTCGACAATCCTGACCGGCGCCCATCCGGCGCGCACCGGCATCATCGCCAACAGCTGGATCGATCAGGCGAACGGCCGCAAGAGCCCGGACGTCTATTGCGCGGAAGATGTCAGCAAGGCGGCGTCGTCAAAGTCTGGCGTCTACATTCCCTCACCCGTACATTTGCTGGTGCCGACGCTCGGCGACCGGATGAAGGCTGCCAACCCGGCCACTCGTGTCGTCGCGGTGGCGGGCAAGGACCGCGCTGCCAT
This sequence comes from Sphingomonadales bacterium, assembly GCA_038228865.1. Taxonomy (GTDB): domain Bacteria; phylum Pseudomonadota; class Alphaproteobacteria; order Sphingomonadales; family Sphingomonadaceae; genus Sphingomonas_O. Next base: position 10,581 of record JBBROX010000004.1, on the reverse strand, counting down.
CATGATGGGTGGACACATGACCGATCAGATCTGGTTCCTGCGCCCGACCGATTACGCGAAGTTCGAAACGCTGTCGGGCCACTCCGCCGCGGCCCCGGCAGCGGTTGCAAAGGCCAACAAGAATATCGACGCTGCGCTCGCCAAACCAATGGCCCCCTACAGCCTGTCGCCGTTCTGCGAGACACGCGCACGCGCCGTCGCCATCACCCCGACAAAATCGGTCGGAAACGGCGCATTCGCGCGACCGGCAGGCGACACAAAGCTGTTCCGGGCGTCGCCCGAGTCGGACGCCGCCACACTCGACCTTGCGGGCGACCTGATCGCGGAAATGAAACTGGGCAAGGGCAGCGCGACAGACCTTATCGCAATCGGTGTATCGGCGACCGATGTCGTCGGCCACGCCTATGGCACCGAGGGCAGCGAAATGTGTCTGCAACTCGAGGCGCTCGATCTGCGCATGGGACAGTTCTTTGCCCGGCTCGACAAGGCCAAAATCGATTATGCCGTCGTGCTGACGGCCGACCACGGCGGGCACGACGCCACGGAGCGCAACGATGCCAACGGCATCCCCGAGGCAGCGCGCATACCGGACAATCTGTCGGCGCGCGCCGTGGGCACCGTGATTGCGACCGAACTCGGTCTTGCCAAACCGGCGCTGGTCGGCGCGGAGCCTGCAGGCGATGTGTGGCTCGATGCGTCGATGCCTGCCGACAAAAAGCCGCTGGCGCTAGCGCGGGCAAAGGCGTTGTTTCTCGCAAATCCGCAAGTGGCCGCTGTGTTCACCGCGGCCGAGATCGAAGCAACGACACCGGCGAGCGGCCCGCCGGAAACGTGGAGCCTGGTCGAACGGGCCAAGTCATCCTATTTCAAGGGCCGCTCGGGCGACCTGATCGTCATGCTGAAACCGCGCGTCACACCGATCCCGCTGTCGGTCGCGGCGGGGAATTACATCGCGACCCACGGCAGCCCCTGGGACTATGATCGTCGCGTGCCGATGCTGTTCTGGCGCAAGGGCCTCGCGCCGTTCGAACAGCCCAACAGCGTCGAGACAGTTGACATCCTGCCGACACTCGCCGGATTGATCGGGCTGACTATTTCAAAGAGCGAAATCGACGGACGCTGTCTCGATCTAATCGCTGGTCCGGCGACCAGCTGCCCCGCCAACTAGCGGCTGTCTTTTACCTTCACGCCTGCGCCCAGTTTGTTCGTGCCGATCTTCAGCGGTTCGTGGCTCCAGTCGGCAACGAGCGTCGTGCCGAAACCGGCACCAGGCGCAACCGAGGCGTCATTGCCCTCGACCACAAGGCCCGCCGAAGGATTGGCACGCGCTTCGGCGGCGACGGCGATGATCGCTGAGTGGTTTTCCTTGTTCTTGCCGACGACGAAGACATTGCCTGCGATCCGTCCGGTCGCCCCGTTCGGCAAGTCGATGGCATAGTTGGTCTCGTGCCCGCCTGAATCGTCGAAGCTGGAATCGGTAATGCTGACCCGCGCCGCGCGGCTCTTGGCATAATGGCCGCCCGTACCGCGTTCGAAACGGACGCGGTTGACACTCAGCGAACCATAGCCGCCGATGTAGAGCGAGTGCGAACACATGCCATCGGGGCATCCGCCAAGGCCCGCAAAGGTCGAACGTTCGATCACCACCGACCCCGAAGGGTCGTCGGCCGTCAAAATCCCCTGCTCGCTGTCGAGAAACGTCGAACGGGTAACAGTCAGATTGCCCTTTTCGAGGCGGATGCCCGAGCCGTTGCGATCGGGCACCTTGATCCCGCGAAAGACCAGCCCGTCGATGGTCGCGCTGGACCCACGCAGCACAAGTGTTGCCTTGCCCTCACAGGCACCCCCCTCAAAGATCGCGGTGGAGGGTTGCGCGGCACGGATGGTCAGGGTTGCGCCGCCGAATACGGCGCAATCGGGATAACGTCCCGGCGCGACGACGATCGTGCCGCTGCCGTCACCGATGGATTTCACCGCGTCGTCGAGCCGGTAGAAAGTACGACCTGTTTCCTCGACGTGGAAACTGCCGCTGTTCTGGGCAAACGCGGCAGCACCCGGCGTAACTATCGTCGCCAATGTTGCTATCATTGCCCATATGCGCATTTCGGCGTTCGTCATGTCGCTTCCAGCTAGAGCCGTGTCGCTGGCATAATGACGGGGTCCGGCACTGTAGGACAGCGCGAATTCGCGAGGGCGTCAGTCCAGATTGGGACGCAGCCAGCGGCGGGCGGTTTCGGCATCGACGCCGCGCCGCAGGGTGTAGTCGGCGAGTTGGTCCTCGCCGACGCGCGCCACGCCGAAATATTCGGCCTGCGGATGGCCGAAGTAGAAGCCCGAGACTGCCGCCGTCGGCCACATCGCAAAACTCTCGGTCAGAGTCAGACCAGTGTGCGTCGGCGCGTCGAGCAGGTCGAACAGCATCGGTTTGAGCGAATGGTCGGGACACGCCGGATAGCCGGGTGCGGGGCGGATGCCGCGATATTCTTCCTTGATGAGCGCTTCGTTGGTCAGCTGTTCACCGGGGGCATAAGCCCAGAGCGTCGTGCGGACGTGCTGGTGCAACCGTTCAGCAAAGGCTTCGGCGAAACGGTCGGCCAGCGCCTTCAGCAGGATGTCGGAATAGTCGTCCTTATCGGCCTGAAACCGTGCGAGGTGCGGCTCGATGCCGTGGATGCCGACCGCGAACCCGCCGATCCAGTCCCCGTCATGGTCGACGAAATCGGCGAGGCACATGTTGGGGCGACCTTCACGCTTGGCGATCTGCTGGCGCAGGAAGGGAAGACGGACGTGTTCTTCGGCATCGACCAGATGGACGATGACATCGTCGCCCTCGCGACGGCACGGCCACAATCCCGCAACGCCCTTCGCGGTCAGCCACTTCTCGTCGATGATCTTCGCGAGCATCTCCTGCGCGTCGGCCCACAGGCTGCGCGCGCTTTCGCCGACGACGGGGTCGGTCAGGATCGCAGGATAATTGCCGTGCAGTTCCCAGGCGCGGAAGAACGGGGTCCAGTCGATGACGTCGGCGAGATCGCGCAAATCCCAGCTGTCGAAGGCGTGCACGCCGGGCTGTTCGGGCGGTGGCGGTTTCAAATGATGGTCGAAGGGAAAGGCATTGGCGCGCGCGTCGTCGATCGAGATCAGCGCATTCTGCCCCTTGCCCGCGCGGACCTCGCGGACATGCGCATAATCGTCGGCGAAGGTCTTCACATAGGCATCGCGTCCGGTGTCGCTGACCAGTGCGGTGGCCACGCCCACCGCGCGGCTCGCGTCGAGGACATGAATGACCGGCCCGTCATAGGCCTCGTCGATACGCAGCGCGGTGTGCACCTTCGATGTGGTCGCGCCGCCGATCAGCAGCGGCATCGACATCCTCGCGCGCTGCATTTCTTCCGCCACCGTGACCATTTCGTCGAGCGACGGCGTGATCAGGCCCGACAGGCCGATGATGTCGGCATCGTTCTCGTTCGCGGCCTCGAGAATCTTCGTCCACGGGACCATCACGCCGAGGTCGATGACCTCATAGCCGTTGCACTGGAGCACGACGCCGACAATGTTCTTGCCGATGTCATGCACGTCGCCCTTGACGGTCGCCATGATGATCTTGCCCTTGGCACGCGCGCCGGGCTCCTTCGCCGCCTCGATGAACGGGATGAGGTGCGCGACCGCCTTTTTCATCACGCGCGCCGATTTCACGACCTGCGGCAGGAACATCTTGCCGCTGCCGAACAGGTCGCCGACGACATTCATGCCGTCCATCAGAGGCCCTTCGATGACTTCGATCGGGCGCGCAAACTGCTGGCGGCATTCCTCGGTGTCGTCGACGACGTACATGTCGATGCCCTTGACCAGCGCATGTTCGAGCCGCTTCGTCACCGGCCAGCCGCGCCACTCCTCGGCGGCCTTTTCCTGTTCAGGCGAAGTGCCCTTGTAGCTTTCGGCGAGCGCAATCAGGCGTTCGGTCGCGCCGTCGTCGCGGTTGAGGATGACGTCCTCGCATGCCTCGCGCAGCCTGGGGTCGATGGCGTCGTAAATGTCGAGTTGCCCTGCGTTGACGATCGACATGTCGAGCCCGGCGGGAATGGCGTGATAGAGGAACACGCTGTGCATCGCCCGGCGCACGGTTTCGTTGCCACGGAAACTGAACGACAGGTTCGACAGCCCGCCCGAGAAATGGACGTGCGGGCAGCGGATTTTGATCTCCTTCACCGCCTCGATGAAGTCGACCGCGTAATTGTTATGCTCCTCGATCCCGGTCGCGACCGCGAAGACATTCGGGTCAAAGATAATGTCTTCGGGCGGAAAGCCGATGCCGATGAGCAACTTGTACGCGCGCTCGCAGATTTCGATCTTGCGCTGCTTGGTGTCGGCCTGCCCCTTTTCGTCGAAGGCCATCACGACGACGGCGGCGCCATAGGCCATGCATTTGCGGGCCTGCTCGAGGAACTGGGCCTCGCCCTCCTTCATGCTGATCGAATTGACGATCGGCTTGCCGCTGACGCACTTCAGCCCCGCCTCGATCACCGACCATTTCGAGCTGTCGATCATGAACGGCACGCGCGCGATGTCGGGTTCGGCGGCGATCAGCTTGACGAAGGTTTCCATCGCCACGAGCGAATCGAGCAGCCCCTCGTCCATGTTGATGTCGATGATCTGCGCCCCATTTTCGACCTGCTGACGCGCGACCTCGACCGCCTTGGCATAGTCGCCGGCCATGATCAGCTTCTTGAATGCCGCCGAGCCGGTGACGTTGGTGCGTTCACCGATGTTGACGAAAGTGGGAAGGGGTTGGGTCATTTGATCTTTCAAAACGAAGAGCCGTCACCCTGAACTTGTTTCAGGGTCTACCCCTCCGCCGGAACAGGCCAAGCGCGGATGGGTGGATGCTGAAACAAGTTCAGCATGACGGTGAAATTATGCGGCCAAGGTCATCGGCTCCAGCCCGGCCAGCCGCGTCGCCACCGGCACGCCCGGCAGACGCCGCGGTTCCAACCCCGCGACCGACTTCGCCATCGCCGCGATATGCGCCGGGGTCGATCCGCAACAGCCACCGAGAATGTTAACCTGCCCCGCCTCGGCCCATTCGTGGACCAGTGCCGCCGTCTGTGCGGGCAATTCGTCGTATTCGCCCAGATCGTTGGGCAAGCCCGCGTTCGGGTAGACCATGATGAGCGTGTCGGCGAGGCCGCTGAGCACCTTTACATGGGGGCGCAGTTGCTGCGCGCCGAACGAACAATTGAGGCCGATGGTCACGGGCCGTGCATGGCGCACGGCATGCCAGAACGCCTCGACCGTGTGGCCCGAAAGATTCCGGCCCGACAGGTCGGTCAGCGTCATCGACACCATGATCGGGATCTCGCGGCCCAGCGCGTCCTGCGCGTCGAGGACCGCCATGATCCCCGCCTTGGCATTCAGCGTGTCGAACACGGTTTCGATCAGGATGAAATCGACACCCCCTTCGATCAGGGCATCGACCTGTTCGCGGTAGACGTCCTTCAGATAGTCGAACGTGATCTCGCGGAAACCCGGATCATTGACGTCGGGCGACAGCGACAGCGTCTTGTTGGTCGGACCGATGGCCCCCGTGACGAAGCGCTTGCGCCCGTCCTTCGCTTCATACTCGTCCGCAGCCTTGCGCGCGATCTGCGCCGAGGCGACGTTGATCTCACGCACAAGATGCTCGGCGGCATAATCGGCCTGGCTGATCTTGTTCGCGCTGAACGTGTTGGTCGACACGATGTCCGACCCCGCGTCGAGATACGCGCGGGTGATGGTATCGGGCACGTTCGGCAGGGTCAGCGCCAGGATGTCGTTGTTCCCCTTGGCATCCTTGGCGAGCTTCAGGTCGCCCATGTAGTCGGCCTCGGACAGTTTCCAATTCTGGATCTCCGTCCCGAACGCACCGTCGGTAATGAGGATGCGGGTGGATGCCGCCGCGAACAGGTCGTCACGCGCACTCATGCTGCTTTCTCCTGCAGGATGCCAGACTGCGCGCGCAGGCCGAGCATATGACAGATCGCAAAGCTGAGTTCGGCGCGGTTGAGCGTGTAGAAATGGAAATGCCGCGTGCCCCCGGCATAAAGGCGACGGCACAGTTCGGCGGCAATCGTGGCGGCAACAAGCTGGCGGGCGGCGGGCAATTCCTCCAGCCCCTCGAACAGCCGTCCCATCCATGCGGGCACGTCGGTGCCGCACATCGCCGCCATCCGGCTGGTCGCGGCAAAGGTCGATACCGGCATGATGCCCGGCACGATCTCCGCATCGATCCCGGCGGCGGCAACCTTGTCGCGGAAGCGGAAGAAGGTCTCGGGCGCGAAGAAGAATTGCGTGATCGCGCGGTCGGCGCCGGCGTCGAGCTTCGCCTTGAGATTGTCGAGGTCGTGCTGCGCGCTGGCGGCGTCGGGGTGCGTTTCGGGGTAGGCACTGACCGAAATCTCGAACGGTCGGAGCTTCTTCAGACCGGCAACAAGTTCGACCGCATTGGCATAGCCGTCCGGATGCGGTTCGAATTTCGCGCCCGCGACGGGGGGATCACCGCGCAATGCCACGATGTGGCGCACGCCCGCGTCCCAATAGGCCTGCGCGACGTCGGCGATCTCGGCTTTCGATGCGCCAACGCAGGTCAGATGGGCGGCCGCAGGAACAGTGGTTTCGCTGACGATTCGCGCGACGGTGGCGTGGGTGCGCTCGCGCGTCGATCCGCCCGCGCCATAGGTGACCGAGACGAAGCGAGGCGCAAGCGGTTCGAGCGTGCGGACGGACTCCCACAGCGTCTCGTTCATCTTGTCGGTCTTGGGCGGAAAGAATTCGAACGACACCACCGCATCGCCCGCCAGATCGGCATAGAGCGGCGCGCCGAGCGCGTTGCGTGCTTCTTCAAGTTGAGTCAGCGACAGAGTCATGCGGCAATGGCCTTACGGTCGGCCAGGCGTGTGCCGAGCCAGAGTTTGACGGTCAGTTCGCCGCCGGTGAGTTCCTGCGTGTCGGTCAGCGTCAGCCCCGATGCTGCGAACCAGCCGCCGATCTGCGCATCGGAAAAGCCCAAACGGGCATGCGCATCCTGTGTGCGCAGTTCCTCGCGGTCATGGCTGGCAAAATCGACAAGCAACAGGCGGCCACCGGGCGCAACGATCCGCGCAGCCTCTCGCAAGGCAACTTCGGGCGCGGGGATATAATGCAACACCTGATGCATGGTGACGGTGTCGGCACTGCCGTCGGCGAGCGGTAGAGCGCCCACATCGGCCTGGCGAAACTCGACAGGCGTTTGCGCCTCGGCAAGTTTGGCGCGCGCGATGCGCAACATTTCGGGGCTCCGGTCGATGCCAGTCACATGGTCAGCCGTGTCGCCAAGCAGTTCGATCATGCGTCCGGTGCCGGTACCGATGTCGACCAGCCGCCCGATGTTGGACCCCAGCAATTCCTGCAGCCTTGCCTCGACCGCGCTTTCGGCGACATGCAGCGATCGGATCGCATCCCATTGATCGGCATAGCCCGCGAAATAGCGTTCCGCCGCCGCCGTGCGGTCGGCGCGCACGGCGTTCAGCCGCGCCGCATCGGCTACCGCCCAATGGTCCTCTCCGCCCGCGTCGATCAGCGCGAACAGCGGGACAGCGACTACACTGGGTGCCGGGGTCAGGAACACCCAGCTTCCTTCACGGCGGCGGGCGGCGACTCCCGCATCGACGAGGATCTTCACATGGCGCGACACGCGCGGCTGGCTCTGCCCCAGCACCTGCGCGAGTTCGCCGACCGACAACTCCATGCGCCTCAGCAGCGCGACGATACGCAGGCGCGTCGGATCGGCAAGGGCGCGAAAAATGTCCACAACGGCAGTCATAACCCATGCATATAAAGAATTCTTTATATGCGGTCAATGTTGCGGATTGTCAGAACGCGGGTTTTGTCTGCCTTTTTCTTGCCATGATCTGCGAAGGGGCGTATTCGTCGAGGCAGGTCGCGATACCGTGATCGATGTCAAACAGTTCGAGGGATGTCTCTCATGAAAAAGATCGTTACCGTAGCTTTGATCGCCGCTGCTGCCACGCTCGCTGCGTGCTCGCCACAGGCGAAGAACGAAACAGCCGAAGCGGCCAATGCCGTCGCCACGGACGTCAATGCGACCGTTACGGCTGGTGTGAACACGGTCGATGCAGCGACTGACAACGCCATGGACAGCATTTCGAACGCTGCCGATGCTGCCGGCAACAAGGTCGAATCCGCCGCCGACAAGATGAAGGCGGCTGCCGGCAACGCGATGACCGAAGCGGGCAACACGCTGAAGAAGTAAGCGCCAGGCGCTTCATTGCGGATCGAAAGGGGTCGTCCGGGCAACCGGGCGGCCCTTTTTTTTGTGGCAGGACGGCGGCGTCTGGCGCATCGTCGGGCGATGCGACGCGTCCTGTTTCTCGGTCTTCTCCTGCTTGTTGCCGCGTGTAGCACGGCGGAAAACCGCAACGACGGCGTGTCACCGTCCGAAGCACGGGCGCTCGACAATGCGGCGAGCAAGGTCGAGGCGGAGCAACTGCCGCCGGATAACGCCCAGCGTTAGGAGGCAAAAGGGGCCGGAGCAGCGATGCTCCGGCCCTTTCTTTCATCAATCGCGTGCAAAAACTGAGGCGATCGTCTTCTCGCTCAAGCCAGCAAGAAATCGCTCGCGGTTAGGATGGCATCCCCGGCCAGCGTTGCGATGTGGATGCGTGCGCCTGCGCCCGAACCATCGGCATCGTAAAACAGATAGCCGTTTGCAGGATTGTAGATCAGGTGCTGATCGAGCGTCAGAGCCTTGGTCCCGACGACGAAGCTCCCCGCCGCCAGCGTCCCCGGCGCATCGCTCGCGAATGCGGTAAACGCGGCGCGGTCGATGACGATACTGTCTTCGCCGTGCGCAAAGTCGCGGAACGTGTCGGGCGCGGGCGCTGCGCCGAGGCTGTCGAGCACGAACTGATCTGCCCCCGCACCGCCAACCAACCAGTCGCGACCGACACCCCCCTTCAGCACGTCATTACCCTCGCCGCCCTGCAGATTGTCGTTGCCGAGTCCACCGAGCAAGGTGTCATCCCCCGCAAAGCCAAAGAGATTGTCGTTCCCGTCCCCGCCGTCGAGGGCGTTCGCCACAGCATTTCCCCGCAAACCGTCGTTAAAGGGGGAACCGATGATGTTCTCAAAGTCGTAAATATAGTCCTTACCCAGTGTGCCACCGTTCTGCCGCGCGGATGAATCCAGGTTAATCTGAACACCTGAGGCTGATTCCGCGTAGACGATAGTATCTGACCCTAGTCCGCCACGGAACACGTCGTCCCCAATAGTGCTGTATACCAGATCGTCTCCAGATCCGAGAGATACCCAGAATTTATCGAATTGGTGAAATTTAAATCCATATATATCTACCGAACCCCGATCATCCATCCGAAATGTCACATCTGGGGCATCAATTAGACCAGTTTCATCATCCATGGCAAATCGCAGCCAGTCGTAACCCGCCCCTGCGTCGATAACTAGCTTTTTATCCCCGATGTAGGCCCTAGCATTCAGGTTTACGATGACAGTATCATCGGTTTTACTCATTCTGAACGAGATGTCATCGAATCCATATAAGTCAGAACTTCCAAAAGACATACCTAGATCGTGTAATGAATCAATTCGCACGTCCCGAGCCGTGATCTCAAAACCGAAGCTCAGTTTATCGTAACCAATGGAGGCATTTATTTGTCCCGCTCGATCGGCATCGAGGATAACATGGTCGTTTCCACCTGTAAGTGTTGCGGAAATGCTCTCGGCATTCCGGATGGTGCTACCCTGGGAAAAGCTAGTGAGGCCATCTCCGATCGTTACCTCGACCGCCGAGGTTAGCGAGATAAGGTTGGTTTGGTAGCGGTCATTGCCCAGTCCGAGATCTATGACATCGACATACCCGCCGAGCGTGCTGACGCTATCGTTGCCCGCGCCAGTCTTAATCTCGCTGTGCGCACCATAGACGTTCAAATCAAAGTTTTTGAAGCCGGAGAAAGTACCGAGATTTGTGCTTACAAACCCTGCAGGATCGACGTTGAATGTGACATCTTGACTCACGCTGATGGATAATGATCCTCCATTTGGCCCCGCATCGAGATCGAGGTCGCCCGGCAACAATTGCGCTCGGGTTGAAATGATCGATACGCTAGCCCCCAGACCCGTTGTCGCGAATTTGATTGCCTCTATCTCGCGGAAGCTAACATAGTCGAAATTGTCCAAGGCATAGTTGGGGCCGCGTAGTATTCCTTGAAATCCGTCGATTTCCCGAACCAAGTAGCTACTCACTCCGCCTGGACCAACTGGAAGGCTCGAGTAATTCACGACGAGCCTGTCGTTGCCAAGTCCGCCTTCAACACGATCTTTTCCAATCAGCGGGTAGAACGTCTCGTCAGCCGAAGTGCCCTTTAACTCATCGTTGCCCGCTGTTCCGATAATGAGCATAGCACTTCCCCTGTATGCAGCATGCTGCCAGCATGGTCAGGCGATATGACACCAATAAGTCGGTAAAGATATTTGGACAAATAGAGGCTCGGCCATCTTCGAAGCAGCTTAGATGCAGTTTTGTGAGAG
>JBBROX010000003.1:0-162239 GCA_038228865.1 Sphingomonadales bacterium | reverse complement strand
TCGAGACTTTTTTCAACCTCGCTCAGGTGCCGCGATTGGCGTAAGCATCCGTAGATAAACGGTTTTTATGCCCCAGTGTTCGACCAAGACAATCACCGGGATACACTGCTGAAATTAGGAACTTGACGGCACACCCTACGCAGTAGGCGTGATGGGCGAATGGCCCCCGCAAAAGCTGAGGGGCATGTAGCTGCGCGAGACGACTACGACTGCTAGCTTCCAGTTTTACCATCTTCACGCCATAAGATGCCGTTCCGCTCACCACCCAACGTCGGACACTCCGAACCGCATGCGCAGCCCGCGTTCACCCCGGCCCCCGAGCCGGTGTCCAGCTTCTTTCTTACCGATGAAGCGAAGAAGAAGCTGAACCCCGGATCAAGTCCGGGGTGACGCGGGAGGGCAGTCACGGGAGTAAATCCCGCGACTCGTCGGTCCTTGCGTTCGCAAGGCCGGCCGGCCTGCGCGCTCACTTCGCCTAACGGCGCGTTTGCCTGTGCAAACGCTTCGTTACGCTCGGGCGCTTAGGCTTACTGGTCCAGAAAACTCCGCATCTTCCGTGACCGGCTCGGGTGCTTCAGCTTGCGCAGCGCCTTCGCCTCGATCTGGCGGATGCGTTCGCGGGTCACGCTGAACTGCTGGCCGACTTCCTCCAGCGTGTGGTCGGTGTTCATGCCGATGCCGAACCGCATGCGCAGCACGCGTTCCTCGCGCGGGGTCAGGCTGGCGAGAACGCGGGTGACAGTTTCCTTCAGGTTCGCCTGAATGGCCGCGTCGACCGGGATGACCGCGTTCTTGTCCTCGATGAAATCGCCCAAATGGCTGTCTTCCTCGTCGCCGATCGGCGTTTCGAGGGAGATCGGCTCCTTGGCGATCTTCATCACCTTGCGCACCTTTTCGAGCGGCATCGACAGGCGCTCGGCCATTTCCTCGGGCGTGGGCTCGCGGCCCTGCTCGTGCAGGAACTGGCGGCTGGTGCGGACCAGCTTGTTGATCGTTTCGATCATGTGCACCGGAATGCGGATGGTGCGCGCCTGATCCGCGATGCTGCGCGTGATCGCCTGACGGATCCACCAGGTCGCATAGGTGCTGAACTTGTAGCCGCGGCGATACTCGAACTTGTCGACCGCCTTCATCAACCCGATATTCCCTTCCTGGATGAGGTCCAGGAATTGCAGGCCGCGGTTGGTGTATTTCTTGGCGATGGAGATGACGAGGCGCAGATTGGCCTCGACCATTTCCTTCTTGGCGATGCGGGCCTCGCGCTCGGCCTTTTGCACCGTGTTGACGATGCGGCGGAACTCGCTGAGCGACATGCCGGTCGCCTGCGCGATTTCGGCGATCTCGACGCGGATGCGCTCGACCGCTTCGCCTTCGTTCAGGACGAAGGCGGCCCATTTCTTGTCGATCGCCTTGACGCTGTCGAGCCAGGTCTCGTCGAGCTCACGGTTGACGTAGCTGTCGAGGAACGCCTTGCGCGGCACCTTGTGGCGCTCGGCCAGGCGGAGCATTTGTCCCCCTAGGGCCGTGAGCCGGCGGTTGAAGCTGTAGAGCTGATCGACGAGATATTCGATCTTGGCGTTGTGGAACTGCACGCTTTCGACCTGCGCGGTCAGCTCTTCGCGCAGCTTGTGGTATTTCTTTTCCTCGCTGGCGGGGAAGTCGTTGCCGACGCCCAGCGCGTCGATGCGCGCCTGCTGGACCTTGCTGAATTTCTTGAACAGCGAGGTGATGGTCGCGAATTTTTCGAGCGCGGAGGGCTTGAGCAGCTCTTCCATCGCGGCGAGCGACAGGGTGTTGTCTTCCTCTTCGTCGTCCGACGGGCGCGGGGCGCGGCGTTCGGTCAGCGAATCCTCGTCATGGTCGTCATCGCTGGCGGCCACGACTTCCTCGGGCTCGTCCTCTTCCTTGAAGGTCGGGCCGGCGTTCTTTTCGGAGATTTCCGCGTCGCCGTCTTCGTCGTCGGACAGGCTCTCGGGAGCGGGGTCCTTCGACAGCATCGCGTCGAGGTCCAGGATTTCGCGCAGCTGCATCGTGCCGGCGTTGAGCGCTTCGGACCAGCCGATGATCGCGTGGAAGGTGATGGGCGATTCGCACAGGCCCAGAATCATCGTGTCGCGACCGGCTTCGATCCGCTTGGCGATGGCGATTTCGCCTTCGCGGCTCAGCAGTTCGACCGCGCCCATTTCGCGCAAATACATGCGGACCGGGTCGTCGGTGCGGTCGGTGACTTTGGTGACCTTCTCGGCGACATGGCCCTGGTCGGACCCGTCGACGGCCTCGACTTCTTCGTCGTCGTCCTTCTGGTCGTCGCCGTCTTCCCCGGCCTCGTCGTTCTCGACGACATTGACGCCCATCTCATTCAACGCGGACATCACATCCTCGATCTGCTCGGAGGACATCTGATCCTGCGGCAGCGCCTCATTCAGTTGATCGTAAGTGATATAGCCGCGCTTCTTCGCACGCGATAACAGCTTTTTGATCTCGGCATCGTTCAGGTCAATGAGAGGCGCGTCTCCGCCATCGTCACCGCCATTACCGCCGCTGGCCGGAGCTTCGGCCACATTCGTTTTCGCCATCTACTACCCGTTCCCAATCAATCGTCTTCATCGCCCGATAACGCAGCCAAGGCCCGATCGGACTCAGCGCGCGCCGCAATCAAGCGCATTTGTTCCGCAAAACCGTCGGCATCGGCCCCCATTGCCAACCGTGCCGTCGCCGCCTCCAGCGCAGCATCGAGTTCCGGACGCGATGCCAGTGCCTCGATCGCCAGCGCCAAGTCCCTTCGCGCAACTTCTGGGTCCGCTTCGCCGTGTATGAACGAAAAAGCAAGCCCGTCTGCCCGACGCAGCTGTGTGACAAGACCAGCCAATCCTGCTTCAGCAAATATGGTATCTACATCAGTCGATTCAACCGAAGCTGTGTCAAATGCCAGTTCGAGCATGAGCGAGCGCAGCTGGTCGAGGTCCGGATCGTCGATGACGAGCATTGACAGCGCCTCTGCACAAGCCCTGATCATCGTTGGGTGACGAAGCAATCCGGCCAAGATCGCACGACCGTAGAAGGCATCGACGCAGCCGCCGCCGATGCGCTTTGCCTTTTGGCCCGGCATTATCGGCCCTTTGTCGAACCTTTTTTTCCCACGCATGCCATCGTTGGGGACGAATGTGGATTTGGCGGCTCCACGCGGGGCAAAGAAGGCAGCGTCGAACCGCTGGCGCAGTTCTTCCTGATATTGCTGGCGAACATCGTTATCCGCGATCATTGCCGACAGCTCGGACAGCCGCCGCTTAAGCCCAGCCCGTGCTTCGGGCGTTTTCAGCGGAAGTGCTGCAAGTTCGTGATCCCACAGCAGGTCGACCAGCGACACGGCGCTCTCCACCAGCGGCTCGAACGCCGCCGGGCCGCCGCCGCGCACGACATCGTCGGGGTCCTTGCCCGCCGGGAGCATGGCAATCGACAGCGAACGCCCGGGCGCGAGTAGGGGCAGGGCGCGCTCGGCGGCGCGGACGGCTGCTTTCTTGCCCGCGCTGTCGCCGTCGAGACAAAGCACGGGCACATCGACCACACGCCACAAGCGTTCGAGTTGTGCCTCGGTCAGGGCGGTGCCGAGCGGCGCAACCACCTCGGCAATCCCCGCCTGTGCAAGCGCGATCACATCCATATAGCCCTCGGCGACGATCAGCCGCCCAGCCTTGCGCGCGACGGGCGCGGCGCGGTCGAGGTTATAGAGTGTGCGCCCCTTGTCGAAGAGCGGTGTATCGGGGGAGTTGAGATATTTCGGCTCGCCCGCGCCAAGAATGCGGCCGCCGAAGGCAATCACGCGCCCGCGCGGGTCGCGGATCGGGATCATCAACCGGCCCCGGAAGCGGTCGTAAGGCGCCTTTTCCTCGACGTTGATCAGCAGACCCGCCTCGATCAGTTCAGGGTCGCCGAACCGGGCCAGTGCTGTTTTGAGCGCATCCCGCCGGTCGGGCGCGAACCCCAGTCCGAAACTGTCGATCGTTTTCGGCGCGATCCCCCGTTTGCTCAGGTAAGCGCGTGCCTCTGCCCCTGCGTCGCTGCGCAGTTGCTCGGCAAACCATTCGGCCGCCGCCGCCATGACGTCATGTTGCTTCGACGCGCGCTCATCGCGCTCGGCGGCGCGCGGGTCGGGCGCGGGCAGGGTGAGCCCTGCCGCATCGGCCAGCTCCTTGACCGCATCGACGAAGGCGAGACCGCGCTGATCGGTCATCCAGCGGATGGCATCGCCATGCGCTGAGCAGCCGAAGCAGTGATAGAATCCCTTGTCGTCGTTGACGTAGAAACTCGGCGACTTCTCGTGGTGGAACGGACAGCACGCCTTCCACTCGCGTCCCGCCCGCGTCAGCTTCAACGACCGCCCGATCAGTGCCGACAACAAAGTCCGCCCGCGCAATTCGTCCAGAAACTGAGGGGAGAAACGACTCATCCCCTTAGTTACACCGAATCAGGCGACGAACGGTAGGTCCAACGCGTCGGCGACGGCCTTGTGGCGAATCTGGCCGCCCATGACATTGAGCCCTGCCGCCAGATGCGGATCGGCCGCCATCGCCGCCGCCGCTCCCAGATTGGCGAGGCGCAGGACGAAGGGCAGGGTAGCGTTGTTCAGCGCAAAGGCCGACGTCCGGGCGACCGCACCCGGCATGTTGGCGACGCAATAGTGGATCACGCCTTCTTCGATGAACACTGGATCGTCGTGCGTGGTCGGGCGCGAGGTCTCGAAACAGCCGCCCTGATCGATAGCAATATCGACCAGCACCGACCCGCGCTTCATGGTCTTGAGCATGTCGCGCGTTACCAGCTTCGGCGCGGCAGCCCCCGGCACCAGCACCGCACCGATGACAAGATGCGCCTTTTCGACCGCTGCTGAGATGGCCGCGCGCGACGCGTATTGCGTCTTGATCTGGCTCGAAAAGAACATGTCGAGTTCGGCCAGCCGGTCGTTGTTGATGTCGTAGATCGTGACATCGGCGCGCATGCCGACCGCCATTTGCGCAGCGTTTACGCCCGAGATGCCGCCCCCGAGAATGGCAACCCGTGCAGGCGCGACACCCGGCACGCCGCCGAGGAGTACGCCGCGTCCGCCCTGTTCCTTTTCCAGGTAATGCGCGCCGACCTGGACCGACATGCGCCCTGCGACTTCGGACATGGGTTTCAACAGCGGCAAAGCGCCCGACTTCGATGTGACCGTTTCATAGGCAATGCACGTCGCCTCCGAAGCCATCAGTCCCTTTGCCTGATCAGGATCGGGCGCGAGGTGAAGGTAGGTGAACAATGTATGGTGCGGGCGCAGCATCGCGATCTCGGACGGCTGGGGCTCCTTGACTTTCACGATCATGTCAGCGGCCATGAACACTTCGGACGCGTTGGGCAGGATGCGCGCGCCGGCATCCATATAGTCGCGGTCGCTGAAATCGATGCCATTGCCGGCCAGCGCCTCGACCACGACTTCGTGACCCGCCGCCGTCAGTTCGGCGACCGAGGCCGGGGTCAGACCGACACGATATTCGTGGTTCTTGATTTCCTTGGGGACGCCAACGCGCATCGCGCTTCTCCTGCTAATATTATTGCAAGCAGTCGTAACATGATTCCCCACAATTGTCTCGATTGCGCGACCCCTTACACGGTGCTAGTGGCCCGCTTCCGGCGATAGGCCGCACATATTTGGCAGGTTCCGCCCGTCCATGACCAGCGCCGATCCGACCGTAGCGCAACCGCACACCGAAGACGAGAATCATGAGGGTCACCGTATCGAGGGCAGCCTTGCCAAGCTGACGGTCGGCGCAGTGGGAGTCGTGTTCGGCGACATCGGCACGTCGCCGCTTTACGCCGTGAAGGAAACCTTTCGCGGCCATCATCCGCTGCCCGTCGATCAGCTGCACGTTTTCGGCGTGCTGAGCCTGATCTTCTGGTCGCTGATGATGATTGTGACGTTCAAATACGTGCTGCTGGTCACCCGTGCCGATAACAAGGGCGAAGGCGGCAGCATGGCGCTGCTCGCGCTGATCACGCGCAAGACCGGCGGCGGAAAGCGCTCCGGTCTGCTCGTCATGCTAGCGGTGACCGCGACCGCGCTCTTCTTCGGCGACGCGATGATCACGCCCGCCATGTCGGTGCTTTCGGCGGTCGAGGGACTGACCGTGGTCGATACGCGTTTCGGCGGATTCGTGTTGCCGATCGCTATCGGCATTCTTGTCGGGCTGTTCATGGTCCAGTCGCGCGGGACGGAGACGATCAGCAAGTTCTTCGGGCCGATCGTGCTGCTCTATTTCGCCACGCTTTCGGTTTTGGGGATAATCCAACTCATCCAGCATCCGCAGGTGCTCGCGGCGCTGTCACCTTATTACGCCTTCATGTTTTTCGAGAGCGATCCGCTGCTTGCCTTCCTCGCGCTCGGGTCGATCGTGCTCGCGGTAACAGGGGCCGAGGCGCTTTATGCCGACATGGGCCACTTCGGGCGCAAGCCCATCGGCGTGGCGTGGCTATGGATCGTGCTCCCTGCCCTGACACTCAACTATTTCGGTCAGGCCGCCCTCTTAATGCGGATGCCAGAGGCGGCCGAGAATCCGTTCTTCCTGATGGCGCCCGATTACATGCGTCTGCCGCTTGTGATTCTGGCCACACTCGCGACGATCATCGCCAGCCAGGCCATGATCACCGGGGCGTTTTCGGTCGTCCAGCAATCGGTCCAGCTTGGCATGATGCCACGCCTGAAGATCACGCACACCAGCGCCAGCGCCTATGGGCAAATCTATGTGCCGGTCGTCAACTGGGCGTTGATGATCCTCGTATTGCTGCTGGTGCTGACCTTCCAGAAATCGAGCAACCTCGCTGCGGCCTACGGCATCGCGGTCATGGGCACGATGTTCATCTCGACGATGATGATCGGCGTGCTGACCGCCAAGGTCTGGCACTGGCCGAAATGGCGCGTCTATCTCGTTACCGGAACCTTCCTCATCATCGACGGTGCGTATTTGTCGTCGAACCTTATCAAGGTGCCAGAGGGCGGCTGGCTGCCACTGCTGGTCGCGGCCGTCATCTTCGTCCTGCTGACCACTTGGGCGAAGGGCCGCGAGCTGATGATCGCGCGGCTTCGCGAGGCCGCAATGCCGGTGAAGGTGTTCATCCAGTCGGCCGCCAGTTCCGCCACACGCGTGCCGGGGACGGCCGTATTCATGACTTCGGCTGCCGACGGCGTGCCGCACGCGCTGCTCCACAACCTCAAGCACAACAAGGTGATCCACGAGCGGGTCATTCTGCTTACAGTCAAGATCGCCGACATGCCGTTCGTCGAGGAGGAAACACGCTGCCGCCTTGAGGATCTGGGCGACGGATTTCACCGCCTGATCGTCAAATACGGGTTCATGCAGGAACCCGATGTGCCCGCTGCGCTGGCGCGACTCACCGGCTGCGGTCCGGCGTTCAAGATGATGGATACGAGTTTTTTCCTGGCGCGGCAGACGCTGTTGCCCTCCTCGCGACCGGGCATGGCGATCTGGCGCGAAAAGCTGTTCGCGTGGATGCTCAACAATTCGGAAAGCGCGATGGAGTTCTTCCGCCTACCGACCAACCGCGTCGTGGAACTGGGAAGCCAAGTAGAGATCTAGACGGTCGTCGGCCCGGACCCGGTCCGGGCGCCGGCTTAGGCTGGAGAGAACGTGCCTGCCGATTCGTCCAGCACTTCGAGCTCGCCGCGTTCGATACCGAAAATGGCACCGTGGAGTTTCAGCCGTCCGTCCTCCTCGCGCTGTGCAATGTAGGGAAAACTGCGCAAATTCGCGAGGCTTATCTTGATGGCTTCATGCTCCAATGCGGACTGCGGGTCGGCCGGCCGATCGATCAGCACCCGGCTGCGCGCTTCGCCGATGATCGTCATCCAAGCATCGACAAACCCAGCCCCCCCCGGAATTTGGGCGCCCGACAGCGCCGCCTTAATCCCACCGCAACTGGCGTGACCCAGGACGACAATGTGCCGAACCTCCAGCCCCAGCACGCCAAATTCGATCGCCGCACTGGCACCATGAAGGCCGCCAGCCGAATCATAGGGCGGCACAAGATTGGCGACGTTGCGCAGGGCAAACATCTGTCCAGGCAGCGTGTCGAATACTGTGGCCGGATCGACGCGGCTGTCGCAACAACTCACGACCATCACTGGCGGGGCCTGACCCTCGACCAGGGCGTCGAACCGGTCCTTCTGTTGCTGATAGGCACCGGTACGGAAACGGCGGTAGCCGTCAAGGAGCGCGTTGAACTCAGGCATGGTTGCGCGGCTAAGGCACGGCGGTGGAGATGACAAGCGGCGCGGGCGTCGCTATCTGCACGACATGAGCGAAGCCGACCCCGCGATAATCCCCCTCCGTCCCCGTAAGCCTGACTGGATTCGTGTGAAGGCACCGATGGGCGCGGCATTTGCCGAGACCAAAGCGCTGATGCGGCGGCTGAACTTGGCCACCGTCTGCGAAGAAGCGGCCTGCCCGAACATCGGCGAGTGCTGGACCAAGAAGCACGCAACGGTGATGATCCTTGGCGATACGTGCACGCGGGCCTGTGCATTCTGTAATGTGAAGACCGGGATGCCACAGGCCGTCGATCCGCTTGAGCCGCAGCATACAGCGGATGCCGCCGCTGAACTGGGCCTCGAACACATCGTCGTGACGTCGGTCGACCGTGACGACCTCCCCGATGGTGGTGCGTCGCAGTTCGTCAAACTGATCGAGGCGCTGCGCCGGACGACGCCGAATACCACCATCGAGATCCTGACGCCCGATTTCCGGAACAAGTCGCAGGCCGCCGTTGAGTCGATCGTGGCGGCACGGCCGGATGTCTACAACCATAACCTTGAAACGGTCCCGCGCCTCTACCCCACCATTCGCCCAGGCGCCCGATACTATGCGTCGTTGCGCCTCCTCGAAAGCGTTAAGCGCCACGACCCTACTATCTTCACCAAATCGGGCATGATGACGGGCCTCGGCGAAGAGCGGATGGAGGTGCACCAAGTTATGGACGACATGCGCAGCGCGGATGTGGATTTTCTGACCCTGGGCCAATATCTGCAACCGACACCGCGCCATGCCAAGGTGGCGGAGTTCGTTACGCCCGACACCTTCAACGCCTATGCGGCGATTGCGCGCGCCAAGGGCTTTCTGCTCGTCGCGTCCTCTCCGCTGACCCGGTCGAGCTATCACGCCGGCGACGATTTCGCGAAGCTGAAGGCCGCGCGTGAGGCTAAGGTAGGCTGATGCCCCGGCATCACGAAAAACGCAGCCTGCCCTATGGCGCTGAGGCGATGTTCGACCTGGTTGCCGATGTCGCCCGTTACAACGAGTTCCTGCCATGGGTTTCGGCGGTGCGCGTCCGGTCGAACTCGGAGACCGAAATGGTCGCCGACCTTCTCGTCGGGTTCAAATCGCTGCGTGAGAAGTTCACGTCGCGCGTGGTCAAGATGCGACCGCGCACCATTCGCGTCGATTATCTCGACGGACCGCTCAAGCATCTGCGCAATGAATGGGTGTTCGAGGCGACGCCTACCGGATGCGTGGTCGACTTTACAGTCGATTTCGCCTTCAAGAACCGGATTTTCGAAGCGATTGCAGGACAATTTTTCGATCAGGCGCTGCGTAAGATGATCGGTGCGTTCGAAACCCGCGCCGATGTACTTTATGCGGCGCCGGGTCCTGATCGCTCGCGCAGCGGGCGTGAATCAGGTCCGCATCAGGACTCCGGCATCAACAGTTCGAGCGCGCACAGCGCCGCCTGAAGGCGTACGCCGCCCCGGCCATTGTCCGGAAAATGCCGTTTCTGAGCATCGATATCGTCGGGATTGCTGCCCCGAATTGCCTTGGCAAAGACCACCGTGCCGACGGGCTTCTTTTCAGTACCGCCATCGGGGCCCGCAATGCCCGTGATCGCTACCGCGACATCGGCACCGCTGCGTTCCATCATCCCGCGGGCCATCGCCCAGGCTGTTGCGACCGAAACCGATCCGAAAGTCTCCACAATGTCGCTCCCCACACCGAGGAGCGAAATCTTGGCCTCGTTGGCATAGGACACGATGCTGGCAAGCAACACGTCGGACGACCCCGGAATCTCGGTCAGCGCGGCACCGACCAGGCCGCCGGTGCAACTTTCGGCAACGGACACGGTGCGCCCAATGGCGCGATTCGACTCGATGACCCGCCGTGCGGCCTCGACCAGTTCGACTGGCAAGAGATAATCACGGTGCACGGCGGCACCGGTTTCGGACGTTTCGCTCACAAATCCTCCGGGATACGAACCGTTGCGATGGCCTGAGCGGCGATACCTTCGCCGCGTCCGGTAAAGCCCAATCGCTCGGTCGTCGTTGCCTTGACGCTAACCCTGGATGTGGGAACGCGCAAGATTTCTGCAATGCGTATCCTTATCGCTTCACGGTGCGGACCGATTTTGGGCGCTTCGCAGATCAGCGTCAGGTCGATGAAATCGATTATGCCCCCGCGCGCGGCGACGAGGCTTGCCGCATGGGCAAGGAATTGATGGGACGCCGCTCCCCGCCACTGCGGATCGCTGGGTGGAAAATGACTGCCGATGTCGCCCGCGCCAATCGTGCCGAGTACGGCGTCCGTGATCGCATGCAGCGCGACATCGGCATCGGAATGACCCGACAACCCGTGCGTGTGCTCGATCCTGATCCCACCGAGCCACAGTTCTTCACCCTCAGCGAGCCGATGCACGTCGTATCCGCTGGCGCTCCGAGAGATCATCCGCCCGGCCAGCACCGCCTCGGCGCGGGCGAAATCGGCGGGGTGAGTAATCTTGTCGAGCATCGTATCTCCGGGAACAATTGTCACTTGATGCCCCGTGTCGCGGACCATTTGGGCGTCATCGGTAGCATCCGCACCTTCAGGCCAAGTCTTATGGGCCGCCACCAGTGCCTCAAACACAAAGGCCTGCGGCGTCTGGACGCGATACAGACTTTTGCGGGACACGGTCTCTCCGATTATGACGTCATGACGGACCAATGTGTCTGCAACGGGGAGAACCGGTATCGCGCCTTCGTACGCGTCGAGCTGGGCCAGCAAATCATCGATAACTCTGGTCGGTACAAACGGACGCGCTGCGTCGTGCACCAGTATCTTCCAAGGTCGATCAAGCGCCTCGATCGCGGCAAGTCCATTCGCAACCGACTCTCGTCGGGTGGCGCCGCCGATCACTGTGCCCGCAATCTCGCGCGATCCCAACGCAGCCGCAAGCGCATCCTGCTGCCCCTCACCGATCACCACGAACACCGGCAAGTCGCCGAAAGCATCGACCGCCCGCGCAATCACCGGGACGCCGCCGAGCAGGGCAAATTGCTTGGGCACAGCACCGCCCGCCCGCTCGCCGCGCCCGGCAGCAACAATCAGAACGGCAGTGTCGTGGCGCATATCAGTTCGCGTCTAGTCATGCGTGCGCTTGCCCGCCAGCGCGAATGAAGCTACGGCGCTGCCTCATTTTTGGGCAATTCGTCGTGCAGCGCATCCATCCCATCACTATCGGCACTATCCGGATCGACGTGCCTGTCGTGCTTGCGCCGATGACGGGCGTGACTGACATGCCGTTCCGTCGGATCGTACGCCGCTATGGTTCAGGCCTGAACGTCACCGAGATGATCGCGTCGCAGGCCATGATCCGCGAGACCCGGCAATCGCTGCAGAAAGCGGCCTGGCACCTGAGCGAAGAGCCAGTGTCGATGCAGCTCGCCGGCTGCACCCCGCACGAAATGGCCGAAGCGGCCAAGCTCAACGCCGATCGAGGCGCGGCAATCATCGATATCAACATGGGCTGCCCGGTGAAGAAGGTGGTCAACGGCGATGCGGGGTCCGCGCTGATGCGCGACCTGCCACTGGCGGCCTCGCTGATCGAGGCGACGGTCAAGGCGGTCAACGTACCGGTGACTGTCAAGATGCGCATGGGCTGGGACCATACGTGTCTAAACGCGCCCGAACTGGCGCACATCGCCGAAGATCTTGGCGCAAAGTTGATCACCGTGCACGGTCGCACTCGCAACCAGATGTACCGCGACAACGCCGACTGGGCGTTCGTGCGCACGGTCAAGGATGCGGTTAGCATCCCTGTTATCGTCAACGGCGACATCTGTTCCCCCGAGGACGCGGTGACGGCGCTCGACCAGTCGGGGGCGGACGGCGTGATGATTGGACGCGGTGCCTATGGCCGTCCATGGTTGCTCGGCCAGACGATGGCGTTCCTGACCGAAGGGCGTCGCGTCGCCGATCCGGGTATAGAGGAACAATATCACGTGATTACAGAACATTACCGGATGATGCTCGAACATTATGGTGAAGTGACCGGCGTCAACATGGCCCGCAAGCACATCGGCTGGTATACAAAGGGTCTGCACGGGTCGGCCGAGTTCCGCAATCACGTGAATCAGATCCCCGATTCGAAAACCGTTCTCTCGATGCTCGACGATTTCTACGCACCGTGGCGCTCGCGCGCAGCCGCCTGATTGACGCCGGGGTACCCTCGGCCGAGGCGCTGGTCGCGGCGCTGCCCACAGCCTTGCTCTTGCTGGATGGGGAAGGGTGCATCGCCAGCGTCAATGCGGCGGCCGAAATGCTGCTCAATGCCAGCGCCGCGCACCTGCTGCACAAGCCGCTGGGGATCGTCCTGCGCATTCCACCTGCCTGCCACGCCGGTCTGCGAGAGGAAGCTGTATTCGCGGCGTATGATTGCGAGCTCGAAACAGCACGCGGCGTCCGGCTACGTGCCGACCTGCACGCCACACCGCTGCCGGACCATCACGGCTGGCGGCTGGTGACGCTGCACAGCGCTACCGCTGCGCAGTCGATGGGCCAGCAGTTCGACCGCCGCGACCGCAGCCGGTCAGCCATCGGCGCGGCGGCAATGCTGGCGCACGAGATCAAGAACCCGCTGTCGGGCATCCGTGGTGCCGCGCAGCTGCTGGACCGTCACGTGGGTGAGGGCGGCGAAGACCTGACGAGGCTAATCCGTGACGAGGTTGACCGGGTTACGGCGCTGATCGACAGGATGGAGGCCTTTACTGATAGCCGTCCCGTCGAGCGCACGTCGCAGAATATCTATGCCATCCTCGAACATGCGCGCGCCGTCGCTGCTGCGGGGTTCGGCGACCGGATCGACATTCACGATGCCTATGACCCGTCATTGCCGCCTGTTTTCGTTCATAGGGATTCGCTGGTTCAAGTGCTGCTCAACCTGATCAAGAACGCGGCGGAAGCGGTTCCCGAAGGACAGCGCGGCACGGTGACGCTGACCACGCGCTATCGGCACGGCGTCTCGGTCGCGAGCAGTGCCGCGAGCGGCGGCGAACGTCGTCCGTTGCCGATCGAGGTCGGCGTTGCGGACGACGGGCCCGGCCCCGGTGCAGAGATCATCGATCATCTGTTCGAGCCGTTCGTCTCGTCGAAGTCCTCTGGACGCGGTCTCGGTCTTGCGCTGGTCGATAAGTTGGTGCGCGATAATGGGGGGATCATCCAGTTCTCGCGCGATGGTACGCCGCCGCGGTCGGTGTTTCGCATCCTGTTACCGAGAGCGGCATGAGAGGCGCGCGCATTCTGGTCGTCGACGATGACGCCGCAATTCGGACGGTCGTAGGCGAGGCGCTGCGCCGCGAGGGGTATCATGTTCAATCAGTAGGTACGATTGCCGCGCAGGAACTGGCGCTCGAGAAATTCGTGCCCGACCTGTTGATCACCGACGTGATCCTGCCCGACGGCAATGGCCTCGACGTAGTTCCCGATGTCCTGGCGAAGCGCCCCGATCTGCCGATTATCGTGCTGTCGGCACAGAACACGCTGTCCACAGCGGTGCGCGCGACCGAGCAGGGGGCGTTCGACTATCTACCCAAGCCCTTCGACCTCGATGCGCTGTGCCAGGCCGTGCGAGGCGGTCTCGCAAGGTCCGGCAGCGGGGAAGGGGACGTGGTCGCTTCCGATGCGGCACTGCCGCTGATTGGACGCTCACCGCCGATGCAGGACGTCTTCCGCATGATCGCGCGTGTTGTCGGGAACGATCTGAGCGTTCTGGTGCTTGGCGAATCAGGCACAGGCAAGGAGCTGGTTGCGGGGGCCATCCATGACATGGGCGGGCGACGGAAAAAGCCGTTCGTGCCGGTCAACATGGCCGCAATTCCGCGAGAACTGATCGAGGCAGAGCTGTTCGGCCATGAACGCGGTGCCTTTACCGGCGCGAACGCGCGGGCGACAGGCCGGTTCGAGGAAGCCAATGGTGGAACGTTGTTCCTCGACGAAATCGGCGACATGCCGATGGAAGCGCAAACCAGGCTGCTGCGCGTTCTGCAATCGAACGCCTTTACGTCGGTGGGCGGGCGCACCGTCAATGTCGACGTGCGCATCGTTGCGGCGACGCACCAGAACTTGCCCGCGCTGATCGAGGCGGGGCAGTTCCGCGAAGATCTTTACTACCGCCTCAACGTCGTGCCGATTCCCTTGCCGCCGCTCCGCGAGCGTGGCGACGATATTCTCTTGCTGGCCAATTCTTTCCTCGAACGCGCCGCTGCCGATGGTCTGCCGCGCCGCCGTCTGTCGGGCGATGCCGAGGCGCGGCTGCGTGCGCACAGCTGGCCGGGGAATGTCCGCGAGCTCGACAATCTGATGCGTCGCCTCGCAGCAATCAGCCGCGACCCGGTGATTTCGGCGACGCTGATCGATGCGCAACTGGGTTCCTCGATTGCGGATCGCACACCCGTCGCGGCATCGCTGTCGGAGGCGCTTGATACGCATCTGGCGCGGTATTTCGTCGGCTTCGGCGATGGGCTTCCACCATCGGGTCTGTACGATCGCGTGCTGGCCGATGTCGAACGCCCGCTGTTCCGCGCGACACTCGCCGCCGTGCGCGGCAATCAGCTGCGCGCTGCCGAACTGCTCGGTATCAATCGCAACACGCTGCGCAAGAAACTGACCGAACTCGGCATCGATCCGGTTCGCCGGAGCCGCGACTGATCGCAAATTCGGGCGTCTGCAGCTGGCTGTGCTTGGAATGTCACGGTTTTGTTGTATTGTGGCAACAATGACGGCGTCTCCCCTTCGCCAGTTGCGTATCCGCGCCGCCTTCTGGGTGCGTCGTCGACGCTGGGTCCCGCTCGTCGAGATCGGGACATTCTGTGTCTCGGTGGCGATGGCGATCGCGACCTGGGCGATCCTGACCGGCGGAGACGACAGGCAGCGACTGCTGACACCGCCGCTGGTCGCGATCCTGTTGATCGGCAATCTGGTGCCTGCAATTGCCCTGCTGGTGCTGATCGGGCGGCGCATCGCCAAGGGCAGGGCGGCACGCTCGATTGTCGGCGGCGATGGGCGGTTGCACGTCCGACTCGTCGCGATCTTTTCGCTTGTCGCCAGCGTGCCGACGCTGCTTGTCGTCGTGTTCGCTTCGCTGCTGTTTCAGGCGGGGGTCCAGTTCTGGTTTTCGGACCGGGCCAAGGCCACACTTGAGGGCGCGGCGACCGTCGTTCAGAATAGCTATAACTTTGAACAGACGCGCATCATTTCGAACACCGTAACGATGGCGGGCGACCTGGCGCGCGACCTGCGCGTGCTGCCGATCGACAGCCGCGAATTCCTTGGCAATTTCGGTGGCCAGCTCGTCCAGCGTGAAATGTCCGAGGGCATGGTTTTCCGGGCCGAACCGGGCAAGGAAATTCAAACGCTCGTCCTGCTCGACCCCCGCTCGCGCGATCCGAACAAGTTCATCACTCCGGCAATGCTCGATCAACTCCGCAATGGTGCGCCGAGTGTGATGGTTCCCAGTGTGAACGGAATCGGCGCGTTGGCACCGCTCGCAGTGGGCAAGAACAATTATCTTTACGCGGCGCGTTTCGACCCGACCTACAGCGACCAGATTCAGCGCGCCCGGACAGTGTTGGCCGATTATCGCGAACTGGCGGCCCGCTCACGCTCGTTGCAGTTGCGCTTCAACGCGGCCCTGCTGGTTATTTCGCTGCTCATCGTCGGCGCAGCCGTGTGGATCGCCCTGGGTGTCGCCGACCGGCTGGTCCAGCCAGTCGGACAGCTGGTCGATGCCGCGCGGCGCGTGACTGGCGGCGATCTGTCGGCGCGGGTCGCCGGACCCTATTCGCGCGACGAGGTTGGGACACTGGCAACCGCGTTTAACCGCATGACGACCCGGCTCGCGGAACAGACCGGCGACCTCATAGCCGCAAACGACCAGATCGAGCGCCGTCGCGCCCTGATCGAGGCCGTCCTTTCGGGGGTCAGCGCGGGGGTTCTCTCGATCGACACGGCGGGCGAAGTACGCCTGACGAACGCGTCCGCTGCAGCGTTGCTGTCGTCGGCGGATCGCCCTTTGGTGGGGCGACCGTTGGCCGACGTATCACCCGAGCTGGCCGACCTGATTGCGAGCGGAAAGCGCGAGTCGGTGATCGAACTGGCCCGCGAAGGCGAAACACGCACGTTGGCGGTGAAGGTCGCCCGCGACGACAGCGGTCACGTCCTGACCTTCGACGACATGACCCAGCAATTGAGCGATCAGCGCCGCGCGGCCTGGTCCGATATCGCGCGGCGTATTGCGCACGAGATCAAGAACCCGTTGACGCCGATCCAGCTGGCGGCCGAGCGATTGAAGCGACGCTACGGTGCCGAAATCACCAGCGATCCCGCCACCTTCAACAAGCTGACCGATACGATCGTGCGACAGGTCGGCGATCTGCGGCGGATGGTCGATGAATTCTCTTCGTTTGCACGAATGCCCAAGCCGTCGTTCCGGCCGGAATCGCTGGTCGATATCGCGCGGCAAGCCTTGTTTCTGCACGAGGTCGCACACCCGTCCATCAAGTTCCGCCTGATCGCTCCGGATCTCCATCCTGACCTTATCTGCGACCGCCGCCAGTTGGGGCAGGCACTGACCAATATCGTGAAAAATGCAGTCGAGGCCATCGAAGCGGTGGACGACCGCGAGGGGGGCGAGGTCGTACTGACGATCGCACACGAAGGCACCGCCATTCACCTGTCGGTCAGCGATACGGGCATAGGCCTGCCCGCAGACCGCGAACGTCTGGTCGAGCCCTATGTCACGACCCGAGCGCGCGGGACGGGTCTCGGCCTCGCGATCGTGAAAAAGATCGTCGAAGAGCATTTTGCCACCATGCGCTTCGGCGACCGGACAGGTGGCGGGACTGTCGTCACGATCGAATTCGACACGGCGGCACTTGCCGCAATGGAATCCGAACAAACGGAGGCAGCTGCCTGATGGCGCTCGATATTCTTATTGTCGATGACGAACGCGATATCCGCGAACTGGTCGCGGGTGTGCTGGAGGACGAGGGCTATACGACCCGCGTGGCCGCCGACAGCGACGCCGCATTGGCGGCGCTCGCCGAACGCCGCCCTTCGCTTGTCCTGCTCGACGTTTGGCTTCAGGGGTCGCGGCTCGACGGCCTCGAGCTTCTCGATGTCTTGAAAGAGCGCGATCCGACCCTGCCAGTTCTAGTGTTTTCGGGTCACGGCAACATCGACACCGCCGTTCACGCGATCCGGCGCGGGGCAGTCGATTTTATCGAAAAGCCGTTCGAAGCCGAACGGCTGACCCTGCTGGTGGCGCGCGCGACCGAGACCGAGCGACTGCGGCGCGAAAATGCGACGCTGAAACAGCGCGTTGGGACGGACGACGAACTCAACGGCACGTCCAATGCGATCAATGCCGTACGTGCAACGCTCAAACGCGTGGCGCCTACCGGCAGTCGCGTGCTGATCACCGGACCGGCCGGTGTTGGCAAGGAAATCGCGGCGCGGATGCTCCACAACTGGAGCCCACGCGCCAATGCCCCGTTTGTGACGGTCAGTTCGGCGCGGATGGACCCCGACCGGGTCGAAGACGAGTTGTTCGGCAGCGAGGAGGGCGATCGCGTCCGGCCGGGGCTTCTCGAACAGGCGCACGGCGGCACGCTGTTCCTCGACGAGATTGCGGACATGCCGGTGCCGACGCAGGCCAAGATCCTGCGTGTGCTGACCGATCAAAGCTTTACCCGCGTCGGTGGGCAGCGCGTGGTTCGCGTCGACGTGCGCGTCGTGTCTGCGACGGCACGGACGCTGGCCGACGAGATCGCGGAGGGGCGTTTCCGTGAAGACCTCTACTACCGGCTCAACGTCGTCCCCGTGCATTTGCCGTCGCTGGCCGAACGGCGGGAGGATATTCCCGTCCTGGCCGATCATTTCGTCGCGCGCTTTGCCGCCGAGCGGTGCGCGACAACGCCTGTCATCTCGCCCGAGGCACTGGCGACACTCCAGTCGTTCGACTGGCCGGGCAATGTCCGACAGCTGCGCAATATCATCGAGCGGACGATCATCCTTGCCCCGGGCGACCGGCTGGAGCGGATCGAGGTCGACCTGTTGCCCAGCGAAGTGACGGCAACGACGCCCTCGTCGAACCCGGCCGCGCTGGCAATGGGGGCACCCTTGCGGCAAGCCCGCGAGACTTTCGAACGCGAATATCTGCGGGTGCAGATCCGGCGATTCTCGGGCAATATCTCGCGCACTGCCGCCTTTATCGGAATGGAGCGGTCGGCGCTGCACCGGAAACTGAAAATCCTAGGTATTGCCGAAGATCGCGACGATATCGACGAGTGACGGCTTGCGGCGTGGACGCGCTGCGCTATCTTGTCGGTGCGTATCATGCGCCAAGAGCAACCGCACACGCATGTGTGCCAAAACCAACAAGGTGAAAATCCATGGCAGAAAAGCCCAACAACCTACAGGATTTGTTCCTGAATTCTGTCCGCAAGGCCAAGACCCCGGTCACGATGTTCCTGGTGAAGGGCGTCAAACTGCAGGGCATCATCACCTGGTTCGACAATTTTTCGGTGCTGCTCCGCCGCGACGGCCAGTCGCAGCTGATCTACAAGCATGCGATCTCGACCGTCATGCCGTCGAATCCGCTCGATCTGGCACCGGTGGCTGCCGCCTTTGCGCAGGACAATACCAAGCCGAAGCAATTGCAGGACATCTTTCTGACTGCCGTCCGCCGCCAGAACAACCCCGTTACAATGTTCTTGGTCAACGGCGTCATGCTTCAGGGCGAAATTGCCGCCTATGACCTGTTCTGCATGCTGCTCCAGCGCGACGGCATGGTGCAGCTGGTCTACAAGCATGCGGTCTCGACCGTGCAGCCGGCCCATCCGTTGAACCTCGCCGAGGAAACGACGGACGAAACCGAGGAATAATTTGGCCGAATTCCAGCTCCAGAGGGAAGAAGGTGTTTCACGCGGTGCGCGCGCCCTGGTGGTCTATCCGGACCGCCAAGGGCAGGCCGGGTCGCGTGACGCCGACTCGCGCCTGGATGAGGCGGCAGGGTTGGCCGCCGCGATCGGGATCGATGTCGTTGATCGCGTGGCCATCAAGGTGCGCGATCCACGTCCCTCGACCCTATTCGGCAGCGGACAGGTCGAAGCGATTGCGACGCGGGGGCGAGCGGTCGAGGCCGAGCTGACGATCGTCGATGGGGCGCTGACGCCGGTTCAGCAACGCAATCTGGAAACCGAGACCAAGACCAAGGTGATCGACCGGACCGGCCTTATTCTGGAGATTTTCGGCGAGCGTGCCGCAAGTGCCGAGGGGCGGTTGCAGGTCGAACTGGCGCATCTCGATTATCAGGCGGGACGACTCGTGCGCAGCTGGACCCACCTCGAGCGTCAGCGAGGCGGTTTCGGCTTTCTCGGCGGTCCGGGTGAAACCCAGATCGAAGCCGACCGTCGTTTGATCCGTGACCGCATGGCCAAGTTGAAGAAGGAACTCGATCAGGTCGTGCGCACACGCGGCCTGCATCGCGACCGGCGACGTCGGGCACCCTGGCCGGTGGTCGCGCTGGTCGGCTATACCAACGCGGGCAAGTCGACGCTGTTCAACCGGATGACCGGCGCGACGGTGATGGCCGAGGATTTGTTGTTCGCCACGCTCGACCCGACGATGCGCGACGTGTCCTTGCCCGGCATTTCAAAGGCCATCCTGTCCGATACAGTCGGCTTCGTGTCCGATCTGCCGACGCAGCTCGTCGCCGCATTCCGCGCCACGCTGGAGGAAGTGACGTCGGCCGACCTGATCGTCCATGTCCGCGACATCGCCCATCCTGACAGCGAAGCACAGGCCGCCGACGTCGAAAGCGTCCTGACCGACCTCGGCGTATTGGGCACCGCAGGCTCGACGCCGATGATCGAGGCATGGAACAAGATCGACCTGCTTGACGACGAGACCCGCGAAATCGTCGCCAACGAGGCCGCACGGCGCGATGACGTCGTCATGTTGTCGGCGATGAGCGGGGAAGGGGTCGATGCCTTGTCCGCCCGCGCGGCGGCGATACTGACGGCAGCCCGCAAGCCGCACGATCTGCTGGTGCCTGCAAACGATGGGTCGACACTGGCGTGGCTGCACGCGCACGGCAGCGTCGAGAGCGAAATCGGGGAAGGGGACGCGATCCGCGTCGCCGTCCGCTTGACGCCAGCCGATTTCGCGCGCTATTCGGCTCGCTGAGCGGCTTTCGCGGCCTGCCATAGGGCTTCTTTCTCACCCAGCGACAGTGCGGCGAAGCCGGGCGCATGTTCGATGGCCCGGAAACGCTTCTCGAACTTGGCATTTGCGCCGCGCAGCGCGACTTCGGGATCGACGCCAAGGTGGCGGGCGTAGTTGACGACGGCGAACAGCAGGTCGCCAACCTCATCGACACGTTCGTCGGATGACGTCGCGGCGTCGATCTCCGCCAGTTCCTCGTCGATCTTTGCCCTGGGGCCCGACGCATCAGGCCAGTCGAATCCGGTCCGGGCGGCGCGCTTCTGCAGTTTTTCGGCGCGCATCGGCGCAGGTAGTGCCAGCGCCACACCATCGAGCGCGCTGGTGGCGTCACGACGCTCCGACGCCTTGAGCGATTCCCAATCCGGGCGCGTCTTGGCGTCACCGAAAAGATGCGGATGACGTCGTTCCATCTTGTCGGCGATGGCGTCGGCGACGTCGTTCAGGTCGAACGCACCGAGTTGTTCGGCAATGCGACTGTGGAGCACAACCTGGAACAACAGATCGCCGAGCTCGTCCTTGAGCGACGCCAGGTCGTCGCGCGCAATAGCGTCGGCGACTTCATAGGCTTCCTCGATCGTATACGGTGCGATGGTGGCAAAGGTCTGGACGCGGTCCCAGTCGCAACCGGTCTCAGGATCGCGCAGACGTTCCACGATCTCGATAATGCGGTTGAGGGTGGCTCCGGATGAGCTTGGTGTTTCAGGCATTAATAATCCCGATAATATACATTATGTAAAATAAGCTATTGTTCGAGAATGAGGGTACGGCCCTCCACCTTCCAGCTTTTCAGTTCCGACAGGAAGCTCATTCCCAGTAGATTCATTTCGCCAGAAGCGGCGCTGACCGTCGCGCGCGCACGGCTCTGGCGGATCGGCCCGATGGCCAGTTCGTCGATGCGTACCGGTGACGCCAAGATGGTGCCGTTTGCTGTATCGATCGGAACCTGCAGATTGGTCGACATTTCGATTCCCGCCAGTCGTGCATTGTCCGCCGAAAGCGCCGTCGTGGTCGCGCCGCTATCAACCATGAATTCGACCCGGTGGCCGTTGACGCTGCCTACGACCCAGAAATGCCCGTCGTCGCGCATCGGAATGCGTACGACGTGCCCGCCGGGATCTACCTGTTGCCCGGAGACCTCGGCCTTGACGCGGTTCCACACGCCCTTCCCTTCGTCCCGGAACAGGAAGAGAACGAAAGCAACAGCGAACAGTGCTACCCAGATTAGCACCATGCGAAGCGTTTCGCCGAACTTGAGCTGCCGTCCGAAAAGGCTGCTGGCTACCAGCACGATCATCAGGCCTGCAGCGACGAGCCGCGCCGTCTGGTCGCCAGTCACAGCGCGACCACCATGCCGTCATAGCCCGGATCTACCCCTTCGGGCAGCACGGCGCGCAGGCTTCGATAGTCCATCGACTGGTCCATATGCGTGAGCACCGCGTATTTCGGCCGCAGCGCCGCGATCCAGTCCAGAGTTTGGGCCAGATGCGGATGCGTCGGATGCGGCATATGGCGCAAAGCATCGACGATCCACAGATCGACACCTGTGACCAGCGCTGCAGCTTCGTCGGTCATCGCATTGAAATCGGTGCAATACGCGACTGACTTTCCGCCCGCGTCGAACCGCAGGCCGGCACTGGTGATCGGACCATGCGGCAGGTCGACGGCGCGCACGCGGATACCGCCAAGATGGTCGTCGTCTGCCAGATCGCTGCACGACATATAGGGCGGATACCCCTGATGACCGGCAAAGGCGAAGGCGAAGCGGAATTCGAGTTCCGCCCGGGTCCGCGCCCGCGCAAAGCCCCGAATGACGTCTTTCCCGTAGAAATAGAACGGCCGCAGATCGTCGATGCCATGGCAGTGGTCGGCATGTTCGTGCGTCCAGATAACCGCCGACGGCCGCCCGCCGCCTTCTGCGAGCAGTTGTTCGCGCAGGTCGGGCGACGTATCGACAAGGATGCGCGTGTCATTATGTTCGACCAGGATGGACACTCGCCGCCGCCGGTTGCGCGGCTCGGCGGGGTCGCAATCGCCCCAATTGCCATCCACACGCGGCACACCAGAGGAGGTGCCCGATCCTAGGATGGTGACTTTCACGAGCTGGCTTTGGCGAACAATCGGTGGAAGTTCTCGGCGGTGGTCGCGCCCAGCGTCTCGACGGGAACGCCGCGCAAACCGCTCAGGAACCGGGCGGTATCGGCGACGAACGCCGGCTCGCCGGTCTTTCCGCGATGGGGAACGGGCGCCAGGAATGGTGCGTCCGTTTCGATCAGCAGGCGATCCTCCGGGATAGTTACCGCGACTTCCTGCAGGTCCTTGGCATTCTTGAACGTCACAATACCCGAGATCGAAATATAGAGCCCGAGATCGAGCGCGATCTGCCCGAAGGCGGCGCTGGCCGTGAAGCAATGGATGACACCAGGGAATGCACCCTTCCCCATTTCCTCGGTCAGGATGGTGGCAGTGTCGTCCTCGGCGTCGCGGGTATGAACGATCAGCGGCAAGCAAGTCGCGCGCGCGGCCGCGATATGGCTTCGAAACGACGCGCGCTGCCGATCGCGGTCGCTGTGGTCGTAGTAATAATCGAGCCCGGTTTCCCCGATGGCGACCACACGCGGATGCGCGGCGCGGGCGACCAGCTTGGCGGTATCGACGTCCGGGTGCGCATCGACCTCGTGCGGGTGAATGCCGATCGAGGCCCAGACATCGGGCTCGCGCTCGGCAGTGGCGACGATCTCGTCCCATTCGCGCTCGCGTGTCGAAATGTTGAGCATCGTCTCGACACCGGCGCTCCGCGCGCGTTCCAGCACGGCGGCCTGATCTTCGACCAAGCCCTTGTAATTAAGGTGACAATGCGAATCGATGAACATCAGGCAGGGACTTCTGCTGGAAGTTCAAGTCGGGGGAACAACCCTTGTGGCGGCGACAGTTGGAAATCGCTCTCAGCGAGCGGCGAATACCAGTGCGATCCGACGCCAGAGAATGTCCGGACGTCTGTTGGGACACCCATCTGGTCGAGCAACTTCTCCGCACTGTCAGGAATGAGCGGTGCTACCCCAACCGCGAGCTGCGCGATGCAAATAAACAGCGTCGCCAGAACTGTTTCCATACGCGCCGGATCGGTCTTCTTCAGCGCCCAAGGTGCCTGCGCGTCGATATAAGCGTTGCACGCAAACACAGCTTGGAGCCACGCCTCGGCCCCTTGCGACAGCGCAAGGTCTTCATAGGCACGCGGTATAATATCGCCGACCGCTTTGCCGACAACCTCGAACAGCGTGTCATCTTCGGGCGTATGGCCGTGAATGGCCGGCAGTGATCCACTACAGTTCTTGACGATCAGGCTCAACGTGCGCTGCGCGAGATTGCCAAAGCTGTTCGACAGTTCGGCATTGCAACGCGTGACGATTGCTTCCTCGCTCCAGCTACCGTCCTGCCCAAAACTCACCTCGCGCAGCAAAAAGTATCGGAACGCATCGACGCCGTACCGCTCGGCCAGCGCCATCGGGTCGACGACATTGCCCGCCGATTTCGACATCTTCGCTCCGTCGCGCGCCAAGAGGAATCCGTGGCCGAAAATCGCCTTGGGCAATGGCAGACCCGCCGACATCAGGAACGCGGGCCAATAAACCGCGTGGAAACGGACGATATCCTTGCCGATCAAGTGCAGGCTGGCTGGCCAGAACCTCTTCCATTCCTCTGTTTCATCAGGGAAACCTATCCCCGAGATATAGGCGGTCAGCGCGTCGAGCCAGACGTACATGACATGGCCCTCACCGCCCGGGACCTTCACGCCCCAGTCGAAACTGGTCCGCGACACCGACAGGTCGCGCAGGCCACCCTCGACAAAGCGTACGACTTCGTTGCGGCGGCTTTCGGGGCGGATGAAGTCGGGTTGCGCGGCATAGAGTTTAACCAACTTGTCCTGATATTTCGACAGGCGGAAGAACCAGGTTTCCTCGACCGTCCATTCTACCGCCGTGCCCTGCGGCGACAGTTTGGTGTCGCCCTCGCCGCTGATCAGCTCCTTCTCGTCGTAGAACGCCTCGTCGCGAACCGAATACCAACCCTCGTAGCGGTCGAGGTACAGGTCGCCATTGGCTTCGAGCCGTTCCCACAGTGCCTGGCTGGCGCGGTGATGATCAGGCGCGGTGGTGCGAACGAAATGATCCACCGAAATATTCAGTTTGGCGCACATCTCTCGGAAATATGACGACATTTCGTCAGCAAGATCGCGCGTCTCGCGATTCTGCCCGCGTGCGGTCTGGACCATCTTCAGACCGTGCTCATCGGTGCCGGTCAGGAAACAGACCTCGCGGCCCTGCATCCGCTGAAACCGCGCAATCGCGTCGCCCGCAATAGCCTCATAGGCATGGCCGATGTGCGGCCGCCCGTTAGGGTAGCTGATCGCGGTGGTGATGTAGAAAGGTTCGCCTGACATGGCTCCCCCCTAACCGCTCAGGCTGAGCTTGTCGAAGCCCTGTCCTCCTAAATCTGCCCGGTCTGACAATCCTGCGACGAGCTCAGGATGAACAGATTTGAGAAGGGGCAAGCGTTGCCACACGCCCGGCGATCTCGAACACGACGCTTTCTACCGGCAGCGACTGCGGCAGCGCGACGTCGGCGAGCTCGCGCGCCTTTTCCCACGCCTCGACCGCTGTGGCGAGCGCTGGGCCAGACCTTGTGCGAGCTTGCGACGCGATAAAGGCGGGGGCGCGGCGCAGGAAGGCTTCGTAGCGCGGCAGCGCGGCCTTCAACGCCAACTTACCCGCCAGATCGAGGCGCAAGACATTGTACGGGTCGCCCGTTGCCGCAATCTCGCGCAGCGCAGCGTCGATGCCGGGGACATCGGTTTCGATCACCGACATTGCCGCGCCCGGCGCACCGCCTGCTACGGCCAGAACCACTGCGCGAGTCATGTCATCCAGATGCGGTGCTTGCTCGGCGAGGATCGACGCCATGACGTCATCGCCGAGGCGCGCAAACGCAAGGCTGCGGCACCGCGACCGGATCGTGGGGAGCAGACGTCCGGGGGCGTGGCTGACCAATAGGAAGATCGTGCTGGCGGGGGGCTCCTCGAGCATCTTGAGCAGCGCGTTGGCCGCGGGTGGCTCCAGATCATCGGCGGCGTCGATGACAATCACGCGCCGCTCGGCCAGCGAAGGTGCCATCGACAGGATCGGGCCGAGCCAGCGAATCTGGGTAATGCGAATGCTGCGCGCGCGCGCTTCGTCACCCTTCCGGTCTGCATAGGGCACAAGGCGCGTTGGATCGGCCCAGACCTCACGTTCGATGAGCTGATAGTCAGGATGGCTGCGCGCGGCGATCAGCTTTGCAGTCGAATCATCGAAGCCAACGACAAAGCCGTTGCTGCTCAATTCACCCGATAGCGCGTCGGCCAGCAATTTGGCCGCAACTTCCTTGGCAAAGCTCGCCTTGCCAACACCGCGGGGGCCGTGAAGCAGCCACGCATGATGCATCCTCCCACTGGCGATGGCGGCATTGATCGCCTCGAATTGGGCGTCGTGTCCGAGGATGTTCACAGGAGGTCGCCGAGCGCGGCTAGCAGGCGGTCGGTCACCAACTCAACGCCACCGTACGCGTCGATCTTCCTGAAACGATCGGGTTCTTCATCTGCTAGCCGATCAAACCGTGCATCGACGTCATCGAAGTAACCACCTGGCTTGGCTCCAAAGCGATCAGCTTCCCGTCCGTCGCGCTCAATCACGCGTAATGTTCCGTCAAACACAGACATCTGTAGCAGCAATGTCCTGACCGGTAGCAAGCCCTGACTCCCGAAACCATGCAACACCATGATCTCGTCGTCCGACACGCCCCCGGCTCCGCCCTGATAGGCGCGGGTCGAATCGATGAAGCGGTCGCAGATCACCCAGTCGCCGCGTTCCAGCGCAGGCCGGATCACGCGCTCGACATGATCGGCACGCGCGGCCGCAAACAGCAAAGCCTCAACACGTGCGCTCCAGCGGTCCGTGCTGCCGGTCATCAGCAGGCCGCGGATGGCCTCTGCACCCGGCGTGCCACCAGGCTCACGGGTCACGACGACGGTCTTACCCTGCGCGCGCAATGCGTCTGCAAGCCGCTTTGCCTGCGTCGATTTGCCGACGCCCTCGCCGCCTTCGAGCGTGATGAAGCGCCCGGGCAGGATCACACCCCGAAGAAGGACCAGAACCCGGCCCACGCACGCCGGAAGAACCCGGCTTCGCCCACAGCAGTCTCGGCGACCAGCGGCATGACCTGAGGCGGGGTCGATGGAGTCTCCACAACAAGGTCGGCAATGTGCTGACCTGCGGCGATCGGGGCCTTGATCGGCCCCTGATACACGACCTTGACCTTCATGCCGGTCAACCCGCCCGCAGGCATCGTCACCGCCAGATTTCGCGGCGCGACGAGTCCAACGGTCGCAGCATCGCCCAGCTGGACCTCGGCCGTTTCGATCTTCTGCCCCTTCGTCAGCAGCGGCTTGGTCTGCCAGGCCTTGAAGCCCCATTCGATGAACTTGACAGATTCCTCGATGCGCTGATTGAAACTGCCCAGCCCTGCGACAACCATTACCAGACGCCGTCCGTTCTGTTCGGCCGAGCCGGTAAAGCCATAGCCGGCCTCGTCGGTGTGGCCCGTCTTCAGCCCGTCCGCCCCCGCCACGCGCCCGAGCAGCGGGTCGCGGTTCGCCTGTGTAATTGCGGCCCCGGCACCCAAAGTCTTGCCCCAGGTAAAAGACGGCAGAGAGTAGTATTTCTTGTAGAGTTGCGGATGCTCCTCGATCGTTGCAGCTGCGAGAGTCGCGAGATCATGGGCCGTCACATAGTTGCGTCCCTCGTCGGGCCAGCCATTCGAATTGCCGAAGTTGCTGTTGGCGAGACCCAGCTTTTTCGCGGCCGCATTCATCCGCGCGGCAAAGGCGTCCTCCGTCCCCGAGATGCCCTCAGCCAGAACCACGCAGGCATCGTTGCCCGACAGTGTGACGATCCCCTTCAACAGATTATCGACGCTCACCGTCTCCCCCGCTGAGAGGAACATCGTAGAGCCGGCGGCAGGACCATGCCATTTCGCCCAGGTTTCGGGGCGGACGGTGAAGGTCTGGTCGAGCTTCAGCTCGCCCTTCTTGATCATGTCGAACGCCACATACACGGTCATCATCTTGGCCATCGACGCGGGTGGCATCCGGCGGTTCTCGTCCTTGCGATAGAGGACCGCGCCCGACGACACATCGACCAGATAAGCGACCGGCGCTGGTGTTTCGAACGGAGGTGCCGCAGCGGTGACGGGGGCAGCGGCGAAAAGGACGGCAACAAGGGGTAGGACAGGCTTCACATCGATTCCGTTCGGTCAGTACGCGATTCAGCGGGTGATCACGGCGTCCGGATAGCCCCTTGCCGCCAGCGGTGCCAGTGCGGCCATCGCTTTGGTCGCAGATTCATAGGGACCGAGCCGTACCCGCCATGTTCCGGCAATCGATGATACGGTCGCATCGAGCTTTCCGGCCAGCGTTCGTGCACGATACTCGCTCGAAAAGCTGGCGACCTGAAGGAAGAATGGGCCCGGCCCGGTGGGGATCCGCGCCGATGCGGCTTGGCGGGGCGGTGGTGGCGGACTCTGCAAGGCCAGCTTCTCCGCTTCGCTCGGATCGACGCGGCGCACGCGCACGCGATGCGCGCCGTGCCCTGTAATTCCCAATTGCCGTGCCGCCCCCAGCGACAGATCGATGATCCGGTTCGAATGGAACGGCCCCCGGTCGTTGATGCGGACCAGGATCGACCGTCCGGTATCGAGCGACGTCACTTCTGCATAGGAAGACATGGGAAAATATGGGTGCGCCGCGCTGATCCCGTCGGGGTCGAAGCGTTCGCCACTGGCAGTTCGGTTGCCGCGCAACTCCTCCCCGTACCAGCTCGCCATCCCGGTTTCGTCATGGTCGCGCGCAGCGCTCGGTCGCGGCATCGCGCAGATGGCGAGCATCGCACCCACCACAATGGGGTCAGCCCGCAACCGCATCCGCCAGCAGCCCGACCGACAGCCCGTAGAAATTCGAGCAGTTATAGTCGAGGATCACCCGGTAATTTCCGGTCAGCAGGTAAGCGGTTGCGTTGGGTCCGTCGGGTTCGAGCAATGAGGCCATGTCGGTATCGCGCAGTTTTGCCGAGACCGGCACCACGCCCAGCGCACGCCATTCGCCAACCGTCTTCCACTGGCTGTGACGGTCGTGGACGCGGGGGCAGCGCGGGCTGACGGTGCGGTTCGCGACGGCCGCACGGTCGAGCGAAGCCGGCACGCTGGCCGCCACGCCCCAGGGCTGGTTCGGCCGCCAGCCTGCATCGCGGAAATAGTTCGCGATCGAGGCGAGGGCGTCGGCCTCGCTGCGCCAGATGTCGGCGCGCCCATCGCCGTCCCCGTCGCGCGCGAGGCGCAGGACAACGGAGGGAAGGAATTGCGGATATCCGGTCGCACCCGCCCAGCTTCCGACCAGCTCATCGCGTCGATAACCCCGGTCGAGCAGCTTCAGCGTGTCGATGAATTCCTGCTGAAACAATGCCCGACGTCGGCCTTCATAGGCGAGGCTGGCGAGCGCACGGGCAAGATCGAAAGTGCCGGTAAACGACCCGTAATTGGTCTCGTTGCCATAGATCGAGATCATGATGCCCTCGGGCACGCCGGTTTCGCGCTCGACTCGCTGCAACAGCGGGCGCAGCGCCTGATATTTCGCACGGCCCCGCGTGATGCGGGCGCTGTCGACGTGCTGGTCGCGGTAAGGCGCAAATCTCGGAATCGGGGCATTTGGATTCGTTTCGGGCTGTTGCCGGTCGAGTTCGACCACACGCGCATTGAACGTCAGCGTTGGCAGCACAGCGTCGATCGTCGCTTGAGACACGCCCTGCGCACGCGCCGTTCGCGCTACGCTTTGCAGATAGGTCTGAAATCCGCTCTCTTCGTCCTGCGCGAAAGCGCGACCACCCCCCAGTCCCGAGAGCGGCAGGAAAAGCGCCGCCCCCAGCGCCATGTACCGAACAAGTTGAAACCCCCGCATGGCATGACAATGGCACAGCCCTGTCCCCACGCGAAACCGCTTTGTCGCATGACTTGCACGGAAAGTCGCGCCGTCCTACCGGGCTGTTAAGGAAGAGTGTCCGAGTGGTTTAAGGAACTGGTCTTGAAAACCAGCGAGGGTGCAAGCTCTCCGTGGGTTCGAATCCCACCTCTTCCGCCATTGGCCGGGGCCAAATATTTCTCTCAGCTGGATTGTCTGACGATCAGTTCGGGGTGCATCACGACGGCTTCGGTAGTTTCACCGGCGATCCGGCGAAGCAGTAGGTCGACGAGATGACCAGCCCCGTCAGCGATATTCTGTCTGACGCTGGTCAACCGCGGCACGGTCTGCTGGGCAATCGCCAAATCATCATAACCAACCACACGAACCGTTTCCGGGATGGCAATGCGGCGTTCGGTCAAAGCCTGAAGCAAGCTCATCGCAACAACGTCCGATGCCGCGACGATGCCCTGCGGAAGTTCGCTGCATTCGGCCAGAAACAGGGCAATGTCGGGCTCCGCATCCTCGGCAACCAGTTGCACGGGGACAAGCGTTAGCGCGTCGCTCAGCCCGGCTTCGGCCATCGCATTTCGACATCCGGCAAGACGTTGATCGACTTCGCGTGAGCGTGGATCGCCGAAAAACGCAATCCGACGACACCCCCGCTCGATCAGGTGCCGGGTCGCGAGCAATCCGCCCAGCCGGTTATCGGATCCAACCGAACAATGCTGCTGCCCGACGTCGTGCCCGCCCCAAACAACCAACGGGGAGAATCGCGCGGCGATGCGTTCGAGCGTCTCCAGCTGGTCCGACTGGCCAATCACAATGACACCATCAACTCGACCTGAATCGATGATGCGGTCAAGCCAGAGGTTGTCCCTTGGTATGACGCGCGAGAGCAACAGGTCGTAACCGCGCTCCGTCAGTCCATCCGCCAGATATCCCAACATGCTCATAAAGAAGGGATCGGAAATGTGTCGCCCCGTTTCATGGCCCAGCGGAATGACCACCGCGATCGCCCCGGTGCGCTGGATACGCAGATTTCGCGCCATGGCATTCGGTGTAAAGTCGTATTCGCGCGCCAGTGCCTGGATGCGCGCGCGGGTTTTGGGGCTGATCAACCCCGCGCCGCTCAGCGCACGTGACACCGTGCCTGGCGATACCCCGGCAAGTTCGGCAAGCTCGGCAATATTGCGGACGCGCTTTGCCACCGGCGGTTCTGGATCTCGAGCCATGTGCGCACATTGAACGTATTGCAGTTGCTTGAGCAAGCTGGGAACCAACGACGTGATCAGACCGTCAGGGCGTGGGCATCCCGCCGATGGCACTGAGCCGCGCTTCGAGGTCGGCACGCCAGGGCGCTTCCTTTGGCGTCCGCGCGAGCAATCCACGCCATACTTGTCCCGCTTCTTCGGCACGACCCGAATTGGCGAGCGCCAGGCCCATGAAGAAAGGCGGTGCCGGATGCTCGGGTGAAATCTGGGCGGCGCGCTGAAACGCAAACTCGGCTGCCGGAGACAGGGTGCCGTTCCCGTGCGCAACCAGGCTATTGCCGAGCGCAACCCACAGGTCGACGTTGTTGGGCTCCTTTCGCATCCCGGTCTTGACCGCAATGACGGCCTCGCGCGTCAGGCCCAACCGATCGAGCGTATCGGCGAACTCGACGACTTTTGCGGCGTCGCCATAGCGATTCATCGTGGCACCGCGCGCCATCATCAGCGCCTTGTCCGGCTGGGTCAGGCCTGCTTGTTCTCTGGAAATAACCGGCGATCCCGCCTGATCAGGTGAGCCCTGCCAGATATAGCCGGCAATCCCTACGAATGCAGCGGCAAGCGCCAGCTCGAGTCCCGCGCGCGGCAGTTTGCCGAACCGCCACAGCAAAGCGAGCGCCGCCGGAGCAAAGATCAGGACGAACAGCCAACCCATCAGCGACGCTTCCGGAAACGTCCGCGCGCCAGGACCAAGCCCAGCGCGAGCAGCATAATCGGTGCAATCCACAACGGCGCCGTCGCCATATCGAGCGGGGGATTATAGGTCACCCAATTGCCATAGCGTTCGACCAGCCATTTGCGGATTGCCTCCGGCTTTTCGCCCGCCTGCACCCTCGTGCGGATCAGCGACCGCATGTCGGCGGCCATTTCTGCGTCGCTGTCGGCAATCGACTGGCCCTGGCAGACGAGGCAGCGGATCGACAGCATCAAATCCTTGGCAGCGGCTTCCTTGACCGGGTCCGGCAGCTGCGTGTTCGCGAGCGGTGCTTGTGGCATCTGCGAGTCAGCCAGAACCGGCGTTGCCAGCGCAAATAAAGCCAGTGCGGATATGACGCGCATCACCGCGCGGCCCCTAGTTTGGCGAGAATCGTATCGACATCACCGGGCTCAATCGGTCCGATATGCTGATATCGGATCGTGCCGGTGGCATCGACGACGAAGGTCTCCGGTACGCCGGAAGAGCCGAGAGAAATCTGGACCTGGGAAGCGGGATCATCGCCAATGGCGCGGAAAGGGTTGCCGTGGCGAGACAGGAAAGCTGCCAGATCCTGGGGACGGTCGCGGATGGCGATGCCGTCGATAATCACGCCTTGCTGCGCCAGCATTCCCAAAACGGGCGCTTCGGTGGCGCATGGTACGCACCAACTGGCGAACACGTTGATCAGCCGCGGCTGGCCGCGAAAGTCAGTGGTTGCCAGGCCCGGGCGACCCGCGGCCGCTGGCGGCAAGGTGAAGCTCGGCATCGGCTTGCCGATCAGTTTCGACGGATGCGTCCGATCGTCGGGGCTATAGAGGCCGACCGCGACGACACCAAAGAATACGACGAACGCGGCAAGCGGTACCCAGAGCCAAACACGCATCAGCTATACGCCTTGCGCATCGCCAGACCCGATTCCTTGCGCGCGCGCCCGAGGAGCGACAATGCGCCGCCGATGGCGATCAAGGCACCGCCGAGCCAGATCAACGTGACCATCGGTTTCCACCACAATCGCAGCTGCCAGCGGCCCTCATTGTCGGGCTTGCCCAGCACGAGGTACAGCTGCCCGTCGAGGCGCGTCGCGATGGCGGCCTCATTGGTTTCGGTCGGTGGATTTGAGAACATCCGCGATTGCGGGCGCATCGTAAATGGCTTGCCGTCGCCGCGCTGCGCGACGAGTTCGGCTTCGAGTGCGGTCCAATTCGGTCCGGCAACCGGTTCGATGGACTTGAGCGTAACCTTGTAGGGACCGACGTCGTGCGTTTCGCCCATTTTCGAGGCGACCAGCGTTTCCTTGATGAACGCACTTTCGGTCGCCATGCCTGCGATACTCACCGCGACGCCGAAATGCGCGAGCACCATGCCGTAGGTGAACATCGGTGTGCGGCGAAGGTTACGGCCCCACAAGGGCGCAAGGCTCGCCGCACCCACGCCGACCGCCAGCACAATGCCCAGGAACGACAGGATGTGGATAGGCGGTGCGAACAATACCATCGCCAGCAGCGCGAGCGCCGTTATCAGCACCGGCAGCGCAACGCGGCGGATCACCGATTTCAACTCGTCCCGCCGCCAGCGGCTGACCGGACCGAGCGCCATCACGATGATAAGCACCAAGGTCAGTGGCCCTGCCGTCGCGTTGAAATAGGGCGGGCCAACCGACAGCTTTTCGCCCGACACCGCCTCTGCGAACAAGGGATAAAGCGTCCCGACGAAGACGATCCCGAGGATGGCGGAGAGCAGCAGGTTGTTCATCACCAGCGCGCCCTCGCGGCTGACTAGATCGAACTGCGTTCCTTCCTTCACGGTGCCGATCCGGATCGCAAACAGGGCCAGCGCGCCGCCGATATAGATTGCGAGCAGAGCTAGGATGAAGCTGCCGCGTTCCGGATCGACCGCAAAGGCGTGCACACTGGTCAGGATACCCGAACGGACGAGGAAGGTGCCGATCATCGACATCGAAAAAGCGACGACGGCCAGCATGATCGTCCAGGCGCGCAAGCCGTCGCGCGTCGCCAGGACGCTGACCGAGTGAAGCAATGCGGTTGCCGCCAACCACGGCATCAGAGAGGCGTTCTCGACCGGATCCCAGAACCACCAGCCGCCCCAGCCGAGCTCGTAATAGGCCCAGTAACTGCCCGCC
Source organism: Sphingomonadales bacterium (assembly GCA_038228865.1). Classification (GTDB taxonomy): domain Bacteria; phylum Pseudomonadota; class Alphaproteobacteria; order Sphingomonadales; family Sphingomonadaceae; genus Sphingomonas_O. The sequence goes on along the minus strand of JBBROX010000003.1, from coordinate 128,518 downwards.
GTGATGCCGAGCGTCAGGAATATCCACGCGCCCAGCACCCAGGGCCGCATTGCCCGCGCGAAATCGCGGCCAACATCGCGGGTAACGAGCGCGCCGACGGCAAAACTAAAGGCAACCGACATGCCGACATAGCCAATGTAGAGCGTCGGCGGATGGAAGGCCAAGCCGGGATCCTGCAAGAGCGGGTTCAGCCCCTGCCCGTCCTCCGGCACCGGAAACGCCCGGGCAAACGGGTTCGACGCGAACAGAAGGAAGGCATAGAAACCGAACGAGATCAGCGCCTGCGCACCGAGCGTTGCGGTCAACGTGCGTTCGACAACGCGCCGCTCAAGGATGGCAACCAGCCCGCCCGCTATGCCGAGGATCGTGACCCACAGCAGCATCGATCCCTCATGGTTTCCCCATGTTCCGGCCAGCTTGTAGAGCCACGGTTTCATCGAATGGCTGTTGGCAACGACCAAAGCGACCGACATGTCCGATTCGAGGAAACAAACCACGAGTAGAGAGAACGCGAGCGCCACGAACAGTCCCTGCACGACAGCCACCGCTCGAACGCCGTACCGCAAGTCGGCACGGTTCTCGTTCAGTCCCAGACATGCCAGCACGAATTGCAGCAACGCGAGTGCCGCCGCCAGCCACAGGGCTGCAAGACCGGCCTCTGCGATCATTTCTGCGCGAGTGTCGTCGTCTTGTGCTGCTTGCCGTCCATCTGCGGCGGCATGTAGCGCTCGTCATGTTTGGCGAGCAGGTTGGTCGCGACGAAAGTTGCGCCAACGAAGCTGCCTTCCGCAACGACGCCGGAATCCTCCTTGAACAGATCCGGCGGAATGCCACGGAAGCGGACGGGCACCGTTGCCGGACCATCATGGACGAGGAAGTCGATGGTCACGCCGTCGGCGGCTTTCTTGATACTGCCCCCTGTGACCATCCCGCCGAGGCGGATTGCCTGACCCTGCGGCACGCCCTGCTTCACGATGTCGGCCGGCGAGTAAAAGAAGCTGGCCTTGTCGCCGATGGCAGACATTGCAAGAAAACCCGAACCGCCGATTGCCACCAGTGCGACGATCCCGAGGATCAGGCGTTGCTGCTTGGGCTTCATCCGTCGCGCCTGGTGTCGCGCAGGCTGTCTACGGCGCGCTCAGCGCGGCGCATCGAGAGCCACGCCCAACCCGCGATTGCAGCTGCGCCTACGAGTGTAATGGCATAGGCGGCAATAACGAACGGCCAGGGGTTCATGCGGCGGCGAGCCTTGCCAAACGGGACTCGACCTTTGCATCCGCCAAGATCGCGCGCATCCGCATCAGGACGATGGCCCCGAACAGGAAGCTGAAGCCAAGCACGGTGAAGCCCAAGGGCCAGAGCAATTCGGACGAGATCGCCGAGCCGCGCAGCGTGATCGACGGCGCCTGGTGCAGGGTGTTCCACCATTGGACGCTGTATTTGATGATCGGCAGGTTGATCGCGCCGACAAGGCCGTAGATCGCGGTCACGCGGCTGACGCTGCCGCGCTCGCCGCTGTTCGACGCGAGGGCGATATAGCCGATATAGAGGAAAAGAAGGACAAGCACAGACGTCATCCGGCCGTCCCATTGCCAGTAGGTGCCCCAAGTCGGGCGGCCCCAGATCGCGCCTGTTATCAAGCAGATAGCCGTGAACATCGCGCCGGGCACCGCAATTGCGCGCGCGGCCACGCCGGACAGTGGATGACGCCAGACCAACTGCGCCAGACTGGCCAGCGCGATGCCGCTCCACCCCGCCATCGACAGCCAGGCGGCGGGCACGTGGATATAGAGAATACGCACCGAATCGCCCTGCAGATAGTCGGGCGGCGTCATCACCAGCCCGGCATAGCTGCCGAACGCGATCAGCAACGCCCCTCCCAAACCGAAGATCGTCGTCAACGGTCGCGCGAGTCGCAGAAACCGGGCGGGGTTGGCCAGAGCATGCATCCTGACACGTCTGTTAGCCCAGCTTTCGCCCGCTTGGGAAGATACTTACTGCCGCAAAACAATCAGCCACGCCCGATCAGTTTCTGCGCCATGCGGTCAGCAACACGCGCGGGCGTGTCGCCGGTGGCGGCACTCTCGCCCCAGATCGCTTCGAGGCGACCCGGAATACCGTCGATCCGCGCCGCAACCTCTGCATCGCCACCCTGCCCGACATGCCGCAGCACGTTGATGATGCCTCCGGCATTGATGACATAGTCGGGCGCATAGAGAATGCCGCGCGCGGCAAGCTCCGCCCCCTGCGCCTCGGTCGCCAGCTGGTTGTTCGCACCACCCGCCACCGCTGCCACGCGCAACGCCGCGATGCTCTCGGTTGTCAGGATCGCGCCCAGCGCGCAGGGGCTAAGTACATCGGCCTCGAGCGACATGATCGCGTCGACCGGCACCACAGCCGCACCGATTTCGCCGGCAAGCGCCGCCGCCCGGTCGCCGTCGACATCGGCCAGGGTCAGCCGCGCGCCATCGGCGGCCAGCAAGCGTGCGAGGCCACCGCCGACACTGCCGACCCCCTGCACCGCGATATGGACGCCGCGAACATTGTCGCGCTTCAATGCCTGCTTCACCGCTGCACAAACACCCAAATAGACTCCGCGCGCGGTCGACGGACCGGGATCGCCACCCTGCCCCGGGAGCCCCGCGACATGCGCCGTCGTCTGCGACAGCGTGACCATGTCAGCCTCACTCATCCCCACGTCCTGCGCCGTGATATAGCGCCCACCGAGGCTGTCGACCGCCCGCGCAAACGCCGCGAGCATATCGGGCGTCTTCTTCCGGTCGGCATCGGCAAGGATCACCGCCTTGCCCCCGCCCGCAGGCAGGCCAGCCATCGCGTTCTTGTAGCTCATCCCGCGCGACAACCGCAGCGCGTCCGTCACCGCATCGTTGCTGTCGGCATAATGCCAGAACCGCGTCCCGCCCGCCGCCGGGCCGAGCGTGGTCGAGTGAACCGCGATGATCGCTGTCATGCCGGTGCCGCGATCGTGGAACAGATGGACGCCCTCATGGGCGTCGAAATCGGGGAGATTGTAGGGGGCGGGCATGATAGGGTCTCGACAGAAAGTTACACTAGGTTGGTAGATTGTTACGTCGCATCTGTCACCCTGAAAGTTACCACGTTCTCAATGCTGTGAACATCACGAAGCAGTTTCGGTAGTGGAACCAAGATCATATTCGCTCGTTGTCGTCGAGGACACAGGTCTGTCGCGCATCACCGTTTAGCTGCGCTCGATGACTCGCCTGCCGACAAGGCGGAACACGAGGATTCGACGATGACCGCAGACGCGCAAAAACCCCTGTTGTGGGAACCCAAAAATCTTGTCCGCGCCATTGAGGCTGCTGGTGTCACGCTCTGGTCCTGGAACGTCGACACCGATGCTTTAGCGATGGACGATCATTCCTACGCACTTTGGGGAGTCGAGCAGAGCAAGGATGTGACCTTCGAGGATCTCTCGGCGCACATTCATCCCAAGGATCGCGACTGGGTTCGTGCGGCCTTCAATGCGACCCGCGCAATCGTCGGTCCGTTCGAAATCGATTTCCGCATCATGATCGGCAATGAGATAAAGTGGATTTCGGCGCGTGGGCAGGGGGACGACGAAGGGATCGTCAACCGCATCATGTTCGGCATTTTCCTAGACGTCACTGACCGCAAGCAAGCCGAGGAGAGCCAAGAGCCTCTCGCCGGCGAAATGAGCCACCGGGTCAAGAACCTGCTCGCCATCGCCTCCGGTCTGACGAACATCACATCGCGTTCGACCGAAACCGCCGAGGACATGGCGCGTGAGTTGACCCTTCGGCTAACCGCACTGGGCCGCGCCCATGATCTCGTACGACCGGTTCCCGGCCAGACCCACGCGCCTTCGTCGCTGCTCGGCGATTTGCTGACCGTGTTGCTTGCCCCCTATGACGATCTTGGTGCTTTCAAACCACGTATCCGCGTATCCGTGCCGCGAATGAGCGTCGGCGAATCCTCGACGACGGTAGTCGCCTTGATCGTCCACGAATTGGCGACGAACTCCTTGAAGTATGGCGCGCTATCCATGGAGACGGGCGTCCTGGATGTTTCCTGTTCGACCCATGGCAACACCATCGAGATCGTCTGGACCGAAAGTGGCGGGCCGAAGGTCAAGGTGCCGGACGCCGTAGGCGGCTATGGCAGTCAATTGCTCAAACGGAGCATCACCGGCCATTTGCGCGGCTCGATCGATTATAATTGGGCGGAAGAGGGTCTGGCGGTGACGTTGCACATCGACCCTGACAGACTGGCGATGTGAAACTGATGGTAGCAACGGTGCGAAATGGCGCACTTGGGGCGATCGACGGGGATTGAACCCGCAACCTCCGGTACCACAAACCGGCGCTCTAACCAATTGAGCTACGATCGCCATGCCCGGGTGTTTGCCGGTGAAGCGCGCGCCGCCCTACGCGCGGGAAGGCGGAAGCGTCAAGTCAGAGTGCGCCCGAAAGGCGGATCGAGAAGCCACCGGGACCAAGGGTAAAGCCCGCACCCAGCAATTTGGCGGTCACGACGGGGTCGGTCGAGCGGATGCCGAGTTCGGCGCGCCATTTGCCGTCGCCCATCACACGCAGGTCGAGCCGCTCCATGCCCGACTGGCCGGTCAGCGGAACCAGCAGCGCCGATCCATCGCAGCGCAGCGTGCCGCTCATGCCGCCGGGCAGCGTGAGGCCGCCGATATCGCCCGTGACGGCCGCGCGGACGCGACCGGTTGCGCTGCTGCAGTTATTCCCCCGAAATCGCACGCTCGCGTCGTCGAGGATGATTTGGGACAGCGGCAGCGGCTTCACCCGCACCGCGATATCGATGGGGCCGTTGCCGCGCGCGATGCCGTAGCCACCATTATTGGCGATGATGGTGCCGCGCAGCGTCGGCGTGCTGAAACCCAACTGCGCTTCCCCCGTCAGCAATGGCAGCGGCCAAAGTCCGACCCGGGTATCGCCGAGCGCCATCCCGGCAACATGGGCGTCGTAAAGCTTGCCCTCCCAGATGGTCCCGGTGGCCTTACTGGCGCTGAGTCCGCTGTTGTTCGGCGCGACCATCGGCAGCGCGACCGACAACGGCAACAGCATGATGATCAGGATCAGTGCTGCCGTAACCGCGATAACAATCCGCCAGGTACGGGTCATTACCCAGCCATTCGGTGACGTCATCGGCCCTGCACCCGCAAGACACCCTCGACCGCAAGTGTCGCGTCGCTGTTGGTGCGCAAGGTGAGCTTGTCGACGATGACCCCCTGTTTCTCGAGCGCGGCGAGCCAGGTGAACAATGCCGGACTGCGCGCCGTGGAGATGGCGATGGCAACGCGGTCGCCGCCCTGAGGGTCGAGGCGCGCCAGGGTGAAGCCGTTCGCTTCCGCTGCCTGTCCGACGGCGGCGGGCAAGGGGATGGCCAGCACCGGCGGTGCGGAAGCGCGGGCGCGGCGGATTCCTTCGGCGACGGCGGCGATCCGTCCGGCGTCGGTGGTGGCGGCGGCAAGGCGCAGATTGGCACGCGCGCGCGCGCCGTCGATGGGCCGGATGATGAGAAGCCACAGCAGCACGAGGCCGAGCAGCGCGAACATGACGCCCAGCATCCAGCGTTCGCGCTCGCTGCGCCCCGCCCACCAGTCGATTGCGCGCGCCATCATGGCCGCCGCACCGTGATGTCGCGATAGGGGCGGCCCTGATTTGCGACGATCGGGCCGGGTTCGGCGCGCAGGCCGGCGGCCGCCAACCGCGCCTCGACCGCGCTGAGATCGGCGGCAGAGGCGGCGCGGACGGTCGCGCGCAGGCCCCCTTCCCCGTCGAAGATCATCGAGCCGAGTTCGACATTGGGCGTCGCGTTGACGGCGGTCGCGAAGGCACTGGCGAGCGGAGCCAGGCCGCCGCCCGCGCCGCGCATGGCGGTCAGGCGTGCTTCGGCTTGCAAGGCGGGGTCGGTGACAACGGTGCCGGGCGGCAGCACGGCGGCGGCGTTGGCGATGTTCTGGTTCTCGAGGTTCGAAGCCGTCATGCTCGTGCGGACGATGGCGGCGATGGCTGTCAGCAGGATCAGGCCGCCGAGGACGAGCGTCATAACCGCGAACCGCCGCAGTCGATTGACGTCGATGGCCCAGGGCTTGCGCTTGGCAAAGATACCGAAACGGAGGTCGGGACCGGGCGCCCCGACCGCGTCGATGATCGCGGATTCGAGGGCGAGCCGGTCGATGGGCGCAACGGGAGCTGTGCCAACGATGGCTTCGGTGAGCGCCGGATCGTCAAGAAAGCCGGTCCCCTGCCCGCGTACGATCGCTTCCTGACCCAGGGTCGCGCGGACGAAACCGATATCGGGGCGAGGCAGCAGCAGGGGTGCAGCGAGCAGGCGGTCGGGATCGAGGCCGACGGCGGCGAGTGCCTGCAGCTTGGATGCGATCGTGGCCGATTCGACCGCGACGACATCGCGGTACCCGCCCTCGTCCACCGGACCGGCCGCGACGTGGAGCAATTCGGGGCCGGTCAGGCTCTGTTCGCCGATGGCGAGCTTTGCCGCCGCCGTCGCCTGTGCGTCCGACCGGCCGGGCAGGTCGAGGTTGCGGATCACGCTATCGCGCGCCGAGACGACACCGACGACGATCTCGTTCTCGTCCGAGGGCAGCGCTTCGAACACGTCGCTGCCGCGCCCGACGATGCCGCCGTCGTCGATGCGCAGCCAATGCCCGTCGTCGAGGACCACCAGTGTCGTCATTGGGACGTACTCATGTCGGCTCCCCGTAACTGCGGCGGGCGAGCTTGGCGGGCTTCAACGCGGCGTCGATCAGCGCATGTTCCTCCAGCTCGGCGTCCGCCAGCTCGATGGTCACCGCGACGTTGAACCAGCGCGTCGTCAACCGCACCTGATTGCGGGTGTCGTCAGCGGGTGGGGTGCCGGCGAGGCCGGGCAGGTTCCAGAAAGTTGCGGTCGAATCCCAACCGCGCAGGGGCCGCGCGTCGATGGCCGTCGCCGCGCGCGTCGGGTCGAGTCCCGGCAACAGCATCGCCAGCAGGGGTGCCTGCCCCAATCGCAACGTATTGATGTTGATGTTGGTCAGATCGGTCACCGGCAGGGCACAAATAAAGGGGCGCAACCGGCTGTAGATCGCGGGCGTCATTCCCGCAACGACGCGAAGCTCCGCCGGGTCGGCCATCAATGTGTTGGCGGTGCGGGCAGCGCGACCCGCGTTGGCATAGGCCAGGTCTTCGGCACCGCCGGGCTGCGGCAAGGTGTCCGTATCGATCCAGTCGGCGGCGGCGGCGGCAATCGCGGCGGCATCGCGACCGGGCACCTCGACCAACGTCATCAGGCGGGCGAATTGCGCAATACCCAGCGGCCGCGCGGTCAGGACGCCGTCCTGCTGGCGCTCGGCAAGCGAATTGAGGTTGAAGCAATTGCCGCCGTCATCGATCCGCGCGGTGGCGAGGCCGCCGTCGATGGGGAAATTGGTGGGCTTGCCCGCCCAGTCGCCCTCCAGCGTTGTGCGGCTGGCATCGCGCTGGATCAGGTCGCCGATCCGGTAGCGGGCAACGGTTTCAGCGGCGAATGCATAAGCGCGTGCCTGTTCGATGGCGGCGCCGTTGCTCGTTAGATGGGTGGCGAGTTTCAACCGTTCGAGCGCGGAGGCAGCAAGGACGGCCATGATCGCAACGATCAGCAAGACCGTGAGCAGCGCCGCACCGCGTTCTGAAGGTTTCGGCTTCACGGGTAGGCCGGTCCCGCCATGAAGGCGAGCGTCAGCGGGGGGTCCTTGGCGCGGGTCACGGTCATTTCGACCGCGGCGGGCAACGTGGCAATCTCGCCATTGTCCCAGCGCTCGCGCCAGTCGCCGCGCTTGTCGCGATAACGCATCGTCAGCGCCGTCACCTTGTCGGCGAGCAGGATCGTCGTTGCGAGGCTGTCACCGTCGGGCGCGGCATAGGCGCGGCGTTCGAGGCGCCCCTGGTTGAGCGTGACATCGACGCGCTGGATACCGGGCCGTGCTTTCCCATCGGGATTGGTCCACCCGCCACGGACATAGCCCATGACGAGCGGGTCGCTGCGCCCGTCGTTGCCCGTGAACGCGCGCAGCACATTTCCATCGGCACCGCGGGCCACACGGGGCACGGACTGGGCGAGGTCGTTCGCCAGCAGCACCGACATGCGGCGAACGTCCGCCACATCGTCGAGCCGCGTCGTCGCGGCGGCCTGTGCCCGGACGCCGAACGAGAGCAGCGCCACGCCCGCGGCGGCGATCATCGCGAAAATGAGCAGCGCGACCATCATCTCGATGAGCGTGAAGCCGTGTTGGGCCCGGGGACTCATTCGACCGCCCTTGCCAGCGAAAGGCGCGTCAACGGGCGACCGCTCTGGTCGGCGACACTCACGTCGATACGGACGATCCGCGAGTCGTCGGTGCGGGTCGTGATCCGCGTCCAGCGCCAGGACTGGCCTGCGTTCACGACTTCGCCGTTCTCGGTGCCGATGGCGGGGCCGCGCGGGTCGGTGAGGATGTCGACGGCCAGGTTGCGCGCGACGACCTGTGCGATTGTGGTGTCGGCAAGGCGTTGGGTGCCGGTCAGTGTCACACCTTCGAGCCGCAGCAGCGCGAGTGCGGCCAGGCTGAAGATCGCCAGCGCAACCAGCATTTCGATAAGGGTGAACCCCCGTTCAGCGCGCGACATAGGCTGCGCCGTCGCCGGGAATATCGATCCTTGCCGTCACCCCGTCGCGCGAGAGCTCCACCGTAAGCGGGTCAGCGACGGCACCGGTCGAATCGAACGAAATCCGTGATGTTGGCGACGTCACGCCTGTTCCCGCCATCCAGCTGACCGGCGCGAATACCCGGTCACCCACAGCCTGCCAGCGCCCTTGCGCGCGACGCTCGACCGCGTAGCCGTTGCCGTCGATATGTACCGCCATCGTCCGCCCTTGCACGATGGCATCATCGCGCACCGCGCGGGCGCGGACGGCAAAGCGTTCGGCCTCATCGAACACGCGGCCCTTCGGATCGGGGATCGCCAGCACGACCGCCGCCGAGGCGAGACCGATCAGGACGAGCACCACCATCAACTCTATAAGCGTGAAGCCGTGTTCGGCAGCGCGCTTACTGCCAGTTGCCAATGTCGGCATCTTCGCCCGTTCCCCCGGGCGCGCCATCGGCCCCGAGCGTGTAGATGTCGAAGCCGCCATGCTTGCCGGGATATTCGTATTTGTAGTCGCGGCCCCAGGGATCCTTCGGCAGTTTTTTGATGTACCCGCCCGCCTGATAGCGGCTGGGATCGGTCAGCGACGGCGGCGCCGCGAGCAAAGCGCCGAGCCCGTCCGACGTCGCCGGATAGGTCAGGTTATTGAGCCGGTAGAGTTCGAGCGCCGAATCCAGTGTCGCGATGTCGGCCTTGGCCTTCTGATCGTTCGCCTTGCCGAGTTGCGGCAGGATTGTCAGCGCAACGAGCGTCGAAAGCAGCCCGATAATGACGATGACGACCATCAGCTCGACGAGGGTAAATCCTTCTTCGCTTGGTGCTCTGGCAGGTGTCTTGCGCATCACGTTCCGACCATGGTTTGTAGTTGAAGGATGGGGAGCAGGATCGATAGCACGATTGCCATCACGATACCGCCCATGACGACGATGATGGCGGGTTCGAGCAGCGACAGCGCGCTCGACGTGAAGGTGTCGAATTCGCGTTCCAGATAGTCAGCCGCGCGTTCCAGCATGGTGTCGAGCTGACCCGAAGCCTCGCCCGACGCCGTCAGATAGACGAGCAGCGGCGGGAAAAGACCGGTCCGCTTGAGGGCCGTCGACAAGCTCCCGCCGCCGCGCACTGCGGTTACGATATCGTCCGACGCCGCCTTGAGCGCGCGATTATGGATGGTTGCGCTGGTGAGGGTCAGTCCTTCCAGCAGCGGCAAGCGACTGCCGACCATCGTCGACAGGGTCCGCGCCATACGCGCGGCATGGAGATCGCGGGTCAGCCGCCCGATCAGGGGGATGCGCAGCCACATCGTGTCGAACCGCAATCGTATCGCGGGATCGCGCAAGGCATAGCTCGCCCCGATGGCGATCAACCCGATCACTATCAGCAGCGCCCACCAGTAATTCGACAGGAACCACGAAATGCCGATGACGATGCGGGTCAGCAGCGGCAGTTGCTGGCCGACATTGTCGAACTGCTCCACCACCTTCGGCACGACGAAGATCATCAATGCCATCACGACGAAAGTCGCGACGATCGCCAGTACCACTGGATAGGCGATGGCACTCGTCACTTTGGAACGTACCGCCGACTGGCGTTCCATCAATTCGGCCAGGCGTTCGAGGATTTCGGGCAACGTCCCTGCCCCCTCGCCCGCCGCGACCATGGCGCGATAGAGCGGCGGAAAGCTCTTGGGTTCGCGCGCCATCGCTTCGGACAGCCGCCGCCCCTCGACGACGCCGGCATGGACCCGGTCGAGGATAGTACGAACATGGTCGCCCTCGGTCTGACGCGCGATGGTGCGCAGCGCTTCTTCGAGCGGGGTCACCAGCACCAAAGTCGCGAGCTGGCGCGTGAACAAAGTCAGCGCCTTCCCGCTCAGCCGACGCGGACCGAACCCGCCCAGCGACAGGAGCGGCGCCGCACGCGGTGCACCCGGTGCCGCAGCTTCGAGCCGCACGATATAGAACCGCCGCGCGCCGAGCTTTGCCCGCGCATCCTCCGCTGTCGCCGCCGCCAGCGACCCGCGCCGTTCGCGCCCGGCGGTATCGATGACGGTATAGTCGAAGTCGGCCATCAGGTGATGCCGTCCTCGCTGACGCGGCGCGAAATGCGGACGGCCTCTTCGGGGGTGGTCTTGCCCTCAATCACCAGCGCGCGGGCCGCCGCCGTTAGTGTCGACGACCGTGCAAAGGCATGGCGCGTGATCGCGTCCTCGTCGCCGCCGTCGTTGATCAGGCGGCGTATCGTGTCGTCAATGCGGATTGCCTCGAACACGCCGACGCGGCCCTTGAACCCGGTGTGGCTGCACGCATCGCAGCCACCCGGCTCGTAAACGATCGTTCCCTCGGGAACGCCGAGCAAAGACGCCAGCGAGGCACTGGCCGCCTCGGGACGACGACATTCAGGGCACAGCCGTCGCACCAATCGCTGCGCGATCACGGCGCGAAGCGTGGAGGCGAGCAGGAACGGCTCGATCTTCATGTCGCGCATGCGCGTGATGGCGCCGACGGCATCGTTGGTGTGGACGGTCGACAGCACCAGATGGCCGGTGAGCGAGGCTTGCACCGCAATCTCCGCCGTTTCGCGGTCGCGGATTTCGCCGACCATGACCACGTCGGGGTCCTGACGCAGGATCGCGCGCAGGCCGGCGGCAAAGGTCAGGCCGACCTTGGAATTCACTTGGGTCTGGCCAACGCCGTCCACCGCATATTCAACCGGATCCTCAACGGTCAGGATGTTGCGACTGCCGTCGTTCAGCATGCGCAGGCCACCGTAGAGCGTCGTCGTCTTGCCGCTGCCGGTCGGGCCGGTGACGAGGATGATGCCGTTCGGTTCGGAGAACGCCTCGGTCAGCAGCGCATGGGTCTCAGGCGACATGCCGAGCATTTCGAGGTCGATCCCGGCATTGTCCTTGTCGAGGATACGCAGCACCACCCGCTCGCCCGCCCGGCTCGGCAGGGTCGAGACGCGGACGTCGAGCAATTTACCGCCCAAGGTCAAGCTGATCCGCCCGTCCTGCGGCACGCGCCGTTCGGCGATATCGAGGCGCGCCATCACCTTGATGCGGCTGACGATGACAGGCGCGACGTGCGCAGGCATCCGCAATGTCTCGCGCAGAACGCCATCGACGCGCATCCGGACGACGAGGCCGCTTTCATAGGGTTCGATGTGGATGTCGGACACGCCCTGCCGAACCGCCTCGGCAATGATACCGTTTATCAGGCGGATGGCGGGGGCGTCGTCGGCGGTATCGAGCAGATCCTCGGCGCTCGGGATGCCGCTGGCCAGCGCGTCGATTTCCTGCGCGCCCATCGCCACCGCCGCAGCCTCGCCATCGGTCATGTAGTGATCGGACAACAGACGGTCGAATGCGGACGCGTCGACGCGGGTCACGCCGAACGACTGCGCCAGGTACCGCCGCACTTCGAGCAGGACCAGTGGATCGGCATCCTGCCGCAGCGCCACCATGTGACGGCCATCCGCGCCAGGTTGCAGCACGACACCGAACCGCCGCGCGAACGCATAGGGCAGCGGCGCGGGCGGCAGGGTTTCGATGTCGCTCATTTCCGCTTCTTCGGCTCCGTCAAAACGGGGCGCACGGTGATGGTGGAGCGGGATTCAATGATCTCCGGCGGTACCGGCACACCCTTGTCGGTGGTGCCAGAGGCAGGCCCTTCCACGGGGATCGGCGGCGCGATGCCCATATAGTCGCGGAGCAATTCGTCGATCGAGGGTTCGGCGTCCGGATTGGCGATCAATTGTTGTCCGCGCACATATCCATAGCGCCGTTCGGCCAGTCGTTGCGCGTCGGCCGCCGTGCGCAGGATTGTCGGGCGGATGAACACCATCAGGTTCGTCTTGCCGCGCGACTTGCTGCGCGAGCGGAACAGTTCCCCGAGCAACGGGATGTCGCCCAGCACCGGAATCTTTTCGAGCGTACGGCGCTCATTATCGTCGAGCAGACCGCCGATGGCCATGATCTGTCCGTCATCAACCGTCATCGTCGTCTGGATTTCGCGCTTGTTGAGGATGAGGTCGGACGAATTGTTGGTCACCGCCCCGGCAATCGAGCTGACTTCCTGGCGCAGGAACAGCTTGATCGATCCGCCCTCCCCGATCTGCGGCTTGACCTCCAGCTGAATACCGACGTTCTGGCGCTGAACAGTGCGGAACGCGTTGTCGAAATTGCCCGACAGTGCCTCACCGGTCGTCACCGGGATTTCCTGACCGACCAGGATTTTCGCTTCCTGATTGTCGAGCGTCACGACCGAAGGGGTCGAGAGCAGGTTCGACTGGTTGTCCTGGCTGACCGCGTTGATGATCGCTCCGAGGTAGGCATTGCCGCCCAGACTGAGCGCGCCGCCCGCCGTCCCCCCGGTCGCGGCGTTGATCGCCCCGAGCGCGCCCTGCAACAGGGTGCTGCCGTTGGTGTTGCCGCTGGTCGTGGTCGTCGTCGTGCCATTGACGGTGGTCGTCGTAGTGGAACCACCGCTCAACTGGCTCTGCAAAACACCAGCAGCAATCGGCACGATTCCGGGTGTCACGTTCGAATAGGTGCTGAATGCGCCGCCGCCGGGGCCACCGACAGCAAGCTGGATCCCGAGCTTGCGCGCTGCGGTGTCCGAAATCTCGACGATGATCGCTTCGACCAGGACCTGTTCACGGCGGCTGTCCAACTGGCGGATCACTTCGCCCAACGTCCGCTGCACATCGGCGGAGGCCGAAATGATGACAGCGTTCGTGCCCTCGTATCTCGCAATGATTGCCGGCGTGCGGTTGGCGCCCGAAGACGCCGGTGCTGACGATACCGACGGCGATGTGGCGACAGGCTGAGCCTGAGCGCCCGGCATCGTTCTGTTCCCCGTCGAGACCACCTGCGGGACGATCGACGGGCTTTGGCCGACCAGTTGCTGGAGCACCGGCAGCAGCTTGTCGGCATCGGCGTGTTGCAGGAACACGACGCGGATTTCGGACCCGGCGGCGGCGCGCTTGTCGAGATCGGCGATGATTTCGGCAAAGCGCGCGACCGCGCGGGAATCGCCGCGCAAGGCAATCGAGTTCGAACTGTCGATGGGCGAAATGGCGACCTGTCCGCGTGGCCCGCCCGCCGTTGCCAGTGTCTGCAGCGACGTTGCAATATCGCGGGCCCCGGCGTTGCGCAGGGGGATGACGCGCGTGTCGGCGCTGTCATTGTCGATCCGGATCAACACCTGACGGATGCGGCGGACGTTGTCAGCATAGTCCGCGACGATCAGGCTGTTGGCAGCGGCATTCGCGGTAACCGATCCCTCGCGGCTGACGAGGGGGCGCACCGTTTCGACGACTTGCGCGGCATCGATCGACCGCAAGCGGAAAATCTCCGTGACGAAACTGTTGCGCGCCGCACCGCTCGACCCGACCCGACTAGGCTGGGCAGCGGCACCTTCCGTCGGCTGGATACGGTAACCGCCGTTTCCGATCGGAACAGCGACAAGGCCGTTGGCGCGCAATGTCGACAGGAAAACCTCGAAATACTCGGATCGCGACAACGGCCGATCAGTGACGACAGAGACCTTGCCCTGCACCCTCTGGTCTATGATGAACGTCCGACCGGTGACCCGCGCCGCATCCTGGATGAACGCGCGGATGTCGGCATCGCGTAGGTTGAGCACCTGCTGCGCAAGGCTGACGTGCGGGACGGCCAGCGCGAGCGCCATCGCAGCAATCGAACCAAAACGCTTCATCGAGCAGCTCCGGGAGTCACGACAACCGATTTACCGCCGCGATCCACGGTGAAGCTGACGCGCGCGCCGGGCGCAAGCCCGTTGATCGCGGCCATGGCTCCTTCTGCCGAGCGGATCGCGGTCCCGTCGATCTGCGTCACAACATCTCCCTGTTGCAGGCCGCTGGCGGTAAACACGTCCGACGACCCCTTCGGTGCAACCTGAAATCCAGTCACCACGCCCTTGTCCATACGTGGCAGGAAATTTATCCCATCGACGAGGGCCTTCGGGCTCAACGGCTGTCGCGGTGCCGTTGATGCAGCGGGGGCACCGGACGAGGGCTGGACGCCGGGTGAAGGTGGGGTACCGGGCTGGACCACCGCTGCCGCGACCGACTGATCGAGATAGAGCTGCTCGGTCGCCCCCCCGCGCTCGATCGTGATGTTGTCAGAGGCAATAGCCTTGAGCTTTACGCCGGGGACGATTTCGTCGCCAACGACATAGCTGTTCTGGATACCGTCCGGTGTCGTCACGAACGCGGCTCCCCGGCCCATTGCCGAATCAATCCGCGTGCCGAACAATTTGAGGTTGAGCGACGTCACGCTGGGCGCGGACGCTTCCTGCAGACGAAAGAATGGATCGAAACGCGTGAGGATCAGGGGGTCCGCGGCAACAATCCCGTTCCCCGAAGCTTGCCAGCGCCCTACTGGACCCATGGGCCGAACCAGCGTCCAGAACAGCGAAACCGCCGCCCAGACCAGTGCGACAATCAAAACCGCCTCGACGAGATCGAGCGGCAGGCGCGTGCGTTTCCCAAATCCGCGCAATGCAGGCACCGCCACGGGACGCTTCAGGGCGCCGAATTGAAATCCCATGAGCTGGCAGCGCCCTTCCACTTGCTCCGTATCGGTCGTCTATGACGGCTTTCCGGCCGCTTTGCGACAAGAATGTGAGGCGATTTTACAGCTCTGTTAACCATAACCTTTTGGCGAAACGACCGGCGGGTTCCAGATGCCATCAATATGCTTGCATTTCATGAAAACGTCATGGCATTGTCATCTAACTGTCATGAACGTCGACAGGCATAAGGAGGTGGCTATGAAGACATTCCTGGTTTCGCTGGCATGTAGCGCGATGTTGATCCCCGCTGCGACAATCGCGCAGCCTGTGGATAACTCTGTGGGAATGGTCCAGATCGCGTCACTGGAAAGCCTGACGCGGGTGGCTCCTTCCGACGGCGGCGCCTATGCTGAACTGGCCTCGGCCTATTGGCGCGCCGGGCGGACTGCCGATGCGGTCATGGCCTACCGCCGCGTACTGGCGCTCGACAATGTCATGCTTGAGACGCGGAGAGGCGACTCAGTGTGGTCGCACGCTGCTGCACGTCAGATGCTCGGTCTGTCGGTACAGACGTCCGATTTGCGGAACTGATACCAAAGGGCCGACCGCTTTTGTGCGGTCGGCCCCGGTCCTTCAGGTCGGTTTAGAACTTTAACGTTGCATCGACACCGAAGGTGCGCGGCATGTTGAAGTTCCCATAGTCGCCCAGAATACCGCCATTGTTGCCGATCGCCACGATGTTCGCCACGCCTGCGACTTGCGAGGTCTGCACTGCGGGTAGGCTGTTTGAGGGGTCGCGGCGATAGACATGCTGCTCGTTGAACAAGTTGCGGCTCCACACGCCGATCGTGAACTTCTGATCTCCCGAGCCTAGCTTGATCCCGGCCAGAGAGATGCGTCCGTTAACGATGAATGACGCGTCGGCTTTGGTCGCGAACTGATCGAACGCCTGAGTTGCCTGGGCATAGTTCGCGTCCAGATGGAACTTTAGCTTGGTATCGTCGTCATTAATCGGCAGTTCGTAATCGATCGAACCGCTGGCCGCGTTACGCGGGGTGAAGACGATATAGAACTTCTGGTCCACCGTGGTCGACTGCGCCGCGGTCGGCGTGAGGGCCGGCGCGATGATGATGCCCGGCGCAGAGTAGGTGACTGAGATCGGCGGGATGTCGGTGTAGGTATAGGCATAGGCCAAATTCAGGGTCAGGCCGTTGAGCGGTTTGACTGACAGATCAGCCTCGATGCCCCGGATTTTGGTCGTGCCCGGCGCGTTGAAAGTCACCAGGTTGTTGAAATTGCCAGTCGCGGTCGGCTGGATCGTGCTCAGGTCGACCTGGCTCTGGTTGCGTTCCATAATGTAGCCCGCAATGTTGAACCGCGCGCGGCGGTCCCAGAAGTCCGCCTTCAGGCCGACTTCATAGCTCTTCACGTCCTCTGGATCGAATGCGCGATAGTCCGATGTGCGCGAGCTCGCCCCACCAGCACGATATCCTGTCGCGTATTTGGCATAGCCGTGGATGCTGTCGCTGAAGTCGTAGGCGACGGTGACCAACGGGTTGAACCGGTTCCACGTCTTGGCCAGCGGCGCGTAGCCGTTGCGCGCCACGATCGCCGCATTTGCGGGGTCGTCATAATTGATGTTGCGCGAATAGTGCAGGACGCCGCTCTTCTTATCCTTGGTGTAACGACCACCGACCGTGATGTGCAGCGCGTCGGTCGCGTTCCATGTAACCTGTCCGTAGGCGGCATAGCTGCGCGAGAACACTTCAGACGCGCGGTCGATCGAACAACCATTGACCGCCGTGCCGACAAACGCTGGTGTACTGGCGGTGCAGAACGGGATCGGCGCATAGGTTGCGCCGGTCACGACGCCGCCTGTCACGACGGCCGTCGCGCCCATCGAGTTAGGCGTGGCGGCATCATCACTGACATGCTCGTAGAAATAATAGAGCCCGGCGACATAGTCGAAGCTGCCGATGGTGCCCACCGCCTGGAACTCCTGGCTAAACTGGCGCTGGCGCAGGTCGGCGAGGCTGTAACGGCTGAAAGCGCAGTTTGCACCCGCGCAGGCTGCTGTCAGATTAACCACGGGTACGCGATGCGCGCCTCCCGAATTGTCCCACTGCTGCACATCGACGCCGCGCCAGGCGGTGATCGAACGCAGTTCGATTTCGGGCGCGATCTTCCATTTGAAGCTGTTGGTGAAGCCGAACGTCTTGTCGACGCTGACCTGCTGCGGAACACCGATGTCAGCCGTACGCTGCAGGGTGCTGCCGTTGACGACGACACCTGGCAAGAGCGAGCGGATGGTTCCCTGCGTGCCCGTGAAAGCTGTACCCGGCGTCACGCAGGTGCTGCCCGCTGGTATGGCGAGCGGCGCGGTGTTCGACCCACCGCTTAGACAGTTGTTCGGGTTGTAGTTGAGCAACTGGCTGTAAAACGGCGTGTTTTCGTCGCGGGCCACGTCATAAGCGAAATCATTGGTGATGTCGTCGGTCGGCTGCCAGCGGACGGCGGCGCGCAGCCCCTTGCGGTTATAATAGCCCCAGCCCGCCTGTCCGGCGAGGGGGTTCGTCGTGACCGCGCCCTGACGCTGGAGCACGCCGTCGAGCTTGACCGAAAAGCCAGCGACCTTGGGCAAGTCGAGATGGATGGAGCCGTTGTACGAATCCAGGTTGCCATAACCACCCTCGATGCGGCCGCCGAATTCGCCGGTCGGGGCGCGGCTGACGATCGACAGCGCGCCGCCTTCCGTGTTGCGGCCGAACAGGGTGCCTTGGGGGCCCTTCAACACTTCGACGCGCTCGATGTCGAACAGCGCAGCGTTGAGACCATGTTGGCGACCGAGATACACGCCGTCGATGTAAATGCCGACGCCCTGTTCGCGAGCGGGCTGGTTCGCGTCCAACGGCACGATGCCGCGGATGCCGATGGTCAGCGCCGACTGGCGCGCCTCGAACGTCGCCACGCGCAAGCTCGGCACGCCGCCATCGGCAAGGTCGAGCAGGCTCTGAACCTTGCGGTCCTTGATCGTGTCCGCGCTCATCACCGAGATCGAGATCGGCGTCGACTGCAAATTGGTTTCGCGCTTCGTCGCGGTAACGACGATGTCGGTCAGACCGCTGTCATCGGCGGCGTCGGCAGGTGCCGCAGCGGGTGCGGGTGTTGCGCCCTGTGCAAAGGCCGGGGCGGCCGTCGCCTGAAGAACGCACGCAGCGCTCAGCATCAGGGTTGCTTTCAGGGTCTTGGACGATGTCATGATATCTCCGCTCCGGTAGATCCGGCTTCAAGTGAATTTTCAAAGGTACGGAGATGGCCGACTCGCCGGCCCCCTTTTCCGTCCTGCGGTCCCGTTAGGAAAAATGTGTGACAAAACGGCGCGTTTTTAATGTCACTTTAGTGACACTCTCGTGACGCTACCGTAATGTTTCAAAGCAGGACGACAGTAACGCCCAGTGCAACGACGAACGACACGATGGTTGATACAATGACCGGCATCGACGCCCGCCAGCCCTGTTCAAGCAGCAGATTCATCGGCGAACGAATGCCCGTAGCTGTAACCGCCAGCAGCAACAGCGCTGTCGCGCATGGCTTGGCGGCATCGAGAACGGGCTGCGGCAGGGTAACGAGCGAATGCATGGCGCACAGCGCCAGGAACCCCAGCACGAACCACGGCACGCCGACTCCGCTGCGCTGCGCACCGCCATCGTCGCGATAGGCCCAGGCGACAACCGCCAGCGCCGGGGCCAGCAATGCCACCCGCGTAAGCTTGACGACCGTCGCCGTTGCGCCCGCCTCTGGCGAATAAGAATAGCCTGCACCCAGCGCCTGCGCGACGTCATGGATAGACGCGCCCATCAGGAACCCGGCCTGCCGGTCGGTCAGATGGAGCATGTGAGCCAATGCCGGATACAGCGACATTGCCACGGCGCTCGCCGCCGATACCGCGACCAGCACCAGCGTCAGTTGCGCCTGCGACGTGCGCTTCTCGCCCAGCACGCTCGACAGCGCCAGTGCCGCCGACGCGCCGCAGATGGCAACCGCCCCACCCGCCAGCGTTCCGAACGCGGCGCCCCGCCCGAGATATTTCGACAAAAGTGTTCCGCTCAGCGTCACCAGCGCAACCATGGCAGCAATGGCGCCAAAGGCCGGCGCACCAAGGCTCGCAATCTGACCGAAAGTGACCTGGAGCCCGACCAGAACAATACCCCAGCGCAACAGGGTCTTCGATGCGAAACCTAGCCCCGCGTGCAGCCGCAAATCGGCATTGGCGAAGTTGAACGCGAGCCCGATCAGCAACCCCATCAGCATGATCGGCGCGCCATAGTGTTCGGACAGATATGCTGCGGCCAATGACGCGATGCCCGTGAGGAGCAGTCCCGGCAGATAGGCACGCCAGGTCAATCCGGTTGCAGGGGCAACGTCGAGCAGATCGCCATAGAGATCTGCTGCGGCCGGGATGGTTCGTTCCGTTTTCATCGCTTGCCCGTGTCTGACGACGCCCTAAGACAGTGTCAAAAGCGGGAGGATGACAGCGATGTCAATCGAGGAATACAAGGCCGGACGGGTACCGACTGAATCGACGCGCGGTGCGCGCGCGGTGCTGATCGGGCTCCTCTTTGTCGCCATTGCCCTGAACTATGTCGATCGCCAGGTTCTGGCCCTGTTGAAACCGACGCTGGAGGCGCGATTCGACTGGTCGGATCAGGATTATGCGTTGCTGGGCACCGCATTTCAGATCACGGCAGCGGCATCGTTCCTGTTCGTCGGCTGGTTCGTCGACCGGTTCGGCGTCCGGCGCGCGCTCGGCTGGGGCGTCGGCATGTGGAGTCTCGCCGGCATCGCGCACGCGTTTGCCGCAACGGTCTCTCAGTTTGTGATCGCGCGGATTGCGCTTGCCGCCGCTGAAACGGTCGGCACGCCCGCCGCTGTCAAGTCGGCGGCGGTCTATCTGCCGGTCAGGGAACGTTCGTTCGCGCTCGGCCTCGGCAATACGGCGCCGAATATCGGGGCGATCGTCACGCCCCTGCTGATCCCGCCGTTCGCACTCGCATTCGGATGGCAGGCGGCGTTCATTGTGACCGGTGCGCTCGGATTCATCTGGCTGGCCTTCTGGGTCTTTGGAACGCGCAATTTGATACCGGTCGAACAGCCCGTATTAGTCGCTCAATCGGGCGATGCGCCTTCCAGAATAAAGTGGGGCGAACTTTTTGCCGATCGGCGGACCTGGGCCGTGATCGGTGCCAAGTTGCTGTCCGATCTCGGCTGGTTCTTCCTCTTGTTTTTTATGCCCGATTTCTTTGCTCGCGTCTTCGACATGAAACAGGGCACGCTCGGGGGGCCGACAGCGGTCGCCTATAGTTTTGCCGCAATCGGCGCACTCTCATCGGGCCTCATATTCCCGGCGTTGCTCGGTCGGGGCTGGTCGATGAACCGGTCGCGCAAGACGTCGATGTTCTTTTATGCCTGCATGATCCTGCCGATGCCACTTGCTATCTACGCGCCCGATCCGTGGACCGCCGCTGTCATCATCGGCATCGCCCTGTTCGCGCATCAGGGATTCTCTACCAACGTCTTCGGGATGACCGCCGATGCCGTGCCGGTCGCGCGGGTGGCTACCGTCATCGGTGCCGGGGCCGTCGCCGGCAATCTGTCCGGTGCGGCGATGATCTGGTTTGCCGGTTACAGCTTGGTGCACGGCTGGGGCTACTGGCCGATGTTCGCCATCTGCGCGAGTGCTTACTTATTGGCGCTGCTGTGGATCCATATCATGCTGCCTGTGATCCGCCCGGCACACGCGTAAAAAAAGGCCCGCCCTCCCCGATCGGGAGGACGGGCCTTTCCTGCCACCGGTTACTTGCCGAAGCTGATCTTGCCGGTGACGCCGAAATAGCGGTCGGCATCGCGGGGGATCAGGTAGCGGTAGGAGCCACCCGGACCGCCGTTGGTGATTGCCGCCGCAAAACTCTGATCGAAGGCATTCTTGACCTGCAGGGTCAGGCTGTAGCGATCATCAGCGCTGACGATTCCCGCAGACAGATCGACCAGGCCGTAGCCCTTGATCGTGCCAGCGGCGCGGACAGCGGCACTTGGATCGAACAGCGACAGTTGGCTCGACTGGTACGATCCCTGCGCCCCGAGACGTACGTCGATGCTGCCGCCGGTCCGCCAGCGGTAATCGACGCCCAGCGAGCCCTTCCACTTCGGTGCATAGGCCAAGGGTGTGCCAGCAGGCACGATTGCCGTTGCCGCGGCACCCGGGGGTGCCCGGAAGGCATCGACCTTGGCATCGGTATAGGCCAGGCCGCCCGAGATGTTCAGATCGCGTGCCGGGCGGATCAGGAAGTCGCCCTCCACCCCGCGCGTCGAAATGTCGCCTGCGTTGGTGAAGCGTGTCACGACGACACCAGCAACGATGTCCGGATTGTTCGCCTGGAAGTTCTTGTACTTCGCATAATAGGCGGCGAGGTTCAGGACGAGCTTTCCGCCGAACAGCGTGTTCTTCGTGCCGATCTCATAGCTGTCGGAAGTCTCAGGCGCGATCACGCCCGCACCCGTGGCCGTCAGGTTGTAGAAGATGTTGAACGCTGGGCCTTTATAACCACGTGAATAGGTCGCGTAGACCATCGAGTTGCGGCTGAGATCGAACTGCGCACCGCCTTTGCCCGACCAGTTGGTGCTCGTTGCCTTGCTGGTGAAGGGGATACCGTTCGACGGACCTGCGATAAATCCACCCGCCGGGTTGGTAGCGCCATTGTTATACACGCCCGCATCGAAGTTCGGGTTGATGCCCGGACCCGACAGCGCCGTCGTGCGGCTGTGGTACACATCGAGCTGGTCAGAGGTGTAGCGCAGGCCCGCGATCAGACGGAAGCTGGGCGCGATGTTGATCGTGCCCTGTCCGAAGAACGCAAGGTTCTTGAACACCGACCCGAAAGTTGCCGTGCCTGTCGGCAAAGTGGTCGGGAATGCAGCTGCGCTACCGCAAGGCGTCAACGTCGTGAAAGGCGTGACCGGCAACGTGGTCGGCGTTGGCGGGTTACAAACGATGTCATTGCGCGTGAATGTGCGGTCGGTCTTGGCCCAGCTGTAGAAGGCGCCCAGAACATAATTGAAGAACTGCCCGCCTGGCGAGGTCAGGCGTAATTCTTGCGTGAAGGTGCGGCCGGTTTGCGGGCCCACATCGTGCAGCTGGTTCAGACCGACGTACGCGGTATCGAGGAAGTCGCCGTCGCGGATCTCGTTTTCGTCGAACGACCGGAACGCCGTGATCGATGTGACGGTCTGTGTACCGAGCGTCCAGTCGAACTGCGCAGATACGCCATAGCTCGTCTGGCGGCTCTGGGTAATCTGGTTCTGCCGAATGATCCGGGATTGATCTCCGCGGAACGGAGCACCAGCCAGCGCGCCCTGTACCGTTGCGGCGGGAATGGCGATTACCGGCGTATTCGCGACACCGGCAACGGTCGCCGTCGTATTGACTGCGCCCGGCGCAGTTCCGATCACTTCGGCGCAGCATTCGTCGTTCGCCTTGCGCCAGTCGCCGATGATCGTGGCGGTGAAGTCCGGCGTGATGTCCAGAACCAGGGTAGCGCGTGCGCCATAGCGTTCGTAGCCGTTGACGTAGCGGTTCACATTGGTGGCGGCGTTGAAGATGTTGCCGTCATATTTGCCGTAGAAACCGGTCACGCGGAGACCGCCGATGTCGCCGAATGGCAGGTTCAGTACCGCACGCCCCTTGTATTCATTGCGGTCGTAATAGCTGGCCTCGACCGATCCCTCGAATTCCTTGGTCGGCTTTTTGGTGACGATGTTGACGACGCCGGCGCTCGCGTTCTTGCCGAACAGCGTGCCCTGAGGGCCGCGCAGGACTTCGATCCGCTCGATGTCGACGAGGTCGCTGAACGCTTCGCCCGCCCGGCTGAAAACGACGCCATCAACCACGGTCGACACCGAGGGCTCGCCTGCGATCGAGAAAGTCGAAGTGCCGACGCCGCGCAAGAACAGCGACTGGTTGATTGCCGCCCCCGACTTGCGGAAGTTCAGGGTCGGGATGAGATACTGAGCGCTTTCGATGTTCACACCGCCCTTGGCCTCGAGGGCCGCGCCCGAGATCACGCTGACGGCGACCGGCACATCCTGAAGCCGCTCGGTGCGTTTTTGCGCGGTGACAACGATGTCTGCGGGCGCGTCGGCTGCATCGGCTGCCGGCGTTTGGCTGAGGACGGGAGTCGAGGCGGCGATCGCGAATACGGCGACACTCGCCAGCATCAGTTGCTTGTTCATTGTCGTTCCTTCCTGAAGGGCGCGGGTTTTGACCGTCGCCGAATGCCTAAAAGCCAAGTTCACTCATCGTCACGACGCGGTGTTCGCGTGCGCTGATTTCGGCCGCCGTGCCGATGGCCACTGCCATCATTCCGTCGATTGCGGTGACCTCTACCGGCGCATTGCCTACTAAACTAGTATAGAATTTCTGATGCTGGTAGAAGGTAGCGCCATGGTGGTGGCCGGCAGCCAGCGCGCGGGCCTCGACGCCGACGTGCGCCCGTTCCACGGCCTTTGGCTGGTGAAAGCCCGTGCGCGGCGAAAAAACCAGATCACCTGTCGGAATCAGGCAATCGAGCCGCGCCTTGTCACCCACAGCCGTGATCTCTTCCTGGTTCTCCGCTCCTTCGGCGAACATCGACAAGTCGAGCATCGCGCGGACGCCGTTGGCGAAGTCCACGGTGGTATAGCTGTTGTCGACAATGTCAGGCGTGCGACCTTCGTAGCGCTCGTCGAGATGGTTTACATCCATCGCGCCCGAGCAATAAACACGCACCGCTTCCGACCCGATGATGAGCCGCATAAGGTCGAAGAAATGGCAGCATTTCTCGACCATCGTCCCGCCGGTGTTCGCGCTGAAGCGGTTCCAGTCGCCCACCTTTTGCAGGAACGGAAAACGGTGCTCGCGGATGCTGAGCATCTGCAACTTGCCTGTACGCCCGCCATGAACCTGCCGGATGAATTCGGCGGCCGGTGGCATGAAGCGGTATTCCATCGCGGTCCAGAAAATGCCTGGCGATTTCGCGGCACGCTCGACTATCCAGCGTGCGTCGTCGACGGTCGTCGCAACCGGCTTTTCGCACAGTATGTTAAGTCCCGCATCGAACAACGGCTCCAGCACCTGGCGATGGGTATAGTTCGGGCTCGCTACGATCACGGCATCGAGATCCGCCTTCGCCAGTTGGGCGGACGACGAAAACACCTGTGGATTGGTGCCCGCACCCAACGCGCCCTTGGCCCAGGCCAAGGAGCTATCGACCGGATCGGCAAGCGCAACAATCTCTGCCCCGGGCGTGATCGCGACATTGTTGATGTGCTCGATGCCCATCATGCCAGTGCCGACAAGACCGTAGCGCAGGGTCAATGCTATCTCCTCCACATCGTCTCTGACAGCGATGTCTGAAATGCTCTTCGCATGGACTTCGGGGTTTCTGCAAGAGGGGGAGCGTCGTTGCGCCATCGGGTGTTGCGCGCCTACAACATACGCAACAGAGGTGGACGAATGGCATCGCGAAACACGATCAACGACGTGGCACGGGCAGCGGGCGTCTCAATCAAGACCGTCAGCCGCGTCCTCAACAAGGAACGTTATGTCCGCGCCGAAACCCGCGAAAAGGTCGAGATCGCAATGGCGGCGCTCGCCTTCAGTCCGAGCCTTGCAGCGCGATCGCTGGCGGGCAGCCGGTCGCATCAGATCGCCCTGATCTACGACAACCATTCACCCTATTACATCCACGCCGTGCAGGAAGGCGTATGGGCACGGTGCCGCGAAGCCGGGGTACGCATGCTTGCCCAGCCAGCCGATGTCGCCTCCCCCACGATCGTTGCCGAAGTGGGGGGCTTGATTGACGAGACGCATGTCGACGGGATTATCCTGTCATCGCCGGTAACCGATTGCGCGCCGGTGCTGGCGGAGCTTGAACGGCGCGGCATTCCGTTCGTCCGGATTTCGCCGGGGACGAACCACGCGCTGACGTCGTCGGTCTATATGGACGACGTACAAGCGGCGGACGACATGACAACGCACCTGATCAACCTAGGCCACCGCGTCATCGGGTTTATCGCCGGCCACCCCAACCATATGGCGAGCGAGCAACGCCTGTTCGGCTACCGCCGCGCCCTCGACCGGGCCGGAATTGCCTTCGATCCCGAACGCGTCCGACCCGGCGAGTTTGACTTTGCCAGCGGCGCAGCAGCAGCTGAATCGCTTCTTGCCCTGCCCCGCCGACCGACTGCGATCTTCGCATCGAACGATGACATGGCCGCCGGTGTTCTATCGGTTGCACACCGAATAGGCCTGGGCATTCCCGATGATCTGTCGGTGGCCGGGTTCGACGATACGGCGCTTGCTCAGCTTGTTTGGCCTCCGCTGACAACGATCCGCCAACCGACCCGCGATCTCGCGTTCGCTGCAGCCAATTTGCTGTTCGAAAAAGTCGATGGCGTCGGGCATCGCCGGTTGCAACACGAGCTGATCGTTCGGGCGAGTACGGCACGAGTGGGTTGACCCCACCCCCACCCTCGCGCGTATAAGATAGCGTTGTCATACGCCGGAGCCGAAACACTGATGAGTAATCTGCCTCCCGTTCCTCGCACACGCCTGCTCGGCAAGAGCGGGATCGTTGTTTCGTCGATGGCATGGGGCATGTGGCGGTTTGCGGGGCGCAGTGTCGCCGACGCCCGCGCGCTGGTCGAGTCCGCGCTTGATTCCGGGATTACGCTGCTCGACACGGCTGACATCTATGGCTTCGACGGGACTGGCGGGTTCGGCGATGCGGAAGCTTTGTTGGGCCAGGTGCTGGCCGAAAACAAAGGGTTGCGCGATCGCATGGTGCTGGCGACCAAGGGCGGGATCACCCCACCGCAACCTTACGACAGTTCGCCCGCCTATCTAGAAAGC
Organism: Sphingomonadales bacterium; assembly: GCA_038228865.1. Lineage (GTDB taxonomy): Bacteria > Pseudomonadota > Alphaproteobacteria > Sphingomonadales > Sphingomonadaceae > Sphingomonas_O. The sequence goes on along the minus strand of JBBROX010000003.1, from coordinate 102,341 downwards.
GCACTGGACGCTTCGCTTAAGCGCATGGGGATACCGCGCGTCGATCTCTACCAGATACACCGGCCCGACATCCTGACGCACCCCCACGAAGTCGCCCGCTTTGCCGAAAAGGCCTATGCGCTCGGCAAGATCGGTGCATTCGGTGTTTCGAACATGACGCCCGCCCAAACCACAGCGTTGCTGGCGTTCATGCCGCGCGATTTACCGCTATCGACGATCCAGCCGGAGCTGTCGCCGCTGTGCCTCGATACCATCATCGACGGGACGCTCGACATGGCGTTACAGTACAATCTTGCGCCGATGGCGTGGTCGCCCTTGGGCGGCGGACGCATTGCCAGCCCGACCAATTCCCGCGAGGTCGCTGTCGCCACGGCCCTCGACACCGTCGCAGAGGCGCACGGCGTATCGCGTACCGCCGCCGCCTTTAGCTGGATCATGGCGCACCCGACGCATCCCATTCCAATCGTCGGGTCACAACATCCCGATCGCATCCGCGAAGCCGCAGACGCCTACAAGGTCGGCTGGACCCGCGAGAGCTGGTACGCGGTTCTCGTCGCCTCTCGCGGGGAGAAATTACCATGATACCGAACTGTGAAGTTTCCTGGTTTTCAGCGCTTTGTGACGACGATTACGAATTTCTGGGTCAACCCGACCCTGCGCTGGCCTCCAGTTGGGAGCATTGCCGCAACATCGTGCTGACCGCCGAAAAGGGCGGGTTCGACAACATCCTGCTGCCAAGCGGCTATCAACTCGGGCTCGACACGACGGCGTTTGCAGCAGCAATTGCGGCACTGACCAGTCGTATTCGTCTGCTGATGGCAGTGCGGATCGGTGAGAGCTGGCCGCCACAACTCGCCCGCCAGATCGCGACGCTCGACCGGATCACGGGCGGACGCATGACAGTGAATATCATTTCCTCGGACTTGCCGGGCGACAAACTTGCCAGTGCCCCGCGCTACGCACGTACGCTCGAGGTGATGCAGATCCTGAAGACGCTCCTCAACGGCGAGCATCTGTCGCATCATGGCGAGCACTATAACATCGACATCGACCCGCCCCGCATCACGACCGTCAGCGGCAAATGCCCGCCCCTTTATTTCGGCGGCTTGTCGGAGGATGCGCGCGAAGCCGCGGCGCAGGGATGCGATGTGTACCTGATGTGGCCCGACACGATGCCTGCCGTGCGCGAAATCATTGCGGACATGAAAGCCCGGGCGGCAAAGCACGATCGCACGCTCAAGTTTGGATATCGCGCGCACGTCATTGTTCGCGAAACAGAGGACGAGGCACGGGCCTACGCGTCGCGGTTGCTGTCGAAGCTGGACCCCGAAACCGGCGACGCGATCCGCGCCAAATCGCTCGATTCGACCAGTGTGGGCGTGCTGCGTCAGGCCGAGTTGCGGGCTGCGGCTGGCGACGAAGGGTTCGTTGAAGAGAATCTGTGGACGGGTATCGGACGGGCCCGTTCCGGCTGTGGTGCCGCGATTGTTGGCGATCCGGACCAGGTGCTGGCAAAGCTGCGCGCCTATCAAGCCGAAGGAATCGAAGCCTTTATTCTGTCCGGCTATCCACACGCCGCAGAAGCAGACCTGTTCAGCCGACATGTCCTGCCGCGCCTCGACCACGGTCCGCTCATCCTATAGCGGCTACCCGCATGCCGAAATCGATGGTTCTCGCCCTTTCGACAGTGATGCTCGGGGGATGCGTTTCGACGGTTGCCTCGGTTGTAACCGCGCCGGTGAAAATCGTGGCCAAGGGGGCAGATTGGGCGACGACGAGCCGCGACGAGGCCGACCGAAATCGCGGACGCAAAATTCGCAAGGCCGAGGAGCGCGCCCGTAAAGCCTGCCGCAAGCAGGCCGAGGGCGACGATGCACGTCAACGATGTGTTCATGAATCGTTGAGAAACGAAGGTTATTGAGAACTCGTACGTGTTCTCTGAGTAAAGCAATGCGCATTGTGACCCGGATGCAGCAATTGCCCGACCGTCGCATCGACAAGGGGGAAGCCAGTGACTGACAACGCCAGGATCGAGGTCGCGCCCGTACTAGAAGACGGTGTCGACATATTCCCTAACACAGAGTTTCGGATCGCAACCAGCCTGAGCGGTACGATAATCGCAACGGTGCCCTTGCTGGCGCTGGCGGCGTGTGGCGGCGGTGAGGGCGGATCGAGCTCGGGTGCCAGCGCTTCTCCTCCACCCCCGCCCGTCATCGTCGCGCCAACCACGACGCAAGCCAGCAGGTTCCTTGCCCAAGCGACCTACGGCGCGACCACTCCGGAGATCGATCGCGTAGTGTCGATGGGCTATGAGGGATGGCTGACCGACCAGTTCGCCCTGCCCCGCGCCACCAGCCACTGGGACTGGCTGGTTGCCGGCGGGTATAACATCGCTGCCAACATCAACACCCAGAACGGGTTCGACAGCAGCGTCTGGCGGCAAATCATTGCGAGCCAGGACCAGCTGCGTCAGCGCGTCGGGATGGCGCTGCTAAATTTCATGGTCATGGGTATCGACGGGCTGAACACGAATTGGCAGGCCTTTGCCGCCGCGAATTATCTCGATGTGCTGCTCGACAATGCGTTCGGCAATTTCCGTGACATCATGGAAAAGGTCACGCTGACGCCCACGATGGGTCTTTACCTGACCTATCTCGGCAACCGTAAGGCCAATGCCGCTTCGGGTGCGCAACCCGACGAAAATTACGCCCGCGAACTGATGCAACTGTTCACGCTGGGCCTTTATAAGCTCAATGCGGACGGAACGACGCAGGGGACGACACCGGTCGAAACCTACACCCAGGACGATGTGTCCGGCCTGGCCCGCGTCTTCACCGGTTTTAACTTCGATTCAAATGATTCGACGACGCCCGACCGGCTGCGCCGCCCGATGATCCAGCAGGCAGCGAACCATGAGCTGGGCACGAAGGTGTTTCTCGGCACGACGGTCCCGGCGAATACCGACGGGTTCGCCAGCCTTCGCATCGCGCTCGACACCATCTTTGCACACAGCAATGTCCCGCCGTTCGTCTCGAAACAGCTGATCCAGCGTCTTGTCACCAGCAACCCTTCGCCTGCCTACGTCGGGCGCGTGTCGGCCGTCTTTGCCAACAACGGCAGCGGTGTTCGCGGCGACATGAAGGCCGTGATCCGGGCCATCCTGACCGATACCGAGGCGCGCGCCGACGCGAACCTGACTAGCGCGAATTTCGGGAAGCTGCGCGAACCGGTGATCCGCCTGACCAACTGGGCGCGCGGTTTCGGAGCAGCGTCGCCGTCGGATGCCTGGGCGATCGGCAACACGACCAGTACCACCAGCCGCCTGGCGCAATCGACGGGGCGTAGTCCCAGCGTCTTCAACTTCTTCCGGCCCGGTTACGCGCCGCCGAATACCGCGATCTCGGCCGCAGGACTGGTCGCTCCCGAAATGCAGATCACGAACGAGCCGACGGTCATCGCCTACGTCAATTACATGCAGTCGCTGATCCAGAACGGCACCGGCGACGTCCGTGCCGACTATACCCGAATCCTGACCAAGGCCACAGACGCCGCCGCGCTGGTCGCCGACGTCAATACGTTGCTCGCGGCCGGGCAGCTATCATCGGCGACGGTGACGGCCATCGTTGCGGCAGTGAACAGCATCGGGACGACAACCCCGGCCTTACTCAACAACCGCGTCTACACCGCCATCCTGCTGACGATGGCATCGCCCGACTATCTGGCGCAGAAATAGGGGAACGACAGTGGACAGAGATCAATCACGTCGTGCCTTTCTCGCCCGATCGGGCGCGCTCGGCCTCGTCGGGGCGGCTAGCCCCTTCGTCGTCAATCTTGCTGCGATCGGCGAAGCAGCCGCGTCGGTCAACACCGATTACAAGGCGATGGTGTGCATCTTCCTGTTCGGCGGGAACGATTATGCCAACACCCTGCCCCCGTACGATCAGGCGAGCTATAACGCCTATGAGGCACAGCGAAGTGCGCTCGCCTATCAGCGCGCGGCGCTCGATGCGACCGTGCTGAACCCGTTGACGGCGCTTCCCGGCGGACGCCAGTTCGCGCTGGCACCCGCGCTCGCGCCCTTGCTTCCTGTGTTTAACGCGGGGCGAATGGCCCCGATCCTGAACGTCGGAACGCTCATCCAGCCAACAACCAAGGCACAATACAGCGCGCGCTCGGTGCCGCTCCCGCCCAAGTTGTTCTCGCACAACGATCAGCAATCCTTCTGGCAGGCATCGAGTGCAGAAGGCGCCAATTCGGGCTGGGGCGGTCGCATCGGCGACCTGTTTCAGGCCGGCAACGGCAATGCGACGCTGACCTGCATCAACGCCAGCGGCAACGCGGTTTTCCTGACCGGGCGTCAGGCCGTGCAATATTCGGTCGGCACGTCGGGACCGATTGCCTTGTCCGCGCGGAACTCGCTCTACGGCTCAGCGACCGCGAGCAGCACACTCCAGGCATTGATGACCGGCACCAACCCAGGATTGCTCGCGTCAGAACATACGAAGGTCAGCAAGCGCTCGCTTGATGCCTACGCCCAGGTTTCGACAGCGCTTGCGGCGGCTCCGCCGCTAGCCACCGCTTTTCCCACGACGTCGCTCGGCAACCAGTTGAAGGTCGTGGCAAACCTGATTTCGGTCAGCAGTCAGCTGGGCGCGCGGCGGCAGGTGTTCTTTGTGTCGGCCGGTGGGTTCGATTTGCATGACTCGCTTGTCGCCCAGCATCCCGGATTGCTTGCCGGTGTCGCCAATGCGTCGAAGGCGTTCTACGATGCCACCGTCGAACTGGGCGTCTCCGACAAGGTTACGTCGTTCACGGCATCCGATTTCGGTCGTACGCTGCTGGCCAATACGGACGGGTCCGATCATGGCTGGGGATCGATGCATTTCGTTCTGGGCGGCACAGTAAACGGACAGCGAATTTACGGGACCGCGCCGGAATACGCCAACAACGGCCCGAGCGATGTCGGCCAGGGTCGGCTGTTACCTACAATCTCAGTCGATCAATACGCGTCCACGCTGGCAAGCTGGTTCGGCGTCTCGGCGACCGACATGCGAACCGTGTTGCCGAACATCGGCAACTACAATCAGTCGACCTGGAATCTGGGCTTCGTATGAGCTTCAGACGGGGATACTCCACGGAGTACCCCCGCTTGCAACCATGAACCTCAACCAGACAATTGGCCGGTTACGTCAAACGACGGCAACCTGCTGTCGACGCACACGGACACTGGCGCCGACGAGCCCGAAGCCGAGCAGCATCATGCCCCAGGTCGCAGGCTCCGGCACACCAGGCACCGGCGGGCCACCAGGAAGCGACGAGCCGGTCGAGATCGTTGCGTGAAGGTTGTCGATCGTCGACGAACCCTGCACCCCGCCATAGTTGCTGAACTTGAGCGTCACGCGATCGACCTGCGTCGTTGATGGCGAGATTAGCGCCTCGAAACGGCTGGAGCCGGATCGGTCTCCTGACGTGGAGAATACCGAGCTACCGCTTCTGAAGCCTTCGATTTGGTAGGTCGTGTATTCCTGGAACGGTACCAGCAAACCAAATTTCTCAAAGACGAATGCGCTGCCTGCGGCGGTCAGATCGTAGGCGATATTGTAACCATAGGAGACAACGCCCGGCGCAACGGGATCGCCGATCGAAGCCTTGTAAGCATAGCCACTCGTCAGTGTGAGTGTAAAACCGTTTTCCGTATGCGTCGAAAACGGCGCGGCATAATCTCCCGCGAGGGTATCGAACGTCATGACCGCAGCCGAGGCTGGGCAGGCACAGAACAGCGAGACGATACCCGAAAGCAGAATTCTCTTCATTAACTATAACCCCAACATCTCCGGTCGGAACAGCCGACCGGGTTGGGTGAGGGCGTAAGGTGCGTGCAGTTCGTGCAAATCCCCATTTGGGGTATATGCACATCCACTGAGTATCGTTGTCCCGGACGAGAACGACTTGGTTGCGCCCTGACGCACGATTGATTTTGAACTTCGGGGCACCGGCCGGCCCGCAACGTCCGCCCAGCCTTCGCAAGACCATCTGCGCTTGCGAACGATGGTGGGCGCGACAGGGATTGAACCTGTGACCCCTCCCGTGTGAAGGGAGTGCTCTACCGCTGAGCTACGCGCCCCATATCGAGCGGCGTCGATAGCGCCGCCGATACGTTGGTCAATCGATTTTAGAGGGTGCTGCGCTTCTGCAGCAGCAGCTTAGTTTACCGAATCCTTCAGGCCCTTGCCCGCCTTGAACTTGGGCTGCGAGGAGGCCTTGATCGACATAGGTTCGCCGGTGCGTGGGTTGCGGCCCGTCGATGCCTTGCGCTTCGTCACCGAAAATGTTCCGAATCCGACCAGCCGAACTTCGTCGCCACGCTTCAGCGCCGTGGTGATCGTTTCGAAGACGCTCTCGACGGCCTTGACCGCATCGCCTTTCGAAAGACCCGCGTTATCGGCGACGTGACCGATCAATTCCTGTTTGTTCATGCCCTGGATTTCCCCGTCCTGACGGCCGCGTCCGTTACGGAATCGCGACCAAGTGTCGGGCACATGACACCGAGTCAGTCGCGGCTGTCAAAGCAAAACCGTCACATTAAGCCAAGATTTGTGCGTTTTGAGGTAAACGCTGCGTTGGTCAGTGGCGAAGTCCGTCATCCTGAGCAACGGATGTCAACGGCGGCTGGGCGGCCAGTTCGTCCGCTTCGGTCCATTCGATGGCGACCAGCGGCTCGGTGAGCGCCAGCGCCAGCACCTCATCGACATGGCGCACGGGAATGATCTTCAACCCGTCGCGGATGTTCGCGGGGATTTCGACCAGGTCCTTCTCGTTCTCATGCGGGATCAGCACCGTGGTGATGCCGCCACGCAGCGCCGCGAGCAGTTTTTCCTTGAGCCCGCCGATCGGGAGGACCCTGCCCCGCAGCGTCACTTCGCCAGTCATCGCGACGTCGCGGCGCACCGGCGTACCCGTAAGCGTCGAGACCATTGCCGTCACCATGCCGACACCCGCCGACGGACCGTCCTTCGGTACGGCCCCTTCGGGCAGATGGATGTGAATGTCCTTGCGCGCGAACAGGCTGGGCTTGATGCCATAGGACGGCGCCCGCGCCTTCACATAACTGAGCGCGGTCTGGATCGATTCACCCATCACATCGCCGAGCTTGCCGGTCGAACGGACCATGCCCTTGCCCTGCACAGTCACGGCCTCGATCGTCAGCAGCTCGCCGCCGACTTCGGTCCAGGCAAGCCCGGTCACGGCCCCGATCTGGTTTTCTTCCTCGCCTAGACCGTGACGGTACTTCTGCACGCCGGCAAACTCATGAAGATTGCCTACATCGATGGTCACGCCTTCGACCTTCTTTTCCAGAATCTGGCGCAAAACCTTGCGCGCGAGCTTGGCGATTTCGCGTTCGAGGGTGCGGACGCCAGCCTCTCGGGTATAGTGCTGGATCAGCGAGCGCAGGCCGCCGTCGGTCAGGACGAACTCCTCGGGCTTCAACCCGTGCGCCTCGATCTGCTTTTCGATCAGGTGACGCTTGGCGATCTCGACCTTCTCGTCCTCGGTATAGCCCTCCAACCGGATGATCTCCATGCGGTCGAGCAGCGGCTGCGGCAAGTTGAGCGTGTTCGCGGTGGTCACGAACATCACGTCGGACAGGTCGATGTCGACCTCCAGATAATGGTCCTGGAACTTGCCGTTCTGTTCGGGGTCGAGCACTTCGAGCAGCGCCGACGCCGGATCGCCGCGGAAATCCTGACCCAGCTTGTCGATCTCGTCGAGCAGGAACAACGGATTGCTGGTCCCGGCCTTTTTCAGGTTGGTGACGATCTTGCCCGGCAGCGAGCCGATATAGGTCCGCCGATGGCCGCGAATTTCTGCCTCGTCGCGCACGCCGCCCAGCGACTGGCGGATGAACTCGCGCCCGGTCGCCTTGGCAATGCTCTTGCCCAGCGACGTCTTGCCGACGCCTGGCGGGCCGACGAGGCACAGGATCGGCCCTTTCAGCTTGCCGGTGCGCGACTGCACCGCGAGATACTCGACGATGCGGTCCTTGACCTTGTCGAGCGCGTAATGGTCGTCGTCGAGCACCGCCTGTGCCGCGACCAGATCCTTCTTCAACTTCGACTTCTTGCCCCACGGCAGCCCGAGCAGCACGTCGAGATAGTTGCGTACCACCGTCGCCTCGGCGGACATCGGCGCCATCGTCTTGAGCTTCTTGAGCTCGGCGGTCGCCTTGGTCCGCGCTTCCTTCGACAGTTTCAGCGTGGCGATCTTGTGGCTCAGCTCGGCAATCTCGTTGCCGTCGCCGTCCTCGCCGTCATTGCCCAGCTCGCGCTGGATCGCCTTCAACTGTTCGTTGAGGTAATATTCGCGCTGGGTCTTCTCCATCTGGCGCTTCACGCGACCACGGATTTTCTTCTCGACCTGCAGGACGCCCAGCTCGCCTTCCATGAAGGCAAACACCATTTCCAGACGCTTGGCCGGATCGGCCTCGGCCAGCAGCGCCTGCTTGTCGGCGACCTTGACCGAGATGTTCGCCGCAACCGAATCCGCCAGACGCCCGGCGTCCTCGATGTCGGCCAGCTGCACCGCGGTTTCGGCTGGCAGCTTCTTGTTGAGCTTGGCGTAATTGTCGAACTGGTCGACGACCGAGCGCATCAGCGCCAGCACTTCGGTGCCCTCGGCAGCAAGATCGCCAACCTCGGCAATCGTCGCGCTCAGATGGCCGTCGGACCCCATCAGCTCGACGAGCTTCGCACGCCGTTTGCCTTCCACGAGGACGCGCACGGTCCCGTCGGGCAGTTTCAACAACTGTACGACGCTGGCGACAACGCCCAGATCATAGAGGTCGTCCCGGTCGGGATCGTCCTCGGCCGGGTCGAGCTGTGCGACCAGGAAAATCTCCTTGTCGGCGGCCATTGCCGCTTCCAGTGCCGACACCGACTTGTCGCGGCCGACGAACAGGGGGACGATCATCTGCGGGAACACAACAATGTCGCGCAGGGGGAGGACTGGGAATGTTTCGCTCATGGGGAGATATATGGGGGAGTGATTGTTCGGGTGCAATGCGGGGGTGGGTTGTGGCTGGAGAGGTGGCGGTTTCTGCCCGGTCTCGCGCTTTCGCTATGCCCGAGAGTGGGTGGAAAGCTGACAGGCGGCTTTTAAGCTTGTCAGACGCTAAAGCTGCCTTTCTTTCATCTCCAAACTGCTCGGCTGCTGTTGCCCTGACATTACGATATCGGGGGCGAGCGCGCCCAAAAGTTTACGAAGGCGCGCAGGTAAGAATGCTCGCCGTCAACTCGACCGCTGGCAATTGAATCCAAACGACCCGCTGTTTCGTGACGGACTACGGACACACTAGGACGCAGAGACGTAATCCCCCTGATTCAGAAAGCTGGCCGTTTGCTTTCGTGAATGCCGCCAACGCTGCGCAACAGCGGTTTCTGCGGCGCTTACAGACATGTTGCTCTTGCGCGTGTAGCTTTTTCAACCACATCTTTTTTTATCGTATTCTGCCCGAGTTTCCTCCATCCAAGTTCGAAGGAAAACCAAATGAAAATCCGATTTGCTGTTGCCACATCACTCGCAGTCCTCGCCACAGCGGCGTCGGCGGCCACGGGCATTGTGATGCACCGCGACCCTGGCTGCGGCTGCTGCGAGAAATGGGCGGCTCAGGTTAAGGCGGCATTTGGTCGCAGTGTACGAGTGATTGACGACGCAGATCGAAGTTCCTTTAAGGCGGCCAACGGCGTGCCAGCTGCGCTTTCTGGGTGTCACACCGCAGTGATTGATGGTTACGCCTTCGAAGGCCATGTTCCCATTGCCGACATGAAGCGACTGCTCGCGGAGCGACCGAAGGGCATACGCGGCCTTGCCGTAACAGGAATGCCGATGGGGTCCCAGGGGATGGAGATGGCTGGCATGGCCGGCGATCATTACAACGTGATCGCCTTTGGTGTGGGTAAGCCCATGATATTCGCACGACACTGAAGCCATTGTCGAGAGCAGGCGGATTAAGCTCATGCGCTGGCGCCGTCATAGACTGCAGGCGCGGGAGTATTTGCACGAGAGTGCAACGACGTGGAATAAAAGTCCAATCGGGCAGCCTGATGTCCGCTGGCCACCTCACGGTTTCGCGAACAATGCTGGGCCGCTACGCTCCAGCGCCCACAAGTCTCATAATGGCAATCTGGTCGAAAAGCTTTTGTGCGACGAGAACGGCTGTTGGCGCATTTGGCGCGGTTGCATCCGCACCGACATCAACGGCCAGCGCCGGGTTTGCGGTGAACATCGGTCCCCCCACCATGACACTGATCTCCCGATTCATCGATTGCTTCCGGAGCGCCGTGATGGTCGATGCCAGGATCGGCAGTTGTCTGTCCGATCCAGCCGTCAGACCCACAACGGCAAACCAACGATTGCGTGCGGCATCAATGATGTCCTCGAGCTCGCCTGAGAGCTCAGTCTGTACGTGCCAACCAGCAGCCACCAAGAACTTTTCGACCATTGTGACACCAAAATAGTGCTGGTCTCCGGGCGTCATCGCCATCAGCACGTGTCGTCGACTATCTAACGATGGCACTGTGTGCGTTGAGTTGAAGACGGCAAGCAGCTTCTGCAGGCGGGCAACGCCAAGCGTCACATCGACGAAGTCGCATTCGTCACGGTCCCACATTTCGCCGAGAAAGCGCGCAGTCGGCTCCAGGAGTTCGACAAACAGCGTTTCCAACGACAAGCCGCGATCACGCAGCACAGTCACATAGGCAACCGCCGCTTCGAGATTGTTGCCCAGCACGATATCGGCGAGGCCGCCGATGTCGGCACTGGTGGGAGCCAGGGATTCGATCAAAACTTCGACCGGTGGCGCGTTGGGCACGACGTCCGTGTGCAGGCGCAGAAGTCGGGGAATGAGGTTACTCGACACGATGCGAGCCAGCTTGGCCTGCCGAACAGCAAGGTCGTCCCGTCGATAAATGTCGGCGGCGACAAAATGGGTTTCGAGCCGATTAAGGTCGTGTCGGTCGATGACCGGTACTGCAAACGCTCTGGCCGTCTGACCCATCTTGCTCCCCGTCCGCGACAACGTTTCGATGCTCGATGACACAAGACAGCAGATTCGGTTAGGCTTGTCGACACCCGAGCAAGGTGATTTCTTTACCGCGCCTAACCTGTAGCAACTTGACGCGAGCGCGGAGCTAAACGGCACAACTCACATTCGGCGGCGTTGGCGTCATAATCACGGGCCGCGAAAGCTGCCGGTCGGCTTTCGGGATCGCAGCAACGGCTCCTGAATGGCAATATCTGGGGCGAAAGCTGCCGACTGGCTCACGTCGCGGCAAAGCCGCGCCGTCGGCCCTCGCCCCTTCGACGCGCTCAGGGCGAGGCCGGCCGGTCGTTCGGCGAGTCCTGAAATAGCTTTCGCTATTTCAGGCCGCCTTCGCCTCACCAGCTACAATTCCGCCCCTTGTTCTGCGTCTGCAGCCACGTCATCAGCGGCTTGAAGTACGCGATCATCGACTTGCCGCTCATTTCGCGGGTGCCGGTGAAGGCCTGCAGCGCATCGGGCCAGGGCTTCGACGCGCCCATTTCCAGCATCGCGTTGAAGCGCTTGCCGACTTCCTTGTTGCCGTAGAACGAACAACGATGCAGCGGCCCCTTCCAACCGGCCTGTTTGCACGCCGCTTCGTAGAACTGGAACTGGAGCAGGCGCGCGAGGAAATAGCGCGTATAGGGCGTATTGCCGGGAATGTGGTATTTCGCGCCGGGATCGAAATTGGTCTCGTCGCGCGCGACCGGCGGGACGATGCCCTGATACTGGCGGCGCAGGTCGGTCCAGGCCGCGTTGTAATTCGCCGGCTTGATCGTTCCTGAGAACACGCCCCAGCGCCATTTGTCGACGAGCAGGCCGAACGGCAGGAACGCGACCTTGTCCATCGCCTGTTTCAGCAGCAGCCCGATGTCTTTGTCCGCGCTTGGCACCTTGGCAGCGTCCAGCAAGCCGATCTGGACGAGATATTGCGGCGTGATCGACAGCGCGATCGTGTCGCCGATGGCCTCGTGGAACCCATCGTTCGCTCCGTTCAGATAGAGATACGGCTGTTTGTTGTACGCGCGTTGATAGTAATTGTGCCCCAGCTCATGGTGGATGGTAACGAAGTCGTCGCCGTTCACCTTAATGCACATCTTGATTCGCAGATCGTCCTTCTGGTCCACGTCCCAGGCGCTGGCATGGCAGACCACTTCGCGGTCGCGCGGTTTGGTGAATTGCGAGCGTTCCCAGAAAGTGCCGGGCAACGGCGCAAAGCCCAGCGAGGAGTAAAACCCCTCGCCGGTCTTGACCATTTTTAGCGGGTCGTAGCCCTTGGCCACCAGCAGATCACCCGTGTCGAAGCCGAGGTCCCCTGCCCCCTTCGGCGCGACGACATCATAGATGTTGCCCCATTCCTGTGCCCACATATTGCCGAGCAGGTCGGCGCGGATCGGGCCGGTCCTGGCCTGCACCGCATCGCCGTACTTCTCGTTGAGCTTGGCGCGGGTGTAGCAGTGGAGCTGGTCGTAGAGCGGCTTGACCTCTGCCCAGAGCTTGTCGGTCAGCGCCGCGAATTGTTCGGGCGTCATGTCGTAGCCGGAACGCCACATCGCGCCGACATCGGCATAGCCGAGTTCCTTGGCCCCCTGATTGGCGATCTCGACCATGCGGGCGTAATCGTTCTTCATCGGTGCGCCGACATTGGTGTGCCAGCTGACCCACATTTCCTTGAGCTCGTCCGGATTGCGGTCGGTGCCCATTGCGGCTTCCAGATCCGATCCGTTGGTCGGCTGTCCTTTCAGCGTTCCCTTGCCCTTACCGTAGGTCGAATTAAGCCGCGTCGCGATGACATTGAGCTCGTTGGCCGCCCCCGGCGTCGACGGCGCAGGAAGCACGAGCCCGTTGCGCAGCATGTCGAGCTTGCGCTTGGTGTCGTACGACAGACCTGTGACATCGTTGAAGCGCGCCGCACCCTTGGCATAACGCACGCCCATTTCGGTGCCCTGCGTCCCGACGCGGGCGTTCAGCGCGTCCGTATCGTCGGTGATATAGGTGTTGTTCACCCAGGCGACCTGGCTGCCGTAGATGCTGTAGTCGAAATATTCTTTCTCGGCAGCAGCGACAAACGCGTCGGCCTCGGTCGCCGTCGGGGCGGCGGCAGGCGCAGCCGTCTGGGCGAGAGCGGGGGTCGCGATGGCGAGCGCCAGCGCGGAAACGAAAATCCTCTTCAAAACATGTCCTCCGGAAATCTTGTTATGCTCGCATCTTGGGCGCGCGCCGGAGGGGAATCAAGCGGCGAGAAAGGCGGCGATGGCCTGGCCTAGCTCCGGCTTGGTCACTGCGCTCATATGACCACCTGGGGTCCGCACGAGCGTGGCATACGGAAGGGCCCGGGCCAGTTCCTCGACCGACCCGTTATCGTGGTCTTCATCGCCCGACAGGACCAGCGTCGGCTGGGTGATGGCGGCAATGGCCGCGGCAGGCGTGTCGACGAAGCTGTCGAGCAAAAGCCGCAAGGCGACCGGATCGCCCTTGGTCGTCTTCAGGAAAGCCTCGGCATTCCATTCGGGCGTGAACTTCGCAAAGCTGCCGAGGTTGTCGAGGATATGGGCAAAATGCGCGCTGCGCCCGAGAGTAGCAGTCAGGCCGGAATAACCCATGCCCGACACGATCACCCGTCGCGGCGTGGCGCCGCGCACCAGCATCCGCACTGTTGTCCGCCCGCCCAGCGAATAGCCGCCCAGATCATAATCGGTGAGGCCCAGATGCGCGATCAGTGCCAGGCCGTCGTCGGCGAGCACGTCGGGTGGATAACTGGCGGCATCATGCGGCCTTGCGCTCGACCCGTGGGCACGCAGGTCCGGCATGATGACGCGAAAGCCCTCGGCCGCAACGGCCGCCGCATGACCGTACCGGATCCAGTTGGTCGTGGCATCGGAGAAATAGCCGTGGAGCAGCACGACGGGACGCCCCTGCCCCACCTCGCGCCAGGCCATGCGCTGGCCGTCGAAACTCTCGAAATACTGCACTTCAGACTGGTCGGTCATCAAATCCTCCGCGCGCCTTTCAGCATCAGCACCATTGGCGCGCAACCCGGCGAAAAAATGCTGCAGTGCACTAGAATTATATAACTATGCTTATTATATGCGCACCTATGAGCGATACTCTAGGATTTCTAATCAGCGACGTTTCGCGCTTGATGCGCAAACGTTTCGACGAACGGGCACGGCTGATCGGCGTGACGCGGGCGCAATGGCGCACCCTGTTTGTGGTTTCCCGCAACGAGGGGGCCAATCAGGGCGTCCTCGCCGACATCTTGGAAGTCGAGCCAATCACCCTGTGTCGCATGATCGACCGGCTCGAGGAATCCGGCATGCTCGAGCGCCGTCGCGATCCGGCAGACCGGCGTGCCTGGCAGATCTTCATTACCGACAAGGCGCGCCCCTTGATCGATCAGCTTCTGGTGATCGGCGAAGACATGTTCGAGCACGCACTGGACGGCATGTCCGATGCGACCCGCACGGAACTGTTCGCCGCGCTGAAACTTATCCAATCCAATCTGAACGACGCGCCGCGCGGCAAGGAGGCCAGTCATGGCTGATGCAGATCCCGTATTCGACCGTACCACGGCAACGCCTGTCGAAGCGCCTGTGGGCACGACCCCGGGCCCCGATGTCGCGCCGCCCAAACGGCGGTCATGGATGCGCCCGTTGCTGATGATCAGTGTGCCGTTGCTGTTGGTCGCCATCGGCGGCTATTTCTGGCTAACGTCGGGCCGCTACCTCACGACCGACAATGCCTATGTGAAGCAGGACGTTGTTTCGATCAGTCCCGACGTGTCCGGCCGTATCGTCGCCGTCAACGTCCACGAAAACCAGGCCGTCAAAGCTGGGGACGTTCTGTTCGTGATCGACCCCGAGCCGTACCGGATCGCGCTGGCGCAGGCCGACGCGGCCATTGCCGCCGCGCGCGTTCAGGTCAGCACCATGTCGACCGACGTCGGCGGCGCGAATGCCGATATCGAAAGCGCCCGCGCCGACATCGCACTCGCACAGGGCTCCTATAATCGACAGGCCGAACTGATGAAGCGCGGTTTCACGACGCGCGCCGCGCTCGACGCCGCGGCGCACGAAGTTGCAGCCGGCAATGCGAAGCTCGCGACGGCGCGTGCGGCAGCGGCCCGCGCCAGCAGCCAGCTCGGGAGCGGCACCGGCGCGGGCGGATCGCCGGCGGCCCTGCAGGCGGCGATGGTCGAGCGCGAACGCGCCGCGCTCAATCTGGCACGGACCCAGGTCCGCGCGCCTAAGGATGGCATCATCAGCCAGACCGGTCGTCTGCAGGTGGGCAACATCACGCCGAGCGGCGTTCCGGCGCTCAGCCTGGTCGTCAGCCAGGCGGCATGGGTAGAGGCGAACTATAAGGAAACCGATCTGAACCACATGGCCGTCGGCCAGCCTGCGGAGATCGCCCTCGACGCTTATCCGGGTCTGAAAGTGAAAGGACATGTCGCGAGCATCGGCGCAGGAACGGGCTCACAATTCTCGGTGCTGCCCGCGCAGAATGCGAGCGGCAACTGGGTCAAGGTGACGCAGCGGGTTCCGGTTCGCATCGACATCGACGGCAGGCCGACCCGCGCGATGATTGCGGGCCTGAGCGCGGACGTGAAGATCGACACGAAACCCCATGGCTGATGCCGTCCCGGGCAAGGCCTTGTTGCCCGTCCGGCAGCGCGGCCTGCTGACTGTCGGCATCATGGGTGCGATGATCATGCAGATCCTCGACACCACGATCGCCAATGTCGCGTTGCCGCACATGCAAACCAGCCTCGGCGCAACGGTGGATACCGTCACCTGGGTGCTGACCAGCTATATCGTCGCGTCGGCCATCGCCATTCCCGCGACCGGTTGGCTGTCGGGCCGGTTCGGATCGCGCAACCTTTTCCTGTTTGCGGTCGGCGGTTTCATCATCGCGTCGATGCTGTGCGGCACGGCCGTCAGCCTCGAAGAAATGGTCATCTTTCGCGTCTTTCAGGGCGTGACCGCCGCGTTCATCGCGCCGCTGTCGCAAACGGCCATGCTCGACATCAACCCGCCCGAACAACAGGCAAAGGCGATGTCCGTTTGGGCAATGGGCCTGATGGTCGGACCGATTATGGGGCCGGTGATCGGCGGCTGGCTGACCGAAAGTTATAATTGGCGCTGGGTGTTTTACGTCAACCTGCCGGTCGGGCTGCTGACGTTTGCGATCCTGTGGTTCCTGTTGCCATCGCGTCCGCGCGATCACCGATCGTTCGACATTACGGGATTTGCCCTCATTGGAATTGCGGTGGCGAGCTTTCAGTTGATGCTCGATCGCGGGCAGCAGGAAGACTGGTTCTCCAGCTGGGAGATCATGATCGAGGCCGGCGTCGCTATCGGTGCCCTGTGGATGGGGATCGTCCACCTTGCGACCGCCAGAAAACCGCTGTTCGACCGCGAATTGTTCAAAAATCGCAATCTCGTGATCGGGATGGGTTTCATGGTTGTCGTCGGCATCTCGACAATGGCGCCGATGGCTCTGCTGCCACCAATGTTGCAGCAATTGTTCGGCTATCCGGTGGTCGATACGGGCCTGATGCTCGCACCGCGTGGCGTGGGAGTGCTATTGTCGATGGGGTTGGCGGCCCGGCTGATGGGCAAGATCGATACCCGCGTCATCATTGCGGTCGGGTTCGTTATCTTCGCCGTTTCGCTCCGTCAGATGGCCGCCTGGTCGCTCCAGATGGATTTCTGGCCGGTCATCATCAGCGGTTTCATTCAAGGCATCGGCATGGGACTTGTGTTCGTGCCCCTCAATTCGCTCGCCTTCGCAACGCTTGGTGGCAACTATCGAACAGACGGGGCAAGTTTGCTCAACCTGATGCGCAGCATCGGTCAGTCGGCCGGAATCTCGCTCGCGACCTCGCTGCTCGCGCGCAACCTTCAGCAAAGCCATGCCGATCTGGCAACGCACATTACGGCCAATACGATACCATCGCTCGATCTTAGTGCGCTGAACCGGTACGGCATCATCGCCGACGGGGTGTTCGCCTTCGCGGACAATATGATCAATCAACAGGCGGCGATGATTGCCTATCTCGACGATTTCTACCTGATGAGCTGGATCTCGATCGTGGTCGTGCCGCTGGTTTTTCTCTTGTCGAAGCCCAAGGGCAAGCTGGAAGCCATCCACGCCGAATAAGCACCCGGATGATCAATCCGGGACTGTCAGCCCGACATTTTTCCAACGATCGACCAAGGACTGATGCTCGTCACGCCGCATCCCCGGTAGTGTCGACGTTTCCAGCCAGGCATTGTGACGGCTCTCAATACCGAAATGGCTTTTCGGCACGAAGGACGACGGATCGTCGAAACTCCCCACGGTCAGGTCGCAATTGGGGCTGTCGACAAATTCGAACCCGAGCGGTGTCCCGCACGTACTGCAGAACGGACGCCGCGCGATCGGCGACGAGGCATACCAATCGGGTTCGGTGGCCCAAATCCGCGCCGCTTTTGGCAAATTCACGAACGCGATCGACACACCCCCTGTCGCTCGCTGGCACATACGGCAGTGACAAAGATAGGCATCGTCCGACGTGACCTTCGCCGTGTAGCGGATTCGACCGCACTGACAGCCGCCGGTTAGCTCACGGACGGGAATAGCTCACCTCCTCGTCAGCACCGCGACGAACTCTGCCGGAGGCGGCATCTCCGGCCAGCTCGATACGGTATCCGGTATGTCGAACCAGCGTTGCCGATTGGCCGTGAAAATGTGTGCGACACATGCCAGCTCCTCCGACCGGTCGAGCGTTCCCGCGCGAATGACGGCAATGCCCGGACGCCGCGTATTGGTATTGTAGATTCGCGAATGGCAGACCGCGCAAAGACGCTGCGTAGAGGTTCGGTCCTCGGTCACTTTCTCATAAACCGTGACCGGTCCGTCAACGGACAACGCGTCTTCAGCGACAAGCGCTTGCAGGCTGAAGGCACTGCCGCTCCATCGTTGGCACTGGTGACAATGACAGGCGTAGGCAAGCGGGAGGTCGGCAGTGGCGATCTCGTATCGGACCGCTCCGCACCGACACCCTCCCGCAATTGCCATATCAGGCTGCTTTTTTGAGGTGCCGCCGCCCAAGCAGCTCCGCGATCTGCACAGCGTTGAGCGCCGCACCCTTGCGAAGATTGTCCGACACGCACCACAGGCTCAGACCGTTCTCGACCGTAGAGTCTTCGCGAACGCGGCTGACGTAGGTGGCGTAGTCTCCCACGCACTCGACCGGCGTGACGTAGCCGCCGTCCTCGCGCTTATCGACCAGCATGATGCCGGGCGCTTCGCGAAGCAGGCTTTGTGCCTTCTTCGCCGAAATCTCGCGTTCGAACTCGATGTTGACCGCTTCCGAATGGCCGACGAAAACCGGGACGCGTACACAGGTCGCGGTCAGCTTGATCTTGGTGTCGAGAATTTTCTTGGTCTCGACCATCATCTTCCACTCTTCCTTGGTCGATCCGTCGTCCAGGAAGCTGTCGATATGCGGGATAACGTTGAACGCGATCTGCTTGGTGAACTTACGCGCTTCGGCACTGTCGCCGACAAAGATGTTCCGCGACTGTTCGAACAGTTCGTCCATGCCCTCTTTGCCCGCTCCCGATACCGACTGGTAAGTCGCGACGACGACGCGCTTGATCGTGGCATAATCGTGCAGCGGCTTAAGCGCGACGACGAGCTGCGCGGTCGAGCAGTTCGGGTTAGCGATGATATTGCGCTTCACATAACCGGAGATCGCCTCCGGGTTCACTTCGGGCACTATCAACGGCACATCGGGATCCATGCGATACAGCGACGAATTGTCGATCACCGTGCAGCCAGCAGCGGCAAAGCGCGGCGCATGGGCCTTCGTCCCTTCCGAACCAATCGCGAACAGGGCCATATCCCATCCGCGCGGATCGAAATTCTCGATGTTCTGGACCTTGAGCATCTTGCCGCTGTCGCCGAGTTCGACCTCGGTTCCCTGGCTGCGCGACGATGCAACCGCGGCGATCTCGTCGATCGGAAATTGCCGCTCGGCCAGGATGTTGAGCATCTCGCGCCCGACATTGCCCGTCGCGCCCACGACCACCACACGATAACCCATTTCAAACCTTTCACTCGTCCGCGCGCCGCATAGCGCCCGGGGACGTTTTGTCCAGTTTTGGCGTCAGAGTTCGGCGGGTGTGGCCGCTACGGCGGATGCGGCGCGAAGCCGGAAGGGCTGCCATTTCAGGTAAGACAGCGACCGCCACGCCCACTCGAACGGCCCGGTCGCAAAGAACCTGATCCAGATATTGGCGATGACAATCTGGGAAACAATGACCGTCGTTGCGATGGCCGCTAGCCCAGCCCACCCGAACTTGCCCCACAGCCCGAGCCCAAATGGTGCGAAGAGAATGTAGAGACCGATGATCTGCTGCATGAAATAGAGCGAGAATGCTGTTCGCCCGGCGGCCTTCAGGGGGGACAATAGCCGCGCGCCGAGGGCAGACTTCACCACCAGATTGACCAGCGCTAGATGGCCGATCGCCACCGACAGCCGCGCGAATTCCCAGTTGATCCAGATTGTCTTCGGGATCGGGGTGAAGGTCAGAATCTCCGACACGCCAACCGCGCGCGCCGTCAGGCCATAGCCATAGCTCGCGATCACCAGGCCGAGGTAAAAACGGGCGCTGCGCCCGCCCTGAATGATCCGCCATTTCCACAATGCAACGCCGATTAGCATGGCGCAAAAGGCTTCGGGAACGGAGAACCAGATCGATCCTTCGCCGACGAATTCGATCCAGGCGTTCCACAGGAAGCCGACATAGGATGTGAAACTGGCCGGTGGCGTGCGCGCCGCCTGTTCCTTAGCGACCTTCTTCTTTTCGTCCTTGTCGAGTTTCAGCCGGTCGAGCTTCTTTTGCCACTCGGCTTGAACGTCCTTGTCCGCTTTGACCAGCGGCTTGCCGCTCGCCTGCTTCGCGGCGACGGCCTCGGCCTTGTGAATGAGGCTGGTGCGCGACGCATATTCGGCCCCGCCCTGAACGGCAGTCAACAGGGCGAAGGCGGACCCGATGGCGACAAGCCATTTTGGCGACAGGCGCCGGAACGGAAAGAGGAACAACGCTGCCAGGCCATAGATGTGGAGAATATCCCCCGGCCACAACAGGATGAACACGTCGAACAAGCCAAACGCGATCAGCCAGAGGTTGCGCCGGTAATAGAGGTCAGCCACGGCGACTGGGCCGTCAGGCTCCATCGCCCGGCGCGCCAAAACCATCATGCCTGCACCGAACAGAATTTCGAGCAGACCGCGCTGAGTTCCCTCAAGAACGACCTGAATGACCGACCACGTGTATCGGTCGGCGCTCGTCCACCCGATGGAGCGAAGATCATTACTGGCCAGCGATTCACTGGCCCCCATGAAAGGGATGTTCATGTAAAAGATGCCAAGGATCGCAATCCCGCGCAGGATGTCGAGTACGTCGATGCGATCGGCACGCGCCACTGGCGCAAACCCGTTCCCGGTCATGAAGCCCCCTTCAATGTTGCCCCCGGCTATCTGCTCGAAATCGTCTTGTCCACCGGCAGGGCATCGAAAGCGACGGTCAGCCGCGATTGGCTACTCTCGAATGGGATCGTGCCGTGCCAGAAATAGGACGGGAACAACACCAGCTGTCCTTCTTGCGGACGCACGACCCGGCGCGGCGGCAGATCGAGACCAAGTTCTGCGTCCGGTACGCCGAAGGCCAATGCCCCCGCGTCACCCTCGTTCATCTCGGGCGGCAGCGAAATGTAACAGGCCGAGCTGATCCAGCCGGAATGATGGATGTGGCTGACATGAAAGCCCTGGCTCCCCAGCCGGACCGACCAGGATCCCGCAAATTGCGCCTTGCCGGTAATACGGCGCAAAAACGGATGTTTCGGATCATGGCGCGAGAGGGGCAGTGCCTCGGCTATCTCCGTAGCGATGGCTTCCCTCAAGCCCACGATCTCGGGCTGGCGTTTGTCGAACAGATTTCCGCGCGTCTGGGTACCACCGCGCAATGATTGTTCGGCCGGATGCTGACCCGTCGTATGGAGCGCGGTCAGCACCTGCGCCGTTGCGGCGAGATCGATCCCGCGAAGATCGACGACCCGCACGAGGTGCTCGTAATCGGCAAGCCAAAATTCGCGCGGATCGTCCAGAAACCGCAAGGCCACCGACAATAGCGCCCAAGCTGTCTGGTCTTCCGGCGCGAGTTGCGCCGCCTGGAGCGCCGCACGCTTGGCCAGCTCGACCTCGCCCTGACGCAGCGCGACATGCGCCAGGGTTGTGTGCATCGGCTGATACCGCGGATCCTGCGCAATCCCCTGCTGCAATAGGGCGCTGGCCCTTGTGTCCTCGCCCTGCCACGACAATCCCTGCGCGCGAAGCGTCGTGACCATCGAATCCGGTCCGAAACGCCGTTCGACCTCGTCGCACCATTCAAGCAGTTGCGACGCGTCGCGCATGTTTTTCGCCGCGCCGAGGGCGGACACCCAGAGCACGCCGATATCGGGACGCTGTGACAGCGCATCGCGATAGCTTTGCAGCGCCTCTTCGCGCCGCCCGATCTGGGGGAGCAAGGCAGACAGGGTCTCATGTCCATCGATCAGCTCGGGCGCGCGGGCGAGCAGCGTCCGATAGGCCGGCACCGCTTCCTCGTACCGACCCAGATCTCCAAGCAAATGCGCTTGCAGCAAGGCCGTTTCCGGCGCGTCGAACCCGGCCCTTAGCAGTGCCTCGATTTCCGACAGCGCATCCGCGGCGCGATCTGCAAGCCGCAGTTCGATTGCGTGATTGTGGCGCGCGATCAGGGCATTACGGCTGGCAGCGGCATTCACGGTGCGGTTTTAGTCCGCACGTTGCGGTCGAGAAAGCCCAGGATCGTCCGCCACAGGTGCACGCCGACCCCTGGCCCCGCGACGCGGTGGGTTTGGCCTGGGTAGACCATCGTCTCGAACGGCTGCCCGGCTGCCTGCAGTTTGGCCATCAGTGCCGTCGAATTCTCGAACACGACATTGTCGTCGGCCATGCCGTGAATGAGCAACAGCGGATCGGCGATCTTGTCGGTGTAGGTCAGCGGATTTGCCTTGGCATAGGCCCCGCCAGGGTCTTGCGGCATCCCCATGTAGCGCTCGGTATAGTGGGTGTCGTAGAGTTCCCACTTCGTGACGGGTGCGCCCGATACGCCTGCGGCAAACACGCCGGGCGCGCTTTCGAGCAGGCGCAGCGTCATATAGCCGCCATAGGACCAGCCATAGACCGCGATCCGCCTGGCATCGACCCAAGGCTGCGTTTTCAGCCAGTCGACGCCGCTCAGTTGATCCTTGACCTCGACCGACGACATGGCGCGATAAATCTGATCCTCGAAAGCCTTGCCCCGGTCCGGCGTGCCGCGCCCGTCGACCGAGAACACGGCCCAGCCGGATTGAACGAGGAATTGCTCAAGGCCACCGTTCCAGGTGTTGGTGACCTGTCGCCCTGCGCCCGGCCCGCCATAGACGATGACAAGGACCGGCGCTTTGGCGCCGTCGGCCAGTTGGGGTTTGAGCAATTTGGTCTGCAGGATCGAGCCGTCGGCGGCCTTGATCGTGCCGAACGTCGCCGCGACATGGGCCGCAAGATAAGGCGCATAGGGATGCGCGCCCTCAACCCTGTTTTCCTCGATCCACGACACGCGCTTGCCGTCCCCATCGGCGAGATACGCCTGTTCAGGCTGGGTCTGGCTGGAGCGTGTCACGATCATGCGCCCGCCGCTTGCCGTGCAGGTCTCGGCGCGCGCGCCGCTTCGGGCACAGGTCCAGGCCCCGTTCTCCGTCAATTGCTCGACGGCACCGCCGGTGAGCGACACGGCATAGAGTTGCTGCTCGATCGGCGTTTCGCGGTTGCCGATGAAAACGATGCGCCCTTTGGCCTCATCGACCGAAATCACGGTGCGGACGTTCCACTTGCCACTGGTCAGTTGCGTCCATTTACCGGCGTTGAAGCGATAGAGGTGACTGAACCCGTCACGCTCCGACGACCAAAGCAGGCTGCCGTCGCCCAGCGCGCGGAAATTGTCGTGGAGGTTGATCCAGGTCTTCGACCGTTCCGTAAACACGATGCCAGATGCTCCGGTCGTCGGATCGACACTGAGCAGATCGAGCGTTTTCTGGTCACGGCTCTCGCGCTGAACGTAGAGGGTCTTACCGTCAGCCGCCCAATCGACACGCGCGAGGTAGAAATCGTCATTATCGCCGAGGTCGACACGGGCCAGCCCGGAGCAGTCGTTGCGCATCACGAACAGCTGAACTTTGGCATTGGCCGCGCCGGCGCGTGGATAACGCTGATCGTAGATTTTGGTCCCATCGGCGCCGATCGCCGCGCGGCTGATCACTGAAACATCGCTTTCATCGACACGGGCAACGGCAACGCGCGCGTCGTCGAGAGACCACCAAACGCCCTTGGTCCGGTCCATTTCCTCTTGCGCGACGAATTCGGCGAGGCCCCAACTGAGCGTGCCGCCGCCGTCCCTCGTCATGCGGCGCTCGCTGCCCGTCGCCAGATCGGTGACGTAGAAATTCTGGTCGCGCACGAAGGAGACGAACCCGCCTTTCGGACTGATCGCCGCGTCGAGTTCGCTCTGTGGCGTGTTGGTCAGGCGTCGGACGGTGCCATCAAGTCCGGCCAGGTAGATGTCGCCGTCGAGCGGGACTAGCAGCGACTTGCCGTCCGCTGCCCAGTCGTACGAGACGATCCCGCGCGTGCCGCCAATGCGGGCGCGTTCGCGCTGCATCTTTTCGGCCTCGGACAATTCACCGCCACCGAACTTTGTCGAATCGAGCAGCATGCGCGCTTCGCCGGTCTCGGTATCGACAGCCCAAAGATCGAACCGCTCGCGGTCGTCGACCCGCGGGCGCAGCGACGTCAGCAGTTTGCCATCGGGGGAGAGTTTGAGCGCACGCGGCGCCGCGCCGCCGAGGTTGGGCGACGCGAAGACGCGTTCGAGCGTCAGTTTCTGCGTGGGTTGCTCGTCAGCCAAGGCAGGAGTCGCGATCATTGCCGCCAGCACGACTGCCCATATCTTCATCATCGCTCCCAAGCATAATCGTGACCCCGGCCTTTGAGCCGGGGTCCCGCTTATCACAGTTGAGAAACGAAGCGGGACCCCGGGTCAAGCCCGGGGTGACGCAGAAGTGGCTTTAGGCGTTGTCGCCACGCGTATCGCGACGTTCGGCGATACGTGCCGATTTGCCGCGGCGACCGCGCAGGTAATAAAGCTTGGCACGACGCACGGCGCCCTTGCGGACGATCTCGATGCTGTCGATGTTGGGCGAATAGAGGGGGAAAACGCGCTCGACGCCTTCGCCGAATGAGATCTTGCGAACCGTGAAGTTCGATCCCATGCCCTTGTTCGAGCGCGCGATGCACACGCCTTCGTAGTTCTGGACGCGGGTACGCTCGCCTTCGACGACGCGGACGCCGACCTTCAGCGTGTCGCCGGGACGGAATTCAGGGATGGCACGCTTGGCGGTGTGCTTTGCGATGTTTTCGGCTTCGATCGTCTGGATGAGGTTCATGCCCCATTTAATCCTTATTCTTTCGTCGCGCGTCAGAGGCAGGTCGAACCCGAGCGCCGATATGACGCTCCCAAAGGTCCGGTCTGCGTAACCGTGTATCGTCTTCTGCCTGGCGTTGCCGCCATGCTGCGACTTTCGCATGATCCCCCGATCGCAACACTTCAGGGATCGTGCGCCCTTCCCACTCTGCGGGTCGGGTGTAGTGCGGATATTCCAAAAGCCCCGCTTCGAAGCTCTCGTCATCCCCGCTCAAGGGCGCGCCCATTACGCCGGGAAGCAACCGGATGCAAGCGTCGAGCAAAACCAATGCGCCGACCTCTCCGCCCGACAGGATGAAGTCGCCGATGGAGACTTGTTCGATCTGCGGACGGGCGTCGAACAAGCGTTCGTCGATCCCCTCGAAACGGCCACAGAGAATGGTGATGCCGGGGCCACTGGCGAGATCGCGAATGCGGGCCTGAGTGAGCGGTTTGCCACGCGGGGTCATGGCGAGGATGGGAGCATTTGGATGGGCCGCAATTGCATGATCAACCGCAGCGGCGAGTACATCCGTCCGCATCACCATCCCGGCCCCGCCGCCTGCGGGCGTATCATCGACCGACTTGTGCTTGTCGGTGGCGAAATCGCGGATCTGGATCGGCGCGCAGGACCATTTGTTTTCGGTGAGCGCGCGACCAGCCAGCGATGTGCCAAGCGGGCCGGGGAACATCTCGGGGTAGAGCGTCAGGACTTGAGCGGTGAAAGTCATGCCGGCCCAACCCATTTCGCCTCAAGGAATAGGACCAATGAACCCGATACTAGCAGCCAGACGATGATTACCGCCGTTACCGCAGGATATTCGTCGCCGTCGGAGTTGGTGGAGCCCGACAATGTATAGGCAGCGAGACCCCAAAGCGCAGGGGCCAGCCCGGGCACGGCGATGCGCATCAGCTTTGCCAATCCAAGACGCCACACCCCAAACCAGAGCATTGCCGTAAGTGCCAGCGGTGCGCCGAGGACGAGAAAGGCAACGATCGCGGTTTCCATCAGATCGTCCAATTCTCGACCCTCAACCCCGGCACATCGGCGAAGTCGGCTTGGTTGTTGGTAATCACCACCGCCCCGATGCTGAGCGCGTGCGCTGCGAGCAACCGGTCGAACCGCACCCGCTTGAACGGCAAGCGCGCGTACGCGCGCGCGGAAGATTCACCGAATTCGACAATCGGAATCACACGCACGAATGCATCGAGAATGTCCTGCCGTGGCGGTTTGCCGTTCCAGGTGCCGAGTGCGACCTCGGCGAAACTGATCGCCGAGATCGAAACATCGCCCGGATAACAGGTCGCAAGGCGTCGGTTCAAAGCCGAGTCGGGCTCTCCACCCATCGAATAGATCGCGAGATCGGAATCGATCAGATAGGCAGTCACTCGCTCGACAATGCCTTGCGACGTGCGATCGCGCTGGGACGTTCTTCGAAATCCTCGCGTGGCGCTGGCTTGAAGCCGGGCAATTTACCCGCGAATCCGCTCACATCGATTGTCTTGCGCGGGGCTGCCACGGGCTCGATCCTGAACGTCATCGGCGCCTCCTGAACCATGCGCATTTCAGTGCCCTCCGGAATGCCCATCGATTTCGGCAAACGCAGCGCAGCAGAATTGCCTGACTTGAATGTCTTGCCCTGCCATTCGGCGCGGTCCTCGGTCATCATTGCCTCCGTATATACGATGAGTATATACTAGGCCACAAACGCCGCGTCAATCACCACCCGCTCGCCCCATTCGGGCACGGCATCGGGCCGCATCGGGACCATGAAGCGTTTCTTGTCGGGGCGTTCGATTTCGATAACATCGCCTGCGCCGAAGTTTTCGACAGCGACGACTTGGCCCAGCTCTGCGCCGTCGGTGGACACGGCGGGCAGCCCGATCAAGTCGGCATGATAATACTCCCCCTCGCCAAGGTTTGGGAGCGCATCGCGCGGGACAGTCAGCGTCGTACCACGCAGGCGTTCGGCAGCAGTGCGATCCGGGATTTCGGCGAAGCGCGCGATATTGCCGCGCAGAGACTTCAACGTCAGCGCGCCGTCGTTGAAGCTCTTGTATCCCGACAGGTCGTCGGTGAAGAATTTAAGCTTCACCTCGCCGCCCACGCCATGCGCGCCGGCGATGGCGGCGAGCGTGACGGGGCGGCGCGGGTCCAAGACTTAAGCCTCGGCCGTCTTTTCTTCTTCGGCGGCTTCGGGCGCTGCGTCAGCCTGTTCGGCGACGGGCGCCTCTTCGGCCTGAGCCTGCTCGGCCGGCGCTTCCTCGGCAACGGCTTCCGCCGGCGCTTCTTCAGCAGCAGGTGCTTCTTCCGCCTGAGCCTGTTCGGCGGGGGCTTCCTCAGCAGCTACTTCAGCAGCAGGTGCTTCTTCGGCGGCGGGTGCTTCTTCGGCAGTAGGGGCTTCTTCGGCAACCACGGCCTCGACGGGCGCTTCCTCAACGACAGCTTCTTCGACGACTGGCTCCGGTTCCGGCACGGCAGCTGCTGCGGCAGCGGCCTCGGCGGCTTCGGCAGCCTTCTTTTCCTGCTCTTCGACGCGCTCGAGCGCCTTTTCGCCGGGCTTGCCCTTCGTCGGGTTGTTGCGCGCGGCACGCTCACGGACGCCGGCCACGTCGAGGAAACGGGCAACGCGGTCGGTCGGCTGTGCGCCAACGCTCAGCCAATGCTTGGCGCGCTCGACGTTCAGCACGACGCGGTTGGCGTCGTCCTTGGCGAGCAGCGGGTTGTAGCTGCCCAGACGCTCGATGAAGTTACCGTCGCGGGGCGAACGCGCGTCGGCGACGACGATGCGATAATACGGGCGCTTCTTGGAGCCACCACGCGAGAGACGAATTGAAACTGCCATTGTCTTACTTCCTTCGTTGATCTGATTACTTCTTGTTCATGAAACCTGGCGGCAGGGACGGCATTCCACCGCCCCCAAGCATGCCTTCAAGGCCGCCTTTGCCGCCCATCATCCCCATCAGCGCCTTCATACCGCCCATTTTCTTGAGCTTTTTCATGGCGCCGGACATTTCCTGATGCATTTTCAGGAGCTTGTTGACCTCTTGCACGGTCAGGCCCGATCCCTTGGCGATACGGATCTTGCGCTTGGCCTGCAGCAATTCGGGCTTGGCGCGCTCCTTGGGCGTCATCGATCCGATGATCGCGTCCATGTGAACGAGCATCTTGTCGGTGCCCGGTGCCGAAGCCATCGCGGTCTGTGCTTTCTTGAGACCCGGAATCATGCCCGCGAGCGCACCGAGACCGCCCATATTCTGCATCTGTTTCAACTGCATGCGCAGGTCGTTCATATCGAACTGACCCTTTTGCATCTTGGCCGCAAGCGCTTCGGCATCCTCGACCTGAATGCTCTCGGCGGCGCGCTCGACCAGCGAGACGACGTCGCCCATACCAAGGATACGGCCGGCGACACGTGCCGGGTGAAACAGCTCAAGCCCGTCGAGCTTTTCACCGGTGCCGACGAACTTGATCGGCTTGCCGGTGACGGCACGCATCGACAGCGCGGCACCGCCCCGCGCATCGCCGTCCATGCGGGTCAGCACAACACCGGTCAACGGCACCTGATCGGTAAAGCTCTTAGCGACGTTGACTGCGTCCTGACCGGTCAGGCTGTCGACGACGAGCAATGTTTCCGTCGGGGCCGAAACCTGGCTGACGGCACGCATCTCGTCCATCAGCGCCTGATCGACATGAAGGCGACCAGCGGTGTCGAGGATCAGGACGTCATAGCCCTGAAGCTTTGCCGCCGTCAGGGCGCGACGGGCGATGTCGACTGGCTGCTGGCCCGAGACGATCGGCAAGGTCGCCACACCTGTCTGCGCGCCCAGCACGGCAAGCTGTTCCTGCGCGGCAGGACGATTGACGTCGAGCGACGCCATCAGAACCTTTTTGCGGTCTTTTTCAGTCAGCCGCTTGGCGATCTTGGCCGACGTCGTTGTCTTGCCCGACCCCTGAAGGCCGACCATCATGATGATCGCCGGCGGAGTCACGTCGAGCGCGAGGTCCGACGCCTCGGCACCCAGCATGTCGGTCAGCGCGTCATTGACGATCTTGACGACCTGCTGACCCGGCGTGACCGAGCGCAACACGTTCTGGCCGACTGCCTTATCGGTAATGCTGTCGACGAATGAACGAACAACAGGCAGTGCAACATCGGCCTCGAGCAGCGCGACACGCACCTCGCGCATCGCCGCGCGCACGTCTGCCTCAGTCAGGGCACCCCTGCCCTTCAACCGGTCGAAGACGCTCCCGAGGCGGTCGCTCAGCGTGTCGAACAAGTGGCCTTCACTCCCAAACTCTTGAACATGCAAAAAACGCCAGCGGACGAAACCTCGTCGGCTGGCGCGCACCGCAGTGCACATGTACATCGCAAGTCGATGCTCGGCCGGTCCCTAGTCTGGAGGGCCTCCCGCGTCAACGCGTATTGTCTGGCACGTTGTTTACAGCTTTTTCATTCGCGACCGTTACCTCTCGTCCCATAGCTTTGCAGCAGGGGCATTACGTGACCGAAAAGACCATCGTTCGTTCGAGGACGGTCAATGCCCGCAACGACATCCTGACCGGGACGATCGTATTCGTATCGATCGCCATGTTTGTCGGCACCAGCGGCCGCCTGGTTTCCAGCACGATTGATATGATTTCGGGTGTGGGTGGCGGCAGCGACCAGATGCTGGGCGTCGCGGTTCTGCTCAACATCGCGCTGATCCTGTTCGGATGGCGGCGCTATCGGGACCTGACCGACGAGATCGATGAGCGCACCATCGCCGAACAGCGCGCCAGCCTGCTCGCCTCACGCGATTCGCTTACCGGATTCTACAACCGACGCGCTATGACCGAGGAAGGGACAGCACTGATGCTGCGGGCCTTCCGCCGTCAGAAAGCGGTCGCGCTGCTGATGCTGGACCTCGATCATTTCAAGAACGTCAATGACGTCCACGGCCATGCCATCGGCGATGCGCTGTTGAAGGCCGTCGCCGCTGAGATCGCTGCGCTGATTCCGCCGTCGGCGCTGTCTGCCCGGTTGGGTGGCGACGAGTTCGCCTGCCTGTTCGCTTTCGATCACGGTCACCCCGACGTTGTCGAACGAATTGCGCAGGGCATCGTTTCACGGCTCGCACAGCCGTTCGACGCCGATGGCATTCACACGCATATTTCGGTGTCCTGCGGCATCGCTCGGTCGGAGGCCGATTGTGTCGACATCGACGGGCTGATGCGCCGCGCCGACATCGCCATGTATGCCGCCAAGCATCAGGGCCGCAATCGCCACAGCTGGTTCGACGCCTCGATGGAGCGTGAGCTGCAGGCCCGCAACGAGCTGGAAGACAGCATGCGGCGTGGTATCCCGACCGGCGAGTTCGTACCCTATTTCGAACAGCAGATCGACCTGACCACGGGGCGGCTGCACGGTTTCGAGATGTTGGCGCGGTGGGATCACCAGACCCGCGGGCTCGTTTCCCCGGAGTTATTCATTCCGATTGCCGAGGAAACCGGCATGATCGCCGATCTGTCGCTGGCCGTGATGCGTACCGCGATGGTCGAGGCGCGCAATTGGGACCATTCGCTGACGCTGTCGGTCAACATCTCGCCGACGCAGCTGAAGGATCCCTGGCTCGCGCAAAAAATCGTCAAACTGTTGGCCGAGACCGGCTTTCCGGCAAGTCGTCTAGAGGTCGAGATCACCGAGAGCTCGCTGTTCGAGAATCTGGCGCTGGCCCAGTCGATTGTCGGCAGCCTGAAAAATCAAGGCATCCGCCTGTCGCTCGACGATTTCGGCACCGGCTATTCGTCGCTCGCGCATCTTCGCGCCCTGCCCTTCGACCGCATCAAGATCGACAAGAGCTTCGTGACGTCGATCCTCGACAATCCCGAAAGCGCGGCGATCGTCAACGCGATCACACGGCTCGGCGAAAGCCTGAGTTTGCCGGTGACCGCCGAGGGGATCGAGGACGCCGCCATCGAGGAACGCTTGCGCCAGCTCGGGTGTCACAAGGGTCAGGGCTGGCTTTACGGCCGCCCGACATCGATCCAGCAGACCCGCACCCTGCTCGCGGAACGCAACCTTCTCCCTTACGCACGGGCATCCGAACCGGTCGCTGTCGAGCCGATTGCCGACGTGCCGCCACTGGACAGCGAACTGCTGCGTCGCAGCGCCTGATGGACTTGGGGCGTCCGCGTCCCTAGATCGCGGCCATCATGGCCCGCTTTCACAAGATGCACGGACTGGGGAACGACTTTGTCGTGATCGATGCGCGCGATGCGCCGGTCGCGATGTCGGCGGGGCGCGCGCGTGGGATTGCGGACCGCCACACCGGTGTGGGTTTCGACCAGCTGATCCTGCTCGACGCCAGTGACACGGCGGATGCCGCCATGCGGATCTGGAACGCCGATGGGAGCGAAGTCGAGGCGTGCGGCAATGCCTTTCGCGCTGCTGCCGTCCTGATCGGCAAAGCCGTACTGGAAACCCAAGGTGGTGTGGTGACGATTGCCCCAGATGATGCCGGCGCGACCGCCGAACTGCAGCCGCCCAAGTTCGACTGGCAGGACATTCCGCTGTCCTATGCGATGGACACCGCGCAGATGCCGGTCGGATGGGACAGGTTGACCGACCCCGCCGCCGTCAATGTCGGCAATCCGCATGTCGTGTTTTTTGTCGACGATGTGCAGGCGGTCGACCTTTCGACACTGGGACCGCAGATCGAGCACGATCCGCTGTTTCCCGAACGGATCAATGTGAATGTCGCGTCAGTGCGGGCGGATGGCCGCGTCGCGTTGCGGACGTGGGAGCGCGGCGTCGGCCTGACCCGCGCGTGCGGCACGGGCGCATGTGCGACGGCCATCGCGGCTATCCGGTCGAAGCGGGCATCCTCGCCGGTCGATGTGGCCATGGCGGGCGGTACACTGAGCATCGCCTGGGCGCCGGGCGAACTGATCCGCATGACGGGTCCGGCTAGCCACGTGTTTAGCGGCGAGATCGACTGGGACATCTTCCCGCTATGAGTTTGGAAGTGATCGATTTCGGCTGTCGGCTGAATATCGCCGAGGGCGCGTCAATGGCGCGTAGCCTGGCGGGTGCAGACGACACCATTGTCATCAACACTTGTGCAGTGACCGGCGAAGCTGTGAGACAGGCGCGTCAGGCAATACGGCGCGCAGCGCGTCGCCGCCCCGATGCACGCATCATTGTTACCGGTTGCGGGATCGCGACCGATAGCGCGGCCTTTGCTACTATGCCAGAAGTCGCCGACGTCGTGGACAAGGCAGCACTGCGCGATGCGCGTCCGGCGCTGACCACCGATGGCCACGCTCGCGCCTTTGTCGAGGTACAGAATGGGTGCGACCATGAATGCACCTTTTGCGTGACAACGCTGGCGCGGGGTGCGAGCCGGTCGCTGGATAGTACCGCCATTGTCGAGGCCATTGCCGACCGAGTCGCACAGGGCCAGCGCGAAGTCGTGCTGACCGGTGTCGATCTGACCAGCTACCGTCCCTCGCTCGCCGGATTGGTAGCCACCATCCTGCGCGAGGTTCCGGCCCTGCCCAGGTTGCGGCTGTCGTCGCTCGATCCGGCAGAAGTGGATGATGCGCTATTCGATCTGCTCGCCTTTGAGCCGCGCATGATGCCTCATATCCACCTGTCGCTGCAGTCGGGCGATGCAATGATCCTGAAGCGGATGAAGCGCCGCCATACGCCCGAACAGGCCGTGGCGCTGGTCGCGCGGTTGAAGGACGCAAGGCCCGGGATCACGATCGGGGCCGACCTGATCGCCGGTTTCCCGACCGAAAGTGCCGACATGCATGCCAATAGCATGGCCATTCTCGATGAGTGCGACATCGTGTTCGCGCACGTCTTTCCTTATTCGCCGCGTCCCGGAACCGCCGCCGCCCGGATGCCGCAAGTCGCCCCCGAAGTCGCCCGTGCCCGCGCCCGGATGCTGCGCGACCGGGCCGAAACGCGAAAGACGGCGTGGCTTCACACGCTGGTTGGCAGTCGTCAGAGTGTTCTGGTCGAGGCCGACGGGCTGCGCGGACATGCGCCGAACTATGCGACAGTCGCTTTCCAAGCAGCGCAGCGTCGTGGCGACATCGTTTTCGTCGAAGTAACCGGCGTCGTCGATGGCCGCCTGATCGCGGAGGTGGCATGAGCGAACGCAGCTGGACCCAGCGCCTGTTTTCCGGATTCAAGCGGACGTCGGAAAAACTCGGCGGCGGGCTGACCGAAATCGTCTCGCTCGGACATCTAGATAGCGGGACACTCGACACGGTCGAGGACGTGCTGATCGCAGCCGATCTGGGCGCGCCGACCGCCGCGCGCATCCGCGCGGAACTCGAGGATCGTCGATTCGAACGCGGCATCGACGAGGCTGGCCTGCGTAAGATCATCGCCGAGGAAATCGCCGAGGTTCTGGCTCCCGTTGCCATTCCACTGAAGATCGATGCCTTTCCGCGCCCGCAGGTTATCCTCGTCATCGGCGTCAACGGATCGGGCAAGACGACGACGATTGCCAAGATGGCCCACGCGCTGATCGAGCAGGACTATGGCGTCATGCTGGCGGCAGGTGACACGTTTCGTGCCGCCGCCATCGGTCAGCTGAAGGTCTGGGCCGAGCGTCTCGGTGTGCCGATCGTGACGGGGCCGGAGGGCGGCGATGCGGCAGGTGTCGTGTTCGACGCGGTCAAGCAGGCGACGGCGACCGGTATCGACGTCTTGATCGTGGACACCGCCGGTCGCCTGCAGAACAAGCGTGAACTTATGGATGAGCTCGCAAAAGTGCGCCGTGTCCTTGGACGGTTGAACCCTGCCGCACCGCATAATGTGGTTCTGGTTCTCGATGCGACGACGGGGCAGAATGCTCTGAGCCAAATCGACGTGTTCAAGGAAATGGCCGGCGTGACCGGCCTTGTGATGACCAAGCTCGATGGCACGGCGCGCGGTGGCGTGCTGGTTGCGGCCGCAGCGAAATACGGCCTGCCGATCCATGCAGTTGGCGTCGGTGAAACCATCGACGACCTGCGTCCGTTCGATCCGCAGGAATTGGCGAATGCGATTGCAGGAGTGCAGAAGTGAGTGACGTTAAGCCGAGGGGCGCAGGCAATCTGGGCCTCGCGCTCGATTACGGACCGCTGATCGCGTTCTTTGCGGCGTTCAAGATCTGGGGCGTGTTCGTCGGCACCGGAGTGTTCATGGCGGCGATGGTCGTCGCGATTATCGTGTCGAAATGGAGACTCGGGCGGGTTGCCCCGATGCTATGGATCTCGGCGATCCTGATTGTCGGGTTCGGGGCGCTGACCATCTGGTTTCACGACCCGCGCTTTATCCAACTGAAGCCCACCATTATCTATGCGGGGCTTGGAGCATTGTTAGTCGGCGGTGTCGTGCTGGGCCGCCCGTTGCTGAAATACGTGCTTGAGGCCGGGTTCGAGGGACTCGGGGAGCGCGCATGGATCGTTTTGTCGCGCAACTGGGGGCTGTTCTTTCTGGCGATGGCCGTGCTTAACGAAATCCTCGTCCGTCAACTCAGCTTCGATACCTGGCTAGCGGTCAAGGTGTGGGCCCTGATCCCGCTCTCAATCGCCTTCGGCATCGCGCATGTACCGTACATGATGAAGAACGGACTGGGTGCGCAACCGGAAGTTCCGCCCGTAAGCTAACCCTTCTGATCCGCCCTCGACGCGCCCTTGCCATCGAGGTTCTGCGCCACGAAATCCCAGTTTACGATGTTCGCCAGCACCGTTTCGGCAAACTTCGGCCGCGCATTGCGATAGTCGATATAATAGGCATGCTCCCACACATCGAGGGTGAACAGCGGTGACGCGCCATGCGCGATCGGGGTGTCGGCGTCGTGGTACGACGTGACCTTCAGCTTGCCTTCCTCCAGCACCAGCCACGCCCAACCGCTGGCAAAATGCGCAACCGCCTCCGCTGCCAGCTTCTTGAGCAGGGCATCGGTCGACCCAAAATCGCGGGTGATCATTTCGGACAGTTTGCCCGGCGGCGTTTGCTTGGTCGGTGACAGGCACCGCCAGAAAAAGCTGTGGTTCCACAGCTGTGCAGCCTGATTGAACAATTGCTTGTCGCCCGGCGCGGTGTGGTGGGTAATCAGTTCTACCAGTGACATCCCGCCCAAACCCTTGGCCACCACCAGCTCGTTGGTCTTGGTCACATAGGCCTGATGATGCTTGCCGTGGTGGAAATCGAGCGTCTCACCCGACATGTGCGGGGCAAGGGCGTCGCGGGCATACGGCAAGGGGGGAAGGACGAACGGCATGGGGAGGCTCCTATCGAGAATTCGGCCCTATAACGCCTGTTGCGACGTTCGGTCGCATCGCTCAAGCAGCTTTTTCGTCGGCCTCGGTTTCGAACAGTCCCAATCGCTTCATGGCGTGCCGGATCTGATCGTAGCTTAGCCCCAGCGCCTTGGCCGCCGCGCGTTGGTTATAGCGGCATCGCTGCAGTGCATCCGAGATTATGTCGCGTTCATAGGCGGAAACTGCCGCGCGCAGATCGCGGACGTCGGCAGTACTACGTCGCGTCACGGGCGGCGGCGCATTATCGCTCACCTTCTCAGATGGGGCGGCCACAGGCGAGCTTGTCGCTTTGGGCATCCAGGGTGATACGAACGGGTCGAAATCGACCTCGTCGATCGCGCGATCTTCATCCTGCCAGCGATAGACGGCCCGCTCGACAGTGTTGCGCAATTCGCGCACATTGCCGGGCCAATCGTACCGTTCGAGCACTTCCATGATGCCGGGCGAGAAGCCGGGCCATTTGCGCCACTCGAGTTCGGACGCCATCCGACGCCCGAAATGATCGGTCAGGACCGGGACGTCGCCTGTGCGTGCGCGGAGCGGTGGCAGGGTTACGACCTCGAACGCCAGCCGGTCGAGCAAGTCTGCGCGGAACCGGCCCTTGTCGACCAATGAAGGCAGGTTTTCGTTGGTCGCGGCCACGATCCGCACGTCCACGCGCAGCGGCTTATTCGACCCGATGCGGGTCACCTCGCCATATTCGACGGCGCGCAGCAGACGTTCCTGAGCGCCAGCCGATAACGTCGCTAGTTCGTCGAGGAAAAGCGTGCCGCCATCGGCTTCCTCGAAGCGCCCTTCCCGCGCGCGCGTCGCGCCCGTGAAGGCACCGGCCTCATGGCCGAACAATTCGGCCTCGATCAGCGTTTCGGCCAGCGCGGCGCAGTTCATGGTGATCAGCGGCGCAGCCCAGCGCGGGCTGAGGCGGTGAAGACGTTCGGCGATCAGTTCTTTGCCTGTCCCGCGCTCGCCGATAACCAGCACCGGCCGGTTGAGTGCGGCGGCGCGGCTCGCACGCTCGATCGCATCGAGAAAGGCGAATGACTCGCCGACAACCTGGCTGACCCTATCCATTCCCGAAAGTTAGCGAATAATCCTTAGGATTAGCAAAACAAATTTACGGTAGAATCGTAAAAATGGCTGTTTTCTGCCAGTTCATCAATTGGCACGGTTTCTGCAAAACTGTTCATGTCCCGCCGCCCCCGACGGAACACAGAGATAAACAGGTTTCAGGAGTTACCACCATGTTCGTCACGACCGCCCCCAAGTTCCGCGTTACCGCCACGGCGTTCGCAGCGTCGATGCTCGGCACCGCGCTCGTTTTCGCCATCCCCCAGGTCGCGCATGCCGCCTCTTCCAACAGCAACTTCGTCCACAGCGTCGAAACCCAGCTGAACAACGGCACCTTTGCGCAAACGAGCGACACCGGCGTTGCCACAGTGGCCGTCCGCATCGACGCCAATGGCAAGGTGCTGAGCGCCCAGATTGCTGGATCAAGCGGCAACCGCATGCTCGACCGTGAAGCACTGTCGACGGCCAAGTCGGTCGATTATCCCAAGGGTGACAAGGCTCGAACACTTGCCGTCGTCATGACCTACAATGGCGCAGCCAAGCCCAGCAAGTCGCAAAGCGCAGCGCTGGTCAGCCGTTACGTCAATGCCAAGGGTGAAGCCCTCGCGTCGCAGACTCCCGCCCCCAACGCCGGGTAAGCGGGTAAAGACACTGGAGCGGGCGCGCCCATCCCCTGGCAAGCCCCCGCCCGCTCCGGTACATAATGCATAGTCACAGAAAGGCCGTTTCCATCATGGGTATCTTTTCCCGCACCCGCGACATCGTCGCCGCCAACTTCACCGACTTGCTCGACAAGGCGGAAGACCCGGCAAAGATGATCCGCATGATCATCCTCGAAATGGAAGAGACGCTGGTCGAAGTCCGCGCCACCGCAGCCCGCACCATCGCCGACCAGAAGGAAATGCGTCGCCACATCGGCAAGCTCGGTGCGCTGGAGAGCAGCTGGGAAGAAAAGGCCGAACTCGCCCTGTCGAAGGGGCGCGAAGACTTGGCCAAAGCGGCACTTGTCGAGCGGCAGAAAGCCACGGACATGGCCGAACGCCTCAATGCCGAGATTTCGGTGCTCGACGATGCCCTGAAGGCTTCAGAAGCCGACATTGCCAAGCTTCAGTCGAAGCTGCGCGATGCCCGGGCCCGCCAGTCAGCCATCGCGACCCGCATGGAAACGGCGCATAACAGCATCCGTGTCCGCGAAGCCTATTCAGGCGAGCGGGTTCAGGACGCCTTCTCGCGCTTCGATATCCTCGAAAAGCGGGCAGACCTGGCAGAAGGCCGTGCCGAGGCGCTCAGCATGGGCGCACCCAAAACGCTCGAAGAGGAAATCGCGGAGCTTCAGTCGTCGGACAAGGTCGAGGCTGCGCTCGAGGCGCTGAAAGCCAAGGCCGCAGGCAAGGCCGCATAAGATGGGTGCGATCGAAGCCCTTATCCCGCTATCGGCGATCCTCGCGATCTTCGTCGGCATGCCCTGGTTGTTCCTCCACTACACAACGAAGTGGAAGCAGGCAAAAACGCTAACCGTCGATGACGAGAATTTGCTCGACGATCTGAACGACACTGCACGCCGCCTTGAAGAGCGCGTGATCACGATCGAACGGATCATGACCGCCGAAAACCCTAATTGGAAAAACGGCTGACCGCCGTTCTCAGGAGATTTGCAATGTCTGCACGTCGCACTTCCTTCTACCTCGACAAGGCGAATGCCAAATGGCTGGGCGTCTGTTCGGGGATCGCCGATTACACCGGCATCGATCTGACCGTTGTCCGCATCGTGACGGTGCTGGGCACGATCTTCGGATCCGGCGCGCTGTTCTTCGTGTATCTCATCATCGCGTGGATGGCACCGGTGAAGCCGATGGGACTTTACGAAAGCCCGGATGACGCCAAGTTCTGGCAGGGCGTTCGTCAGTCGCCGTCACGCTCGACCCGCGATGTCCGCGCCAAGTTCCGCGACCTCGACCGCCGCCTGGCCGAAGTCGAAACCTATTACACGAGCCGCAACTCGAGCCTCGCCAACGAGATCGACAGCCTGCGCTAGGGCGCAGCGCCAAGAGGGAGAAAAACAATGGACTTCCATGGACCAGATTTCATCCTTGCGATCATTGCGATGAGCACGGCGGGATGGATCGTTACGAGCTGGATACGTGCCAAGCACGGCTATCCGGTGGAAGGCGAATGGGGCGGCACGGTCACGAAATCTGACGCGCAGGCAGACCGCAAGATCGATTTGCTGTCGAACGAGAATGCGCGGCTCACGGGGCAGATCGACCGCCTGCAGGAGCGCATCGCGGTGCTCGAACGGATCGCGACTGACAAACCTGCCCGCCTCGCCGACGAAATCGACAGCCTGCGCTAGAACGCGGCACACAAAAGGAACCTACTGATGGCCGAAGCTGTGATCATCCCCTTCCTGCCCTATCTGCTGAGCGGCGGTATGCTGCTGGGGGCATTTGGGATCGCGGGTTGGATCTATACCACGCACTTGCGCGTCAAGAACGGCTACCCGCTCGAAAACAGCTGGGGTAAGGCCTTGCATCCCAAGACTGACCTGGAAGCGCAGGAGCGCATCAAATTGCTGAGCCAGGAGAACGCGCAGCTGCGCGCCGAACTCGGCTCGATCAAGGACCGCCTCGCCAATGTCGAACGCATCGTCACCGACGAGGCGCACGGATTGAATCGCGAAATCGAGCTGCTTCGCTCGAAACCCGTCAACTAGGAATCGCCGTCATGCAGAACTGGGTTTGGGTACTCATCCCGCTCGCCGCCATCGGGCTCGCGCCATTCAAGATGTGGCTGCGCATCAAGGAAAAGCAGCTGGAACGGCAGTCGGAACTGACCGCCGAAAAGACCGCCCAATACGCGGCGCACACCGAAAGGCTCGAAGCGCGGGTCCGCGTCCTTGAACGGATCGCCACCGACAAGGGTGTCGACCTGTCCGATGAGATCGAGGCGCTGCGCGACAATCCGCTGAATTAGAAAAGCAATTTCATAGGGAGTGCAATCGATGAACCCGTTTGAAATGGTTGTCCTGATTGTCGCCATCGTGATGATCTCAAGCGTGCTGAAGGCCCGCTACGGCCTCACGAAAGACCGCAACGGCAACGAGATCATCAGCCGCCCCGACCCCGAAGCGGGCCGGATGAAGGAAGAGATCGCCCAGCTGAAGGAACGCATCGCGGTCCTCGAACGGCTGGCCACCGACGACAACGGCGCACGCCTGCTCGATCGCGAGATCGAGAAGCTGCGGTAATGGGAGTGATGACAATGGACAGTCTGACTCTGTATTTTGGCATGGGGATGACCGCGCTAGCGGCCTGCACCGTCCTTGGCCTGATCGGCCTCAAGGGCTTCACGGCCTGGATCGAGTTGAAGCGCGCCGAGATCGGTGCGGGGATCGGTTCAGGCATTGGCAATGACATGTCGACCTCCACCCCGACGATCGGCCAGCGGATCGACGTCGCCGATCTGAAGGAACGGGTGCGGCGGCTTGAGGCCATCGCGGCAGGGGTGGATATCTGATCGTTCTCGGCTAGAGCGCGGGCATGCCCCTGCCCGCGCTCTCCGACATCCGCGAGGAATATGAATTTCTCGACGGCGACGACCGTTACCGCCTGCTGATCGACCTGGGTCGCGATCTCGAGCCGATGCCCGATGCGCTCAAGACCGACGCGACTCTTGTCCGTGGCTGTTCCGCCAGCGTTTGGGTTTACCCGACCAAGGACGGCGACAAGCTCCATTTCCTTGCCGATTCCAACGCCGCGATCACCAAGGGGATCATCGCGCTGGTCCTGACCACTGTGCAGGACCGCACCCCGCAGCAAGTCGCCGGGACCGATATTGCCGCCGAGCTCGGCCCTTTCGATCTCGGACGTCAGCTTAGCTCCAACCGGACGCAGGGGATCCCCAACATGATCGCGCTGATCCGTTCCACCGCCGAGAGGTATCTGGTATAGCAACGCGCATGAGTGCGTCCCTGATCTTGCTACTTGCTGCCCAGTTGAGCGTGGGCGGAAAACTGCTCAAGCCCGCCGACTTCCTCGACGGCCGCGCGATTGCGGGCGGGACAGGGACGCCAGTGGTGATGCTGACGCTGTCTCCGGCAGCAACGGCACGGATCAAGCGGTTGGGCCAGAAAGCTGTCATCGTGCTCGACGGCAAGCCTGCCAAGGCGCGGTTTGCCGAGAATACGATCGAACTCGACGGGCTGCCCAGTTTCGACGCCGCCGCCAGACTGGCGCGTGCGATCTCCGGAAAAGCGCCGCTACCCGACAGTCTCGAGGAGTAACGTCGCAACTTCCTCGGCAGGGGTGCCGTTGTTGACGATCAACCATTCGCGGGGGCGACGCGAATCGTGGAGCACGACCGCATCCTTGGGACAGACGCCCAGACAACGGGTCTTGATGACCTTGATCCGCTGCGGCTTGAGCGCCTTCTTCAACGGCTTGGTCAGCTTGTCTTTGATGCGCGTGCGCTTGAAGCACTTCTCGCATGCCATCACGATGGCCGTCGGCTTGGCC
Source organism: Sphingomonadales bacterium (assembly GCA_038228865.1). Taxonomy (GTDB): domain Bacteria; phylum Pseudomonadota; class Alphaproteobacteria; order Sphingomonadales; family Sphingomonadaceae; genus Sphingomonas_O. Next base: position 61,802 of record JBBROX010000003.1, on the reverse strand, counting down.
CTCGACAGCCGGATCATGTCGCGGTTCGGACAGCTTCGCGGCGTTCCTCTGCAGAGCGTAGCACGTCCCACGCCGCTTGAATCTCACGGAACCGTGCAGCAGCTTCGGCGTCGTTCGGTTTCAGATCGGGGTGGTTCGCCTTGGCAAGGCCGCGCCACGCGATGCGGATGTCCTCGAAACTTGCGTCGCTTGCAACACCCAGCACATTGAGTGCACTCATCTCGTCGCGCGACCGCGTGCCATCGCCCGGTCCTGCCCATTGCTGATAGGCACTGGTTCTCCAGCCCCCGGCTTCGGCCTGCTCCTGCGCCTCGCGCGCGGCAGCTTCTTCGGGCGTGAGACCCTGAAAATAATCCCAGTTACGGTTGTATTCGGCGGCGTGCGTTTCGCAGAAATACCAGCGATCGGGGCTGTTCGGCGCCTTGGGCGCCGGCTTATCGCCTTTCGCCTCGCACCCGTGTCGGTCGCACATGCGAACGGTGGTTGCGGCCGACTCCGACCCATATTCACGCCATCGCGGGAAGCCCCAGTCGAGCGATCGTGTTGTGCGGCGCACCATAGGGGGATCATCTAGGGACTGCTTGTCCGATACGCCAGCCGTGAAGGGGTGACCCGAAGTAAATTCGGGCCATCGTCCCTTGCGATGCAAGGCTTATTGCCCCTTCGCGTCCGTAGGGCGCACCGGGGGGGACAGCTTCGCTATCCGTCTGCTCGGGTGTGCCAGAGAGTCTGTAAGCCGGGTTCTGTCTTCGCCTTGCGGCGATGGGCGACCATTCCTCTAGGGCTGCCGTTACCGACAGCCTCAAGCAATCAACCCGGACGACGGACGCGAGCAGCGCCATATGCCGTCCCTATTCGATCTTGCTCCCGGTGGGGTTTGCCCTGCCAGCCTTGTTACCAAGGCCGCGGTGCGCCCTTACCGCACCGTTTCGCCCTTACCGTGCCGAAGCACGGCGGTTTGTTTTCTGTGGCACTTTCCCTTAGCCCCTCGACAAGCTCAGGACCAGCCGGGCGTTACCCGGCACCGTTACTCTGTGGAGCCCGGACTTTCCTCCCCCGCTTGCGCGGCGGCGGTCGCCCGACCCTCTGGCACGTAGACGCCTTACTCATCGCCTTGCGGCTTGGGAAGGAGCAGCGCGAGCAGGATCGCCCGACATTCGCCGTCAATCTCTCCGTCCATTAATTCGGGGCGGAAACGCCGCTGAAACGCGACGATTGCGGCGAGCCGGTCGGTGACTTCATAGCCGAATCGTTCGAGCGCCAGCAGGAATCCGCCGTCGGTCCAGTTCGGATCGATCAGATTCTTGGTTGGACGCGGCAGCGCCAATCGATGCTTTGCCAGTCGCGCCCAGGGGAAGAGTTCGCCGGGATCCTGCTTGCGCGCCGGAGCAATGTCCGAATGACCGACGATATTGCCGCGTGTGATGCCGTAACGATCCTGAATATCGGCCATCAGCGGGATCAGCGCGTCGATCTGCGCAACCGGAAACGGGCGATACCCGAACTCATGGCCCGGATTCACCATCTCGATCCCGATGCTCGCCGAATTGACGTCGTCGACCTGTCGCCAATGCGATCTGCCCGCGTGCCAGGCGCGGTTCTCCTCGGTGACCAGGCGCATCACCTGCCCGTCCTCGGCGATCAGATAATGCGATGACACCTTTGCTTCCGGATCGGTGAGCCGCGCGACCGCGTCGGCCGCATTTGGCATCCCTGTATAATGCAGGACGATCATGGTGATCGGCAGGGTGCGCGTATCGAAATTGGGCGACGGCGTTTCGATCAACTGTCTCTCCCCCTTTCTGTTTCCCGGTTGCCTTCGAGTTCCTTGGCTCCGGCCGTCCGCATCGTGACAATGGCAACCCCCGCCAATGCCACAACCCCGCCGAGCACCATAACGGGCGTCAGCGGATTGCCAAATACGAAGCTGGAGGCAAGCACGCCGATCACCGGTGCACCAAGCGTGACCGGAATGACCGTCGTCACCGGATGCCGCTGCAACAGCCAGGCCATGCCACCCGACCCGATCAACGTTGACCCGAGAGCCGAAAATGCGATCCACGCAAAGGCGAGCGGCGGAATCGCAACCGCGCCCGTCATCACCGGTGCCTCAAAAACCAGCGCGAGCGGTGCGAGAACGATGGTCCCGCCAAGACCGACCCAAGCATACATGGTCGGAATGCCAACACCGATCAGGCGACGTTGCAGCAGGGAACCTGTCGCCCACAGCAAGGACGCAAGCACCGTCAGCAACAGACCGGGCACTTCCTTTGCCGCCGAAGGATCGAAAACCAGCAACCCGCAACCGCTCATTGCCAGCACCATGCCGGCAATACGAATCGGCCCGATCCGCTCGCCGAGAAAGATAATCGCGAGGATCAGCGAGAATGGCGCACCGAGCTGTCCCGCGATCGCAAGCGCGCCCACGTTTTGCGTGACAACAAGCGAGAGGTTGATGATCGCAAAAAAGGCGCCGCCAATGACCATCGAGAGCGCAAGCAGATCGCGCATCCGCCCCGGCACGATCCGCAGCCACGGCAGGCAGACCACCAATACCATTGCCTGACGCAGTAATGCGGCAGTGAACGGCGGCACGAGATTGACCGACATTTTCACCGCAATGATGTTGAGGCCCCAGACAAGGTTGATGGCCAGCGCAACGACAAGATCGCGCGGCCCGAATCGCGCAGGCGTGGGCATGAATGCCGCTTAGCGGCTTGCAGCCCGCAAAGGCGACTGCGAAACATCGGGCGCGGCCATGTAAAGCCCGCGCATCTCGGGGTGCGAGGCGAACCGCTCCGTCTGACCGAGCACAGTTTCGCCCGCCCCAAGCATCAAGATGCCGCCGGGATCGAGCGCGTCGGCCATCAGGTCGAACACCAGTGTGCGCAACGGCACCGCGAAATACATCAGCACATTGCGGCACAGGATCAGGTCGAAAGTACCGGGCGCCGGGTCGCGGATATCGTGGGTGGCAAAGCGGATATCGCGCTTCAGCGCGGGATCGACCGTCCAGTCCTCGCCATCTTCGCGGAACCAGCGCAGCATGGTACGGACGGGCAGCCCGCGTTGAATCTCGAACCGGCTGAACCGCCCGGTGCGGGCGCGCTCGACCGCTTCGCCCGATATATCTGTTGCCAAGATTTCGAACGTCCAGCCCGACCAGCGCAAGCCGCCGTCGCGAAGCATCATCGCCAGCGAATAGGCCTCCTGTCCGGTCGAACACGCCGTCGACCAGATGCGAAGCCGGCGCGTTGCCGCACGGCTGGCGCGAAGCAGTTCCAGCGCGTCCATTTCCAGCTGGTTGAACGCCGTGCTGTCGCGAAAGAACGAGGTTTCGTTGTTGAGCAATGCTTCGATCGCCTGGGTCGCCAACGCGGTGTTGCCGCCCTTGGTCATTCGTCCGACCAGCGCATCGACCGAAGCCAGGCCCTCCTGCCGCAGCAGTGGCTTCAACGAAGCCTCGATCCGCCAGCTGCGCGCGGGCGACAGCAATTGGCCGGTGCGCGCCTCGAGAAGCCCCGCCAATATGCGTGTCGCTGCGGTCGGGGTGTTCGGCTCGCTCATGTCGAACCACGCCGAACGACATGTTCGGCAAGCCGTGCCGGTCCTGCGACCATGCTGGCAAGACCTGCGCGAGCAACCGCGCCGGGCATACCCCAGACCGCGCTGCTCGCGTGATCCTGCACCAGAACCGATCCTCCGCATTCCACGATGCGCGCTGCGCCATTTTCGCCGTCGCGGCCCATGCCGGTCAGAATCACGCCGACCGCCGCCGGTCCGGCAGCGTATGCCGCAGAATCGAGCATCGGATCGACTGAGGGACAACAACGGCTGACGGCGGGCGCTGTGGACAACGAAATGCGGAAGCGATCGTCGGCGGCCTTTACCGTCAAATGAGCGTCGCCCGGCGCAACGAGGATTTCGCCTCGCACCGTCAATTCGCCATCACCGGCAACGCGCGCGAACCTGCCAGCCATCGCTGCGACCTGATCGGCGAAATAAGGCATGAAGGTCGGGGGCAAATGCTGGGTGATCAGGATCGGGGCATTGAAACCCGCGTCGAGACTGTCGAAGAAAGTTGCAAGCGCCCTGATGCCGCCGGTCGATGCACCGATGGCGACAAGAGCGACAGGGCCGACGCCCTCCGGACGCAGCGCAATTCGCACGACATCGCGCTGCGTCTCGCGGGCGCGACCCAGACGAAACACGCGTTCGATCAGAGTGATCCCGAACTGCTGGTTCAAGTGACCGATAGACGGTTTTGCCAGCGTATCGGCGGCTCCGAGCGCCAATGCTTGCAGCGTTGCCTGCGCGCCCTCACGGGCTGTGGAGGACACGATGAGGACGTGGGCACCTTGCCCCGCTGCCAACATATCCGGGAGCGCGGCGAGCCCGCTGACCCCCGGCATCTCGATATCGAGCAGGACCACATCGACTACGTTGCGCTGCAGCCAGCTAATCGCCGCAGCGGCACTCTCGACGGCGGCGGCAAGGGCAAGGCCGGTACCACTTTCGACAATGCGCGATAGTGCAGCCCGGGCGACCGCCGAATCGTCGACGATCAGGACCGAGATCGGGCGATCGGGGAGTGTGCTTCGAAGCTGGCGGGCGGCGGCCGTCACCGTCGCGGACTCAGGCGACGCCGGCGAATTGCAGCTTGCTGGCGAGCGTGTCGCGGTCGAACGGCTTCATGACATATTCGTCGGCCCCCGCATCCAGCGCCGCGCGGATATGCGCCGTGCCGTTTTCAGTAGTACAGAACACGACCTTGGGCCGGGGGGTGATGTCCGATTCGCGCAGCGCGCGAAGGAATTCGATGCCGCTCATCACCGGCATGTTCCAGTCGAGGAGCACCACGTCGGGAACCGAAACGGCGCAGCGATCGAGCGCTTCACGACCATCCTCCGCTTCGTCGACAACGAAGTCGAGCGTTTCGAGGATATGGCGCGCCACTTTGCGGATCACCTTGGAATCATCGACGACGAGGCATGTTCTGGACATTGGAGACCCTTGGGGGAGGACTGTAAGGCACCGTAAGTCACACAGGTAACCAGCGAGTTAACCCGTCACGCAAGACTGCCGCACGAAACGAGGCGGCGCGCATCGATCATGATTGCAAAGCCGTCGCCGAGATCGACTGCACCGGCGGCGACCTCTGCCCACCCCCCCAGCATCGGCGCGAAAGCCGCTGCCGATTGCCCGGGACAGGGCACAACGTCGTCCACGGCATCGACCCGAATTGCATAGCCATGCCCGTCGATCGAGAGAGTGACCGCGCGCCCATCGTCCGCCAGCGATGCGGCGCCGACGGCGCGCCCGCAATCCACGACCGTCACGACACGGCTGCGGATCGCTGCCAGCCCACGCACCGAGGGTGGGGCCATCGGCACGGGCACGACGGCATCGATATCGACGACGGCATCGACCATCTTGGCGTCGAAGGCGATGCGCTGATCGCCAACTCGGGCCAAAAGCAGCAGATCGGTCATGCGCGCCTCCGCTTGCCGCCGGACACGAGGTTGTGCAGCGTGGTTCGATCATATCGTTCGACGGCGACCCCGCCGGTATCGCCCTTGGCCAGCGCGATCGAGTGAGCGTTCTTTTGCACAACGTCGTCACCGTCGAGATGGATCACGAGGTCCGCACCATCGCCCGAACCAAATTGAACGTCATATCCCGCAGCCGCCACCAGCGGCGCCAGCATAGCCCTCACCCAGGGGGTTTCCTCGAGCGCAATCACCGCGAGGGGACGATCTCTTGAGGGAGCGGTCGCGCTTTCGAACAGGGAAAAGCTGTCGATGAGAACAACAGCTTCGTCATCGATTCGCAGCAACCCCTCCGCCACCGCTGTGCCAACCGCGACGGCAGGAGGCATCGGAATCAGGTCGTGAACGGCAGAAACGCCGATCACGACCCGCCGCGTGCCATCGTTCAGCAACAGCGCTGGAATGGCTCCCGCGTCGGGAAGTCGGCCGCCCGAGGAGCCCGACAGATGCCCCCCATCAACGACTACGAATCGCTTGCCCTCGACATCGGCCCAGTCCCGGCGGTCGGTTTCGAACAGGCGCTCGATCACAGCCGCGCGCACGGCGATTTTACGGCCGTCGAGTGCGGTCGCCACCAACACGGAGGGGGCCGGCGTCCCCGATGCCTCTGCCTGCGCAGGCGCATTGTCCAGCTCGACACGCTGCAACCCGCCCAATTGGGCTAGGCCGGTCGGGTCCAGAACCACGATGGGCTGCCCGTCATCGCCCAAGCTTTGCCCCGCAAAGATACCGCGTGACGCCAACTGCGGAGCCATCGGTCGTACGACCAGTTCTTCGTGGTCGGCCACACCGTCCACTGCCAGCGCATAGCGCGCACCTGAAGGCGTGGTGACCATGACGAGCAACGAGGCCGACCGGGCCGGAATGCCCAGCAGCGGCGCCAGCAGGAATGCCGGGTTCGCCATCCCGCGCACGACCGCAACCTTGCCCCCGCCGAGATCGTCGAGACGCGCCGCGCCGGCGCGCAACGGCACGACCTCGACGATGGCGCCGCGCGGAATGGCAAAACGCTGACCACCTGCGACCACGACCAGCGCGTTCACGATGCTGAGCGTCAGCGGTGCCTTCAGCGTAATCGTCAGGCCCAGACCCGGGCGGTTCGACAGGACAACATTGCCGCCCAGACGTTCGACATTGGCGCGCACCACGTCCATGCCAACACCACGTCCGGATACCTTTGTCACTTCGTCTGCCGTCGACAAGCCCGGTTCGAACATCAGCGCCGTCGCGGCGGCGGTGTTCAGGGACGCGGCCTGTTTGCGATCCATGATCTTGGCGGCAATCGCCTTTTCGATCAGTCGCGACGTATCGATACCGCGCCCGTCGTCGGAAATTTCGATGCCGACCTGATTGCCCGACTGATGCGCGTGAATGCGAATGGTGCCGACCCGGGGCTTGCCGGCCCGAATCCGCTCTTCCGGGAACTCGATGCCATGATCGATGGCGTTGCGCACGATGTGGAGCAGCGGATCGCGGATCGATTCGACCATTTCGCGGTCGATCTCTACATCCTGCCCGCCAAGGTCGAGAACGACGGACTTGCCGCATTCCTGGGCAGTATCGCGGACCAGCCGTGGCAAGGTCGCGAACAGCCGGTCGATCGGCTGCATTCGGGTACGCGTCACGCTGTCGCGCAATTCTCCGACGATGCCCCCTAGCCGGTCAAAGCAGGCCAACAGGTTGCGGTCCTCCTGCCCGCGCATGTTGCGCGCCAGTTCGTTGCGGACGAGCACCAATTCGGAAACCTGATTCATCATGGATTCGAGTAACGGTACGCCGATACGCACCGTTCGGGCCTGCACGGGGGCAAATGGCGCACTTGGGTCGTCAAGAGCAACGCGGCGGTCGAGCGCATCGATCAGGGCGATGTCACCCTCCGCGTCCGGCGCGACGATCCCGGACTCGGTGTCAAGGGCGGCCACCAGCGTCGCAATGCGGTCGATGAACGCCAACATCGTCCCGACCAACGCGGCATCGGCGACACGGGTGCCGTCGCGTACCCCGGCCAAAGCAGCCTCTGCGGCATGCGCCAGTGACTCGATCCGGGGCAGATCGAGGAAGCCGCAACTTCCCTTGACGGTGTGGACGAAACGGAAGATTTCATCGAGGCGCGCGGTATCGGCGGGATGCGCTTCCCACGCCACCAGGGCCTCGGAAATCCGCTCCAGCGTTTCCCGGGTTTCGGAGACGAATTCGCCCGTCAGCTCATCCATCGACATCGCGTCCCAAATACATAGGCCCGCTATGGCAGAGCTTTGGTTAAGGAGGACTTAGGAGCGACCCAGCGTCGCCCCGAACAGCAAAAAGCCTGCATCGGGCGGCGAAACCATCGCGCTACCTCCGCTGTCGACCGCCAGTCGGTGCACCAGCCATGCAGCCGCCGCGCGCGGGGTCAGGTCATTGTCGCCCGTCTCGCCGGTGAGCGCATTGCGCAATTCGGGGTCGAGAACGAGCCGCGGCCCCTCTGCCCGCACAGCGATTTCGGTCTTATTGCCGTCGATCTCCGCCCCGATGTCGAGCCGACCGCCGCGCACCAGCGAATCCCCGGCAATCAGCACAAGGTTCAGCAGCACTTTGATCGCCGTTTTCGACAAGGTCGCTTCATTGACCAGCCACCCGATCTCGATCCGTCCGTCACCACCGAACAATCCCTCGATCGCTGCCTTTGCCTCGCGCGCGTCAACCGCATCGCCGAAGCCGCCCGCGGCGCCGAACGCCAGCCGAAAGAACTTCAGCTTGTTGGCCGATGCCTTGGCGCTCTCGTTGAGCAGCTCCAGGCATCGTAGGCGCATGTCTGGATCGGTTTCGTCGGCCAGCAGTTCCAGGCCGTTGTTGAGCGCCCCGACCGGGCTCAGCAGGTCATGGCACAGCCGCGAACACAGCAGGCTGGCAAAATCGACCGGCGCAATCGTCATATCGAGTAATCCTCGTTCGTTAGCGGTGCTTTGGCCGACGTTATGACGTCACGCAAGCACAAGGCTGCTGCACCAGCGCGACTTCGACAAAGGATCGACCCGTATCCGCCTGCCAGGCCCGCACGTTTTGCCCGTCGCAGACCAGCCAATACTCGCCGACGCGGCCGATCATCGCGGCATCGGTCGCCGATGGTGCAGCAGTGCCAGACGGGTGCGAATGATAACAGCCGATCACTGCGGGGCCGCCCGCCCGCGCGGCACGAATGGCCTCGAAATGGACGGCGGGGTCGACCTCGAAGGCGCGCGATGGGTCTTCGGCAACGTTTGGCGCGGTGAGGATGTCATGCACCTTGCCGCCCTGCCCTACCAACAGTCCGCAAACCTCGCGGTTCGGGTCGGCGGCAGCCAACGCCACGATCCGTTCGACCAGCCCGCTTGATATCGCCACCTGCATCGCCACATCCTTACCCAATGACGACGGGGGTTTCCACGATTTCGGTGACGATTGCCGACGAGTTTGCAGGGATGCGGCTCGACCGGGCGCTGGCGCTGTCGGTGCCGACGGTTTCGCGCGAGCGGTTGAAGGCGCTGATCTCATCGGGTCATGTCCGCTCCGGCACCATGCTGTCGCGCGATCCGGCGATGAAAGTCTCGGCCGAAACCGCCTTCGACATCGATATCCCCCTGCCAACCGCGATGTCCAACGAGGCACAGGACATCGCGCTGGAGATCGTTTTCGAGGACGATCATTTGCTGATCGTCGACAAACCGGCGGGCCTGGTCGTCCATCCGGCAGCAGGGAATCTCGACGGCACGCTGGTCAATGCCCTGCTCCACCATTGCGCGGGACGCCTTTCGGGGATCGGCGGCGTGGCACGGCCGGGGATCGTTCACCGCATCGACAAGGATACATCGGGACTGCTGGTCGTCGCCAAGACCGATCCGGCGCATGAGGGGTTGTCGGCGCAGTTCGCCAAGCACAGCATCGACCGCCGCTATGCGGCGATCGTTGCAGGATTGCCGCCGCGCGAAGGGACGGTCGATGCGCCGCTCGCGCGGAGCCCGCACGACCGCAAAAAGATCGCAATCCAGCCGCGCGGCAAGCGTGCGGTGACGCACTTCACGCTGGTCGAGCCGTTGCGCCGCGCCGCGATGGTCGAATGTCGCCTGGAAACCGGACGTACGCATCAAGTGCGGGTGCATATGGCGTCGATCGGGCATCCGCTCCTCGGCGATCCGGTCTATGGACGGAACCGACCCGAGCACCGCGACGTTCTGCAACGACTGGATTTCAAGCGGCAGGCGCTCCACGCCGCGCACCTCGGTTTCGTTCACCCCGTAACAAGCGCGCCTATGGCGTTCGAAAGCAAATTACCGCGCGATATGCAGGCCTTGTTCACCGCACTTCGTGTATAGATTATTTCAGTTCCGCTCCGGCATGAACCGGACGGCAGGGAGTATTTTCAAGTCATGGCTGGTGACAGCAATCTTCCCGCAACCATTCCTTCGCTCGGCACAGAAGCGGGTCTCAACCGCTATCTCTCGGAAATCCGTAAGTTTCCGCTGCTGACGCCCGAAGAGGAATATATGCTCGCCAAACGCTTTTCGGAGCATGGCGATCCCGAGGCAGCTGCACGTCTGGTGACCAGCCATCTGCGACTCGTGGCGAAAATCGCGATGGGATACCGCGGCTATGGCCTGCCGGTGAACGAGCTGATTTCCGAAGGGAACATCGGCCTGATGCAGGGCGTGAAGAAATTCGAGCCCGACCGCGGCTTTCGCCTCGCGACCTATGCGATGTGGTGGATCCGTGCGTCGATCCAGGAATTCATCCTGCGCACGTGGAGCCTCGTCAAGATCGGGACTACGGCAAACCAGAAGAAGCTGTTCTTCAACCTTCGCCGGATGAAGGCGCGGATCAACGCGTTCGAGGACGGCGATCTGAAGCCCGAAGACGTTACCAAGATCGCGACCGACCTGGGCGTGACCGAGGACGAAGTCGTCAGCATGAACCGCCGCATGTCGATGGGCGGCGACACCAGCCTCAACGTCTCGTTCAACGAAGACGGCGAGGGACAGTGGCAGGATACTTTGCCCAGCACCGCGCCGCTGCAGGACGAGGAAGTTGCCGATTCGCAGGAACGCGTTCACCGCCACGCAATGCTGATCGAAGCGATGGAAGAGCTGAACGAACGCGAGAAGCACATCCTGACCGAGCGCCGTCTGGCCGAAGAGCCCAAGACGCTGGAAGAACTGAGCCAGGTCTACGGCGTCAGTCGCGAACGTGTGCGCCAGATCGAGGTCCGTGCGTTCGACAAGTTGCAGAAGGCGATGATGAAGATCGCGCAGAACAACGGGACGCTGGCGCTAGCCTAGAACCGGTGGGAAATGCCGAAATAGACCTCGACATCGGGGCTGTCGCCGTTCAGCCCGGTGACCTCGCCGATGTCGAATTGCGTATTCTTCCCCACGAGCCAGGCAAGCGAAGCGGAAGCGAACGTCTGCGTCGTCTTGCCTGAGGGATCCTCATCGCGCACCGCCTGTAGCTCGACGGTGCCGGTCAGATCCTTGGTGAGCGGGGCGGACAGGCCGACGACACTCCCGAAAGACAGATGCCGGCCCGAGCGGCTCTGGTTGACCGACGCCTCGGCCTGTGGCGTCAGCGACAGTTGCACGTCATGGCCGAGGTCGAACCCGATGGGGACGATGATGCCCGCCGCCCAATCGCCCGTGCCGATGGCCTGGCCACCGACCGGCAGTGTGACATAGGGCTGCACCGCAATCGGCCCGTTCGGACCCGAAAGGCTGCGCCGGAGGGCAACGGTCACGTCACCGACGCCCCCGTCGTGGGTTACGAGTCCTGTTGGTTTGTCGCGATTGCGGACGTGACCATAGGGCGCCCAGCCAACCTGCGCCTCGGTCTTGTCGTCGAGGCCGATTCGGACAGTAAAATCCCCGACCAAAAGTGTATCGGTGCGTTGGTCCGAATTATTGTCGAGGGTCCAGTCAGCCGCCCCCACCTCGACCATGACATGCCCCGGATCGACCGTGCACGCTGGTGTCCCGAGGCCGGGGCGCGACGCACAGAATTCGCGAAGTTCGGCTTGCGCAGGCGTCGCGGCGACAAGCACGATAAGAGCAGCAATTACACGCATCGGGACTTTAGACCCGATTGCCGCGCGCCCGACAAGGCGGTAACGCCCGCTGATGGCTGCAAAGGGCGCGCGCTCCATCCCCTCTCGTATCTGGCGGATCGTGTGGCGCGCGATCCTCTATTTCGTCGTTGGATCGATCCTGTGGGTGGGCATCTATCGCTTCGTGCCGCCGCCGGTTACCTTCACGATGCTGGGCGAACTGCCCAGCGGGCGGAGCATCGTCAAAGACTGGATGCCCTTGTCGCGGATCGATCCGAACATGGCGCGGGCCGCCATTGCGGCAGAAGATGCGAAATTTTGTTCGCATCACGGCTTCGACAGCGCCGCCATCGAAGCGGCCATGAAGCGCAATGCGCGCGTGTCTGAGAAGGGACGCGGCGTCATCCGGGGCGGCTCGACGATCAGTCAGCAGACGGCGAAGAATGCCTTCCTATGGCAGGGCGGCGGTTACGTCCGTAAGGGGCTGGAGGCGTGGTTCACGGTTTTGATCGAAACAATCTGGGGCAAACGCCGGATTATGGAAGTCTACCTGAACATCGCGGAGACGGGTATCGCGACGTACGGCGTCAACGAGGGGTCGAAGCGCTATTTCGGACACGATGCCAGCCGGATGAGCGCCACCGAAGCGGCCCGCATGGCCGCCGTATTGCCGCTGCCGAAGAAGCGCGAAGCGACGATCCCGCAAGGCTATACGCGCCGCTATGGCAATTCCATTGCCGCGCGCATCGGCGTGGTGCGCAACGACGGGTTGGACGGCTGCCTTAGATAGGCAGCTTGAATCCGGGCGGTAGCGGAATCCCTTGCGTCATCTTGCCCATTTCCGCGCCGGCAACCGCATCAGCTTTTGCCCGCGCATCGTTGAATGCGGCGGCGATCAGGTCCTCAAGCATCTGCTTTTCGGCCGGCACGATCAGCGAATCGTCGATGGCGACGACGATGATCCGCCCCTTGGCGCTCGCGCGGATCTTAACCAGGCCGCCGCCCGATGCGCCCTCGACCTCGATCGTGTCGAGGCTGGCCTGTGCCTCGGCCATCTGCGCCTGAACGTTCTGCGCCATCTTCAAAATATCGTCGAGCGAATTCATCGCATTCCACTCCGTTGTTCGGACAAAGGCAAAAGTTCGGACCCGGGGAACGCGGCCAGCGTTGCGGCCACAATGGGATCGGCGAGCACCGCATCGCGCGCGGCATTTTCTGCCGCCACTTCCTGTTCACGCAGTGTCGGCGCGGAGGGCGATTCCTCGCTGGTGACAACCCAGTCGGTGCCGGTTGCCTCGCGAAATGCCGTCGCAAGTTCGCGCAGCTCGAACGGGCGACGCAGGTGCAGCCCGACTTCAGGCGGTGCCCAGCGAACGATACTGGTTTCCTCCTGCAGGCGATGCGCGAGCACCCGCTTGCCCGACGCCTCGACCTTCTCGACCAGAGCCTGATAGGTCGCGGGACCGCTCGGCATCGCAGGTGCCGCTACGGCGGCTGGGGCCGAAACCACGCCCGATTCGATCCGTTTGATCAGGCTCGCTGGGTCGGGCATCTGGCTGGCGTGGATCACGCGCAACAGCGCCATGTCGGCGGTCTGTTGCGGGTCGGTGGCGCGGGCGACCTCGTCATGCCCCTTCAGTAGCAACTGCCACAACCGGTGCAGCGTACCGAACGACATGCCATCGGCCCAGCGATCCGCGGCGGTGCGCTCCTCCGCCGATTGCGCCGCATCGGGGGACGCTCCTGCCTTGACCAAGGTAATACCGTGAACGATTTCGAGCAGGCCGCGCAACACGCCCGTAGGATCGACGCCGAGATCGACCTGTTCGGACAGTTTGGCCAGCGCCGCCGGCGCCTCGCCGCGCAACAGCATTTCGAACAGATCGCGCAGAGCACTGCGATCCGACAGACCGAGCATCGTCCGCACGGCTTCGGCACTCACGTGTCCACCGCCGTCGAGATCGGCATGCGCAATGGCCTGGTCGAGGATCGACAGGCCGTCACGCACCGACCCCTCGGCCGCACGCGCAATCATGAGGAGTGCCTGCGGATCGACGTCGACGTCCTCGGCCTTCGCGATGCTTGCAAAGTGCGCCGCCAGCATCTCCGCCGGTATGCGCCGCAGGTCGAACCGCTGGCAGCGCGAGAGCACCGTCACCGGCACCTTCTGAACCTCGGTGGTCGCAAACAGAAACTTCACGTGCGGCGGCGGTTCTTCCAATGTTTTCAACAGCGCGTTGAAGGCATTCTTCGACAGCATGTGAACTTCGTCGATGATGTAGACCTTGAACCGCGCTGACACCGCCGAATACCGAACCGCCTCGATGATCTCACGGACATCGTCGATACCGGTGTTCGACGCGGCGTCCATTTCGAGCACGTCGACATGCCGCCCCTCGGCAATCGCCACACATGGTTCGCACACACCGCAGGGATCGATGGTGGGGCCGCCCTGCCCGTCGGGTCCGATGCAGTTGAGCGCCTTGGCAATCAGGCGCGCGGTCGAGGTTTTTCCGACGCCGCGCACGCCGGTCATCAGGAACGCGTGGGCCAGACGGTCGCGCTTGATGGCGTTGCCGAGCGTGCGGACCATCGGTTCCTGCCCGATCAGCTCTGAGAATCGCTGAGGCCGGTATTTGCGAGCAAGGACGCGGTAGGGTTGCGGGGTGGACATCGAAGCTGTCCTAGACCGAAGCTACGAAGCGGCAAAGCCGCTTCGTAGGTCGAAACTGCGTTTCGCTTGCCGCGCTCACCATTCTTCGAATGGCTCGCGGTGGAAGCCGGACGACCCGGGGCGAATTCGTTGTGGCTGCTTCCTTCCGGACCTGACCAGGTTGGCGAGAGCACCGTCCGCCCGACTTCCGAGGGCGCATATGGCGCAAGTCCGAAACCTTTTCAACGACCCTGCATGTTATGACTTTCACCCGGGATACGGATGGTAAGACCGTCGAGGCTTTCATCCAGCACGATCTGGCAGGCCAGCCGACTGGTCCGCGTGACGCCGGCTGCAAGGTCCAACATGTCCTCTTCGTCCTCGCTGGCGCGGGGGAGTTTCGGGAAATCGGCGGGATCGACAATCACGTGACAGGTCGAACACGCCATCTGCCCTTCGCATGTTCCTTCCAGCGGCTGGTCGTGGTTCTGCGCGAGATCGAGCAGGACCGTGCCGGGAGCAGCCTCCGCATCGGTCGTTTTGCTGCCATCGGCACTGATAAAGCGGACGCGGATCACGCGGCGATCCTGGTCTGGGCATCGGCTGCCGCCACGATGCGGTCGATGGCTTCAGTCAGTTCGGCCTCCGTGGTGTAGCGCCCGAAACCCAACCGGATGCTCGACCGCGATTCGACGTCGGTCAGGCCGATGGCCTTCAGAACATGGCTGGGGCGGCCAGATCCGCTGGCACAGGCCGATCCGGCGGAAAAGGCGATGTCGCGCAATCCAGAGATCAATTGAGCCGCATCAAGTCCGTTGCGGCGAATGTTGAGGTTACCATGCCACCGTGCGTCGGTCGGGCCGTTGAGGTGCCACTCCGGACCCAGCCGTGCCGTCGCCAAGGCCCAAAGGCGTTCGACGTGCGCGGCATCCTCGGCCATTCGGCTCTTAGCGAGTGCGGCTGCCGCGCCGAACCCGGCACAAAGCGCAGGCGACAGAGTGCCGGATCTCAAGCCACCCTCCTGCCCGCCACCGTGCATCAGCGGGGCGAGCTTCACACCGTCGCGGACCCAGAGCGCACCCATCCCCTTCGGACCGAAAATCTTGTGGGCGCTGACCGCGATCATATCGCATCCATCGGGAATCGCGACGCGACCGAATCCTTGTACCGCGTCGCACAAGACCAGCGCATCCTTTGCCCTCGCCGCCAGTTCGGCAACCGGCTGGATCGTCCCGATTTCGTTGTTGACCAGCATGACCGCCAGCAGATCAGTTCCGTTCGGAAACGCGTCGCTGTGGATCAATCCTTTTCCATCCACAGGCAGCAGAGTGACGTCATGGCCCCTCCCTGCCATCCACTGGACGGTATCGAGGACCGCCGCATGTTCGGTCTTTACCGTAGCGATCCGTCTCGCACAGCTCCCTTGCAGCGCCCAGTTCAGCGCCTCGGTCGCGCCGCTGGTGAAGAAGAGTTGTCCACCGCCCGGTAACAATGCCGCGACTTGCTCGCGTGCGACCTCCAATGCCGCTTTTGCCGACCGTCCCGGCACATGCGCCGAATGCGGGTTCGCTGATCCGTCCGCTGTCAGCCAGGTCAGCATCGCCTCGCGCGCTTCGGGAGCGAGTGGCGTCGTGGCCTGATAATCGAGGTAGATCACGTCGCCCGCGCCTTCGCATCGGCAAAGATGCGCCGCCAAACCTCGACGAAGCGATAAACGTCCGCTCGGGTGGTGTCGGGACCGAAACTGACCCTGACGACTTCGGCGGCATCGGCTTCGCTCCATCCCATCGCTGTGAGCACATGGCTGGGCTTCAGGCTGCCCGACGAACACGCACTTCCCGCCGATACGGCAATCCCGGCCAGATCGAACTGGATCAGCTGCGCAGCGGACGCCACGCCCGGCATCCGGTAGGACGCGATTGTCGCGATTCGCGGGCTGGCCTTCGCCACGACCTGCCCGCCGGCCGCCTCGATCGCACCATCGAGATGCAGGCGCAGATCGGCCGCGCGGTCGATCCACCCGCGCGCGGACTCGAGGGCCGCCGCCATGCCCAGCACGCCGGGCAGATTTTCCGTGCCACCGCGATAACCGCGTTCCTGCCCGCCGCTCGGCGACAGCATGCCCAGATCACGGACCAGCAGCGCCCCGATCCCCGGCGGTCCACCGAACTTGTGTGCCGACAGCGCGATCAGATCGGCCTCGGGAAAGGGCAGCTTGCCCGCGGTCTGCGATGCGTCGACGAACAACAGCCCGCCCGCCTTGCGCACGATGGGTGCCAGTGCGCTCAGCGGCTGCAACACGCCCGTCTCGCTGTTCGCGCTCTGCACGACAACAAGCGGCAACCCCGCACCCAATGCCCCCAGCCGCCCCGTCAGCACGTGCGGGGCCACCAAACCGTCCGCACCCACCGGCAGCACGACGGCGCGCTCTGCGGCCCGTTGCACGGCATCATGCTCGGTGGCGCCCACGAGGAGCGCGTCGGCCTGAGTGCGTGACATCACCATACCGATGGCTTCACTCGCCCCGCCGGTGAAGATCACGTAGCCCGACCAGTCGAGCGCAACCTTGATCCGCGCCCGTGCGTCCTCGAGCGCCGCCCGCGCGGCGCGCCCCGGCCCGTGCGGCGACGACGGGTTGGCCCACAGGTCGATCCCGCGCGTCATCGCTTCGCGCGCAACCGGCAGGATGGGCGTGGTCGCCGCATGGTCGAGGTAAAGCCGTTCGGGCACCGGGTCTCCGTCGCGCTGGGTCAGCGCCGTTGCGATTACTGGCCTGCTCCCTATATAGCCCGCCAGTAATCGCCAAGCACCCGTCTCGCCGAAACAGCGGGGCCAACAATCGAGAACCAATGCCCGAAGTCATTATACCAGGGCCCGAGGGCCGTCTTGAAGGACGTTTTGCGCCGGGTCCACGTCCCCGCGCACCTGTCGCCATGATCCTGCACCCACACCCGCAATCGGGCGGAACGATGAACAACCGCATCGTGCAGGCCCTTTATCAGACGTTCGTGCGACGCGGGTTTGCCACGCTGCGTTTCAACTTTCGCGGTGTCGGCAAGTCGCAGGGCACGTTCGACAATGGCGTGGGCGAGCTGTCGGATGCGGCATCCGCACTTGACTGGGTGCAGCAGGTTCACCCCGAAGCGCAGACGACCTGGATCGCCGGTTTCAGCTTCGGTGCGTGGATCGGAATGCAGTTGCTGATGCGTCGGCCGGAGATCAAGGGCTTCATCTCGATCGCCCCGCCGGCGAATATGTACGACTTCACTTTCCTCGCCCCATGCCCTTCGTCGGGAATCATTATTCAGGGTACCGCCGACGAAGTCGTCACGCCCAATGCCGTGCAAAAGCTGGTCGATAAGCTGCGTACGCAAAAGCATATCACCATTCACCACGACGAAATCCGCGGGGCGAACCATTTCTTCGAAAAAGAGGGCGTGGAACTGATGCAGTCGGTGGACAATTACCTCGATATGCGCCTCGCGCCGAATTCGCCGATCCGGTAAGTCTGAGACATGGCGGGGGCCCTCGACAGTGACGATCCGGCAACACGCAGCATGTTGCTCGACCTGTTCACGGACATCGCGATCCTAGAACATCTGGTTCGCGAACGATTCAATCCGGCTGCAAGCGAGCTAGATGCCCAGCAGTTTGGGGTGCTCAACTATCTCGTGCGGCAAAAGAAGAGCAACGAGAAGCTCTCGACACTGGCGTGGTGCTTTCAGGTCGAAACGCCCGCGATGGCGGCAACAGTCGATTCGCTTGCCAAGCTGAAGTATGTCGAGGTCCATTGGGTTGAGGGTGACCGTTGCGTCTTCTTGACTGCGGCCGGCACTGCCCGTCATGAGTCATTTTTGGAAACGGTCGCACCGGACGTGACCGAGCTGGTGTCCGAATTCGATCCCGATGCGCTGCGCATAACGACGGAGACGCTCAAGGATCTGCGTCGGACGTTCGACAATCTCCCGGATCGCTAAATGGTCATGATCAGGACGTTGCCGAGACAGACGACGGCCGCCACCAGCATCAGGATACCGCGTTTCCGATCGCCGCCGCTCCGCAACAGGTAGATGCCACCTGCTGCTAAGGCGAACACCGCCAGCATCAGCAGACCGGGCACCAGACCGTTCATAAGCCGCGCTCCAGAATGGCGGCGAACTGGGCAGGATCGATATTGCCGCCCGAAAGCGTTATCAGCGTCCTCACCCCAGGCGCAACCTTGCCGGACAACACCGCCGCCAGTGCCACCGCGCCGCCCGGTTCGATCACCAGCCGGAAGGTCGAGTAAGCAAAGCGAATGGCGTCCTCGATCTCGGTTTCCGAAACGGCCACGCCGGTAGCGCCGCGCGCCTTGAGAATGCCGAAGGTCAGGTCCGCTACGCGCTTGGTCATCAGGGCATCGCACGCGGTCGGCGGCGGATTGGGGCCGACAGGGACAATCTTTCCTGCCGCCAGCGACTGGGTCATGTCGTCCCAACCTTCGGGCTCGACAACCACGATTCGCGCGTCCGGGCACGCCAGCGCCAGCCCCGACGCCAGACCGCCGCCGCCGCAACACGCGATCACCAGATCGGGAGGGCCAACGCCCAGTGCCGCCATCTGCGCCGTCGCCTCGATTCCGGCGCTTCCCTGTCCCTCGACGACCCAAGGATCGTCGAAGCTGGGTACCAGCGTCGCGCCGCGCTCCGCCGCCAGTACCCCCGCAATTTGCTCACGGCTTTCGGTCGCCCGGTCGAACAGAACGATTTCCGCACCCAACGCCCGCGTTCCCGCCAGTTTTGCCGCCGGCGCATCCGACGGCATCGCGATGGTCGCAGCAATCCCGAGTCGCTTTGCCGCCCAGGCAATGCCCTGCGCATGATTGCCCGAGGAAAAAGCCACGACGCCCCGGGCCCGCTCTTCCTCGGACAACGAGACCAGCCGCCACCATGCCCCGCGCAGCTTGAATGCGCCCATCGCTTGCAGTGATTCGGCCTTGGCGAAAATCGTTCCGCCCCCATGCTCGAAAGTTAACAAGGGTGTAGGCAACGCGACCTTTGCGATGGCCGCCGCCGCGTTTTCCACACCCAAAAATCCCGGAATTCTCACGCTCTGGCACTCCTGTGACATATTTGTGACCTCGTTGCCTGCGGGTCCTTTACATGGGGGTCACCCCCCCATATATGCCCCCTCCGCTGCTCCATGGGACTTCCACCGCAAGGCAGCTTTTTCGAACCTGCCGCAAGGCAATTGGAGGTCTCTTGAGTTGGTCAAGCATCATAGCGCGCTGGGGCTAGCGTCGTCCCTAAAGCCGGTCCAGCCGGTTACGCTCATTCGTCCGCACGCGGCACAGCGCGCGGCCCGATTCTTCGTCGAGAAGTTTCCGGGTCGTTCGATCTATGCCGTTAAAGCGAACCCCTCTCCCGACCTGATCCAGATACTCTGGGACAGCGGCATCACGCATTTCGACGTCGCCTCGATTGCCGAGGTCCGTCTCGTGGCCGGGATTCTGCCAGACGCGACTTTGTGCTTCATGCACCCGGTCAAGGCCGAGGAGGCGATCCGCGAGGCGTACCATGCGCACGGCGTTCGCACCTTCTCGCTCGACACGCTTGAGGAACTCGAAAAAATCGAGCGCGCGACCGGTAACGCGATCGACCTCACCCTGTGTGTCCGGTTGCGCGTGTCTTCGGAGCATTCGAAGCTCAGCCTGGCGTCGAAGTTCGGGGCCGAACCGTCCGAAGTCAAAGAGCTTCTGATCGCTGCGCGCCAGACCGCTGACGCACTCGGCGTCTGCTTCCATGTCGGATCGCAGGCAATGTCCCCGGCTGCCTATTCCGAAGCGATGGAGCGCGTCCGCGCCGCTATCGTCTCGGCCGGTGTCACGGTAGATGTCGTCGATGTCGGTGGCGGGTTTCCGTCATCCTACCCCGGCATGGAACCGCCGCCCCTCGAGGTGTTCTTCGAAGTCATTCACAAGGCCTTCGAAAGCCTGCCCGTCAGTTATTCGTCGGAACTGTGGTGCGAACCCGGTCGCGCGCTGTGTGCCGAATACTCCTCGCTGATCGTCCGCGTCGAGAAGCGGCGTAGCGATGAACTTTACATCAACGACGGAGCCTATGGCGCCTTGTTCGATGCGGCACATATCGGCTGGCGCTTTCCGGTCGAATTGCTGCGCGACATGCCGTCGCACGCCCGTGATCACGCCTTCAGCTTTTATGGGCCGACGTGCGACGACATGGATCACATGGCCGGACCGTTCTACCTGCCTGCGGACGTCGAGGCAGGCGACTATATCGAGATCGGAATGCTCGGTGCCTATGGCTGCGCGATGCGGACGGGCTTCAACGGGTTTGGCTCGGTCGACACGATCGAAGTGACCGACGAGCCGATGGTTTCGCTGTATGTCGAGGACCACCGGCAACTCGCGTCCAACGTCGTCAAGCTGTAGTCTTAACGCAATAGCTTTTCCGCAGTGCTGAGCTGGTCGAAGCACGGTTCGCGCAAACCGCCCTTCGACCAGCTCATGGCTGCGGCATTATTTCGGAGATTGAAATGACCACCCCCCAGATCAACGCTCAGCGCAAGGCGGAGCTGCTCTCGACCACCGTCGAACACATCGACATCACGAGCTTCGACGCACGGCCGATCATCGATCAGATGGGCAAGATGAGCTTCACCAGCCGCGACCTAGCGCGCGCGACCGGCATCTATAACCAGATGCTCGAAGATCCCGATTGCTCGATCTTCCTCGTGATCGCGGGTTCGACTAGCGCGGGCGGGTGCATGGATCTGTATGCGAAGCTGCTCGAATCGAACATGATCGACGGCATCGTTGCAACCGGCGCCAGCATCGTCGACATGGATTTCTTCGAAGGGCTGGGTCACAAGCATTATCAGGCGCTAGAAGTGCCCGATGACGATACCCTACGGTCACTCCTGATCGATCGTATCTACGACACTTACATCGATGAGGAGCAGCTCCAGGACTGCGACCACACCATTCTCGAGATTGCCAATTCGCTCGAACCGCGTGCGTATTCGAGCCGCGCGTTCATTCGTGAGATGGGCAAATACCTCGTCGAGCATGGCAAGAAGGACAACAGCCTCGTCAAGCTGGCGTATGAGCATGACGTGCCGATCTTCTGCCCGGCGTTCGTCGACTCATCGGCAGGGTTTGGCCTCGTCAAACACCAGGTTGATCGCGCCAAGGAAGGCAAGCCGTACATGGTGCTCGATGCTATCGCCGACTTCCGCGAACTGACTGACATCAAGATCAAGGCGGGCACGACTGGCCTGCTGATGATTGGTGGCGGTGTACCCAAGAACTTCATTCAGGATACCGTCGTCTGCGCCGAAATCCTGGGGCATGACGATGTGCAGGTGCACAAATATGCAGTCCAGATCACCGTCGCCGACGTCCGCGACGGCGCGTGTTCCTCCTCCACACTTCAGGAAGCTGCAAGTTGGGGTAAGGTTAATACCGGCATTGAGCAGATGGTGTTTGCGGAGGCCGGTTCGGTCATGCCGCTGCTCGCCAGCGATGCCTATCACCGCGGTCATTGGCGGAATCGCGCTCGGCGACGCTGGGGAAACACATTCGCCGACTGAGTGTCGTCAATCAAAATCGCAGTAAAAAATAAACGGATGAGTAATCACATCTATAAATAGTTAATAAAAAAGTAAGTATCTTTGTTTGGAACTGCTTAATGAAATAGGCCGTTCTTTGGCGCATGGGAAACGTCGTTGATCTTACGCCCCGCCTCGTCCTTGCGAAAAAGCTTCGAGGCATTCTGAAGGAAGTCCAGATGTCGTCGCTTTACCGTGCGCGCATGCACGTGGAAGCACTGGAAGCAGAGGTGGTTCGGCAACAGATCGTCTTGTACAATCCCAAAGCGACCCCGGCGCAGGTCGAAGAGGCAATCTATGGCCTGCCGCTGCTCCACGAGTTGCTGGAGGGGCGAAAGACACTCCTTGCAGAATTGCAGGATGAGGTTTTCGGCAACCGCGCAGGCGACTGAGCCCGGTAGGCGCGATAGGTTGCATTGCGCAACACAATCAGGCAGCTTCCCGGCATAACGAGGGGGAAGCTGCCATGAATGCCGAAATCCTGAAGCCGGTCGCCGTCCTGATCGCCTGGTCGCTAGTCATGCTCGTCTGGATGGTGGTCGTTCGCCTTCCGGCAATGAAAAAGGCCGGGATCGACATCAACAAGGTCGTCGGCAGCAAGCCGGGCCAACTCGACAGCCTCGTCGATCCGAAAGCGCAGTGGCCCGCCCACAATTACATGCACCTCATGGAACAGCCCACGCTGTTCTACGCGGTTGCGCTGCTGCTCGCGGTGACCGGGATGGGCAACGGACTGAACGCGACGATTGCCTGGGGCTATGTTGCCTTCCGGATCGCACACAGCCTGTTGCAGGCGACAGTGAATATCGTTCGCTATCGATTCCTGCTGTTCGCGCTGTCGACGCTTTGCCTGATGGCGCTCTCGCTCGACGCGCTGATCGGCGTCTTCGCGATGCACGGTTGAGGACATCATCATGCACAGTGAAATCCTGAAGCCGCTGACTATTCTTGCGGCATGGTCCATGATCATATGGGTTTGGATGTACCTGACCCGCATCCCTGCGCTGGTCCGCAATCCCGATTATGACGCGAAGAATTCTGTGGGCTCGGTCGGTGCCGATTTGCGCAGCCTGCTGCCTGCACGCGTCCAGTGGAAAGCCGACAACTACAACCACCTGATGGAACAGCCTACGGTATTCTATGCTGTGGCGCTAGCATTGGCCCTAATGGGTGCAGGCGACGGCTTCAACGCCACGCTCGCATGGATTTACGTCGTATTCCGGGTTGTCCACAGCCTAGTCCAGGTGCTGGTCAACCGGGTGGTTGTGCGGTTTGCGTTGCATTTGATCGGCACGATACCTTTGCTGATGCTGACGGCGCACGCCGCTGTCGCCGCGTTTGGACACGGCTTCGGCCACAGCTGATCAGCGCGCGAAAGCAGAGGCCAGTTCGACATGGGTGGACCAGCGGAACTGGCCGACGGGCACAATGCGTTCGAGGCGATAGCCGCCGTCGATCAAGGTGCGGGCATCGCGCGCGAAGGTAGCCGGGTTGCAGGAGACGTAGGCGATGCGCGGGACCGCCGATTTCGCCAGCTCTGCGACCTGTTCGCGCGCACCTGCGCGGGGTGGATCGAGAACCACCGCATCGGCAGCATTCAACTCGGCGACTGCGAGCGGTCGCCGGAACAAGTCGCGGTGTTCGACGGCGACCTTGCGAGTTGCGATCAGCGCAAGGACCGCGTCGCGGCTCCCCTCGACGGCCTTCACCCGACCGTTCAACGAAAGCGCAAACGTGCCGAGACCCGCAAACAGATCGAGCGTCGTGGCCGCCTCACCGACCGTATCGCGGACGGCGGCGACCAATGCAGCTTCGCCATCTGCCGTCGCCTGTAGAAATGCGCCGTCGGGGAGTGCTACCGGCAGATCGCCCAACGTAATCGTCGGCGGCTGGGGGCACCAGCGCGCCGAAGGACCAACGCCTTCGTCGAGCGAAAGACGTGCCAGCCCCTGCATTTCGGCAAAGGCGTTGAGCGCCTCGAGGGCGGCGAGCCCCTCGACTTCGAACCCGGCAAGTAACAGGTCGATCCCCTGATCTACGCGAGTCAGCGTGACCGTTGCCCTGCCCCGGTCCGGCATCGAGATGCCCAGCAATCGCCGCAATGGGGCAAGCAACGCGACGAGTTCGGGTAGCAGCACAGGACATTCGCGCAGATCGACAATTCGGTGGCTCGCACCCTCGTTGAAGCCCAGCAGCACCTGCTTGCCGCGCCGCTCCGCCCTCAGGGTCGCCCGGCGGCGCGTGTTGGGCGGCGAGAGGTGTACAGGGGCAAACTCGGGCGCGTCGATGCGTTGCTCCGCCAGCGCCCCCTTGATGCGGTCGATTACGAAATCGGCATAGCTCACGTCGTCGATATGCTGGAGCTGACAGCCGCCGCAGCTCCCGTAGTGACGACATGGCGGGACGGCGCGATGCGGGCCGGGCATAACCAACCCGTCGGCGTCGACTGTATCGCCGGGCGCCGATCCGGGGACGAAGCGTCCCGTCGTCGTCACCCCGTCGCCGCGGGCGGCTAGGCGGACGATCAGCTCTGCAGGCATTCGGCAATCGCCTGCGGGATGAAGGCAATGAGGTCGTCGGCAATGAATGCCGGTCCCGCGAGATGGGCAATCCGGGTATGCAGCCAAATGGCCTCGACCGTTGCTTCGCCCTTTCCAGTGACGGCGAGCCGCGCGGCGATCAGCCCGGCGAGAACATCGCCGGTGCCGGCGGTCGATAACCAGGGGGACGCCTCGTTCTCGAACCAGCACACGCCATCTGGAGAAGCGACGACCGTATCGGCGCCCTTATGGACGATCCACGCGCCGGTCTTGGCAGCAGCGGCGATCGTGCGGTCTGTCTTGGCGATCGGCGAAGCCCCGAACATCCGATCAAATTCCGCTGCGTGCGGCGTCAGGATCGTGAGGGCAGACCGCCAAGTGACGTTCTCGACGATCGATCGGGTGAGGGCATCGCCATCGACGACCAAGGGACGCTCGCTCGCCAGCGCAGAAGCGAGCCACTCCGTTTCGTCCCCCAGCCCCGGCCCGATCAACAGTGCGCCGATTCGATCATCGTCGAGTAGGGCGTCAAGCGTATCGATCCGCCGCCGCACCAGCGCATCCGGGCCGGGTCCGTCGGGCGCTCTGCCGGCAAGCACGACGTAGCCAGCCCCCGCATGCATCGCAGCGCGGGCGGCGAGCATTGCCGCACCGGGCATTGCACCTTGAACGACGGCAACCATCCCGCGGCTGTATTTGTGTGCCTCACGGGAAGGTACCAAGATGGTGGGGCGCTGGATCCTGGTCATCGGATGCCCGGCGGCAGGCGGTAGCGGTCGCCTGCCAATGTCAGTTCGAACCGCCCGTCCGGGAGCGGCTTGCCGCCCGCCTCGTCGCTGCCGTCCGCTGCAGAGATCGTGCCGTCAGTAGCAAGTTCGATCCGTCGGAAACCGCCGCCTTCGTGACGGAGGACGAGGATTGTTCCCTCCCCCTTTTCAACGGCGCATGTTTTCGCGAACGCGGTTGCGCCGCCGACCGCGCATTCGATACGGTCATCGAGGGCGGCGGCGGCCACCTTGTCCTCGGCCTTCGACCCACAGCCTGCGAGTATCAGCGCAAGGCAGAGGCTAGATATCCGCAAAGACATGTGTTTCGCACCTGGCGCCGGGATGCGTCACTGCACCCTGCCAGGCGGGACCGACGTTCTTGGCGTATCGCCACAGTGCGCCCGACTGATAGTCGTTGCTGCGCGGCTGCCAGCGGGACTTGCGACCGGCGAGAACGTCTGCATCGACGAGCAAATCGATCGTCCCGATCTCGGCATCGATGGCAATGGTGTCGCCGTCCTCGACGAGCGCAATAGGTCCGCCATCCGCCGCTTCCGGGCCGACATGGCCGATGCAGAACCCGCGCGTCGCGCCCGAGAAGCGCCCGTCGGTGATCAACGCCACGCTTTCGCCCATGCCGAGGCCATAGAGCGCCGCAGTTGTCGAAAGCATCTCGCGCATGCCAGGGCCACCTTTTGGCCCTTCATAGCGGATGACGATGACTTCGCCTTCGCGGATCGAGCGCGCTTCGACTGCCGCGAAGCAGTCCTCTTCGCAATCGAATACGCGCGCCGGGCCGGTAAACTGCAGGCTGTGCAGACCGGCAACCTTCACAATGGCGCCATCGGGCGCGAGGCTGCCGCGCAGACCGACGACACCGCCGGTGGGCGTGATCGGCGCCGTCACCGGATAGATGACTTTCTGATCGGGGTTCCAGGTCACCTGATCGATGTTTTCCCCGAGCGTGCGGCCGGTGACGGTCATGCACTGACCGTGCAGCAACCCTTCGTCGAGCATCGTCTTCATCAGCATGTAAACGCCGCCCGCATCGTACATGTCACGCGCGACGAACTGACCGCCGGGCTGGAGATCGGCGAGGTAAGGCGTCGATTTGAACATTTCGGCGACGTCGAACAGGTTGAAGTCGATGCCCGCCTCGTTCGCCATTGCGGGCAGGTGCAGCGCGCCGTTGGTCGACCCTCCCGTCGCCGCGACGATCCGCGCCGCATTCTCGAAGGCATCGCGGGTGCAAATGTCACGCGGGCGGATGTTGCGGGCAAGCAATTCCATGACCTGCACACCAGCCGCATGGGCGATCTGTTCGCGCGAACTATAGGGCGCGGGCACCATGTTGCTGTTGGGCAGCGACAGGCCAATGGCCTCCCCCACACAGGCCATCGTGTTCGCCGTATATTGCCCACCGCATGCGCCGTGGCCGGGGCAAGCGACACGTTCGAGTTCGTGGACTTCGCTCAGCGGGCAGGCACCGGCAGCATATTTGCCGACGATTTCGAACACGTCCTTCACCGTCACGTCGCGGTCGCGATAGCGGCCAGGGAGGATCGATCCGCCATAGACGAAGATCGACGGGACGTTCAGGCGCAGCATGGCCATCATCATGCCGGGCAGGCTCTTGTCGCACCCGGCAAAGCCGACAAGCGCGTCGTAACAATGGCCACGCACGCTGAGCTCGACCGAGTCGGCAATGACTTCGCGACTGACCAGCGAGGATTTCATCCCCTGGTGGCCCATCGCGATCCCATCGGTCACCGTGATCGTGTTAAACCGACGCGGCATCCCGCCGCCTGCCTCCACGCCCAGACGACATACGTCGGCCTGTGCGTCTAGTGTGGTGTTACAGGGCGCGCTGTCGTTGCCGGCGGACGCGATGGCAACAAATGGGCGTGCGATCTGTTCCTCGGTCAGGCCCATCGCATAATAGTACGACCGGTGCGGCGCGCGCTCCGGCCCGACCGAAACATGGCGGCTGGGCAAACGCGATTTGTCGAAGGAGTTTGTCATGTCGCGTGCGCAATCGCCGCAACGCGCGCCCGAATCAAGGAGAAGGTTCAGGCGACGCGGTTACAGACCTCGGCAATGATCGGCATCAGCAGCGCGCCCCAGTGTTCGACACCCTCATCGCTGTCGATCAGATCTTGCCGCACTTCGAGGCCGAGATAGGGCAAGCCGTTACCCTCTCCGTGCCGGTTCATCGTCGCGTTGAGCAGCTTGCCCGAATAGGGTTGCTGGTCGCCGGTGACGATTCCCGCAGCCTCCAGCAGCGGAATGGCGATCCGTGCGGCGCGGTCGTCGTCGTTGTACAGCACGCCGATTTCCCACGGACGATGTTCGTCGGGGCGCGTGGCGAGCTGTGGCGTGAAGCTGTGGAGCGAGAGCAGCATGTGCGGCTGCGTCAGTGTGATCTGTTGCGCCAGCTCGTCGTGATAGGGTTTCCAGTATTGCTCGATGCGGTCAGTCGTGTCGCCGACGTTGCCGGGAATGTCGATCCCGTCGCTCGATAGTGGCACCAGACCCATGTCGCCGAGATCGCGGTTGAGATCGATGACCAGACGCGAGACACTGCCAAGATAGGCAGGGGCATGGAGGACATGGGCGAGCGAGGCGACGCCGATGTCCCATCCGATGTGCGTGCTGAGCAATGCACGGTCGATGCCGAGGTCAATGTCGGGCGGCACGCGGTTCGAGGCGTGATCGGCCACGATCAGCACATTGCCGAGGGGCGCTTCGCCGATGACGTGCCAGCCGTCGCTCATCGCAGTGTCGATCCCTTGATCCAATGGCCGGGAAAGGCCTCTCCAGCTTCTTTAACGGCAATGTCGCGGGCTGCTTCACTGGACAAGAGGGCGAAGCACGTTGCGCCCGAGCCGGACATGCGAGCGAGAGTGACGTCATGGCGGCGGGAGAGCCAGTCCACCAGGGTCGCGACCTCGGGGACCAGGGTGCGGGCGGGGCGTTCGAGATCGTTACGTCCCCGTAACCAGTCGTCGAGCGGGCCGCGGTCGGTGCCGTCCCAGGCGCGAAAGACGGCGGCGGTCGAGAGGGGGATGTTCGGGTTTATCAGGAGGACGGGCGTGCCGGTCACCGGCTCGATCGCCGACAGGTCCTCCCCCACCCCTTCCCCGCGCATGGTCTGGGAGAGGACGCAGGCCGGGACGTCGGCACCCAGCGCGCGTTGGACGTCGAGCGAGGGCAAGGGTTTGCCCGTCAACCGCGCGAGCAGCCGCAGCGTTGCCGCCGCATCCGCCGAGCCACCACCAATGCCGCTCGCCACGGGCAGGTTCTTGGTCAGGTGCAGCCGCGCCGCTACGCCCATTGCCTCCGCTGCCCGCACGATCAGATTGTCGGTCGCCGACAGCCCCGCTGCGAACGGCCCGTCGATGGTCAGCGACGTGGCCGCCGCCGCCGCCGCCGTCACGACATCGCCATGCTCGCAAAAGGCGAAGACGGTCTCCAGATCGTGATAACCATCGTCGCGCCGCCGCCGGACATGCAGCGCGAGGTTGAGCTTGGCATACGCCGTTTCGGTCAGGATCAACGAAGCCCCCGGTCGATCTTGCCGTCGAGACGCGCCGCCACGTCGGCAGTCGCGCCGATCCGCGCTGCCGCCCACGCATAGCGCGCCTCGATACGCCGTCCTCCCGCCCAGTAGACATCGCCCAGATGCTCGGCGATTTCGGATTCGACGGGATCGAGCATCCGGGCACGTTCTAGAATCGCGGTCGCCCGCGTAATGTCGCCGCGCCGAAATTCGGCCCATCCCAGCGAGTCGGTGATCGCGGCGTTCTCGGGCTGAAGATCGTTAGCTTTGCGCAGCAGGATCAGTGCCCGCGCCACATCCTCGTCGCGCATCACCATGCCATAGCCGAGCTGATTGAGCAGGCGCGGGTCGTCGGGAGACAGTTTCAGCGCCCGTTCGAGCGCGGGTCGCGCGCCCGGCCAGTCGCCGCCCAGATCGAGCGCGTTCCCGAGTGCCAGCCACAGCCCTGCCCCCGCTCTGTCCGCGCCGACCGCCGAAATTGCGCGGCGGTAGTGCCCGGCGGCCTGCACAAAGCGGGCATTGCGCGCGGCGAGATCGCCCAGACGCGACAGAACGGCAGGCGATGTTGGCGAGCCCGATCCGGCCGCTGCATAGGCTTCGTCGAAGCGTCCGAGCGCCTCGAGCAATTCGATCCGCATCGACGCCGCCGCATCGGCGTAGACCGGATCGCGCCGGACGGTTTCGACCAGCCCCAGTGCCTCGCGATGCCGTTTCGCCGCCCCGAGCGCCGTCGCCGCGGCTAAAGTGACCCGCGCATTGTCAGCGTCGGCAAAGTTCGCGAGCCGGGCCAGCGTGATTGCGGACCGGTTCGATCCCTGCGCAACCAGGTCGTCCGCCATGCGCGCCAGGATGTAGGCCGTGGCCCGAGCCGGCGTATCGATACGCCCCGCCGTCTGCTTGCCCCGCGCAATCGTTGCGTGCGCTGCGACCACCGCCGGATCGTCGTCCGTCAGCAAGGCCAGCGCGAGATCGCGCTGCTTGCGTGCCGCCAGACTGAACGCCGCCGCGAGGCGGAGAGAGCGCGCGCGATCGGGGTCGGTCGGCCACAAGGTGCGGATGGCCGTTACGCTGTCGGCATAGCGCCCCCGGGCGATACCCAGCAGGGCATTGTTTTCAGGGCTGTAGAGATTGCCGTCGCCGGTAGGCTTGATGTCCTCTGGCGCGCCGGTAGCGAGCGCGAGCCAGCCGCCGAACAGCGGCACCAGAAATCCAAATCCTTCCTGGTTGCGCAACTGATCGAGCCGGGTCCGTGCCGCCACCCAGTCACGGTCGCGCACCGCCGCGACATACAGCAACACGCGGGCGTCGGGCGGCACGATGTCGAGCCGGTCGAGCGCCTGTGCGGCGCGCACGGCCAGGCGGTAATCCCCGCCATCGACCCCCGCCCGATAGGCGCGGAAGGCGACGGTGGTGGCGTCCGAAGCCATCGTCAACGCCGCATTGTAATTGGCAACCGCGCCGGCGCTGTCCTTTTGCCCGTCGGCAACCCGGGCGCGGGCGTACACAGCCAGTGCCGACGCATCGAGGCGCTTCGCCGCAACCGGCGCCGGCACGAGCACGGGTGCCAGTAAAGGCACCAGCCGCGCCAGCTTGCTACATATTCGGATAGTTCGGCCCACCACCGCCCTCCGGCACCACCCAATTGATGTTCTGGGTCGGATCCTTGATGTCGCAGGTTTTGCAGTGGACGCAATTCTGGGCGTTGATCTGAAGCCGCTGCCCCGACGCGTCGGTCGCATCCTCGACATATTCGTAGACGCCAGCCGGGCAATAGCGCTGTTCCGGCCCTGCATAGAGCGGCAGATTGATGGCCGTCGGAACGGTCGCGTCCTTCAGGGTCAGGTGGACCGGCTGATCCTCCTCATGATTGGTGTTCGACAGGAACACCGAGGAAAGCTTGTCGAAACTCAGCACGCCGTCGGGCTTGGGATAGGCGATGGGCTTGACGAGGTCGCGGCGCCACAGGCTTTTGTTGTCGGGATGATGTTTCATCGTGAATGGCAGGCGTAGGCCCAGATATTCCATCCACATGACGATTCCGGCGATAATCGTCCCAAGCGTAGCGCCGAATTTGGAAATGATCGGCGAGAAATTGCGAACCATCCGCAACTCTTTTTCGACCCAGCTCGACTGGTAGCGATCAGTGTAGCCCGAAAGTTCGTCCGATGTACGTTTGGCGGCCAGGGCTTCGGCAGCAGCTTCTGCTGCCATCATCCCCGATTTCATCGACGTATGTGTACCCTTGATCCGCGGCACGTTCAAAAAGCCAGCGGTGCAGCCGATCAGCGCGCCGCCGGGAAAAACAAGCTTTGGAAGCCCCTGCCAACCACCGTCGCAAATGGCTCGCGCACCATAAGAGACCCGACGTCCTCCCTGCAAAATGGATGCAATCGCAGGGTGATGTTTCCAGCGTTGGAACTCCTCGAAGGGAGACAAATACGGATTTTTGTAGTTCAGCCAGACCACATAGCCGAGCGCGACCTGGTTGTTTGCCTGATGGTAAAGAAACGAGCCGCCAAAGCCGTCAGCTTCGTTCATTGGCCACCCTTGCGTGTGGATCACTCGCCCTTCGACATGATTTGCAGGATCAATATCCCAGAGTTCTTTCAGGCCTATACCATAGACTTGCGGCTCGCAGTTCGCTTCCAGATCGAACTGTCGCTTCAGCTGTTTGGTCAGATGCCCCCGCGCGCCTTCTGCAAAAAAGGTGTATTTGGCGTGGAGCTCAAGGCCGGGCTGATAATCGGGCTTGTGCGTGCCGTCTTTCGCCACGCCCATGTCGCCGGTCGCGACACCCTTTACCGACCCGTCATCGTTGTAGAGGATTTCGGCAGCGGCAAAGCCGGGGAAAATCTCGACGCCCAATCCTTCTGCTTGCTCGGCGAGCCAGCGTCAAAAGTTGCCAAGCGAGCCGGTATAGGTCCCCTTGTTGTTGAGGAAGGGCGGCGCAATCCAATGCGGGATCGCGAACTTCCCCTTTTTCGAAAGCACCCAATGCTGGTTGTCGGTAACCGGCACGTCGGCGAGCGAACAGCCGCTGGTCCGCCATTCAGGCAACAACTCATCGAGCGCCTTGGGATCGACGACTGCGCCCGACAGGATATGGGCACCGATTTCGGACCCTTTTTCGAGGACGCAAACGCCAATATCGGGGTTCAGCTGTTTCAGCCGTATCGCCGCGCTGAGGCCTGCAGGCCCTCCGCCCACAATCACAACATCATACGGCATGGATTCACGTGTCGTCATATCGGTGCTTTCGCTCGGTTCTTTCCGCGGCACTTGGCCGTCTTTCCGCTTCGTTCTGTCACGAACCGCATTCCGCATCATTGACCTGCACGTCAACCGATTGCTTAAGTTCTGACGAATGTCAGACAGCGAAATCCACGATCTGCGGAGTGAAGCACAAAGCCTGATCGGGTGGTGGCGCGACGCCGGGGTCGATATTCTGATCGACGAGGAGCCGCGCAACTGGCTCGCGGAGGGCAAACCTATCGCAAAGGCTGTAGCTCCGGCGGAGGCCGGGGCCGCTCGCGGGAAAAGTGCACCTTTGCCTCTAGCGGCCCCGGTCTCCGCCGGGGCGACGCTCGTGTTGCCCCGAACATTGCCTGAATTCCTGGCGTGGCTCGCGACCGACACTGAAACGCTCCACGATTACCCAGTCCGCCAGCGCCTCGCGCCCGAGGGTCAACCGACCAACATGCCGATGATCGTCACCGACGTCCCCGAACGCGACGATGCGCAAGCCGGGCGATTGCTGACGGGCGAGGTTGGCGACCTGTTCGACAAGATGCTGGCGGCGTGGAAAATCGACCGCTCGGCGATCTATCTGGCGGCACTGGCCCCGGCGCGTCCGGCAGGCGCGTTGATGGACCAAAAATCGCTCGATTTGCTTGGCCCCCTGCTCGTCCATCACATCCGTCTGGCCGCGCCAAAGAAGCTTTGGTTGATGGGGGAAGCGGCGAGCCGTGCGGTCCTCGGGATGAATGTCGCCGAAGCGACGGGACGGTTACATCACATTAACTATGATGGGGTCACTGTGGAGGCGATCGCAACGCTTCATCCACGCGTGCTGCTCCGCGAGCCGAATTCCAAGGCGCGCGTCTGGGCGGACATGCAAAGACTGATCGGGGACGTTAGGGCATGAACATCGGTTTTCTGTTTGCGGGTGTCGCCCTCTCGGCCGGATTTGCAGTTGCGCCTGCGCTGGCAGACAGTTCTCCAACGACCATCCCGGTGACGCTCGCGCCGCCGCCGCTCGCCCCCGCCAAGGCCGCGCCTGTCACAGCCTTACC
This sequence comes from Sphingomonadales bacterium, assembly GCA_038228865.1. Classification (GTDB taxonomy): domain Bacteria; phylum Pseudomonadota; class Alphaproteobacteria; order Sphingomonadales; family Sphingomonadaceae; genus Sphingomonas_O. Next base: position 28,785 of record JBBROX010000003.1, on the reverse strand, counting down.
CGCCGCCACTTCTCTTCCCGCCCAGTTGGGCCCCAATGCCCGCACGCTATACCGCGCCGTGTTCGACGACATCGACGCCGGACGCTGGACCGACGCCACGGCCAAGCTCGACGTGATGCCCGACGGACCGCTTCATGCAGTGGCCCGCGCCGCGATCTACCTGGGCAAGGGATCGCCCAAGGTCGATGGCGTGCAGCTCGCGACCCTTGCGACCAATGCCCCGCAACTGCCCGAGGCGCCGACGCTGGTGCGCCTTGCCGCCGCGCGTGGAATATCGGCGCTGCCGGCGCTGCCCGAGCCGAATACGCTCGGCTGGCTCGGCACCTCGCCACGCCGCGGCCGCACGGCAACCACCGGTGGCGATGCCGTCGCGTCGGTCATGGGTCAGCGGATCCTGCAATATATCAAGGATGACCAGCCCGCCGAGGCCGAAGCGCTGCTCGTCTCGAACGAACCCAATCTGACGCCCGAGGGGCTGACCGAATGGCGCCAGCGGGTGGCCTGGTCCTATTATATCGAGGACGACGACACCAATGCGCGGCGGCTGGCCACTGTGGCACAGGCCGGCACCGGGCCATGGGCGGCGCAAGCCGATTGGGTCGTGGGTCTGGCGGCATGGCGCCAGAACGACTGGAACACGGCGTCGGACGCCTTTGCCTCGCTGGCGCGGCGGTCGAACGATCCGGAAATGATCGCCGCCGGCTATTACTGGGCCGCACGGGCGGACATAGTCCGCAAGCAACCGGACCTGATCCAGCCGCGCCTGCGCGCCGCCGCCCGGCTGGAGGAGACATTCTACGGGATGCTCGCCCAGGGCGCGATGGGCCTGCCGGCGATCAAGGACGACGACGGTATCGGGGCAGTACGCCAGGTCGCGGGTCATCCAAATGTCCGCGCCGCGCTGGCGCTGGCGGAAATCGGCGAGAGCGATCGGGCCGATGCGCTGATCCGCTGGCAGGCGCGCATTGGTAGCCCCAGGGAACATGCGACGCTGACCGCGATTGCGGGCAAGCTCGACCTGCCCTCGACGCAATTGTGGTTGGCGCACAATGGCCCGGCCGGGGCCAAGACCACGATCGAGGGCCGCTATCCGATGCCCGGCAACTGGTCGCCCGACGGCGGTTGGCGCGTCGACCGGGCGCTGGTGTTTGCCCACGCGCTGCAGGAATCGAATTTCCGTACCAATGTCGTGAGTCCTGCGGGAGCCCGCGGCCTGATGCAGGTCATGCCCGCGACTGCCCAATATATCGCCCGCAAGAAGGGCACGGTGATGACCGGGTCGCTCAGCTCGCCGTCGACCAACATGGAATATGGGCAAAGCTACATCGAGCAGCTGCGTGACATGGCGCAGACCGGCGGGCTGCTGCCCAAGGTGATCGCGGCCTATAATGCGGGGCCGGCACCGCTCGACCGCTGGAACCTGAACGAGGCGGCGCGCAAAGATCCGCTGCTCTATATCGAGAGCATCCCCTATTGGGAGACACGTGGTTACGTGACGATCGTGCTGCGGAATTACTGGATGTATCAGCAGCAGTCGGGCCAGCAAACAGTGAGCCGCACCGCGCTGGTCCAGGGAATCTGGCCGAAGTTCCCGACCTTAGCGAGTGTGGGGGCGAGCGCCGGCCCGAGTGCGGCATCGGTCATCAAGGCGGCGCAGTGGGAACGATGATCGACGAATCGCTGCCCTTCATTCCTGTCAGCATCGCCCTTCTCACGATTTCCGATTCGCGCGATGCCACGACCGATAAATCGGGCGACAAGCTCGCCGCGCTGATCACCGGCGCGGGGCATGAGATCGTCCGCCGCGCCATCATCCGCGACGATGTCGACGCGCTGGTCGCGCAATTCCATGCGTGGATCGACGACGAAGCGGTCGATTGCGTGATTTCGACCGGCGGTACCGGCGTGACCGGCCGCGACGTGACGCCCGAGGCGATGGAGCGGCTCGGCGGCAAATCGATCCCCGGCTTCGGCGAGCTGTTCCGCTGGCTCAGCTATGCCAACATCGGCACTTCGACGATCCAGTCGCGCGCATGCGCGGCGGTGGTGCGGGGGACGTATCTGTTCGCCCTGCCCGGCTCGACCGGCGCGGTGGCGGACGGATGGAACGGGATCCTCAGCACCCAACTCGATTCCCGGCACAAGCCCTGCAACTTCGTCGAACTGATGCCGCGGCTGCGCGAGGTCTAGCTTTTCGCTTTGGAAGGGTGCTCCTTCCAGAACTTGTCGAGATTGGCGAGCGTGCCAGACCACCAGGCCACGACATCCTCGAAGTTTTTCTGCGTCAGGCCACCGATCGTGGTCACGTCGAAACTGACCACGAAGCGCCCCTTGTCGTCGATGTTCGCCTGACCGAACCGCTTCGCCTTGTTCCAGACGTTGGCGAGGTCGACCGTATTGGTATCATCCTTCAGGAACGAAATCTGGAACTGCAGCGAGTCGCAGTCCTTGTTCTTGTCACAGCCATAGAACCAGATGTCGTAATTATAGCCCGATGCCGCGCTGCTGATCATCGGGTCGCCGGTCTTGTCCTTGTCGAGTTTCGCCTGAAAACCCGCCTTTTGCATGGCGGCGGCGACCGTATCCGGCTTGCTCGCACAAATGAGACCGGTCGGGCATTCGTCCGTATCGGCAGCGTGCGCCGAGGAGGCGAAGGCCAGAGCAAGCGAAACAGCAATCATGCGACCCAATATCATCGTTGTAATCCCCCCAAAGCTTGCCCGAGATTGATTCCATAACAGCCTTCGACGTGCAATGTCATCGTGCCGCGTCTTGCCAGTCGGCACGATGCCCCCTATCGCCGCAATCTTAGTGACATCGACGCTTTCTTTTCCCCACCGGCATCTGACCGGGATCGCGGGCCTGCAGCCGCACGAGATTGTTTTCCTGCTCGACGAAGCCGATGGCTGGGTCGATCATAACCGCAGCCACGCCGCCTCCGACCACCGGCTTGACGGCCTTACCCAGATCAACGCGTTCTTCGAAAATTCGACGCGGACGCTGCTGAGTTTCGAGATTGCCGGCAAGCGGCTGGGCGCGGACGTCGTCAACATGCACGCGGCACAATCGAGCGTAAAGAAGGGCGAGACCCTGATCGACACCGCGATCACGCTGAACGCGATGCGCGCGGATGTGATCGTTATCCGCCACGCGAGCTCAGGCGCCGTCGCGCTGATCGCGGACAAGGTCGATTGCCCGGTGCTGAACGCAGGCGACGGGACGCATGAACATCCGACGCAAGCCCTGCTCGACGCGCTAACGATCCGTCGGCGGCTGGGCAGCATCGCGGGCAAGCGGATCGCGATCTGCGGCGACGTGCTGCACAGCCGCGTCGCGCGTTCGAATATCCTGCTGCTGACCGCATTGATGGCCGAAGTCCGCATCGTCGCCCCCGCGACGCTGATCCCCGCCGGGATCGAGCGGTTCGGCGTCACACCCTTTACCGACATGGATGCCGGGATCGAGGGGGCCGATGTCGTGATGACGTTGCGCTTGCAGACCGAACGGATGTCGGGCGGCTTCGTCCCCAGTTTACGCGAATACCACGCGCTTTACGGCCTGACCCCCGAGCGGCTGGAGCGCGCGCCCGATGCGATCGTGATGCATCCCGGCCCAATGAACCGCGGCGTCGAAATCGCGTCGAGTGTCGCCGACGATCCGGTGCGCTCGACGATTGCCGAACAGGTCGAAATGGGGGTTGCGGTGCGGATGGCGTGCCTCGACGTCCTGACGAGAGGGCGACGCGGATGATTATTCGCGGTGGCACCCTTATCAATGCGGAAGGCTCGCGCGAAGGCGATCTGGTGATCGATGGCGACAAGATCGCCGCAGCCTCGGGATCGACAGAGGTTATCGACGCCACCGGCAAGATCGTCCTTCCCGGCATTGTCGACCTCGGCGTGTTCGCGGTCGAGCGCGGCGCGTCGGCAGCAGGCGGGATTACACGGGTCGCGCTGATGCCGGACCAGTCACCGCCGCTCGACGATCCCGGCCTTGTCCAACGGGCCGCGCTCGCCGCCAAGCCTGCGCTATGGGTGCACCCGCTGGCGGCCGCGACCAAAGGATTGCAGGGACAGGAACTCGCCGAATATGCGCTGATTGCGCGCGCAGGCGCGAAAGCGGTCGCCACCGGACGGGGCTGGATCGCCGATTCGGGCGTCATGCGCCGCGTGCTGGCCTATGCCGCCTCGCTGGGACTGGCAGTCATCGCCCATGCCGAGGACGGCGGCCTTGCGGGGGGCGCCGTAGCCACCGCTGGAGAAACCGCAACTCTATACGGCCTGCCTGCCGCGCCTGCCGCTGCCGAAGCGATGGCAGTGGCGCGCGACCTGATGCTGGTCGAGGATACCGGCGCTCGGCTGCATTTCCGGCAAATCACGACAGCCCCTGCCCTGGCGCTGATCCGCGACGCCAAACGGCGCGGCCTGCCGGTCACCTGCGGGATTGCGCCGACGCATCTGTTGCTGAGCGACATTGCCGTTGGCGGCTATCGGACTTTCGCGCGCCTTTCGCCGCCGCTGCGGTCAGACGGCGACCGGCGGTCCTGTATCGAAGGCCTGCGCGACGGGACCATCGATGTGCTGTGTTCGGCGCACGATCCCCGTGGACCGGAAGCCAAGCGGTTACCATTCGCCGATGCCGAGCCCGGCGCGTCGGGTGCTGAAACGCTGCTGACGCTAGGCCTGGGGCTGGTACGTGACGACATAATCGACTTGCCGCGCCTCGCCGCGCTGACCAGCCGTAATCCGGCCCGCATTCTGGGCGTTGCGTGCGGATCACTGGACGTCGGCGCACCAGCGGACATTGCAATCGTAGATGTTGACCGCCCGTGGCGGATCGACGGAACGCGCTTTGCCTCGTCGGCGGGGAACACCCCGTTCGACGGCCTACCAGTGCAGGGCAAGGTGGTGCGCACGCTCAAGGGTGGGCGGACGATCTTCGAGATTTAGGCACTGGACTCCCGCCTGCGCAGGAGCGGAGCGATCCTTAGCGCGAAGCGACCTTAACCGTCTGCCTCTGGGCCCAAAGCGCTGGCGAATCGCCAGCAGTCGAACGAACGAAACAGGTGCCGCCGGTCTGCTGGATGCGCGCGCAGAGCCGGACCGCCTCGGCACGGGTACCGATGCCACCGATCGCCACGCGCGTCACGCTGGTGTTGCTCACCTTTGTGAAGCCGTTGACGGGGCTGTAGCCAGATAGATTGACGCGGCTCGAGACGCGGTTCCACGCACGCTGGGCATTGGTCGCGTTCTGGAACGCGCCGATCTGCACGACAAATTTGCCGACCGCTACCGAACGGAAAACAACGGCATTGCGGACTGCCGCAGGACGTGACGGCTGCCCGACGGCCTGGCGAGCCGGGCGCGGCTCGGCGCGGATCAGGACGGGTTTCGGAGTGGCCTGAAACGCCGGCGTGGGTGCAGCAGCAGGGGCAGCCGGAGCTTGAGCGACTTCGAAGGCAGGCTGCGGCTCAGGAGCAGCAGCGACAGCGACCGGTTCAGGGGTGGGCGTCGACTCGGCTGCAATGGGAGCAACCGGCGCAACGGCCTCCGGCGCGGACGCGGTCTGCACAGCCGCATTGAACGGCGCGAGCGCGAGTCGGGTCGGCTGGCCGGCATCACTGCCTGGCGTCACGCCGAGCAGTGTCGCGACCTGGTCTGCAGCAGCGGCCGGACGAACGAATTCCGCCCACTTCGCCACGCGTGCGTCGGCCTCATCCGGGGTCATATCCTGTACTGCCATGACGCGCGCATTCGTCCACTTGCCTTGCAGCGCATAGGCAAGCGCGAGATTTTGGCGGGTTTTCACCGTCGCATCGGGCGCGCGGGTCGCGAATTCGAGGATACGGACCGCCTCGTCCGGCTCACCGGCCAGCGCGATCGCCAAACCGAAGTCGGTGGCCGGCAGCTTGTCACGATAATCGGCCAGCGTCGACCTGGCGGCGTCCTTCTTGCCCAAAGCAATCTGCGCCAGCGCCAGGTTCAGCGCGCCCCGCTCGCGCTCAGGATCGAGCGTCAGCGTATCGACAAAGCTCTGTTCAGCCGACTGGAAGCGTCCGGCGGCCAGATAGGCCTGACCCAGCAACATGCGGTAACGGGCATCGCGCGGCTGAAACGCCACGGCTGCCTCGGCAAGCGTCACAGCCTTGACGATCTGCTTCTTCGTGAGAGCCGCAGTCGCTTGCCGTGCAGCGGATGCTGCCTTCTGGACGGCTTTTGCGTCCGACATTTGGGCCGATCCCTGCGCCTGAACGCTGAAACCCGTTGCGCCCATCAACGTGCCTAGCACCAACGCCGAGGCCGTCATCTTTGCGATCGCCAGCTTTTTCATGGTGAGTTCCCCGCTCATGTTATTTGGCCGTTTTGTCGGTTGCCGCGGCGCGTACCATTTCGGCGACGCCCGGCTGTTGAGACAGAAACGCGTCGAGCGCCGCGATAACCAGCGCCTGCGCCGATTTGTGCGCCATCGCGCATGCCAGCCGCAGCTGAAGATGACGCTCTGGGTCCAGACGAAGGGTGAACGCCGCCTTCCCCTTCGATCCGGCGGCAGCGCGCGGCGTTACCGGACGGACGGCGACCGGCGTAAAGACAGGCTCATAGGCCGGTTCAGGCGCGAGTTCGCGGGCCAACTCTTCCTGCTGGCGAACGACGGCAGGCACCTCGACCGGTCCATTCGGCACCAGTTGATAAACGTCCGCGCTGATCGGTTCGATATCTGCCGAACCTTGATCATGGCCCATGTCATTCCAGCCAAGATCTTCATGCATGGGCTGCTGCAGCCCGCTAAAACCAAAGCTGGCAAAGCCCTGCGGGCGCATGGCGGGTTTGGCGTGCCCTTTACGGGCGAGCAGCGAGGAGGAGAGCGATGCGAGAGGTTTCGGTTCGCCCATGACGCCCTCCCTCACTGACCGACGACGCGGCGGCCGAAGCCCCCGCCGGCCGGGCGATGCATGGCGGGCGCGGCGCTGGCGACACCCGGCGCCGAGAAGACGGTCCGACGGAAATTCTTTTCGAGCCGGTCGGAAACATATTCCCACAGCTCAGTGATTTCGGCAGCCGAGCGACTCTTGGGATCGCATTCCATGACCGTGCGACCGTCGATCATCGACGCAGCGAAATCGGTGCGGTGATGCAGGGTGACAGGCGCAACCGTGCCGTGCTGCGAAAGCGCGACGGCGGCTTCATAGGTGATCTTTGCCTTGGGCGTCGCACCGTTGACAACGAACAGCAGCGGCTTGCCGGCGCGGTCGCACAGGTCAACAGTCGCGCCAACCGCCCGCAAGTCATGCGGGCTGGGACGAGTCGGGATAATGATGAGTTCGGCCACCGCGATGACGCTCTGGATCGCCATGGTAATCGCGGGGGGCGTATCGATGACGGCCAGACGGAATCCCTGCTGACGCAGCATTTCCAGATCGGCCTGCAGGCGCGCGACCGTGGTCTGGGCAAAGGCAGGGAATTCTGCCTCGCGCTCGTTCCACCAGTCGGCGAGCGACCCTTGCGGATCGATGTCGATCAGAACGACAGGACCAGCGCCAGCGCGCTGTGCCTGAACGGCGAGATGGCCGGACAGGGTGGTCTTACCCGATCCGCCTTTTTGAGAGGCCATTGCCAGTACGCGCATCGACAGTCCTTGGATGTTGTCCGATCCCGATTGAGGGGAATGTCATGCACGTCGCTAAGATAGGGTTAACATCCGGGCATATTCCTGCACGGTGACCGACTGTCGCAATTCGCGGTTAATTCGTGCTAACCAAGTGTTCATTCGAACCGTGCCAAAAGCCGCGCTAACGAACTCGCAAACGGGGAAAACAATGTCGCGTGTATCTTGTCTGGTTCTGGGGGTCGCACTGGCGGTCGGTGCACCGGCACTTGCCGATACCAACACCGGCTATCAGCTATGGAACAAGGGCGATTATTACGGCGCAGTCGCACAGTGGCGCCCGGCGGCGATCGCGGGAGACCCGATCGCGCAGTATAATCTCGCGCGCGCGTACCAGCTGGGGCGCGGCGTGCCGGTCGATCTGAAGATGGCGGAGACCTGGTTCGGCAAGGCCGCCGCACAGGGACATCAGCCGAGCCGAGACAATTACGGTCTGGTCCTATTCCAGAACGGTGACCGCCAGTCGGCGATGTCATATATTGAGGAAGCCGCAAACCGGGGCGATCCACGTGCGCAATACGTCATGGGGACAGCGCTGTTCAACGGCGACACGGTCAAGAAGGACTGGGTGCGCGCCTATGCCATGATGACGCGGGCGAGCGCGGCAGGGATCGGGGCCGCGTCGTCGAGTCTCGCACAGATGGACAAATATGTGCCGCTCGACCAGCGTCAGCGCGGCCTGTCGCTCGCACGCACGATGGAGAGTGCCGAGTCGAAGCCGCAGTTTACCAGCAATATGGTTGGAGAGACGGTGCCCCCGCGCAGTGCCGTGGTTGCGGAAGATTTGCCGCCGTCGGATGTCGGCGCGCCGCCGTTGCCCAGCCCTGCCAAGGTAACACCTGTAAAGACGGCGCCGGTGAAGACGCCCAAGACGCCGGCTGCCAAAACACCGCCGGTCAAGGTCGCGGTTGCTGCGCCCGACCACAAATCCTTGGTGTCGAAACCGACGCCCAAACCTGCGCCCGTGTCCGTCGCCTCGTCGGGAGGTTGGCGCGTCCAGCTCGGCGCGTTCAGTAACGACGCCAATGCGAAGCGTGCCTGGAGCGCGCTCGCCGGTCGTTTGGGTGGACTGAGTCCCAGCTATGTCCGCGCGGGCAATGTCGTGCGGCTGCAGGCGGGGCCGCTCCGCGACCGTGCGGCTGCGCAGCGCGCTTGCACGGCATCGGGAACAAATTGTTTGCCCGTGGCACCATGATGGCGCGCGCATGAGCGTCGCCTTCCGCCGCGAAAGCGACGAGGAACATCTCGAACCCAAATTCGAAATTCCGCTCCCGCCAGGCCCGAATATCGTGACGCCGCGCGGGCTGGTTCTGATCGAGGCCAAGGTTGCGGCTTGGAACGCGGCCGTCGCTGGAGCGGCGGACGATGAAACGCGCAAAAAGGCCAAGCGCGATCTCGCCTACTGGAACACGCGGCTGTCGACTGCACGCGTCGCGGACCCGCCCGCCCATGGCGTTGTCGGCATCGGCTCGCGCGTGACGTTCCGGCTGAAGGGTGCCGAGCGGACGATAGAGATTGTCGGCCATGACGAGGCGGAACCGGCCGCCGGGCGGATCGCGTTCAGTGCACCGCTCGCCAAGGCCATGATCGGGGCAGGCGCAGAAGACCTTGTGGATTTCGGGTCCGAAATGGATGTTATCGAGGTTCTGGCGGTCGAACGAAGCGCTGGATGTTACACTGATCGTTAGACATTCGAACAGATACGCAACTCCATCGAAATAGCTTCATCTCATTGAAAATATATAATATTTGACGCAGCGTTAAGCATCACCGATTTTCGCGCCCGACCCGCGTCCGGCATTTTCCGCGCGCGGATGTCGGAGTATGTGTAATGATTAAACGTATCGGTCTTTTGATAAGTGTTGCCGCTTTGGCGATACCTGTAGTCCCCGCCAATGCAGCGCCGCTGCTGTTCACCTTTTCTGACACGAACAATTCGTCGTTTCAGCTCGACAGCAATCCAGTATCCGCCCCCGCGAGCATCTTTTCCTTTACGACTGCCGTTACGAACGGAATGCAGAACGGTGCGGCGTTTGACTTTGGAACCGTGCGCTTTTTTAGCAGCATCAGCGGCGGCGGCGTATTCACCGAATTTGGCGGACCTGGGGGATTTGGGCCGCAATTATATTCGGGGACCACGGCAGCGCCGGTCTTCTCGCCCGGCACTTTCTCGTTCACTAATCTGCTCGGTAGCCCCAACGGGTCCACTCTTACAATTTCTGCGGTAGCAGTCGGGGGTGCCGTTCCTGAGCCTGCGACCTGGGCAATGATGATCTTCGGCTTTGGCGCAGTCGGCTCGATGCTCCGCTATCGCCGCCGCAGCACGACCGTTACGTTCGGTTGAGCAATTTCCGGGTTACCCGCCGCGCGGTGGGTAACCCGGCTTTCTTATCCTTTGGTTCGCGGCCGCCCCATGTAATCGCGCTTGCCGAGGGGCATGCCCTGCGCCCGCAGGATGTCGTACGCCGTGGCCGCGTGAAAATAGAAATTGGGCATCGTGAACGATATCAGGAAGTCTTCGGCGGTGAATTCCATGCGGAAGTCGCCCAGATTGAAAACCATATCGCCGCCGACGAATCCGTTGACCTCATCGGGGCTTACGGCTTCCAGGGCAACGTGTGTCGCTGCCAACTGCGCGGTCAGGCCCGCAAAATCGGTCGGCCACGCGCTGCGGTCCGGGCTGAAGATACCTGCGCGGACTCCCTCGATCGCCTTGATCGAATGCACGGACACCGCTTTCACTTGATAGCCCAGCGGCAGCATGTCGTCGGCGAGTTTGGCGTCGATCAGTGTCGCCTCATCCAGCCCTTTCTCCGCGCAGAACGCTTCGGCTTTGCCCACGAGCCCGGAAACGGCGCCGACGATCTGGAGGAAGGACGGAACGGTCGCATCATAGAGTGAGAACGACATGATATGGTCTCCGGAAAAGAGGTTGGATCAACCGACGGCGGGAAGGCCGAGCGCATAGCGCACCACGTTCAGATCGCCAACGTGGACCCGTGCATCCGCCGCGGCTTCGGTCTTCGGCTTCGCATGGTACGCGAAGCCCAGGCCCGCCGTTTCGATCATCGGAATGTCATTTGCGCCGTCGCCGATAGCGATCGTGGCGCTGAGCGGGATGCCCAGCGCGGCGGCTTCTGCCAACAGGGTTTCGCGCTTGGTCTGGGCATCTACGATCGGAAACTCGACCTCGCCGATGAGCGCGCCGTCCCTGACGATCAGGCGGTTGGCGACGGCGCGGTCGAAGCCGATCTGTTCGGCAACGCTGCCCGTAAAATGGGTGAAACCGCCGGAGACGAGAACCGCCCTGCCCCCTGCAGCGCGGAACGCGGTGACGAGATCGACGGCGCCGCCCATCAGCTTCACCCGCTCGCGCAGGCACTCAGCGACAGTGGCTTCGGAAAGCCCGGCAAGAAGCGCGACACGGCTGCGTAACGCCTCGGCAAAATCCAGTTCGCCGCGCATGGCACGTTCGGTGACTTCGGAGACTTGCGCTTTCAGGCCGACATAATCGGCGAGTTCGTCGATGCATTCGACCGTGATCATTGTCGAATCCATGTCAGCGATGAGGAGCCTGCGGTGGCGATCCGTCTCCCGCTGAACGATGATGTCGAGGTGCGGGAGGGCCGCTTCCAGCGCGGCTCGCCCGGCAGCAATATCTTCACCGAACCGCACGTCGCACGCCACACCATCGACGACCGCGCCCGACGTCCCCCGCACGGCATCGCAGGCCGCCGAAATATCGCCCGCGTTCAGGCTTTCTTTTGCTACGAGGGTGGCAATGAACACTTCTGATCTCCCGGTGGTGGCGCTCATCGCAGGGCCGACCGCGAGCGGCAAGTCCGCGCTGGCGATGGCGCTCGCCGATTTGACACCGGCGGTCATCGTCAATGCGGATTCGATGCAGGTGTATCGCGACCTGCGCGTCGTCACGGCGCGGCCCGACGAGGCCGACGAGGCGCGGCATCCGCACCGGCTGTTCGGGTACATCGACGGGGCCGAGGCCTGTTCGGCGGCGCGCTGGGCGGCCGATGCGAAGGTGGCGATTGCCGAGGCGCATGAGCAAGGCCGTCTGCCGATCCTCGTCGGCGGGACCGGCCTTTACATCCGGACATTGCTCGACGGGATTGCGCCGGTCCCGGACATCGATCCAGCGATACGGGCGACAGTACGCGCACTGCCGGTGGCCGAAGCGTTCGACGCGCTGACCCATGAGGATTCGGACGCCGCGGCACGTCTGTCGCCGGCAGACACCACGCGGGTAGCCCGCGCGCTGGAAGTCTTGCGGTCGACCGGTCGGACACTGAAGGACTGGCAGGCGCACCGCGTCGGCGGGATCGGCGACGCGGTCAGGCTGGTGCCGACAATCCTGCTGCCCCCGCGCGACTGGCTGTTCAACCGGTGCGACATGCGGTTCGCGGCCATGATCGAGGCCGGACTGGACGAGGTGGCGACGCTGATATCACGCCATCTCGACCCTGCCCTCCCCGTCATGCGCGCCATCGGCGTCAGTGAAATCGCCGGCCTGCTCACGGGAACAGTTAGTGAAAGCGAGGCCGTCGCCACCGGTCAATTGGCCACCCGCCAATATGCCAAGCGGCAGTACACCTGGTTCGCCAATCAGGCTCCTGCAACGTGGGCGCGGGTCCAAACGCAGTTAGATTCCGCAGGTATCCACAAATTAGCAATTATATTACGCGATACGGCGTTGACAGCATAGTTTCATATCCCTAACCGCGCCGCACTGCAACAAAGGAAGCATCCCATGCCTGCCGAACTGCCCGGAGCCGAAATCCTCGTCGAGGCGCTTGTCGATCTCGGCGTCGAAATCGTGTTCGGCTATCCCGGCGGCGCGGTGCTCCCCATTTACGACGCGCTCTTCAAACAGAAGCGGATCAAGCACATCCTGGTCCGCCACGAGCAGGCGGCAACGCACGCCGCAGAAGGCTATGCGCGCTCGACCGGCAAGCCGGGCGTGGTGCTGGTCACCAGCGGCCCCGGCGCGACCAATGCGATCACCGGCATCACCGACGCACTGATGGATTCCATCCCGATGGTCGTCATCACCGGACAGGTACCAACCGCGCTGATCGGCACTGACGCGTTTCAGGAGGCCGATACGGTCGGCATCACGCGCCACTGCACCAAGCACAATTATCTGGTGAAAGATCCGGCCAAGCTCGGCGGGATCGTGCACGAGGCATTTCACATCGCCACTTCGGGACGTCCGGGGCCGGTCGTGATCGACATCCCGAAGGACGTGCAGGTCGCAACTGCCCGCTATACAAATCCGGGCAAGATTCAGCACAAGACGTATCGCCCTGCCCTCAAGCCCGACGCCAAATCGGTCGAGACTTTGGTCGAGATGCTGGCAGCAGCCGAGCGGCCGGTGCTCTATACCGGTGGCGGCATCATCAATTCGGGCCCGGGCGCGAGCCAGATGCTGCGCGAACTGGCGCGGATCACCGGGGCACCGGTGACGTCGACGCTGATGGGCCTAGGGGCCTATCCCGCGAGTGGCGACGCCTGGCTGGGGATGCTCGGCATGCACGGCACGTACGAAGCCAATATGGCGATGCACGGGGCGGACCTGATCGTCGCGCTGGGCAGCCGGTTCGACGACCGCGTGACCGGGCGGCTGGACGCGTTCAGCCCCAGGTCGAAGAAAATCCACGTCGATATCGACCGCAGCTCGATCAACAAAACGGTGCGGGTCGACCTGCCCGTGGTCGGCGATGTCGGCCGCGTTCTGGAGGATGCCGTCAAGCTGTGGAAAGCGCGTCAGCATCCCAAGCCCGACCTGACGGCGTGGTGGAAACAGATCGACACATGGCGCGCCAAAAAGTCGCTGGGCTTTGCCAAGTCGAAGACCGAGATCATGCCGCAGCACGCCGTCCGCGCGCTGTGGGAGGCGACGCACAAGCGTAACCCGATCATCACCACCGAAGTCGGCCAGCACCAGATGTGGGCCGCGCAGCATTTCGATTTCGAGGGGCCGAACAAATGGCTGACCTCGGGCGGACTCGGCACGATGGGGTACGGCCTGCCCGCCGCGATCGGCGCGCAGCTCGGCAATCCGACTGCGCTGGTCATCGACATCGCCGGCGAAGCGTCGATCCAGATGAATATCCAGGAACTGGCGACGGCGACGCAATACCGCCTGCCGGTCAAGATCTTCATCCTCAACAACGAATATATGGGCATGGTCCGCCAGTGGCAGGAACTGACCTATGAAAGCCGCTATTCGGAAAGCTATTCGGACAGCCTGCCCGACTTCGTGAAGCTGGGCGAGGCGTACGGATGGAAGGGTATTCGCATCGAAGACCCGGCCGACCTCGACAGTGGCATCGCCGCGATGCTGGCGCATGACGGGCCGGTGATCGTCGACTGCATGGTCGCGAAAATGGCGAACTGCTTCCCGATGATCCCCAGCGGCAACGCGCACAACGACATGATCCTCGATCCGGTCGGCGTGGTCGGCACAATGGACGACGAAGCGAAGGCGCTGGTGTGATGAGCGAACCTACGACAATCGCATCGCTCGTTGCGGAGGCACGCCAGCTGGCAGACGATTCAAGGACGCCGTTTGCCCGGACGCCATGGACTTCAGCATCCCCTGTCATCTGGCGTGAGGGTGAATCAACGGCACGGGTTACGCTCGGCGACGAAACCTACGAGTATTTTCTTGAACCATCCATCATTGTTGATCAGTTCGACGCGATGCTGGGAAACACGGATTTGGAAGCGACGATTGACCGCGTGATCCAATACGCGATCAACGACGCTTAGGATCATACATGCACATCAAGACCGGCCCCATCGAGCGTCACACGCTCTCCGTTACCGTGGACAACGAAAGCGGTGTGCTGGCGCGCATCGCGGGCATGTTCTCTGCGCGCGGCTATAATATCGAGAGCCTGACCGTTGCCGACATCAGCGCCGACGACGCGGTGTCGCGGATCACCATCGTCACCACCGGCACGCCCGCGGTGATCGAACAGGTCGTGGCGCAGCTCGATCGTCTGGTGCCGGTGCACACGGTCACCGATCTGACCGTGCTGGGCGAACATATCGAACGCGAACTCGCGCTGGTGAAGGTTGCGGGCGTCGGCGAGCACCGGATCGAGGCGCTGCGGCTGGCCGAAGTGTTCCGCGCCAATGTCGTCGACACGACCATTTCTAGTTTCGTGTTCGAGGTTACCGGCGCCAGCACCAAGATCGATCGTTTCGTCGAACTGATGGGCGAAATCGGGCTGGTCGAGGTGGCACGGACGGGCATCGTCGCGATGGCGCGAGGGAAGACGGCGGTTTGAGTTTTTTGCCCCTCTCCCCCTGCGGGAGAGGGAGGGGCCCGCGCCGCAGGCGTGGGAGGGTGAGGGGTCGTCCCTCAAACCCCTCACCAACTTCGACTAGGCAGTAAGCTGCCAAGTCTTCGTATCCTCTCCCGCAGGGGGAGAGGAGCTAGATCGGGAAACAACAATGCGCGTTTATTACGACCGGGACGCCGACATCGGCATCATCAAGGGCAAGAAGGTCGCGATCGTCGGCTATGGCTCGCAGGGCCATGCCCATGCCCAGAACCTGAAGGATTCGGGCGTTGCCGAAGTCGCCGTCGCCTTGCGTGACGGCTCGCCGACCGCCGCCAAAGCAATCAACGCCGGATTCAAGGTGCTAAGCAACGCCGCCGCCGCCGCATGGGCCGATGTCGTCATGATCCTGGCGCCCGACGAGCATCAGGCGGCAATTTATGCCGACGACCTGCATGCGAACCTGAAGCAGGGCGCAACGCTGGCCTTCGCGCATGGCCTGAACGTCCATTTCGGACTGATCGAGCCGCGTGCCGACCTCGACGTCGTGATGATCGCGCCCAAGGGACCGGGGCACACCGTGCGCAGCGAATATGTGCGCGGCGGCGGCGTGCCCTGCCTGATCGCGGTTCATCAGGACGCGAGCGGCAACGCGCATGACCTGGCGCTTGCCTATGCCTCGGCTGTCGGTGGCGGACGCAGCGGCATCATCGAAACGAACTTCCGCGAGGAATGCGAAACCGACTTGTTCGGTGAACAGGCCGTGTTGTGCGGTGGCATCACCCACCTCATTCAGGCTGGCTTCGAAACGCTGACCGAGGCCGGTTACGCGCCCGAAATGGCCTACTTCGAGTGTCTCCACGAAACCAAGCTGATCGTCGACCTGCTGTATGAAGGCGGTATCGCCAACATGCGCTATTCGATCAGCAACACGGCGGAATATGGCGACATCGTTACCGGTCCGCGGATCATCACCGACGAGACCAAGGCCGAGATGAAGCGGGTGCTGGCCGACATCCAGTCGGGGCGGTTCGTGAAGAACTTCGTCCTCGACAACCGCGCCGGCCAGCCCGAGCTGAAGGCATCGCGCAAAACCGCCGCCGCGCATCCGATCGAGAAAGTCGGCGCCGAGCTGCGCGCGATGATGCCGTGGATCGGGGCAAACAAGCTGGTGGATAAAGCAAAGAACTGATCCGTCTCTCCCTCTCCCTGAAGGGGAGAGGGACAGGCGCGAAGCGTCAGGGAGAGGGGAACGCTTCTTCCCAAGACCCGCACCCTCTCCCTCGCTCGCTTCGCTCGCATTTCCCTCTCCCCTTCAGGGAGAGGGACGGGTAACAGGGCATTCCCCAACAGGAGTGTCCCTATGCGTCGCCTTGCCCTCATCGCCTTGCCTCTCCTCATCGCCACGCCGCTCGTTGCGCAGATGGCGGCACCCGGCTCGAAGAACCCCGCTGCGGTCAGCGGTGGCACCTATACCGTCGATCCCAACCACACGCTGGTCGGCTGGCGGGTCAACCATCTCGGCTTCAACGATTATTTCGGCATCTTCGGCGAATCGACCGGGACGCTGACGCTCGATCCAAAGAAGCCGAACGCAGCCAAGGTCGACATCACCATTCCCGTCTCCAAAGTCACGACCGCGAATGCGGGACTGACCGCGCACCTGACGCGCGCGGGCAAGGACGGGGGCAAGCCCGACTTTTTCGGCGCGAATGCGGCCGACGCGCATTTCGTTTCGACGTCCGTGATCGCCAAGGGCCTGACCGCAAAGATCACCGGAAATCTGACGCTCAACGGGATCACCAAGCCAGTCATCCTGAGCTCCGAGTTTTCGGGCGCGGGAAAATCCCCGGCGATGATGGGCGGGAAGGAGAATGTCGGCTTTCATGCAAAAACCGTCATCAAGCGTAGCGAGTTCGGCATGGGTTTCCTTGCCCCGATGATCTCGGATGATGTCGCGCTCGACATCACGGTCGCATTTCAGAAGTAGCAACCAATGACCCTCTACGCCGTGCGGAGAGGGTCAGGAAACCCCAATCTTTGGCCATGTTGCGGCGAGGTATACCGCCGCAAGCAACATCGGAATCTCGACGGCTGCAAAAACGATGTAGAAGGGCGGTGCACCTACCGACGTCAGGACCATGATCGCCGTATAGACCACGCCGAATGCGATATTGGCCCATCGGCACGGTCCCAGCGGCAACAGCAGCGACAGCGCGACCATCGCCGATGGAATCGCCATCATCACCGAAACAGCGACCAATATTGCCGATGTGGCCGCACCGAGCGGCTTCATGATGCCATCATTCATCGTCATCAGCCGACCGGGCAAAAACAGGCCGAAGAAGTCGGCATAGATGAAGCACAGCATCACCGACGCCCAAAGCGCAGAAAGTTTCAGCCTGACGGGGACGGGAGAGTCTTCGCGCCTTGTACCGCTCATCCGATCAACCCCCACAAGTGTATTAACATACTAACACGGAAAATGCGGTTGGCAAAATTGGCGGGATGCGACTGGACATCGGACCACCGCGCGCGCTACGATGAAGCCATGACGCGGACCCGCGCCCTGCTGCTTCGACTTACGCGCCCTTAGGCGCGACCCTCGTCGTGCGCGGTTCGCGCACACGCTGCCTAAGGGACAATTTCAGACATTCCTCGAAGCAACGAGTGCCCATCATGCTGCGCGATCCTTCCGTCAAATACCGCCCTTTCCCGCCCATCGATCTGCCCGACCGGCAATGGCCGTCGCGAACGATCACCCATGCGCCGCGCTGGCTGTCGACCGACATGCGCGACGGCAACCAGGCGCTGATCGATCCAATGGACTCGGAGAAAAAGGCGCGATTCTTCGACCTGCTCTGCCGCATCGGCGTCAAGGAGATCGAGGTCGGCTTCCCGAGCGCGGGCGCGACCGAATTCGATTTCATCTCGGGGCTGGTGAAGAACGATCGCATTCCTGCCGATGTCACGGTCCAAGTGCTGACGCAGGCACGACGCGACCTGATCGAGACGTCGTTCCGATCGCTCGAGGGCGCACCACGCGCCATCGTCCATGTCTATAACGCAGTCAGCCCGGCGTGGCGCAAGATCGTGTTCGGTATGGACAAGGCCGCAATCAAGAAGATCGCGGTCGATGCCGCGATGATGCTGCGCGACGAAGCCGCCAAGCGCCCCGACACCGACTGGCATTTCGAATATTCGCCTGAGACGTTCTCGACGGCGGAAATCGAGTTTTCGACCGAAGTCTGCGCGGCGGTGATGGACGTGCTGCAGCCGACCGCCGAAAAGCCGATCATCTTCAACCTGCCAGCGACCGTCGAATGCGCGACGCCCAATATCTATGCCGACCAGATCGAGTGGTTCGGGCGCAATATCCCCAACCGTGAGGCGGTGGTGATTTCGCTGCACACGCACAACGATCGTGGGACCGGCGTAGCCGCGACCGAGCTGGGCCTGTTGGCGGGTGCGGACCGCGTCGAGGGCTGCCTGCTCGGCAATGGCGAGCGGACGGGCAATGTCGATCTGGTGACGGTCGCGCTCAATATGTACACGCAAGGGGTCGATCCCGGCCTCGACTTCTCCGACATCGATAGCGTCGTCAAAACGGTCGAATATTGCACCAACATCCCGACCCATCCCCGCCAGCCCTATGTCGGCGATCTGGTTTTCACCGCGTTCAGCGGGTCCCATCAGGACGCGATCAAAAAGGGGTTCGTGGCACAGGACGCGCGCAACGACGAGCTGTGGGAAGTGCCCTACCTCCCCATCGATCCCAAGGACCTCGGCCGCGATTACGAAGCGGTGATCCGCGTGAACTCGCAGTCGGGCAAGGGCGGCGTCGCCTGGGTACTCGAACAGGACAAGGGCCTAAAACTGCCCAAGCGGATGCAAGCCGATTTCAGCCGCCACGTGCAGGCTCTGGCGGACGAAACCAGCCGAGAGCTGAACGCCGTCGACATCTGGGGCGCGTTCGAGCGCGCGTATCTGGGCGAAGGGCGGTTCGCGCTCGGCGATTACGACGAAACCCGCGCAACGAACGGCGATCGCCTGTTCACCGGCAAACTGACCATCGACGGCGTGCAACATTCGGTCAGCGGACGCGGCAACGGTCTGATTTCGTCGGTCGTGGCGGCGGTCGCCGAACAGGGTGTGGAACTCGATATTATCGACTACACCGAACACACGCTGGGCATCGGATCGGACGCACAGGCGGCCGCTTATGTCGAATGCCGGACGCCGAGCGGCAAAACGGTTTGGGGCGTGGGCATCGATGCCGACGTGGCGACGGCGAGTGTGCGGGCGGTGCTGGGGGCAGCGAATGCGGATTCGTCTTCCCGGTAAGAAGCGGATAAATGCTGTTGAGTGACAACATCCAATCTTGTTCAGGTTGCGACGGCATTTAGCGTTAGCGAAGCCATCATCGTGCAATCCATGCTTCGTAGCTATCGCATTGAAGCAAACACATTCGATTTGGGTACCGTGAATATCGATCCAGGTTTAATGCTTGCCATTGGCGGCATTCGCATATGCGTGAATGCAAATGACGCGGACATCGCGCGCGAACTGATCTGGACCGATCAGGAAGAGACGCTGCCGCCCAGGTCGTACAGCTCGAATTGGATGGTCAATGCGCTGGCGGCCATTACTTGTATGCTGATGGGGGCACCCGCTCCTGCACGTATTCCGCTCCAGCGATCACCGTCTTAACGCAGCACCGTCGCCATCTTGACCGTCCGCGCGGGCGCATCGGTGAGCTGGACGATGTAGCGTCCCGGCACGACGTCGAAGGCAACCGATTTGCGGAAACCGGCGCAGGTTTTGAGGTCGCTGTGACCGGTCGATTTCAACACGCGGCCGTCGCGGACGAGATCGACATAGGTGGCGTTCGACAGGATGACGTCGAGCTTGCCAGGCTTTGCCACATCAAGCGCGGCGAGGCCTGCCGACGTTTTCGGTTTCGCCTTGCGGTCGGTCGTAACGGCCAGCTTCACATCCTTTGCGCCGCGCAGTTCGAGCAAGGTCGACGACCCAGTGGGCAGCGCGAACTTCATCGCGGGCGCGCGCGCAGCAAGGTGTTTGACGGGCTTGTCCCAGCCGGCGGGTGACGGACAGGTTTGCGCAAGCGCAGGCGTCGAGACCAACAGCGCAAGAAAAGCAACGGTCCGCATTACTTCCTCCCGAACAATTTCTCGATGTCGCCGTGCGCGAGCTTTATCCATGTTGGGCGACCGTGATTGCATTGTCCAGAATGCGGCGTGATTTCCATTTCGCGAAGCAGTGCGTTCATTTCGGCGACTGACAAGATGCGCCCGGCGCGGACCGATCCGTGGCAGGCCATTGTGGCGGCGACATGGTCGAGGCGCTCTTTCAGGCTAAGTGCTACGCCGAACGCCGCCAGTTCGTCCGCCAGATCGGTGACAAGGCCGCGCACGTCACTCGTCCCGAGCATTGCGGGAACGCCGCGCACCAGCATCGCTGCGGGGCCGAAGCGCTCGAGTTCTAAGCCCAGTTCGGCCAGTTCGGCGAGCCGCGTTTCGAGCCGATCGCAGGCGGTTTCCTCCAGTTCGACAACTTCGGGAAGCAGCAAGGGTTGCGAGGCCACAGTGCCGTTCGCCCCAGAGTCTTTCAGGGCCCTGCGCATCCGTTCGAGGACAAGGCGTTCGTGCGCCGCGTGCTGGTCGACGATGACGAGGCCGTCCTCCGCCTCGGCGACGATGTAGGTGGCGGCGACTTGACCCCGGGCGACGCCCATCGGGAAGGCGTTGGTCGGGGCAGTGGCAGGCTCTGCGCGAGCGGCGGGGCGGTAGTCGTAGCTGGAGTCGCGCAAGAATAGCCCCTCCTCCTTTAGGGGAGGGGTTGGGGTGGGGACTGTCCACGAGTGCGAAGCTCCGGTTCTCCCGGATGGTCCCCACCCCAACCCCTCCCCTGAAGGGGAGGGGCTTAGATCGTTCGTCCACATCCCAAGGCTTACCGAACTCGGCCTCGGCTGACTCCGATGTCCCGCTGCATCGAGCGCGGCGCGCAAGCCGCCAACGATCAGTCCGCGCACCAGGCCGGGATCGCGGAAACGGACTTCGGTCTTGGCGGGGTGCACGTTCACATCGACTTCGCTCGACGGCACTTCGAGAAACAGCGCGACCACGGCGTGGCGGTCGCGCGCCAGCATTTCGGCATAGGCCCCCCGTACCGCCCCGATCAACAGCCGGTCCTTCACCGGACGGCCGTTTACGAAGAGATATTGGTGGTCTGCGACCCCGCGATTGAACGTCGGCAAGCCCGCAACCCCGCCCAGCCGGATGCCTTCGCGCACCGCATCGACCGCAACGCTGTTGTCGATCAGCGCACGGTCGGTCAGCGCGGCCACGCGCGCTGCCTGCTCCTCGGTTGCGACCGACAGGCTCCGCCGCCCGTCGTGATCGAGCGTGAAGGCGATGTCGGGCCGCGCCATGGCGAGACGCTTCACGACATCGACGCAAGCCGCGTATTCGCTGCGAGGCGAGCGCAGAAATTTTGCGCGGGCGGGAACGCGCGAGAACAGTCCTTCGACCATGACGCGCGTTCCGGGCGGCATCGCAGCGGGACCATCCGCGACGGCGTCGCCGTTATCGACCGTTCGTGACCACCCTTCCCCGCCCGGTGTCCGACTTTCGATTGTCAGTCGCGCAACGCTTGCGATCGAGGGCAGCGCTTCACCCCGAAATCCCATCGTGCTGACGTTTTCGATAGCTTCATCGGGCAGCTTCGATGTGGCGTGACGTTCGAGCGCGAGCGTGATGTCGTCGCGCGTCATCCCGCCGCCGTCATCGACGACCTCGATCCCGTCGATCCCGCCCCCCGTCAACACGACCGCAATCCGCCCCGCCCCGGCGTCGATGGCGTTTTCGACCAGTTCCTTCAGCGCCGCGGCGGGGCGTTCGACCACCTCGCCGGCAGCGATGCGATTGATCAGATGCGGCGGGAGTCGGCGTATTGACATTGGCCCACCCCTAGACCAAGCGCAGCCATCCCGCGACCCCGGCCGGCGCGGTTTCCGTCAGAAACCGAGCTATGGCCTCAAGGCTTGAGAGTCTGTCAGTTCCATGGCCAATCCGTTTTCCCGCTTCTTCAAATTCATGTCGCACGACATGGCAATCGACCTCGGCACCGCGAATACGGTGGTCTACCTTCGCGGACGCGGCATCGTGCTCAATGAGCCTTCGGTGGTGGCCATCGAAACGATCAACGGCGTAAAACGCGTCAAGGCCGTCGGCGACGATGCCAAGCTGATGATGGGCAAGACACCCGGCAGCATCGAGGCCATCCGTCCGCTGCGCGACGGCGTCATCGCCGACATCGATGTCGCCGAGCAGATGATCAAGCACTTCATCCACAAGGTGCACGGCGGCAAGATGCGCGCGTGGCGCTTCCCGGAAATCGTGATCTGCGTGCCGTCGGGATCGACCAGCGTCGAGCGCCGAGCGATTCGCGATGCCGCGTCGAACGCGGGCGCAAGCCAAGTTTATCTGATCGAGGAGCCGATGGCGGCCGCGATCGGTGCAGACATGCCGGTGACGGAGCCCATCGGCAGCATGGTCGTCGATATTGGCGGCGGGACGACCGAAGTCGCGGTGCTCTCCCTGCGCGGCGTGGCCTATTCGAACTCGGTGCGTGTCGGCGGCGACAAGATGGACGAAGCGATCGTCAGCTATGTTCGCCGCAACCACAACCTGCTGATCGGCGAAGGCACGGCGGAACGCATCAAGCAGGAAGTCGGTATCGCTAAGCCCCCTGCCGACGGCATTGGCATGACGATCCAGATCAAGGGTCGCGACCTCGTCAACGGCGTGCCCAAGGAAATTTCGATCAACCAGGGACAGATCGCCGAAGCGCTTTCGGAACCGGTCGGTGCCATCGTCGAAGGCGTCCGGATCGCGCTGGAAAATACAGCGCCCGAACTGGCCGCCGACATCGTCGATCAGGGCATCGTCCTGACCGGTGGCGGTGCGTTGTTGCAGGGCCTCGACGAGGTGTTGCGCGATGAAACCGGCTTGCCTGTCACCGTGGCCGACGATCCGCTGACGTGCGTCGCACTCGGCACAGGGCGCGCATTGGAAGACCCGATCTTCCGCGGCGTGCTCCAGACCGCCTGACCGGGGCTTCTGAGACATGGCGCCGCCAACCTCCCGGCGCGGCGGCTTTTCGCGGCGTGCCCAATACGGCCTGTTTGCGAGTTACGTCATCGCGATCGCGGGGCTGTTGATTGGCCTGCTGCTCGCCATCACCGCGCGCTTCGATCCCACCGGGCATGCGGCCATCCAGGGCGCGTTCGCCGACCTGACTTCGCCGATCACGAATGCAGCACGCCGTGCCGCCGGCGGCGTCTCGGCGGGCGTCGACGGTGTGTCGGCCTACATCGAGGCCGGCTCCAAGAACCGCGCGATGGAAGGGGAAATCCGCGCCAACCGCACCAAGCTGATCGAAGCAGAGGCACTGGCGCACGAAAATGCGCGGCTGAAGCAGCTGGTCAAACTCCAGGAATCGCAGGCTGGCATCGTGGCAACCGCGCGGCTTATTGCGTCAACCGGGGCGAGTACGCGACGCTATGCCACGCTTTCCGCCGGATCGGTGCAAGGAGTCGCGAGCGGCCAGCCTGTCCGCGCCGCTGAGGGCCTGATCGGTCGGGTCGTGGCCGCTTCCCGGATCACATCGCGCGTGCTTTTGCTGACCGATGGCGGCAATGTCGTGCCGGTAAAGCGGGTGCGCGACGGTATGCCGGCGCTCGCCACCGGGCGCGGCGATGGGGCGCTCGACATTCGCGCGCTAGAGGCCGGTTCGAATCCGTTCCGCACCGGCGATGTGTTTGTCACATCCGGTGCGGGCGGCGTGTATCCGCCCGACGTGCCGGTGGCATCCGTGCGGTCATCGAATCGCGAGGCGGCGGTGGCACACCCCTTTGCCGACCCGAACCGCCTCGACTTCGCGATCGTCCTGCCACCGTACGTCCCGGCGATACCCGAGCCCGTAGCCCCGCCGGCAGACGGAGCACCGTAAGTGCTGCCGCTCAAGCGCCGCTCCAGCTTTACACCACCGCCGACCGCGCTCGAACGGCAGGCAGTCCCTGTGGTGACCACGATGATCGGTTCGCTTGCCGTCCTGTTTCCGGTCATTGCAACCGAGCCGCTGATGCCGCCCTTCGGCCTCATGGTCTTCCTGGGCTGGCGGTTGTTGCGGGGCGACATCTGGCCCCTGTGGATTGGCCTGCCGCTGGGCTTCTGGGACGATTTGTTCAGCGGGCAGCCGATCGGCACCGCGATGTGCGGTTGGACCGCTGTCATGCTGGTCCTCGATGCGTTGGAGCGTCGTACGCTGTTCCGTGATCACCGCGATGACTGGATCATCGCCGGGTTCTCGATCACAGGCTACCTTTTGTTTGCGCTGTTCATTGCGCACATTACTGGCGGCGGAACAACGCCGCTGGCTTTGGTACCGCAAATGCTGCTCTCGGCGCTGCTCTATCCGCTGGTGGCGCGGGCGTGTGCGGTGCTCGACCGCTGGCGGAGTCCGCGCTAGGGCGCTAAGACAACGTGATGAAACTCGACCGCTTGCTCGGCAAGCGCAGCCTTTCCGAAGCCCAGGTGCAGATGAGCTTTACCCGGCGCGGGTTTGTGCTGGGTGCGGCGCAGGTCGGGTTGTGCGGCGTGCTGGCCGGCCGGATGGCGTGGATTTCCATTGCCGAGAACGACAAATACAAACTACTTGCCGAGAGCAACCGGGTGAACCTGTCGCTGATCCCGCCGCGGCGCGGCTGGATCGTCGATCGCCACGGCAAGCCGCTGGCGCTCAACCGCACGATTTTTCGCGTCGACATCATCCCCGACCGGCTGCTCGACAAGGATGCGACGCTCGACGAACTGCAACAGATCCTGGGCTTCGACGCCGATGAGCGTCAGCGTATTTCGGACGACATCAAGGCGGCGGCGGGGTTCCAGCCGGTGCAGGTGGCCGAAAATCTAGACTGGGAACATTACGCAGCTCTGTCGGTGCGCGCTACCGACTTGCCCGGCGTCATTCCTGCGCAGGGATTTGCCCGCTTCTATCCCGACGGGGCGGCCGTCGGCCACCTGATTGGCTATGTCGGCGCTGCGAGCGCCATCGACTATGAGAAGACCAAGGATCAGCTGATGCTGACTCCGGGGTACAAGATCGGCAAGGACGCCATAGAGAAGACGTTCGAGCCATTGCTGCGCGGCACGCCGGGCGCGCGGCGGAGCGAAGTGACGGCGCGGGGCAAGCTGGTCCGCGATCTGGCGACCCGGCCCGATGTCCCCGGACACACCCTCCAACTCACGATCGACAAGGGGCTGCAGGCCTATGCCGCGCGGCGGCTGGGCACCAATTCGGGGTCGGCGGTCGTCATCGACTGCCTGACGGGCGAGATGCTCGCGATGGTTTCGATGCCGGCCTATGATCCGAACAGTTTTTCCGACGGCATCGGGCGACGTGAATACAAGTCGCTGACGGACAACGACCACGTCCCCCTGATGAACAAGACGCTGCAGGGGCTGTATCCGCCGGGATCGACGGTGAAGCCGATGAACGGCCTCGCGCTGCTGGAAGCCGGGGTTAGCCCCACCGACCGGATCAGTTGTTCCGGATCGCTGCGTGTCGGCAACGGCATTTTTCATTGCCACAAGCGGCGGGGACATGGGCCGCTCGATCTCAAACAGGCGATCATGTACAGCTGCGACATCTATTTCTACGAGATGATCCGGCGGCTAGGGTACGACAAGATCGCCCCCATCGCCCGTATGACCGGGCTCGGCCAGAAATACGACCTGCCCTATTCCACCCAACGCTACGGCACCGTGCCCGACAGCGCGTGGAAACAACGCAAGTATAAGGAAGACTGGACCGTCGCCGATTCGCTCAATGCGTCGATTGGTCAGGGCTATGTGCTGGCGAACCCGCTCCAGCTTGCCGTCATGGCGGCGCGGATCGCGTCGGGACGCGCGCTCAATCCGCACCTCTTGAAGGGCACAAACAGCGCGAACGCAGCGGCGCTGCCGGTATCTGCCGAACATCTACTCAAGGTCCGCGAAGCAATGGCAGGGGTCGTCAACGGCGGCGGCACGGGCGGCGCGGCGCGGCTGCAGCTTCCGGGCATCACGCTCGCCGCCAAAACCGGCACTGCGCAGGTCAGGCGGATTACGATGGCGGAACGCGCAGGCGGTGTGCTGGGTAACGCGGCCCTGCCGTTCAAGCTGCGCGATCACGCCCTGTTCGTGTGCTTCGCCCCCGCCGAAGCACCGCGGTATGCTGCCGCGATCGTGCTGGAACACAACGGACACACAGTGCGCAATCTGGATACACCGCTGACCGGGCGCGATATCATGACCTATTTGTTCGACCCCGATCTGGCGATGAAAAACCTGTCTGAGGTCGAGGCGAGCTGGGGGGGCGACGTTGCGACCCGCATGGCGGCGGAGCAGGCGGCGCTGAACATGCCCGTCCCTCCCCCGCCAGAATCCGACAACGCCAGCGCAACGGCCGCCGGGGAGTTACCCGATTGAGCGCCCAGCCCGGCATCATTCCCAAGCAGCTGCGCGATCTGCCATGGCGCGTCCTGTTCCTGATCATTGCCATCGGCGGGTTCGGGTTGGTCGTGCTCTATTCGGCGGCGGGCGGGCACTTGACCCCTTGGGCTTCTTCGCAGGGGGCCAAGTTCGCGGTGTTCCTTTGCTTGGCCCTCGTTATGTCGCGCGTGCCGGTCCAATTCTGGAAGGACATCGCTTGGCCCGCCTTCGGCATTATCGTCGTGATGCTGGTTGCGGTGGAGCTGCTCGGCGCGGTTTCGGGGGGCAGTCGGCGATGGCTCGATACCGGGATCATCCGCCTGCAACCCTCCGAACTGATGAAGTTGACGATCGTACTCGCGCTCGCCAAATTCTACGATCAATTGCCTGCTGGAGAAATCCGCGGCTGGAACGCACTGTGGCCTGCAGGTCTCGCGATCTTCATTCCCTTTGCCCTGGTGCTGACTCAGCCCGATCTCGGCACCGCAACGATGATTGCGGCGGGCGGGATCGTGATCGTCTTCTTGTCGGGCGTGCCGATGCGCCTGTTCGCCGCAGCTGGAGCATTGCTTTCCGCCGCCCTCCCGATCGCGTGGACGTTCATGCATGATTATCAGCGCAACCGGGTGCTGATCTTTCTGGACCCTGAAAGCGATCCGCTGGGGACCGGTTACCACATCACCCAGTCCAAAATCGCGATCGGATCGGGCGGCATCTTCGGCAAGGGATTCCTGCAGGGAACGCAGAGCCACCTCGATTACCTGCCCGAAGGTCATACCGATTTCGTCTTCGCGACAATGGCCGAGGAATGGGGGCTGATCGGCGGCATCTTCATCATCGGCGCGTTCCTGTTGCTGTTCCGTTGGGGAATGCGGGTGTCCAATCGCGCGCCGACGCGTTTCGGGCGGCTAGCTGCCGCGGGACTGACGGCCACGATTTTTTTCTACGTCGCGATCAACCTGATGATGGTGATGGGGCTGGCCCCCGTCGTCGGCATCCCCCTGCCCCTCGTCAGCTTCGGCGGCACGGCCATGCTGACGGTGATGCTGTGCATCGGTATCCTGATGGGCATCGAGCGCGAGGGGCGCATGCGACGCTGCAGTTTCGACTGAAGGCGTTGCCTCTCGCCTGCGTGGGCACTAGTCGGGCGCGATGATCGATTACCTCGAATTCGAGAAACCCGTTGCAGCGCTGGCGCGTACTGCGACCGACCTCCGCGCCACCGATACGCCAGAAGCAATCCTCGAAGCCGACCGGCTCGAGGAACGCGCCGCGAAGCTGACGGCCGATCTGTACGGCAAGCTGACCCCGTGGCAGCGCACCCAGGTTGCGCGCCACCCGCAACGTCCCCGCCTGTCGGCCTACCGTACTGCCATTGCCGACGATTGGATGCCGCTGTCGGGCGACCGTGCCTTTGCCGACGACCCCGCGATCATCGGCGGGTTCGCCACCATCGGCGGTCGCAAGGTGGTGCTGATCGGCCATGAAAAGGGTCACGATACCACCAGCCGCCTGATCCATAATTTCGGCATGGGACGGCCAGAGGGCTACCGCAAGGCCATCCGCCTGATGGAGCTCGCCGGGCGGTTTAACCTGCCAGTCGTGACGCTGGTCGACACGGCCGGGGCGTTTCCCGGCATCGATGCCGAAGCACGCGGCCAGGCGGAAGCAATTGCGCGCGCGACCGAGGCCTGCCTCGCCCTGCCCGTACCGATGATCGCGATCATTGTCGGTGAAGGCGGCAGCGGCGGCGCCGTGGCGCTGGCGGCCGCGAACCGCGTGCTTATGTTCGAACACGCAATCTATTCGGTGATCAGCCCCGAGGGTTGCGCCTCGATCCTGTGGCGCGCGGACGGCACGACGACCAATCAGGCCGCGCTTGCCGCCGAAGCGATGAAAGTCACGGCGCAGGACCTGCTCCGCCTGGGCGTGATCGACCGCATCGTCCCCGAACCCGTCGGCGGCGCACACCGCGCGCCCCAAGCCGCCTCTGCGGCCTTGAAATCCGCCATCGGGGAAGAGCTGGCCAAGCTGTCGAAGGAAACGCCGGCAGCATTGCAGGCGGGTCGGCGCAAGAAGTTCCTCGCCATGGGCTCGCTCTGATCGCTTGGCGCTTGCAAGGCCAAAGGCGCGATGCTAACGGCGCGCCTCTTCGTTGAACGGGCGACTGCCCGCGCGCGATACGGACGCATAGCTCAGTTGGTAGAGCAGCTGACTCTTAATCAGCGGGTCCTTGGTTCGAGCCCAAGTGCGTCCACCAT
>JBBROX010000002.1:0-168108 GCA_038228865.1 Sphingomonadales bacterium | reverse complement strand
GCTGGCTCAGATGGCCTGACGAGAAGGCTTGCTCGAAAGCGGTCGGCGTGGCATCGGCGGGCGCAGCGCGGGTGTAGCTCAATGGTAGAGCAGAAGCCTTCCAAGCTTACGACGAGGGTTCGATTCCCTTCACCCGCTCCACCGCGCCGCGCGGCACAGATTAGCGGCGCTAATCTGCACTCGCGCCAGCGCGGCCGGCGCGGTTTACCGCGACCGACGACGTGGCTTTGCCACGGCGGCCTTCTCAGCCTTCGAACAACTTTGCCAGCTTCCCCGCCTCGGTTTCGATCGAATGGCGCTCTCCCACGCGCGCCCGCGCAGCCTGTCCCATCGCGGCAAGCTGTGCGGCGTCCATCGCCATGACCCGCTCGATCGCATCGGCGAGCGCCGCCGCATCGCCTGCCGGCACCAGCAGGCCGTCGATTCCGTCGCGCACCAGTTCGGGGATGCCGGCGACATAAGTCGTGATGACCGGCCGCTCGAGCGCCATGGCCTCCATGATGACAACGGGCAGCCCCTCGGCAAAGCTGGGGAGCACCATCGCGCGGCTGCCTGTGATGGCGGTGCGGACCGCGTCCTCGTCGCCCCAGCCGGTGAGCTCGATCTGGTCCTGGAGTCCGTATTCGGCAATCGCCCGCTCGATGTCGGGCCGCAGTTCGCCGTCGCCGACCAGCACCAGGCGCGGGCGAACGCCACGCGCCTTGAGCAGGCGGTAGGCCTCGATCAGGACGACATGGCCCTTTTGCTCGGACAGACGTCCGATACACGCGAAACGGTCTTCGCCGCCCGCGACCGGCGGCGTGGCGCGGGCGTAGTCGGCCTGTAGTCCGCAATGGACGATCTGCACTTTGGAGCGGTCGGCCGGGGCGACCCAGCGCAACAACTGGCTGCGTCCGAAACTGCTGATCGCCACGACAAAGGTCGACCCGGCGACCTTTTCAGCCAGTTTGAGTGGGCCCGGTTTGTCGAACTCCTCCGGCCCGTGCACGGTAAAGCTGTAGCGCGGCCCGCCGATGAGGGAGGACAACAGGGCGATGGCCGCCGGGTTGCTGCCAAAATGGGCGTGCAGATGGTCGATCCCGTTGCTTCGGCAAAGGCGTGCGACGGCGCAGGCTTCGAGCAGGTAGATCAGCTGGACAGGGACCGGACGATCCCCGCGTCGGCCGAGCCGGATGGCTGCCGCGAGGGCGCGCATCAGCCCGACCGGGTTCGTGAGCGCGATGGCCATCGCACTGACGAACAGGCGCGCTGCGGCGCCCGGCCCCAGAATATAGTGCGTCAGCGCCTGCTCGCGCCGGTCGTTGTCATCGACGACGTCATGACCGCGCAGGGCCAGACGCAGCACCGTAAACCCCCGGCGTTCGAGCTCCTGAATCTCGCGCCGAATAAACGAGTGGCTGACGCTGGGGTAGCGGTTGACGAGATAGGCCAGACGCGCGCGCTTTCCGGTGGGGTGGTCGGTGCCGGTCATTTGTAGAGGATCGCCCGGTGTTCGCGGTTGCGCAGGCGACCGACCAGGAACTGGGTCATACCGATCGCTTCCGGGATTTTGGCCAGCATGTTGAATGCGGAGTAGGTCCAGCGCAACGGCCCGGTATCGCGGATCGCGGCGCGAACGATCTGGGCAAAGGGCGCGGCGCACACGATCAGGGCGGCGACCGGTGCCACGAGGGCCGTGCCGATGGTAACGACCGGAAAGCCGAAACCCCAGATGACGACGCGACGCCGCGAAGCGGCAAAGACGTCTGGAACGTCGCCCGCGCGAACGTCGGCCACCTGGGCATAGGCAAAGCCCGCACGCCGCGCGCGTGTCCACCATTGGCCGAAACGGGTCAGGGCGGCATCGTGACGCGTCATTTCGGCATCGATCCGCCAAATCTTCCACCCCTGAGCGCGCAGCCGTGCGCACAGCTCGGGTTCCTCGCCCGCGACCAGCGCGCCATTATATCCACCGATGTCGTTCAGTGCCGTCCAGCGCATCAGGGCATCGCCGCCGCACGCCCCGGCCTCGCCGACAGGCGTGTCCCATTCGCGATCGCACATAGCGTTGTAGATCGACGCCTGCGGAAAGCGTTCGCGCCGGCGCCCGCAGACCACGGCGACCTGTGGGTTGTGCGCCAGAAAGTCGCGCGCGGTGGCGATCCATGTCGGGTCGAGCTCGCAATCGCCATCGACGAACTGGACGTAATCCATTGTGTCCTGAAGCTCGCGGAGTGCGGCAATCCCGGCGTTGCGTGCGCGCGCGGCGGTGAATGGCACCGAAAGGTCGAGCGGAACGACATGCGCGCCGTTGCCGCGCGCGGCATCGGTGCTGCCGTCGGTCGATCCGGAATCGACATAGACGGTGCGGACGCCGTCATGCGGCAGCGACTTGAGACAGCGGATCAGCCGCTCCCCCTCGTTGCGTCCGATGACCACGATCCCGATCAACCCCATACCCCCATGATGGCGGGAAACCTCAACTGCGCGGGCGCCGACAGCCTCATCGGTTGCACCCGCCGATTGTCGTGCACCGCAATCGCTGCATTATTTTAGGGCCCACCTGTTAAGGTCTTGCGCGATAGTGAAATTCCGACAAGGCGCAAGCCGTGGCAGATGATCGGGGGCCGTCATGAAAATCGCGTTTGTGCTTCCCGGATTGCACACGGTCGATCGGGGGGCCGAAGTTGCCTTTATCTCGGTCGCTCGTGAGCTCGCCAGCGGGGGCGATGAGGTAACACTGTTCGGCGGCGGCACCCCTCGCGACGGCGAGCCCTATCGCTTCGTCCATGTGCCGACGGTCCCGCGTGAACGGTTCGAACATTTCCCGACCTTCCCGCCGTTCCGGTCCGAAACAGTCTGGGAAGAGGCGACGTTTGCGCTCGCGCTGATGCGGCGGTTGAAGGCATCCGACTTCGACGTGACGGTGACGTGCGGCTACCCATTTGCCAACTGGGCCCTGCGCCGGATCGCGCGCCGCAGCCCGAAAACGCACCATGTCTTCGTCACACAAAACGGCGAATGGCCTGCGGTATCGAACGATTCCGAATTCAGACTGTTCGGCTGCGACGGTCTGGTCTGTACGAACCCCGATTTTTTCGAGAACAACCGGGCGCGCTGGAACTGCGCGCTGATCCCCAACGGTATGGACCCGACCCGATTCCATCCGGGACTGGCTGAGCGGGCGAGTTTCGGCTTGCCGACCGACCGGCCCGTCGTCCTGATGGTCAGCGCCTGCATCGAAACCAAACGCGTCGAGGACGGCATCCGTGCCGTTGCGAAACTGCCCCGCGTGCATCTGGCGGTGGCCGGGGACGGACCGCTGCGCGAGCGTGTGTTGGCGCTGGCCCAAAGCGAACTGCCCGACCGGTTTACGCTGATGTCCGTCCCGGCGGCGCGGATGCCAGCGCTCTATCGCTCAGCCGATGCCTTTCTGCACATGTCGAAGGAAGAGGCGTTCGGGAATGTCTATGTCGAGGCGTTGGCCTGCGGCTTGCCAGTTGTCGGGCATGATAGTGCGCGCTTGCGCTGGATCGTCGGCGACGCGCAGTTCCTGGTCGATACAACCGATCTTGGCGCAACGGCAGCCGCGATCGAACAGGCGCTGAACGCCCCGTCCGATCAGGTACAGGCGCGCATCGCGCGGTCCGCCGACTTCGCATGGTCGCGGATCGCAAAACGCTACCGGGCGTTCTTCGAATCGATTATCGACGGAAAATGAAAAGGGGATCAGAACCTGGAGATGCGCGGAGCACGCCGTCCGGTTCTGATCCCGTTTCGACTTAGCTGATTGCTTCGGCCGTCCCGGTGACGGGCTTGCGGCGACGCATCGTGCTGCCGACCATGCCGAACCCGGCGATCATCATCATCCAGGTTGCCGGTTCGGGAACCGGCATCTTCGTCGTGTAGTTCAGGGAGTTGAACTTGAACGAGTCGATATAGCTGTCGGGATTGGTCATCGCCGCGCTGACGATCCAGACGTTGCCCGAATAGAGCAAGGGATCGATATCGCGCGTGTTTGTGTCTTTCGTGCCGGTGTTGCCGCTCGCGTAACGCTGCGCCGTCGGGATCAGCGAATTGAGGATCGACACATTGCCAGCCAAGTTAAGGTCGCTGTTCCACGGTGTAGCCGTATTGGCCCAGCCGATCGTCGCATCGGTATCGGTGTAATTGTAGCCCGTCTGCTGGAAAGCCGTGAAAGTCGCGTCGCTCAGCGTGACTTTTTTGTCGAACTGCAGCACGATGAAATCGACGCTGCCCAGGTTGTCCATGGTGTGGCTGTTGCCGCTGCCGTTGCCTTCATTGCCGTTGGTCACACCCAGGCCGTTGCTGTAAACGCCAAGCGTCGCCCCACTGACGGTGCTGCCATTCAGCGCCCATGCCGATACACGGACCTGAACGGCCTCGCTGCCGGTACCGGCGGTGAAAATCATGTCGCCGGGATTAACGCTGGTACCACCGTTCGAGAAGACGAGCGTTGCCGCCATCGACGGCGTCGCAGCCGCCACCAAGGCGACCGACATCAATGACTTTACGATATTGCGCATAACTAGCCCCGAAAATGACAGCGAACCGGACCGACCCTCGCCCTGTGAACGCTTTAATGCATTCTTTACTATCGGATTCGCCCTCCGATTCAAGCCGCTGAAACGCGTTAGGTGCGCCATTCTGGCACGAAAAATGTCATTTATTGTGCGTCGCAGCACTTTTTTTGTGCATCGCAGCGTCAGCTGGCGATCGCGAGGCGTGACAGCGTCGTTTTCAGGCGCACGGCATAGCTGGACTGCGAATCGAAATACAATTCGCTCACGGCGCGCGTCGCGGCCGCTTTCGCCCGGTACAGCAACTCGTCCGTGGCGAGCTGTACGATCGCGTCGACGTAGCTGGCGATGTCATCGACCCGAACTTCCAAAGCAGCCTGTCTGACGTCGTCAAGCGCCGGACACGCCGCCGATGTAACCACGGGCCGCCCGGCCATAACGGCTTCCGCACACACCTTGTTGTATCCCTCCTCGAAATCGGAGCGGGTCGGCACGACGACGATGTGGCTGTCACCGTAGAATGTCCGGACGCGGTCGGCATTGCAGACACCGTGGACGAAGCATCGGTCGTCGAGGTGCCTGTCGCTAACTGCCATGCGAAGTGATTCCAGGTCGGATCCTTCGCCGCAAAAGTCGATGCGAAACCACGGCATGTCTGAATTCGCCCGCAACGCGGACGCTGCCGAGAGCAAGTCGAATGGCCCCTTGTTCGCTTCGACACGCCCGACGAACAGAATGCGGAACGGATCGCGGGACGCGAAGTCCGGCGGACGGATGCCGTCGAACTGCTCGGGGGCGTACGTCGGGCGAAAGACGGCGACGCGGTCTGCAACTTCCGGGTCTGTAGCGACGACCTGGCCCCGTATGTCTGAAGATACGCATTGGATCGCCGCTGCATGGCGAAAGATCAGCTGTGAATTGAGCCAGCGTAACCATTCCCATGACCATGGGACGTGCCCGAATTTGGGCCACAATGTGCAGTGCAACGATACGATGATTGCTGCTCCCCGCCAGCGCAACGGGGCAAACATGAAGAAGTAATTCTGGTTCGCGGTCAGGATGACGACATCGGGCTGCTCGCGCCAAAGCAGGCGCAAGGTTTGCAGGCACCATACAAGCATCGCGAGGTGAAACCGCAAACCGTGCAACCCCGCCGGTGGCGCAATGTTGACCAGCCTGTCGTTGCCGACCTTATCGTCGTAGCTGAGTTCGGCCACGGTGGTGACGACCACCACTCGCCCATTCCGCTCCCAGACGACGCGGAGCAACTGCGCAAGATAGCTGGTGCCGAAGTACGCTGGCTCTCGTGTTGCTCGGGCATCGGCGTGAATGTTGCGGGCATCGACAGGTCCGCTGACATAGGCAACCGACAGCGATCCTGTGCCGCGGTCGGTCATGGCATCGAGGCATATATCGTTGATCGCATCGGCATCGGTTGCGCTGGCCTCGCTCGCTTCATGGATGGATCTGCAAAGAATGATTGAATGTCGGCTACCGGCCCCTTGAAGCGTGGGTCTGCGGATTATTTACCGGCACCACAGCCGCCGATTGCGCTGTATTGGCGAGGAATTATTTCTGGTTAATGGCGAGATAGCGCACCTAATATGACTACGGTGCCATACGCCGCTAAAATCACGCAGTTCGTCCGATCCTTAAGAATATCGTGCTAGTCGGACAGCCGCGCGATTCGCCAAAGCCGGTTCCGCGCACGGCAGCTTTCTGGAACACGCCGCGGGGAAGATGCTACTTTGGGCAACGGGCAATCTGATCAGCATATCGGCATTCTCGACGGATGGCGGGCGCTCAGCATTTTGTGCGTGCTTGCCGGGCATCTGTTGCCGCTGGGGCCGTCGCGCTGGGGCCTGAACGGTGCCGTCGCGGCGACAGGCATGGTCGTTTTCTTCAATCTGTCCGGATTCCTCATCGCGCGCATGTTGCTGCGCGATCCTTATGTTCCGTCGTTCGTCATCCGTAGGCTGTTCCGAATCGTCCCGCTTGCGTGGGTATCGATGGCGGTACTGGCGGTCTGGTCCGGCGCCAGCACGATGACGGTTCTGGCCAATTTCGGTTTCGTCGCCAATCTGCCGCCGACGTGGCTGATTCATGGCGGCGAGCATTTGTGGAGCCTGTGTATCGAGGTGCAGTTCTACGCCGGGGTCGCGCTGCTCGTTGCGGTCGCGGGCCGGCGCGGGCTCTACCTGTTGCCCGTCTTCGGTCTTGCCATCACGGTGCTGCGCGTGATGCAGGATGCCCCGATCAGCATCTTTACCTGGCAGCGGCTCGACGAAATCCTTGCCGGGTCGACAGTGGCGATCTTGCACCAGCGCGGCCTGCTGCATCGCTGGATCCCGCGGCGGCTTGCGCTCTGGGCGGTGCCACTGCTTCCGCTCATTGTGCTATCGGCCCATCCGGCGGGTGGCGCGCTCAATTTCCTGCGTCCCTGGCTCTCGGCGTCGGTCATCGCGATGAGCCTCGTCGCAGTACCCGAACTTGTCGACCGCCTCTTCCGCGCCCGCGCCGTCGCCTATATCGCGAACATCAGCTATGCGCTCTATGTCGTGCATGGCATGCTGATGGCGACGTGGTTGTTTACGGGTGATACGGTGGTCAGATACCTCAAACGTCCGGTGCTGATCGCGCTCGCCTTTGCCGTCGCCCATGTCTCGACCTTCATGTTCGAGGCCCGGATGATCACGGTCGGCCGTAGGCTTGCCGATCGGCGGCGCGGCGGCCCTTCTGCGCCTGCTGCGGGACACCCTGCATCATGAAATGGGTCGTGCTGGCGATATTCATCGTCCTGGTACCGGTCATGGTGTCCTGGATGCGATCGCGTCCGTCATCGGTGCCGTTTTTCTGGGGGTTGCTCGGCTTTCTGCCGCTGATCGTCGATGGTCTGAAGCTCGAGATCGCACCCATCTCCTGGGCGACGTGGCAGGGCTATTCGAAAGGCATGCTCATTTCGGTGGTGGATGTGCTGGCGCTGGCGATCTTGATTGCCCGGCCACGAATGAAGGGACTGCCGCCATTCCTGTTCCTGTGGCTGTTTTTTGCCTTCACGACGCTTCTTTCGGCGTTCCAGTCCGAATTGCCAGAGGCCGCGCTGTTCGCGGTTTGGCAGGTGTTCCGGGTAACCCTCATCTTTGCGGCAGTGGCTTCGATCTGCAACGACGACCGTGGGCCGCGCATATTGCTGACCGGGATGTCGCTAGGCCTTGCTGTCAATGCGGGCTTTTCGATTTACGAACGGCTTACGGGTACACTTCAGGCGAGCGGGCTCTACACGCACCAGAATCTGCTCGGTCTTGTTTCCCACTTCGTCGCTTTCCCGGCGCTGGCGATGCTGCTTGGCGGGACGCGTTCGAAAATCCTGATCCTTGGTGTCGCTTCGGCAGTGACGGTAGCGGTCCTTGGGGCATCGCGCGGCACCATCGGCCTGGCGGGGGCGGGCTATGGCGCCTTGCTGATGCTGTCGCTAATCCGCAATCCGACCCCGCGAAAATGGGGCATCGTTGCCGTAGCGGTCGTGGGCATTTCGATCGCCGCACCGCTGGCCATCTCGTCCCTCGATCGGCGGTTCGAAAATACACAGCAGGATTTGAGCGATTACGACGAGCGCGCCGCTTTCGAAAAAACAGCCAAGGCGATGCTCGCTGACCGCCCGTTCGGCCAGGGCGCGAACCAGTATGTTGTGATCGCCAATACCAAGGGCTATTCGGAGCAGAGCGGCGTTGGCTATGCCGGGGGCAGCCGGGCGGCGCTGGTCCACAACAGTTACCTGCTGGTCGGCGCCGAACAGGGATATCCCGGCCTTTTGGCATTCTTGCCGTTGCTCGCCTGGCCGATGTTTTCCGCCTTTCGACTTGCTTTCAGGGACCGGAAAGGGCCACGGGGCGATCTGGTTCTTGGATGCGGTATCGCGGTGACGGTGATCATGCTCCACATTCGCTATGAATGGGTCTTTATGTCCTATGAGGTGCAGATGATGTTTGCGATGTGCATGGGGACGATTGCCGGGGTGATGCGGCGCCCCGGCGCACGGCGCGCGGCCGAGAAGAAGCGGCCGCCCGCCTCTGTCGCTCAACAGACCATGCCGGCGTAACCGCGATGTCGCGCACGGCGATCGTCACGCCCAGCTATCCTCCGGATTTCGAACGCTGCAAATTGCTCGTCGAATCGCTCGCCCACTGCGCGCCGCAGCTCCGGCACTATCTGATTATCGACCGTCGCGACCGCGCGATGTTCAGGGTGCTGGAAAGCGACCGGACAACGATCATCGATTCCGAAGACATCTTGTCGTCGACCTTTGTCCGGCTGCCTATGCCGGAGGGATACTGGTTCAACTGGCGCGGACTGCCGGTACGCGGCTGGATCGTCCAGCAAATGCGCAAGATCGCCATCGCCAATGTCATCGACGCAGAAAATCTCGTTTACGTCGATTCTGATACGGCTTTCATCCGCCCGTTCAGTGAGCACGAATTAGAGGTGGAAGGTCGGCTTGGGCTGCTCGATACCGACTTTTTGGGCGCCCAGACGATCGAATGGACCGGTATTGCATGTCGGCTGCTTGGACTGACCCCGGAAAGCGTTACGCCGCGCGGACATGTCGGTAACTTGATTTGCTGGCGACGCGAGAATGTTCTGGCAATGCAACGGCTGATCGAGGACGTGCACGGCACCGGCTGGCAACAGGTGATCGCCCGGCAGCGCACCTTCTCCGAATATATCCTTTACGGCACCTTCGTCCGCGCCGTGCTCGGCTATCCGGCGGCCGAACAGCGCCCATCAGATACCCCTCTGATCAAACACTCATGGGGTCCGGGCCTGTCTACGGCCCAGGGTGTCCGCGATTTTTTCGACACGTTCGACCCGCGCACCATAGGCATGATGGCGCATTCGAAGGACGCCACGGATCTCACCCAGGTGCGGGTTGAGCTGGAACGTCAGTGGCAAACAAATCAGCCCGGGACGGTGACCTGGTCGGCATAGACTGCGCCTGCCCCACCAAAGCCAACGTAGACCCGACCGAAGCGATCCATGTCGCCTGCCACGGTCTTGATGAGACTGAAGTTGCCGAGCGGATAGTCGCCGACCTTCACCCAGGTTGCGGCATTGTCATCGGAGCGCCAGATGCCCCAGACGTTGTTGACGTAACCGGCGATAAAGATCGCGGGATAGTCGCTACCGGTCGCTGCCTTGCCGAAGCCGAACCCGTAGACCTCTAGCACATTGGGGACCGCGGTCCAGGTTGCACCGCCATCGGTCGAACGCATGAAACTGGTTCCGGCCGGATTGGGGCCGCTCTGTTCGCCTGACGTAAAGAACAGATGCCCGGCCTTGCCCGGCACACTCAACAGCTTGGCATTGAAACCGGAAAAGAGCGCAACTTCACCTGTGAACACGCGCGTCCAGTCGACACCGCCGTTGGTCGAGCGGAACACGCCGGCCGCGGACCCGCCATTGTACATATAGAATGTATTGGGCGTCACCCGGTCTGCAGCCACGATCTGCCGTGCCAGATAATAGGCAAACCCCCAGCCGTCGGCGCCGACGCCGGGGATGGATATCTTTGTCCAGGTCGCGCCACGGTCGCGGGTGACATAGGGAGCGGAATTGTTGCTCGGGGCCCAGAGGATATTGTCTTCGGTCGATGCCGCGATCGCTCCCCCGATCTTGCCTGCCGTCGCCACATCGGCGGGGACCGACGCGAACTTCGTCCAGGTTGTGCCGCCGTCGGTTGAATAGCCCGACTCCTCTTTCCCCCAATAGTTGAAGATGCCGGTGACGAAACGCGGGTTGCTGCTCGCATAGTCGGCACTCCAGCCCATGTTGATCGCGTAGTTGCGCGATGGACCGTGCGTTGCCGGATATTTGTCGGGATCGTCGAGCTTGAAGACCGGACGGTCCCAAGACAGATACAGTGGGCTGCCGCCCGGCGGCGTGATGATCTGGTTGGTGACCAGCTGTTCGATACCGCGCGATTCCGAAACCCAGTCATACGGTGCCCACACTCGCGGCGGATTGGTCGACCAGACGCCGATCCCTTCCGCAAAAACCAGCGTATTGGTCAGGGTCGGATCGAAGATCATGTCGCCATTCGACATCGACTCCTCGTTCGTCCACGCCAGCCACGGAATGTCGGTCGCAACGCGGTTGCTCGCGCCAGCTGGCCAGCCTTGATAAATGGGACCTGCCCATGTCGCCCCGCCGTCGGACGTGACCACCATGCCGCCAGTAGCGCCGGCGATAACATGCTTCGGATCGGCCGGATCGACAGAGATCGAGTGACACGAGCCGCTGTTGTTGAAATCGAATGCGGTCCAGACCCCATTAGCGTAGCGCCGCACATTGTTGCTGACGTTTGACTGGGCCACCCAAAGGACGCCGTCGCCGCCGACAACCATGTGTTCGTGACCGATCGGGCTTCCGGACATCGCCGTGAACGTCGCACCGGCATCGCGCGACGCATAGACCCCGTTGCCATGGCTTGATGCATAGATAACGGTTGTACGACCGCCCGATTTGGCCGAGCTGCGATCGAAGGCGACCGCGATACCGGCATCGGTGGTGGCAGCCGGGACGCTGGCAACCTTTGTCCATGCGGCACCGCCATTGACGGTAACCCAAAGCCCGTCCTTTGCAGTCCCGAAATAGACGACGTCCGGATTGGCCGGATCAACGGCAATGCGGCGACCCATCGTACGGAAATCGTCGTTCGGGTTCATATCTTTCTTGGCGAGGGCGGTCTTGGTGAAGGTCGTCCCCTTGTCGATGCTTTTGAAGATGAACCCATTGAACGCCATGTAGATACGGTTCGAATCCGTTGGCGCAATCGCCATGGCATAGACGCCCATCTGCGTGCCGATCTCGTAACCCCATTCGCCCGCCGGCAGCCCGGTGGACGTCAGGATCAGCTTCCATTCGGACGCACCCTTGGGCCAGAGATAGGCGCCATAGGTGTCGCACCAGGCAACGCGCGTGCCGTCGTCGGCGATATCCAGGCCGGTGACAAATCCGCCGGCCCCAACACGCAACAGCTTCCAGTCAATGCGAGTGGTCGTTGGGGTTGGAACCACCGGAACCGCCGGCGCTGCCGCTGCCGGAGTTGCCAACGTCTCCCCGGCACCACCTCCGCACCCGGCAAGAAGAGGGAGGGTCAAAGCCGTGCTGCCGAAGAGCAGGCCACGGGCAATGAGTTGGCGACGGCTGAGTGCTGGGCTGATCATGACCAGACCGCCTAAGGCGGCAAGATGAAAGATCAGTAAATCTTTTCGAATTTCTGATGAGCCGTTCGACAGACCCGATCGAACGTGGCAGCGCACTGCCCCGGGTTATGATTTCGCGGGTGCGGCCGCCGATTTGGGGGGCGCTGGCGGCTCATAACCCGGCTGATATTCGATCTTGGCGCGCTGCCGTACTTCCTTGAGTCGCTGTTCACCGATCTTGCCGAACTGCTGGTTGCGCATCGCCTCGACTGCAACCGGACGCATCTGTTCGGGCGGTACGGCGACTGGGCGGCTGCCGGTGATGACGCTGACAACGACCTTCTTGCCGTTCGGCACGATGAAGGGTTCGCCGGGCGGCAACGCCTGAATCTGCTTGAGCACTGCCGGCGGCACCGTTGCCGTGTCGAGCCCGCCTTTACCCGATTCGACCTTGAGGCCGAGCCGGGTCGCGGTCGCCGCAACGGCTGCCAGCG
The DNA here is from genome assembly GCA_038228865.1 of Sphingomonadales bacterium. Taxonomy (GTDB): domain Bacteria; phylum Pseudomonadota; class Alphaproteobacteria; order Sphingomonadales; family Sphingomonadaceae; genus Sphingomonas_O. The sequence continues at coordinate 155,892 of JBBROX010000002.1, read as the reverse complement.
TCTTGTCCTGCTGGAACTGCTTCAGGACCTCGGGCGATTTGGGCATGTCGAACACGATCTGGTCGAGTTGCAACTGGGTGCGTTGCGCGAACATCGCGGGATTTTCAGCCATGAACTTGTCGAGCGCAGCTGCATCGGGAACCTTGATCCCGCTCGCAGCCTTGCGCGAATACATCTGGATCAGCAGGTTCTCGCTCGCCAGGCGCTGCATGGCGATATATTCCGGGTCGCGGTCGATGCCCTGCTCCTTGGCGGCCTGTGCGAGCAGGCGGCGGTCGATGACCCGCTGCAACATGCCGCGCTGGATCAGCTTTCGGTCTGCACCTTCAGGGATATTGGCCCCACGCATTTCCTGATTAAGTTCGGAGAGCGACACTTCCTCGCCGTTCACAACCGCCACGATCTGGCCTTCCGGTTTTTTGTCGCAGGCGCTGAGCGCCAACGCGCAGGCGACGGCGACGACAGATACGCGAAGGTAATTGTTCACTTGACTTCCCCACTCAGGAACTTGACACGGGCTCGGATTCTGGCGCGGTTTATACGTGATCCCGTCGATGCTTCAACTCTCGAATTCGGACAAAAGATGACGACGGTTTTCGACTGGATGACAATCGCTGTTTTTGCGGGGTTGATCGTCCTGTTCCTCCAGCGTTCGACCGAAGAGACGCCCCGCGACCAGTTGTGGCAGTATCTCATTCCCAGCGTCGGCTGCGCCGTGACCAACTATCTCGGCAACGAAGGCTATCCTTGGTTTGCGGTGCCCGTGCTGGTCGCCGTCCTCGCCTATATCCATTTCGTGCTGAAGCCGTTCGATCAGTTCATCAAGAAATAGGGCCGGTCGGCGGCAAGGCACCGTGCAACGGTTACGGCGCTACCAGAACCGCCAGCCCTGCGACGCGGCGATAAAGATCAGGCCCAGCACCGGCGCGATGGCGAGACTCTGGCGATCGGTTGCCGCGAAAAGGACCGGGTCGTCGTGGATTTCTCCACGATGCGTCTTCATCCACAGGCGCGCGACCCAGTAAAGCATGATCGGCGTCGCCATCCACAGCCAGACCGGCTCGCGATACGCCGTCTCTGCCGTCACCGAATCGATATAGAGCGCAAGCACCATCACACTCATCAGCCCGCTGCCGACCCCCAGCGCCGACAGTACCGGCAAGTCGGACTTCAGGTATCCGCGCCCGGCCAGCAGCTGCGTCTCGTCCTTGACCAGGCTCAGCTCGGAATAGCGCTTGACGATGGCAAGGCTGAGGAAAACGAACATCGAAAACGCAAGCAGCCAGAACGACGGCACGATGACCGTCGCCGCGGCGCCTGCGATGATGCGCAGCGTGTAGAGCGAGGCGAGCAGGATGACATCGACGATCACCCGCTTTTTCAACCAGAAGGAATAGAGGCTGGTCGTAACAAGATAGAGCGTCAGCACCACGGCGAACGGCGGCGGCAGGAGCAAGGTAAGGCCCGCCGCGACCAGCACGTTCACCACGGCAACCGCTATCCCGGCGGGAATCGACAGCCGCCCCGACGCGAACGGGCGCTGGTATTTGCGGTGGTGTCGCCGGTCGGACGGCAGGTCGAGCAGGTCGTTGACCAGATAAACTGCCGACGCCGTAATGCTGAAGGCGAAAAAGGCGATGATCGCGTTCAGCACCAACATCGGCTCGGTGAACCGGTGCGCCGCCAGCAGGGGCAGGAAAACCAGCAGGTTCTTCAACCATTGGTGGACCCTGAACGCCTTCATCCAGATTTTCGCGCCGCCCGCATCGTCATCGATGCGCTCGACCTCGCGCCCCTGAGCACTGGCACGGGCCGGCAGCCGATCGTTGTCCGACACGACGATGGCCCGTCGTGCGTGATGCCACACATGGAGGTCGGTCGCCGAATCGCCGATATAGTCGAAGCCCTGTTCACCGAAGCGGTCGACCAGCGCTCGTGCCTTGGCATCGCCCGCCAGATTGGTCGACGCGTCGCTGCTGATCACCACGTCGAACAGGCCGAGATGCGCGGCAATAGCTTCGGCAATTTGCGGGGCGGCGGCGGTGGCGAGCACCACCTGCCGACCCTCGCCGCGCGCACGCTCGATCCGGTCGAGGACCGGCTGGCGGTACGGAAGATGCTCGACGTCGATTTCGACCCGCTCGGCAATGCGGTATTTCAGGACGCCCTTGCCTTCGGCCAGCCAGCCCGGGAGCCGAACGAGCGCAAGCGGCGCGGTCTTGAGCAGCTCCAGCGTGCTTTCGTGCAGCATGTCCGACCGCACCAGCGTACCGTCTAGGTCGATGCACAGCGGAACCGGATCGGGCTGCATCTCAGCCGTTGCTCAGCAACACGACACCGCCGCAGATCAGGGCGATGGCCGCCATCTGCACGACGCTCAATTGTTCGCCAAGCACGAAACGTCCCGCTAGCGCGGTGAACACGAACCCCAGCGCCACGAACGGGTAGGCGCGGCTGACCGGTACTTTCGACAACACGCCCAGCCACACGACGGCGGCGCCGAAATACAACGCCAGGCCGCCGACCACCAGCGGGTTCTTCACCACTTCGATCGCAGTGGTCCATGCGGAGCCGCTCGCAATCGCGCTCTGGACGGCGCGGCCGGTCATCCCCGCCTTCAGCACGACCTGCGCAATCGCAGTGATGCTGATGCTCAGCAGCACCAGGAAGATCGACGTCCGGTTCACGCCGGTCGCCGCGCGATGATCCACTCATGGCCGTACGGACCCATCGCCTTCGACGATTGCTCGGCGATCTCGGCGCCCATCTGCGTCAGCCAGACCGCAACCTCGCCGATCGGGCGATAGTTGATCCACTGCCGCGCGATGACGATGTCATGCAACCGGTTCCACCAGTTTCGCCAGAACGGCCGCAGCGCCATGTCCTTGTAGATAAAGACACCCCCCGGCGCGACATGGTCGAATGCCTGGACGATCACGCCCTTTTGAAAGGGCGGAGGGATGTGGTGCAGGACATCGATCATGCTCACCGCATCGAACGGTCCCTCGGGCCAGGCATCGCCCACATCACGCTGCTCGAAACTGATCCGGCCATCGGTGAAATGGGTTGCTGCCATGCCCTGTGCCGCTGCGATCGCCCCGGCATCGGCATCGAAGCCGGTGGCAGAGATGCCCGGTCTGAACCGCCCGGCCAGCCCGCCGAACAGCCCGGCCCCGCACCCGACATCGAGCATCCGACCGCTTTCCGGGATCCAGTGGATCAGCGTATCGAAAGGGCAGATCAGCGGCCGTGCCGACTGCAGAAATCGCACGCGCGGACCCGCATTGCCGTAAAGCGCGCGCGCGGCCGCAACAATGTCCTGGCTCTGTTCTGAACCGTGTCGCACAATTATCCCCCAAGGCTCTGCTGCTAGCCGGTTGTAATCAGGGCAACAAGCGCAGATTCTGGCGGGCAACGTTCCGCAATGACAAATCGCGACACCGCCGCGTCTGATCGCCAGCTCCGGACTTGCACCCTAAATCACAATATGCTGTAATTTGTTGCACTGCACAATCAATGAAAAAAGGCGCATTTTGCCACATATTCGTAACATTATACCGAGCCGAACGATCGGCGATTGTTGGCGGACTGCCGATGGTAAGCCTGCTGGGTTCGATAACTTACGCGTAGTTCTCTCCTTGTCCGTCATATTATGGCACACGGTCGCAATTTGTTACGGGAGAGTGGCTGAAGGCTGGTTTTTAACCGGCCCAATTCGTCCATTTGTCTATTTCATCGTGCCAAGTTTTTTTGCGCTCAGCGGATTTCTCGTTGCGGGAAGCCTTTTACGCAATGACGTATTGTCCTTCGTGTCGTTGCGTGTGATCCGAATCTATCCCGCTCTTATGTTTGAAGTTGTTCTTTCGGCTTTCGTCATAGGGATAATATTCACGGAATTCAGTACATTTTCCTATTTTACAGACCCGATGTTCTACAAATATTTGCTGAATGCCTTGGGCTGGATACATTACGATCTTCCTGGGGTCTTTTTGGATGCGCCCGCTTATCGCGCCGTCAATCTTCAGCTTTGGACGGTTCCGTTCGAGCTTGAATGTTATCTGGCGCTTACCCTAGCCGCCGTTTTCGGACTGCACCGCAGGCCCATCGCCTTTTTGCTCATGACTGCCATGCTCACTGCAGCGGTCGTTTTGTACGTGGGACTGGCCGATCGCCTGACGATCATCGATTCGCGTCCGCCGGGCAAAATGATCGTGTTATGCTTCCTGTTCGGCGTCGCCTTGTTCCTGCTCAAGGACCGCATCAGGATTGGGCTCGGAGCGTTTGTTGCCGCGCTCGCGATCTATGCGCTGCTGATCTACAACGAATACGGGATTATGCTCGCGCCGCTGTTTATCGCTTATGCGACGGTCTATCTGGGCATCCTAAACAAGCGGCTTCCGCTGGTCGGCCCGCTAGCGAATTATTCCTACGGCATATATCTCTTCGGCTTTCCGATGCAGCAGGTGGTTTATCAGCTACTACCGGACTATCGCGTCTGGTGGGTTAACTTCATCCTCAGTATATTGCTGACACTCCCAGTCGCCGCGATCTCCTGGCATTTGATCGAGAAGCCGATCAACGACAACAAAAAGTCAATCATTCAGTGGATCCGCGCCGGCAGGGATGGCGCCGTTGCGCGGTTCGTCCGCATTCCGGGCTACCGGCAGGCTCGCAATCTATTGGGCATGTGATATTTTCTGCGCCAAGTCTTGGACAAGTTGAGAGTCGAATGACGCATGACGCACTTGTTCTCCGAGTGTCAGCGTGGATTGTGATTGAGCGTAGCAAGTAGCAAGGTTTGTAACTGCACGTGACTGTCCTGGCTTCGCTCGAATGAGCACCTCGCTGGCGCTCGGCCAAGAGCGACCGGAAGTGTCCGCCTCTGCTGGACCTCGAGGTGGAGCGGACCCACGTCGTTTCCCCAAGGAAAGCGAGAGGCGTTGTTAAGTCAGCGAGACTTGTTGCCACGGTTGGTTTGATCTGCGCCTGGCTTCGCGCGGGTAGCGATCCAACTTAGAGTTTCCGGACGCAGACCAATAATCGGGCTGGGATGTCGCTGCGCTGGGCAGATGTTTGTCCGCCGATCGCACAAACAAAACGGCCGCGCTGGTTGCCCTGCGCGGCCTTTCGGTAACTTGGTGTCGTCGGATCAGACTAACGAAACGCGCTGCTGCGTGCGGCGGCGCATGACGAGGCCGATCACACCGAAGCCGAGGATCATCATCGCCCAGGTGCTGGGTTCCGGCACGGCAAACGTCGCGCGGATGATGAGATCGTCGTGGTTGTCGTCAGGAACGGCGTTGTCGTCGAAGAGCAACCAGACGCTGTTCGTCTGAACACTGCCGCTCCGGGCGTTCAGACCTGCAGGAAGGCCGATCCCGAAGAACGCCGAACCCGGCGTGAACAACCCGGGGACGCCAACCGAGTAGAAGGTCGGGTTGAAGTTTGCCGTCGTGAACGAGAAGGTTCCCAAATTCACCGGCGAGGCGAAATTGTTGACGGTGACGGGCGACCCGGGAGGGCTGAAATTCAGGCCACCTGCGGTGAACACTTCGCTTAGCAACGATTCTTTGCCGAAATATTCAAAGGTGACCAGACCACCAGCATCGAGCACGAGCGAGGCACCGGTCGATGCGAAGCTCGTGATGCCGAACGACGCGAGTTCGGTCGCGAAGTTGTTCGCGCCGGGATCAGCCGTGGGAACGGGCTGGGCCGACGGGTAGGTGATCACAAACGACGCGTTGGCCGCGACGGGGAGCGCGGCTACCGCCAGCGCAGCTGTAATGGTAGACTTCCGCATAGTGAATGGTTCCCTGTTTAGAATGGCATAGCATCGCTTACGATCGCCGACCCGCGTCCCAAGGTCATCCGACTCGATAATTTCGATAACATTTGATTAAGCAAATTTGTGCTGCACTGCAACCATAGACCACCCACGGAATGTCAACAATTTGCAAGTGTCTCAATTCCGGACAGTTCATCTTGACTGGCGGTTAAGGATGATCTGCCAGGAGCAGAGCTGCGTCTCCCGTTGCGCTGGTGCAAAGGGTCAACTATCCGGTATCGATAACGAGGAGCTTGGCATTGAATGAGCGGGTCGGAGAAGCGGCAGGCACGCACGCTATGCCGATAGGGCCTGGACCAATAGGAGCAGGTGCCTTGAGCGAACGCTTCCGGCAGCTGACGTCCGATATCGACCGGCCGGGCATGATCGTGCTGGTCCTGGGCATCCTGGCCATTGCTATTCCGACCTTCATCGGTGTTGCTGCCAACAGCTGGTCGACCGAACAGGGGGCGCACGGTCCCATCATTCTGGCGACCGGCCTGTGGTTGCTGGTGCGCCAATGGCCAGCAAAGGCTGAGCAGAACCCGCCGACATCGCCCTATGCCGCAATGGGCGCGATGGTCCTGTTTCTCGTGGCTTATGTGCTGTTTCGCATCACGCAGATCGTCGAGCTCGAAGGCTTTGCGATGTACGGCGTGTTCCTCTGTCTGATCTTCGGACTGATCGGCGGCCGTGCGATGCGGGTGATCTGGTTTCCGTTGTTCTATCTCGCGTTCGCGCTGCCCCCCCCCGATCAGGTGGTGGCGGCGATTACCCAGCCGCTCAAGATATTCATCTCTCGGGTGGCAATCGACGCGCTCTATGCCGTCGGCTACCCGGTCGGCGGTGAAGGCGTCGTGATGCAGATCGGCCAGTATCAGCTGCTGGTCGCGGCCGCGTGTTCGGGTCTGAATTCGCTGATCACGCTGTTCGCGCTGTCGCTGTTCTACGTGTACCTGCGGCACCGGTTGCAGGTTCGGTACGCGATGCTGCTCATCGCCATCGTGATCCCCATCGCCATTTTTGCCAATTTCGTGCGGGTAATTATTCTGGTGCTGTTGACCTATTATGCTGGCGAAGCGACCGCGCAGGGGTTCATGCACAATTTTGCCGGCCTCGCGATGTTCGCGATCGCGATGAGCACGATCTTTCTGGTCGATCTCGTCCTGCATCCCATATGGGACCGCTTTTTCCCCGACGACCGTCTATCCCATGGGAGCACGCTATGACCGAGCCGCTATCGCGCCGGAATGTCGTTGCCGGGGGTCTGATGATTGCGGCGTCAGGCCTTGCCTTTGCCCGGACGCCGACCGCAAAAGCCGAGCGGATCAAGAAAGGGGCGATCGACGCCAGCCTGCCCAGCAAGGTACTTGGCTGGAAATTCGAAACCTCGAGCGGCCTCGTCCTGCCGCCGCCTGATTCGACCTCGGACCGTCTCTACGACGAGATCGCAACGCGCGTTTATGTCGCCGAGAACCAGCCCCCGGTGATGCTGCTGATCGCTTACAGCAACGTTCAGGACGGGATGCTCCAGGTCCATCGGCCCGAGACCTGCTACCCGGTCGGCGGCTACGCGCTGTCCGATTCGCACATCGTCGACCTCAATGTCGGCGCCGCCCAGCCCATTCCCTGCCGCTTTTTCACGGCAACGGGCGTGTCGCGGACCGAGCAGGTGCTGTACTGGACGCGAATCGGCACCGAGATCCCCGGCCGCTGGTTCGATCAGCGCATGGCGGTGTTCCGGGCAAATCTCCGCGGCGAGGTGCCCGACGGCATTCTCGTGCGCCTGTCGGTGATCGATACGGATGCGAAAACCGCCATCCCCATCATGGAAAATTTCACCCGGGCGATGGTCCACCAGATGTCACCGCGGATGCGCACGCTGCTCGTCGGCTAGGGTTTCAGGATTTCGGGGGCTTCAGGGCTTCAGCTTTTCCTGCCGTTCGGCGATCGTCAGCGTTCCGCGTTCATCGTCGGCCCGCAGCCCCGATTGTTCGGCATCCGCCTTCAGCGGGGCCGGGCGCAGGCGGCCCGGCCCGTCGGCCGGAACCGGCGGCACGATCCTGGCCGACACCGGGACACCACTGTCCCCTGCGAGCAAGCTCTCCTCGGGCATCGCTGGCAGCATCGGCCCACCTATCCCGACCACTTCGCCGCCACGATAGCGCATGGCAAAGGCTGGACGCGTTCCCATGCGGCCGGGCCATCGATAGAAAATATGCGTGCCGATCTGGGCAATCTTGACCAATTCGGTGCGCCATGCCGGGACCACCCAGTCGGTGTGATAGTGTGTCGCGGTGCCGACGCTTCCCTCGACATAGCCTGACAGCGCGGCGGCGGCGGCAATGCCGGCACGACGCCAGCCTGCCGGGCTGGGCACGCGTGCCAGCGCCCCGTCACAGGTGAAAGTGAATTGGCATCCGGTCGCCTTCCCCGATCCCTGGAACACCACGCCGCAGACGGTCTGAGGGTACAGCGGATGGCGCAGGCGGTTAAGCACGACCTGCGCAACGGCGCTCTGTCCGGTCGAACTCTCAGCGCCCGCTTCGTAATAGACCGCCAGCGTCAGGCAATATTCGGCGCGGGCCCGATCGATGGCGGGCAGGGCGGGATCGAGAATGAAGGGTGTGGCGGGGGCGCGTGCACCGGGGACGATCGGAATGGCCGCGTTGAGCGCCACGGCGGCGGCAAGCTCTTCTTCGCTCAGGTCGGCCTTGACCTGGGTTGGTGCGGTGAACTGCGACGGATCGAGGGCGACTTCGGCGACGGGTCTGTCGATCGACGGCGTGTCTCTTGGTACGGCCTGGTACCAGAACAGTGCTGCCAGACCGATCGATATGGCCACGATTGCGCACAGGACGATCGCCAGCGCAACGCGTGGGCTACCGCTTCGGGTCGTCATAATAGCGGCTGTACTTCCGTGCCGCCGCATATCCGTAGGAATCGTTCCACCCACCGGAATAGCGATTGAGGATGGCGCCCAGACAGGTTTTGGGTGCCATCATGGCGCGCAACTCCTCGACCTGTCGCCGCGGTGTGATTCCTTCGTCGATGACATGGATATAGGAATCGAGCCGTTCCACGATCGTCACCGCGTCGTCACTGACAAACGCGGGCGGCAAGTCGCACAGCACGATTGTCGATTTCGGCAGCGTGCCGAGTGCCGTGATCAACAAATCGAAACGGGCACTCCCGATCAAATCCCCCGCACGATCGTGTCCGTTCGTTGCAAAGACCGACAGCGAAGTCTGGCCGAACCGCCGACCCACGTCGGCCAGGTTTTCGACGTCGCCCGACAGCCACCCTTCGAGGCCGACGGGAATGTCGATGCCCAGGCGGTGCGCCACGGTCGGGCGCCGCAGGTCGAGGTCGAACAGGATGACCTGCTGCCCGTCGATGCGCGAAAGCGCGACGGCAAGGTTCGCAGTTACGAATGACTTGCCGGCATCGGGTTCTGCCGATGTGATCCCGATCCGATTGATGCCCTGACTCTCGAGACGTTTGCGCACCTGAGCGCGGAGCAGGTTGATCGCCCGCGTCTCGGCACCGTTCTCCCACGCGACAATGCCGTTCTCCTGGAGCAGCTCGGCGTCGGGTTCGTGCAGTTGCAGGCTGGCTACATCGGGAATAATCGACGCAGCCGCCACATTGCCGACGGGAAAGCGGGTGTTGTTTTCCATTGTCATGCGGACTCTGCTGCGTTTTTGGCGCGGCGCCAGAAAAACCGCCGCTTCGGCTTGGTATCCGGCTGGGTAAATTTCAGCACCGGGATCGCTCCTAGCAGCGCACCGCCGCCCGCTGCCGCTGCCGCTGCCGCCGGGCCGCGGACCGGCGCCTTGATCAGTTCCAAGGCAAGGGCCAGCAGAATACCGAGCGCCAGCCCGCCGCCGATGCCACCACCAATAATCAGCCAGCGATTGGGCGAATGCGGTTCGTCGGTCGCGACGGGCGGGTCGACCAGCGTCAGTCGTTCGCCGCGTTGCTCGCTTTCGACGCGTTGTCCGGTCTGGGCGGCTGCCAGCTTTTTCGCTGATTCCTGATATTGTGAATTCAGGCCGTCGAGTTGCTGCTGCAGTTGCGATGCCTGCTGCTGGATCAGTGGCGCACGGGCCTGGGCATTGAGTGCTGCCGATGCCTGCGCCGATTCGCGTGCACGGGCGGCGCGCAGGATCGCGAGCTGACCGTTGTTGGTTTCGATCTGGCTTGCCACCGTATCGAACGGCAGGATCGCAATATTGCGCTCGGCAAGCTGTTTCGCTTCGACCAGTCGCTGCCGGGCGAGAATAACGTCGGGATGCGAGTCGGAATAGGTCGCGCGCGCGGCGGCAAGATTGGCTTCGGCTTGCTGAACGATGGGATCACGCGGCGCCCCCGCCTGTGCCGACGTCCGCTGCGCTTTCAGCTGGCTATTCTCGCGCTCGAGCATGGCGATCTGCGCGTCGAGACTTCCCGAACTGGCATAGCCCCCCAAATTGGGACTGGAGAGAACCTGCCCATAGCGCGCTTTCATATCCGACAATTGCGCCTCGATCGTATCCATCCGCGACCGGATCGAATTCGTCTGTTCGGTCAGGAACCGCACGGCGTCCGACGCCTGTTCGGCGCTTCGTGTCGAATCGACCTCCAATGTGCGTTCAACCAGCTTCTGGGCCACCGCCTGCGCGATGTTCGGATTTGAATAATCGAAGCTCATCGAAAACGCGATGGTCTGCATGGCGGAGCCAGACCGGTCCTGGATTTTGGCGCTGACCGGCTCGATCACGATATTCTTGCGCATTTCCTCGACAATATCGCTTAGCGATTTGCGCGCGCGCTGTTCGGGATACAGCTGGAGTTGTTGGATGATCGCGATCAGGTCGGGGCGGCTCAGAACCTGTTGCTTCACCCGCGCGATACGCTCGTCGATCACTTCCGCAGCAACCTGTCCCGCACCATCGGTCGCGATCTGTGACGATTCGACCAGCAGGGTCCCCTCCGAGCGGTAACTCGCCGGAAGCAGGTAGGCCGCTGCAATCGCCGCGACGGCAACAATGACGAACGGCACGATGACCAGCCAGCGCCGCTGCCACAAAATGGCGGGCAAACTTGTCATAATGCCTTCCATGGCACCGCCGCCTTCGGCGGGCGCATCCTTTTCGTCATAGTCGCTCATGCGGGCCTCCCGAACGAAAAGCGGACCCCAATCGACACTTCGCTATTGGTGCGTCGACCCAGGAACGATGAATCGGTGATGGTCTGGCTGCCGGTAACGACGAGATAAAGGTTCCGCCGGATGCGATGGTCGTCGGACAGTCGCACCCCGAAATAGCGGAAATCGCTCGTTACCGCTGGTCCCGTGCCCAATGTCGTCCCCGACTGGGTTGATCCGGCGTAAAAGCCGGAAAGGGAAATCGTGTTGCGTTCGGTCAGCTTGTAGTCGCCCGAAAGGTTGCCCGACAGGATTGGCCTGGAGGCGCCAAGGGCGGTCGCCTCCACGGTATGGGCCGCGGTTAAACACAGGTTCGACCTTGTATCCTTGCGGCACAGCGTTGCGTTGACCGACGGAGTCAGCGTGTTGGTATTCAGCGTCGGCTGACGCAGCTTGGCATAGGAGAAACCGGCGCCGCCCTCCAGCGTCCACCGCGCGTTCAGGCGCAATACGGCGGTCAGCTGCGGCGATGCGATCACTTGCGAACAGTTCTGCAGCGATCGGCATTCGTAACGTTGCAGGCCGACCGAGACGCCAAAGGTGCCGAGCCGCATGACCCTGTCATAGGCGATCGTCCCGCCGAACAAGGCATAGTCATTGCCCGCCGCCAGGTTGGTGAAACGGCTGTCGATGGCATTGGCGTTGAGCGTCCACGACTGTTTCGCATCGGGGCGGTATCGCGCGGTCACCGATGCGTTCACTGCCTGCCGGCGGGACCGGATCCCCACAAGTGCCGGATCCTCGATCAGGATAATTCCCGGCGACAGGTTTTCGACAAGGTTCGTTTCGCCCACTGTCGATTCTGAAAACGACAGATTGCTCGACAGCGTGAGCCGCGGGTTGATCCGCCATGTCCCGTCCGCGCCGACGCGGTATGAGTCGCTGCGGGGAAAGGTCTTTGCATATTCGGTGAGGCGCACATCGCCGGATAGCCTCAGGAGGGTTTCTGCCTCGGTAAAGGTGATCCAGGGCGACAGGGCGATCGACGCGCTGGCCGATTCCGATGTGCCGACCGTCGCCTGAAACGGGTTCGAAGCGATCGCTGCCGTCAACGAGACATCGGCGCCGGTTTCGGTCTTTGCCACCGCCGCTGCGGGCAGGGCTGTCGCGATGGCGACCGACGCGGCGACCATGGCACGATGCGCGGGCATGCGCGACGATTTGGGAACGGCGCGGCGCATTATGGGACGATAACCGTGTCGCCGCTTTCGATCGCGGGAATGACATTCTGCGCAATGGCACCGGCCGGGATCGATCCCTTGAACACCCCGCCCATCCGCGCGCGGATGCTGACCAAACCGGTCGCCGTCTTGCGGACGATCACGACATTATCGAGGTTGGCGAACTCGTCGGGTCCGCCGGCCAGCGTCAGCGCTTCCAGCAAATTGACATATCGACCGGGGGTAAATGTTCCCGGTGTCTTCACTCGTCCCGCGACCGCGAATTGCAGACCGCTGGGCGCCGTCACCGAGACCGTTACCTGCGGCACGCGTCCCCGATACTGGCTCTGCAGGCCGTTGGACACATATGTCTCGATCTGGGGCAGCGTCTTGCCGGCCGCCGTCAATCGCCCGATCAGCGGAAACGAAAAACTGCCGTCGGGCAAGACGCGCAGGGTTCGCTGCAGACGTTCCTCACCCCAGACATAGATTTCCAGCTGATCGCCCGCGTTGACGACATAATCCCCGGGGCGTGCCGCCGGAATCGGCAAAGGGTCAGGTCGCACCTCCTGGGTCGAAGGTTGCGGCGCCGAGGAATTCTGGGGGGAAATCACGCCGCTCGCCTGCGCCGCAGAACCGGGGGACGACGTTGTCTGTGCCGCCGCCGCGACCGATACGGTGCACAGCGCCGCGCTTATTACGCGCAAAACCAACTTCACAACCTTACCCCTCGCTTGTTACGGCGGATACCTCTAGCGGCATGAACGCCGTAGTTACCACCCTATCTGCCGTACTTACCACCCAAATAGTTGCGATGGGCTCAACAGTTGATGAACGTCGATTTCGCAAACGGTATGAAGCGATGCTGGCCATTCGCCGCCGCGATGGCGGCCATGATGCTTTCGGTACAGGGTTGCTCGTCGTCTTCGGACATTGCCGCGCGCAAGGCGACAGAGGCTGCAGCGCTGCTCGACCAGGGTCTGGCCCCTGCGGCCGTCCTCGCCGCGAAAAAAGCCGTCGCCTCACGCGACGATGTCGCGGACTATTGGCGGTTGCTGGGACGGGCTGAACTGCAGAACAACAATTTTGGCGGCGCCTATGATGCCTATAACCGGGCGATCGAGCTCGACGCGGCCGACCCGGAATCGCTGCAGATGCTGGCCGACATCGCACTTCGCGCGGGAAAGATGCGTGAAGCTGTCAAGGCATCGGACCAGCTTCTTTCGCTGCAGCCGACCTTGACCCGTCCAAAGCTGATCAAGGGGATGGTGGCCCTGATAGAGGGGCGCGACAAGGCGGCGGAGCAACTCGCCGACGAGATTCTCGCCGCTGACCCCCGAGATGAAGTGGGTAAAGTGCTGAAGGCTCGCGTGCTTGGGCGCCGCCGGGACTTTGCCGGGGCGATTGCCATTCTCGACAACGCTGCGACGGGTCGCACCGAACTCACGCTCACCACCCTCGCGGAACTCTACCGTTCCGCGAGTGACGGCCCGAAGCTTGCTGCCGCGCTGCGCGAACTCAATGCGATCCGCCCGAATGTGGGGCGCGTCCTCGACCTCGCCTCAGTTGAGTACAAGCTCGGCAAGCGCGACGCGGCGCGCGACGTCGTGATGACGGCGCTTCGGGCACAGCCCGACGATCTGGCTTTGCACAACCGCGCCTTCGAATTCATCGTCGAATACGACCCGACGTTGTTCGACGGGGCGCCGGACGGCGTGTCGGACAAGGCCAGCATTCCGATGCGGGTGCTGGTCGCGCGGGTCTTGCTCGAACGCGGCCGGCCGCAACAGGTTGTGGCGGTTCTCGAACCGCTGATCGGGGCCGGGACGCCGCCCGATGTCTGGGCGCTCTATCTCACCGCCACCAACGCTTTGGGGAAACCCGGCACACAGCAGATGCTGGAGCGGATCCTCAAATCCGACGAAACGAACGGCTATGCGCTGCTGTTGCGGTCGAAGCTGGCGCTGGGCACGGGCGATTTCGATGGCGCCTTGCGGGATGCCCAGGGCGCGGTGAGCGACGATCCGGACAATGTGCAGGCCAGGTTGACGGTCATTGCGGTCTACCGGGCGCGGGGCGATCGCCTCAGGCCGCGCCAGCTGTTCGAGGAACTGTTGCAGAAAAATCCCGGCAGTACGGTCGCGCTGCGGGCTTACATCGCCTACCTCCTCGCGGCGAAGGATAGCGCCCGCGCATTGGGCGTCGCGCAGGATTTCACCTTTCTCAATCCTGCGCGCATAGAGGGGTGGAAGATTCGTCAACAATTGTGCGTTAACAGTGATTGCGTGCGCGATTCGGCGGCGGGTTTGCAAAAAGCCGCAACGGATTTTGCACCCCCGGAGGTCACGGATGTCAAGCGTGCCGGCGTAATGGGGCGGCTCTAGAGCGTGCAGGGGCACCGGTGACGATGGCAGATCAGCAAACTGTGCCTGAAGCGCTGGCGAACGATTCGATCCGGTCGACCCGCCGCCGCTACCTGCGGTTGACGACCAACACCCTCATTTCGCTCGGCGTCGTCTCCGACATCGTGAGCCTGATGTTAGCGGCGTTATTGACCCCCCCCATCTACGCCCTCTTCAGCAATCTCTACTTCGACCCCAAGGTGCACGGTTCTGCTGCGATCCTTCTCGCCTTCAACTATTTCCTCATCCGCCTCTCGCGCGACGCTTATGCGCAAGCTGCGAGCCAGGCCGACGATGTCGGCAGCGGTGCGATCCTCGATTTTCTCCTCGCGGTGACACTCGCCGCCATCACAGCGGCGCAGTTTGAGATCATCGACAAATTTTCGCGCGGTATCCTGTTGATCTTTGTGGTCCTCAGCGTGACGTTTTTCTTTTTTGCCCGCATTGCCACTCGGCGGATTGCTTATGCTCTGATGAAGGCAGGCATTGTCGGCCAGCGTGTTGCAATTTACGGTGCGGACGGCGGCAATGTCCGACGTGTGCTGGATTTGCTCGCACTGGAACGCGTGCCGCACCTCCAGATCGTGGGTTTTGCCGATGACCGCAGGACACGCATCGATCAGGGGTCTATCAATTCGGTCAAATTCATCGGCGGTTTCGCCGAATTGCTGGACGAAGCGCGCCAGGGGCACCTCGACCAAGTAATTATCGCCGTGCCGCGTATCAGTCAGGCCCGGCTCGACATGATTGCAAACGAACTCAGTGTGGCGGCCATCGACGTCTGCGTTCTGCCACGCGAAACCCTAGAGTTTCGAAAGCGATATCGTTTCGCCTTCATTGGCGACTTGCCTGTGTTCAAGGTCTGGCAACAGCCGGTCCGCGACCTAGATGGCGTTGCAAAGGCACTGCAGGATCGCATCATTGCCTTTCTGGCCCTGGTCGTTCTGTCGCCGCTGTTTGCGATCGTCGCGGCCGTTATCAAACTTGAGTCGCCTGGGCCGGTGTTTTTTCGGCAGCGGCGGTTCGGGTTCAACAACAGTGTTATCGAAGTGATCAAGTTTCGGTCGATGTATGTCGACAAGGCGGATGTTTCCGGCGGGGAGCGGACGGTGCGGGGCGATCCGCGGGTGACAAAGGTCGGGCGGTTCATCCGAAGGTTCAGCATCGACGAGTTGCCGCAGTTGTGGAATGTCCTGCGCGGCGAGATGAGCCTGGTCGGCCCGCGCCCACACGCCACCGCCATGCGCATCGGCGAGCGTTATTATTTCGATGCGGTGGGCGAGTATCGCGCGCGCCACCGCGTCAAGCCGGGCATCACCGGGCTAGCGCAGGTCCGCGGCTTTCGCGGTGAGATCGCGACGATCGAACAGGCCAAGCGCCGCGTCGATTACGATATCTATTACATCGAGCACTGGTCGCCGCTGCTCGATGCGCGGATTATCCTAGAGACGGTGTTCCAGCTGATCTGGAAACGGGATGTCTACTGACCGCCACGCTGCGTTTCTCGACCTCGCCATCACCCCGCTGACCCCCGCGATGGCGCTGGCCGAGGTGCGCCAAATGTCGCGCGATCCAAGGTTCAGCTTCATCGTCACGCCCAATGTCGATCACGTCGTCCGCCTGGCGCGCGAGGACGCCGACGGTCCGTTCCGCATCGCCTATCGCGCTGCGGCGCTCCGCCTGTGTGACAGCCGCATCCTTGCCCTGTTGGCACGCCTCTGTGGTGAGGATTTGCCAGTCGTGGCGGGCAGCGACCTGACTGCCCGCCTATTTGCTGGAACGCTCGGTCCCGACGACGAGATTGCCGTTGTTGGCGGATCGGCGGCGCTGCGGCAAAGCCTGGAGCAACGCTATCCCGCACTCGGGATCACCCATATCGCGCCGCCGATGGGCCTTGCCAACGACCCTGCAGCGCGGTTGGCGGTGGTTGAGGCCGTCGAACGGGTCGGGGCTCACTATGTCTTTCTGGCGGTCGGTGCACCGCAAAGCGAAATGATTGCCGCCGAGATTGCGGATCGCGGTCGTGCCGGCGGCGTGGGCCTGTGCATCGGCGCCTCACTGGAATTCGTGACGGGTTTGAAGCGGCGCGCCCCGTTGTGGATGCAAAAGCTGAAACTGGAATGGCTCCACCGGCTGCTGAGCGAGCCGCAGCGCCTGTGGCGGCGTTACCTGATCGAGGGTCCGGCGATCTTCGTCATCGTGGCTCGCTGGAAGCTGTCCGGTCGCCCGATCTAATTTTCCCCCTCGCGCCGGGTCCGTGCCCAGCCCGAACGTCGGCCCGTCAGCAGCTTGAGATAGATTGGCAGCTTCCACAGCACGTAGAGCGGCGCTTGCAGCAGCGCCCCTGCACTCAGCACGCTGCGTCCCTCTTTCACCCAGGCGAGCATGATCCCGAGCGCCGCCAGAGCGCCCATCGCGACCAGGATCGCAAACGGCGTTACCGACGCACCGAACGCAATCAGCACGGCAAGCACCGCGACGATGCCCGTCGTCGCGGCAATGAGAAAGGCGAGCGGCGGCACGCAGAGATGCAGACCGAGCCAGAACAAGGCGGCGTTGCGCTTCCCGATCCCGGCGGCGATCAGCGGCATCGCCTGCACACGCGCGGTTTGCAGAAAGCCGTGTTCCCAGCGTGCCCGCTGCCCCAGCGTGTCGCTCCGCGCCGCGGCTTCGCTTTCGACCCGCGCCCCTTCGAGCAAACGCGGCGGATGTCCGCGTCGCGTCGCCCAGATGCCCAGCGAGAGATCCTCGACAATGTCGTCGGAGGCGAGCGGAGCCTCGGCGAACAGGTGCCATGGCATGGCCATCCCGGTGCCACCCAAAATGCCGACATCGGCAAGCCGCGCCGAACCGCGTTGCCGGATCAGGTTCTTCACCAGAAACGCGAACGATGAAATCTGGACCATCGGTGGCGCGTTGGAGGCGTTGCGCAGCAGGTACACGGCCTGAAGGGGGCGATCCTGCTCCAGCGTCGCAGCCGCGAGCGTTGCAAGTGTTCCCGCCGCCGGGATACAATCGGCATCGACGATGACGACGGCATCGGGTGGGGCGTCGGCGAGCGCATCGCGGGCAAAGGCCAGGGCAAATCCCTTGCCCCGCTTATCGGGATCGGTGCGTTCGATGACCACGACACCCTGCGCGCGCGCAAGGCGCGCGGTATCGTCGGTGCAATTGTCGGCAACCACGACAACCCGCGTGTTCGGCGGCAGCACGCTGGCCAGCGCCGCCAAGGTGCCGACGATCAGCGTTGCTTCGTTATGTGCTGGCATGATCACGGCGAGGTCGATCGGTTGGTCAGA
Organism: Sphingomonadales bacterium; assembly: GCA_038228865.1. Taxonomy (GTDB): domain Bacteria; phylum Pseudomonadota; class Alphaproteobacteria; order Sphingomonadales; family Sphingomonadaceae; genus Sphingomonas_O. Next base: position 138,019 of record JBBROX010000002.1, on the reverse strand, counting down.
TGTTGACGGAGCTTTCGCCCGACCCGGAACGATGCCCGTGAATACTTCCGCCACGAAGACGCTCAGGATTACGATAGCTGGTACAGCCAAAATCCAGGCCAGCAGAGTTGTGATCATCTGCTGCAGGCCACCCGTTGGGGCGTAAACGTCCCGATGTGAAGCGGACGATATGCCGACCGACGTTGCACCGCAGCAACCAGATGATAAGGCGTAGCGATCAGGGAGGCTTTATTCAAATGGCTCGAACGTATTTCAGTCACAAGCGTGTCATGGTCACCGGCGGTGCCGGGTTTCTGGGATCGCATCTGATCGACCGGCTGCTTGCCGACGGCGCCGAAGTGCTGTGCGTCGACAATCTGTTCACGGGTTCCAAATCCAATATCGAGCATCTGCTGCAAAACCCCCGGTTCGAATTCATGCGGCACGACATCTGTTTCCCGCTGTTTGTCGAAGTCGACGAAATCTACAATCTCGCCTGCCCTGCGTCGCCGATCCACTATCAGCACGATCCTGTCCAGACGACAAAGGTGTCAGTCATCGGGGCGATCAACATGCTGGGCCTGGCCAAACGCCTCAAGTGCAAGGTATTTCAGGCCTCTACCAGTGAAGTCTATGGCGATCCCAGCGTACACCCGCAGGTTGAATCCTATTGGGGCAACGTCAATCCCATCGGGCCTCGGTCCTGCTATGACGAAGGTAAGCGCTGCGCCGAGACCCTATTCTTCGACTATCACCGACAGATGAACCTTGAGATCAAGGTCGTGCGCATCTTCAACACCTATGGCCCGCGCATGTCGCAGGCCGACGGGCGTGTCGTATCGAACTTCATCGTTCAGGCACTGCGCGGCGAGGACATCACGATCTACGGCGACGGCAGTCAGACCCGCAGTTTCTGTTATGTCGACGACCTGATCGAGGGTTTCATTCGCCTGATGGCAAGCCCGGCCGATTTCACCGGCCCCGTCAACATCGGCAATCCGAACGAGTTCACCATCCGTCAGCTGGCCGAGCTGACCGTTGAAATGGTCGGCTCGGGATCGAAGGTCGTCTATCACCCGCTGCCGCAGGACGACCCGCGTCAACGCTGCCCTGACATCAGCCTGGCAAAGGCGCGGCTCAACTGGCAACCGACGGTGGAACTACGTGAAGGCCTGGCGCAGACCATCGATTATTTCCGCAAGACGATCGGGTAAGGCGTCACAAAGCAGTCGAGGCGATCGAGCAATTCTTCCCCGCACCGGGGAGGAATTTTCACTTGTGTCGGCAACCTGCTAAACATCGTCGCCAAAGAGGAATTTGGCGGGGATTTCCGACGTGAACATACTCGACGAAGCCGATTACCGTATCCTACGCGAACTTTCCGAAGACGCGCGCGCTTCGGACGTCGCCATCGGCGAGCGCATTCACTTGTCGAGCAGTTCGGTGGCCCGCCGCCGCAAGGCGATGGAGGAAAGCGGGATCATCGCGGGCTATGATGCGCGGCTGGATATGGGAAAGTTGGGGTTCAGCGGTGTCGTCGTGGTCGCCATCGAGCTCGTGTCGCAGGCCGAAGGTATCCTTAACGAATTCGAGCTCGAAGTCGTGAAATGCCCATCGATTTCCTATTGCGGCTTCGTGTCGGGCGACACCGATTTTCTGATCCTGATTCACGTTAGCTCGTTGAACGATTACGACACCATCTATCGGCAGGAGCTGTCGATTTTGCCGCACGTATCGAAAATTAGAAGCAGTTTCGTGCTGAGACAAGTTGCAAGACGCGTGAATCCACCGTCGATTCTGAAAAACCGATGAATTTCAGCATCTGACGCTATATAAACTCACTAAATCGATATAATGCACCGCGTAATGTGCAGCATGCGATTCATTCTGCTGCACGTGAACGGCCACATGCAAATTATGCAATTGCCTGATCGACAGAATTATAATGTCATTACGTCAGCGGGTTGGGTTCGGGGATTCGTAATCTGTCGTTTTCGCGTGCCGCTCGCATAGTTGCGTGCGGCAAGGTTCGGCTGTTCGAGTCGACGTATTTTGTTACTTCCGATGACGTGCACGATGGATGCGCGGTGCGGACGGAGAGGCTCCTGAAACGTCGGTTTCACCAAGGGGGGCTTAATGATCACGCGCCGTACGATTTTGCAGCGACTGGGGGCAAGCGGAGGCGCTGCGGCCACGGCAAGTGCAATGCAGGCAATGGGCATGTTCGGCGTCGCGCAGGCGGCACCTCTTCCCGATACCGGCGGCGGGTTCGGAACTGGCAAATCGGTCGTCGTGCTGGGCGCAGGAATTTCCGGTCTGGTCGCGGCCTACGAACTCGAACAGCGCGGATTCTCGGTGACCGTGCTTGAGGCGCGTGAGCGCGTCGGGGGGCGCGCCTGGACAGTGCGCAACGGCGACAAGATCGAGATGATCGGCGAGGATACGCAAACTGCCAAGTTCTCCGACGGCGTCTATTTCAACGCGGGGCCAGCGCGGTTGCCAAGCTTTCATCAGCATATCCTGGGCTATGCGCGAAAATTCGGCGTGCCGCTGGAAGTCGAGGTCAATTCGAGCCGGTCGGCCTATGTCGTGGCTAATAACGGTGACAAATTGCGGATGCGGACCGCGATCAACGATACGCGCGGGCACGTGTCCGAGCTGCTGGCCAAGGCAATCAACCAAGGGTCACTCGATCAGGCATTGTCCACGGAGGACAAGGCAAAGCTGCTGCCGTTCCTGAAATTCTATGGCGACCTCGACGATAAGTTCGCTTTCGATGGTACGGTGCGCGCCGGGTTCGGGACAGCGCCGGGGGCCGGAGTGTCCAGCTTCGAAGGGCCGCCCAAGGCGACGCCCCTGGGCGTGTTGCTCGGCAACCAGCAATTGCCGATGACGCTGTTCGAGGACCAGCTCTACATGCAGGCGACGATGTTCCAGCCGGTGGGCGGCATGGACCAGATTTCGGTCGGCATCGAACGCAATCTGAAGACGCGTGCGATTCGTGGGGCGGAAGTTCAGCGTATCCGTCATGATGCCAAGGGTGTCGAGATCGTCTTCGTCGATAAGGCGACGGGGACACCCCGCACGCTGAAGGCAGATTATTGTGTCTGCACCATCCCGTTTCCGGTGTTGGCCAAGATTGACAGCAATTTTGCCAAGCCAGTAGCCACTGCGATCGCAAGCGTCGTCTATGACAATTCGAACAAGGTCGCGTTCGAGGCACCGCGCTTCTGGGAGCGCGAGCAGATCTATGGCGGTATCAGCTTCGTTGGCGGGGAGACCTCGCTGATCTGGTACCCCTCGACCGGTCTGCACAGCGAGCGCGGCATGATTCTGGGCTGTTACAGCTCGGGCGAGGCGGGGGCGAAGTTCGTTCGACACAGCATTGCCGAACAGATCGCGATGGCGCGCGCGGCCATCGACAAGGCGCACCCCGGCCACGGCGACGATTGCGTCAACGCCCTTGCGGTCAACTGGATCAAGGTGCCGTACAGCCTGGGACCGTGGCCGAACTGGAATCCCAAGGCCAAGGGGCCACAGGAAGGGCACAATGATACCCCCGAATTCCGCCTGCTCTGCCAGCCCGAGGGCCGTGTCTTTTTCGCCAGTGCCGCGCTCAGCCAGACGCCAGGCTGGCAGGAAGGCGGCATCCAGTCCGCCCATGCCACCGTGGCCGCTCTTACCAAACAGGTCAGCGCCCGTGCGTTGACCGAACCAAGCCGCCGTGCGGCCTGAACGAAGGAGGCAGCACACCGATTCTTACCAGACCAGTGACCGATGAAAAATCGGCGCCGGCATCCCAGTGGTTTCGCAGGAACGAACCAAAGGCAACCCGCATCGTCGGGCGACCAATTGGAAAGACCCGAACAGGTCACCACAAACTAAGGGGTAAGAAAATGAAGACCATTGCACAGATTTCACGCGGGGCCATTGCGGTGGCCATGCTCGCCAGCCATCCGGCTTGGGCAGCGGACGCTCCCGCCGACGAACAGAGCGGCAGCGATATCATTGTCACCGGAACGCGCCAGACGGGTATGCGCGCGGCAGACAGTTCTTCGCCGATCCAGCTGATCGGTGAAAAAGCGCTGCAAAGCGTAGGCCAGCAAGACCTGACGCAAGTTCTGGCGCAAAGCCTGCCTTCGCTCAACTTCCAGGGATTTGGCGGCGACACCGCTAACCTGACCCTCTCGGCTGCGCTCCGAGGGATCAGCCCGAACGATACCATGGTGCTGATCAACGGCAAGCGCCGCCACACCACGGCCAATTTGTCGGTGCTCGGCGGCAGCCCCTATTCGGGCAGCTCCACGACCGACCTGTCGTTTGTTCCCACCGCCTCGATCGATCACATCGAAGTGTTGCAGGACGGTGCAGCCGCGCAATACGGTTCGGACGCGATCGCCGGCGTGGTCAACATCATCCAGAAAAAGGCCAACAGCGGCGGCAGCATCAGTGCGACCGGCGGGAGCTTCTACAAGAATGGCGGCAAGACCTTTGGTGCTAGCGCCAACTTCGGCTTTGCGCTGGGCGACAAGGGCTTCGTCAATATCACCGGCGAGTACAAGTTTCATGACTTCACAAGCCACGGCCAATACGATCGCCGCTATTTCAACGCCGATGGGACGCTGAAGACCACCAACAACCCGGTCGACACAGCAGGGATCAGGGCCAACCCTTCCTTCCCGAACGTCAACACCATCAACGGCGATGCGCGCTACACGATCTATAACGTCGGCTTCAATTCGGGTTATGAGATTTCGCCCGAAGTGCAGATCTATGCATTCGGCAATTATGGCGCGCGTAACGCCAAGGCTTTCGAAAACTATCGCCGACCGACCCGCGTTTCGGGCACGACGACGGGTGGTGTCGTGGTGTATCCGTTGCCGCAGGGCTTCCAGCCGCAGGAAAGTATCCGCGAGGAAGATTTCTCGCTGACGGCCGGCCTCAAAGGGACGATTTCGCAGTGGGATTACGATCTGTCTTTAACTTACGGCCGCGATGCGGCGGCATTGTACACGTTGAATTCCGCCAATCCGTCGCTGTTCTCACAGGCCCAGTCGGTCAGCGCGACACCACTGACCGGACTACAGCGAAATTTCTATGACGGTACGCTGACGAACAGCGAATGGGTCGCCAATTTCGATCTGAAGCGGGACTTCGAACTCGGTATGGCGAAGCCGCTGACTCTGGCGCTGGGTGCGGAATATCGCAAGAACAACTACAGCATCGCCCAGGGCGAATATGCGTCGTATGCTTTTGGCGGCGGTCAGTCCTATCCCGGCTTTGCACCCACGGATGCCGGGCAGTTCAGCCGTAGCAACTATGCCGGCTATATCGATGTCGCACTCGATCCTGTCGATGGTCTGCATCTCGATGCAGCGGGTCGTTATGAGCATTATTCGGACTTCGGGTCGGTCTACATCGGCAAGTTCAATGCCCGTTACGATTTCTCACCGGCATTCGCCGTGCGTGGTACGGTGTCGAATGGCTTCCGCGCGCCGACCTTGGCGGAATCCTATTACTCCTCGGTCAACGTCGGACCGGGGACAACCTTCGGCCAGTTGCCGCCGAACTCAACCGCCGCGCAGACCCTGGGCTTCGCGCCGCTCCAGCCCGAAAAATCGACCAACCTCTCGTTCGGTTTCGTCGCCCATCCGACGCCCAGATTGCAGATCACGGTCGATGCTTACCAGATCAAGATCACCAATCGTATTGTTCCTTCGGGCAATCTCTTTGGCTCGGTAGGGAACCCGCCGACGGCCGCGGCAAATGTCGTATCGCAAGCTGTGATTAACGCCCTGCTCTCGCGCGGCGTCTCGTTGGCCGATGCCACCTCTTATTCGGGCATCAACATCTTCACCAACGGTGTCGATACCCGTACCCGCGGCATCGAAGCGACAATCGACTATGCGAGTGATTTCGGCGAATTCGGCAAAGTCGATTGGTCGTTGGGCATCAACTACAATGAGAATGCGATTACCAGAATCGCAGCCCTTCCGGCCGCAGTGGTCAATGTGGCGAAAGGGCAAACCCAGCTGCTGACCTTGACCGCCATCGATGCGTTGACCACGGCGACGCCGAAGGTGAAGTTGATTGCCAATGCGCTGTTCACCCATGGTCCTTTCTCGCTGAATTTGCGCGAAACGGTTTATGGTGCTGCCAGTCAACATCAGAGTAACGACGGATCGGGAACAGGGACCGCAACCAGCGCGGCGCTCATCAGCATCGGCACGACGTTTATTACCGACCTCAACGTCGGCTATAGCCTGACGAAGGCACTTCGCTTTGACATCGGCGCGAACAACCTGTTCGACAAGCAGGCGCCGACGTCGCCGACTTTGAATGGTCGTCCGCTGACCGGCAACGTCTACAACTCGCCGATCGCTTTCACACCGTGGGGCATCAACGGCGGCTATTATTACGCACGTGCCACGATTAAATTCTAGACCATACGTGGCCCGGCCGCACTCTCGAGTGCGGCCGGGCCATTTCATTTGAGAAAGATTATCCCGCGGCTATGCTCGACGTCATGATCGATCCTTTCGAGCAAGCCGCTCAGACGCTGTCTCGTGATCCTGCCGTTGCCGAGAAACTGGCGCGCGGCCTGATCGACCGGGCGCCTAAAGATCCCCGGCCGCAGCTTATTCGTGCATCCGCACTGCGTCGATTAGGTCGGGCTGAAGAGGCGCTGCCGCTGCTGACGGGCCTGGCGCGTGATTTTCCCCGCGCGGCGCGCACCCGTTATGAACTTGGTTTGTGTCTGGCCGCCACCGGAAACGGGGCCGGAGGACTTGGACAGCTCAAGGAAGCGGTCCGGCTCGATCCCAATCTGACTGAAGGCTGGCAGGCGCTGGCCGATGCGGCATTTGCGGTCGGCGATACCGCAAGCGAAATGCAGGCGCAGGCAGCACTTGCGCGGCTGGCGACCCATGATCCGCAGCTAGGCGTCGCTGCCGAGGCGGTGGTTGGGGGGCGTCATGCCAAAGCCGAGCCGATGCTACGCCGGCATCTTTTGGCACATCCACGCGATTCCGAAGCTGCGCGGTTGCTGGCGGCCTGCTATGTTGCCGCGCGCGCCTTTGAAAATGCCGAGACATTGTTGCGACACGCGCTGGAAATTCGTCCCGATTTCACTCAGGCGCGCTTCGATCTGGCCCATGCCCTGTTTGCGCGCAAACAGGGCGAGGCTGCCCTGATCGAACTGGCACCGCTGGAGGACTGCGATCCCGCCAATCCGGCCTATCGCAACCTGCGCGCAGGCTGTCTTGCGCTGTTGGGCGACGATGCCGAAGCCGAAACGATCCACGCGGAACTGGCCGAGCAATTTCCGGCCAACCCGCAGATTGCCATCAACCACGGCCATGCCCTTCGCACGCAGCGACGGCGGGACGCGGCCATTGCGTCCTATCGTCGTGCGCTGAAGCTGCGGCCGCAAACGGGGGAGGCCTGGTGGAGCTTGGCCAATCTCAAGGTTGATACGGTGCTGACCGTAACCGACGAGGCCGCGATGCTGGCCCTGATCTCCGATACGAATTTGCCCGATGAGGACCGTATGCATGTCGCCTATGCTCTGGGACGCCGCTACGAGGATGCGGGCCAGGCCGGTCCGGCCTTCACCCATTATGCGACGGGCGCTGCGCTAGCCAAACGACGGTTCGCGTCGGAGGCGGAGAATTATAAGGCGCAGGCCGAAGCAGTGGTCGATTTTTACACGCCGGAATTTTATGCCGCGCGCAAAGGCTGGGGTTCGGATAGCGCGGCACCGATCTTCATCCTCGGGTTGCCGCGTTCGGGATCGACCCTGGTCGAGCAGATATTGGCCAGCCATCCCCTGATCGAAGGAACGATGGAGTTGCCCTACATCGGCGGCATCGCCGCGCATATCGCTGCACTGGGGCCGAATGCGCTCGAGAACGCCGGGCCTGGCGAAGTGCGCATGTGGGGTGAGGAGTATCTGGCCCGGGCGCAAATCCACCGACGGTTAGGCAGAGCGTATTTCATCGACAAAATGCCGAATAATTTTCGGCATACCGGCCTCATTCGCTTGATCCTGCCGCGGGCGAAGATCATCGATGTGCGCCGCGCGCCGATGGCCGCGTGCTTCTCTTGTTTCAAACAGCTTTTCGCCGAGGGGCAGGAGTTTTCTTACGATCTGACCGATCTCGGCCATTACTACCGGCATTATCTGTCGATCATCCGACATTTCCACGCCGTCGCGCCAGGCGCGATAAGTACGCTGATCTATGAGGACCTGGTCGACGAAACCGAAGTTCGGGTACGACAGTTGCTCGATGCCTGCGGACTGGATTTCGATCCGGCCTGCTTGCGCTTTTTCGAAAACAAGCGGTCCGTTCGGACGGTCAGTTCCGAACAGGTGCGACAGCCGATCTATCGCTCCGGCCTCGACCAGTGGAAGGCGTTCGGACCGTTGCTCGGCGAGCTCGAAAATGCGCTTGGAGATGCCATGAACGAGTGGCGCGCATGACCTGTCAAAGATGCCAGAGATTACCCTAGAAATACCGGACAGCGCGTTGCCTGTCCGCCACGCCAATCGAAACGGGAGAGACACTATGACGGCACTGCTCAAATCTTCGGTCCTGCTTGCCGCAGCACTTTGTGGCACATCGGCATCGGCGGCCCCCATCGTTCGCCATACCAATCCGCCGCCCGCGATCATTCTGGGCGGCGTGACCATCCCGCCGGGCGCCGAGATGGTGCTGCTCAGCGGCCAGCTCGCCTCGCCCATCGATCCGGCCAAGACGGCCACGATCGACGACTTCGGCGATACCAAGACGCAGACGGTCAGCACGTTCAACAAGATCAAGGCCGCACTCGCCAAGCTCGGCTATTCAATGTCGGATATCGTCAAGCTGACGGTGTTCGTGGCCGGCGATCCGAAACTCGGCGGCAAGATGGATTTTGCGGGCTTCAACGCGGGCTATAAGGAATTCTTTGGCACGCCGGAAAACCCCAATCTTGTCGCGCGCTCCACGGTTCAGGTTGCCGCGCTTGCCGGACCCAATTTCCTGATCGAGATCGAAGCGATTGCAGCGAAAGCGCCCAAGGGGAAGTAGGGCGCTTTCCACTTCTCCGTGGAATGGGGAGGAGTGCCTGTCGCCGTTGCGAGTGAAGCTCGCAACGGCGGTACGGCCCGTTACTTCTTTGCCGCCCGTACCTCCGCAATCGCGGCCTTCAGCGCGTCATAGCCGACAGCGCCCGCCAGAATCTTGTCGCCGACAATCCAGCTGGGGGTGCCGGTCAGGCGCAGCGCGTTCTGGAGCTGGAGGTTGGTGGTGATTTCCTCGCTCGCCTTGTCGTCTTTTGCAGCAGGATCGACGCCGAATTCCTTTGCCAGTTTAGCGCGCACGGCGGCATCGGGGCGTACGGCATAGGCGGCACGATGAAATTCGGCATAGCGACCGGTCTTGGCAACGCGCAGGCTTAGCTCGGCAGCGGCGGTGCTGTCCGGCCCCAGCACTGGCATCTCGCGGTACACGACCTTCAGCTTCGGGTCGTCCTTCAACAGTCGGTCGATGTCGGGCAGGCTCGCCCGGCAATACCCGCAGGCGTAATCGAAGAATTCTACGAGCACGACGTCGCCCTTGGGATTGCCTTCCCATGCGCCGGCATAGGGCGTTTCGATGAGCGCGCGATTGGCGTCGATCACCTTGGCCAGCTCGCGCGCCTGCAGGCGTTCGATCGATTGCTGAAGTATTTCGCCGTGATCGAGGACATAATCACGCACGATCTTTTCGATCGCCGCCTTGTCCGATGTTGATACTGGCGCACCCGCACCCGTTGCGGCCACCGTCGCCGCTGCACCGGCGACCGCCGCCAACAGTCCGATCATGATTTCACGCCCTTTGATTTGCATGGTTACTTGCCGCTGAGCAGCAAGCGGCGACCGCCTTTGCGCTTTCCGTCGACCTGGGTTTTGGCGACCAGCGAAATGTCCTGCGCGCGCAGCCAGTCGGGCGTTCCCTTTGGCAGGCCGGCCATCGCGACATTGGCATTGCGCAACGCTTGGGGCGCCTGTCCCTCCAGATCGAATTTCTCGGCACTGGCCAGCGCGGCACGCGCCTGATCGCCTTCCTGGGTGTAGATGACACCCAGCTGATACCAGGCAAACGGGTTCTCGCGGTCGCGCTGTACGGCATTGCGCAGGACCGTCTTGGCTTCGGCGAAATTCGCCTTGTCCTCGGTCGCGATCAGCGCATGGCCGAACAGCGCGGCGATCAACGGATCATAGTTGGTGCGTTGGACGGCGTCGCGCAGGACGGTCAGGGCGTCGCGCGGGCGTCCCGATTCGAGCAGGATCTGCCCCTTCAATTCCTCGAAATAGGGATCGCCGGGTTTGACGGTCAGCAGCGCGTCGGCCTCCGCCACGGCCTTGTCGACGAAGGCCTGTTTGTGGAACGCATAGGCGCGGGCGTAATGCGCGGGGATCGACTGGTTCGACAGCGGATATCGGTTGAGCGTATCCTTGGGCTCGTTGATGAACCCGAACAATTTGGCCTTCACCCGCTGAAACCGCGCCTCGATGGCGGGGTCGGTGGGCGTGTTCCAGGCCGGATCGGCGGCCATCCGGTCGTTGAGCACGGCAACGCGGTCCCCGCTCAGCGGGTGCGTCACTGCATAGGGATCGATCTTGTCCTGGCTGTAGCGAAACTCCTCGGCGCGAAGCTTCTTGAAGAACGAGATCATGCCTTTGCCGCTGACCTTGCTTGCCGACAGATACCGCCGCGCGGATTCGTCTGCACCGGCTTCGACCGAGCGCGAGAAGGCGAGATACTTGCCCATCGCGGCCTGCTGGCCTGCCATCAGGATGCCGGCGCCTGCATCGCCCGCACCGGCCGCAATTGCGGCTACCCCCAGTAACAGGCTGAGGACGGTAATGCCCGTCGCTTCGCTGGCCCCGGCGCTCGACCGCAGCACGTCACCGGCAGCGACATGGCCCAGCTCATGCGCAATGACGCCCTGAACCTCATTGGCATTGTCGGCTGCCTGGACCAGGCCGGAATGGATATAGACGACCTGACCGCCGGCGACGAAGGCGTTGATCGACGGATCGCCGATCAGAACGATGTCGACGCTTTTGGGGTTGAGGCCCGCCGCCGCGATCATTGGGGCCGACATTTCGCGGAACAACGCCTCGGTTTCCGCATCGCGCAGGATCGATTGCGCCATGGCAGGCTGAGCAATGAGGATCGCGGCGACCAGGGCCGCAACCAGTCGGGTAAATCTGCGCATCACCGGCCTGTCTTGCGGGCGGCAGATGAACGACGCGTGAAACGCCGCGCGACTGCCGCCCGTCCGATCATTCCTGCGCGCCGAATGTGCGCTGCCACCAGCCCCCACGCTTTTCGGTGGGTTCGGCGGCGACGGGTTCTGCCGCAGCTTCGGGGCTTTCGATCGATGCCTCGGCGAACTCGGCAACCTTCGCCTTGCGGGTACGCTTGGGCTTGGTGGGCGTTTCGTCGGCAACCGGTGCCTCGGGAGCCGTTTCCTCCGCAGATTCTACCGGTGCAGCCTTTGTCTTGCGCACGCGCTTGGGCTTTTCAACGACGGCTTCTGGTGCCGGTGCCGCCACGACTTCGGTCTCCGGTTCGGCTTCAGCGACGACCTTGGCCTTGCGGGTCCGCTTCGGCTTGACGGGCGCCTCCTCGGCGACCGGTGCTTCGGCTTCAACTGAAACGGGCTCGGCCTCGCCGTCAATGTCGTCCGACGACGCACCTTCGCCCTGCGTTTCGCGATCCGCACCGCCACGACCGCGCCGACGGCGGCCGCCGCGACGGCCGCGCCGCTTGCGTTCGGCTTCTTCGCCGCCGGCAGTGGCCCGACCCTCACCTTCGCCTGTCTCGCCGTCTCCAGCTTCGACTGCGCCTTCGGCGTCGCTTGCTTCGACGGCTTCGCCATCGGCGGTTTCCGCCGGACGTTCGTCATCGCGGCGTCCGCGACGGCCACGACGGCGACGGCGACGGCCGCGACCGGCTTCACCATCTTCGCGGGTTTCACGATTGCCACCCGATCGGTCGCCCGAAGGTTCGGCGTTTTCGCCGTCCGTTTCGTCGTCCTCGTCCTCGGCATAATCCTCGACGAAATCGTCTTCTTCTTCCTCGAACACCGGCGCTTCGATGCGCGGGGTGAAGGCTGGCGGCGGGCCGCTGACTTCGACGGACATCCGGGCGCCTTCTTCCTCGTTATCGGAAGCGACTTCGATCATCACGCCATAGCGCGCCTCGATTTCGGCGAGTTCGGCCCGCTTGCGGTTGAGCACATAGAGCGCAGCTTCGCGGCTGGCGGTTAGTACCAGCTTCGACCCGCGACCACGGCCGGCTTCGTCTTCCAGCATCCGCAGCGCCGAAAGGCCCGCCGACGATGCGGTGCGGACTAGGCCCGTACCCTCGCAATGCGGACACTGGCGCGTCGAGGCTTCGAGCACGCCGGTGCGAAGGCGCTGGCGGCTCATTTCCATCAGGCCGAACGACGAGATGCGCCCGACCTGAATGCGCGCCCGGTCGTCGGCGAGCGCCGCCTTCATCGCCTTTTCGACCTTACGGATGTTGGAGTTGTTCTCCATGTCGATGAAATCGATGACGACGAGGCCCGCCATGTCGCGCAGCCGCAACTGGCGCGCGATTTCGTGCGCGGCCTCCAGATTGGTGCCGACGGCGGTCGCTTCGATCCCGTATTCGCGGGTCGACCGGCCGGAGTTGATGTCGATCGACACCAAAGCCTCGGTCGGGTTGATGACCAGATACCCGCCCGACTTCAACTGAACGACGGGATTGTACATCGCCGCGAGCTGATCCTCGACATGGTTGCGCTGGAACAGCGGTACCGTATCGGCATAGGGCTTCACGCGCCGCGCGTGGCTAGGCATCAGCAGTTTCATGAACTGCTTGGCGTGGGCGTATCCCTCGGCGCCCTCGACGACGACCTCGTCGATATCCTTGTTATAGATATCCCGGATCGCGCGCTTGATGAGGTCGCTGTCCTGATAGATCAGCGCGGGGGCGGCGCTGCCCAGCGTGTTCTCGCGGATTTCGTCCCACAGGCGGGCAAGATAGTCGAAATCGCGCCGGATCTCGACTTTTGTGCGCTGGAGCCCGGCGGTGCGTACAATGCAGCCCATTGTCTTGGGCAGGTTAAGTTCGGCCATGATGACCTTCAACCGCTTGCGATCGCCCACGTTCGAAATCTTGCGGCTGATCCCGCCGCCGTGCGACGTGTTGGGCATCAGGACGCAGTAACGCCCTGCGAGCGACAGATAGGTGGTGAGGGCCGCGCCCTTGTTGCCGCGTTCTTCCTTCACGACTTGAACCAGCAGCACCTGACGGCGGCGGATGACGTCCTGAATCTTGTAGCGGCGGCGCAGATTCATCCGCTTCTGGCGGAGCGCATCGGCGGCCTTTTCATCGATGCCGTTGCCGCTGGCCGTTGTTGCTGGCGGCGGTGGGGCGTCGTCGTCGTGCTCTTCGGACTCCGAATCGGGGCGGTCGTGGTCCTGTCCGTCGTCGTCGTGATGACTGTCGCCAAAGTTTTCGTGCGCGTCGAAATCGTCCTCGCCCGCGCGCAGGCGTTCCTCCTCGGCAGCGTGTTCGGCTTCTTCGCGGAGCAGGGCTTCGCGGTCTTCCTTGGGGATCTGATAGTAATCCGGGTGGATTTCGCTGAACGCGAGGAATCCGTGCCGGTTGCCGCCGTAATCGATGAACGCGGCCTGCAACGACGGTTCGACCCGCGTCACTTTGGCCAGATAGATGTTCCCCTTGAGCTGTTTGTGCTCGGCAGATTCGAAATCGAATTCCTCGATCCGGTTACCCTTGACGACCGCGACCCGGGTTTCTTCCCGGTGGCGCGCATCGATCAGCATACGCATTGTCATGTAGATATCTCCGGGCACGCAGCCTTGGTGGGCGCGCGCCTGATGTCGTCGGACGGATCATGGGCGCGGCTCCGGGCGCGCCGCCGTCGACGGGTTGTTGGTGTCGAAAGAGCGATTGTGTGTCTGCCCGCAATTCATGCCCTGTCGGATCGACAGGGAAAGGGTCCGACCGCGCGCCCCGGCCGGATGGCCGAAGGAAGCGTTGGTCGGAATGTCATGCGTCATGCGAGCGTCAACCTGATCGATCACGCGCAATCGCGCGACCCGAGAAAGGGCAGTCCAGACAAAATCGGAACATCCCCAGCGACAGGGTTAGCAGCCTCGTCACGCGACGGCAACAGAAAGGGTGGCGATGGCTTTGCAGACCGAATGAGCACTGCGGAAGGTTTCGTTAACCAAATTTGATTAACCATGATCTGTGGAGCGCAAGGGTCAAGTCTTTCGCTTTTTGGGGTTAATTTCGGGAAGCCGGTTTACCATGCGAAGTTGCTGGACCAGGCGGGGTGTTGCGCGGCAAAGTGCCGCCGTGTCCTCGTTGCTGCCGATCCTCATCGCCGTTTCGGCCCCTGCCTTCAGCGGGCAGGTGGCGGGTATCGACATTGCGCAGGATCGCATTGTCGTGCGGTTCGATGACGTCGTCGAAAAGGCAACGAGCTTTATTCTGACTGCCCCCGACCGGATCGCCGTCGATGTCGACGGGGCATCGGTTGGCACGCCCGTCGCCGGCAGCGGCCCGGTGGCACGCGTGCGACAGGGCGCCTATGCCATCGGCTCGACACGCATCGTGTTCGACATGGCCGTGCCGCAGGATGTGGCCAACGGCCGCTTTTCGGCGGACGGCAGGGCCCTGACGCTCGACCTGACCCCGCTGGCGGACAGTGCCGTCGCCAGGGCGGTCGCCGCGCCGCGCAAACTCTATCTGCCGCCGGAGGCGCATCGTGCCGTCCCCCCGCGCAGCCGCTACAGCGTGACCATCGACATTCCGCCTGCTCGTCCGGGTTTGCCGCAACCGCGCATCCTCGGGCCGGCCGGCCGGCCGCTTGTCGTGATCGATGCGGGACACGGCGGGCACGATCCCGGTGCCATCGGGGCGGACGGTGCCCGCGAGAAGGATCTGACGCTGGCTCTGGCCAAATCGATCCGTGACGAATTGCTCGCGGGGGGGCGCGTCCGCGTCGCGATGACTCGCGAAAACGACCGCTTTCTGGTCCTCCAGGAGCGCGCCCAGATTGCGCGCGGATTGAAGGCCGACCTGTTCATTTCGGTCCACGCCGACAGTGCGCCCGGCACGGAAGCGACGGGGGCCACGATCTACACGCTGTCGGAGGTTGCATCGAGCCGCACGGCGGCCGCGCTTGCCGCCCGCGAAAACCGCGCCGACGTGATCAACGGCGTCAACCTGGGGAGTGAATCTTCGGACGTGTCGTCGATCCTGATTGACCTTGCCCAGCGCGAAACGATGAACGCGTCCGCACGGTTCGCCGACCTGGTCAAACGCGAAGCGACCGACGTGCCGTTCAAGCGCGACTACCATCAGATGGCGGGGCTGGTCGTCCTCAAGGCACCCGACATGCCCGCGATTTTGTTCGAGGCGGGCTACATCAGCAACGCCGCCGATGTGAACCGGCTGACCTCTGCGGAAGGGAAACGCGCCATCGCCCAGTCGCTGCGCCGTGCGGTCGATGTCCATTTCGCCCGGCGGATGGCGTCGCGGTAACTGACTGCTTTCCCGAAGCGCGTTCGCGCATTACACGCGGCGACGATGACCGACGCTGCAGAGCCTGCCAACCTTCGTATGACCCTGACGCGACAGGGCGGTGCTGCTGCCAACGTCGCGCGTCGCGTATGGGAAAGCCGGTGGGGACGGCGCGGGCTGATCGCGTTCGGGTTCCTGATGCTGGCCTATGTCGCCTTCTGGTTCGCGTTTGCGCGCGGCCTGCCCGATGCCACGGCACTGCTGAAATACGAACCGCCCCTGCCGACCAACATCCGTTCGGTCGACGGGACGCCGGTCTATTCCTACGCCCGTGAACGCCGGGTGCAACTCAGCTACGAGGAGTTTCCGCCGCTGTTGGTCAAGGCCTATATGGCGGCAGAGGACCGGACATTCTTCGAACATGGCGGCGTCGATTATCCCGGCGTCATCCGTGCGCTGTTCACCAATCTGACGCGGTCGGGCCGCCCGGTCGGCGCCTCGACGATCACGCAGCAGGTCGCCAAGAACCTGCTCATTGGCAATCAGGTGACCTATTCGCGCAAGGTGAAAGAAGCGCTGCTCGCTTACCGGATCGAGGCGGCGCTCACCAAGCAGCAGATCATGGAACTGTACCTGAACCAGATCGCGCTGGGGCGGAATGCGTTCGGGGTGCAGTCGGCGGCGCTCGCCTATTTCGGCAAGGATGCCCGCGACCTGACGCTGCCGCAAATGGCCTATCTGGCGATTCTGCCGAAGGGGCCGTCCAATTATCGTCCCGAACGCTTTTACGACCGCGCGATGACGCGGCGCAACTGGGTGCTCGGCGAAATGCTGCGCAACGGGTTCATCGATCAGGCGCAGCATGACGCCGCAATCGCAACGCCGCTGGGCACGATTCCGCGTGTGCAGGTGAAGGACGACGTCGTGGGTGGCTACTTCACCGAGGAAGTCCGCCGGCAGCTGATCGGCAAGTTCGGCGAGAACGCCACTGATGGCCCCTATTCGGTTTATGCGGGCGGATTGTGGGTGCGCAGCTCGATCGACCCTCGGCTTCAGCATTATGCCGAAGACGCGCTGCGTGAGGGATTGCTGCGCTTTGAGCGGGGGCGTGGATGGAGCGGCCCGTCGGGCAAAGTCGATATTTCGGGCAACTGGCAACAGGCGTTCACGGCGAAGAACCTGGCCGTCACCTACAAGGATTGGCGCACCGCCGTGGTCCTTGCGAAGGGCCAGGGGGTTGCGCAGCTGGGCTTCATCGACGGGACGCAGGGGCGCCTGCCCGCCTATGCGGCGTCGATGCCGCGCAAGGGCGGCGGCGCAGCATACGACTGGCTGAACCCGGGCGACGTGATCGTCGTGGCACCCGAAGGCAGTGAATGGTCGCTGCGCAGTATCCCTGAGGTTTCGGGCGGCATGGTCGTACAGAATCCGCACTCCGGACAGATACTGGCGATGCAGGGCGGTTTCGATGCGCGGCTGGGCAGTTTCAACCGTGCGACGCAGGCGCTCCGCCAGCCGGGATCAAGCTTCAAACCTTTCGTTTATGCCTCGGCGCTTGACCACGGCATGACGCCCGCCTCGATCATCGTCGATGGCCCGTTCTGCGTCTATCAGGGCGCTCGGCTCGGCCGAAAATGCTTCCGCAATTTCAGCGGTGGCGGTTCGGGGCCACAGACGATGCGCTGGGGCGTCGAACAGTCGCGCAACCTGATGACGGTGCGCGCGGCCAGCCAGACCGGCATGGAGAATGTCGTCAAGATGGCCGAGGCCGTCGGGATCAGCGACCCCGGCAAACCCTATCCGGCGGTGTTGGCCGTGGCGCTCGGCGCGGGCGACACGACGGTGGCCAAGATGGTCAATGCCTATTCCATCCTGGCCAGCAACGGGCGCGCCACCACCCCGACGCTGATGGATTTCGTCCAGGACCGCAACGGCAAGGTCATCTACCGCGCCGACGCCCGGCCCTGTAACCGGTGCAACATGCCCGAATACGACGGCAAACCGATGCCGCGCCCGCCCAGCCGGACCAAGCAGGTGATGGATGCGATGACCGCCTATCAGGTCGTGCACATTACCGAGGGGGTCATCCAGCGCGGCACGGCGACGGTATTGCGCGACCTAAACCGGCCGCTGTTCGGCAAGACCGGCACGACATCGGGGCCGACCAACGTCTGGTTCGTCGGCGGGTCGCCCGATCTCGTTGCCGGCGTTTACCTCGGCTACGATCAGCCCCGCAGCATGGGCGGCTATGCACAGGGGGGCGTCATTGCGGCACCGATCTTCAAGGCGTTTGCCAAGCCTGCGATGGAGGGCATGCCGATCGTGCCGTTCCGCGCGCCGCCGGGTATCCGCATGATCCGCATCGACCGGAAATCGGGCAAACGCGTCTACGGCACCTGGCCCAACGACAGTGACCCGAAGCCCGCCGTGATCTGGGAAGCATTCAAACCCGAAAGCGAGCCGCGCCGCTCGATCCGCAGTGACGAACTGCCCGTCGCCGTAAAGAAGGCTGCGCCCAAGGCCCAGATGCAATCCCGACAGGACAGCGATTTCTTGCAAAAGCAGGGTGGGATTTACTAGGCAGTCCCGCGAAGCGGCGCTGCCGTGTCCCCGCGAAGGCGGGGATCCAGCCCAAGAAAAGAATCTGGACCTCCGCCTTCGCGGGGGAACAGTCATTTGAGGAACTATTTATGCGCGCCGAAGCGCAGCAACACGTCGACCAGATCAAGTCCGCCCTCGCCTTACTTCGCCGCTTTATCGATTGGGATAAGGCGCTTGCGCGGCTCGACGAACTGAACGCCATGGTCGAGGACCAGGCGCTGTGGAACGATCCCAAGGCCGCGCAGGTCGTGATGCGTGAGCGTCGGCGGCTGGAACAGGCGATCGAGGCGACGCGCGCGATCCAGACCGAACTCAGCGATACGGTTGAGCTGATGGACATGGCCGATGCCGAAGGCGATGCCGCAATGTCCGACGATGCGCTCGTTGCGCTCGCCGATCTCGCCGAACGGACCGAACGCGATAAGGTGGCGGCGCTACTCGCGGGCGAGGCCGACGCGAACGACACCTATATCGAGGTCAATGCCGGCGCAGGCGGGACCGAGAGCAACGACTGGGCCGAAATGCTGGGCCGCATGTACATGCGCTGGGCCGAGCGTCACAAAATGAAGGTCGAGACGATCGACTATCACGCCGGCGATCAGGCGGGCATCAAGTCGGTGACCTATCTGATCAAGGGCGAAAATGCCTATGGCTATGCCAAAACCGAAAGCGGCGTTCACCGGCTGGTGCGGATCAGCCCGTTCGGCAGCGGCGACAAACGCCAGACGAGTTTTGCCAGCGTCTGGGTCTATCCGGTCGTCGACGAAAACATCGACATCGAGATCGTCGAGAGCGAACTGCGCATCGATACCTATCGCGCATCGGGCGCGGGCGGGCAGCACATCAACACAACCGACAGTGCGGTCCGCATCACGCATTTGCCCACCAACATCGTCGTCCAGTGCCAGAACCAGCGCAGCCAGCACAAGAACAAGGCGGAGGCGATGAACCAGCTCCGCGCGCGGCTCTACGAAGCCGAACTGCAGAAGCGCGAGGCCGAGGCCAACGCGACGGCCGCGTCGAAGACCGATATCGGCTGGGGTCACCAGATCCGGTCTTATGTCATGCAGCCGTACCAGATGGTGAAGGACCTGCGGACGGGGGTCGTCTCCAGCTCGCCCAGCGATGTCCTCGACGGCGATCTCGACCGGTTCATGGCGGCGGCCCTGTCGCAGCGCGTGACGGGCGAGAAGGTCGTCGTGGAGGATGTAGATTGAGGTCCTGCAGCGTTCTGACCGCGTTGGTGCTGACGGCCTGTAACAGCGGTACCGCGACTCCTGCGCCGGCACCCAAACCCTCTGCTTTCCCCGCTGCCGCGCGCCCGGTTGCCAGCATCGTCTCCCCGCGCTGGTCGGATGAGGATAGCCGTGACAGGGCGGGTGAATCGGTGGAGGTGATGAACCGTGCAGGCGTGACGCCCGGCATGACGGTGGCGGACATCGGGGCGGGCGAAGGCTATTATACCATCCGTCTTGCGGCGCGGATCGGCGCCAAGGGTCGGGTGCTGGCGCAGGACATCGTTCCCGAGGTCCGCGATACGCTTGCCGAGCGCGTGACGCGCGAACGCCTCGACAATGTCAGCGTGAAACTCGGGACGCCCGATAACCCGGGTCTGCCCGAAAACAGTTTCGACCGCGTGTTCTTGGTCCACATGTATCACGAGATCGAAAGCCCGTACGCGTTTCTCTGGCACCTGCGTCCAGCGGCGAAAGCGGGCGGGCGCGTGATCGTCGTCGATGCCGACCGCGCTACCAACCAGCACGGCACGCCTCCCGCGCTGCTAAAGTGCGAGTTCGCCGCGGTGGGATATCGGCAGGTCGATTTTCAGCCGATGCCGTCGGCCGGGGGCTATCTCGCCGCGTTCGAGCCCAGCGGGGCGCGGCCCGAGCCGAAGGCGATCAAGGCGTGCAGGGTTTAACCCAACCCGTTGCCCTGATACTTTAGCTCCAGATACTTCCCCTGCGTCGCGAGCCGCTCCAGATCGCCGCGCGCCAGTTGTTCGCTCATCCGCGACAGTTCCGAATCGACGACCGACAGGCCGTCCATCAACTGCCGCTCGGGGACGATGCCGTCGGTGTCGGCCTTGCGCAGCGCCTGAGGGACCGACTGATACCCCCTGACCAGTTCGGGCAGCTCGTCGCCGATCAGGCGGCGGACGGCGGCGGCGGCGGGTTCGCGTTCGTCGAGCGTCGCCAGCTGCGGCGCTAGCGCGGCCAGCTTGACCCCGATCCCGTCGGCCAGTGAGCGGGCGGGGGCGGGCAGGGCGAGGCGTTGGCCGTCGAGCCACGCCTTGGTCTTGTCGGGCAATTGCGGCAGCGGGGTCGAGGGCAAGGACTTCAGATCGGGCACGCGGACCCGTGCACTCGTGGGTAGCAGGGCGACGAACAACACGGCGAGCATCAGCATCAGCGCAACCGCCAACACGCCCCCGATGCCCAACGGCGAGACGAACGCACCCCAGATGAACGCAGCAACCAGAACGCCAAACGCCGTCAGCGCCGCGCGTCGGACGCGGATTGCCACGCTGCGCGCGCCGCGCTCCACGGTGCGGCGGAGTTCGCTGCGCTCCAGCACATCGGTCGCGCTACGCAGGATGTCGTCGGCGGAACGGGCCATCAGAGGGTTTCCATCAGACGGGGGCCAGCGGGTTATCGACGGCCGGACCGGCCAGCCGCCCCTGTGCCGCACCCTCGGCGCGGGCGATATAGCCCTTCGATTTTTCGACTTCGCCCGACAGCGCGTCGACGGTGGTCTTCATCGAGACCAATGCTTTCGCCTTGAACGCGTCGACCTGATCCATTGTGTCATAGATGTTCTGGAAGGCGCGCTTCAGCGTTTCGAGCGGAATCGTCGAGGACGCCGCCTGTTCATGGATCGTCGCCGTCTGCGATTTCAGCAGTGCCCCAGTCGAATCGATGATGTTCGCGGTCGTCGTGTTGAGCGCCGTGATCTGTTCGAGCACCAGTTTCTGGTTGGTCAGCGCCTGCGCGACCGTCACCGCCGTGCGCAGCGCGGACACCGTGGTCGTGGAGGCGCGGTCGACGCCCTTCATCAACTCGACATTGTTCTTCTTGACCAGATCGAGCGCGAGATAGCCCTGCACGCTAACCGCCATCTGGGTCAGCAGATCGGTGGTACGCTGGCGGACGTAGAACAGCGCCGTCTCGCGGATCGCTTTGGCCTTGACCGGGTCCGACGTCTCGATCTCGTTGGCCTTGGCCTCCAGCTTGGCGTCGAGTGCCTTCGACACATGGATCATCTGTTCCAGACGCCCCATCGCCGCCCACAGGGTCTGCCGCTCGGTCGAGATCGCGGCATTATCCTTCAGCAACTCGTCCTTGCCTGACGCCAGCCGCGTCAGGATCGAGGCGATGTGCGATTGCGAACTTTTATAGCTATCGAAATAGTCGCGCATCTTGTTGCCGAACGGGAT
This sequence comes from Sphingomonadales bacterium, assembly GCA_038228865.1. GTDB lineage: Bacteria > Pseudomonadota > Alphaproteobacteria > Sphingomonadales > Sphingomonadaceae > Sphingomonas_O. The sequence goes on along the minus strand of JBBROX010000002.1, from coordinate 116,428 downwards.
GATCCCGAACAACCGCTTCGGCGCAGTCAGGCTGCCGCGCTTGCCGGGGTCGAGATCCTCGATCGTGCGGCGCAGCTCAGCCAAATCATTGCCGACGCCGGCTTCCTTGTCCATCGACCGCACCGGGCGGTCGAGGAAGCGGTTCGACTGGCCCGCCGCCTGCGCGATTTCGTTGCGGCCCATGTCTGCGATCAGGTCGACGCGCCTTCCAAACTCGGGCGAATTGGCATCCTGTGCGATCAGATCGGCGACGAACGCTTCTGCTTTCGCCTCCAGCTGCGTCTTTTGCGCATCTTCCAGCGGCACCAACCCACTCGCCTTTTCGGCGGCAATGGGGGGCACGGGATCGGGCGCGGTCAGCGTCAGGTCCGAAGTGTCAGCAGTCTGGGTCGCCATGAACAATCCTCCAGCCCAATCTCGGCATTCGCGCATAGATAGGACGCGGCGGGTGTATTATTCAAGTGATACGGTGCCGGGGCGGCTTCGGGCGCCGAAATAGCCCGAACCAAGGATTGCGTTTCGTCAAAGCGCCGCGCTGTCGATTGCATGAAGGGTTGCGGCGAATTGAGCCTATAGGACCCCCATGCCCGACTCAGAGACAGCCTTGCTTCTCGCCCGCGCACAGTTTGCGTTTACGGTGTCCTTCCACTTCCTGTTCCCGGCGTTTTCGATCGGGCTGGCGAGCTATCTTGCGGTCCTCGAAGGGCTGTGGCTTCGGACGAAGAAACAGGTCTACCTCGACCTGTTCCGTTATTGGCTCCGCATCTTCGCCGTCGCCTTTGCGATGGGCGTCGTGTCGGGCATCGTCATGGCCTATCAGTTCGGCACCAACTGGGCCGTGTTCAGCGACAAGGCCGGGCCGATCATCGGGCCGCTGATGGCGTATGAAGTGCTGACCGCCTTCTTTCTCGAGGCCGGGTTCCTCGGCGTCATGCTGTTTGGCATGAAAAAGGTCGGACCGGGGCTGCACTTTGCGGCGACGCTGATGGTCGCGATCGGCACCTTCATTTCGGCCTTCTGGATTTTGAGCGTCAACAGCTGGATGCAGACGCCGCAGGGCTGGGCGGTCAACAATGTCGGCCAGTTCGTCCCCGGCCCCGGCGGCTGGTTGCCGATCATCTTCAACCCCAGCTTTCCCTATCGCCTGGTCCACACCGTCATAGCCGCGTACCTGACGACGGCGTTCGCGGTCGGCGGTGTCGGCGCCTGGCATTTGCTTAAGGGGCACAAGACCGAAGCGGCCAAGACCAGTTTCTCGATGGCAATGTGGATGGCCGCGATTGTCGCCCCGATCCAGATTTTCGCGGGCGATGAACATGGTCTCAACACGCTGGCGCATCAGCCGATGAAAGTCGCCGCGATGGAGGGGCATTATAAAAGCTTTCCCGGTGGACCGGGCGGCGGTGCACCGCTGATTCTGTTCGGGATCCCCGACGACAAGGCGCAGGTGATGCGCAACAAGGTCGAGATCCCGGCGCTTGGGTCGATGATCCTCAAGCATGATTCAGACGCCGGGCTGGCAGGACTCGATGCGGTCCCGCGCGCCGACCGGCCGCCGGTCGCAATCCTGTTCTGGTCGTTCCGCATCATGGTCGGCATCGGCTTCGCCATGCTGGGGCTTGGCCTGTGGAGCCTGTTCGCGCGGGCACGCGGCAAGCTCTATGACTGGAAATGGCTGCACCGCGCGGGCGTCCTGATGGGGCCGGCGGGCTTCGTCGCGGTGCTCGCCGGCTGGGCGACGACCGAAGTCGGACGGCAACCCTGGGTCATCCACGGGTTGTTGCGGACAACCGAGGCGTCGTCGGCCATCGGCACGCCGGGCATGATCGGGTCGTTGATGGCCTTCGTCATCGTCTATTTCGCGGCGTTTTCGGCCGGAACCTGGTACATCCTGAAGCTCATGGCGGCACCGCCGCATGCCGGGGAACCCGACAGCGTCGCCGGGCCGATCCGCACGGCCGGCACGACGCCCGCGATGGAGGGTTCATAATGGACCTCACTGTCATCTGGGCCGCGATCATCGCTGTCGCCATCGCCATGTACGTCGTCATGGACGGGTTCGATCTGGGGATCGGCATCCTGTTTCCCCGCTTCCGGGTCGGGCAGGAACGCGACAAGGCGATGAATGCCATCGCGCCGGTGTGGGACGGGAATGAGACTTGGCTGGTCCTCGGCGGCGGCGGGCTGCTGGCGGCGTTCCCGCTTGCCTATGCGATCATCCTGCCTGCGCTCTACGCGCCGCTTATCGCCATGCTACTCGGACTTGTCTTCCGGGGCGTCGCCTTCGAATTCCGCTGGCGCGATCCGGCGCACCGCAAACTCTGGGATGCGGCATTTTGCGCAGGATCGGTGGTCGCGACGTTCGCGCAGGGGATTACGCTGGGCGCGCTGTTGCAGGGGATCAAGGTCAGCGGGCGCCATTACGGCGGCGGCTGGTGGGATTGGCTGACCCCGTTCAGCCTGCTCTGCGGATTCAGCCTGCTCGTGGGCTATGCCCTGCTCGGCAGCTGCTGGCTGATCTGGCGTACCGAAGGACCGTTGCACAAGGACGCACGGCTTTTCGCCAAATGGCTGACCCCTGCATTGATCGCGGCGCTCGGGCTGGTCAGCCTCGCCACGCCGTTTCTGGAGGGGCAGTATTGGCAGCGCTGGTTCGCCATCCCGGGCCTGCTGGTCACCATTCCGATGCCGCTGGTCGTCGGCGGGGCCGCCGTGATGCTGTGGCGTGCGGTTGCGACGGGCAAGGACCACGCGCCGTTCCTGTGGGCGCTGTCCATCTTCGCGCTGTCGATGATGGGTCTCGCGATTTCGATCTGGCCCGACGTTATTCCGGGCCGTGTAACGATCTGGCAGGCGGCCGCCCCCTATGACAGCCAGATCTTCATGCTGGTCGGCGTGGTCATCATGCTCCCGCTGATCCTGGGCTATACGGCCTGGGCCTATTGGGTGTTCCGCGGCAAGGTCGGCGACGAAGGCTATCATGCGCACGACCATTAAAAGGCTCGGCTGGATGGTCGCGATCTGGGCGTGCAGTGTGCTGGCACTGGCGGCGGTGGCGTGGCCGATCAGGATGTTGCTGAAGCCGTGACGTAATAGCAGACTGTCCGGAAGTGCCTCAGTTGTTGCTGTTCCCAGCCATGGCGACCATTCCGAAGGCAGACATGAGCAATCGTTCGGTTGTTTTTGGGTCGACGGTAACGAGTGTGTCTCCGTCAGGACGTGCGGGGGCCGTCCCCCAGGCAGTATGGTCCTGCAGCAAGCCGGTAACTTTGAGAGCTAGACGCCGTTTTTGCGAGCGCCGACTTTGAGCGATCGAGCGATGAGATATTCGCGGATTTGATCGATCTCCTGATCGGAGAGGCCGATAAATCGCTCGGGTCCGTACTGGGTCATTTCGCCCAGATCGCGCCCTCCCAGGCCGCGACCGGTGCGGAGCAAGGTGTGGAACTGGGCCGCGTCATAGGCAGACGCGACCGACAGATCGGGCGGCTGGCCCGGCTCAGGGTTGCGCGCACCTTGCAGATCGGGGCCGTGACATTCGCTGCATGCAATCTGCGCCAGGTAACGGCCGCGCGCATGAGCAGTGCCGACGTCGACCGCTGCTCGGGCGGCGAGTTCCGCCGCCTGCGCCGCTGAGTCCTGCATCCCCTGCTCAAGTGCTGCCGCAAACTGCGGGCCGCGCTTCATAGGTGGATGGTCTACACCCGTCGCAGGGATTGTGCGCATCCAGCCGATGAGATCCCGCATGTCGGCCGGCGACAGGCGTGCGTGGATATATGTCGGCATAAACCACAAGGCCGACCCGTCGGGACGCAGGCCGGTACGCAACGTCCGTTCGACAACTGCATCATCCAAGCGAGGGAGCAGCCGCGAAAGGTTGCTGCTCCACAGAAGCGCGAATTGAGGATTCTCCTCGACAAGATGACCGTCGAGCTTGTCGCCATGACAGCTGATGCAGCCTTGTATCTGCGCGATCTTATGTCCGTGAACGATGTCGGGCGCCGGTGGCTGCGCGGTGCAGGCGGTCAGCGACAATGTCAGTACTGCTAAGAAAAGCTTCATCGTCACCCCTCTGGATGCTCGGTCGATCCAACTGGGGAGGCGCTCTTTAGTCAATGGTCATTTTGCGACGGGCGGCTGCTCACCCCACCGAAGGCCAATTCATGCGCAATGGACGAGGAGAAGAGCGCTTAGATGGCAGCGAAGTGCAGCAATGAACTCAATTCCGGCCAGTCGGCATCCACCAAATTCAGCCGTCCACGAGCAAATCCTCTACCACGCGAATGATCCGTTGGAGGCGCGATCGAAAGTTTCGGCCTTTCCTGCACGAAACCATATAGGTTATGTCAATTTCGCATGACCTACGGCGCACATTTGCATCCCGGGCGCACGATAACACCCGCAATGCCCGGCATTCGGAAGTTCACACACTAAGGGGGGACGTAGTGTGAACTTCCGCTCGAATCGCCGCTGCCTCGCATTGCCTTGCCGCAGTGCGGCAATTCGGCTAGGGGCGCGCGCTATTCTCGCTCGCATTCAGGAAATCCAATGAGCCTCCGCAACGTGGCCATCATCGCGCACGTCGATCATGGCAAGACGACTCTCGTCGATCAGCTGTTCCGCCAGTCGGGCACCTATCGCGACAACCAGCGCATCGAAGAGCGCGCCATGGATTCGAACGACCTGGAAAAAGAGCGCGGCATCACGATTCTGGCGAAGTGCACCAGCGTCGAGTGGCATGGTGCCCCCGGGACTCCAACCGAAGGCGTCGATACGCGGATCAACATCGTCGATACGCCCGGTCACGCCGATTTCGGCGGCGAAGTCGAGCGCATCCTGTCGATGGTCGACGGCGTCATTCTGCTCGTTGATGCGTCGGAAGGCGCGATGCCGCAAACCAAGTTCGTCACCGGCAAGGCGCTGGCGCTGGGCCTGCGTCCCATTGTCGTCGTCAACAAGATCGACCGTCCCGACGAGCGCATTCAGGAAGTGCTCGACGAGGTATTCGACCTGTTCGTCAGCCTCGACGCCAGCGACGAACAGCTCGACTTTCCGGTTCTCTATGCTTCGGGCCGCAATGGCTATGCCAACGCCGATCCCGACCTGCGTGAGGGTACGCTGGCCCCCTTGTTCGAAAAGATCATCGAGCATGTGCCCGCGCCCAAGGCCGACCCCGACGGACCTTTCAAATTCCTCGTTACGCTGCTTGATCGCGACAATTTCGTCGGCCGCATCCTGACCGGCCTCGTCTTCAGTGGCTCGGTCAAGACGAACATGGCGATCCATGCGCTCGATCCCGAGGGCAAGATCGTCGAGACCGGTCGCGCGTCGAAAATCATGGCGTTTCGCGGGCTAGAGCGCGTGCCGGTGGACGTTGCCAACGCAGGCGATATCATCTCGATTGCTGGGCTGACCGTCGCGACCGTGGCCAACACGATATGTGACCCGAGCGTGAGCGAACCGCTGCATGCGCAGCCGATCGATCCACCGACCTTGTCGATGCGCTTTGCCGTCAACGACAGCCCGATGGCGGGCCGCGAGGGGACCAAGGTCACCAGCCGCATGATCCGCGACCGGTTGCTGCGCGAAGGTGAAAGCAATGTTGCGATCAAGGTGACCGAAGCGTCGGATAAAGACAGTTTCGAAGTTGCCGGACGCGGCGAATTGCAGCTGGGCGTGCTGATCGAGACAATGCGCCGCGAAGGCTTCGAGCTGAGCATTTCGCGCCCGCGCGTGCTGTTCAGTGAAGATGAGGACGGCAAGCCGACCGAGCCCTATGAAACCGTCATCATCGACGTCGACGAAGAATATTCGGGCACCGTCGTCGAAAAAATGAACATCCGCAAGGCCGAGCTGACCGACCTTCGCCCCAGTGGCGGCGGCAAGTCGCGCCTGACCTTCAGCGCGCCGGCGCGCGGCATGATCGGCTACCATGGCGAATTCCTGTCGGACACGCGCGGCACCGGCATCATGAACCGGCTGTTCGAACGCTACGGCCCGCACAAGGGCAAGATCGAGGGGCGCAAGAACGGCGTGCTCATTTCGAACGGTGCAGGCGAAGCCAACAGCTATGCGTTGGGGCCGCTTGAGGAACGTGGCATCCTGTTCGTCGGGCACCAGGAAGCGCTGTACGAGGGCATGATTGTTGGGGAAAACGCCAAGCCCGATGACCTCGAAGTTAATCCGATGAAGACCAAGCAGCTGACCAACTTCCGTGCCTCGGGCGGCAAGGACGACGCGATCCGGCTGACCCCGCCCAAGCGCATGACGCTGGAGCAGGCGATTGCCTACATCGACGACGACGAATTGGTCGAAGTGACGCCGAAGAGCATCCGGTTGCGCAAACGCTACCTCGACCCGAACGAGCGCAAGCGGGCAAGCCGGGCGAAGGCGGCCTAGTCGGGTCGCGCCGACGATTTAGCGAAGCTAATCGGGCAATCGGCGGCCCGACCGGACGGCCTCGCTAAAGCGAGGACCGAAGGCCCGGCTTTGCCGGGTCGTTCATTGGCCAGCGGCAGCGATGGCGGTGGCGAATGCCGCCCCGCCATCCGCCGCGCGGTTAAGGTAAAGCCAGGGCTCGATCAGTTCGAGCTCCATGATGGCGAACCCGCCGCGCCCGTCGCCGACTAGATCGACGCGGGCGTAGAGCAGGTCGCCGGGGACCGAGTTGAAGGCCTGTTCGGCAACGGATGTCGCTTCCTTGGGTGCGACGATCGTCTCGGACCGCCCGCCGAACTGCGGCTGGACACGGAAATCCCCGCCGGTCGGTCGCTTGACAATGGCATGGGCCAGCGTCCCGCCGAGATAGAAAAGCGACAGTTCGCCGTCCGTCAGGATATCGGGCATCATCGGTTGAACGAGCATCGCCCGGCCCAGTGCGGCGGGGGGCAGCGCCTCTCCCGCCTTGAGAAGCCAGGTGTCGTCGGCCCCTGCGGAAATCGGCGGCTTCACGACCACGGCACCGGTGCCGAACGCCGCACGCGCCGCATCGAGATCGGTGGCGGTCATCATCTCATGAAAGCGCGTCGGCACCACAGGTACGCCCTTGCGCGCGCAGTCGAGCAGGTAGCGCTTGTCTGTATTCCAGCGCAGCACGGCGACTGGATTCGCAAAGGCGACGTCTGCCCAGCGGTCGAGCTGCGCATACCAGCGGGGCGTGTCTCGGTGGTATCCCCATGCCATCAGCGGCATGGTCAGGTCTGCGTCGGGTAAGCGCGGGTCGCTCCAGGGTTGATAGGTAACCGTAACGCCCCGAGCATTCAGCAGCGGCTCGATCTGGGCCGCCTGTTCGCGCCAGTCGTCATACCGCGCGAGGTCGGCGGCATCGGGGATCAATATGCACAGTCGCACCTGGCGAATGGCGCCTATTGGGCCGAAGCCACCTCCGCCTGAGCCAGCATGGCGATCTCGACACCCAGCGGCGCGAGGCGGTGGGTGGGGCTGAAGCTCGGCGCTTCGCCCTGCTCGGCACCCGGATAGATGAAGCCGAAGGTGGGGTTGACCCGCGTACCCATGCCGTTGCCGTACGAGACCTTGACTGCGCTCCAGTCTCCCGCCTCCGAAACGTCGACGACGCGCGCATTGCGCTCAACGCCGCCACGTACGGTCCAATTGGCGTGATTGATGATCAGCTCGCGGGGGGAAACGATCTCCTCGACCACGGCGACATGGCCCGCGCGCATGCCGGGGACAGACTTGAAGGCGAGAACGGCGCCAGCGGTGGGCGTCTTGCCGCGCTCGTAGCGTCCTGCAGCCTGGCTCCACCAGGTGCTGGCATTGCCGCGAATGGCGACGTCGGTGATCGTGCGGGCATAAGTGACGCACTGCCAGCCGCCACGCGCCTGCGCGGGGACCGCTGCGACGGTGCCGAATAGGCACGCCGCCAGCGTCAGAAATTTAATGATACGCCCCATGGAACTTTTCCCCGACTCTTCTGAAGTCGTTTGTGTCGGGGGTGGTTAACACAGGGAAGCGACACGCGGCGGGTTGCCGGAGTCGTGGGACGAAGCGTTTGATCGCCGCTTAGTGACGCCGGTAATAGCGGTATGCGTCGTTCTGCGTATTCTCGAATGAAAAGGCGAGCGCGCCATTTTGGCCGAGTGGCATCACGGCCGTGCCGAAGATCGAACTGTACCCTCCGGTGCCGACCGCAACGCCCATTTCACCATGAACGCCGCGGTCGCGCATGACACCGTTGGCGATCTGGTTTTCCGCATTCAAGTTGCGAACGGCCGCTGCTTCCTTGGCGGCCTCGACCTGCTCAGGCGTCCACCGCGTCACCGTTTCGGCGGTGGCGAGTGTGGGAGCGAGGATCAGGGAGGCAAGGACGGTAAGCTTCATCGAACAATCCTTGGCCTCGACGCCTTTCGCATTGCTGAACGGCTGCCGCGCAAAGGTGCGCGTGGGGATTTAGACCCCCACGCCCACTTTCGCCTTGCCACCCTTCTTGCCCTTTTTGGGGGCCGCCGGGGTGATCTCGAACGCCAACGCCTTACCCTTTTCGGGGTCGTCTTTCAGGTGGACCATCACTTCGCCGCCGTGGACGAGCTTGCCGAACAACAGTTCCTCGGCCAGCGGTTGTTTGATCTTTTCCTGGATGAGTCGGCCCATCGGGCGCGCGCCATAGAGCTTGTCATAGCCCTTCGACGTCAGCCAGTCCTTCGCATCGTCGTCGAGCTTAATGTGGACCTCTCGGTCGGCAAGCTGGAGTTCGAGCTGCAGGATGAACTTGTCGACAACACGCGCGACGACCTCGGTCGGGAGATAGCCGAACGGGACGATCGCATCGAGGCGGTTGCGGAATTCGGGGGTGAACATCTTCTTCACCGCCTCTTCGTCCTCGCCCTCGCGGGTCATCGCGCCGAAGCCGACGGCCTCGCGTGCCATGTCGCTCGCGCCCGCATTGGTCGTCATGATCAGGATGACGTTGCGGAAATCGACCGACTTGCCGTGCTGGTCGGTCAGGCGCCCGTGATCCATGACCTGCAACAATATGTTGAACAGGTCGGGGTGCGCCTTTTCGATTTCGTCGAGCAGCAACACGCTGTGCGGTTGCTGGTCGATGGCATCGGTCAGCAGGCCGCCCTGGTCGAAGCCAACATAGCCCGGGGGCGCACCGATCAGGCGGCTGACGCTGTGACGCTCCATGTACTCGGACATGTCGAAACGCTGCAGCGGAATGCCCATGATCGAGGCGAGCTGACGCGCGACCTCGGTCTTGCCGACACCGGTAGGGCCGGTGAACAGATAATTGCCGATCGGCTTGTCCGGATCACGCAGGCCGGCACGGCTCAGCTTGATCGCCGAGGCGAGCTTTTCGATGGCATCGTTCTGGCCGAACACCACACGCTTGAGATCAGTTTCAAGGCTGGCAAGCGACTTGGTGTCGTCGGTGCTGACCGATTTCGGCGGGATGCGCGCCATCGTCGCGATGACCTGTTCAATTTCCTTGGGCGTGATGACCTTCTTGCGCTTGTTCGGCGCCACCAGCATCTGCATCGCACCGACTTCGTCGATCACGTCGATAGCCTTGTCGGGCAGTTTGCGGTCGTTGATGTAGCGCGCGCTGAGTTCCACCGCCGACTTGATCGCGTCGGGTGTATACTTGACCTTGTGGTGACCCTCGAACGCCGAGCGCAGGCCCGCGAGGATTTTGATCGTGTCCTCTATCGTCGGTTCGTTGACGTCGATCTTCTGGAACCGCCGCAACAGCGCGCGGTCCTTTTCGAAATGGTTGCGGAATTCCTTGTAGGTGGTCGAACCAATGCAGCGGATCGTACCACCGGACAGTGCAGGCTTCAGCAGGTTCGACGCGTCCATCGCGCCGCCGCTCGTTGCGCCGGCACCGATGACGGTGTGGATTTCGTCGATGAACAGAATTGCGTCAGGCAGCTTTTCGAGTTCGTTGACCACCGCCTTCAACCGCTCCTCGAAATCGCCGCGATAGCGCGTGCCCGCGAGCAGCGCGCCCATGTCGAGCGAATAGATGACAGCGGGCAGCAGCACCTCGGGCACGTTGCCCTCGACGATCTTGCGCGCGAGGCCCTCGGCAATCGCGGTTTTCCCGACGCCGGGGTCGCCGACGTACAGCGGGTTGTTCTTCGACCGGCGGCACAGGATCTGAACCGTGCGATCGACCTCGGCCGACCGGCCGATCAGGGGGTCGACCTTGCCGTTCTTCGCCTTCTCGTTGAGGTCGACGGTGAATTGCTTGAGTGCGCTTTCCGTCTTCTTGCCCCCTTCGGATTTTGCTGGCTTCTCTTCCTCGACACCCTTGGGCGTCGTGGCTTCGGGCGCACCGGCACCCTTGCCGACACCGTGGCTGATATAGCTGACGGCGTCGAGGCGGCTCATGTCCTGCTGCTGCAGGAAATAGACGGCATAGCTCTCGCGTTCGCTGAACAGCGCGACCAGCACGTTCGCGCCCGTCACTTCGTCGCGGCCCGAGGACTGGACGTGGAGGATCGCGCGCTGGACGACGCGCTGGAACCCGCTTGTGGGCGAGGGGTCGGTCTGCCCCTCGACCCGCAACGCTTCCAGTTCGCTGTCGAGATAATGGGTGACGGTCGCTTTCAACTCGCCGGTATCGACGCCGCACGCGATCATGACGGCGGAGGCTTCCTCGTCGTCGATCAGCGCGAGCAGCAGATGCTCCAGCGTGGCATATTCATGCTTGCGTCCGGCCGCAGCGGCCAGCGCATTGTGCAGGGTCGTTTCGAGATTACGGGCAAAGGACGGCATCAGATTTCCCTATACCGGAGCCGACGGGCGCGGCCCCTCACTTGACCCATATGTCGGATGCCCGAACCGGTCCGACAAGACCCCCTCATTTCCTGAATATCGAATCAGCGGTGGCACGATGGTCGACAGCCTTGTCGCGCCGCGCCTGAGTTCGGACGATCTCGGCCTGCAGAATCGCGATACGCGCGTCGCATTCGGCAACCGACAGCGGATCGAGGTCTTGCCTGGTGGCAAGGCTCAAGGGGTCGCCCGGACGCGGCGGCGGTGCAATGTCGTCAGTGTCCATGATACGAAGGTCGCGCGCGCGGGGGCGGGTGTCAACCGCTCTCGCAAGCGAACCTTACTCGCCGCGACGGAGCAGTGCGCGCGCGGTGATCGTCGTCTGCACCACGAACAGCACGATCAGGATCACAGCAAGCGTCCCGATGAACCAATCGAATGCCGAAAACACCGTCCCGAATACGGGGTCGGGGCCGAGCAGGAACATGGCAAGCGTCATGGCGATCAACATGATGCGCAGCTCGGTCGGGCCACCCGCCATATAGGACAGGCGAAACTCACCGATTACCCGCGCGGCGAGAAAGGTGTGGATCGACAGCAACAGATAGGCGACGAGCCCGAACAGCGCCACGTCGAGCCGCAAATACGGGCTGAGGCCGAGCCCCACCAGCATGATCATGTTGCCCAGCGCGTCGGTGCTGTGATCGATGAAATAACCGAACGACGGCCGCTCGATCTTGCGAAAGCGCGCGAGGCTGCCGTCGAGCGAGTCGCCGAACCAGTTGATGAAGTAACCCGAGATCGCGACCCACAACCAATTGATGTCATAGGTGCTGAGCGCATAGCCCGCACCCACGATAACGCCACCGAGGAAGCCGACCGATGTCAGCCGGTCCGGCGTCACGGCAGGCGGCATCCGCGCAGCCAGCCAAGTTAGCAGGCGACGCTCGTTGACCGCCAGCATGTTCTGCTGGATTCGCTGAACCGGCTTCATGAAACTTGCGACGCGCAGCGGTCGTTACGGGTGTGGATAAAAGACATCATCGCCTCCGAACCGTCATTCTGTTGTAATTGCTTTGTCACTTTCGTGGGCGCGAAAGTGCCTTTGGTCAAGAAGTGTCGACTTTCCGGTGCACTATCGACAACGGTACTGACACTCGCGGGTTCCGTCCGCTAGGAGCGTGCAGCGATCCCCGGGGGCACAAATGACCGACATTTCATCGACGATGCAGGCAATCGATCCCGCAAGCGCCGGGGGGCCGGAGGTTTTAGTTCTGGTCGAACGGCCTGTACCGCAGCCCGGGCCAGCTGAAGTCCTGATCCGGGTCGCTGCCGCCGGGATCAACCGCCCCGATGTGTTGCAGCGCAAGGGCATGTATCCGCCGCCACCCGGCGCGCCGTCGATCCTTGGGCTGGAAATCGCGGGCGAAGTGGTAGCGCTGGGGGAGGGTGTGCCGTCCGAATTGCTCGGCCAGCCGATGTGCGCGCTGGTCGCGGGCGGGGGCTATGCCGAATATTGCGTTGCGCCAGCCGGCCAATGCCTGCCGGTACCGCCGTCGCTGACGATGGTCGAGGCGGCGGCGCTTCCCGAGACACTGTTCACCGTATGGACCAATTTGTTCGAGCGCGCCTATGCGGCGGAAGGCGACACGGTGCTGGTCCACGGCGGGACCAGCGGCATCGGGACGATGGCGATTGCGCTCGGCAAGATATTCGGCCTGACGGTGATCGTGACCTGCGGCAGCGACGAAAAATGTGCGCAAGCCCTAGAGATCGGCGCGGCGTTCGCGATCAACTACAAGAGCGCGGATTTCGTTGACCAAGTCGCGCGCATCACCGGCGGTCGCGGCTGCGCGGCAGTGCTGGACATGGTGGGTGGCGACTACCTGCCGCGCAATCTGCAGTGCCTGGCCGAGGACGGCCGCCACGTTTCGATCGCCGTATTGGGCGGCCCGAAGGCGGAGGTGTTCATCCCGCTGATCATGCAGCGTCGCCTGACGCTCACCGGGTCGACGCTGCGCGCGCGGTCGCTCTCGTTCAAATCCTTGGTCGCCGACGAAATCGTGCGCACCGTATGGCCGCATGTTGAGGCGGGGCGGTTGAAGCCGGTGATCGACAGCGTGTTCCCGCTGAGCGACGCGGCGGATGCGCACGCGCGAATGGATGCGGGGGATCATGTCGGGAAAATTGTGTTGAGTGTCGCTACGTGAAGCCGACCACGGCGATTCTGCTGCTTGTGGCGGGAATAACGCCCGACATCGCCAGCGCCGACGCGCTTCAGCAACAGGTTATGGCCGTGGCAAAGAGCGTCAAGCCTGGCGACTTCGCGTTTTCCCAGACGGTCCGCTTCGAACGGACCGGCGCACCGGCCAAGCAGTTCGTGCAACGCTACGACCCCCGACGGGGCGTTGCGGCATGGACGCTGATCAAGGTCGACGATCGCGCGCCGACCAAAAAGGAAATCGGGGACTCGGCCAAAATGTCGGCGCGGGGGCAGGTGCCATCCTATGCGCAGATCGCCGACTGGTTCGGCGCACCGGCCACACGCATTGCCACGACGCCGACCACCGTCACCTATCGATTCGTCAACCTACCAAAAGGCGCGATCAAGATGGGGTCGTTCGATGCCTCGGCAAACACATCCATCGAGGCGGTGGTGAACACGGCGGGCCGCGTGCCGTTCGTCGAGCGCGCCCGGTTTACCTCGAACAAGGCCACCCGGATGATGATGGTGGTCAAAATCGACAGTTTCGTCATCAACGCGACCAACCGGCTGTTGCCCGACGGTCGCCCGGTTTCGGAAAGCGCGACCACCGAATTCATCGGCTCGTTCTTTGGCAAGGCGCAGACGCTGAAGACGCGGACAGTGTATTCGGACGTGCAGCCGGTACGGTAGGGGCTGCCTCCTCAGCTAACCGTTTCAAGCGCCTCGCTCGCCGCTACCCAAGATGCTTCAGCCGCTTCGAGCTTTGCTTCCACGCTGGCGCGCAGTTTCATGAGATCGGTCATTGTCAGCTTGGCGTGTTCGGGCAAGGCAGTCGAGGGATCGAACATCGCGCGTTCGATGGCGCTGCGGGTGGCGGTAAGCTTGGCCATGTCGGCTTCTGCGGACTTGACGGCGTTGCGCAGCGCAGTTCCCTTTTCACGGGCGGCGGCGGCCGCCTTGCGGTCTTCTTTCTTGTTGCCCTTGCCCCCTTCGGACTTGGGCGCCTTGCCAAGAATCATGTCGGTATAATCGTCGAGCGTGCCCGCATATTCCTTCGCGGTGCCGTCATCGACCAACACCAGCCGGTCTGCGGTGAGTTCCAGCATGTGGCGGTCGTGGCTGACCAGCACCACGGCGCCGTCATAATCGTTGAGCGCCTGTACCAGGGCTTCGCGCGCATCGACGTCCAGATGGTTGGTCGGTTCGTCGAGGATCAGCATGTGCGGCGCGTCGCGGGTGATGAGCGCCAGCGCCAGCCGCGCCTTTTCGCCGCCCGACAACTTCCCGACCTGCGTCGTTGCCTTCGCGCCCGAAAAGCCGAACCGTCCCAGCTGCCCGCGCACCGCGCCAGGCGTTTCGCCCCGCATCGCGCGGGTCATGTGCTCCAGCGGCGTGTCGGCCCCGTCGAGCTCCTCGACCTGATACTGGGTGAAATACCCGACGCGCATCTTTCCGGCTGCGTTCATCGCGCCGTCCATCGCAGGGAGTTGCGCGGCGAGCAGACGCGCCAGCGTCGTTTTGCCGTTGCCGTTGCGCCCGAGCAGCGCGACCCGGTCGTCAGGATCGAGGCGCAGGTTCAGCCGCTGCAGGATCGGCTTGTTCTCGGTATAACCGACTGCCGCCATGTCGAGCGTGACCAAAGGCGGCTTCAGTTCGTCGGGGCTGGGGAAATCGAACGACAGCGTCGGGTCGGTCGCCATCTCGGCAATCGGCTGCATCCGCGCCAGGGCCTTTTGCCGCGACTGCGCCTGTTTGGCGGTGGACGCCCGGGCGGAGTTGCGGGCGATATAGTCCTGTAGCTTGGCACGCTGATTTTCTTGCGCGGCGCGGGCGCTGGCAAGCTGCGCCATCCGCTCGGCGCGCTGCCGCTCAAACGCGTCGTAACCGCCGACGTACAACGTCGTCTTGCCGCCCTCGAGGTGGAGAATGTGGTCGACGACATTGTTGAGCAGGTCGCGCTCGTGGCTGATGACGACCATCGTCGCACGATAGCTTTTCAGGAAGTTCTCGAGCCATAACGTTGCTTCGAGGTCCAAGTGGTTCGATGGTTCGTCGAGCAGCAACAGGTCGGGTTCGCTGAACAGCAGCGCGGCGAGCGCCACGCGCATTTTCCAGCCGCCCGAATAGCTGTCGAGGGGGCGGTGCTGCATTTCCTCGTCGAAGCCCAGACCGACCAGGATACGCGACGCGCGGGCCGGGGCAGCATGCGCGTCTATGGCGATCAGCCGCTCGTGGATTTCTGCAATGCGGTGGTGATCGTCGGTGTGCTCTTCCTCGACCATCAGCGCGGCCCGCTCAATGTCGGCGGCAAGCACCGTCTCGAACGGGGTCGTCGTTCCCGAAGGTGCTTCCTGGGCGATATAGCCGATGCGGCTCTTGCGCGGAATCTCGATGCCGCCGTCGTCGGGGTCGTAATGGCCGGTGATGACTTTCATCAACGTGGTCTTGCCCGCCCCGTTGCGCCCGATCAGCCCCACGCGCGCGCCCGTTGGCAGTGCGGCGGTCGCACGGTCGAGTATGGTGCGCCCGCCAAGGCGCACGGTGATGCCGTTGAGATTGAGCATGGGAGTGCCCCGTAGCAGCCTCCCCGCACTTTGTCATTCCAGAAGGAGGCACAGGCGCGCTATAGCTCGAAAATCGAACTCGGGGGCACTATGACCGACATACTTATTCTCCACGAATACGCCCAGTCCGGAAACTGCTACAAGATCCGCCTGACGGCGGCACACCTCGGGCTGCCGCTCGACCGGCGCGAGTACAATATCATGAAGGGGGAAACGCGGACGCCTGCGTTCCTTGCCGACGTCAATGCCAATGGGCGCATTCCGGTGCTGCAGATCGGCCATCGCTTCTTGCCCGAAAGCAACGCCGCGTGCTGGTATCTGGCCGAGGGATCGCCGCTGTTGCCGACCGATCATTTCGACCGCGCCGATGTGCTGCGCTGGATGTTCTGGGAGCAATACAATCACGAGCCCAACGTCGCGACGATGCGGTTCTGGAAAGCGTTTCTGGGCCTCGACAAATTGAACGAGGGACAGCGCGCGCAGCTGGAAACCAAATGGCTGGCGGGCGAGGCGGCGCTGTGCCTGATGGACAAGCATCTGACGACGCACGACTGGTTCGTCGGCGACGCGATGACGCTCGCCGATATCTGCCTCTATGCTTATACCCATGTGGCCGAGGAAGGCGGGTTCAGGCTTTCGCGCTATCCTGCAATCCAGAACTGGCTGGCGAAGGTCGCAGCACAACCAGGTCATGTCACGATAAGTGCATAGAAATGGTGGCAAGTTGTAACAATTAAGATTCATAGGCGTTAGAACGAACACCCGAGATCGCCTAAGGAGCGGTAATGGATTCGATCACACGTCTGCCCTTCGATGCCGAAATCCATGATTTTTCCGCGTCTTCGCCGTCGGTCCCGGAACCGGAGGGCGAGTGCAAGCGCCGTAAATTCCGCACGATCTGGATCAGCGATGTCCATCTGGGCACGCGCGGCTGTGCCGCAGACCTGTTGATAGATTTTCTCGACTCCACCGACAGCCAGACCATGTACCTGGTTGGCGACATCATCGACGGCTGGCGGCTGAAGAAAAAATTCTATTGGCCGGCGACGCACAACGACATCGTGTGGCGGATCATGAAGCGCGCCAAGCGCGGCACCCGCGTGGTCTATGTGCCGGGGAACCATGACGAAATGTTCCGCCAGTTCACGGGCATGAATTTTGGCGGCGTCGAGATCAAGCGACAGACGATCCACACCACTGCCGACGGCCGCCGGTTGCTGGTCGTCCACGGTGACGAGTTCGACGCGATCATGCTCAGCCACCGCTGGCTCGCATTCCTCGGCGACCAGGCTTACGGCGCGCTGATGCGGTGCAACCACGCCGTCAACAAGGTCCGCGGCTGGATGGGCAAGCCCTATTGGTCGCTGTCGAAGACTGCCAAGCAAAAGGTCAAGAACGCGGTCGAATTTATCAGCCGTTTCGAGCATGCCGTTGCACACGAAGCGGCGGCGCGCGGCGTCGACGGCGTCGTCTGCGGTCACATCCACCACGCCGAATTCCGCGCGCTGTCGGGCGTAGAATATTACAACGACGGCGACTGGGTGGAGGGATGCACCGCGCTGGTCGAACATTTCGACGGCCGCATGGAAATTCTGAACTGGGTCGATGAAATGGCAAACCGCGACGCCGCGCGACCGGTGCTGAGAATCGCCGCATAGGGAGGTCGTCGATGCGGATCGCCATCGTTACCGATGCATGGAGCCCGCAAGTCAACGGGGTCGTCCGCACGTTGAAGGCGACCAAGCGCGAACTCGAGCGCATGGGCCACGAAGTGCTGGTCGTGTCGCCCGATCTATACCCTAATTTGCCATGCCCGACGTATCCCGAGATTCGGCTGGCTGTCGCCACGGCGGGGAGCGTCGGCGACCGGCTCGCGGCGTTCGCGCCCGATGCGGTGCATCTGTCGACGGAAGGGCCGCTGTGCTTGGCTGCGCGGCGCTGGCTGCTGCGGCAGGGGTGGGCTTTCACCACCGCCTATCACACGCAGTTCCCCGATTATTTCGCGGCGCGCACCGGCATCGATGCGGAATGGGTCTGGCCCTATTTCCGCTGGTTCCATGCGGCGTCGAGTGCGGTGCTGGTCTCGACACCCTCGGTGCGCGAGGGGCTGCGCCGCCACGGCATCGACCATAGCGTACACTGGAGCCGGGGTGTCGATCTCGATGCCTTCTCGCCGGACGCTCCGCCGCATCCGGCCTTTGCCGAGCTGCAGCGACCGATCCAGCTCTATGTCGGACGGGTCGCCGTCGAAAAGAATATCGAGGCGTTCCTGGCGTCGTCGCATCCCGGCACCAAGGTCGTCGTCGGCGACGGTCCGGCCCGGGCAATGCTGGAGGCGAAGTACCCCGACGCGGTTTTTCTCGGTTCGCTGTCGGGCGCGGAACTCGCGGGCAGCTATGCCGGCGCCGATGTGTTCGTCTTTCCCAGCCGCACCGATACGTTCGGGCTGGTGATGATCGAGGCGCTGGCATCGGGGACACCGGTTGCCGCCTATCCGGTCAGCGGCCCCATCGACATCGTGACGCCGGCGACCGGCGCGCTCGACGAAAATCTCGATGCCGCCATCGCAGCGGCTTTGACCCGCGACCGGGGCGATTGCGCCTATTACGGGCGGACCTACACCTGGGCCGCGAGTGCCGCGCAATTCCTGTCGGCGCTGGTTGCGGCGGTTGCGCCGCTGGCCCGCGCCGCGTAACGCTTGCCCTCCGCCCCCCTTCGGACTAAACCAGCCAGCGAACAGGCCGTCCCGAAAGGGGCGGCCCTTTTATTATTCTTGCTCGAAAGACCCGAACGATGGCCCAGCCACTTATGCCCCATGCGACCGCTTCCTGGCTGGTCGACAACACCTCGCTCTCGTTCGAACAGATCGCCAATTTCTGTGGGCTCCACATCCTGGAGGTGCAGGCCATTGCGGACGACACTGCCGCGACCAAGCTGACCGGGCGCGATCCGATCCGCGCGCACGAGCTGACGATGGCCGAAATCGAAAAGGGTCAGGCCGATCCGAAGTACGCACTAAAGATGGATCGCGAGCCCGAAGCCGCGACGCGGACCAAGGGACCGCGGTACACGCCGGTCAGCAAGCGGTCGGACAAGCCCGACGGCATCGCCTGGATCATCCGCAACCATCCCGAAGTCAGCGATGGCCAGATCGGCAAGCTGATCGGCACGACGCGCAACACCATTTCGGCGATCCGCGACAAGAGCCACTGGAACATGGCCAACATCGTCCCGAAGGATCCGGTAACGCTGGGTCTGTGCTCGCAGCGCGAGCTCGATGCGATCGTGGCAAAGGCCGCAAAGGCCGCAGGCCTCGAGCCGATCGTCGACACCCGCCTTGAGGGCGACCGTGAAGCCCTGATCGACCAGCTCCGCAACGAGCGCGTCGAAGCGGCACGCGTTGCCGAGGCAATTGCCAAGGGCGAAATGGAAGCGCCGGCGATGATCGGCGGCTTCGTGGACCCGTTCAAGCGGTAAGCAAGCTAGGCGACGAGCGCCTCGATTGCCGTCGCCAGCGCGACGTCGCGCACCGACAGACCGCCCGCATCGTGCGTCGTCAACAACACGTCGACGCGGTTGTAGATGTTCGACCATTCGGGATGATGGTCCGCCTTTTCGGCAAGGATCGCGACCCGCGTCATGAACCCGAATGCCTCGACGAAATCGGCAAAGACGAACTGGCGGACCAGCGCATCCCGCGTCTCGTCATAGTCCCATTCGCCCAGCGCATCGAGCGCTGCGGCACGCTCGTCCTCGTCCAGTTGCTCGATCATTTTGCGCGGCCTCCGTTCGCGGCTATGTCGCAGGGGTGAGCACCGCAGGTCAATTGCCCCCGACACTTGCCGACATCGAACGGCTGGCCCGCGCGGCGCTCGACCGCTTGCCCGACGCCTTTGCCGCGCATCTGTCGGGCGTGTTGCTGATCGTTGAGGATTTCGCCGACGGCCGCGTGCTCGTCGACATGGGAATCGACAATCCGTTCGACCTGACCGGCCTGTATTCGGGCCGCCCCATCGGCGAGCCCGCGCAGACCGGCGATCCGCCCGCGACCATCCATCTCTACCGCCGCCCGATCCTCGACGAATGGTGCGCCAGTACCGAGCTAGGGCTCGGGGAGGCGCTCGTTCATCTGGTCACGCATGTCGTCGTGCATGAGGTCGGACACCATTTCGGCCTGAGCGATGCGGACATGCATGCGCTCGAGGATGCGGTTTCGTGACATTGCGGTTTTCCGATGTCGCTTGCGCGCGGGGTGGACGCGTGCTTTTTCAGGGCGTGAGTTTTGCGCTGGGCGCCGGGGATGCGCTGGGCATCAGCGGCCCCAATGGGGTCGGCAAGTCGAGCCTGTTGCGCCTTGCTGCAGGATTGCTGCGCGCAGAATCGGGCGTCGTCACCCGTGAAGGCGACGTCGCGCTCGCCGACGAACAGCCTGCGCTCGATCCGGCACTGCCGCTGGGCGTAGCTATTGGGTTCTGGGCGGGGATCGATGGCGGGAATGTCGGCGATGCGCTGGCGAGCGTGGACATGGGCCATCTCGCGCAAGTGCCGGTGCGGATGCTGTCGACCGGCCAGCGTCGCCGCGCGACGCTCGCGCGGACGCTGGCCAGCGGAGCGGACATCTGGCTGCTCGACGAACCCGCCAACGGTCTCGATGCGGCGGGCGTTACCATCCTCGAAGGACTGATCGCCACGCACCGGTTGCGCGGCGGCATTGCGGTGGTGGCGACGCACCAGCAGCTGGCGATGGCCGATGCGCAGACTTTGGTGTTGGGGTGAGCGTATTCATCCGCCTCGTCGCCCGCGACCTGTCGCGCGCCTTTGCCAGCGGCGGCATCGCGATGCCGGTCGTGTTCTTCCTGCTCGTTGCAACGCTCTATCCGTTCGCGGTCGGCCCCGATGCAGCGTTGCTTGCGCGCAGTGGCGGCGGGATGTTGTGGGTGGCGGCCTTGCTTGCCGCCTTGCTACCCGTTGACCGCCTTGTCGCACCCGACGCGGTCAGCGGCGTCCTCGATCAGCTTGCCGTGCGCGGGGTTAGTGATGAAGTTGTGGTCACGTCCAAGATGCTCGCGCACTGGATCGGCTTTGCCCTGCCGCTGATGCTAGCGGCGCTCCCGGCAAGTGCATTGCTCAACCTCGACAGCGCCGTGCTGACCAAGCTTGAACTCGGCCTGCTGCTTGGCACGCCGGGGTTGGCAGCGCTCGGGGTGCTGGTCGCCAGCCTGACCACGGGCCTCAAGGGCACCTCTGCGTTGACGGGCTTGCTGATGTTGCCGCTCGCCATCCCGATCCTGATCTTCGGTGCAGGGAGTCTGGCCCCCATCGACGGCGGCGCGCTCAAACTGTTGGCGGCGGCGTCGTTGCTGCTTGTGGCACTCACCCCCTTTGCCGGCGGAGCCGCGATTCGCGCGGGGCGCGAATAATCAGTCGTTGACCCACCGCGCCCATATCGCGGTCGGTAGGGTCAGCCCGCGTGCTTCCTCGCGCACACCGAGTTCACCGCATTCGACCCGGCCGGGCAGGTCGCCGAACGCCTGATTCATGAGTTCGCCGATGGCGAGTGCGGACAACCGGATCGCGTAGACGGTCAGGAACACGAACGCCGATTTGTCGTCGACCAGTGCGCGGACGCCCGCGATCAGGGGGGCGAGGTCGCGTTCGAGCTGCCACACTTCCCCTTCCGGCCCGCGCCCGTATTTCGGCGGGTCGAGGATGATCCCGTCATAGCGTCGCCCGCGCCGTCCCTCGCGCGCGGTGAATTTGGCGGCATCGTCGACGATCCAGCGGATCGGTTTGTTGGATAGGCCGCTTGTCGCCGCGTTTGCCTTGGCGGCTTCGACCGATTTCTTCGACGCATCGACGTGGGTGACGCTTGCGCCTTTCGACGCCAGCGCGAGACTGCCGACGCCGGTGTAGCCGAACAGGTTGAGGCATTGCGGCGCGTCGTATCCGGACAGCCGGGCGCGCGCCCAGCTCCACACCGGCATCATGTCGGGGAAGAATCCCAGATGCCGGAATGGGGTCGTCTGCGCCACGAAGGCAAGATCGTCCCACGCCAGTTCCCAACCGCTGCGGGGCACGTCGCGCTCGAACACCCAGCGACCGCCGCCGTCCTCGTCGGCACCGGGTACAAACTCCCCGTCGGCACCCCAGTCTTCGGTTGCTGGGGCCCACATCGCCTGCGGTTCGGGGCGGATGAAGCGATACAGCCCGTACCGCTCGATCTTGCGCCCGTCGCCGCTGTCGATCAGGCCGTAATCGGGCCAAGGGTCGCCGATGAGGGTGTGGAGCGTCACTTAGGACCGCTCGAACACATACGCCTTCACCGCCTCCAGCGTCGCGGGCAGGGTGTCGAAGCGTTCCTGACGGTCGAACAGCCCGGCAACCCGTGCGGGGAGCCCCGGACGGACACCCGTCGCGCGCTCGACAGCGTCACGGAACTTGGCCGGATGCGCAGTAGCCAGCGTAACCACCGGCACGTCCGCCAGAGCCGCATCGCGCGCCGCCGACAGGCCGATGGCGGTGTGCGGATCGATCACCTGCCCGCATTTTTCGTGTGCCCAGCGCATGGTCATCGCCATGCTTTCGGCATCGACCCGCGCGCTGCCGAACAGCTCGCGGGCGGAGACCAGCATATCGGCGGGGATCGACAGTTTCTTCGTCGCCTCGAACTCGGTCATCATGCCCGACAGCGCCGCCCCGTCGCGCCCCGACAGGTCGAACAACAGCCGTTCGAAGTTCGACGACACCTGAATGTCCATCGACGGCGTTGCGGTCGACGTGACCGTGCCGCAGCTGTAATCGCCGCTCGAAAGTGCGCGGTGCAGGATGTCGTTGACGTTGGTCGCCACGATCAGCTTCGCCACCGGTAGACCCATCCGCGACGCGACATACCCGGCGAAGACATCGCCGAAATTGCCGGTCGGGACCGAGAAGGCGACGGGCCGGTCCGGCGCGCCTAGGCGCACGGCGGCGTAGAAATAATAGACGACCTGCGCCATCAGCCGCGCCCAGTTGATCGAATTGACCGCGCTGAGATTCAGCCGTTCGCGCGCTTCGCTGTCGGCGAACATCGCCTTCACGATCCGCTGCGCGTCGTCGAAATCGCCCTCGACCGCGATATTGTGGATGTTGGGCGACAGCACCGTCGTCATCTGCCGCCGCTGCACGTCGGACACGCGGCCTGCCGGGTGCAGCATGAACACCTCGACCTTGTCGCGTCCCGCCAGCGCGTCGATGGCGGCCGAACCGGTATCGCCCGATGTCGCGCCGACCACCGTTAGCGCGGTGTCGCGGGTCGACAGGAAGCGTTCGAACAACAGTCCGAGCAACTGCAGCGCGACGTCCTTGAACGCCAGCGTCGGTCCGTGGAACAGTTCGAGCAGCCAGTGCTGCGCATCGAGCTGGACCAGCGGCACCACGGCGTCATGCCCGAACCGGCCATAGGCTTCGGTGCAGAGCGCCCGCAGCGCATCATCGTCGAGCGTGCCTGCGACGAACGGGCGCATCACCGTGACGGCGGTTTCGACATAGGACTTGCCGCGCAGGTCCGCGATCTCTTGCATGGACAGCGTCGGCCATTCGCGTGGTACGTACAGGCCGCCGTCGCTGGCCAGCCCCGCAAGCGTGACATCCTCGAACCCCAGCGCCGCCGCGCGCCCCCGTGTGCTGATATATTCCATGCGCGGATCGCCTAGCCGTGGTTCCCCGTGGCTGCAAATCGTTAACCGCGCCGGGCTTAAGGTGGACACGCGATGACCAAACAATTCGCCCTGATCTTTGCCTTTATCGTGATCGCCGTATCGCTGTCGGTGACGCGCGCGCCCTCCTCATCGCCATCGTCGCCTTCCCCGGTCGAAGCCCCGGTGCTGGCCGAACAGCCCGAAGCTCCCGCCGTCGCGCCGCAGACCGGGCGCGATGTCATCGTCCTGCCGCGCGACCCCGACGGGCATTTCTACACCGATGCCGTCGTCAACGGCACGACGATCCGGTTCCTGGTCGATACCGGCGCCTCGACCGTCGCGCTGACCCGCGCCGATGCGGAGCAGGCAGGCATGTTCTATTCGGAAAACGACTTCAATCAGGTCGGGCGCGGCGCGGGCGGCGATGTGCCGTTGCGGTCGGTGACGCTGGGCCGTGTGGCGGTCGGCACTATCGAGGTGCGCGACGTGCGTGGCGTCGTGATTGGCGGCAACAGCGACGTTTCGCTGCTCGGGCAAAGTTTCCTGTCGACGCTGGGTAGCGTGACGATCGAGGGCGACAAGATGGTCCTGCGTCCGGCGTAGACCTACTTCGCCATCCGCACCGGCACCGGGATGTTGCAGATGTCCGCCCCGCCCGCCGGGATAATAAAGAACGCATCGCGGCGGTTGGCGCGGGCGTCGGCGTATTTCGCGAAGCTGGCGCTTTCGGTCGACAGATATTGGTAGCGCGGCAGGCCCGCGACCTCGTTCCCCAGCCGGATCGAGGTAATCGTCACCCGCTGTTCGGGCTTTTCGTAAAATCCGAGCGCCCCCGTCCCGCGCGGCAGGCTCGACAGGTTTTCGATGCCCGCAATCACGCGACCCACCAGCGCGATATTACGGTCGAGATGGCGCGGCGCATGGCCGATGACGGTGTAGAGTTCGGCCCCGGTGCCGGTATCCGGCGGCATGTCGCGCCCGACGCCGACCATGCCGTAGCAGTGGACGGGCCAGGCATCCAGGCGGCGGCGGTCTTCATAGAACTCGGGTTCCGCCAACGGGACACCGCTTGCGATGGGCCACCCGTGCCATAACTTGGTCAAAAGTGCGTAGGCGTCACGCAAGGGCGCGGGATACCGACTGGCCGGAGCATCCTGCACTTTTTCCAAGTCAATTTCGTAGCTGGCCTGCGGAACTACCGCCAAACCCGGCGGCAACGGCTTCGCCTTCGCCTTGTCCTCGCCATCCGCATCGCCCCATTGCACGACATAATTGTCCTGCACGCGGTTGATGCTCGTCGCGTCCCACCAGTGCGCGGCGGCGAGTTTGCGGATGTTGCCGACCCATCCTTGCGAGAATGGTGCCGGCATTAGCTGGAGCACGACGCGGCGTTTGTTCCCGTCACGGTCGGCGACAAGGTCCATCACCAGCAGGTCTGACGCCGCGATGTCGACCCAGTCGGCGGCGGGCGCAGCCGCCACGATCTCGCTCGGGGCCAGCGCCTTGGGCGGCGGCGGCGCAGCAGCGGTGACTAGACCCGCCCCCGCCACGACCAGCACCCGGCGAAAGGTCTCACGAAAGTCACACCGAAACGCGTTCGTCGCCATGCCCGGCTCCCCGCCTGTTCGCGCCGTGCCACCCACCGGCACGACGTCGAAACAAAGGCTAGGCGATTCGCGCGCCTGTAGGACAGCGAAAACTTGCCGACTGCCGAACGCCCGCCTACAGGCACCCACTTCCAGTGCATGCGGAGCGGTGGCCGAGTGGTCGAAGGCGCTCGCCTGGAAAGTGAGTAGGGGTAGCAATGCTCCTCCAGGGTTCGAATCCCTGCCGCTCCGCCACTTGCTCCTATTGCGGATCGTCGCGCTGAACGTGAGCCGCGCCGCGAACCCTGGAGTCTTTGTTGTCCGGATCGCAGGCGATCCGTTGGGGTTCGAACCCCTGCCGCTCCGCCATTCTCGATTGAACAAAAATCGGCTGCCATTTTTGCCCCCGTTTGTGAGCGGGTAGCAAAGCGGAGAATTAGAACATATCATGAACGAATGATTCGCCCGATTCGTTCGCCGCCTCCATGCTTGCCGCCGTTAAAGGCTGGCCAGCTTTGCGCTGTCGTCGAAAGGCCAGTCACATTCGGTGTAGTGAGCATCGACAATCGTATCGGTGGTGGCCTGACCCCGGGCGCGCTTCATGAGGTTTTTGCCGCTTCGTCCGACAATGCCAGTGCGGCGGCTGCTTTTGCGGTCATGACGGCCATGCGTGCCTGCCCGTCGGGGCGGCCTGTGCTGTGGGTGCGTGAGCAGCGTTGCGGTCGCCATACCGGGCATCTTCATGCGGCGGGTCTTGTCGAATTGGGGTTCGATCCGGACGATCTTGTTCTGGTCGAGGCGCCCGATACGCTCGCAGTGCTGCGCGCCGGGGCCGATATCGTCAGATGCGGGCAGGTCGGGGCGGTCGTGATCGAGCCTTGGGGAAAAGCGCCCCTACTCGACCTGACGGCGTCGCGACGGCTGTCGATGGGGGCAGCGGCATCCGGCGTGCTGACATTGGTGCTGCGCGTGGATGCCGAACCCATGCCGAGCGCGGCACAGACGCGGTGGCAGGTGGCAGCCGCCCCCTCGACGCCGCTGGCCGCCAATGCCCCCGGTCACCCCGCGTTCGATATCGCCTTGCTCCGTCATCGGGGCGGCATTGCCGGGTTCGAGACCCGTCTGGAGTGGAATCGTGACACAAGAAGTTTCGCGCCGCTATCTGGCGGTGTTCCTGCCGTTCCTGCCCTCGGAACGGATCAAGCGCGCAAAGCCGCCTGATGCGCCCTTTGCACTGGTCGAAAAGCAGCGTGGGAGCATGCGGCTGGTCGCGGTCGATCAGGCCGCGCTGGCGCTGGGCCTGACCGCGGGCTTGCCGCTCGCCGATGCGCGGGCGCGGGTGCCCGATCTGATCGTGTTCGATGCCGACACGTGTGCCGACGCGGCGCTGCTCGATTGGCTGGCCGAGGCATGCGACCGTTACACGCCGATGGTCGCAACCGACCCGCCCTATGGCCTGATCCTCGACATCACCGGCTGTGCCCATCCTTTCGCCGACGGCGAACGCGGCCTAGCGGGCGATCTGGCAAAGCGGCTTGCCCGGCTTGGCCTCACCGCGCATCTGGCAAGGGCGACCACGCCCGACGCGGCGCTGGCGCTGGCACACTATGGCGGCGATGATGTGCGCACCCTTCCGGTCAGGGCCATTCGTGTCGAAGCCGACACCCATATCGCTCTCGCGCGGGCCGGGCTGAAAACCATCGGCGATGTCGCGAAAATAGCTTCGGCACCGCTCGCTGCACGCTTCGGCGAAGACCTCCCCATGCTGCTCGCCCGCCTGCTGGGTGAAGCGGACATTCGCATCACCCCGCGTCGCCTGCACGCCGAAATCGAGACCGAGGCTCGTTTTGCCGAACCGGTGGCGCGGACCGAAGATGCCCTCGGCACGATCGGAAAGCTCGTCGAAGAGGCCGCGACCCTCCTGTCCGAACGCGGTGTCGGCGGCCGGCGCTTTTCGGTCGCGCTGTTCCGCAGCGATGGCCATGTCGCGCGCCTGTCGGTCGAAACCGGGCAGCCGGTGCGCGACCCGGCTGTCCTCGACCGGCTGTTCCGCGAACGCATCGATGCACTCGCCGATCCGCTGGATCCGGGGTTCGGTTATGACATGATCCGGCTGGCGGTGCATGTCACCGAACCGCTCGCCCCCGAACAATTGCGCCTCGATGGCGGGAAAGTAGCCGACCGCGAGCTGGCGGCGCTGATCGACCGGCTGGGCACGCGCCTCGGCCGCCATCGCGTGCGTCGGTTCGCGCCTGTCGATACCCATATTCCCGAACAGGCGGCGCTGGAATTTCCCGCCGTCGAGACGCGCAAAGCGGGTGCCTGGCCCAAACCGGAGGCGGGCGAACCGCCGCTCCGTCCCATCCACCTGTTCGATCCCCCGCACCGGATCGAGGTGATCGCCGAAGTGCCGGACGGCCCGCCGCGCCGGTTCAAATGGCGCCGGACGATGCACGAAGTCGCGCGGCACGAGGGGCCGGAACGGATTGCCGCCGAATGGTGGATGCGCCGCGACAATGGCGGGCTGACCCGCGACTATTACCGGGTCGAGGATGTCCGCGGGCGGCGTTACTGGCTGTTCCGCCACGGCCTGTACGGCACCGAAAAGCCACATCCCGACTGGTATCTGCACGGGCTGTTCGCATGATTTTTGCCGAGCTTGCCGCCGCGACCAACTACTCGTTCCTGCAGGGCGCGTCGCATCCGCATGAGATGGTCGCAACCGCACTGGCGCTTGGTCATTCGGGCATCGGGATTGCCGACCGCAATACAGTGGCCGGCGTCGTCCGCGCGCATGTCGCGCTGCGCGACGCGGTTTCTGCAGTGGAAATGCCGATCGATTTCAAATTGATCGTCGGCAGCCGCCTCGTCTTCGCCGACGGGACGCCGGACATCATTGTCTATCCGACGACAAGGGCAGGGTGGGGACGGCTGACCCGCTTGCTGACACTCGGCAACCTGCGGGCTGTGAAGGGTGACTGCACCCTGTATTTCGACGATCTGGTCGCCGTGCTCGACGACATGGCGCTGATCGTCATGGGTCAGGACAAGGTCGTTCTCGACCGGTTGCAGTCGCTCAATCCAAAACGAACTTGGCTCGGCGCGACAATGCTCCGCGGCGGGCGCGACCGGCGGCGGCTGGCCGGACTTCAGGCGACGTCTGCGGAAACCGGCATGCCGCTGATCGCAGTCAATGCGCCGCTCTATGCGACCCCTGACGACCGCGCGTTGCAGGACGTGATGACCTGCATCCGCGAAAAGACGGTGATTGCCGATGCTGGTCGCCGTCTTGCCGCCAATGCCGAGCGGCATCTGAAACCGATGCCCGAAATGGCGCGCCTGTTTAGGGAAGTGCCGAAGGCGATTGCGGCGACGCAGGATTTGCTGGCGTGCATCGATTTCACGCTCGACGACCTGCGTTACGAATATCCGCATGAGCCGGTGCCAGAGGGCTGGTCACCGATGGGCTGGCTGATCCGCATGACGATGCGAGCGGCGCGGGTCCGTTACCATCGCCAGCGTCTGCCGGAAAAACTCCGCGCGCTGCTGCGCGAGGAGTTCGAGCTGATCCGGCAGCAGAATTACGCCTATTACTTCCTGACCGTGCACGATCTCGTCGCGTTCGCCCGCGAGCAAACCCCGCCGATCCTGTGTCAGGGTCGCGGCTCGGCGGCGAATTCGGTGGTCTGTTTCCTGCTCGGCATCACGTCGGTCGATCCGGTCGAACACAATCTGCTGTTTTCGCGCTTCGTCTCCGCCGACCGCAACGAACCGCCCGATATCGACGTCGATTTCGAACATGAACGCCGCGAAGAGGTGATGCAGTATGTCTATCGCCGCTACGGCCGCCACCGCGCCGGGATCGCGGCGACCATCACGCATTATCGCCCGCGCAGTGCGGTGCGCGAAGTCGGCAAGGTGCTGGGGCTGAGCGAGGACTTCACCAACCGGCTGAGCTCGACCGTCTGGGGTAGCCATGCCTCGACGATGGACGAGAAGCGTATTCGCGAAACCGGCTTCGACCTCGAAAATCCCGATATCGCCCGGCTCAATATGCTGGTCGGCAAGCTGCTCGGTTTTCCGCGCCATCTGGGGCAACACGTCGGCGGCTTCGTGTTGACGCAGGACCGGCTCGACGAAACCGTGCCGATCCACAATGCGGCGATGCCCGACCGCACGTTCATCGAATGGGACAAGGACGATATCGACGCGCTCGGCCTGATGAAGGTCGACGTGCTGGCGCTCGGCATGCTGACCTGCATCCGCAAGGCCTATGACCTGATGCGCGATCAGGGGCTGGGCAACTACACGCTCGAGGTCGATTTGGATTCCAGCGACCCCGCCGTTTACGACATGCTGTGCAAGGGCGACAGCATCGGCGTGTTCCAGGTGGAGAGCCGCGCGCAGATCAACATGCTGCCGCGTCTGAAACCCCGCAAACTCTATGACCTGACCGTGCAGGTGGCGATCGTTCGGCCCGGCCCCATTCAGGGCGATATGGTCCACCCCTATCTGCGGCGGCGGTCGGGGGTCGAAAACGCCGAGTTTCCTTCCCCCAAGCTACCGCACGATCCGGACGAACTCCGCACGCTGCTTGGAGAAACCTATGGCGTTCCCCTGTTTCAGGAACAGGCAATGAAGCTCGCCATTGTCGCGGCCGACTTTACGCCATCGGAGGCCAACCAGCTGCGCCGGTCGATGGCGACATTCCGCAATGTCGGCGGGATGGACAAGTTTCGGGAGAAGCTGGTCGGCGGCATGGTCGCGCGCGGGTACGAGCGCGACTTCGCCGAACGATGTTACAAGCAGATCGAGGGGTTCGGCTCTTACGGCTTTCCCGAAAGCCACGCGCTGTCGTTTGCGCGGCTGGTCTATGTCTCGTCATGGATAAAATGCCACCACCCGGCCGTGTTCGCCTGCGCGCTGTTGAATTCGCAGCCGATGGGGTTCTATGCCCCCGCGCAGATCGTTCGCGACGCGCAGGAACATGACGTCGAGGTGCGCGCGGTCGATGTGAATACCAGCACATGGGACAATAGTCTGGAGGACGGCGCGCTCCGCCTCGGCTTTCGGCAGATCGATGGCTTCCGCGAAACTTGGGCCGACAATATCGTCGCCGCCCGCCCGTTCGACAGTGTCGAAGCACTGGCACGCCAGGCCCATTTGCCAACGCGCGCCCTTCGCCTCCTTGCCGATGCCGATGCCTTTCGCTCGATCGATCTCGACCGGCGAGGCGCGCTCTGGGATGTCCGCCGCACACCGACCGATACGCTCCCGCTGTTCGCCGCTGCCGACGCGCGCGAACTGGGGGTCGAGCCTGAAGTCCATCTGCCCCTCATGCTGCCCGGCGAACATGTCGCGGCCGACTATCAGACCCTGCGCCTGTCCTTGAAAGGCCATCCGATGGCGTTCCTGCGCGCCGGGTTCGCGGCGGAAGGGGTGCTAAGCTGCGCGCAAACCTCGGCGGCGAAGAACGGTACGCGCGTCAAAACTGCCGGAATTGTGCTCGTCCGCCAGCGTCCGGGGAAGGGCAATGCGATTTTCGTGACGATCGAGGACGAGACCGGCATCACCAACATCGTCATCTGGGCGCGCCTGTTCGAAACACTGCGCCGCGAAGTGATGGCCGCGCGCCTGATGCTGGTCGAGGGCGAAGTGCAGCGCAGCCCGGAGGGGGTAATCCACCTGATGGCATCGCGCGTTCACGACCGTACTTCCGACCTGTCGCGTCTGTCGGAAACGCACGAGGCAAACCCGCTACTTTCCCGCGCCGACGAGTTTCTCCATCCGCAATACCCGCGTGGCCGCCACCCGAGAGACGTTCGCGTGCTGCCCAAATCGCGAGATTTCCACTGAGCCGTTCACCCCCGCCGCTTGCCGCGCTTCGGCGGCGTAACGGGTTTGGCGGCCGGTACCCGCGCTGCATCGAAATTGGGTAGGCTCACGTCCGCCACCGCCAGCGTATCCATTTGCGTGCCCATGGCGCGGTCGAGGCGGTCGATGCGGTCGACGGGCAGGGGGTGGGTCTTGTTCATCAGGGCATAGCCCTTTTCATCGGGGGCCGCGCTCAGCGTCTGCAGCACACCGACCAGACCGAAAGGGGAAAAGCCCGCGCGTGCCGCGATCACCACACCCATGCGGTCGGCGTCGAACTCGTCGTTCTTGTTCAGCCCGCGCGTGAACATGTCCTTGCCCGCATTGATGACCGCCGTCTTGACCAGGTTGCCCGCCACGCCGCCGCCTTTGACATAATCGCCGAAACCGGTGAGCGCGGAATTGCGCAGGCTCTGCTGAAGCGCGCCCAGATGATCCTTGTGCACGACGTGGGCGATCTCGTGCGCCAGCACCCCGGCCAGTTCGGATTCGCTGCGCATCTTGTCGAACATCCCGCGCGTGATCAGCACATAGCCGCCCGGCATTGAGAAGGCGTTGACGTCGGCGGTGTTGATAATGCCGAACTTCCACGGCAGGTCGGGCCGGTCGCTGTGCAATGCCAGCCAGCGGCCCAGCCGGTTGATGTACCGCTGCTTCGCGCCGTCCTGCACCAGCGGGGCCACGCCCAGGATAATCCCGGCAAGGTCGCCGCCCAGCTTGACCTCTTCGGGCTCCGAAATCTTGCGGAATGAATCGCCCAGATTCTTGGCATTCTTCGCGCCCTTGATCAGGCCGCCGATGTCGGGGAATTGCGCCAGCGCGGGCGTGGTGACACCGAGCATCGCGAAGACGGCGATGGTCGTGCGAAGGAGGTGCCGCGCTCTCACTTGCTGCCCTTCTTGTCGAGATAGGCGACGCTGCGTTCCTTGAGATTGCTTTTGGCGGCATTCGCCCGTGCGTCGGCGGCATCGACCCCCAGTGTCTCGAGCAGCGTCAGCTCCTGATAATTTGGCACCGAATTCTTGATGTCTTCCTCGTCCATGCCCTTCACGCCCGTCGTCACGGTGCGCCCCGAACTGCCCGTCTGGAGCAGCGAGGACAGACCGTTCGGCCGGGCAGGTTGCGGCTTGGCGAGTCCCGCGACCCCTGCCACGGGTTCGAGCCGGACGTTGAGCAAGCGGACCCAGCCGCTCTTTCCGCTCGCCTGAACATTCACCCACGCGCCGCGGCGCTCGACGATGGTGACTTGCTGCGCCGGGGCGACTTTGCCCGCGTTGGCCGCGTCGATGAATGGTTGCGCCAGCAGGTCGCCGGCGCGGATGATCAGCCCTTTTTCGGCCGCTTCGGCCCCGACGGCGCGAAACAGCAGCAGGGTCGCCAGCGCAAATCTAAAGGATTGTCGCAAAGCTCCGGCCTCTCCCCTCAAGCCTTGAACGTACCATCTTTCGGAACCGGCTCAAAGAGGCGCACCGGCATCTCGCGGCCCTTGACGTGGTGCGACCCGCAATCGCGCCAGTCATAAACGTCGCCCACAGCGTCGCGCGTCGCCTCTGACACCAGCACGCGGCCGATGCCTTTGGTCATCCCCTCGATCCGGCTGGCGAGGTTCACGGTGTCGCCGATGACGGTATAGTCCAGCCGATCGTTCGACCCGATAAAGCCCACCACCGCGCGACCGGTATGAATTCCGATGCCGATTTCCAGCGTTTCGCCGAGCGTGCCCAGCTGGCTGCGCATCTCCATGAGCGCCGCCGACATGTCGATGGCCGCTGCCACCGCCAGCCGCGCATGGTCGGCATGGGCGACCGGCGCGCCCCAGAACGCCATGATCGCGTCGCCGATGAATTTGTCGAGCGTCCCGCTGTGCCGGAAAATGACCTCGACCTGCTTCGAGAAATAGCTGTTGAGCAGTGTCACTACATCTTCGGCCCGCGCGCTTTCGGATAGCGCCGTGAACCCGCGAATGTCGGAGAACATGACCGTCACGTCGCGCGACTCCGCGCTGTTCTTGTGGTCGAGCTCCCCACGTTCGATCAGGTCGGCGACGATCCGCGGGTCGAGGAAGCGTTTGAACATCACCGATGTGCGCAACCGCTGCGTCCGCTCGTTCAGATAAGCGACGGCGCTGGCGGTCAGGTAGAATGCCCATCCGAACGCCAGCGGCGCGAACACCGGCACGAACGTCCCACGGGTGAGCGCTAGCCAACCGCTGCCGATAACGAGTGCGCTGATCCCCAGCAGCGCATATCCCAGCAAATTCGCGCTGACATTGCGGGCCAACGCAATCGCCGTCAGCGCGATCAGCGCGATGGCCAGTGGTATCATCGACGATCGCGGCACTTCGCGCAGCCAGTCGCCGCGATCCATATTGTCGATGGCCGTCGCCAGGATTTCGACGCCCGGATAGGTGCTGTCGAGCGGCGTCAGCCGCAGGTCCATCAGGCCCGGTGCCGACGTCCCCACCAGCACGATCTTGTCCTTGAACTCGTCCGCCGGGCGCAGGGGTTTCTGGCGCAGGCTGTCGAGGTAGATGTCGGCATAGGACACATGCGTCCACCCGGCGCGCCAGTTGAGCAGGACGCGCTCCTGCGGCGGCACCGGGCGCCCCATGTCGCGCATCATCCGCGACACCATCGAGGGGAAACGCCATCCGCTGCGGTCGCGATAGAGCGTGTGGTGCCGGCCGACCCCGTCGCTGTCGCTGGTGAAATTGATCAACCCGCCGCGCATTGCCTCGGGCTGCGACACCAGCACCAGCGGCAGCATGAGCGGCACCCGTGCGTCTTTAGGCGGCTTGGTTAGCGGCTGAGCGCCAACGCTGGCGGGCATCTGGCTCACCCATGCGCCCAAACCGTCGGCATTCAGCGTCATCGCCAGCCAGACATTGGGGTGCCGCGCCACCGCCTCGGCAAAGGCTATGTCATGTTCGGGGCGATAGACGTCGGCTTCGTTGAACAACACGTCGAACGCGATGCCGCGCGGGCCCTGCCCGGCGATGTGGTCGATCA
Source organism: Sphingomonadales bacterium (assembly GCA_038228865.1). Classification (GTDB taxonomy): domain Bacteria; phylum Pseudomonadota; class Alphaproteobacteria; order Sphingomonadales; family Sphingomonadaceae; genus Sphingomonas_O. Next base: position 82,771 of record JBBROX010000002.1, on the reverse strand, counting down.
ACTCGCCATGCACCGACCGCGGCCAGGGCCAGCTCCCCGCCATTTCGTTCATCATTTCCAGCGAACGCTGGTCGATGTCGACGATGACGACGCGGTCGGACACTGGACGGCGTGCCGCATCGAGTTTCAGCATCAGGTCGCCACCGCGCTGGTCGGCGATCCGGCTGAAGCCGAGGAAGCGGTCGTCGGCGACCACGAACATGCTGAACACAAGTGCCAGCGCCAGCCACCGCCACCCCGGCAAACGTCGCATCAGATATTTGATGGAGCCCCCCATGGGCGGAGGTTGTGGCGAAGGTTGGTTGGGGAGGCAAATTCGATGGATCGCCGGGCGGCACCTACGCTTTGTAAAGCGCGTCCAGCCGGTCGCCGTAGACGTCGCGGATCTTGTGACGGCGGATCTTCATCGATGGGGTCAGCATCTCGTTATCCACCGTGAATGCATCCGCCGTCAGGCAAACGCGGCGCACCTTTTCGGTGACCGACAGCTCGGTATTGACCCGGTCGACCGCCGCCATGATCGCGCGCTGCACGGCGGGATCGCCGCAAAGCGCGGTGCAGTCGGGCTTTACGTCGTTCTTGACACACCACTCCTGCAACCATTCGGGATCGGGCACGATCAGGCCGACGAGATGCGGGCGCTTGTCGCCCACGACCATCGCCTGGATGATTTCGGGCTGCAGCGTCAGCATCCCCTCGACCTTTTGCGGGGAGACGTTGTCGCCTTTGTCGTTGACGATCAGGTCCTTCTTGCGATCCGTGATGACAATGCGGCCGCGCTCGTCGAGATGACCGACATCGCCGGTGTGCAACCAGCCGTCGACTAGGACGCGCGCGGTTTCGGCCTCGTTGTTCCAGTATCCGTGCATGACCAGTTCGCCGCGCACCAGGATTTCGCCGTCCTCGGCGATGCGGACTTCGGTGTCCTTCATCGGCGGGCCGACGGTGTCCATCTTCAGCCCTGCCTTGGGCCGGTTGCAGCTGATGACAGGGCCGGATTCGGTCTGGCCATAGCCCTGCAACAGGGTGAGCCCGAGTGCGTGGAAGAACACGCCGATTTCGGGGTTGAGGGGTGCCCCGCCCGAAACCAGCGCCTTGATCCGTCCACCGAACTTGGCCTGAACCTTGGGTCGCAATGTCTTTTTGATAAAGAAATCGACAGGCCGGTCCCAGATCGGAATGCCCTTGCCCAGGTCCTTGGCGCCCAGCGACAGCGCGCGTGAGAGCAGGCGGGGAGCAAGGCCACCCTGTTTGTCGATGGTCTTGACGATACGGGCGCGCAGCACTTCGAACAGGCGCGGTACGACCACCATCAGGGTCGGGCGTACTTCCTCGATATTGGAGGCGAGCTTTTCCAGCCCTTCCGAATAATAGATTTGCCCACCGAGTCCGATCGGCAGGAACTGGCCGCCCGAATGTTCATAGGCGTGGCTGAGCGGCAGGAACGACAGGAAAATTTCATCGTCCCAGCCATAATCGTTCGAGACGATGTCGATGCAGCCCGCGACATTGTGGAGGATGGCACCGTGATGCTGCCGCACGCCGCGCGGCGCGCCGCCGGTGCCGCTGGTATAGATGATGCAGGCCAGATCGCTGCGCGTGAAATCTGCTGCCGCTTCCGCGGCGGCGACATCGGGTGTTTCGGACCCGACCAGCGTGCGCCAGTCCCGCAGAACGATATCGCCCGACTGGCCGACGCGGATGTCCTCGATCCCGATCACCGTCTTGCAATGCGTCGATCGGATCACGGCGGGGATCAGGGTGCGCGCGAGCTTCGCGGTCGAAACGATGACAGCCTTCGCACCCGAATCGCCCAGTATATGGGCATGGTCGCGCTCGGTATTGGTCACATAGGTCGGCACCGTCACACAGCCCGCCGCCATGATCGCCAGATCCGCGATGCACCATTCGGGGCGGTTCTCGCTGACCAGCATCACCCGATCGCCTCGGTTCAGCCCGCTTTTGCGGAGCGCAGCGGCAAGGCTCGCGACCTCGCGCGCGGTCTGTGTCCAGCTCCGCGACTGCCAGCCGCCGCCTGCCTTGTGCCACAGAAAAGGCGCCTCGGCCTGCTCTCGCGCCCGCGTAAAGAACATGGTGACCAGATTGGGGAAGGTTTCGAAGGTGCGCATATCTCTCCCGGCGCGGCGCAAATGCCCGTGCTGCGCCGGGTTAGGATCGCAGACGGCGGCTGTCTACAAAACAGCCGCCGAAAAACACGCCGTGGTTGTGTTCGCTATTCGGGAAGCGCGACCCGAATGGCTTCGCGTGTCGCCACGCGGAATTCGCGTCCGCTTTGGAATACTGCACTACGGCCGGTCACAAATGCCGAGAACACCCCCGCCGCGACTGCAACGCCCACCGTCGCCCCGGTATTGCCCTGACCTTCTTCGCGGAAGTTGCCGGTGATCGCGATGTTGCGGCCGTTGAGGCGGATCGAATCCATTGTCACTTCCATCTTGGCCGACTTGCCAAAGGCGCCTTTGCCCGTGCGATAGCTGACCTGGCCGTAAGCAGGCGAACCGCGAGGAATCACGACATAGTTTCCAAGCATGACGTCCTGCAGCACAGTCAGGCGAAAGCTGTCGCCGACGCGCTTGCGCTTCGAATTGACGTCCTCGTCGAGGCGCAACAACACTTCGGTGTTGGAGGGGAGCACGGCGCTGCCACTCAGTGGTGCCTCGACACGCGTTGCCGCCAGCGCACCCTGTGCAACGAGCGATGCCGATGACGGCAAGGCTGTACCAGTATCCGACGGGACCGTCGTTGCCGTCTTGACCGGCAGGAGCGCGGGTGGAGTCCGAAAATGTTTGAAACCGTCCGGCGCCGGTGCTGGCACGGGCGGCAGCGGCGTCGTTTCAGTTTGCTGGGCGGATGCAGCACTCAGTGCGCACACCGCCGTTGCGATTGCTACAATGTATTTCACCAACCACGCTCCCTGTCGAAAAGATCGAAGCAATGATGTGCTTGAGGGCTATTGAGAAAGCGTTACCGCCGCCAAATAACTCTGAAATATAAGATGGTTAACGAAAGTTGACCGCTGCGCCGCAAGGCGAGGGGATACTTGCTCGGCGCCGCAATCTTGCCGCGTGGGCCCGCCACCTCGTGCCAGTTCCCGTAAGCGAGGCGCTCGACGGCGTTCTGTCTCATTGAGACCCGCGCGGCGTGAACGAGTGGCCAAGGATGTCCGCATGGACGCGTTCTCATTCTTCGCTATTGCAGTGCACCAATATCTCTTGGGGAAGCGGAAGATGCGCGTTCGGAAATTGTGGATCGTACTGTGTCTTGCCGCACTGACGGCTTGCGCCACGACGCCGAAGCCAATCCAGGTCCCGACATCGACGCAGGCGCGGGCTTCCCGGTCGCCGATCTTCGTTGCCACCGCCAATCCGCTTGCGACCGACGCGGGCATGGCTGTGCTGCGACGGGGCGGCAGCGCGGTCGACGCTGCGCTCGCCGTCCAGGCGATGTTGTCGCTTGTCGAGCCGCAGAGTTCGGGGATTGGCGGCGGAGCGTTCCTGACGTGGTATGACGGAAAGGCAAAATCCGTAACGGTCTATGACGGCCGCGAGGTGGCACCTGCCGGCGCTGGGCCGGACATGTTCGTTGCGTCCGATGGCAAGCCGCTCCCGTTCAATAAGGCGGTGGTCAGCGGCCGTGCGACCGGCGTTCCGGGCGCGGTCAAGATGCTGGCGATGGTCCATAACGAGCATGGCAAGCTGCCCTGGCGCACGTTGTTTGGCGACGCCGAGCGGACGGCGCGTGAGGGGTTTATCGTGTCTCCCCGGCTCGCGCGCTTTTTTAAATATGGTTTTGCCGAACTCGCGATGCCGGATGTGCGCGCCTATTTCATGAAGCCCGATGGAAACTGGCTCCAGTCGGGCGATCGCCTGCGCAACCCGGCATATGCCGCTTTCCTGCAGCGTTTCGCGATCAAAGGGCCCGCCGCGCTCTATGCGGGCGAGACGGCGCAGCGGATCGTCGATCGCACCCGTGCCGATCCGCTGCCAGGCACGATGACCTTGGCCGACCTTGCTGGCTATCGCCCGGTCAAGCGCGAAGCATTATGCCGGCCCTATCGCGTGTATCTCGTCTGCGGACCCCCGCCGCCCGCCAGCGGCTTGGGCACGTTCGAACTGCTCGGAATCCTTGCCCACACCGATATCGCGTCGCGCACGCCGGACGATCCGCAAGCCTGGTATCTTTTCGCCGAGGCAAGTCGGCTGATGTATGCCGATCGTGATCGCTATGTCGGCGATCCGGCGTTCGTCGGTGTACCCGTCGCCGGTCTTCTCGATCCCGCCTATTTGGCCGCGCGGGCTCAATTGATCGGAACGAGCGCTGCCGCGACCCCGCCCGCGCCCGGCACGCCGACAGGGGCAGTCTCGGCCGCGCGCGATGCAACGTTCGAGCCGACCGGGACCTCGCACATCGTGATTGGCGATGCCCAGGGCAACGTCGTGTCGATGACCACCACTGTCGAATCGATCTTTGGCACGGGCCGCATGGTCGACGGATTCTTCCTCAACAACCAGCTGACCGATTTCTCGTTCAGCCCGCAGGACAATCAGGGCCGCGTCGCCGCCAATGCCGTGGCTCCGGGCAAGCGCCCGCGCTCCTCGATGACGCCGCTGGTCCTGCTCGATTCCCAGCACCATTTCGCCGGTGCGATCGGATCGGCGGGGGGCAATGCGATCCTCGCCTATGTCGCAAAATCGCTTGTAGCGGCAGTCGATTGGGGCTTGCCCATGCAACAGGCGATCGCGCTGCCCAATCTCGTTGCAAGGGGGCCGAACTTCCAGGGCGAAGTCGACAGATTTTCGCCCGCTATCCTCGAGGGGTTACGGGCGCGCGGCATCGACCTCAAGCCGGGGCAGGGCGAAGATTCCGGTGTTCACGGCGTTATCGTGCGCGACGGTCGTATCGACGGCGGGTTCGATCCGCGCCGCGAGGGCAAATTCGCGATCGAGCCAGCACCCGAACGTTAGGCATCGACGCCCACGGCTTCGGCAACGGATGCGAAGCCGTCAAGCGCCAGATGTTCGGCCAGGCCGGTCGCGATGCGGCGCGCCAGGCCCGGTCCCTCGAACACCAGCGCCGAATAAAGCTGCACCAGCGATGCCCCCGCCCGGATGCGGACATAGGCCTCGTCTGCGCTGTCGATGCCGCCGGCCGCGATCAATGGGATGGCCCCGCCCGTCGCCCGCCGGAAATCGCGCAACCGCTGCAACGCCAGATCGCGCAGGGGGACGCCCGATAGCCCGCCTGCCTGCCCGGCATCGGGTGCGCGCAAGAAATCGGGCCGTGCCAGGGTCGTATTGCCAATGATCAGCGCGTCCACCTGACCGATAGCCACTTTGGCCACCGCGTCGATCTCGGCATTGTTCAGATCGGGCGCGAGCTTCAGGAACAGGGGCGGATCGACCGGACGCCGCGCAGCCGTCAACGCGTCGAGCAGTTCGCGCAGCAGTCCCGCATCCTGCAGGTTACGCAGGCCCGGCGTATTCGGCGACGAGATGTTGATCGTCAGGTAATCGGCGACATCGGCCATCGCGGTCACGCCGGCGACGTAATCGCCGACCCGGTCCGCCGTGTCCTTGTTAGCGCCGACATTGACCCCCACGATCCCCCGCCGCCGCCGCCGCGCCAGTCGTGCGTGGGCTGCTGCCAGCCCGCCGTTATTGAAACCCATCCGATTGATGACACCTTGGTCCTCGACCAGCCGGAACAGCCGCGGCTTGGGATTGCCGGCTTGGGGCAGCGGCGTGAGTGTGCCGACCTCCACAAAGCCGAATCCCAGTCCCAGCATCGCATCTGGAACTTGCGCGTCTTTGTCGAACCCCGCTGCCAGCCCCACTGGCGAAGGGAACTCGATCCCCGCAACCCGGCAGGCGAGCGATTGCGGCGACAATTCCCCCCGAAACGGTGACAGTTTCAAGACAGTAATTGTCATCCCGTGCGCACGTTCGGGATCGGCTTTGAATAGTAGAGGGCGAGCGAGGTCGAACAGCGACATGTCGTCCCGCTACGGGACGAGTTGGCGTCAGTCAAAATTTGCGCCACAAAATGCTGAAATTCGACCATTAATGACGATTCCATCCAATACGGCGCGTTCCGTTACGTTTAGCCACGTTTTTGCGACCCGAAGGGCTCTTGGCTTTGCGCCGGGAAACCTTTTCCTGCGGCTCGGAAAGGCAACTTTCCGAGCCGCTTTCTTTTATCGCCGTAACGTCATATCGTCTTCGAAACAGGGCAGAATCGGGCGCATTTATGGCTGATGCAGGGGCACCGACGGGCGCGGTAACGCTCGACTATGCGTCGCCGCCGGCAGACCTGCGTCGATATCTCTCGATTTTCTATGAGTTCCGCGCCGACGTGCCGATGTTCGAGGACACCGACAAGGCCGATCTCGCCCAGTTCCGCTTCATACTTTCAGGGGTGGGCGAATATTGTTTTGCCGACGGCCACGTTCAGGCCGCGCCCGCCATCCAGATCGTTGGCCCGACGACCGGACCGACTTACGGACGCATCGCGGGGCCGGTGCATGTGTTCGGCGTCGGCTTGCTGCCTGCGGGTTGGGGCTCGCTGCTCGATTTCGAGGCTTCGCTGCTGGTCAACCGTGTGATCGATGCGACCGAATTGTTCGGTACCGGACTGCGCATGACGGCAAACGCACTGAAATCCGCCACAACGCTCGATGAAAAGGTCGCCATCGGCAGCGCGCTGGCACGTGAGCTCACCGCACGAGGCAAGACGGCCGCGTTCGATTTCACTCGCATTGTGGACGAATGGCTCGATTCGTCGCCGTCGCCCGATGTCGATCAACTGATTATTGCCACCGGGCTGTCGCGGCGACAGGTCGAGCGGCGCTGCAACGCTTATTACGGATCGCCGCCCAAATTGCTCGCTCGCAAGTATCGCGCGCTACGGGCGACCATCGCGCTCGCCCAGGGAAAATCCAATGCGGACGCGCTGCTCGACGGCGGCTTTTACGACCAGTCCCACTTCATCCGCGAGATCAAGGCATTCACCGGCGTGACCCCGACGAAGATAAGCGAAGACCTGCCCACGCTGACCGCGCTCACCATGAAACGCAGCACATTTGCGGAACTTTCGCCGATGGTAACGAAGAACTGAATATCCGGCCTGCGGGACTCGCCAAACTCAATCGGACTGATTATATCCGATTTCGACATGCGACTTTCCAGCCTTGCCGATTATGCCGTGGTGATGATGAGCGCTGCTGCGCGCCACGGCTGCGGCGCGCGGCTGTCGGCGACATTGCTCGCGGAGGAAACCGGCGTGCCGCTGCCGACCGCCCAAAAACTGATGCAGAAACTGGCCGGTGCGGGTTTGCTGTCGTCGCTGCGCGGCACCGGCGGCGGGTTCAAGCTGACGCGCCCGGCCGCCGCAATCAGCCTTGCCGACATTATCGAAGCCATCGAAGGCCCCATTGCTATGACCACCTGCGTCGATGAACACCGCGACGATTGCGCGCTGGAAGGGTCATGCCAGACCAAACCCCATTGGGGCGCGATTAACGGTGCGGTGCGTGGTGCGCTGGCGGCGGTTCCCCTGACGCAATTGGCGGAGGCACGATAATGGCGACCAAGAACGCCGAAGCGATTGCCGCTGCCGACAATGTTGCCAATTACGAACACGGCTGGTCGAGCGACATCGAAACCGATTTCGCGCCCAAGGGGCTGACCGAGGACACGGTCCGCTTCATCTCTGCCAAGAAGAACGAGCCACAGTGGATGCTCGACTGGCGGCTGAAGGCGTTCCGGATGTGGCTGACAATGACGCCGCCGGACTGGGCCAAGCTGAACGTCCCGCCGATCGATTATCAGGACGCCTATTACTACGCCGCGCCCAAGGCGAAGCCCAAGATCGGCAGCCTGGATGAGGTCGATCCCGAAATCCTGCGCGTCTATGAAAAGCTCGGCATTCCGATCGAGGAGCAGAAGATGCTCGCGGGCGTCGAGGGCGCGCGCAAAATCGCGGTCGATGCCGTGTTCGACAGTGTCAGCGTCGCCACCACTTTCCGCGCCGAACTCGAACGCGCGGGCGTCATCTTCCGGTCGATCAGCGAGGCCATCAAGGAATACCCCGACCTCGTCCGCAAATGGCTGGGAAAAGTCGTGCCGATGCACGACAATTACTTCGCGACGCTCAACTGCGCTGTGTTTTCCGACGGGACATTCGTCTACATTCCCGAAGGGGTCCGCTGCCCGATGGAGCTGTCGACCTATTTCCGCATCAATGCCGAGAACACCGGCCAGTTCGAACGCACGCTGATTGTCGCCGACAAGGGTAGCTACGTCAGCTACCTCGAAGGCTGCACCGCGCCGATGCGCGACGAAAACCAGCTTCACGCCGCCGTCGTCGAACTGGTGGCGCTCGACGATGCCGAGATCAAATATTCGACCGTGCAGAACTGGTATCCCGGCGATGCGGAGGGCAAGGGCGGCAGCTATAATTTCGTGACCAAGCGCGCGCTGTGCCAGGGGCGGAACAGCAAGGTCAGCTGGACCCAGGTCGAAACCGGCAGCGCGGTGACCTGGAAGTATCCGTCGTGCGTCCTGTCGGGCGAAAACAGCGTCGGCGAATTCTATTCGGTCGCGGTCACCAACAACTACCAGCAGGCCGACACCGGCACCAAGATGATCCACCTCGGCAAGAACACGCGTTCGACCATCGTGTCGAAGGGGATCAGCGCGGGGCACAGCAACAACACGTACCGTGGCCTCGTCCGCGTCGGGCCGACCGCGGAGAACGTCCGCAACTTCACCCAGTGCGACAGCCTGTTGCTGGGGTCGCTCAGCGGCGCGCACACTGTGCCCTATATCGAGGTCCGCAACCCGACCGCGCAGATCGAGCATGAAGCGACGACCAGCAAGATCAGCGACGACCAGATGTTCTACGCGATGCAGCGCGGCCTGAACGCCGAGGAAGCCGTCGCGCTGATCGTCAACGGCTTTGCCAAGGAAGTGCTGCAGCAACTGCCGATGGAATTCGCGGTCGAGGCGCAGAAGTTGCTGGGGATCAGCCTTGAGGGGTCGGTCGGGTGATCGCCAAGCTTCTCCTCGTGCTCGGCTATTATCTGACGCAGCCTATGACCTGGGGCGTGTGCCTCGCGGCTTCGCTTGTTGTCGCCTACCACCCGAACTGGCGCATCGGCTTCGTGCTGGTCGTACTCAGCAGCTACACCTGGCTGATGATGATCGCACTCGTCAGCTACGAACGGGCGGGCATGGGCATGGTCGCCAAGTCCTATGTGCCGGTGACGCTGGTGGCGTCGGCAGTGTCGTTTTTTCTGGTCCGGCTGGTTTGGGCGCGGCTGGGATGGACGAAGCAAGCTCCTCAGAAAACCGGCAAGCGTGAAGACTCTCGCCCGCTGCGGGCATGGGACTCAAGGGCATTGTCGCGGAGGACGAAATGACGCCCCGCGACACTGGCGCTGCAATGGGAAGCGTTGCGACTCCCCACCCCAACCCCTCCCCTGAAGGGGAGGGGCTTAAGAAGGCGCACAAACTACTGGGGATTGCGCTTGAGGGGAGTGTGGGGTGACACTCACGGCCTTCCTCTTTTTCGCCTTGTTTAGCGGTTCGGCTTTGCTGATGCACCGAACAGGTGAGGCATTTCCAGGTTTTGGATCGCTTGCGTCGCGACGTGGAAATACGCGTCTTTTTGGAATTTATTTCTTCACGAGCGCCATGGCAGCATTTTGCTGTTTCGCATGGCTGGTCGTGTCTCTTTTTCGGGACTTTGTGTTTTAATGCTCCAGATCAATAACCTCCACGCCACTGTCGGCGACAAGCCGATCCTCAAGGGGCTCTCGCTCGGCGTAAACGCGGGCGAGATTCATGCGATCATGGGGCCGAACGGGGCGGGCAAATCGACGCTCGGCTATGTGCTGTCGGGGCGGCCCGGTTATGACGTGACAGAAGGTAGTGTCACCTTCCTTCCCCCCTCCCCTTCAGGGGAGGGGTCGGGGGTGGGGGCTCTCCGCGATCCCGGTGCATCGTTGTCGGGGATAGTCCCCACCCCAACCCCTCCCCTGAAGGGGAGGGGCTTAGATTTGCTCTCCCTTGCCCCGCACGAACGCGCCGCGGCGGGCCTGTTTCTCGGCTTTCAGTATCCCGTCGAAATCCCCGGCGTGTCGAACGTCCAGTTCCTGCGCGAAGCACTGAATGCCCAGCGCAAACATCGCGGCGAAGCACCGCTGTCGGGGGCGGAGTTCCTCAAGATCGCGCGGGCACAGGCTGATGCGATGAGCATGGACATGGATATGCTCAAGCGGCCGGTGAACGTCGGTTTTTCGGGCGGCGAGAAAAAGCGCAACGAGATGGTGCAGATGGGCATCATCGACCCCGCGCTGGCGATTCTCGACGAGACCGACAGCGGCCTCGACATCGATGCGCTGCGGGTTGTCGGCGACGGCATCAACCGCATCATGCGTAAGCCCGACAAGGCGGTGCTGCTGATCACCCATTACCAGCGCCTGCTCGATTACGTCCGCCCCGATTTCGTCCATGTGCTGGCCGACGGCCGCATCACCCGCACCGGCGGCCCCGAACTCGCGCACGAACTCGAACGCGAAGGCTATCGGGAGCTGGCAGCGTGATTGGGTTAGCTTTACTTTTCGCCGTAACGGCGCCGGTTGCCTCGGCACTCCCGGCCCCTGTGGTCGATAGCGAAGAAATAGTCGTTCTCGCCCGCAAGTTGCGCGCCCTCCAGATTCATTTTTCCCCCTCGAAGAAGAACGGCGTTTTTGCGGCCAAGGGCTGTCGGGTCATGAAATCCACCGATGATCCCGAAATCGACGCAATCGGCTGCGCGGCCGCCGAGCATTGCTCAGCGCCAGGCTTTGCGACCCAATCGCTGTTCGTCGCGTGCATCAAGTCCTGGGGCCGCCAACAGATCGTGGCGCTTGCCGACCGCCGCAGCCTGGCGAGAGACGCGCAGTGATGGCGGCGCTTCCGACTCGACGCGACGAAGCCTGGCGCTACAGCGACCTCGAAGCCGTAGCACGTCTGTGGCCCGTCCCCTCGGCAACCGTGATCGATGTTCCCGCCGAGCTGACTGCGGCGCGCCACTTGATCGCAGACTGTGGCATCCACGATTTCGCCATCACTCTCGGCGCAGGCGCGCGGATCGATTTTCACGTGTTGAATGCGGGGGCAGGGTATGGGCGTATCGCCATCGATGTGACGCTGCACGACGGCGCGCATTTCGAATTCGGCGCGGTGCAGGTCGGCGGCGGTGACGCTAACCTCGAGATCGTCACCACCGTCCGCCATATCGAGCCGAACGCGACCAGCAATCAGGTCGTCCGCTCGGTGCTGGGCGGTTCCGCGACCGGCAGCTACCTCGGCAAGGTCGCAGTCGCGCGCGACGCGCAGAAGACCGACAGCGTGCAATCGGTGAAGGCGATGCTGCTCAGCCGGACCGCAACCGCCAATTCAAAGCCCGAACTCGAAATCTACGCCGACGACGTGAAATGCGCGCACGGCGCGACAGTTGGAGAGTTGGACAAGACGGCGCTGTTCTACCTCGCCGCGCGCGGAATCCCGCCGGTCGAGGCGCAAACATTGTTGCTGCAGGCCTTCGTCAGCGAAGTGTTCGCGGGAGCAGGCGCCCAGGCCGATCTGGAGGCGGCGGCGTTGGCGGCACTGAGCGCGCTATGACGGGCTTTCCTACATGCGCGGCTTTTGCCACCGTCGCTGCCATGCGCGGATCATCTCTTTTCAGTTCACGGTTCGGCCGACCCGCGCCCCTTGCGGAAGTTCACACACATAGGGGGGGCGTAGTGTGAACTTTGTGAACTTCCAGACCGACCCGACGCCCGTGCTCGCGCCCGAATCAATCGGTGATTTGGGCCACCGCGCCGACTTTCCAGGCATTACCGGCTGGCACTATCTCGACACCGCCGCAACGGCCCAAAAGCCGCAGGCCGTCATCGACGCCATCGCGCGCGCCTATGGCCCCGACTACGCAACGGTCCATCGCGGCGTTTACGCACGCTCGGCGAACATGACGCTGGCCTATGAGGCCGCCCGTCGCCGCGTCGCAAGGTTCATCGGGGCGACCAGCGAAAACGAGATCGTCTTCGTGCGCGGCGCGACCGAGGGGATCAATTTGGTCGCGCAGACCCACCCTCGCGGGCGGGTTTTGCTCAGCCAGCTCGAACATCATTCCAACATCGTGCCTTGGCAGCTTGCGGGCTACGAGATCGACGTCTGCCCGCTGACCGCCGACGGCCGGATCGACCTCGACGCGGCAGAGACGATGCTGACGCCCGCGCATACGATGGTTGCGTTCGCCCACGTCTCGAATGTCTTGGGCTCGGTTCTAGATGCGAAGCGGGCTGCCAAACTGGCGCATGCAGTCGGCGCAAAGCTGTTGCTTGACGGGTGTCAGGCCGTGCCGCGCTTGCCGGTCGATGTCGTCGACCTCGATTGCGACTTCTACGTCTTCTCCGGGCACAAGCTCTACGGCCCGACCGGCATCGGCGTGCTGTGGGCACGGGCCGAGCTGCTCGATGCCATGCCGCCGGTGCAGGGCGGCGGCGCGATGATCGACCGGGTGACGTTTGCCAAGACCACCTACGCCCCGCCGCCGGGCCGGTTCGAGGCGGGGACCCCGCATATAGTCGGTGTGGTTGGGCTGGCCGCGGCCATCGATTATGTCGACAGCATCGGCGTCGAGGCGATCCACGCGCATGAGACTGCTTTGGTCGCCCAATGCCGCGATGCGTTGCAGTCGATGAATTCGGTCACGCTTTACGGCCCGGAGGACTCGGCGGGGATCGTGTCATTCAATGTCGTGGGGGTGCACCCTCACGACGTCGGCACTATCTTGGACGAGGAGGGCGTGGCGGTGCGTGCGGGCCACCACTGCTGCCAGCCGCTGATGGACTATCTGGGCGTCGATGCCACGGCGCGCGCCAGCTTCGGCATTTACAACGGACCCGACGATATCGCGGCGCTGGTCCGGGGATTGGAACGGGTAAGGAAACTGTTCGGATGAAGATCGAGGAAGTCACCAGTGTTGAATCACCGCCCAAAGCACGGGTGCAGGACGTCGTCGAGGAAGCCCCACGTGCAAGTGCCGAGCGCAAACGCGACTATCTCGACGGGTTCCTGAAGGCCGAACCGCCCAAGCTGGCGGAAGGGGAGCCGGGCGGTGACCTGTACGAAGCGGTTATTGCCGCGCTCAAGGATATTTTCGACCCCGAGATCCCGGTCAATATCTACGACCTGGGCCTCATCTATGGTGTCGAGGTCGATGAGGGGCATGTCCACGTCAACATGACGCTGACGACCCCGAATTGCCCGGTTGCCGAAACCATGCCGACCGAAGTCGAACTCCGCGTCGGCAGCGTGCCGGGCGTGGGCGTGGTCGACGTGAACCTCGTCTGGGATCCGCCATGGGATCCGGGCAAGATGACCGACGAGGCGCGACTCGAACTGGGGATGCTGTGATGGCCGGGCCGAACTTCACGCTGAAGCCGCAGGAAATCGCGTTCGCGTCGTGGAATTTGACCAATGCGATCCTGTCGGAGCTCGTTCGCAAGGGCATCCTGGACGGCTCCGACGCGAACTTCGCGGCAGCCCTGGCAGCGTCGATGTCGCGCGGGCAGGGGATCGAAAAGGCAGCTCAGCTGATCGAAATCCAGATTCCGACCGCAAAGACCATCGATGTCGCCGCCGAGGCCAAGAAGCGCGGCATGAAAATAGATCGGAATGCATTGAAATGAGCACGACCACCCGTGCCCGTCCCGCCGCGCTCCTGCTCACGCCGGGGGCCGAAACGCGCATCGCCGACCTGATGGCAAAGGCACCCGCCGATGCCGTGGGCGTCAAGCTGTCGACCCCGCGACGCGGCTGTTCGGGCCTCGCCTATTCGGTTGATTACGTCAGCGCCGCCAGCCCGATGGACGAAAAGATCGAGACGGCAGGTGGTACGCTCTACGTCGACGGCGCGTCGGTTCTGTACCTGATCGGCAGCCGGATGGACTGGGTCGAGGACGATTTCACCGCCGGTTTCGTGTTCGAAAACCCGAATGCCAAGGGTGCCTGCGGCTGCGGCGAGAGCTTCACGGTCTAGAAGCCGAAGCTGTACCGCACGGCTGCGCCCAGATCGTTCGGCGCATAGGCATAATTGCCCGGCTGCTGCCGAAGATAAGCATTCGCCGTGATCCACCCGCGCCCAAGTGGCCGCGCATAGGCCGCTTCCCAATCGCGCTCATGGCCCGAGGGTGTCAGCGACAATGTTTGCGCATCGACGCCGGTATAGAGCAAATTCAGACCACCGCCTGAGACGCGCATCGGTTCCGAATAGCGCAGCGCCAAGCTATCCCCCGAGACCCACAGATTGTCGCGCGCGACGTCGGCGGACAGGCTTTGCGTGCGCAATGTCGAACGCCCCCGCACGCTGTTTGCATCGAGCTGGGTCCAGCCGAGCCGCAGCTTCGCGCCCAATCGCCAGTCGGTCGCCGGGCTCAGGGCCGCGCCGACATCGGCGAACCAGCTGACTGCGCCGCTGCCCCCCAGGGCCGCGCCGAACCGGCTGCCCAGCACCGTTGCGCGTTCGTCGAGCCGCGTGAGTTTGCCCGTCAGCCCGATCGGGCCCTTGCCGGCGTCGAGTGCGGCCGATAGTTCCGCATAGGCATAGCGGCGCACGCCGTCGGCGCTCGCGCCCAGCTCGCTTTGCTGCCACAATCGCATCTGGCCGCTTTCGGCGGCAAGCGTCAGGCCCAGGCCACCGCGCGCCTGCCGGATCGCAAAGGCACCTGCAGGCGCACGGTCGAGGCTGCGGTCGGCGACCAGGAAAGCTGGTTCGCGCGCCATCCGCGGGTTGGGGATCAGGCCGTCCGCTCCGCGCCCACCTGCGATGCCGAGCTTCAGATCCTTGGTCACCGCAATCGCCATCGATCCCGCCAGGACCCGGGCGCGCTCTGCTTCACGCGAAGTGAGCATCAAGGGGCGGGCGGCATTGCGGTCGTCGATCGCGAGCGCAAAGCTCGTGCGGGCGCCCGCAGCGGCCATGCTGCGGCCAGATTGGGCCAGCCCGTTGGCGAGCGTTTGCTGAATCGCGGTTCGTGCCACGGTGGAGGACAAATTTACGCCGAAATCGCGGCCGAATTCGTCCTTGATCACCGCGCTCAGGCCGCCCTGTCCGGCGTCGCCCATCGCGGTGCTGAGTGTCGCATTAGCAGTAAGCGAGACGGGAACGGCCGATCCCGACAGTGACAGTGCCCCGATAGGACTGAACGCGCGGGCGATGTTCAACTCGCCATTGCCGTAGATCGAATCGACGCCCGTCGAGCCCCGGTCGTCCGCAGACCTGTAAAGCAGCGCCACGATCTGCGCAGGGGTCAGCGTGGGGAAAGCCTGCGCGAGCAGCGCCACCGCACCGGCGATCGTCGGTGCCGAAAACGACGTACCGCTGAAATAATAGCCTTTGCCGGTTTCATCGATCGACTGCACGCTCACGCCGAGCGCGGTCAGATAATTGGCGGCACTGTTGCCGGCCTTGTTCGAGAAATCGGCCAGAGCGTTTGATGAATTCACGGCTCCGGCGATGATCACCAGCCCGTGTGCGACCGCATCATTTGCAATCTGGGCCAGCGTGTCGGGATTGGCTGCGGCGGTCGGGTTTTTGACCCCGTCGTTACCCGCCGAGATGACGATGATGACGCCTGCGCTCGTCGCCCGATCAATGGCGCTGCGGAGCTGGCTGTTGGCAGGCGAGCCGCCGAGCGAGATGTTGACCACTTTCGCCCGGGCGGCAACAGCTGCATTCAGCGCAGCGGCAATCGCATTGTCGTTATGGGTGCAACCTCCATCGACGCTGCCCGCCGGCGCGCTGGCGCAGGTGCCGGGTGTGTCGGTCCGCAGGGCAAGCAGGGTGGCGTTAAAGGCGACGCCGTGCACGCCCGAATCGTTTTTGGCCCCCAGCAGGATGTCCGCCACCGCCGTACCGTGGCCGCCCTCGTCCTGAATGCCGCGCGATCCGGCGAAGTCCGCCGACAACGGACTGATCCGCCCGGCGAATTCGGCGCTGGTCGCGTCGACGCCTGAATCGATGACGCCGACGATCACGCCATTGCCCGTCGCCCCGGCGTTATAGGCCGCGACGGCCTGAGCCTGCCCGGCTGCATTGGAGCGGCGATATTCACCGGTGTTATAATCGACGCCGGTTGACTGGGTGACGGGAACGATCGACGGCGTCGGGGTTGCCGCAGACGCGACGGGCGTCGGCGTGGAGGAAACACCTCCGCTGCCGCTGTCAGTGCCGCCACCGCAGCCCGCCAGCGCAACGAGCGGAAATACCGCCCCGACGAACATCCATGACCTACGCTGCATCGATCTACCCTTCGACTCGTGTCGATTCGTTGGGCCGATGGTAAGCTTTTGTTAGGCATCTCGCACGGCGAAGTTGATTGCACCCGGGGACAGTGCCGGTAAGGGACGTTCACTATGTCTGTCGATAATTTGCCCGCCCAGCTTGCGCATATCGATGCCTGGATCTTCGATCTGGACAACACGTTGTACCCGGCATCGTGCGACTTGTTTGCGCTGATCGACGCGCGAATGACCGCCTATATTCAGGAACTTGTCGGTTGCGGTGGGGCTCAGGCGCACGCCATCCAGAAACGCTATTTCCGCGATCACGGCACCACCCTGTCGGGCTTGATGGCACTGCACGGTACAGATCCGCACCACTTTCTCGACTATGTCCATGACATCGCGCTCGACCGGGTCGAACACGACGCGCGGCTGGTTGCGGCGATGGCGCGCCTGCCGGGACGAAAGCTCGTTTTCACCAATGGCGATGTGAACTACGCGGAGCGGGTGCTCGACCGGATTGGCCTCGGCACCAGCTTCGAAGCCATCCACGACATCCATGCGATGGACTATGTGCCGAAGCCCGCGCCGCCCAGCTATGCGGCGATGTGTGTGCGCTGGAATATCGATCCGGCGCGTGCGCTGTTCGCCGAGGATATGGCCCGCAATCTGAAGCCGGCCAAGGAGATCGGCATGACAACCCTGTGGATCGACAACGGGTCCGAACAGGCATCCGAAGAAGCATTCGCGCCCTTCATCGATTATCGCACCGCGCATCTGACCGACTGGCTGCACGAACTAACGGGGGAATTGGCATGAGTTTGGAAGCAACCATCGACGCGGCATGGGAAGCGCGTGAGCAGGTTTCGACCGCAACTACCGGCGATGTTCGCGATGCGGTCGAGACTGCGATCATGGCGCTCGACAGTGGTGAACGTCGTGTCGCCGAACCCGACGGCAACGGCGGCTGGCGCGTCAATCAGTGGCTGAAGAAGGCGGTGCTGCTCAGCTTTCGCCTCAATGACAATGCGGTGATGCCCGGCCCGGGCGGTGCCAACTGGTTCGACAAGGTGCCGTCGAAATTCACAGGCTGGGGCGACAATACATTCCGTGCCGCCGGTTTCCGTGCTGTGCCTGGGGCCGTCGTCCGCCGTGGATCGTACATCGGCAAGAACGTGGTGCTGATGCCCAGCTTCGTGAACATCGGCGCGCATGTCGGCGACAACACGATGGTCGACACCTGGGCTACCGTCGGCAGCTGTGCACAGATCGGCGCGAACGTGCACCTGTCTGGCGGCGTTGGCATCGGCGGGGTGCTGGAACCGCTGCAGGCCAATCCCGTCGTGATCGAGGACGACTGCTTCATTGGCGCACGCTCCGAAGTGGTCGAAGGCGTCCATGTCGAACGCGGCGTCGTATTGTCGATGGGCGTGTTCATCTCGTCGACCAGCAAGATCATCGACCGCACCACCGGTGAAATCTTCGTCGGCCGCGTGCCCGCCTATTCGGTCGTCGTCCCTGGTAGCCTGCCCGGCAAGCCTTTGCCTGACGGCTCGCCGGGACCAAGCCTGTCGTGCGCGGTGATCGTGAAACGGGTAGATGCCCAGACGCGCGCCAAGACCGCGATCAACGAGCTGCTGCGGGATTGAGTTTCATGCGTTAAGCCTTCGACATGAAGGCTTTTTCGGACCTCCTCGACCGGCTGATCTACACGCGGTCGCGCAATACGAAACTGCGCCTGATCGCCGACTATCTGCGTGCGACGCCCGATCCCGACCGGGGCTGGGCGCTGGCCGCTTTGACCGGCTCGCTCGACCTGCCCGGTGTGAAGCCGGCTGTCATCCGCGCGCTGATCGAAGAGCGCGTCGACCCGATTCTGTTCCGCATGAGCCGCGATTTCGTCGGCGATACCGCGGAAACGGTCGCGCTGCTGTGGCCGGAGCGCGAAAGCGAGGCGCAGGACCTGTCGCTCAAAAATATCGTCACGCGCCTGATGACGCTGGGGCGCAGCGAAGCGCCGGCGGCGCTCGCGGCGATGCTCGATGCGCTCGACGCCAATGAACGCTTCGCACTGCTCAAGATGGCGACGGGGGCCTTACGCATTGGCGTGTCGGCACGCCTCGCCAAGACGGCCCTAGCGCAGGCGTTCGATCTCGACGTCGAGGCGGTCGAGGAAGTGTGGCACGGCATCGTGCCGCCCTACACCGCGCTGTTCGACTGGGCCGAGGGCCGCGCCGAACAGCCGACTGCTGCCGACACGCCGGTGTTCCGCTCGTTCATGCTCGCCCACCCGCTTGAAGAGACTGTCGTCGATCTCGCCGACTATGCCGCCGAATGGAAATGGGACGGCATCCGGGTGCAGATCGTGCGGGTTGCGGGCCAGGTCAGATTGTTCTCGCGCGGCGGCGACGATGTGACGGGCAGCTTTCCCGACGTCGCGAATGCGGTCACGGCCGACGGTGTGTTCGACGGCGAGCTGCTGGTCCGTGGTGCTTTCCAAGGTGGTGAAGCGGCGAGCTTTAACGCCCTGCAGCAGCGGCTCGGGCGCAAGACGGTGTCGGCGAAAATGCTGATCGACTATCCTGCCTTCGTGCGCCTTTACGACGTGTTGTTCGACGGCCCCGAAGACCTGCGCCCGCACCCGTGGACCGAGCGCCGCGCCCGGCTGGAGGCGATCATGCCCCGTTTCGATCCCGACCGCTTCGACCTGTCCGCCGTCATCGGCGCCACCGACTTTGCGCATCTGGAGGAGATAAGGGCGGGGGCCCGCGATGCTGCCATCGAGGGCGTCATGCTCAAGCGCCGCGACAGTCCCTATGTTACCGGACGGCGTGTCGGCCTGTGGTACAAATGGAAACGCGATCCGCTGACTGCCGATTGCGTGATGATGTACGCGCAGCGCGGCAGCGGCAAACGGTCCTCCTTCTACTCGGATTACACCTTCGGCTGCTGGACCGAAGAAGGCGAGCTGTCGCCGGTCGGCAAAGCCTATTCCGGGTTCACCGATGCCGAGCTGAAAGACCTCGACCGCTTCGTCCGCCAGCACACCATCGCGCGCTTCGGCCCGGTGCGCGAAGTCGAAAAGACCCTCGTCCTCGAAGTCGCGTTCGACTCGGTCCACACCTCATCGCGCCATAAATCCGGCATCGCGATGCGCTTTCCCCGCATCCACCGGATCAGGACCGACAAACCGGCCACAGAAGCAGACACGGTAGAAACGCTGAAGCGGATGGTGACGTGAAGAGCGAGGCTCCGACGACCAAAATGCGGTCAATTTAAATCGCACTTTGCAACCGCTCGATTTTGCATCATCCTCCGCGTCGGAGAGGCAAAAGCCATGATGTCATTTGCGCGCACGCTGCTGGTGCTCGGTGCGGTCGTTTCGGCGCCCGTTGGTGCGCAGGTGGCACCAGCCCCAGCACCCTCACCGCCGACCTATGAACCAACGACGGTCATCGATACGGGCATCGACCGCACGCTGCGAATGACGGTTCCTGTCACGGTCGACGGCAGGGGGCCATACGCCTTCGTCGTCGATACCGGCGCGGACCGCACGGTGCTGTCGCGCGAACTTGCCGACCATCTCGACCTGCAGGCAGGCGAAAGCGCGACGATGCACACGATGACCGGCGTCGGAGAGGTGCGGACAGTACGGGTGCCGACGCTCGAGGTCGGCGGCGGGCGCAACGACGATTTCAACGCGCCAGCGCTGGCCGAGGCGAATCTGGGGGCCAAGGGATTGCTCGGCATCGACAGCCTGCAGGGCCGGCGCGTCGTGATGGATTTCACCAAGGGCACGTTTACCGTCAGCCCGTCGAAAGTGACCCGCGAAAAGATAGAGCCCGACACCATCGTCGTCACCGCGCGGTCGCGGTACGGCCAGCTGATTCTGGTCGATTCGGATATCGGCGGCCTGCCGATTACGGTCATCGTCGATTCGGGTGCGCAGAACAGCGTCGGTAATCTAGCCCTTCAGCGATTGCTGACCAAGCGCAAGAAGGTCGGCAGTTTTGCGCCGATCACGATGACCGATGTGACCGGCGCCGACATGGTCGCCGAACTGGCGCTGGTCGATGGCATCCGTATCGGCGGCTTCACGATCAACGATGTCGCGGTCGCCTTCGTCGATGCGCACCCGTTCAAGAAATTCGGGCTGCTCAACCGTCCGGCGATGCTGCTCGGCATGGACACATTGCGGGCGTTCCGGCGGGTGTCGGTCGATTTCGCGCAGCGCAAGGTCCGCTTCCTCTTGCCGGACGGCAGTACGGATACTAGCCGCAAGCAATGGTTCGCTTTTCGTTCGCCGGGCATGAAGTCGCCGCTCTAGGTGCGGGCGCCCTGTGGTGGTCGGCGCGCCGTGCGTTGGTTGTCGCCGATCTGCACCTCGAAAAGGGCAGCTGGTTTGCCAAGAGCGGCCAGATGCTGCCCCCCTACGACTCGCTGGCAACGCTCGCCGACCTCGCGGCGCTTGTCGCGGCGTGCACGCCGCAAGAGCTGTGGTGCTTGGGCGACAGCTTCCACGACGCGGCAGGGTGCGCGCGATTGCCGGCCGAGGCTCAGGTAATGCTCCGCGAACTGACCCGCCAGCTCGACTTTGTTTGGGTGACGGGCAATCACGATGCGGGCGGTGTGATCGACCTGTGCGGCGGCCGGATCGTCGAGGAGGCCGTGGTCGATGGCATCGTCCTGCGCCACGAAGCCGACGCGCAAGAATTGCGGCCCGAGATGTCCGGGCATTTCCATCCCAAACTGCGCGTCACACTCCGCGGCCGCAACGTCGCGCGGCGCTGTTTCGTCGCGAGCGCGACCAAATTGATCCTGCCCGCTTTCGGTTCGCTGACGGGAGGGCTCGATGCTGGCCACCCCGAAATCGTCCGCGCGGTCGGTCTTGACGCCCGGGCGCTGGTCCCGGTCGCCGACAGGATGTTAAGCTTTCCGCTGGCGGCCTAAGCCGAGGGCTTCGCGCTCCACAGCGTCGGGAACGTTTTCTGCAACGCCGCCACCTTGGGTGCGTCCCACATACGGATATAGCCGTGATTGGGATTTTTTACCGCAAAATCCTGATGATAGGTCTCGGCCGGGTAGAAACGCCCGCTCTCGATCCGTGTGGCCAACGGTTTGCCCCAGCTTTTCGCCGCATTTAGCTGCGCAATATAGGCGCGCGCCACGCGCAGCTGTTCGGCATCCCCGGGGAACACGGCGGAGCGATAGCTGGTGCCGGTGTCCGGCCCCTGGCGGTTCATTTCGGTCGGGTTGTGCGCGACCGAGAAATACACGCGCAAGAGCGTTGCATAGCTGATCTGGCGCGGATCGTAGACGACCTGGATCGCCTCGGCGTGGCGGGTGCGCTCGGTGCTGACCGCGTCATAGTTTGCGGTCGCGGCATCGCCCCCGGCGTAGCCCGAGGTCACCGCCTGCACACCCTTCAGATGGCTAAAAACGGCTTCCATGCCCCAGAAGCACCCGCCCGCAAGCACCGCCACCGCGCGCGGGGCGGTGGCCTTCGCATCGGTCGTGGCGGCTGGAACCAGCACGGTCCGCTCGGCAGCGAACGCCGGGATCAGCGTCTGGCTCGCCAGCATCGCTGCACCCGCAAGCGCAGCTGCGGTCAGCACGCGACCTATCATGCAAATAGGCCCGTCGAAACGGCGAGCGGCAAACCGACGACGGCAAAGCCGATCATGAACGCATGGAAATAGCTGTCACGAAGCAGGGTCAACATGGTGAAACACTTTCTGAGGTTGCTAACCCAGTTACGAGCGCCAACCCCAAATGGTTTCACTTTGGCTCCAGACAAGTAGCAAACCGCTACTTAATTCATTTCAGCTCGGCGCAGGCCCGCTGAATCCGCGTGCATGCCTCGACAAGCACCGCGTCCGAAGTTGCGTAGCTGACCCGAAACGCAGGGCTCAGGCCGAACGCGTTGCCCGGAACGGCAGCGACCAGAGCATCATCGAGGAAATAATCGATCAGATCCGCGTCGTTGGCGATCAGCTTGCCCTTGGGGGTCGTCTTGCCCAGGCATCCGGTCGCGTCGGGATAGACATAGAACGCGCCCTCGGGCGTCGGGCAGTGAAGGCCCGCGGCTTGGTTCAGCATCCCGACCACCAGATCGCGCCGCTCCAGGAACGCGGCGTTGCGGTCCTTCAAGAAACTCTGGTCACCGTTGAGCGCGGCGACGGCGGCGGCCTGCGCGATTGAGCAGGGATTGCTGGTCGATTGCGACTGCAACTTCGCCATCGCCTTGATCAGCCAGGCGGGGCCACCCGCATAGCCGATGCGCCAGCCGGTCATCGCATAGGCCTTCGAACAGCCGTTTACGGTCAGCGTGCGCTCGTAGAGGTCCGGCGCGATCTGCGCGATGGTCGAAAACGGCGTGTCGGCGTACCAGACGTGCTCGTACATATCGTCGGTCAGGACCATCACGTGCGGGTGACGGCGGATAACCTCAGCCAGCGCCAGCAATTCGGCCGCGCTGTATGCCGCCCCGCTGGGGTTCGACGGCGAATTGATCAGCACCCATTTCGTGCGCGGCGTGATCGCGGCATCGAGCTGTTCGGGAAGGATCTTGTACAGCTGGTTCGCACCCGCCTTCAGGATGACCGGCGTCCCGCCCGCAAAATTCACGATGTCGGGGTAGCTGACCCAATAGGGCGCTGGGATGATGACCTCGTCGCCCTTGTCCACCGTCGCGACCAGTGCGTTGAACAGGGTGTGCTTGCCGCCGACGTTGACCGAAATCTCTGTCGGCGCATAGGTCAGGTCGTTGTCGCGGGCGAACTTGGCGGCAATCGCGGCTTTCAATTCGGGGACGCCGTCGACCTCGGTGTATTTCGTCTTGCCCGCGCGGATCGCGGCAATCGCCGCGTCCTTCACGAAGTCCGGCGTGTCGAAATCGGGCTCGCCGGCGGAAAGGCCGATCACGTCGATCCCCTCACGCTTCATCGCGGCGACCCGGCCCGTCATGGCGAGCGTCGGCGACGGTGTGATGCGGTCGATGGCGGCGGACAACTGGGCCATGATTTCCCCCTTTAGGCGGGCTGGCCTATAAACCGGTCAGCCGCGCGGGCAACAGCCCGCGCAGGGAATTGCCAATAAAAAAGCCCTGTTTGAGGTCATCGGCACGCAAGTCCGCTTCGCGGGCGCGGCCTTCCGCGATCAGTTCGTTGCGCAGGATACCGTCGAGCAGGCCGGTTTCGAGCGGCGGGGTCAGCAATTTCCCGTCGCGTTCGACGAATACGTTGGTGAAACTGCCCTCTGTCAGCCGTCCTTGGGAATCGGTGAAGATCACCTCGAACGCATCGTCGCGCGCCGCATCGTAAAAGGCGCGGTCGGTTGTCTTGTGCCGCAAGCGAAAGTCGGTTGCGTCCACAGGCAGGGGCACGATCCGCACCTCGACCGTTCCTTCTGGTACCGGCGGCAAGGGGCGAACCTCCACCGCGACATGTCCGGTGCCTCCCAACAGCAGCCGCACCCGTGCTGACTCGCGCAACCGGAATGTCGCCGCCTGCAATTCATTCCGCGCGGCATGGCGGTCGAACGCAAAGCCGAAGTGCTCCGCGCTCGCCTTCATCCGCGCGAGGTGCGCATCGAGCCGGGTCAGCCCGTCGTGCGGATCGAAACGCATCGTTTCGATCAGGTCGAACCGGCGGGGCGACGGGATGAACGCTCCCTTTGCCAGACACTCGGTCCATTCGCTTGAGGGTACGGAATCGGCGACGATGCCGGAGCCAAGGCCCAAGCGCGCGCCGTCGCTGCCCGCATCTAGCACAAGCGTGCGGATCGCCACGTTGAACGCCGCGTCGCCCTCGCCCGATTCCTTGGCCGCATCGAGTCGTCCGACCGCGCCGGTATAGACCCCCCGCGTTCTGCCCTCGATCCCGGCAATGGCGTCCATAGCGCGAATTTTCGGTGCGCCGGTGATCGACCCGCAGGGAAACAGCGCCGCGATCACATCGACCGCATCGCGCCCCTCGCCCAGCCGTGCCGTGATGGTGGAGGTCATCTGCTGCACCGTCGGATAGCGTTCGACCCTAAACAGTTCGGGCACCGCGACGCTGCCCGTTTCCGCCACGCGAGACAGGTCGTTGCGCAGCAAATCGACGATCATCAGGTTCTCGGCGCGCTGCTTGGGATCGTGGGTCAGCAGCTTGGGATCCGCGTCGGGCGGGGCGGTCCCCTTCATCGGCCGCGTCGTGACCTTGCCGTCGTGCAGCGCAAAGAACAGCTCGGGCGACAGCGACAAAAGCCATTTTTTGCCGGTAGCGACGACCGCGCCATAGGGGCTCGCTGCCCGCGCGCGCAGCCCGGTGTAGAGCGCCAGCGGATGCCCCGCGGTCGCCACGGCAGCACGGAACGTCAGATTGGCCTGATAGATGTCGCCTGCCTCGATCAGCGCCTTCACCTGCGCCAGTTGCGTCTCATAGGTGTCGCGCGCGATGTCCGGCACCGGCGCGCCGAGCCAGCCACCTTCGGGCGCGGGCAGCATCGCAGCGACATCGCCGGGGGCGATCTCGCTAAATCCCCGGAACAGGCCGAACCACAGCAGCGGCGTATCGCCCGCTGTTGCTGTCAGTTTCGGTTCCAGCGCCGCGCCCGCCTCATAGGCAAGATACCCCGCCGCATGCAGCCCACCCCGCGTCGCCGTCCGCAGCGCTTCCAGCGCGATCGGCACTTCCTCGGGTCGCCGCGTCGTCACGATCTCGACCGGATCGGTATAGAGCCGCGCTGGCGCGGCTCCGCTGGCGCGGGCATCATCGAGCAGGACAAAAGGCGGTACGAAACTCACGTGTGCTTCCTTGCCATTGGAGAGCGGCGCTTGCCAGCCCAACCCCGGACAGCGCATGTAGCCCCGCATGGTTGCCAGCACTTTCGACCTGTTCAAGATCGGCGTCGGCCCGTCGTCGTCGCATACGATGGGGCCGATGACGGCGGCCGCCAACTTCGTTCAGGGCTTGGCCGACGGTGGTCAGCTCGCACGCGCGGCCAGGATCGACGTGGCCCTCTACGGTTCGCTCGCCCTGACGGGAAAGGGCCATGCTACCGATCGCGCGATCCTGCTCGGCCTGACCGGTGAGCGCCCCGCCACCCTTTGTCCCGATCGCGCCGATGCCACGGTTGCGGCTATCCGCACGACGGGTTCTCTCGTCCTCGGGGGAAGTCACCCGATCGCCTTCAACGAAGCCCGCGACCTGCGCTTCCTGCAAAAGGAGCGCCTGCCTTTCCATTCGAACGCGATGCGGTTCGCCGCGTTCGACGCGCACGATGTCGAGATCGCGTCGTCTACCGCCTATTCGGTCGGCGGCGGGGCGGTCGTTTATGAATCCGACATCGCGCGCAATGCGCCACCGGAGGGGATGATCGATGTCCCCTACAGCTTCAGTTCGGGCGACGAATTGCTCGCCAAATCGGAAGCGACCGGACACTCGATTGCCGACATGATGCGCGCCAATGAACTTGCTGCTCTGTCTGAGGCCGAACTGGCCGCCCGCCTGCACGCCATCCGCGACGCCATGTCGGCGTGTATCGACCGGGGTATTTCCATCGGCGGCATCCTGCCCGGCGGGCTCGAGGTCAAACGCCGCGCGCCGGGCATCTACAAGCAGCTGATCGACCGGCAGGAACGCGCGCTCGCCGATCCGCTGACGGTTATCGACTGGGTCAATCTCTGGGCGCTTGCTGTGAACGAAGAGAATGCGGCGGGCGGCAGGGTCGTAACGGCACCTACCAATGGCGCGGCGGGCATCGTCCCTGCCGTGCTCCGCTATTACGAACGGTTCGCGCCCGGCGCCTGCAACCGGGGGAGCGAGGACTTCCTCCTTACCGCCGCCGCGATCGGATCGCTGTTCAAGGAAAACGCCTCGATCTCCGGTGCTGAAGTCGGTTGTCAGGGCGAAGTCGGCGTGGCCTGTTCGATGGCCGCTGCTGGGCTCGCCGCCGCGCTCGGCGCAACCCCGATGCAGGTGGAGAACGCCGCCGAAATCGGGATGGAACACAACCTCGGCCTGACCTGCGACCCGGTTGCGGGGCTGGTGCAGGTACCGTGTATCGAACGCAACGCGGTCGGCAGCATCAAGGCCATCGAGGCCGCCCGCCTCGCGATGCTGGGCGACGGTACCCACCGTGTCTCGCTCGATCAGGTCATCGAAACGATGCGCAAGACCGGCCTCGACATGAGCGAACGGTATAAGGAGACGTCGCTAGGCGGACTGGCCGTCAACGTGGTGGAATGTTGAAGTGACGAAGTCGGGCGACCGTCGCGCCGCGTTGCTCGAACGCCTTGCTGACCACGTTCTTACCCATGGGCTTTCCGCCTCCAGTTTGCGTCCGCTCGCCAAAGCGGCGGGGACCAGCGACCGGATGTTGCTCTATTACTTCCCCGACAAGGGCGCGGTGATCGCCGCCGTGCTGGAGGTCGTGGCGGCGCGGATGGTCATGCTCCTCGATGCGCGCCGGGCGGCGGGGCCGCTTCCCTATGTGGCGTTGAAGGCCCAACTGCTTGCCATCGTCTTTGCCGACGATCTGTGGCCGTACATGCGCCTGTGGCTCGAGATGGCCTCACTCGCCGCGCATGGGGATCCGGTATTCCGCGCGGTCGGCGAGCAATTGGGTCGTGGATTTCTGGCGTGGGGGGCAGCGCAACTCGACAGCGCGAGTGACGCGGCCCGCGCGGTGGAGGCGGCGCAATTGCTGGTCGCGGTCGAGGGGACGTTGCTCTTGCGCAGTGTGGGATTGGAGGATGTAGCAACGCTTGCCGCTAGCCTCTCGTAGACGCCTGTTGCCAATGCGCCCCGCCTTGCCTAAACGCCGCGCCTCGGTCGGGACGTAGCGCAGCCTGGTAGCGCATCACACTGGGGGTGTGGGGGTCGTAGGTTCGAATCCTATCGTCCCGACCAAGTCTTATTTTGCGAGTGCGGGGCGTAGTTGCGTGGCAAGCGCCCCTCTGTTAGGCGCGCCGCTTTCCTGTTTACGGGCCGAATTTCACCAACATGTTCATTTCCCCAGCCTATGCGCAAGCCGCGAGCGGTGCTGCCGCACCCGACATGACGTCGTTTCTCATGAGCAACGTATTTCCGTTGCTGCTCATCTTCGCGGTGTTCTGGTTCCTGATCTTTCGTCCGCAGCAGCAGCGCGCCAAACAGCACGCCGCCAAGCTGGCCGCCGTCAAAAAGGGCGATCAGGTCGTCACCGGCGGTGGCCTGATGGGCAAGGTGATCAAGGTCGATGCCGATACCGTCGAGGTCGAGATTGCGACCAATGTGCGCGTGAAGGCGATCAAGACGACGCTTTCCGATGTCGTTCCTAACGGGCCGACCAAGGCCGCGAACGACTGACATGTTGGATTTCCCGCGCTGGAAAGTCTGGTCGATCGTCCTGATCCTGGTCGTGGGCGTCTTGCTCGCGATCCCCAGCCTCATGCCCGAGTCCACGGCGAAGCAATTGGGTATCGGCGGCGCGCCCCGGATCAATCTGGGTCTCGACCTTTCGGGCGGCAGCCATCTGTTGCTCGAGGCCGAAACGGGCGATGTCGCTAAACAGCGGCTCGACCTGATGGAAGATTCGGTCCGCACCGAAATGCGGCGCGCCTCGCCCGCAATCGAGATCGGCGATATTTCGACGGCCGATGGCGCGCTGTCGTTCTTTGTGCGGGATGCGACGCGGGTCGATACCGCCTTTGAAAAGCTCCGCACGCTGACCAGTCCGGTGGGTGTCACCGGCCAGCGCGATTTCGATGTCCGCGTCGTGGATTCGACGCGCGTCACGATGACGCCGACCACCGCCGGACTGAAAGCCGCTGTCGAGAGCGCTATGCAGGTCGCGACCGAAGTCGTGCGCCGCCGCATCGACGAACTGGGTACGCGCGAACCGACGATCATCCGACAGGGAGCCGACCGGATCATCGTTCAGGTGCCGGGCCTGCAGGATCCGCAGGCGCTGAAATCCCTGCTCGGCAAGACCGCCAAGCTCGAGTTCAAACTGGTCGATTTCGCTGCCGATCCGGTCGAGGTTGCCAAGGGCAATGCGCCCCCGGGCAGCCAGATCGTCCCCTATCCCGACGCGCCGGGCGGTATGCCGACCATTGCGGTTAAGCGGCGTGTGATCATCAACGGCGACGAGCTGGCGGATGCGACGCAGGGGTTCGACCAGACGTCCAATTCGCCGGTCGTGAACATCAAGTTCAACAGCCAAGGGTCGAAGAAGTTTGCCCGCGTGACGCAGGAAAACGTCCAGAAGCCGTTCGCGATGATCCTCGACGGTGTTGTGCTGTCCGCACCGAATATCAACGAGCCCATCCTCGGCGGATCGGCGCAGATCAGCGGCAATTTCACGGTCGCAAGCGCCAATGCGCTGTCGATTCAGCTGCGTTCGGGCAAATTGCCGGTGCCGCTGAAAGTGATCGAGGAACGCACCGTCGGGCCGCAGCTGGGTGCCGATTCGATCCGTGCGGGTGTTATCGCGTCGGCTATAGCGACCTTGGCAGTGATCATTTTCATGCTGGTCACCTATGGCCGGTTCGGCGTCTATGCGAACCTCGCGGTGGTCATCAATGTGTTCATCATCCTGGCGGTCATGGCGTTCCTCAACGCCACGCTGACCCTGCCGGGCATTGCCGGTTTCGTGCTGACGATCGGTACCGCCGTGGACGCCAACGTGCTGATCAACGAACGCATCCGCGAGGAACAGCGACGCGGGCGCAATGCGATGCAGTCGGTCGAGCTGGGCTACAAGGAAGCCAGCCGCACGATTTTCGAGGCGAACACCGTCCACTTCATCTCGGGCGTCGTCATGCTGCTGCTCGGGTCGGGTCCGGTAAAGGGTTTCGCCGTCGTGCTGCTGATCGGCATTTTCGTTTCCTATTTCACGGCGGTGTTCTTCACGCGCATGATGGCGGCACGTTACCTGCGCCGTTCGCGTCCCACCGTGCTCCACATCTGATCCGGGCCCGTCAAAATGCGTCTGCTCAAACTCGTCCCCGACAACACCAACATCGGCTTCGTGCGCCTGCGCAACTGGGCGTTCGGGCTGACCATATTGCTGACGATCCTGTCGGTCGCGGCGGTCGGCTGGAAAGGGCTCAATCTCGGCGTCGATTTCGTCGGCGGCCTGATGATCGAAGAGACGTTCGTGACACCACCGTCGCTCGACAAGGTGCGCGCGACCGTTGACCGGCTTGGCGTGGGTGAGGCCTCACTTCAGCAATTCGGCGATCCGAAGACCGTATCGATCAAGCTGCCGCCGCCTGAATCGAGCGATGCAGGTGCGACGAACGCGATCGTGGCAAAGGTGAATGCGGCGCTGGCGAAAGATTTCCCTGGTGCGAAATTCTCCAAGCAGGATGCCGTGTCGGGCAAGGTGTCGGACGAGCTGATCCGCAATGGCTCGTTGGCGGTGTTGATCGCGGTGCTCGCCATCGCGGTGTTCAGCTGGCTGCGCTACGAATGGCAGTTTGGCGTGTCGACCTTCGTGGCCATCGGGCACGATCTGTTGATGACCTTGGGCTTCTTTGCGATCACCCAGCTCGAATTCGACCTGAACATCGTGGCGGCCGTGCTGACCATCATTGGCTATTCGATCAACGACAAGATCGTGATCGACGACCGTATCCGCGAAAACATGCGCAAATACCGCAAGATGGAGATGGGCGCGCTGATCGACCTGTCGGTGAACGAGACGCTGCCCCGCACCGTGATGACGTCGCTGACCGTGCTGATGGCGCTGGCGTCGCTATTGTTGTTCGGCGGTCATGTGCTGCGCGGGTTCGCGGCGGCGATGATGCTGGGCATTATCGTCGGCACCTATTCGTCGATCTATGTCTCGTCGTCGCTGCTCGTCGTGCTGGGCCTGCGCCCGGAGAATTTCGACCGCAAGCCCGACAACAAGGTCGCAAGCGGGGCCGAACGCGTAACGAAGCGCGAAGAGGGTCAGGTTTAACCGACCAACCGTTTCAGGTGCGCGTAGAGCGCGGCTGTATTGGCTTCCCAGCTGAAACGTTCGACGGTGGCCGCTACGGCTTCGCGTGCGGGGGGATCAGACAAAAGTGCGCTGATCGCTGACGCAATCTGACCCGCATCTCGGGCGACGAGTTTGCCCGCTTCGGATCGGTCGAACAGCTCGCGCGCGCCGCCGACATCGCAGGTGACGACGGGCGTCCCCGATGCCAGCGCTTCGACCCAGGCGTTCGCAAGGCCTTCCGATGCCGACGGCAATGCCATCACATCGGCGGCCGCCAGCCAGTCGGCGATTACCGATGCCGGCAGTGTGCCCATGAATCGCACGCGGTCGACAACACCCAGAGCCGCTGCCTTTGCCTTCAGCGCAGTTTCATCTTCACCTTTGCCGATGAGGACCAAAGTTGCCTCGGGCAATGCTGACAGGGCGTCGATCACGAACCCCTGACCCTTGCGGTCGATCAGCGCGCCGACACTGACGATCAACGGCCCCCGGATTGCCAGCGCCGCCTTAGCTGCGGTCCGGTCGCGTACCGCGAACAACGCTTTGTCGACGCCGGTATAGTGGACAGTGATGCGGTCGCCCGGCATCCCGAGCGCGACCATGTCGGCCTTCATCGCCGCCGACACCGCCAGCATCGCGTCGGCCGATTGCCCTGCTGCGACTACCTGACCCGCAGTCGCAGGGTTTTTGCCCCAGTAATGAATGTCCGCGCCGCGCGCCTTGATCGACACCGGCACGCCGAGTTCGCGACCGAGTGTCACGGCCGCCGGCCCATCGGGCCAGAAGAATTGCGCGTCGATAATGTCGAACGGGAATTGCGCGTGGATGCCCTTCAGCGGTTGCCGCAGCGCCCGGGCCAGCGCGCGCGCATCCCAGCCGCCGCCGACGCCGGGAATATGGCCGAAGGGGGTGCGATAGACCGCCAGCCCTTTCCATGTTTCGACATCGGGCAATCGCGCGAGGCCGGCGTAGCGTGGGTGAAAACGTCCGAGCGGGGGAATGCCGACCGGGGACATCACCCGGAGCTCAACGTCCGGATGCGCGGCCAGCGCCAGCGTTTGTCGCTCGACGAACGGGCCAAAAGTCGTCCGCGTAGCGTCGGGGAAAAGCGTGGAAAGAGTGAGTACGCGGAGCATGCCGCGCTACTATGCCGATGAATGTGAAAAAATCACGTCGGCCGCCGTCGAGCCCGCGAAGGCGGGAGCGCAAGGCCTAGCCGAACAGGGCCACCCGATCCTTCAACGGATAGGCGAACAGAACATCGCTCCCCGCATCAGGCGCGATCACGGTCGATCCATCGACCATCCAGCACTCGCCCGCTGAAAACCGCGCATCGTCGATTGTCCCGCCACCTGTGACTGGCACCAGCCAGCCGGGCACGCCCGCCGGCAGCGCCACTGCCCGCGCTTCGCTCCACGACCAGCGTTCGAGGACGAACTTGCCCCCTTCGCACTGGATCGTGCGGCCGTTGCCCGCATCGCCCGGAATCGGCGGAATGGCATATGGCTCAGGATCGCTGACCGCGATTCCCGCGTCCAGATGCAGCTCGCGCGGGCGGCCGTAATCATAGAGGCGGTAGGTCAGGTCGACGTTCTGCTGAACCTCGATCACGGTAATCCCTGCGCCGATGGCGTGCACGGCGCCCGCTGCCGAATAGATGACATCGCCGGCCTTCACTGGGCGCCAGTCCACCATGTCAACGATGCTGCCGTCGAGCGCACCGGCGGTAAGCGCCGCGCGCGTCGTCACTTCCCGCGTGCCCAGCGCAATCGTCGAATCGGGTTCAGCGGCGAGGATCAGCCATGCCTCGTCCTTGCCGCGCTTGTACCCGGCGGCCTGCGCCGCCGCATCGTCGGGGTGAACCTGAATCGACAGCCGTTCGCTGGTGAACAGATATTTGACGAGCAATTCGGGGTCGGTGCCGGGCCCGGTATCGAACCACACTTCGCCCACCGGTTCGCTACCAGCGGGCGCATCGTCGAATCCCGGCCACAAATCATGGCGTCCCCAGGGTTTTTCGACGCGAAGCGTGGTCAGGCGTTGTGCGGGCATGAGTCGCTTAATAGCTGCGACAGGCGCTAGGTTCCACAACTGGCTTAACGCTTGGCGTCTCCGGCCAACCCCGCTAAGACCCCGCGCATGCGTATCCCTTTCCGTCGCGCCGCCACTGCTGCCGCGCTCGCCGCCGTCGTTCTCACCGCCGGGTGCGCGACCAACCGCAAAAAGGGCGACGTCCCCTATGTCGCGCGCGATGTGGACACGCTCTATTCGACGGCAAAGGACCGGATGGACCGCGGTCAATATCAGGCCTCGGCGATTATTTTCGACGAGGTCGAACGCCAGCATCCCTATTCGCCCTGGGCGCGGCGCGCGCAGCTGATGAGCGCGTTTAGCTATTACATGGCGGGCGAGCAGCAGAAGTCGATCGAATCGGCGCAGCGCTTCCTGTCGATCCACCCGGGCAACAAGGACGCGCCATATGCCTATTACCTGATCTCGCTCGATTATTACGAGCAGATCAGCGACGTGACCCGCGACCAGAAGATCACGCAGCAGGCGCTCGACGCGATGAACGAGTTGATCCGCCGTTACCCCGAAACGCGCTATGCGACCGATGCCCGGTTGAAGGTCGACCTGATCAACGATCACCTCGGCGGCAAGGAGATGGAGATCGGGCGATTCTATCAGCGGCGCGGCCAGTGGCTCGCGTCGGTCGTGCGGTTCCGCAAGGTGGTCGACGACTACCAGACGACATCGCACGTGCCGGAGGCGCTGGAGCGCCTGACCGAATCCTATCTTGCCCTCGGCATTCCCGAAGAAGCGAAAAAGGCGGCCGCGGTGCTTGGGAACAATTATCCGGGCACCAAATGGTATCAGCGGTCGTACGACCTGATCCAGAAGCACGGGGCGTGACGCGCTAGGATTTAGCGTAAGCTAAATCCAGCGTTTCGCGGCACGCCCGGCCGGCCTCGCGCAGGCGAGGACCGACGACACGGCTTTGCCGGGTCGCTTATTCCAAGTCGTCTTTGCCGACCGGCTTTTGTTCGCTAAACGTCCCGCAATGCTCCTTGCCCTCTCCATCCGTGACATTGTCCTGATCGAGGCGCTCGATCTCGATTTTGCACGCGGGCTGACGGTGATTACCGGCGAGACCGGTGCGGGCAAATCGATCCTGCTCGACGCGCTCGGCCTTGCACTCGGGTCGCGGGCGGCGAGCGGATTGGTGCGGCAGGGGACAACGCAGGCGAGCGTCACCGCGACCTTTGAGCGCGATCCCGAAACCGATGCGCTGCTTGCCGACAACGGCATCGACCCCGAACCGGGCGAACCGCTAATCGTGCGGCGCACGGTCAAGGCCGATGGCGGCAGCCGCGCCTTCGTCAACGACGTCGCGGTGTCGGGCGCGCTGTTACGGACATTGGGGGAGGGGCTGGTCGAGATTCACGGCCAGCATGACGATCGGGGCCTGCTCGTGCCTGCCGGTCACCGGGCGCTGCTCGATGCGTTTGCCCGGATCGACCTTGCGCCCGTCCGCACCGCTTTCGCGGCGATGCGCGCGGCCGACGCGGCCCTTGCCGAGGCGCAGGATGCGCTCGCCAATGCCGAGGCCGACCGGGACTGGCTGACCCACGCCGTTGCCGAACTCGATGCACTGGCGCCGGAGGCGGGCGAGGAGGAGATGCTCAGCGTTTCGCGTGCGGCCATGCAAAAAGGCGCGAAGATCGCCGACGATCTGGAGACCATCGACACACTGGTCGCCGCCGCCGACGGGGGCCTCTCGAAACTGCGCCAGGCCGCGCGTGCACTCGACCGGATCGCAGGCGATCATCCGCAACTCGCCGAAGCATTGGGTGCGGTGGACCGCGCGATCATCGAGGGATCGTTCGCCGAGGATTATCTGCGGGCCGCGTCCGAAGCGCTGGCGTTCGACCCCGCGCGGCTGGAGGCGGAGGAAACGCGGTTGTTCGATTTGCGCGCGATGGCCCGCAAGCACCGCGTCCAGCCCGACGATCTCGCGGCGCTGGCGGATGAGTTACGCGGGCGATTGTCGGCGATCGATGCAGGCGGCGAAGGGTCGGCGGGGCTGGAACGCGAGGCAAAGGTTGCGCGGACAGCCTATCGCGCGGCGGCGGAGGCGCTGACCGAAGCGCGCAAGGCGGCGGCGGCGCGGCTCGATGCGGCCGTGGCGGGGGAACTGCTGCCGCTGAAGCTCGATGCTGCGCGGTTCAGGACCGTGGTCGCGAGCAGCCCCGACAGTGCCGAGGGTGCCGATCGCGTCGAGTTCGAAGTCTCGACCAATCCCGGCGCGCCGTTCGGGCCGTTGCTCAAGATCGCGTCGGGGGGTGAGCTCTCGCGCTTCATCCTCGCGCTGAAAGTCGCGCTGGCCGAGGAAGGGGCTGCGGTAACGATGATCTTCGACGAAATCGACCGCGGCGTCGGCGGCGCGGTGGCATCTGCAATTGGCGAACGTCTGTCGCGGCTGGCGGCGAAGACGCAGTTGCTGGTCGTGACGCACAGCCCGCAAGTCGCGGCGCGTGGCGACCACCACCTGCTGATCGCGAAGAACAGCGACGGGCTGGTGACGCGCACCAATCTGCGCACCCTCGACGCAGAGGAGCGCCGCGAGGAAATCGCCCGGATGCTGTCGGGGGCGGAAGTGACCGACGAGGCGAGGGCGCAGGCGGCGCGATTGGTGGCGGCGTGAATTTCAATATCCGCAACAGCCTAGGTCACTTCCTATGCCCGTCCTGCGGGTTGCCGGGCTATTTCAATGGCACTTCCTACGACGACAATTCGCCACTTGTTGGCACCGGTATTTGCCCCTGTTGCTTCTACGAACCGGGTTTTGACGATGATGCGAGTGCCGACGCGCAGCCAACGGTTCTGGCCTCGATCCTACGTTACCGCGCTAAGTGGATCGCAATGGGGATGCCGTGGCTCGGACAGAATAATCATTGGCTGAAAAAGCCAGCTTTCTGGAGCCCCGCTGAACAACTCGAAGCCATGTATGCAATTGAACCCGGATTGCGGGAATGACCGAAGCCGAAGCCGCCAACCGCCTGATGCGTCTCGCGAAGGAAATCGCGCGGCATAACAAGCTTTACCACGACAGTGACGCGCCCGAGGTTTCGGACGCCGAATATGATGCGCTGGTGCGCGAGAATGCGGCGCTGGAGGCGGAGTTTCCGCATCTGGTGCGGGCGGATTCGCCGTCGAGGCTGGTTGGTGCGCCGACCACGTCGGCGCTCGCGAAGGTCACCCATGCCAAGCCGATGCTCAGCCTCGACAACGCCTTTGCTGACGAGGACGTCGTGGAGTTCGTCGCGCGGGTGCGGCGATTTCTGAATCTGCCTGCCGATGCGCCAGTTGCGCTGACGGCAGAGCCGAAGATCGACGGGCTGTCGTGCTCGCTGCGGTATGAAAACGGCGTGCTGGTGCAGGCGGCAACGCGCGGCGACGGGGCCGTGGGCGAGGATGTGACGCCGAACGTCCGGACGATTGCGGATATTCCGGCAACGCTTCCATCCAGTGCCCCCGCCGTCTTCGAAATCCGTGGCGAAGTGTACATGGCGAAGGACGATTTCGCCGCGCTCAACGAACGATTGGCGGGGGAGCGCGTGTTCGCCAACCCGCGCAATGCTGCAGCCGGATCGCTACGCCAGAAGGACGCGAGCGTTACCGCGAGCCGCCCCTTACGCTTCCTCGCCCACGGTTGGGGCGAAGTGTCCGACTTGCCCGGCTCCACGCAATACGATGTGATGAAGGCCATCGAAAGCTGGGGTGTCCCCGTCAGCGACCACCTGATCCGCGCCGACGATGTTGCAGCAATGTTGCAGCATTATCGCAGCATCGAAATGGCGCGGGCCGACCTGCCGTTCGATATCGACGGGGTGGTCTACAAGGTCGACCGGCTCGACTGGCAGGCGCGGCTGGGCTTTGTGGCCAAGGCACCGCGCTGGGCGATTGCACATAAATTCCCCGCCGAGCGCGCGCAGACGACGTTGCTCGCCATCGACATTCAGGTCGGCCGCACCGGCAAGCTGACGCCGGTTGCGCGGCTGGAGCCGGTGACCGTCGGCGGGGTCGTCGTGACCAATGCAACGCTCCACAATGCCGACGAAATCGCGCGGCTGGGCGTGCGTGTGGGGGACCGCGTGAGCATCCAGCGCGCGGGCGATGTCATTCCGCAGATCCTCGAAAACCTGACGCCCGAGGACGATCGACCTACATTTGTCTTTCCCACCATCTGCCCCGAATGCCAGTCCGATGCCGTCCGCGAGGAGGGCGAGGTCGACATCCGCTGCACGGGCGGCCTGATCTGCCCGGCGCAGCGCATCGAGCGGCTGAAGCATTTCGTCAGCCGCGGCGCGCTCGATATCGACGGGCTTGGCGACAAGACCATCGTCGAGTTCTTTCAGCTCGGCTGGCTGCACAGTCCGGCGGACATCTTTCGCCTGAAATCGCACCGCGACGAACTCCTGACCCGCGAAGGGTGGAAGGAAAAGTCGGTCGATAACCTGCTCGCCAGTATCGAAGCCAAGCGCGCGCCCGACCCGATCAAATTCCTGTTCGGCATCGGCATTCGCCATGTAGGGGCAGGGACGTCGAAAGATCTGATCCGTGCGTTCGGTAGCGTCAAGCGGGTCGCCGATGTCGCGCAGCATGCTGACGCGGTTGCCGAGCTGTCGTCGGTCGAAGGCATCGGCCCTGTCGTCGCCAAGGCGCTGGTCGATTTCTTCCATGAGGCGCACAACCGCGACGCCTGGGCCGATCTGCTCGGTGAAGTGTCGCCACCGGCCTATGTCTCAAACGTCAAGGTGTCGGCGGTCACCGGCAAGACAATCGTGTTCACCGGCTCCCTGGAAACGATGAGCCGCGATGAGGCCAAGGCACAGGCCGAGGCGCTGGGCGCCAAGACTGCGGGGTCCGTCAGCGCCAAAACCGACCTCGTCGTCGCCGGCCCCGGTGCGGGATCGAAGCTGAAGAAGGCCGCCGAACTCGGCATCGACGTGATCGACGAAGCGGGCTGGGCGGCGATTGTGGCGGGCCCAAACGCCTGATAGCGTTCGCCAATCGCCGACGTACGCGGCGCGACTCACAGTTGAGGGGAAATCCATGTCATTCCGTCTGACGACCGCGCTTGCGCTGGTCCTGTCGTTGCCCGTTGCTGCCCAGGCGCAGACCGCTGCGCCGCCCGTCGCCGCCAAAAAGCCGTTCCTCGTGAAGGGGCCGGATGGCGTGCCGGCACGCAATGACGATTATTACTGGCTGCGCGACGATACCCGGAAAAATCCGGAAATGCTGGCCAATCTCAACGCCGAAAACGCCTATGTCGACGCGGTCCTCACGCCGACCAAGCCGCTGCAAGAGGCGCTCTACAACGAGATCGTCGGACGCATCAAACAAGACGATGCCAGCGTCCCCTACCGGTTGCGCGGCTATTATTATTACACGCGCTTCGAAACCGGCAAGGATTACGCGATCAACGCGCGGCGCAAGGGCGGCATGACCGGATCGGAGGAAATCCTGTTCGATCAGAACGCCATGGCGGCGGGAAAGGGGTTCTTTTCGCTCGGCGAAGTGACGGTCAGTCAGGACAACATGATCGCGGCCTATGCCGAGGACGTGGTCGGCCGGCGGCAGTATGTCATCAAGTTCAAGAATCTGAAGACCGGCGAAATCCTGGCGGACGCCATCCCCAACGCCGAACCCAATATCGTCTGGGCGGACGACAACCGGACGGTCTTTTATGTCGACAAGGACCCGACCACGC
The DNA here is from genome assembly GCA_038228865.1 of Sphingomonadales bacterium. Lineage (GTDB taxonomy): Bacteria > Pseudomonadota > Alphaproteobacteria > Sphingomonadales > Sphingomonadaceae > Sphingomonas_O. The sequence continues at coordinate 44,692 of JBBROX010000002.1, read as the reverse complement.
TGCTGGGCAACAAGGTCAAGATGCATATCCTCGGCACGCCGGTCGCCGACGACAAGCTGGTCTATGAGGAGAAGGACAACACCTTCTACATGGGTATCCAGCGGACGAAGGACGACAAATTCATCTGCATCGGTGTGCAAAGCACGGTCAGCAACGAACAGAGCTGCACCTCGGCAGCCAAGCCGGGCAATTTCACGGTCCTTGCCCCCCGCGCGCGCGAGTTTCAATATCAGGCGGACCACAATGCCGGACGCTGGGTCATCCGCACCGACTGGAACGCGCCGAACTACAAGTTGATGACGCTGTCCGACGGCAAGGCGTGGGGCGATCGCACGGCATGGGCGGACTTCGTGCCGGTGTCGGACAAGGTGTTCATCGACGGGTTCGAACTGTTCGACGGGTTCACCGCGATCAACGAACGGTCGGACGGATTGAAGCGTTTGCGGACGCTGACCGCCGACGGCAAATCGAGCTTTATCGCAAGCGACGAACCCGCCTATGCGATGTCGCTGGGGCTGAATGCCGAACCGGCCACCGACTGGTTGCGCTACAGCTATTCCTCGCTCACCACGCCGACGCGGACCTATGAGGTCAACGCCAGGACGGGCGAGCGTAAGCTGCTCAAGGAAAATCCGGCCCCTGGCTATGTGGCGGCGAACTATGTCACCGAACGCGTCTGGGTGCCCGCACGCGACGGCAAGGTGCGTGTGCCGGTGTCGATCGTGTACAAGAAGGGCTTCAAGCGCGACGGCACGGCGGCCATGCTGCAATATGCCTACGGCAGCTATGGCATCTCGAGTGATCCGGCCTGGTCGCCGACGGTCGTCAGCCTGCTCGACCGCGGCATGGTCTATGCGCTCGCCCATATCCGCGGCGGGCAGGACATGGGCAGGGCGTGGTACGACGATGGGAAGATGTTCAATAAAAAGAACACGTTCACCGACTTCATCGACGTGACCGAGTATCTCGTTGCCCAGAAATACGCCGCGAAGGACCGGGTAGCGGCATTGGGCGGTAGCGCAGGCGGCCTGTTGATGGGTGCGGTCGCGAACAAGGCGCCACAGGATTACAAGGTCATCATCGCGCAGGTGCCGTTCGTCGATGTCGTGACGACGATGCTCGATGACAGCATTCCGCTGACCACCGGCGAATGGGACGAGTGGGGCAACCCCAAGACCAGGGCGTCGTATGACTACATGCTGAGCTACAGCCCGTATGACAATGTCACGGCCAAGCCGTATCCGGCGTTGTTCGTCGGCACCGGCCTGTGGGACAGTCAGGTTCAATATTACGAACCGGCGAAATGGGTCGCCAAACTCCGCGCGACCAAGACCGATGCCAACCCGCTGCTGTTCCGCGTCAATATGGAGGCCGGACATGGCGGCAAATCGGGACGCTTCCGCAAATATCGTGAAACGGCGGAGTATTATGCGTTCATGCTGGGCCAGTTGGGCGTGAAATGATTATCGGCTTTATTGTCTGAATCGATCCCGTCCGCCGCTCATGGCGTTGAGCGGTCGGCGGATCGGCTGCTCGTCATCGAGACGGAGACAGCCGATGAACACACTAAAGATGCGGGTGGCGGCAGCGGCGCTGCTTATGGGGACGGCGTCCGCCGCTCCGGCACGCGAGTATACGCTGATGATTTACGAGCGCGGCGACCAGTTGGCGTTGCGCAACGACGCCGGTCCCAAGGGGCAAGCTTACTGGTCGGCCTTTGCCGGTATCGGGCAGGACATGGCGAAAGCAGGCGCGCTGCGTGGCGGTTCCCCGCTCGACCCGCCACCGTCCGATACCACGTTGAAGCTCAGCGGCTATCTGATCGTCGACGTCGCAGACACGGCTGCCGCGCAGGCCTGGGCCGCGAAAATCCCCGCCGCCGCAACCGGCCGCATCGACATCTATCCCCACGCGGCTTCAAAAACCGGAATGTGATTGCCAACTCGCACCCGAAACGAAAGGATGATTCTCATGCAATACTTGCTTCTCTACAACGAAACGACCGCTGAAATGGCGCGTGGGAACGATACTGCACAGACCGAGGAATATTGGGGTGCCTGGAACGCCTATATGGGCGCGATGGGCGCGGCGGGTGTCATTACCAGCGGCAACGCGCTGCAACTGCCGCATACCGCGACCACGGTGCGGATCGAGGGCGGTACTCGCCATGTTCAGGACGGCCCCTATGCCGACACCAAGGAAATGCTTGGTGGCTATGTTGTGATCGAGGTGCCCGATCTCGATGCCGCGCTCGAATGGGCGGCGCGGGCTCCCTGCGCGAGTGCCGGGTCGGTCGAGATCAGACCCGTCATGGTCGATCCTGGCGCGCGGTGAAGGGCGATGCGCGCCGTGCAGCGGAAGCGGCGGCGCGCACTTCTTATGGGCGGCTGGTGGCGATGCTGGCCAGCCGTAGCGGCGACATCGCCGGGGCCGAGGATGCGTTGGCCGATGCGTTCGCGTCGGCGCTTTCCGTCTGGCCGGATCGCGGTGTCCCCGACAACCCTGATGCCTGGCTGCTGACGGCGGCACGGCGCAATCTGGGCCATATGCGCGGCAGAGCGACGACGGCGGCGGCAGGAGAAGCGACGGTGATCCTGCTTGATGAGGAACGCGCCGAGGGAGAACCGATCGCGTTCGGCGACGATCGGCTGAAATTGATGTTCGTGTGCGCGCACCCGGCCATTGCCGCAGATGTGCAGGCGCCGCTGATGCTACAGACCGTATTGGGCCTCGACGCGGCGCGGATCGGCGGCAGTTTCCTCGTGTCCCCCGCTGCAATGGGGCAAAAGCTGGTGCGCGCAAAGGTCAAGGTCAGGGATGCGGGCATCGCTTTCGTCGTGCCCGAACCCGAAGCTCTGTCGGCACGGACGGGTGCCGTCTTATCGGCGATCTATGCGGCTTTTGGTACGGGCTGGGAGGATGTCCTCGGTGCCGATACTCGGCGCAAAGGGCTGACCGAAGAAGCGATCTGGCTGGGCCGGCTGGTCGCCGAACTGCTGCCCGACGATCCGGAAGCGATGGGGCTGTTGTCGCTGATGCTGCATTGCGAGGCCCGCAAGCCTGCACGGCGCGATGTCGATCACGCGTTCGTGGCGCTGTCCGATCAGGATCCGCATCGGTGGGTACGCCCGATGGTTGCCGAGGCGGAGGCACTGCTGCGTTCTGCGGCGCTTCATGCGACGCCGGGTCGCTTCCAGATCGAGGCTGCGATTCAGTCGCTCCACGCACACACGGTCATGACCGGCGAGGATTTGCGTGTACCGCTGACGGGGCTCTACGACCTGCTCGTGTCGATTGCGCCGTCTACCGGTGGTGCTGTCGCGCGTGCCGTCGCCTATGCAAATGCGGATCGTCACGCGGCAGCGTTGGACCAGCTCGATGCCCTTGCTGGTTGCGAATCCTATCAGCCGTGGTGGGCGGCGCGTGCCAGAGTACTGTGGTTGAAGGGCGACGCTGAAGGCGCGCAGGAAGCCGCGGTCATAGCGGCCGGGTTGAGCGACGACCCTGCCGTCCGCGCCTTTCTGCTCACAGGCGGGGCTTTTCGCTGACGGGTTCCGGTATCCACCGCATCACGTCACCTGCGAACGGCGTCCAGGATCCCATGCGGATGCCCGCGTGGCGCAGCGCTTCACCGGTCCAGACGTTGCAGGTACGCAGGGCGCTGTAGTGGCCCCGCGCGGTGTAAAAGACGTCGCGCGGCGTGTAGCCGCGCGTAACCCCACGATTTTCGGCGAAAGTCGCCGCAACAAAGGCGGCCAGGCGCCGGTATTCCTCTGGGCGCAGCCGGACCGGTCGCCAGTTCTCGTCGGCGGCGAACGGGTCGAGGTGGTCGACGTGCATCACCGTCGCGCCGCCGCCCGTCAGCGCGCGGGCAATGGTCGAGACCCGCGCCTGCCGCCAGGTCGGGGTGTCGAGGTAGAATCCGCGATCGCCCCAACCGAAGGCCAGCCATGTCCCTGCACCGTGCGGATCGGGCAGGTCGGTCGCGGGGGCGCGGGCACGCCAGTCGATGCCACCGGCGACGGCAGGCATGACGATCCCGGTGTGAACGCCGTTGGTCTGGACGAAGATCGTGATTGCCCCCGAAACTCCAGCGTCGGGCTCGCGCCAGGCGGCATTCGCCGGGATATGACCGAGGACGACCACAGCGGCCAGGTACAGGCCGAGCGGAACGAGGATAGCGAGGGCGAAGGCCCGCAAAATGATCCGTTTGGCTGAGCCTGTTGAAGCCTTGTCCCTCATTGGTGCGGATCAAGCAGAAGGGCAGGCCTTCGACAAGCTCAGGCAAGCGGGTTAGGGTTGGTCATGGAAGTTCTCGATCGCCCGCCCGAAGCCGCCAACGATTGGACTGTCCCGCAGGACTGGGACCGCTTTACCGCCGAAGAACACGCGGTGTGGGACACGTTGTTCGCGCGGCAAACTGCAATGTTGCCCGGCCGCGCGTCCGAGGCCTTCCTGCGCGGGGTCGATGTGTTGCGGCTGACCAAACCGGGCATTCCCGACTTCGTCGAGCTGTCCGAACGCCTGATGGCCGCGACGGGGTGGCGGGTCGTGGCGGTGCCGGGGCTGGTGCCCGACGCGGTATTTTTCGATCACCTCGCCAACCGCACTTTCGTGGCCGGCAATTTCATCCGACGCGCGGATCAGCTCGACTATCTGCAGGAACCCGACGTGTTCCACGACGTGTTCGGCCATGTGCCGATGCTCGCCGATCTGGTGTTCGCCGACTACATGGCTGCCTATGGGCGCGGCGGGCAGCGGGCTGGATCGCTGGGGGCGCTCAAACGACTGGCTCGGCTGTATTGGTACACGGTCGAATTCGGGCTGGTCGAGGAGGCGGGGAGCTTGCGGATTTACGGCGCGGGGATCGTGTCGAGCCGGGGCGAAAGCGTGTTCGCGCTCGACGATCCGTCGCCGAACCGGATCGGCTTCGACCTCAACCGCGTCATGCGGACTGAGTATCGGATCGACGATTACCAGCAGAGTTATTTCGTGATTCCCAGTTTCGACGAACTGCTGCGCGTGACCGTCGAGACCGATTTCGCACCGCGATACGCGGCGCTCGACGGACAACCCGACCTTGCCGTCGCCGACCTGCTCGACAGTGACCGCATCCTGACACGCGGTACGCAGGCCTATGCGCAGGGCGGGGGCTTGAAAGCTTAACTCGCCGCCACACATTGTTGCCAATGAGCAACACCGACAATTCCATGCCGAGCTGGCATGGCACCACCATCGTTTCCGCCCGCAAGAATGGCAAAGTCGTAATCGCCGGCGATGGTCAGGTTTCTATGGGCCAGACGGTCATGAAGCCCAACGCGCGCAAGGTTCGCCCCATTGGTGACGGCAGCGTCATTGCAGGCTTTGCGGGTGCGACCGCCGACGCCTTCACCTTGCTGGAACGGCTCGAGAAAAAGCTCGAAAGCCACAACGGGCAATTGATGCGGGCTGCCGTCGAACTCGCCAAGGACTGGCGGACCGACAAATATCTCCGCAATCTGGAGGCGCTGATGATCGTCGCCGACAAGGATGTGACGCTGGTGCTGACCGGCAACGGCGATGTGCTCGAACCCGAAGGCGGGATCGCGGCCATTGGGTCGGGCGGCAACTATGCGCTCGCCGCGGCCCGTGCGCTCGACGAATACGAGCCCGATTGCGAGACATTGTGCCGCCGCGCGATGAAGATCGCGGGCGAAATCTGCGTCTACACCAACGATCGTCTGACGGTCGAAACCCTCGACGCCGCCTGATCCCCGCCAATTTCAATAACGCGCATATGCGCAATTTTAGCCAAGATAGTGACAATATGAACGACGCTCTGACCCCCAAAGCCATTTGCCGCGCGCTCGACGAACATATCGTCGGACAGGCCGACGCCAAGCGCGCCGTCGCGGTCGCCATGCGCAACCGTTGGCGGCGGCAACAACTGCCGCTCGACCTCCGGGACGAAGTTAGCCCCAAGAACATCCTGATGATCGGGCCGACGGGTTGCGGCAAGACCGAGATTTCGCGGCGGCTGGCCAAACTCGCCGACGCCCCGTTCGTGAAGGTCGAGGCGACCAAATTCACCGAGGTCGGCTATGTCGGCCGCGACGTTGAGCAGATCGCTCGCGATCTGGTCGAGGAGGCGATCCGGCTGGAGAAAGAACGCCGCCGCGCCGCGGTCAAAGACAAGGTCGAGGAAGCCGCGCTCGCGCGATTGCTCGACGCTCTGACGGGCAAGGGCGCGAGCGAGGCCACGCGTGCCGCGTTCAAGCAGCGGTTCGAAGACGGCTCGCTCAACGACACCGAAATCGAGATCGAGGTCGATGCGACCCCACAAATGCCGTTCGACATTCCCGGCGGCGGCAATGTCGGGATGATCAACCTGTCCGAGATGATGTCAAAGGCGATGGGCGGCGGGCAACTGAAGCGGCGCAAGATGACCGTACCTGCGGCGTGGACCAAGCTGACTGAGGAGGAGGCCGACAAGCGGCTGGATCAGGATGATGTCGCGCGCGTGGCGCTGGCCGACGCCGAGGCGAACGGGATCGTGTTCCTCGACGAGATCGACAAGATTGCAGTTTCGGACGTGCGGGGCGGGTCGGTCTCGCGCGAAGGCGTACAGCGCGACCTGTTGCCGCTGATCGAGGGCACGACCGTAGCGACCAAATACGGGCCGATGAAGACCGACCATATCCTGTTCATCGCGTCGGGGGCGTTCCACGTGGCAAAGCCGAGCGACTTGCTGCCCGAGCTTCAGGGTCGGTTGCCGATCCGCGTCGAGCTGAAGGCGCTGACCGAGGCCGATTTCGTCCGTATCCTCAACGACACACGCGCGAGCCTCACAACACAGTATAGCGCCCTGCTAAAGACCGAGGGTGTCGAGGTGGCCTTCACAGACGACGGTATCGCCGCGATTGCGCGCACGGCTGCCGAGGTAAACGCCGCGCTCGAGAACATCGGGGCACGGCGACTGTCGACCGTCATGGAAAAGCTGCTCGAAGACATCAGTTTCGACGCCGAAGACCGGCAGGGTTCGACGCTGACGGTGGACGCCGCCTATGTCGATCAGCAACTGGCAAGCGTGGCGCGGAACACCGACCTGTCGAAGTATGTCCTTTAGGGCTTCGTCGCGGGCAGGACGACCATCGCAAAGCTCTTGTTCTGGACAAGCCAGCGCTTCGCCGTCGCCTGCAGCTCTTCGGGCGTGATCCGCGCATAGTCGCTCGTCAGGGTGCTCAGCGATTGCAGGCGGCGCGGGTCGCCCGATGCGCCCTGCAGCTGCTGCAGCCAGAAGCTGTTACCGCTCGACGCGCGGGCGATCGATTGGCGCATCGGGCCGACGGTGCGGAGCAATTCGTCAGCGGTGACCGGCTTTGATGCCAGGTCCGCCGCAATCTGCCGCGACAGGGCAAAAAACCGGTCGACGCCGCCGGGTTTCAGCTGCGAGGTGACCACGAAACTGCCACCGCCGGGCATGAATGCGGGCCAGTTACTCGACACATTGGGGCTGTAGCTCGCCCCTTCGCCCTCGCGCAGGGTGTCGAACAGCCGGTCGTTGAAGATTGCCGCCAATATGTCGAGCTTGCGGCTCTCGTAGATTTCGGCCTGCCCGCCCGCCGTCGACCAGGCGAGGACGGCAGCCGCCTGTTCGGTAGGGCCGGTGTGCGTCAGGATGATCGGCTTACGGGTGGGCGTAACCCCTTTCGACGTAGCGCTTGCGGGCGTCACGTTGGCGGGCTGGCGCGGCGGAAGCGCGCCGAAGGTTGCGGCGACGGCGGCAATGGCCTTGTCCGCCGCGACGTCACCGAACACCGATACTTCGATGGGGCCGGTCTTGAGCAAGGGTTCCCAAAGCGCCCGGAAGGAGTCAGGCGTCATCGCCTGCACTTGAGCAAAGGTTGGAAAGGCCCAGCGCGGGTCGCCACCGTGGAGCCGCCCGGACAGTTCGCGATTAAGCACGGCCCCGGGCGATGCGCTGGACGAGACATAGCCGGTCGTCATCGCGGCCTTGGCGCGCAGGACCGGCGCGGGATCCCAGCCGGGATAGGCCAGCTTGGCGGCCATAAGGTGGAGCTGATCGTCGAGGTCGGCAGCGCGCGTCACCCCGCTGAGCTGGAACGCCTCGTCGGTGATCCCGAAGCCCAGGTTGATCCGGCGCCCGCTGGTCAGCCGATCGAGTTCGTCCTGCTTCAGGTCACCGATGCCGCTGGCAATCAGTGCGCCGCTGGCGGCCCAGGCGTCGGTCGGTCGGTCGGTGGGCAGCGCTTGCATACCCTTGCCGAAGCGGGCGGTGACATATACCTTGCCCGCCTCGGCCGGGGTCGCGAAAATCTGCACGCGCACGCCGTTCGACAATTCGACGAACTGCAGTCCCATCTGGGTGACTTCGCTCGTCTTCACGACTGTCGCTGGTGTCCCCAACTTGGGCACGCGATCGAAACTTACTGGCGTGCGCGATGCCGACGACAGCGGTTTGGGCTCGGCGGTGACGGCTGCGAGCAACTGCATTTCGGCATCGGGCGGAAGCTTTGGCATGGTCAACAGCGCGCGCATCGGCGTGCCGGAAAACATCCGCTTTGTGGCTGCAAGGAGGGAAGCGGGAGTGAGCCGGTCCTTCACATTGGTGAAAACGTCGAGTGCGACCTCTGGACTGGCGACAGTTTCGCGGATGTTGACTGCCTCGATCAAGTCGTCGGCCAGGCCGCCGCCGCCCTGCGTGCGTGCCTGTTCGACCTGTTGCTGAAGTCCCGCAGCGAATTCGCCCGCCTCGCGATCGATATCGGCCTGCAAAGGCGGATTGACCAGTGCGTCGGCGATGACAGCACGCACGTCGCGGATTGCCGCGCGCCAGTCGTCGCCCAACGGGACGATCTGGACAAATGTGCCATCGACTGAGCGCGCGACGTCGTCCTGATCGGCCCCAGCCGAAAGGAAGCTGCCGCCGGCGCGAGCGCGCTCTTCCAGGCGGCGGCTGATCAGGCGCAGCGCCAGGCTCTCGATCAACTTGCCGCGATTATATTCGATGGTATCGGCCTTGGGGAGCCACGGGCGCAGGACCGCGAGGCTGACGATCGTCGGCAGACCTGCCTCGACGATCACCTTGGTGCGCGGCGCTGCCGGGTTCGGCTTGCCGAAATCGGGATCGGCGGGCGACGGACCCTTGCCCTTCCAGTCGGCGAAATATTTGCGGATCAGCCCTTCGAAAATCGCAGGGTCGGCATCGCCCACGATGACCAGCGTCGTGCGCTCGGGGCGATACCAGCGGTCGTGGAAACCACGCAACGTGTCTGGCGTCGCGGCGTTCAGGGTAGAAGTATCGCCGATCGGCGAATGGTCGCCAAAGGCCTGGCCCGCAAAGAAATGAGCTCGCGTTGCGTCCCCGGCGCGCTGTTCGGCACCGGTCCCCTCGCGCAATTCAGCGAGGACGGTGCGACGTTCGGCATCGACTTCGGCCTGAGTTATATCGGGGGCCGCCATCATGCCCGACAGCACTTTGACGCTTTCCTCGAGGCCAGCAGGTGTGGCGGAGGGCAGGTCGAGCTTATAGATCGTCTGCGTCGGCGTGGTCGAGGCGTTGGTGTCCGATCCGAAGGTCGCGCCCAGCCGCTGCCACAGCCGTTTCGCTTCGCCGTCGGGCACGTATTTCGACCCGCGAAAGCTTAGATGCTCATTGAAGTGGGCAAATCCCGCTTCGCTCTTCTGCTCGTTCAGCGAGCCGGCATCGATGGCGAGGCGGATCGACACCTGTCCCGGCGGGACGCCGTTCTTGCGCACCGCATAGCGCAGGCCGTTGGCAAGCTCGCCAAAGATCCATTCGCGGTCGGGCGGAATGTCGCTGCCACGATAGAGCCATGGGGTCGCGGTAGCCTTGGCAACGGTCGCCTTTGGCGCAGGCGCTTTTGCCGGCGTTGCCCGTGCGGTGACTGGAGCGACGAGCGTGAAGGCGAGAAGGAAGGCAAGGGGGCGCGCAACGCGCTGGGCGAAAGATGTCATCGGCCCTGCCTATCGGGGGAAACACCTGTGCGCCAGATGAATGGAGCGGAGCCCGGTGCCGTAATTGCGAAAGGTCACACGAGGGTCGCACCTGAATGCGCCCGGCGCGTCCTTCCGAAAGTCAAGAAATAAGCGCCGCCAGCCCTGAAGCTGACGGCGCTTACTCTGGTTACTTCTGGCTTAGGCGTAGCGAACCGAAACGCGGGGACGGCGGCGCATTGCCGTGCCGAGCATGCCGAAGCCGCCGATCATCATCATCCAGCTGGCAGGTTCCGGAACGGCCGCAATGGTCGCCGAGAACGTCAAATCCTGCGATCCGTTGACGATCTGAGAGAAGTTCAGCTCATTGAGATTGGCGCCAGTAACAACACCAGTGATAGCCCTACCCAAGCCTGGCGTCGAATTTGCGGCAACGCAAGCCGGGCCACCGACAAAGACGTTGCAAGACGAGACCTGCGCCGAGCCTGTGCCGGAGGTGTAGTAGGTGCTGAGGAAGGCAACATAGTTCTGCCCCGCCGTCACATTGACGCCAACCGGGTTGAAATCGAGCAGACCCGAAGTGCCGGCGACGGCGCTGCTGCGCCAGAGCTCGGCGCCCGGGGTAAATGTCGTGGTGAGCGGTCCGTTCAAAGCATAAACGATGGCTTGAACCGAGGTCAGCGTTGACCCGCCAAGGAGCGTGAACTGGAGGTTGGTCAGGCTGCCCGTCGTTGAAGCCGAAAAGCTTTCCCCGATAAAGGTAACCTGGCAGGCGCCGCCCTGATATGGCCAACCACAAAGCGGTCCGGCGCCCTGACCTGACGAATTCGGTTGGCTAATAATTTCGGCATGCGCCGAGCCAGCTCCGAAAGTAAGAATGGCAGCGGCTACGACAAAAAGCTTCTTCATAAAAATGATCCCCTTACACGGCGTTGAAATGAGTACTCTCTCGAACACCGATGGCTTGTCGGTATCCGATCGGGAGAGAGGCTTTTCGATTTGCCCGAGATAAGAGGAATTGCATCTTCAGATGACATTCCAATGACTTGTTAACTGTATTTTAACGACGTCCCAAACCGGGACACCGGATTCGGCAGGTCGGTCAGCCGTCCGCCAAGACCCGCTCACCCCGCCAACACGGTCGCCGCAATTTCTTCGATGGTTCCCGCGACAAGCAGCGAGTCGCCGCCGACCATGCCGACTTTGGTCTGGCCGTTCTCGTCGGTGCGCAGATAGGCGATGTTGGCGACGACGACCATATAGTCGCCACCGCGCGATTTGAGTTTGACGAATTTCATGTGGGTGCTCCTGACGCTGCGGGCGTTAGGAGGTCTGCATGACGTTCGGGTTAATGCGTTCTTCCCTCTCCCTTTGGGGAGAGGGCGACACGCGCGAAGCGCGGCTGGGTGAGGGGACGAGATGCTTCAACTGATGCACCGCACTGCCCTCACCAACTGCGACTAGGCAGCAAGCTGCCAAGTCTCGGTATCCTCTCCCAGAGGGAGAGGATTAGAGAATTAGCGTCCGCCGCCGCCGCCCGAGCGCTTCACCGCACCACGATGCGTTCCCACGCCCGGCGCACGCTTCGGCGCGAAGCGGCGCTTTTCGCCGGTTGGGGCAGGGGCACCGCGACCGCCGCGACCAGCATCGCGGCCGCCATGCGGCGCCTCGCGAACGAAGGCGGGCTTGGGCAGCGAGGCTGCCTTGGTCGCGAAATCGGTCGGCAGGGGCGCGGTCTGCAGCTTCACACCAGTCAGCTTTTCGATGTCGCGCAGCCAGCCTTTTTCCTCACCAGCGACAAAGCTGACGGCAATGCCGGTCGCGCCGGCACGCGCGGTGCGGCCGATGCGGTGGACGTACTGCTCGGGCACATTGGGCAGGTCGAAGTTGAAGACATGGCTGACGCCCGACACGTCGATGCCGCGTGCGGCAATGTCGGTCGCGACCAGGATCTTGATGTCACCCTTCTTGAAGGCATCGAGCGCGTCGGTGCGCGCGTTCTGGCTCTTGTTGCCGTGGATCGCGGCGGACCTGATGCCGGCAGCGGCCAGATGCTTTACGATGCGGTCGGCACCGTGCTTGGTGCGGCTGAACACCAGCGCGCGGTCGATCGGCTCGTTCTTGAGCACGATGGTCAGCAGCGCCTGCTTTTCGGCCTGGTTGACGAAGGTCGCGTACTGATCGACGCGTTCCGCCGTCGAGGAGATCGGCGTGACCGAGACGTGGACAGGGTTGTTCAGGAACCGCGCACCCAGTTCGGCGATCGATTTGGGCATCGTGGCCGAGAAGAACAGCGACTGGCGCTGCTTTGGCAGCAGACGGTCGATCTGTTTCAGGGCGTGGATGAAGCCCAGGTCGAGCATCTGGTCGGCCTCGTCGAGGACGAAGATTTCGACGTGGCGCAGGTTGAGCGCGCGCTGTTCGATCAGGTCGATCAGGCGGCCGGGCGTTGCGACGAGAACGTCGAGACCCTGGCCGCACATCTTGATCTGGCGACCGATCGGCATGCCGCCGAACACGACGCCGACCGACAGGCGCTGGCCCTTGCTGTAATCCTCGAACGACTGGGCGATCTGTGCCGCAAGTTCGCGCGTTGGCGACAGCACCAGCATGCGACAGCCGCCCGGCGGACGCGGTTTCGGGTTGGCGGTCAGGCGCATGATGCTGGGCAGCGCGAAGGCCGCTGTCTTGCCGGTGCCGGTCTGCGCGATGCCGCACAGGTCGCGGCCTTCGATCAGGGACGGAATCGACTGGACCTGAATAGGAGTGGGGGTGTCGTAACCCTTGGCGGCGAGCGCCGACAGAATCTGCGGGCTGAGGCCGAGATCGGTAAATTTGGTCATGGATATGCTTTCGAGTGCTCGCGCGCGTCATTCGACACGCCAAAACGAGCGGGGTTGATGACAACCCGCGTGAATAGGGAAGCCGATTGGCTGAGAGCGTCATGGGGTCGAGCCTGTCCGGAAATTCCGGAAAATCACGCTGGCCGACCTGCGAAAACGGATATCGCTTCGCTGCGCTGCAACACGATATGGCAGGTTCGGGTTAATAAAGCAACCAGAGGCGTAACGGGCCGCCTAGCCTAGCTTCAGCAGCCCTCGGCTCATCCCTTCCAGAATCGCTGAAATCCGGTCGTGGACATTGAATTTGGCATAAATCCGGCGGACGAACGTGTCGACCGTTCCGGGCTTGATACCCATGATCGCGGCAACGTCGGTGTTCGATTTGCCGCGTGCCATCCAGTACAGAACTTCGCTCTCGCGCTTCGAAATGACGACCGGCGTTTTATAGTCGCGCTCGATCAGCAGGCAGATTTTGTGATGCAGGGGGCGGACGACCTGAGCCAGACCCAGGACCAGTTGCTCATCCTCTCCGGTCAATGGACGGTCGAACAGGAAGGCGGAATAGGAATCGCGGCCGTTGGGCCCGTAAAGGGGCACTGACACGCCATCGACCAGTCCTGTGGCCCGAAACCGCTCGACCGTAGCGCGTTGGACCGGCGTCATGTCGTCGCGGTCGATCGCCTGCTTCCAAGTCATCGTGCGGCCGACCCGCATCACAAAGTCGGGCGTCGGGTCATATTCGAAATTGCCGGGGTCGAGATAAGCCGACATGATTGCATCCGAAAAACCGAAATGCGTCACGATCGTGCGCTTCCCGACTTGCGAATGAAAAGCGGGCGTCAGGAAATAGGCACCCGCCACCACGCCGAGGGTACGGACGTTGCGCTCCATCTCCGCCAGTGTCGACGTAACAGTTTCCGACGCGCCAATGCGAATCAATCCCGGGCGCACAGGCTCTCTCCCGAACAACCACTCCCAATACATATGCCACCAACTTTGTCCCGTAACAACGGGACAGATAATTCTGAGAAATGGAATAAGGGCGCACGTCACTCCGCAATCGTTTGCTGATCATAATCTTCTAGGGACTAGAAAATGTTCACTTCACGGGAAGGCGACAGATGGCGTCCGCTAGTGCTGACTGTCGATCATGTTCGCGCGATAGACAGTGAACTCGCAATCGCGCGGAATGCCGTGTTTCCCATAGGTTACTTTGCCAATTTGCCGTGGCAGCTGATGCTCGACCTCGATGCCGCCGGTCGGGCCGGGCATCCCTTTCCCTTTTCGGGCGAAGGGTATGCGATGCCTACCGCTATGCTCTACCGCCTGCGCCAGTTCGAAGCGGACGGGTTTGTCGAGCGCCGGGTCGATCCGGTCGATGCGAATCGCGAACTTGCCGTGCTGACGCCGATGGGCCGCGACATGCTCAATGAAGTGTTCGAGCAGGCCGCGCTGAATTTCAAGAAGGCTGCCTGAACGTCCGCGCGGCGATTGCCTTGACGCGCGCTTCCCGATCCCCGGCCATTTGGGCGACCATCGCCCGATAGCGGTCGAGTGTTTCCGCATCCGCCTTTTCGGGCGTGCCGCTGTCGAAGGGCGGGGCGGGGTCGTATTCGATGCTGAGCTGCACGAACTTCGCGTGATCCTCACCGCGGATCGCAGCGGTCAGGGCAAGCGCGAAGTCGATTCCCGCCGTCACCCCGCCGCCCGTCACCCGGTTGCGGTCGAATACCGTGCGTTCGGCGACAGGTTCTGCGCCAAACCATTCCAATTGATGCCGCGAGGCCCAGTGGCACGCCGCTCGGTAGCCGGTGAGCAGGCCTGCCGCCGCCAGCACCAGCGAACCTGTGCAGACGCTTGTCACCCACATAGCGTCACCGCCGATCTGGCGCACCCAGTCGAGCGTTTCATCGTCTGCCATCGCCGCAACAGTACCGAACCCGCCGGGCACGCACAGGATATCGGCGCGCGTGACATCGGCAAAGGTTGCGGTTGGCAAAAGGTCGAAACCGGCATCGGTCGGCACCGGATCGCGGGTCTTGGCGACCAGGTCGATCTTCGCATTGCCCAGCCGCGACAGCACCTGCGCAGGGCCGGTCAGATCGAGTTGAGTGACATTGGGAAAGAGCAGGAAGGCGACGTGAATGGGTGGCATGAGAAGCGCTCCTCGGCTAGGCCCGCGCGCTAATCGAGCGGCCAATGCGGGGCAAGGATGAGCGGAACGATCGAACATATTGTCGGCTGGCTGGCCGGGTTCACGACGGCGATCATCGTCGCGATGGGCTATCCCGGCGTTGCCCTGTTGATGGCGATCGAAAGCGCGTGCATTCCGCTGCCGTCCGAAATCATCATGCCGTTTGCGGGATATCTGGTGTCGCAAGGCCACTTCAGCCTGCTGGGCGTGGCGACCGCGGGGGCGATCGGGTGCAACCTCGGCTCCGCCGTCGCCTATGAATTCGGCAAGCGCGGCGGGCGGCCGCTGGCGCTGAAATACGGCCGCTATGTCCTGATCGACCACCATGACATCGATAAGGCGGACCGGTTTTTCGCGCGGTACGGCGATTGGGCGGTGCTGATCGGGCGGCTGTTGCCGGTGATCCGCACGTTCATCGCGTTCCCGGCGGGCGTCGCGCGGATGCCGTTGCTTCGCTTTCATTTCTACACGTTCGTGGGGTCATGGCCGTGGTGCTTCGCGCTTGCTTGGATCGGCATGAAACTGGGCGCGGCGTGGAACAGCGACCCAAGGGTCAAGGCGGTCATGCATTCGCTGGACGTGGTGATCGTCGTGACGGTGTTGGCGGCAGGGAGCTGGTTCGTGTGGCACAAGTTGCGCGGCAGTCGCCACGCCTGATCGCTAGGGCGTCGAAATCCTCAGCAACGTCCGGTTCTGATCCTCGGCAACGAGGATGCTGCCGTCAGGAAGCTGAAGCAGGGCGGACGGAAAGCCCTGTGGCCGGACCCCGGCCAGTGTGGTCCAGCCCGAAACGATGTTCTCTTCCGGTCCGTGCGGGAGGGCGTCGGAACCTACCGGCAGCGCGACGATGCGATGCCCCAGCGCGCGATAGCCGTGATAACCGAGTATCAGCTTGCCGCTGAGCGATTTTAGCCGGGTGCCGGTATAGCGGATCATGCTGAGCGGTGCCGCGTGCGGGGGTAGCAGCAATGTCGGCGTGCGCATCAGCCCGCAATTATAGCGGGGGTATTCGGGGCTCGGCCGGTTGGCATCGAAGCAATAGGGCCAGCCGTAATTCGCGCCCTGCGAAACGAGCAACAAGCTGTCGTGCGGCAGCGCGTCGTCCGACAGGCGCGGATCGGCACTGTCGATATTGTCGCGCCCGTTCGATGCCGCGACGAAGCGACCGTCGGGCAGGAAAGCGAACCCCATTGCATTGCGGATGCCGCGCGCGAACACCGGCACATTGGCCGCCTGCACCGGGCGCGAGGTGGTGGGATCGATCCGGATCATCGTGCCGCGCGGGGGGCGCGACGCGAATTCGGCGCAAGGTGCCGCGGGATTGGGTGGCTTGCCGTTCGGCGTCTCGCAATTGTCGCTCCGCGATCCGATGTTGACGTACAGGGCGCCGTCGGGCGCGAGGGCGAACGCCGTCAGATTGTGGCGCCCATCCTGCGGCAGGCCGGTGACGACGAGTTGTACTGTGGCGCGCGGATTGACGGCTTTGGGATCGAAACGGATGATCTGGCCGACTTCGCCCACGTAAAGCGTGCCGTCGGGCAGAGCCGCGATCGCGTTGGGTTGATTGAGACCCGCCAGGACGACTTCGGGCGCGCCGCGTCCGAAGCGCGCCAAGCGAAGAATGCGTCCACGCCCGGGCGTGCGCGAGGCGAGATCGACGAGATAGACGTCGCTGCCGACCAGCGCGAGCCCGCGCGGAAAGCCGAGCTTTTCGGCGACCAGTCCGACGCAGATGCCGGGCGGCGTCTTGAGCGCGACACGCGGCGCGCCGTCGCAAGTGCCGATGGTGCGATAGCCCTCTTTGGACCATGCCGGTGTCGCCAGAAACCCGGCGAGAACCGCGATCGCGAGAAATACGGCGCGCACGAGGCTACTCCGCCGCCAGCAGGTTCACTGCACCGCCCAGATCGACCGAGACGAGGCGGCTGATTCCCTGCTCAACCATCGTGACGCCATACAAGCGGTGCATCCGCGCCATTGTGACGGCGTTGTGGGTAACGATCAGGTAGCGGGTGTCGGTCGTGCGCGTCATCGCATCGAGCAGGTCGCAGAAGCGTTCGACATTGGCATCG
This sequence comes from Sphingomonadales bacterium, assembly GCA_038228865.1. Lineage (GTDB taxonomy): Bacteria > Pseudomonadota > Alphaproteobacteria > Sphingomonadales > Sphingomonadaceae > Sphingomonas_O. The sequence continues at coordinate 27,626 of JBBROX010000002.1, read as the reverse complement.
TCCAGCGGCGCATCGACTTCGTCGAGAACGCAAAGCGGCGCGGGATTGGTCAGGAACAGCGCGAAGATGAGGGCGACCGCGGTCAGCGCCTGCTCGCCGCCGGAAAGCAGAGTCAAGCTGGTCAGCTTCTTGCCAGGGGGCTGTGCCATGATCTCGAGCCCCGCATCGAGCGGATCGTCGCTGTCGATCATTTCCAGATGCGCCTCGCCGCCGTTGAAGAGCGTGCGGAACAGGGTGCGGAAATGGCCGTCGACCGCCTCGAACGCGGCGCGCAGCTTCAGCCGTCCCTCGCGGTTGAGGCTGCCGATCGAGCCACGCAACCGGTGGGTCGCCTCGGTCAGCTCGGCCATCTCGGCCGCATTCTGGTCGCGCGAGGCCTCGAGTTCGGCAAGCTCGGTCTCGGCGACCAGGTTGACCGGGCCGAGACGTTCGCGCTCAAGCGAGAGGCCTTCGAAACGCTTTGATTCGGTCGCGGTATCCTCGACCGCGCCAGCCTCGAACCCCAGCTTCTCGGGCAGCACCGGGGGTGGACATTCAAAGCGTTCGCCCGACACGCGGCCCATTTCGACGCGGCGTAGCTCCTGATTTTCCGCACGCGCGACGGCCCCGGCGCGCGCTTCGCGGGCGGCAGACAGCGCTTCGCCGACACGGGCGGCTTCGGCTTCACGTTCTCGGAGCGCGGCTTCGGCGGCGCGTTCTGCGGTGAGCGCGGATTCGCCAACGGCAACGGCTTCCTCGGCCATAGCAGCAGCCCGGCGGACGGCCCGGGCGGCAGCGTCGGGGGCATCCTCCAGACTTTGGGCCTCTTCATCGAGCGCGGCAGCGCGGCGCGCCATATCCTCGATCCGCCTCGATGCCTTGCCGCTGCGCGCACGCCAGCTTTCGGCCTCGGCGGTCGCTGCCGCCTTGCGCGCGCGGTCGCCATCGAGCGCGGCGTCGAGCGCGGCAAGATGCGACCGGGCAGCAACCACGCCGTCGCGCGCGGAACGGACGGCTGCATCGAGAGCCGCGAGTTGCGCGCCCTGATCGTCGGCGGGAAGGGCCGCACGCCGCGCTTCGGCTCCGGCGACTTCGTTGCGGGCAGCAGTCAGATCCGTTTCCAGCGCGGCAATGCGTTCGGCGATCTGTGCATGGGCGGCACGAGCGCGCTCGACGGCGGCCGCTGCCATATCGACTCCACGCAACGCCATGCGGAGTGCTGCATCGGCGGCATCGCGCGACTGACGCGCATCGGACAGTGCACGGGTTGCGGTGTCGATAGCCGTACGGCTGGCATCGACCGCTGCGCTGGCGGTTTCAGCAGCCGTCCGTGCGCCGGGGAGGGCCGCTTCGATCTCGGACAGACGGTTGCGGCGGACGAGGCGTTCGGCCTCGGCTGCGCCGGTGCCTTCGCTGACGAAGCCGTCCCAGCGGCGTAGCTTGCCGTCGCGCGTGACAAGGCGCTGACCGACCGCGAGTATGGCCCCCTCGTCGCGATCGACCACGGCGATCTGCGCGAGGCGGCGTGCCAGTTCGGGTGGTGCCATGACGTGATTGGAAAGGGCCGCGCCGGTCGGCAATGCCGGATCGCCGGCCCCGATCTCGGCCCCACCCCAACGGCGCGGGGCATTGGAGGTGGTGCCGACATCGGCGGCAAGATCGTCGGCGAGTGCGGCAGCTAGGGCCGCTTCATAACCCCGCGCTGCGGTGACCAGCCCCAGTGCGCCCTTCGCCTCGCGGGCCGGAGCAAGAGCGCGGGCTTCGCTTTCCAGCGCGGCAAGCGAGGCGGCGGCTTCGGATTTGGAGGATTGCGCAGCAGCAAGGTCGCCTGCCGCAGCTTCACGTGCCGCTTCAGCGGCGTCGAGCGCCGCGACGGCGGCGGAAAGGCCGTCCTCCGCTTCCGCTTTTGCGGTTTGCGAGGCGGTTTGATCAGCCTCGACCTGATCGAGCGGCGCGAGCGAGGCACGTTCGGTCACGATCCGCGCAGAGTCGCGCTCGGCGCGGTCGAGCTGGCCACGCGCCGCAGCAACGGCGGCCTCGGCAACCCGCCGTTCGGCACTGCGTTCGGCGGCTTCGGCGGTTGCCTTGGCCAGCACCAGTTCGGCCTCGCGCGCCGCCGTTTCGGCTTCGGCAACGCGTGCTGCGCGTTCGGCGCGTTCGCCGTCGGCGGCGGCGATGCGCGTGGTCAACGCCGTCACCTCATCTGACAGCCGCGCCAATGCATCGCCTGCATCATGGGCCAGTTCGCCCTCGCGTTCGCGGTCTGCGGCAAGACGTTCGCGCTCCGCAGCAAGGCCGGCGATGCGCGTCTCGATGGCGCGAAGCTCGCTTTCGGCTCCCGCGAGCGCATGGCGAGCGTCCGACGAGGCGTCGCGCGCCGCCTGTGCCGCGCCGCGCAGTGCCGCCAGCCGTTCGGTTGCATCGCGGCTGAGCGCGGCGGCGACGCGCTGTGCCTCCGCTGCTGCTGCGACATGGTCCTCGGCAATTCTGGCTTCGGCGCGCGCCGCATCGGCGGCGGCGGCGGCATCGCGCCAGCGCGCAAAGATTAGCTGCCCTTCGGCGATCTTGATGGCGTCGGAGAGCTTCCGATACTTTTCCGCCGACCGTGCCTGCCGCCGCAATACGCCGCTGCGCGCTTCCATCTCGACGACGACTTCGGCCACGCGCGCCAGATTGGTCTCGGTTGCCTTCAGCCGGATTTCGGCCTCGCGCCGCCGGACGTGCAGGCCGGAAATGCCCGCCGCTTCCTCCAGCATCGCACGGCGCTCGGCGGGCTTGGCGGCGATGATGGCGCCGATCTTGCCCTGGCTGACCAGCGCGGGCGAATGCGCGCCAGTCGCGGCGTCGGCAAACAGCAACTGCGCATCGCGGGCTCGGGCGTCGCGGCCGTTGATGCGATAGGCTGACCCCGCGCCGCGCTCGATGCGGCGGGTTACTTCGACCTGATCGTCATCTCGTTCGGCCAGGATCGAGACTTCGGCGAACTGGCGTTGCGGGCGGGTTGCGGTCCCGGCGAAGATCACGTCTTCCATGCCCGAGCCGCGCAGCGACTTGGGCGACCCTTCGCCCATCGCCCAGCGGATCGCCTCCAGCAGGTTCGACTTGCCGCAGCCGTTGGGGCCGACGACGCCGGTCAGCCCGTTCATGATTCGCAGCTCGACCGGGTCGACGAAAGATTTGAATCCCGAGAGTTTGACCCGCGCGATCTTCATCTAATGATTATGCACCTGCAGCGCGGAGTTCTGGCTCCAGTAGGTCCCATGAGGAGACGTTCGGCACGACCTTGTCGTTGATGAAGAAGGTCGGGGTGCCCTGTACGTTGTATTTTTCGAAGGCGTCCTTGCGGACCTGGTCGAGCTTTTCGATCTTTTTAGGGTCCGCGAGGCATTGAGCGAGCGACTCGCGAGAAATGCCGCGCTGGGCGACGAATTCGTCGCGTCCCGAGATGCGGGCATATTCGGTATTCTGCGCCGCCAATGGCAACGATTGCAGCCGCTGCGCCTCGGCCGGGGGAAGCGTGACCAACTTGTCGAGCCAGTTCGGCATGTCGGCATAGGACGCATCCATCAGCGCAAAGAACGGCCCCGGGCCACCGCATTTGTATGCAAGAGAAGCCATCAGATCGGGGGCATGAAGGAGCAGGCTACGGTATTCCCATGACACCTTGCCTGTGGCGACATATTTCGTCTTGAGCGGCTCGGTCGCCTGTGCCGAGAAGGCGGAGCAGGCCGGGCAGGTCAGTGACCCATATTCGACGATCTTGATCGCTGCATTCGGGTTGCCCATGCGCATCCCGCCCTCGGGCGTTTCGCTGACGACCATCGTCCATTGGGTTCCGGCGGGCGGTGCCACAGCTATAACCGGGCCGTATGCCGCAACGGTCGAATTATTCGCACCCGAATTGCACGCCGCGAGCGCCAACAGTGCGACACCGGCAACCATCATTCGTTTCATCATTGTCATCCTGCCTTGGGCTTCAGTTTCAGGGCGTCGCGGAGCTGCGGCTCGACCGCTTCCCAGCTCGTTCCCTCGATCGCTTTTCCATTGAGGAAAAAGGCGGGGGTGCCGGGAATCTTGCGGACGCGCCACGCGTCGTTGGTCATGGCAAGGATCGGTGCCTGCGCCGCTTTGCTGGCGTAACAGGCATTGAGCGCCGCCGGCGCAACGCCGCGTTTTGCCATCAGGGCGGTGAGGCCGCTTGCCTGCGACAGTGCCTTCATCCCGGCGACCGGATCGTTCGCAGTAGGCGCGGGATCGAATTTTTCTGCACCCTCGAACAATTGTACCTGCGCGGCGAACACGGCTTCGTGATGGCCCGGGAAGCGCGCCGGCGTGCTGCAGCGGGTGGCAATGGCCGCGGCGAGGTCGAGCGGATCGCGGACGGCATTGCGCAGTTCGAACGCCACCAGGCCGCGCGCGACATAGTCGCGCATCAGCGCTGGTGTCGCCTCGGCTGTGAAATGCGCGCAGTGCGGGCAGGTGTACGACATGAACTCGATCAGCCGGACCTTCGCCGCCGGGTTACCGATAACATAGGATCCGACCGGGGTAGGCGAGACCGATTTGGTCCAGTCGACGGGTTTTCCCGCGCCGACAGCGAGCAGCGCGAGCAGGGCAAGCAGGATACGCATCAACTGATCTTTCCGAGACCAGGCACGTCACGGGCAGCGGCAACCCCGCGTGCGAGCGATTCGAGGACGGTCTTCAATTCGGGGTCGGCGATCGTGCGCAGCGAATCGCCCAGATCGGTCGGAATGGGAATCGAGGCTGCGGGCACCGCGCGGCGTGGCGGCGCGGGCAGCGTTCCCTGCCGGATTACGACGCGCGTAACGGCGGCATAGCCAAAGAAACGGTTGACCCGTTCGATCAGGGTTGGTGCGACATGCTGCATCATCGGCGCGTGCGCGCCCGATGCGACGACGGTCAGCACCCCTTCCTCGCGCTTGCCGTGCGGAAAGCGGATCGATTCGGGCGCGGAGGCGTGGGCGTAACGCTCACCGACGATTTCACTCCAGCGGCTGACGACCGAGGATTGCACGAATCCGAATCGGCGAAACGCTGCGCGACCGACATCGGGGACGATGTCGGCAACGGCACGCGCGCGGTTGGCGCGGACAGGTTCGGGTTTTACAGGTGGTGTCTTCGCCATTTGTGCATCCCATGCCACAAGCAAAGCGTGTCCGTCGATATGTCTCGCACCGCTGATTTGCTGTTGCCCTGGTACGACGCCCATGCGCGGGCGTTGCCGTGGCGGAGCCCCCCCGGCGCGCCGCCGCCCGATCCTTATCGCGTTTGGCTGTCGGAGATCATGTTGCAGCAGACAACGGTGGCGACAGTACGCGCCTATTTCGGGCGATTCACGGGGCGCTGGCCGACGGTTGCATCGCTGGCGGCAGCGGACGACGGCGAAGTGATGGCCGCCTGGGCGGGGCTCGGCTATTATTCGCGTGCGCGCAATCTAGTGACCTGTGCGCGAGTGCTGGCGGTCGACGGCTTTCCCACGGACGAGGCCGGATTGAGGGCTCTGCCCGGGGTTGGGCCATATACAGCGGCGGCCATCGCTGCGATTGCGTTCGGGCAGCGCGCCGTCGTTGTCGATGGCAATGTCGAACGCGTCGTGGCGCGGCTGTTTGCGGTCGAAACGCCGTTGCCTGCCGCCAAACCAGAATTGCGACGCCTGGCCGACACGATCACGCCCGATATCCGCTGCGGCGATTTTGCGCAGGCGATGATGGATCTGGGCGCGACGGTGTGCGTCCCGCGAAATCCGCGCTGTGGGCAATGTCCGCTGGCGGGAGACTGCACGGCGTATGCCAACGGCGATCCCGGCGGCTATCCGCGCAAGGCGGCGAAGGTTGCGAAGCCGGAGCGGACCGCGACGGTTTGGTGGATCGAGCAGGAAGGGGAGGTGCTGCTCGTGCGGCGTCCTGCAAAGGGATTGTTGGGTGGCATGATGGCGCTGCCATCAACGCTCGCTGCCCCGGCTCCGGACTATGTAGGTACCGGGGCGACAATGGGGAACATTGTCCACGTCTTCACGCATTTCCGGCTCACGATCGACGTCGTTGTCGCCGTTCTCAATCCCGGTTGCGTTTTGCCACCCGACGCACAATGGTGGCCGAAGGCGACGCTGGACCGTGCGGGATTCCCGACGCTGTTTGCCAAGGCGGTGGCCGTCGTGATGAGAGGGGATTGAAGATGTTCGATACACGGCTTGATCGGCGACAGTTTCTCGGCTCGGCGGCGCTTTTCAGCGCGTTGGCGGCGACGCCTAGCTGGGCGCTTGCACGCGAAAATGCCGGGGCGTGGGACAAGGTCCAGGCGCTGCTCGACAGCTATTGTGCCACGGGCAAACTGCCGGGCCTGGTTGGTGCCGTGGCGCGCGGTACCGATGGAGCCGAATTTCTCGCCACCGGAACGCTCGCTGTGGACAGCACGCGCGCGGTCGATGCCGACAGTCTTTACCGTGTCTATTCGATGTCGAAGCCGATAACCGGCATGGCGGCGATGATGCTGATCGAGGACGGCAAGCTGCGCCTCGATCAGAATGTCGGCGATTTCCTGCCCGGTTTCGCAAAGCCGATGGTCGCGCTCGATTCGGCCAAGAGCCTCGATGCGAAACCCGCGTCGAAGCCGCTGACGATCCGCCATCTGATGACCCATTCTGGCGGCCTCGGCTACATCATCACGAGCAAGGGCGAGCTGCTGAAGGAATATGCGCGGCTGGGGCTCACCGGAGGGCCATTGAGCCACAAGCCGGTACCGGGTTTTCCGGCAGTGACGCCGCCGCCGACCCTTCAGGAATTCGGCAAGCGCATCTCGACGCTCCCGCTGATGTACGAGCCCGATGCCCGGTGGAGCTATTCGGCAGGCCTCGACGTGCTGGGAGCCGTAATCGAAATCGCGAGCGGGATGCCGTTCGAAGCTTTCCTGCAGCGACGGCTGTTCGGGCCGCTCGGCATGACGTCGAGCTTCTTCGTGGTGCCGCAGTCGCAGCTTGGGCGGCTCACGACCAACTACGCCATCGTCAAGGATAACAAGTTTCCCATCGACCCGGCGAATGACTCGGCCTTTGCCGATCCCACGATCATTCCGCTTGGCGGCGGCGGGCTCGTGATGAGTCCGCGGGACTATGACCGCTTCCTGCTGATGCTCGCGGGCAAGGGCCGGGTCGGCCGAACCCGCGTGATGAAGGAAGCGACCGTGAGGCTCGGCATGTCGAACCTGCTCAACCCCGGGGTCGCGACCGAAAACACCTATGCGGCGGGACAGGGCTTCGGAGCTGGCGGGCGCGTTACGCTGGCAAACGATCCGCTGGGGTCGGGTATTGGCACGTTCGGCTGGGGCGGCGCGGCGGGCACGATTGCCTGGGTTGACCCGACCAAGGGCGTGCGCGCCTCCGGCTACGTGCAATATATGCCCGGCGAAGCGCTGAATTTCTCGCGCGATTTCGGCAAGAGCGTCTACGCCAGCCTGTGACGGGGTTCACCGGCAGCCCGCTCGACCGCGTCGATCACATCCGCAGTGATCCGGATGCCTTCGCCGCGCTGCTCGGCGATTGGCGCGCGCGGGTGTTGGTCCTCGAAGGGTTGATGCCGCAGGTTTCGGACGAAGGCGGCCTTGTCTGGGGCAGTCTGGCGATGGTCGCCGAGGATGCCGAACTGGTGCTGTTGGGGCTGCTCGACGACCGCCCGCATTTTGTCGCAGTGGTGCAGAACGAAGTACCTGCCCCGATGCGGTCGCCTGCAATGTTCCGGGCACTGGGGATGCTGGCAGCGGAGGATGCCGCCACCTTCGGCACCGCGCTCAGCCTGATCGCCTGGCATAATACGCACCGTTTCTGTCCCCGTTGCGGATCGACGACGACGCTGTTCCGTGCGGGCTGGGGTCGGAAGTGCGATGCGTGTGGCACCGATCATTTCCCGCGCACCGACCCGGTCGTCATCATGCTCGCCGAATACGACGGAAAGGCGCTGGTCGGTCGCCAGCCGCGCTTCCCGCCGGGCAATTACTCGGCGCTGGCGGGCTTTCTCGAACCCGGCGAATCGATCGAGGAAGCGGTGCGACGGGAAATCATGGAAGAGGCGGGCGTGCCCTGCGGTGCCGTCCGCTATGTCGCCAGCCAGCCCTGGCCGTTCGGCGGCGCTCAATTGATGATCGCCTGCGTCGCTGAGGCGCTGGCGGACGAAATCACGATCGACCCCAAGGAACTCGAACACGCGATGTGGGTGACCCGGGATGACGCCCTGGCGGCATTGGCGGGTGATCCGGCAGCCCTGTTCAAGGCACCGCCGCCGTTCGCGATTGCACATTCATTGTTGAGGGCGTGGGCTTCTTAACCGCGCTTGCGCGCTTCCGGATAGGTCCCCAGCAGCCGCACCCATTTCGTGTGATAGGCCAGCTCGTCAAGTGCGCGAGCGACGGCGGGGTCGTCAGGGTGCCCCTCGATATCGGCGAAGAATTCGGTCGCCGAAAAACTGCCGCCGCGCTGGTAGCTTTCGAGCTTGGTCATGTTGACGCCGTTGGTCGCGAAACCGCCCATCGCCTTGTAGAGTGCGGCGGGGACATTCTTCACTTCGAACATAAGCGTTGTCATCACGTCGGCGGGCAGTTCGCGAACCGGTGCCTCGCGCGCGAGGATGACGAAACGGGTCATGTTGTCGGGGGAATCCTCGAGTCCGTCGGCCAAAATGTCGAGGCCGTAGATGGCGGCGGCACGCGGCGGCGCAATGGCGGCCACGCCCGGATCGCCGCCATCGACGACCAATGCTGCGGCGCCCGCCGTATCCGAATAGGGGATCGGCTGAATGTTCCGGCTGCGCAGCCAGTGGCGGCACTGGCCCAGCGCCTGCGGATGGCTGGTGGCCTGTTTCACCCCGTCGAGGGGGCCCATGCCCATCAGCGCGTAGCGGATCGGCAGGAAGTGCTCGCCCGTGATGACAAGCCCCGATTCGGGCAGCAGGAAATGAATGTCGGCCACGCGCCCGTGCAGCGAATTCTCGATGGGGATCATCGCACAATCTGCGGCCCCCTCCTTCACGGCGTCGATCGCATCCTCGAACGCGAAACAGGGTAACGGCAGGGCATCGGGAAACGCTTGTTCGACCGCGATCTGCGAGTTCGCGCCCGGCGCGCCCTGGAACGATATGGCCCGATGGGGTGCGTCGGCGGCCGCCGCTGTCATGGCGGCGACGATGGGTAGGGCAGGGGCGGGATAGTTCTGCATAACGGCCAATACACGTAGAAGCGATCATGCGCGCCTAAGGGCGATGTTGCGCCGCCGCAAGCGCGCTTGCGGTCGCGGCATGTGAGTTATAAGGGCGGCGGCAATCCACAACCGCATTATCAGGACATTCGGCAGACTCATGGACAATCGGCAGAATATCATCGTGATGATGGGCCTCGGCGCCATGATCGTCGCGCTGGGCGGCACCATCATCAGCACCGACGTTTTTCATTCGGGTCGCCCGGAAAAAATGGGCTATGTTGTCGAGGGTGTCGAAGCAGATGCAGGGGAGGCCGCTCCGGTTGCCGAAGTCCCCATCGCTAGCCTGCTGCCGACCGCCGATGCGACCAAGGGCGCCGAGGTGTTCAAGAAATGTGCGTCCTGTCACACTGTGACTCAAGGCGGCGCGAATGGCGTCGGCCCCAATCTCTACGCCACGCTCGGAGAGGGTATTGGCCAGGGCAAGGGCGGCTACGCCTTTTCCGATGCGCTGAAGGGTAAGGGCGGCAAGTGGGACTTCGAGAGCATGAACGCCTGGCTCACCTCGCCCAAGGCCTTTGCGCCCGGCACGAAAATGAGCTTTGCAGGTCTGTCAAAGGCCGAGGATCGCGCCAACCTGCTCGTGTACCTGAACGCGCAGGGGTCCAACCTGCCGCTTCCTGCCGCCCCGGCTGCGGGCGCGGCACCGGCAGAAGCGGCTGCAGGCAATGCAACGGCACCTGCAGAGAACGCGACGGCACCTGCCGCCAAATAATGTTGCGCAGGGTAATCGGGGACAGTCCCCGATCGCCATAGTCGCCGGCCTACTTCGCGTAGAAGTCCTGCACGACTTTCCATGCGTCTTCGGCACTCTCGACGAAGGTCATCAGCTCGATGTCCTTTGCCGAGATGACGCCCTCTGCGGCCAACGCGTCGAAATCGATCACGCGCCGCCAGAATTCGCCCCCGAATAGCAGGACGGGCATCGGCTTGATCTTGCCGGTCTGGATCAGGGTCAGCAGCTCGAACGTCTCGTCGAACGTGCCGAATCCACCGGGGAACACTGCCACCGCGCGAGCGCGCAGCAGGAAGTGCATTTTGCGCAGCGCGAAATAGTGGAACTGGAAGCTGAGGCCCGGTGTCACATATTGGTTCGGGGCCTGTTCGTGCGGGAGGACGATGTTGAGCCCGACCGATTCGGCCCCCACGTCGGCCGCACCGCGATTGGCGGCCTCCATGATCGAGGGACCGCCGCCCGAGCAAACGACAAAGTGGCGCATGCCGTTCTCATCGACCGGCGTCGCGCTCGCCAAGGCTGCAAGCTTGCGCGCTTCCTCGTAATAGTGCGACTTGGCTTCCAGGCTGGCCGCGACGGTGGGGTCGGGGTTGGTCGATTTGACCCCGGGCTCGGGAATGCGGGCCGATCCGTAGAACACCATCATCGACCCGATCTTCGCCTCATCGAGCAACAGCTCGGGCTTCAGCAGTTCGAGCTGGAACCGGACGGGGCGCAGTTCCTCGCTCAGCAGGAAGTCCAGGTCCTGGAACGCGAGCTTATAGGCCGGATGCTCGGTCTGCGGTGTCGAAACGATATGCTTGGCGGTTTTGGCTTCGGCGGCGGCGCGTTCGAAAACGCGGCTGGGGATGCGGGTTTCTGTCATGAAGCTCGCCCTAACGGCAGATTGGCCCTCTTCCCATATCGAAATGAAAATGGTCGCGGTGCTGGGCGTTATAGTCGGGGCTGAGTACGGTGTTGAAGCGGCGGCAGGCGGAGGCGCGGACGCTGCGCAGGAAGCGGGCCTCGCGTTCATTGCCGTTCCAGCCGCTCAGGACGCTGATGCGCCGGCCGTCCTTCAGCACGAACGCTGCGACGTCGACGGCGTTGGCATAGGCGTGTTCGGACAGCTTGCCGGTCGCAGCACCATTGATGTTGCGACAGCTGTAGGTGCCATAGGTTTCCAACCTCACCACCGGCGAGCCGAATTCGCCGATCGCGGGCACCTGAAGGTCCGATTGCACCCAGACCGTAAACGCATAGCCAAGGCCACAGGTCATCGCGCCCAGATTGGTCACTGGCGTCCCGATATCGCGCAGCTGGACGCTACTCAGCGCCGAACACCCGCCGCCGAAAATTCGGTCGGGCAGCAAGGCGTAACGCGCCACGACATTGTCGAGCTTGGCGATGCATTGGCGTAGTGCCGAAGATTCGGTGCCCCGAACGGGCTGTTCGACCGGCGGGCGGCGGTAGGTCGGGGCGGAAATGCATGCGGACAGCATCAACGCTGCCACAACGAGCGAAAGAAAGGGGCGGAACCGCATGGCTCCACCCCTTACCCCGATTCGGGTCGGGAGTTTAAGTGCTTACGTGCTTGGTCGCGTGCAGCTTGGAGCTGTGCCTGCGCTCGTAATAACGCAAATGCAACGACCGAAATGCGCGCGTCCCGCAGTGGAACAGATGTGGTTCTGCTTGACCGAGCGCCATTCGCCGCTAGGAGCGACTACGGGCCACGCGGTCCCAACGCCGCGCTGCTCTCTGTGAGGAGAGAATACATGACTGAGTTACCCCGTCCCGACGCCACACCTGCGCGTCCCCACTTCAGCTCCGGACCCTGTGCCAAGCCACCTGGCTGGGATGCCGCACGTCTGGCGACAGAGTCGCTCGGCCGTTCGCACCGGTCCAAGATCGGCAAGGCGCGATTGCAGCGCGCGATCAACCTGACCCGCGAAATTCTGGGCGTGCCCGACACGCACCGCATCGGCATCGTCCCCGCGTCCGACACCGGCGCCTATGAAATGGCGATGTGGACGATGCTGGGCGCAAAGCCCGTCACAACTATTGCGTGGGAAAGTTTCGGAGAAGGCTGGGTGACCGATGCGGTCAAGCAACTGAAGCTCGATCCGACCATTCTGCGCGCCGATTACGGATCGCTGCCCGACCTCGACGCGGTCGACTGGACCAACGACGTGCTGTTCACCTGGAACGGCACCACCAGCGGCGTCCGCGTGCCCGACGGCGAGTGGATCGCTGCCGATCGCGAAGGGCTGACCTTCAACGACGCGACCAGCGGCGTGTTCGCCTACGACATGCCGTGGGACAAGCTCGATGTGACGACGTTTTCCTGGCAAAAAGTGCTGGGCGGCGAGGGCGCGCACGGCGTCATCATCCTAGGGCCGCGCGCGGTCGAACGGCTCGAGACCTACACCCCTGCCTGGCCGCTGCCGAAGATCTTCCGGCTTGTGTCGAAGGGCGCGCTGACCGAAGGTGTGTTCAAGGGAGAGACGATCAACACGCCGTCGATGCTTGCGGTCGAGGACGTCATCTTCGCGCTCGAATGGGCGCAATCGCTGGGGGGTCTGAGCGGCCTGATGGCGCGCAGCGATGCCAATGCAGCGGCACTCGATGCGATCGTCGCGTCGCGGCCCTGGCTCGGGCATCTCGCTGCCGATCCCAAGTCGCGGTCGAAGACCAGCGTTTGCCTAACCGTCGAAGGCGCGGACGAGGCGTTCATCAAGAAGTTCGCCGGGCTGCTCGAAGCTGAACATGCGGCATACGACATCGCCGGATACCGCGATGCCCCGCCGGGTCTGCGCATCTGGTGCGGCGCGACGGTGGATACCGCCGACGTTGTGGCGTTGGGCCCGTGGCTCGATTGGGCCTGGGCACAGCTTAAAAACTAGCCGTCGCCCCGGCGGAGGCCGGGGCCGCTCGCGGCAAAAGAGCACCCTTATCGACAACGGTCCCGGCCTCCGCCGAGGCGACGAAAGGTTTCAACATGCCAAAAGTCCTCATTTCCGACAAAATGGACCCCAAAGCCGCGCAGATTTTCCGCGAACGCGGCGTCGAGGTCGACGAGATTACGGGCAAGACCAAGGAAGAGTTGATCGCGATCATCGACCAGTATGACGGTCTGGCGATCCGTTCGGCGACCAAGGCGACCAAGGACGTCATTGCCGCCGCGAAGAACCTGAAAGTCATCGGGCGTGCCGGCATCGGCGTCGACAATGTCGATATACCGGCGGCGTCGGCGGCAGGGATCGTGGTGATGAACACGCCGTTCGGCAATTCGATCACCACCGCCGAACACGCCATTGCGCTCATGTTCGCGCTCGCGCGCCAGTTGCCGGAAGCCGATGCGTCGACACAGGCGGGCAAATGGGAAAAAAACCGCTTCATGGGCGTCGAGCTGACCAGCAAGACGCTGGGTCTGATCGGAGCCGGGAATATCGGCTCAATCGTCGCTGACCGCGCGTTGGGCCTGAAGATGAAGGTCGTCGCCTATGACCCGTTCCTGACGCCCGAACGCGCGATCGATCTGGGCATCGAAAAGGTCACGCTCGACGAACTGCTCGCGCGTGCCGATTTCATCACGCTGCACACCCCCTTGACCAACGAGACCAGGAACATCCTGAGCCGTGAGGCGATTGCCAAGGCCAAGAAGGGCGTGCGGATCATCAATTGCGCGCGTGGCGGGCTGATCGACGAAGCCGCGTTGAAGGACGCGCTGGATTCGGGTCAGGTCGGGGGTGCAGCGCTCGACGTGTTCGTGGAGGAACCGGCAACTGCGTCACCGCTGTTCGGCACCCCGAACTTCGTCTCGACCCCGCATCTGGGCGCGTCCACCTCCGAAGCGCAGGTCAATGTCGCGATCCAGGTCGCCGAGCAGATGGCCGATTTCCTGCTTTCGGGCGGCGTCACTAACGCGCTCAATATGCCGAGCCTGAGTGCCGAGGAAGCACCCAAGCTGAAGCCTTATATGGCACTTGCCGAGCGGCTGGGTTCGCTGGTGGGTCAGCTGGCGCACGACAATCTGACCAAAATCTCGATCGAGGTCGAAGGGGCAGCGGCGCAGCTCAACATCAAGCCGATCACCGGCGCGGTGCTGGCCGGGCTGATGCGGCGTTATTCCGACACGGTGAACATGGTCAACGCGCCGTTCCTAGCCAAGGAACGCGGGCTCGATATCCGCGAAGTCCGTCACGACAAGGAAGGCAATTACCAGACGCTGATCCGCGTCTCGGTCGAAACCGAAGCCGGCGAGAAATCGGTCGCGGGCACACTGTTCGGCGACGGTGGTGCGCGCCTTGTCGAGATTTTCGGCATCAAGGTCGAGGCCGATCTGGCAGGCGATATGCTTTACATCGTCAATGAAGACGCGCCAGGCTTCATCGGGCGCCTCGGGTCGACCCTGGGTGAGGCGGGCATCAACATCGGCACCTTCCACCTCGGCCGTCGCGCGGCCGGCGGAGAAGCGGTCGTCCTGCTGTCGGTCGATGCATCGATCCCCGAACCCGTGCTATGGCAGTTGTGCAAACTGCCAGGGGTGAAGACGGTGAAGGCGTTGAAGTTCTAGCGAGCTCCCTCTCCCCTCTGGGGAGAGGGTTGGGGAGAGGGGCCGAGAATGCCAGCGAGAAACCCAGTCCTGTTGGAGCACGCCAAATCAATGCGCTCCGAAATGGCAGGGCCGGAAGCTCGGCTCTGGTATCATCTTCGGGCCAAGCGCTTGAACGGCATCAAGTTTTCAAGACAGGTCGTGCTCGGTCCGTACATCGTGGATTTCTCCGCGAGGATGAATGGGCTGATTGTCGAGCTCGATGGGGATAGCCACGGTGAAGCGGCGCGCTATGACGCTCGACGGACACAGTATCTGAACGACAAAGGCTATCGGGTGATCCGGTTTTCCAATGCAGACGTTATGGGGAATATGCAGGGCGTATTGGAAACAATTCTCGCCGAACTGGACTCGGCCCCTCTCCCCGGCCCTCTCCCCATAGGGGAGAGGGAGAAGTGAGTTCCGGACTCCTGCCGCAGGGCTTGCGCGACCGCCTTCCCGGGGAGGCGGCGGCGCAGGCGCGGACGGTGCGGGCGTTGCTCGATAGCATCGAGGGGCGTGGGTACGACCGCGTGTCGCCGCCGCTGGCCGAGTATGAAGACAGCCTAGCCGCGCGGCTGAAATCGTCGCGGACCGAACTGGCGCGCTTCGTTGATCCGCTGTCGCAGCGGACCTTGGCGATCCGGCCGGACATCACGCCACAGATTGCGCGGATCGTATCGACCCAGCTGGTCGCTGTGCCGCGTCCGTTGCGGCTGGCCTATGCAGGGCCGGTGCTTAAACTCGGTGCGACGCAGCTCAACCCGCAGCGGGAGGCAATGCAGGTCGGGGCGGAACTGATCGGCGACGATTCGGTCGCGGCGGCGTGCGAGATCGTCGGGATCGCGGTCGCGGCCTTAAAGGCAGCAGGGGTCGAAGGGATCACGGTCGATCTGACGTTGCCCGATCTCGTTCAGACGCTGGCTGGGCTGGTACTGTCGTCCGGCGAAATCGCGCAACTCGACGCGCTGCTCGACATGAAGGATGCGGGCGGGCTGGTGGATGCGGGCTTTGCCGACTGGCTCCCGCTGATCGCGGCGACTGGCCCGGTTGCGCCTGCGCTCGATGCACTACGTACCTTCGACCACGCCGGACTGATGGCCTCGCGCATTGCCGGGATCGAGGCAATTGCGGCATCGATCGGCGACATGGGAGTTCGCGTGACGCTCGACCCGACCGAACGCCACGGGTTCGAATATCAACGCTGGTTCGGCTTTTCACTGTTCCTGTCGGGCGGTGCGAATGCCGTCGGACGGGGCGGTTCTTATGCCATCGCGCATGGCGACGGCCATGACGAACCGGCGACGGGATTTTCGGTTTATCCGGATAGCTTTGCGGCGGGGTGAAGCACGCTTGGAAAACTTGGCGCTACTAATTCTAGCTAGCTTGGCTTGTGCTGTCTGGGCCGCTTGGAGAAGGCGGGCTCGTCAACACTCGAAACTCGAACGCATAATATATTTGATCGCTTGCAGCCTCACGTTCGGCTTAGCACTGCGCTTCGGCGGCAGAACCTATCCTGGCATATATTTCCCAGATTCCGCTCTGTTGAACTCCACTTTCAACGGCAATGCGCTTTTCGTGCAGGTAGGTTACACTGCCGTAGCTATTTATCTCGCCGCCCAAGCGTTATTGATTGCCTTTCCAGCTAGTGCTCGCCCACGGTCCTACCTCAGAATAGTATCTTGGTTTTCTGGCATTATCGCGACGTCTATTGCGGTTTTTGGTTTCTACTGGGCGATTTTGCTCGAACGTGTAGCATAGTTAGTCAGCATCGTTTCGACGCGCGGATACTACTGCTCAGTTCCTGAACACCTGCTTCAACCACGCATCGACCACGGGCGTTGCAGGATAGGCCGGATCGCCTAGGTCGCGGTTGATCTCCATATGCCCCTTCAGCCCCTCGCCCGGAAAACCGTTGACCTGAACGGGCGTGCCTGCGCGCTTTAGCGCAGCAGCAAGCGCCTCTGCCTGCCGCACGCCGTCGGGCCGCTGGACGTGGATCAGCAGGAACGCGGGTGCATTGGGGCTGGCTGCCTGCAGCGTCGGTGACAGCGCGCGTTGCCGCCCCGGGTCGGTCCCGAACGCCTGTGCGTACGTTTGCTGCATGATTTTCGGCCCGTCGGTCATCTGCGCGGGCACGTCATAGGCGGCACCGTCGTTCGGGATGACACCGCGCACCGCGTCGAGGCCCAGGCCCACGGCGCGAAGATATTGCGGATCAGTGCCCACTAAGGCGACCAGATGCGCGCCCGCGCTGTGACCCATCAGGATGATCCGGCCGGGATCGATGCCCAGCCGCGCTGAATTCGTGCGCACCCATGCTACTGCGCTCGCGACGTCCGCTGCCTGCTGCTCGACCGTCGCGTCGGGGACGAGGCGATAGTTGACCGAGGCTACGGCGTACCCTTGCGCAACATAATGCGGCGCGAGGTCGCGGCCCGTCGCATTGCCCTTGTCCCCGCGCTTCCACCCGCCGCCGTGCACGAACATGACCAAGGGAGCCTTGGCGGTCTTTGCCGGGAAGAAATCGAGCTTCTGCAGTGCGGCGGTGCCATAGGCGTATTCGGTTGCGCCCGCCGCCGGGCCTTTCGGCGCGGCCTGCTCGGTACCGCCCATACGTTCCCTGACGCGTGCGACGACCTCGCCCCGACACCCTTCGCTCAATTGCTGGAATTTGCCGGTCATGCATTCGCGTAACTTGTCGCGGTCGAAGGTCAGCCCGCACAGCTTCACGATCTCGCGCCGACATTCGCGCGGCGGGCGCTGGCGATCCTGCGATTGCGCGGCTGTCAGCGCGACGACGGCAGTCAGGGCGATGGCAATGACGATCCGCATGATGCGATTCTCCCCGGATATGTTCCGGAGGTGATACGTATCAGGCGGGCATACCCTTCGCAGTCGATTACTGCGGGGGCGGGGCGCCGTCACTGGGCGGCGGGGTCATGTCGCCGCCACGTTCGGCACGCATTTTATCACGCGCGGCGCGCATGTCGGCCATTTCCTTCTTGCAGCCGTCGGACAATTTGTCCTGGCTCGCCATAACGCACTGCATCCGCGCGCGCCGGTCGCCATCGGCCGCGACCGGGCAAAGCTTTTGGACTTCGGCGCGACACGCGTCCGACATCATCGGGCGCGACGGCGCGTCCTGCGCAACGGCGGCAGTGGCGAGGGCGAGAGCCCCAAAGGTGATGACTAGGCGCATGAGACTGACTCCAACTGATGTCCGGGGGTGGACGGCAAAGCTCCGGGACAATACGGACACGCAGCATTTCCCTTCACTGAACGGACATAAAACTTGGCGAACGTCACGGTAATCGGCGCGCAATGGGGCGACGAGGGCAAGGGCAAGATTGTCGACTGGCTCGCGAGCCGCGCCGATGTCGTCGTGCGGTTTCAGGGCGGTCATAATGCCGGGCATACGCTGGTCGTCGGTAATCAGGTCTATAAGCTCAGCCTGCTCCCTTCCGGAATCGTGCGTGGGACGTTGTCGGTGATCGGCAACGGCGTTGTGCTAGACCCTTGGCATTTCCGCGACGAGGTCGCGAAGCTTGCCGGGCAAGGGGTGACGATCACCCCTGACAATCTGCAGATCGCCGACAATTGTCCGCTGATCCTGCCGTTCCACCGCGACCTCGACGGGCTGCGCGAGGATGCGAGTGAGTTCAAGATCGGCACCACCCGGCGGGGTATCGGTCCTGCGTATGAGGACAAGGTCGGGCGGCGCGCGATTCGCGTGTGCGACCTAGCGCATCTCGATGATCTCGATCCGCAGATCGACCGATTGTGCGCGCATCATGATGCACTGCGTTCGGGATTCGGCGAGCCGCCAATCGACCGGGCCGCATTGAAGACGGCACTTGCGGAGATCGCACCGCATATCCTGCCGTACGCGAAGCCCGTCTGGCACACGCTGGGCGAGTTGCGCCGCGCGGGGAAGCGCATCCTGTTCGAGGGCGCGCAGGGAATGCTGCTCGATGTCGATCACGGCACTTATCCGTTCGTGACGTCGTCGAACACGGTTGCGGGGACGTCCTCGTCGGGGTCGGGGCTGGGGCCCAATGCGGCCGGTTATGTGCTGGGGATCGTGAAGGCCTATACGACGCGTGTCGGCGCGGGGCCGTTTCCGACCGAACTCGACGATGCGACCGGGCAGCGGCTGGGCGAGCGGGGGCATGAGTTCGGCACGGTGACTGGCCGCAAGCGCCGCTGCGGCTGGTTCGACGCCGTGCTGGTGCGAAAAGCTGCAGCGGTGTCAGGGGTTTCGGGCATCGCTTTTACCAAGCTCGATGTCCTCGACGGATTCGAGACGCTGAAGATCTGCACCGGTTATCGCCTGGGCGACACTGTGCTCGACTATTTCCCTGCGCATGCTGCCGACCAGGCGGCGGTCGAGCCGATCTATGAAGAGATCGAGGGTTGGTCGCAGTCGACCGCCGGTGCGCGGAGCTGGGCGGATTTGCCGGCACAGGCGATCAAATACATCCGCCGCGTCGAGGAACTGATCCAATGCCCGGTCGCGCTGGTCAGCACGTCGCCCGAGCGTGAGGACACGATCCTGGTCCGCGACCCGTTCGCGGATTGATCAGCTTCGGACCAAGCCGGGGATAAGCAGCGCGTCGATCAGCCACCAGAGGCCAAGCGCACCCCAGATCAGGAAGCCGAGGCCGAACCAGAAGGTCAGCCAGCCCAGGCCGTTGAGCAGCAGCATCAGAAATCCGCTGCCGACATGGCCCGTCACGAACCGGTGGACGCCGAACATGCCGAGGAAGAACCAGGCGACGTAGACGAGGATCGTCACGCCGGTGGCATCCGAATTGGAACGGTAACGATCGATCACGGCCATCACAGGCTCCTTTCACTGTATTAGTGATATAGGACGCTTATCGCGTCTGCCAAGAGCGGTGCCAAGAGGAAAGGTTGTGCGTCGGCAAGTGAGATCCGGGAAGGTTGCCAACGCACGAGGGGGGTAACGCACGAACTGCGGAAATCCGCCGCACGCATTTCACTTTTTTTCGGCAGGTGGTGGCGTTTGCAACACAATCGGGCGGGATACCTATGAAACGGCGCAGGGTTGACGATGCGTGTCGGTTGCGGCTAGGGGCGCGCCTCTCGGGCGGCACCTCGCCCGGCTTGGGGTACCTGATACGGCCCCACGACGAACGAAGGGAATCAAAATCATGCGTCATCGCGTCGGCGGGCGTAAGCTCCAGCGTACTTCCTCGCACCGTACAGCCCTGTTCCGCAACATGGCGGCAGCGCTCATCAAGCACGAACAGATTACGACGACCCTGGCAAAGGCCAAGGAATTGCGTCCCTACACCGAAAAGTTGGTCACGCTGGCGAAGAAGGGCGGCCTGTCGAACCGGCGTCTGGCGCACGCCCGGCTGCTCGACGAGACGCAGCTGGTCAAGCTGTTCGACGTGCTGGCCCCGCGTTATGCCGACCGTGCCGGCGGCTACATCCGCGTGCTGAAGGCAGGCATCCGTGCCTCCGACGCCGCCGACATGGCAATCATCGAATTTGTCGACCGCGACGTTTCCGCCAAGGGCCAGGACTCGGGTCCGGTCGCGGGCGAAGAGCTCGACGAGGCGGCATAAATATACGGTCGCTTGCAGCGACCGAAAAGGACACATAGGCTCCGGAAACACCCGTTTCCGGAGCCTTTCCTTTGAAACCTGTTCTGCTTGCGGCACTCGCCGCGCTGTTGTCTGGTCCCGCCATGGCCGAAAAACCCCTGACCTATCCCGTCACCGCCACTGTCCCGCAAACCGATGTCCTATTCGGCGAGACGATTGCCGACCCGTATCGCTGGTTGGAAAACGACGTCCGCACTGACGCCAAGGTCCGCGACTGGGTAACGGCGGAGAACAAGGTGACAGATGCCTATCTGGCGACGCTGCCCGGCCGCGACGCGTTCAAGGCGCGGATGCAGACACTCTACAATTTTGAGCGCATGGGAACGCCGCGAAAGGCCGGGAGCCGATATTTTTATTCGCGCAACACGGGGCTGCAGAACCAGTCGACCCTGTGGGTCCGGGGCGGCCTGAACGGGGAGGGGCGGTTGCTGCTCGACCCCAATAGGTGGGCGAAGGACGGCGCGACCGCGCTCGCCGAATGGGCGCCTTCCGACGACGGCCGCTATCTCGCCTATGGGATTCAGGACGGTGGCACCGACTGGCGCACGCTGAAAGTCATCGACGCGACGACCGGCAAGGAGCTTCCCGACCGCATCGAATGGGTGAAATATTCAGGCATCGCGTGGAAGCCCGACGGTAGCGGATTTTTCTATTCGCGGTTCGACGCCCCGGCGGAGGGCGCGAAGTTCCAGTCGCTGACGACCAACCAGCAAGTGTGGTTGCATCAGGTCGGCACGCCGCAGGACGCCGATGTCATGGTCTATGCGACGCCCGCCCGGCCAAAGCTGGGCCACAGCGCGCAGGTCACCGATGATGGCAAATGGCTTGTCATCACCTCGTCGCAAGGAACCGATCCCAAGGTCGAGATCAACATTGCGGCGCTCGACGGCGGACCGATCAAGCCGCGCACACTGATCGCGGGCCTCGACAACAGCTGGGAACTGGCCGGGACGGTCGGCTCGAATTTCTGGTTCGTGACCGACAAGGACGCGCCCAAGGGGCGGCTGACCGTGGTGGACGTCGCGGCCAAGAAGCCGCGGTTCAAGGAAGTCGTGCCTGAAACGGTCAACACGTTGGTCGGCGCATCGCTGATCGGGCAGCGGCTTGTCATCGCCTATCTGGGCGATGCCAAGTCGGAGGCCGAACTGTTCGACCTGAACGGCAAGTCGCTGGGGCCGGTTCGCCTGCCCGACATCGGCACGGCATCAGGTTTCGGCGGCAAGACCGGCGACAGCGAGAGTTTCTACACTTTCACCGGCTTTGCGACGCCCGCGACGGTCTATCGCTATGACAGCGCGACCAACCGTTCGGTACCGTTCTTTCAGCCGAAGCTGGCGTTCGACCCGGCGGAATTCGAAACGATGCAGGCATTCTACTCGTCGAAGGACGGCACCAAGGTGCCGATGTTCATCGTACGAAAGAAAGAAATGCCGGCCGGACCGCACCCGACGTTGCTCTACGGCTATGGCGGGTTCAACGTTTCGCTGACGCCGGGATTCAGTGCGACGCGACTGGCATGGCTGGAGGCGGGCGGTGTCTATGCCATCGCCAACCTGCGCGGCGGTGGCGAATACGGCAAGAACTGGCACGAAGCCGGCAAGGGCGCGCAGAAACAGAATGTCTTCGACGATTTCATTGCGGGCGGCGAGTATCTGATCGCGCAGGGGGTCACGACGAAGGAAAAGCTCGCGATCCAAGGCGGATCGAACGGCGGGCTGCTCGTCGGCGCGGTCGTCAACCAGCGACCAGACCTGTTCGCCGCCGCGCTACCAGCAGTTGGCGTCATGGACATGCTGCGCTTCAACCGCTTCACAGCAGGGCGCTATTGGACCGACGATTACGGCGACCCGGGTGTGGAGGCGGACTTCAAGGTGCTGCGCGCCTATTCGCCACTGCACAACATTCGGTCGGGAACGGATTATCCCGCTATTCTCGTGACAACTGCAGACACCGACGACCGCGTCGTACCCGGCCACAGCTTCAAATATGCTGCAGCACTTCAGGCAGCAAAACTGGGCGACAAACCGCAGCTGATCCGCATCGAAACCCGCGCCGGACATGGATCGGGCAAGCCGACCGACAAGATCATCGAGGAGGCGGCGGACCAGTGGGCGTTTATCGCCAAGTGGACGGGGATGACGGCCGGTAACTAGAGGACGGAATGGAAGTTGGGAGATGGCCGCATGAATCTCAATCGACGTAATCTGCTAATGGCGGCTGCCGCAGCGCCTTTCTGGTCAGTGGCTTACGCAGCTGCCGAACCCGGTGTGCCCCCAGCGGACCGAGAATTTCGTGTTCCTGTAAAGGGCGGCAGTCTGTACGTTCGCGTAAACGGCGACCTGAAAGCGAAAAGGCCACCACTTCTACTTGTTCACGGCGGTCCGGGAGGGGCACTGTGGCAGTTTTTTCCTGCTCTGCCGCTCGCAAGCGAACGTGCCATCATACTTTACGATCAGCTTGATAGTGGCCGCTCGGACGCGCCCGGCGACAAGGGCAACTTTACAATTGATCGCTTCGTTTCTGAAATCGACGCCATCCGCGCCGCGCTTGATCTTCGGAACATACATCTGCTCGGCCACAGCTGGGGCGGCATCCTGGCCAACCGCTACGCGGCACAACGACCTGCGGGCTTACATAGCCTCATTTTGCAAGGGGCTCCGCTGTCGGCAAAGCGGGCCGAAGCCAGCATACATAGCCTTTACGACGCCTTGCCTGACGGCGCAGGTGCCTTGATCCAGTCGCACGAGCGCGCTGGGACACTCGATGATCCTGCCTATCGCAAAGCGTCGATGGTGTTCATGCGAAAGCACCTCAATCGGACCAGCGTTCGTGCTGTGGCTATGCCTTACATGGCTCCCACGCCCGAGGATCGCGGCGATTTGGTCGCGGTCGCAATGACCGGAGGGAAGCTCGGCAGTTTCGAGGGTGCTCTGAAGGGCTTTAATGACGAGCCTCTTCTCAAGCGCATTGCTGTGCCGACACTTTTGCTGTGCGGCGAGTCGACATCATGACGACTGCGGCCACGCGCGCCGTTCTCCCGATGCTTAAGCAAGGTTCATTTGGCGAGATTCTCGGTGCGGGTCATATGGCGCAGTTCGACCAACCCGACGCATGGCGCGCGGCCGTCGCCGGTTTTATCGGCAAACATGACACGTAGGTCCCGATGCCGAATCCCGGATGCATAACATGAAAACGCCGCAAACCCGGTGGGTCTGCGGCGTCCATTTTTCGGTCGTTTACGAGAAAGACTGGATCGCAGTTCGACGACGGCTGCGCAACGAATAGCCGACGATACCAAAGCCGAAAATCATCATCATCCATGTCGTGGGCTCTGGGACGGCCGCTTTCACGGCGAGATTGTCGATCTCGAACGAATTGCTCGACGAGGTCAGGGTAATGCCGGTGAACACTTCGCCTGCGTCACCCGTGACCGTGAACAGACCATTCGTCCCGGGCGAGATCTGGTTGCCGTTGGCGGGATTGGTGAAGTTGGACCCCGGAATGATGATCGCCGGCCCACTGGTCGAAGAGATCGTGAGCGTGTTGTAAGAATCGATCGAACCCCAATCGAACTGGAACGCGCTAGCGAGGCCGAGACCGATCGTGGCCGACCCCCCGCCCAGAACGGACAGATAAGACGTGCCCGAAGGAACGGAATTTGCCGGCGGCGCGCCGTTGCCATTGGCCGGTGGGTTCAGAATCTGGAACCCCGAACCCGTGATTCCGGTCGCATTCGCGAACGTGTTGATGACCGTGAAACCGGCTGAAGGCGAAGCGCCACCGGGTGTGAAGGTAAAGACGACCGCAGCTGACGCCGGGGCCGACACCAGGGCAGTAAGCCCAAGTGCTGCTCCTAAAAGTATTTTTTTCATGTCGAACTCAACTCCCTAAAGAATTATTCTGTACGACCACGCGCACGACTCGTTGGACATGCGATATTAGACGCTGCACATATATTCGGCGGCTGTTAAGACTCAATTTACCGGAATGAAACCGGCCGGCGTCCCCGTTTGATACAATTCGAAAAGAGCGATCTGCGCTGCTCAATGCTTTCATTTCGCTGACGGACCAATTCAGCATCCCGACACCGCGACTCGACGATACCCACATTACAGGGCACCATCACGGCGGCCCGGTGCAAAGGAACACGACGATGATGAAGCTGCGTTCAGTCACCGCAGGCGTGCTCGCCACCGCGATGCTCGCGACTTCCGTTACGCCCGCGATGGCGCAGGGCTATCCGGGTGGGTACGGCGGCTATGGTCGGCCGAGCTATGGCGGTTATGGCCGTCCCGATTACCGTCGTCATCGTGGCGACGATACCGGCGCGATTGTCGCCGGGGTGATTGGCGTCGGCATTCTTGCCGCGATCATTGCCGCAGCTTCGTCCAGCAAAAACCGGCCAACCAACGGCGGCTATGCCAACAACACTTACACGGGCGCGATCCGCACCGACGATGCGGCGGCGGATGCCTGCGCCAATGCCGCCGAGCAACAGGTCGGCGGCGGCGCGCGGGTCAGTTCGGTCGATGCGGTTGACCGCGTGTCGGACGGCTCCAACGTGCGCGGTGTCATCGATTACAGCCGGGGCGGGGATACCCGTTATGGCAATAGCCGCGACCAGCGCAGCTTCAGCTGCTCGGTCCGTTACGGCGATGTCCAGCGCGTCGATCTCGGCGGGTTCGCGGCGAACTATTGATCTGTAACGACTGACGGGTTGGCAAGGAGGGCATGGTCTCGCTAGAGGAGGTCATGTCCTCCATCCTCATCGTCGATTTCGGCAGCCAGGTCACCCAACTTATCGCCCGCCGCGTCCGCGAAGCCGGCGTGTATTGCGAGATCGTACCATTCAGTAGCGCAGAGGCCGCGTTCGACCGGATGAAGCCCGCCGGCATCATCTTCGGCGGCGGTCCCGCCTCGGTCACCCACGAGGGCAGCCCGCGTGCGCCGCAGCGTTTTTTCGAAGCGGGCGTCCCTATCCTCGGCATCTGTTACGGCCAGCAGACGATGTGCGCGCAGCTCGGCGGGCGTGTCGGCAGCATTGAATCCCGCGAGTTCGGCCGCGCCTTCCTGCAGATCGATGACAACTGCGTCCTGTTCGACGGCCTGTGGAAACCGGGCGAAAGCCATCAGGTTTGGATGAGCCACGGCGACAAGGTCGAGGCGCTGCCACCCGGTTTCCGCGTCGTCGCCACGTCCGAACGCGCACCGTTCGCGGTCGTCGCCGACGATACGCGCCGGTTCTACGCGACGATGTTCCACCCTGAAGTCGTGCACACGCCCGATGGTGGCAAGCTGATCGCCAATTTCGTGCGACATGTTTGCGGCTGTGCCGGCGACTGGACGATGGCGGGGTATCGCGCCGCCAAGATCGCCGATATCCGGGCGCAGGTCGGTGATGGCAAAGTCATCTGTGGCCTGTCGGGCGGGGTCGATTCGTCGGTGGCGGCGGTGCTCATTCACGAAGCGATCGGCGATCAGCTGACCTGTGTTTATGTCGATCATGGCCTGATGCGGCTGGGCGAGAGCGATCAGGTCGTCGGGCTGTTCCGCGAGCATTACGGCATTCCGCTGATCCACGTCGATGCCGCGACGCTGTTCCTCAACGGCCTCAAAGGGCTGACCGACCCGGAGGCGAAGCGGAAATTCATCGGAAAGACTTTCATCGACGTGTTCGAGGCAGAGGCCAAGAAGATCGGCGGCGCGAAATTCCTGGCGCAGGGCACGCTCTACCCCGACGTTATCGAGAGCGTGTCTTTCACCGGCGGGCCAAGTGTCACAATCAAGAGCCACCACAATGTCGGCGGCCTGCCCGAACGGATGGACATGGCGCTGGTCGAGCCGTTGCGCGAATTGTTCAAGGACGAGGTTCGCGTGCTGGGCCGAGAACTGGGCCTGCCCGAGGCATTCGTCGGGCGGCATCCGTTCCCCGGGCCGGGCCTCGCGATCCGCATCCCCGGCGAAGTAACCCGTGACCGCTGCGACATCTTGCGCAAGGCCGACGCGATCTACCTCGAGGAGATCCGCAATGCGGGGCTGTACGACGCGATCTGGCAGGCCTTCGCCGTCCTCCTCCCGGTGCGCACGGTCGGTGTTATGGGTGACGGGCGGACCTATGAATTCGTCTGCGCCCTGCGTGCAGTGACCTCCACCGACGGGATGACGGCGGACATTTACCCCTTCGACGCAGCCTTCCTGTCGCGCGTGGCGACGCGGATCGTCAACGAGGTCGAGGGGATCAATCGGGTGGTCTACGACTATACCTCGAAGCCGCCGGGCACGATTGAGTGGGAATGATTCGGGGCCATTTTTGGCTATCGCGATCAATCGGTATTGAACCATCAACACATTGAAATAAAAAGATTATCTCACGTTATCTATCGAGATCAATCGCGGAGCAGCGGTTGGCTCTGGTGTCATGCGTGACGGTATCCGGCAAACTTGCACTTGGCCCAATCCAGCGATACCGTCAGAGGTATTGAAGCCAGTGACGGTATTTTTTCCGCACTAAACCATTGTAAATCAAGCGATAATGTCGGCGAAAATGGCCGAAAATCGCCTGACGGTATTTTGCGTAGAGGAGGTCGGTATGCTCACCGATGTTGCCCTTAAGAACCTGAAACCACGCGAGAAAGCCTACAAAGTCACGGACCGTGACGGCCTTTATGTCCAGGTCTCAACCTCCGGGACGCTGACGTTTCGGCTGGACTACCGGCTGCATGACCGGCGCGAGACGCTAACGCTTGGGAAATACGGTCCCTCCGGTTTGTCCCTTGCTCGAGCCCGTGAAGCGACGATCGACGCTAAACGTGCAGTCTTCGAAGGCAGGTCTCCGGCCCAGGAAAAACAACGCGACAAACGCCGGATCAAGGAGGCCAAGAGCTTCGGTGAGTTTGGTGAGCGCTGGTTGGTGAAGGCGCCGATGGCCGACAGCACCCGCGCGATGCGGCGTTCGATCTTCGAACGAGAGCTTCTGCCAGTCTGGAAGAACCGGCTGCTGACAGAAATCACGCCGGATGACCTGCGCGCCCACTGCGGCAAGATCGTTGATCGCGGCGCACCGGCGACTGCGATCCATGTCCGCGACATCCTCAAGCAGATCTACGGGTTTGCGATCTTGCACGGCGAGAAGGTGGCCAATCCGGCCGACGATGTCGGACCCGCCTCGATCGCGACGTTCGTTCCAAAGGACCGTTCGCTGTCGCCGACAGAAATTCGCGTGATGCTCAAGCAGCTCGACCATGTGGCGACGCTGCCAACGATCCGACTCGGGATGCGCCTCTTCCTGCTGACAATGGTGCGCAAGAGCGAGCTGCAGGATGCGGTCTGGGACGAGGTCGACTTCGAGAACGCCGTGTGGACGATCCCCAAGGAGCGCATGAAGCGATCCAAGGCGCATAACGTCTATCTCTCGCAGCAATGCCTCGACATCATGAT
>JBBROX010000001.1:0-479510 GCA_038228865.1 Sphingomonadales bacterium | reverse complement strand
TGAAAGGTCAGCACGATCGCCGCACCGAACTTGCGCCCCTCGGGCAGCAGGCGGGCGAGGTTCTCGACGCGCGGCAAGTCGGCCAGCTCATCAAGCACAAACCATATCCGGCGCTCGGGCGATGGCGAAAGACCGAGCACGGCGCTTGCCGCGCATTCGAGCCAGCACGCCATCAACGGCTTTGCCGCTTCAAAATAATCTTCCTTGCGCGGCACAAAGATCCAGGGCTTTGCTCCCGGTTTTGCATCGAGCCCCGCAATGAAATCGCGGAACGCGAAACGCTCAACACCTTCAGCCTCGATCCGCAGGAACTGAATGAGGTTCGCGGCCTTCGCGAGCATGAACAGCACGCTGCCGGTCGCGCGGTCGGCGTCGTCGGCAAAAGTCCGCGCCGATGACGTGTGGCCCAGCCAATGCTTCAGCTGCTCCTTCGATTTGACCTGCAACGCTTCGAGCAAGGCCTCCAGAGTGCAATTGCCCTCGGCCCAGAGCGAGCGCAGCATGTTGGCGACGAGAATGCGGCTGGTTTCCAGCCAGACGTCGTCGTCCTGACTGCCGGTCTCGGATACGAGCTGGCGGGCAATGCGGTCGGCGTCGGCGGGATGCGAGATTTCGTCGAAGGGCGTCCAGAAAGCGCAGCGTGCATCGAACGGATTGAGGATGATGTCGCCCCGCGCCGGGTCATAATAATGCGCGATGAACTCGCCGCTGGTGTCGTAGACCAGCGCTGCCTCGCCGCGTGCTTCGATGCCGTCGAGCATCTGGCGCAAGACGGTCGTCTTGCCGCTGCCGGTGGTGCCGAGAAACGCGAAGTGCCGTGTCTCTATACGCTGCGGGATCGGCACTGGTCCTAACGTCAGCGTACCCGGACCGGCGAGAGCGCTGGTGCGCGCGGCGAGCGCGGCCTCGCTCACGACTTCGGTGCCACCGAGCACGCGGTCGCCGAGCGTTGCCTGGCCCTCGCGCATCATCCGGCGCTGGATCATCCAGATGATAGCGATACCGGTCACCAGGCCGAGTACCGCCCCGAGCACGATCGTATTGAGCACGCGGTCGTATTGCTCGACCCAGAGCGGGTTCGACGCGACGACGCTGGCGGGCACGGTCGCGCGGTGCCCGGCCATGGCGACGTTCATCTTGAGGCTGTGGCCGACCATGCCACCGAGCATGACAAGGAGGCGAGCACCAAGGCACTGCCCTGCCACCGTGAAGGCATACGCAGGCAAGGTGAGCTGGGCGAAAATTAAAGCGCCGCCGCCGGTCATCGCGAGCAAGAGCTTCGTGAAAAAACTGAAGCGCTGCTGGAAATGCGCCATGCGCATCCGCCACAGCGAATGTGCGCGCGTGTTGAAGTCGCTGCTGCTCATTATGACTCCTTGTCGGCTAGCGAGCGCTGGCGCTCGAACGCGGCGCGCGCCTCGGCGGCGATCAGCTCGTCGGGTCTCTTGGTGCCGAGCGACGCGTGCCTAGCGTACGCATAGGCTGCGCATGCCGTGAACAGCGTGCGGTCGAGCACGCGTTCGAGGTCCGTGACGTGCTCGGCGATGGTGCCGACCGCATTCGCGATTTCGCGCGTGTCGGCCTCGCGTTCGGCGGCTTGCAGCACGGCGGCAAAGCCGCTCTCGATGACGTGCGCGAGCATGGCATATTCGGTCAGCTCGCGCCGGGCAGCAAGCGCGCGAAGCGTTCGCGCCTGCGCCGGGTTCAATCGGGTCGTGCGCTTGACGGCGGTCAGCATAGCGCGCTCGGGGCGCGCCCGTCGCGCGGCTGATTTGCGTGATTAGCGCGACGGTCGCGCGCGAAGCGCGCCATCCGCCCGCCCAAAATGTGGCTGAATTCCTTGCTGCACGCGTGCGTGGGGTGTGTATCTCTTTTCTTCGCTCGATGCAGAGCATCGCAGCGCTCATGATCCCTCTTCTGGGGTCGCCGTTCCAGTCGATCCTGCCGATGCTTCCCGACGGACACAACGCGGCCGAGCGCGTGCTCGGACATGGCGTTGCTCACAGGGATTGGCTTCGAAAAATTTCATGATCGCCTACGTAATTACCGATAATCAGATCGATGCTCAGGCGGAGCTTGTCTGCCATCGCGATGGCATGTTCGGCACTCAGGTGGACTGCATAGGCGTCGCTGCTCAGGTATGCGCCGTCGTAATCGCGCTCCAGGCCGTGGAGGGTCTCGGGCCCGCGAAGGTCGAGCCGAAAGACGTTTCCCTGATAGCTCTCGATCGGCAGAAACCCCGCGAAGGTCGAGCCGAAAGACGTTTCCCTGATAGCTCGCCGACGAACGGCGGCGCGGCAGGCATGACCGCGATGATCGGGCATGAGCAAAAGCTCGACGAGGCGACGGGCGTCCACCGCGAGTTGGGGGTGCACGTTGTATGTCAGTTGTACGGGGCGCTGCGACGGCATGATCTGTCCTTTGTTGGCTCGCCAAGCGAGCGAACAAACTATGCTCAAACCATTGCCTCGCCGTATCCAACAACGGCGTTTGCCAGCTCATAAAGTCGGCGACGCTGTCCCAAGGCGTCCCACCGTCGCGGCAGCGCTTATGTCAGAGCAACTTTCGCGACGCGTAGCCACGAACCAGCGACGCTGTGGCGCATATCCGCGTCACAATGGCCAAGTTTCCGCGCGATGATCCCGATTCGTGAGTTTGAAAGAACGCTTCGGAGAAGATTACGCATGCCGATTTTCCTACAGACGCCGGTGCGTAGCAAAGGAGCACGCGGAGGGAGGATTTGCTGAGGAACTGCCGTGGCCGACTATATGCCGTTATCCGACCGCCTGCTCAGGCTCCCCGAAGTCAAATCGCGCACCGGGCTTGGCCGGTCTTCGATCTATCGCCTTATCGCGATGGGCGCGTTCCCGCGCCCGCGTAAACTCGCCGAGCGCGCCGTTGCGTGGCGAGAAAGCGATATTTCGACGTGGATCGATACGCGCCCGTGAAACGTCTGGCGCTGTTAAATCTGACGGCATTCATTCTCCCTCAGAGTTGAAAACCAATGACAGGGAATGGGTGGATTTCTTCCAGACCGCTTTTGGGCAGCTGGAAACGACGGCTGCCGTTCGCTGTCGCCAACCGGCATGGCGGCAGTCGACCACTTTCGGCCATTGGCCCATCGCTAGATTACCGTCTGCTCCTGCGCAGGAGCTGTCACTGGTCGGGTGAAGATATCCCGGCCGCCAGCTTCAACTGTTCAGTGGTAGCCTTTTCGTAAATCCGCAGCGAGTTTAAGACCGCGCGGCATGTCGGCTCGACTAGCTTCCAATTAGCGGTCGGCACCTTGCAGGAGATAGTCGTGAGCTGGATAGTCTTGCGCTTCGGCTGCGCAGATCCCTTCTCCACCTCTGTAATCCCGTCGTTGAAGAAGGCGACCGCGCTCATAACCTCGCCGTAAGGTGAGCTCTCGTCAAAGTCTTCAGCGTCATAGTGGATGATTTCGTAACTTCGTCCGAGCACCTTGCTATCAGGCGTTTCAAGGTAATCGATCGTCGCATACCCCGCCTTACCGTGCCCGAACTGCTGCTGAACAAACGCTTCGTGAAACTCACTCGACCACGTTGAATTGCCTGGCATGGCAGGGTTGATGTACTGTTCCGATGTAATGCCGGCTTTCCGGCGGATAGTCACCGCCTCCAAATACTCTGCCGCCGGTACCTCGCGCTCTTCAACGACAATCAGAAAACCGTGTTCGGGCTCGCCGTTTCCAGCACGCTTGAAGATGGCGGTGTTCTCGGTGGTATCTAAGAACCAATCAGCCGGATAAGTCACCATCCAACCAGGCATCAGGTTCTTGGGATCGGGATCCGCTGAGAGGAAGTCGAGCTTAGGCCCGGCAGCCGACTTTCCGACCGTTGTTGGGCCCCCGGCCTGTATCGCACTCGCTCGCGCCTTTTCAGCGCGTTCTCTCTGGCGTTCAGCTTCTGTGGTTTCCGACTGCCGGTTCGCCTCACGTAACAAGGCAGTCGCCAGCATGCCTCCCCCGGCAACCAGCATGACGAAGGCGGCGAGCTTGTACCGGTCATCCGATGCCCGAAAGAGACCGTAGGCAACAAGCCCAAGAACCATTGTAACAAGGGCAACGACACCGAGCGGCGACCTGGCAGCGGCCTCAAGAACGGCGGCAACATCGATGTTGGCATTCACGTTGGTAGAAATCAGGTTGTTACCCATCGTTTGAAATGCCCCCTGGCGCTCAGCCGACCTTGGAGCCGGACAACCAGAT
Organism: Sphingomonadales bacterium; assembly: GCA_038228865.1. Taxonomy (GTDB): domain Bacteria; phylum Pseudomonadota; class Alphaproteobacteria; order Sphingomonadales; family Sphingomonadaceae; genus Sphingomonas_O. The sequence continues at coordinate 475,282 of JBBROX010000001.1, read as the reverse complement.
GCTGACAGCTAGTCGCCAAGCTGTCGAGAAGCCGGAAGAAAATGAAGAGGCGTATTGTCGCATGCGGTCTTTCCCGCTTTCAGCGCCCTCTACATAACTGGGCTTGAAAACCATAATGACCTAATTTTTGCTGGTCAGTACGAGCGCCTTATAACACATTTGTTGGTCTTGGCGGGACAGGCTGATGCTTTGCCGAGGTCAGCTTTTTGCCAAAGCCTTCATCCGCCGAGTGGGGTTGGATTGGCAGGTAAGTTCCAGAGTTCGCCATTCGGCAGTGCGCGACCAGTGCAAAATGGACGGCGGCTTTTGGGATTGGCCGAAGAAGCCTTCTACGGCGACTCTTGGGGCGAAAGCTGCCGACTCAACGCTTCCCGCGTTGGATCGGAATAACGTCCGCGCCCCTGCGCAGCGTATCGAGGTGGTCGCTCCACCACTGGGCCATACGGACCCGCTCCTCCCAATGCGCGCCACGATGATACGCGGCGCGCACGTTGTCGCTGTCCTTGTGCGCAAGCGCGCGCTCAATGGCATCGGGGTGCCACTTGCCACTCTCGTTGAGCAACGTGCTCGCGGTCGCGCGAAAACCGTGTGCTGTCATCTCGTCGCCTGAATAGCCGAGCCTGCGCAGCGCGCCGTTGATTGTGTTCTCACTCATCGGCTCCTTGGGCGTTCGCAGCGACGGAAAGACGTAGCGCGAATGACAGGTCAGCGGTTCGATCTCACGGAGCAAAGCAACTGCCTGAGTGGACAGCGGGACCGCATGCGCCACACGCGACTTCATCTTGCTGGCCGGGATTTGCCAGACCGCCTTTTCCCAATCGATCTCGCTCCATTCGGCGTGACGCAATTCGCCCGGACGGACAAACACATGCGGATTGAGCGACAGTGCGATGCGCGTAACCGGCTGGCCCGTGTATCCCTCGATCGCGCGCAACAGCTTTGCAACTTCAGCTGGCTCGGTAATCGCAGCATGGTGTCTGCGCACTGGCGCGCTGATCGCACCGACAAGCAATGCAGCCGGGTCTTTTTCTGCGCGTGCGGTAGCAATAGCGTAGCGAAAGACGCGGCTCGAAAATGACCGCATCCGCTTTGCCGTTTCAAGATTGCCGCGCGCCTCCAGCTTTTTGAGTACGGCCAGCACTTCGATTGGCTTAATCTCGGCAATCGGTCGCCAGCCGATAATCGGGCGTGCGATCTCCAATATCCAGCGCGATTTGGCGACCGTTGGCGCTGAGCGGCCCTCGCGCTCGGTCTTGGCAATATATTCCTCGGCAATGCCCTCGAACGTCGTCGCGGCACTCAGGATCGCCGCCGCCTTCTGCATCTTCTTTTCGGCAACTGGATCGTGACCTTCGGCAATGCGGTCGCGCGCCTTCTCAGCGAGCTTGCGCGCCGCTGCCAGCGACACCTTGGGATAGATGCCCAGGCTGAGCTTCTTCTCCTTCCCATACTGTTTGTACTTGTAGCGCCAGAGCTTCCCGCCCGCAGGCTGAATCAACAGGTAGAGCCCGCGCTGATCGGTCAGCTTGTAGGGTTTATCACGCGACCGCGCGTTGCGGATGGCGATGTCAGTCAGCGGCATGGTGGGGCCACCGATTCCAGCCAGTCAAAATTGGCCCCACTTTTGGCCCCAAAAGTGGCCCCAAAATGGCCCCGGCTTCTATGAAACGTCGTTGGATGATATTGGACATCATAGCCCAATAATTCCACGTTTTCTGGGGTTTGTCGAGACCTTTTGGGGCATCTCGAAAAGAACAAATGGTGCCCTGAGAGAGACTCGAACTCCCGACCTGCGGTTTAGGAAACCGTTGCTCTGTCCTGCTGAGCTACCAGGGCACGCCTTCCCGCTATGCCGGGAGGGGCGGCGGGTCAATTCTGCTGTTCGGGCGGGACGACGGGAAAGGGGAGCGGGAACAGCTTGATGCCGTCCTCGTGCATGGCCTTTGCCTCGCCCAAGGTGGTCTGACCGTGGATGGTGGATTGCGGTTCGACCCCGTCGGCCATCGCGCGGGCGCGGCGGGCAAAATCGTCGCCGACCCATTTCGAATCCTTAAGCATCGCGCCTTGGAGTTCGGCGAGCTTTTGCAACGCGGCTTCCTGTGGTGCGCTCGACCCCTTGCCGCCGCCGATGCGCGGGACCGACAGCGCGCGTTCGACCGATTTGCTACCGCAATAGGGACACGGAATCAGGCCCGAATCGCGCTGATCGGCAAACGCTTCGCTGTCGGCGAACCACCCCTCGAACGCGTGACCGGCTTCGCAACGGACGTCGTAAACGATCAAGCGCCGACCACTTCCGGAATGGGGCGGCGATGGCGCAAAACCGGCACGCGGTTGCGGACCTCGTCGAGCGAGGCGGGATCGATTTCGGCAAAGCCAAGGCCGGTCGTCTCGCCCATGTCGAGCAACACCCGGCCCCACGGGTCGATGACGAGTGAATGGCCGTAGGTGTTGCGCCCATCCTCGTGGGCACCGACCTGCGCCGCTGCCACAACGAAAGCGGCATTTTCGATGGCGCGGGCGCGGAGCAGGACGTGCCAATGCGCCTGACCCGTCGGCACGGTAAAGGCGGCGGGAATGGCGATAACGGTCGCCCCTGCCCCGCTCAATTGCTGGAACAAGGCCGGGAAACGCATGTCGTAGCAGATGGCGAGGCCGAGCCGCCCGAGCGGCGTCTCGACGACCGATGCTCCGGCACCCGGCACATAACGCGCCGACTCGCGCCAGCTCTCGCCGGTCGCCAGATCGACGTCGAACAGGTGGATCTTGTCGTAGCGGGCGACAATCTCGCCTTCGGGATCGATGACGAAGGCGCGGTTGGCCCAGCGGGTGTCAATATCGCTGCGAACGGCGAGCGAACCGATATGAACCCAGATGCCCGACGCCTTTGCCGCAGCGCGGACGCGGCGGAGGACGGCATCTTCGGCTTCGTAAACCACGGATTGCGCCGCGCGCTTGCCGTCGCTGTCGAGCAGGCCCGACATTTCGGGGGTGAACAGCATCACCGCGCCTTGCGCCGCCGCGTCGGCAATTGCCGCGACCAGCGCGTCGCCATTGGCGACCGGGTCTATGCCCGACGTCATCTGGAAGACGGCAATCTTCATGCCGCAGACAGGAGCCGGTCGAGTTCGCCCGCGCGGTCGGCGGCCACCAGGTCATCGCAGCCGCCCACATGCGTGTCACCGATAAAGACCTGTGGCATGGTCATGCGTCCACCCGAGCGCTGGACCATTTCGGCCTTGCGCGGCCCGCCCATCGTGACGTCATGTTCGTCGAAGCTAACGCCCTTGTCCCGCAGCAAGGCCAGCGCGCGGCTGCAATAGGGGCAGAATGCCTTGGTGTAGATTTCGACGTGCGGCATCGGGACTCCTTCGACTGCTCAAGAGGTGAGTGCGCTCCGGTTGCTTGTCAATCCTCCTGCAAGACCCGCGCCCAGGCGAGGACGACAACGCGTCCCGCCCCCGCACGTTTCAACGCGGCGGCACAAGCATTGGCGGTGGCACCACTGGTATAGACATCATCGACCAGCCACACCGTCTCTCCCTGGAGACTTCGGGTCGTGCGGAACACGCCGCGGACGGCATCGGCGCGTTGTTTCCGCGACAGACCGCGTAGCGAGGCCGTCGCGCGTTTGCGGATCAACATTGTGGCGTCGAGCGGCAGGCCGGTCTTCGCGGCAAGACCCTGCGCCATCAGCATCGCCTGGTTGAACCCCCGGCTCCACAATCGCCAGCGGTGCAAGGGGACCGGGACAAGTACTCCTGTGCCGTCGATATGCGGGGCAAGAATGGACGCCATCGTCTTGGCGAGACCGGTTCGCCGCCCGTATTTCAGCCGCAACGCCAGCGTGCGCGCAACTTCGCCATAGGCAACGGCGGCCCGCACGCCGTCATGGCGGGGCGGCGTTTCCAGGCACGGCGCGCAGATCGTGCCGTCCGGACCGGTCAAGGGGCGGTTGCACAGGGCGCAGCCGGTGCCGCCGAGCAGATCGAGCGACGTCCAGCACGACATACAGAAGCGGTGGTCGCGCTCTACGATGGTCCCGCAGCCCGGACAGCGCGGCGGCAGCGCGAAATCGACGACGGGACGGATCAGGGCGCGAACCGGCATGACGTCTTGTCGTCCAGCTGTTGCGGCGGCACAAGCCGCGCCATGTCTTCACCCCCTGCCCTGTTCGATCGCGCTTTGCGCCGCGTCCGCCGCGACCGCCTGGCGCGCGACGGAAGCGACGAGCTGGAAACGCTGATCGCCGACGACCTGTGCGACAGGCTGGAGAGTGTGCAACGCAATTTTGCGAGCGCACTGGTCATCAATACCGGACGTGGAACCATGGCGGCACGATTGCGCGCGCAGGGCCTCAACGTCCGCGAGACAGATCATGGTCCGGCGTTCGCCTCGGCGACGGGCGCGCTGCTGTGCGACGAGGACCGATTGCCGCGCGATCTCGGGCGCTTCGATCTGGTTGTCGCGCCCGCCGGATTCGATACCGTCGACGATCTGCCCGGCGCGCTGATCGCGGCACGGCTGGCGCTCAATCCGGGGGGCATGTTTCTGGGTTGCATGATCGGTGCGCCGAGCCTGCCTACCCTGCGCCAGATGGCCAACCGGGCCGATGCCGCTGCGGGAATGGCTGTTGCCCGCCTTCATCCGCAGGTCGATGTGCGTGCGGCGGGCGACCTGCTGGTGCGGGCCGGGTTTATGTTGCCGGTGGCGGACAGCCTGCCGCTCGGTCTATCCTATGCCTCGGTCGACCGGCTGATCGCCGATCTTCGCCAGTTCGGTGGATCGAATGCGATGGCGGACCGGCACCCGGCGACGCGGGAGTGGTATCGCCAACTGCGGGAAGCGTTCGGCGATGCGTCAGGAGCGCACGGTAGGACCACCGAGACAGTTACGCTGGTGACAATGACGGGCTGGTCGCCGGACGCATAAGTTCTGCCAGCAACTCGACCAGCGGCACATCGGCGGGCGGCATCGGCAACGCGGCCAGTTCGGACAGATGGCACCATTTCAGCGCAGTGGCGTGAAGCGGTTGGGCATCCCCCTGCCACGACCGGCAGAGATAGAGCAGCAGGATGAGCGGGCGATCGTCCACCTTCGTCGTGACGAACAGTCCACCAGGAATCTCGGCCAGTGTCACCACGATACCAAGCTCTTCGTGGAGTTCGCGTGCCACCGCCGCTTCGGGCGTTTCGCCTGGTTCGACCTTGCCACCTGGAAATTCCCACAAGCCCGCCATCGACGTTTCAGGCGGCCGTTGTTGAACGAGGACGCGTCCTTCTGCATCGACGATGGCCGCAGCAACGACCCACAGCGGCTTGGGCGACAAAAGCTCGGTAACCTCCATAAAGACTTTCTTAACGTCCGGCCCCGTATCCCGGAAGGGCCGTAATGGGACGACGGCTCGACCGGGGACAGTCGATGAGACGGATTCTACGCGCGCTTCGGCGCAATCGCCGTGGCGGGACAGCCATCGAATACGGCCTGATTGCCGCACTCGTCGTTATGGGTGCCTTTCTGGGGCTGCAGAACTTCGCCGGTACGTCCGTGCGAATGTGGAACAATGTTTCGAACACCGTGTCGAAAAGCTAAAAAATAGCAGGTCGCGTTAAGTTTTTGGAAACTTCCTGCTCATAGTTTCCGAATCACTGGCTCACTTACACCAGCGGGGCAGTCGGGTAGTTGATTATAGTTTTTTCTAACAGGAGACCGGAAATGAAGCTCATTCGTAAAATGTTCGCCGACAAGAAGGGCGCCACCGCAATCGAGTATGGCCTGATTGCCGCTCTGATCGCCGTTGCTGCTGTTGGCGCCATGTCGGGCCTCGGCACGCAGATCAGCAAGACCTTCAACAACTCGTCTTCGACGATGGCGAAGGGCTGATTTTGCTTCACCCGGCGTTCGCGCCGGGTGGCAAGTCAATCTTATTGAAAATGGGTGGGAAACTCCGGTTTCCCACCCATTTTTTTATCGGGGACCTAAAATGGCTAATCTGCTGCACACCTTGCGCTCTCTCGCCATGCATCAGCGTGGCGCGACCGCGATCGAATACGGCCTGATCGCCGCTCTGATCTCGGTTGCTGCCGTCGGCGCCATGTCGGGCATGGGGACGCAGTTGAAGAAAACCTTCAACAACTCGTCTTCGACGATGGCGAAGGGCTGATTTTCAGCCGTAGACGATCAATTTTACCCTCTGGCCGGGTCTTACGACAGCGTTCGGCGCCAAGGCGTTCAGAATGCGAAACCGCTCGGTCTGCAGGGTTGAATACGCCATGCGCCCCGCCAGCGATGCCACGGTATCGCCCAGGCGCACGGCTATTACACGGACCCGGCGTGGCTTGATTTGCGCCCCCTCTGCGGCCGACAAGCGCCGCATCGATCCGACGAGCGGCGCGAACGGGCCGGTACCGGAGCCCGCCGCCGTGATCAGCACGAATTGCCATGCCGTCTTAGCATCGAACGCATAGGCGACGACGGTCACATCGACCGGGCCTGACTGGCTGTTGGCTCGCGCGGTGGCGCTGGCGGCGTCGATCCCATTGACCTGAAACCGGCGCGGCGTCCCGAAGTCGAGCGTCGTGCTAGCGCCCAGCTTTGCGAAAGAGTCGGCAATGGTGCGATCAAGATCGCCGGCATAGGCTGCGCCGGAAAAACTCGCCTGCCCACCCTCGCCCGAGATCACGACGGCATCGGTGCTGTTCGTCATGGAGAAGCCCGCCGGCGCGGTGAATGCGAGCTTGAGCGTCGGATGGCGGAAATCTTGCCCGTCGACGATCCCCTGCGACGGATCGTCACCGTAGATCATGCCGTCAATCGCATTGAGAAATGAATCGCGGTTGCGAACGCCGCGGGTGTAGCCGGTTTCCCGCGCGACCGTGGTTGCACGCACAACACGCCCGGCGGGGTCAGGGTGCGTGCTCAACAACGTTGGGGAATTGCTCGTCCTGCCGCCAATCCGCGCATCAAGGGCGTTTTGTGCGGCGAGTGTCGCCAGAATATCGGGTGCCGCCATCGGATCGTAACCGGCGCGCGCGAGGTAGCGGATGCCCAACGTATCGGCCTCGGTCTCCTGACTGCGTGAATAGCCGAGCGTGTAGAGCTGCGCGCCCAGCCCCGCGCCTTTGCCGATCAGCGACCCCAGGGTCGAATTGCCCGCGACCGCGCCGATAATCCCGGCAAGTAGCCCAGCGCCCATCTGCCGGTCGTTACGCGATTTGGCGTGGCGCGCGGCGACATGGCCGACTTCATGCCCCATGACCGAGGCCAGCTCGGCCTCGTCGTTCATCAGGGCAAGCAGGTTTCGGGTCACGTAGACATAGCCGCCGGGTATGGCGAACGCATTGTCGACCGGCGAATTGAGCAGGGTCACCGTGAAGTCCCCCTGCGCATTGGACAAACCCGACTGCACCGCAATCCGCTGTCCGACACGTCGCACATAATCGGCCTGTGGTGCGGCATAGGCCCCACCGTACTGGCTGAGCAGTTCGGGGTGCGCCTTGGCACCCTGTGCCTTGTCCGATGCCGAAATCGACGTCGCGGCCGGAGCCTGTGATTGCGCGCTCAGCGGTTGGGCGACGCAGAGCATCGCCAACATGCCGCCCTTCAATGTGCTGCTCATTGCGCTCATTCTATCTCTCCGTCGTCCGTGCTTTTCGCGGGGACTTTGTCCGACAAAGGATGGCGCGTCGTCACCAACTCGACAAGCCGTGCGGTCTCCACCCGCGTGTAAATTTCTGTGGTGGCGATGTCGGCATGGCCCAACATCGTCTGCAGCGCGCGCAGGTCGGCACCCCCCTCCAGCAAATGCGTGGCAAAGGCATGACGCAGGACATGGGGGCTGATCCGTTCGGGCGGGACGCCGGCATCCGCCGCCAGCCCCTTGAGCAGCTGAAACAGCCGCACCCGCGATAGATGCTTCGTGCCCGATGGGAAGAGATAGCCGTGAGCGTCGCCGCGCAGCGCGCGCCAGGCGATGACGGCGGCTCGGGCGCGTTCGGAAACCGGCACCAGCCGCTCGCGCCCGCCCTTTCCTTTCAGGATCGTATACGGCGTGTCGGGCCGGATCGCGCGGACATCGAGCGAAACGAGTTCGGTCGCGCGCAGGCCCGACCCGTAGAGCAGCTCTACCAGCGCAAGCAGGCGAACATCAGCCGCTGCGCCGTCGCTTGCAGCAATCCGTTTCGCCAATGTGTCGAACAATCGAGCAATGGCATCGTGGTCGAGCACTTTAGGCAATCGCCGCTGTGTCCCGCCGGGGCGCGGCAGGGCAGACGAGGGATCGTCGGCGCGCAGGCCATCGTCGGCGAGAAACGCGTAGAACCGCCGCAGCGCCGCTGATTTGCGCGCCACCGTAGCCCGTGACAGCACCGCCCACCCGTCTGCCAGCCGGTTCAGCGTCGTTGCATCGGCAGCGGCCAACCCGCCCTCAAGCGCATCGGACGCGAGTTCGAGGTCGGAGCGATAGGCCAGCAGGGTATTGCGCGCCGCCCCCGCCTCGGCTGCCAGCGCCGACAGAAACGCCGCGATGGCCGTGTCGTCGTCCGGGACCGGGGCGCTCAAGCCCGTGCCAGCGCCTCGGCGGCAATCATGCGCGCTTCGGGCTCGAGACCCACCCGGCGCAGTGCCGCCACGATGTGGAACAGATATTCGGGCGGGACATAGCGCCACTCGCGTGTCTGCATGCCCGCCGCTGCCAGCACGACAACTGTGCCAACCTCGCCCTCGGTCGCCGCGCGGTCGATGGCGCGGGTCCAGCTATTCGCTCTGCCCAACGGCACGACATAGCTTTCCGCGAGCTGATTCACGGTGTCGGTCGGCAGGCGCCCGAGCCCCGCAAGTCCAGCAAGCAGGAATTTGTTCCGCCGGTCATCCTCACCGCCGGGCACGGAACGCACGGCGGAGGCATCGACATTCGCGATCGGACGCGGGCTGCCGACAGCGAGTTGCGCCCAGCCGATGCTGCCGCTCGACGCTTCGGCGGTCCACCGTGCGGCCTGAATATCCAGCCCGGCCGACAACATCGATGCAATCACGGCATCGGTATCGCTGCCCGACGCGACCGGCAGCATGGCGGCGGCGCGCGCGGTCATCACCTGACGCGCATAGGCCATTGCCGGACTGTCGACACCCCACAAGGTCCGCATCGCGGCCAGCTTGTCCGAAGCGCTGTCGCCTGCATAGGCGGTGCGCAGCAGTTCGCCCACGGTGCCGCTGCGCTCTGCGGGGTCGGCCGCGTTCCAGATGTCGCCGTAGAAATCGACAAGCGCCGCGCTCGAGAATACGCCCATCGCGGTCGCGAGTTCAGCGGAACCAGCGCGCGCGGCCGGCGCCAGAAGAGGGGCGCGCGCGTTCCAGGCCTGCATCTCGGGTCCGGCGGTCTCGAACAATTTGGGCGGAATCGTCACGCCAGTGGCGACGGCCAGTCCGAAGCGCCAGGGATCGAGCTTGTCGACGCCGTCCCACTGGATACTCACCGACCGGCGCGTATTGACCGCAGCGCCAACGACCTTTTCGGCCAGCAGCACGTCGATGCCCGATGCAATCCGGTCGTCGCGGACACGGTCGACCAGCGCGCTCGCCGTACCCGATTCGCCCGAAAGCGCCGCACACATTGCCTGAGCCAGCGGCCAGCTTGGCGCATCGCTGGTGCTCGAGGCCGGATTGGCGATCGAACAGAGCGAGGCGGGATCGCCCGTAGCCAGCGCGGCCTGCATCGCGACGTCGTACAGCCGAGGCGTGAAATTGGCGGCATCGACCCGCGCGATCAGGGCGCGGGCCATGTCGGCCTCGCCCATGCGCAGCAGCAGCGACGCCCGCTCGGCAACCCAATCGGCCCCGCCAATCCCGGCAGGGATGTCGGTTTGCGACAACAGGGCCCGTCGCAACAGGATCGACACCCAGCGCGAGGCCAGGGGCGCGTCCGTGCGGTTGAGCAGCGTGCCTAGAAAACCGCCGTCGGTTCTTCCAAACGCCGTTGCAGGCAAGCCGCCGTCTGCAGGCGTCGTCAGACCGACGCGGTCGAGCGACCGCTGTGCTTCAGGGGGCAGATCCATCGGCGCGACGAGCGCAACAGCAGTGTTGTTCGAGCTGTCCTCGATCAGGTCACCGATGACGTCGGACTGGTTGGCTGCATCCGGGACATTCAGCCTGACATCCGGGACAGCATCATTCGAGGGGCGCGCCGGACGGTCCTGCGGTGCAGCCGTGTTGGCCGCCGGCTCCTGCCCGAAACCGGGCGGCAAAATAGACTCGGGCGATTTCTGGGCAACCGCGGGCCACAGGGCAACCGCCCCGGCCGCAATCATCAGTGCCGGCGGAAGGCTATTTCGCCAGCGCATTTTCGGGAACCGGCTTTTCGACTGTCTTGGGTGCCTTGGACGGGTCGACTCGCGACAGCGCGAACAATGCGACGACGATCAGGACGATGCCGATGACGATCCGGAATATAAAAGAGCGGGGCATCGACGCGAACTTTCCTTGAACGGCACTTGGTTTCGGGAGGCTCTTTGCCCGACGCGACCCGTCCCTGTATAGCCCCGCGATCATGCATAGTCTCTTGCCCCCCTTGCAGCGCCCTATCGTCCTTGTCGGGCTGATGGGCGTCGGCAAGACCACCATCGGTCGGCGGCTGGCAAAGCGGCTCGATCTGCCTTTCGTCGATGCCGACCACGAGATCGAGGCGGCGGCCGGCATGAGCGTCAGCGACATTTTTGAACGTTTCGGCGAATCGCATTTTCGTGACGGCGAGCGCCGCGTGATCGCGCGCCTGCTCGACGGCGCACCCCGGATCATCGCTACCGGCGGCGGTGCCTTCATGAATGCCGAGACACGCGCGCTGATTCTGGCGACCGCAACAGCCATCTGGATCGATTCGGATGTCGATACGCTGGTCGAGCGCGTCGGGCGGCGCAACGACCGGCCGCTGCTGGCGGGACGCGATGCGCGCGAAGTGCTGGCCGAACTCGCCAAAGTACGGAACCCGGTCTATGCGCTGGCCCCCGTGCACGTCGTTTCGCATCCCAGTCCGCATGAGGCGACCGTCGACGCGATCCTGAGTCAGATTTCGGCATGACGATCGTGCGGGTGGAGACCGGCCACGCCTATGACGTGGTGATCGAGGCAGGCGTGCTGGGCCGTGCCGCCGAATGGTTGGCCCCGCGCGCGAAGAATGGTCGGATGATCGTCGTTGCCGACGCGAACGTCATCGATCCGCACGGCACCCGGTTGCAGGCATCGCTGGAAACGGTGGGCATCCGGGTCGAGACAATCGTCATACCCTCGGGTGAGTCGAGCAAGAGCTGGGCGCAGCTGGCGGCGCTGACCGACCAGTTGCTGACGCTGGAGATCGAACGCGGCGAAACGATCGTCGCCTTGGGCGGCGGTGTTATCGGCGACTTGACCGGCTTTGCCGCCGCCATCGTGAAGCGCGGCTGCCGGTTCGTGCAGGTGCCGACGACGTTGCTGTCGCAGGTCGATTCGTCGGTGGGCGGCAAGACGGCGATCAACACGGCGGCGGGCAAGAATCTGATCGGTGCTTTTCATCAGCCCGATCTGGTTCTAATCGACCCTGAAGTACTCGACACACTGCCTGCGCGGGAAGTGCGCGCGGGTTATGCCGAAGTCGTAAAATACGGGCTGATCGACGATCCGGCGTTCTTCGACTGGTGCGAAGCAAACGGTGCGGCGCTTTTGGCAGGCGATATGGCGGCGCGCGAATATGCCATCGCGACCAGCGTCGCCGCCAAGGCCCGCATCGTCGCCGCCGACGAGCGCGAGACGACCGGAACCCGCGCCCTGCTCAATCTCGGCCATACGTTCGGCCACGCGCTGGAGGCGGAAACCGGCTTTTCCGACCGGTTGCTCCACGGCGAAGGTGTCGCAGCGGGCATGGCGCTGGCCTTTCGCTTTTCGGTCGCGCGCGGGCTGTGCGATGCGACGGACGCCGACCGGGTGACAGCGCACCTGGCCGATGTCGGCCTGCCGACCGGGGCGCGTCCATCGACGAATGCCAATGGCGCAGCGCTCGCGGCGCATATGGCGCACGACAAGAAGCGCGAAGGCGGCGCGGTGCCGCTGTTGCTGGCCCGCGGGATCGGCCAGACGTTCCTGGCGCGGGGAATCGACTTGACCGAAGTCGCCGCGTTCCTAGACGCCGACGCCATCTGATGCCCAACGGCGTTGCCAAGCGCGATCTGCCGACAAAGACCTGCCCCGCCTGTGACCGGCCGTTCACGTGGCGCAAGAAATGGGCGCGCGATTGGGGCTCAGTCGTCTATTGTTCGGACCGATGCCGCGCTGCGCCCAAACGCCAGCCATAGCCATCCGGCGATCATCGCGATGCCTCCGAGCGGCGTGATTGCGCCGAACCAGCGAGGCGCGCCCAGCGCCATGGCGTAAAGGCTGAACGCAAAAATCGCCGCACCAACCAGCATCAGGAGCGCCGCCGTCCGGCTGCGCGGGAGGACGACGATCACCGCAACGGCATGAATCAATTGATACATTGCGCCCGTGTGGAGCCAAGCGACGGCTTTGCCCTGCGCTGCGTGGGCGCCGAACGCCCCCGCAGCAATGGCGATGGCGGCAGAGACCGCTGCAACGCGGACAATCGCGCGGCCGGTCAAAGCGAGGTATCCCCTTCCCCGTCCGGCCGGGGTCCAATCATCCAGCCGCCGGTCTGGGCGATCACTTCGGACCGCGAGGCGCGCAGGTCGCCGGCCTCGAGCTGAATCTTCAACCGCTCGCGATCGCGTTTGCGGTACAGGTCTTCGGTGCGGTCGATCTCCTCGCCGTCGATGCCGACCGCTTCCATGGCCTGCCGCGCCATGCGCACGGCCGAGTCCAGCACTTCGCGCACCACGCCTTTGACCGGCGCGTCCTTGAGCTTGAGCAGCGCCCGACGGTCATAAGCACGGACGAAAATCGCTGCTTTGGGAAACGCCTCATGCACGGCCTCGACCAGTTCCGGCCCGATCTGGTCGCCGTCGGTACAAAACATGATGAGTTCGGCGTCCGCCGCGCCGGCCTGACGCAGCAGGTCGAGCCGCGTGCCGTCGCCGTAATAGACTTTCGCTCCGAATTGCCCGGCGACGTCGATCATCTCGATGTCGGTATCGACCAGCGTCACGGCGATCCCCTGCGCAATCAGCATCTGGCCCACGGTCTGCCCGAACCGTCCATAGCCAACGATCAGCGCGTTCGAACCGTCGGCAACGGGGCCGTCGCGCACCTGCTTGTCGACCGGCTCGGCGCGGAAACGGCGCGTTACCATCATCAGGAACGGCGTTGTTGCCATCGAGAGCGTGACGATGGCGCCGAACAAGCTCGCGGCTTCCGGCTCGATCAACTGTGCGCGCTGGGCCTGGGCAAACAGCACGAAACCGAATTCGCCGCCTTGGCTGAGCAGCAACCCCAATGCCAACGCCGGACGCCATGCCATCCGGAAAATCATCGCCAACAACGTGATGACCGCTGCCTTGGTCGCAATCAGCGTCAGGGCCATGCCCATCACGAAGAGAGGCCGCTCCGCAATGGCCGTCAGGTCGAGCATCATGCCCACCGACAGAAAGAAGAGGCCGAGCAGGATCGAGCGGAACGGCTCGACATCGGCTTCAAGCTCGTGGCGGTAGGGGGAGTCGGCCAGCATCACCCCTGCGACGAACGCGCCGAGCGCCGTCGAAAGGTGGAACGCCTCCATAAGCGCGGACGCGGCAATCACCGTGAACAGACCGGCAAAGACAAACATCTCGCGTTCGCCGAGATTACCGATCAAGCGAAACAGGGGGCGGAGAATGAAACGTCCGGCCAAGACCAGCCCCACCACGGCCGCCAGCGTGTAGAGGAACATTTGCCAACCGGGCGGTCCCTGACCATCCGCCGGGTTGCGGCTCATGGCGGCTACGATGGCGATCAACGGAACGATCGAGAGATCCTGGAACAGCAGGATCGAGAAGGCTCGCTCGCCGAACGGGGTGCGCAGCCGTCCCGCCGATTGCAGCATCGGCAGCACCTGCGCCGTCGAGCTCAACGCAAGCGGTAGACCGAGGGCGAGCGCGGCATAGGGGGAAAAGCCGATGGCGAGCCAGACAATGCCGCTGATCGCGACGCCGCAAATCGCGACCTGCGCGAGCCCGAGACCGAAAATATCCTCCTTCAACCGCCACAGACGCGACGGGTTGAGTTCGAGTCCGACAAGGAACAACAGCAAGCCAATGCCGAGCTCGGCGACGCCGAGCTTCGATTCGACTCCACCGACCAGACCCAGCCCCTGCGGCCCGATCAACGCACCCGCAACAAGGAAGCCGAGGACGGCACCAAGACCGAGCTTTCGAAACAGCATGACAAAGATGAGGCCAGCTCCGAAGAGGAGCACGCCCTCGCGGAGCAGAGATTCGCTCATACGGTCACACTGGCGGCCGCGTCGGCCACGGCCTCAAACGCGAGCCGGATCGCGCCATGCCGCGCGGGATAGGACCGAGCGCGTGACAGCTGGTCGATGTCCGGCCACTCGGGCAGCGGTGCATCAGCGTCCGCCAGCCAGCGGGAAAGATCGTCGCGCGTCGCCGCCAGTTCGACCAGCGATAGACCGACAACATGGCGCGCAAGCAGCGTCGCCGCCGCCTGCCCGAGCGCACAGGCGCGGACCTCATGACCATAGGCGGCAATGCGCCCATCTGCGTCAAGTCGTACATCGACGGTGATCCGGCTGCCGCACGTTGGCGCGCGGCGCTCGGCAGTCACGGTGGCGTCCTCAAGAGGCGGAAACATGGCCGATTCCGTTGCCAGCCGCAGGATGTCGAGCGAATAGAGCGGTTCGCTCATCGGCGACGCTCCGCCTCGACCGCACCGACCAACGCCGTTCCGCTGGCGCGCAGCAGGGGATAGGTTTTCGATTCGACCATCCACGTGGGCCGCACCGCGTTGTCGCCATTGAGGAAGTCGTAGATCAGGGTCATGAACAGGAATGCAACCGTGGCCGCCAGCAAGCCCTTGAGCAAGCCGAAACCCATTCCCAACACCCGGTCGATCGGTCCCAGCATGGCCGCATGCGCGGCCTTGCCCAGTTGTTTGCCGACGAGCCGGGTGGCGATGAAGGCCAGGCCGAAGCACAGCGCGACCGCCAGCACCGATGCGCCGCCCCCGCCGACCGGGCCTTCGAGCATGGCCTCTGCCGGCACGTAGAACAGTTTCACCGCAGCGATGCCGACAATCCATGCGGCGAGCGAAAACACTTCGCTTACAAATCCGCGCATGATCCCGAAGACGCCACCGACGCCGAGCGACAGCAACACCATCATGTCGAGCGCCGTCAGGCCCGAAGCCCCGGATTGGCCAGATATCATCGACGCGCTCAGAACGACCGCTGAAGACGATTGATCAATTGGCGTGCCGGACTGGGCATCGGGAACGACTCATCGAATCCGCCCTCGATGCGGGCGACCCGGCGATGAAGGTCGATGCTCGCCTCGACGAAATGCCGTGCCGTTTCGGGAAGGCGAGCGAGCGTGGCCGCATCGGTTTCGACGGCATCGCCCAGACGGCGCGAGGCGTCGCGCGCCCCCTCCGCCGACAGTTCGCCGACTTCCACCGCGCGCTGGGTCAGCAGCCACGCCACGACATGCATCAGTCGCGTGGTGACTTTCAGCGATTCGCAACTGAAGACGACGCGGTCCATAGGCGCCAGTTCGTCACGCGCATCGCGACCGATGTCGTCGAAATAAGCGCGCACCTCGTCGGCGAGCACCATTGCCTCGACATAGAGACCATCGATCAGGCGTTTCGCGAGCATGGTTCCTACATGCCACAGCCTGCATCGCGGTAAAATCGCTATTGAGGGTAAACGGGCGTTCAGGCGAGAATATCGGGAATCAGCATCGTTTCGGCACGAACAATCTCGTCGCGCAACCGCAGCTTGCGTTTCTTCAATCGGGCGAGACGCAGTTCGTCGGGGTCGCCCGCTAATCTCAGCGCCTCGATCGCGAGGTCGAGATCGCGGTGCTCGGTCCGTATGTTGTCGAGGTGTGCCCGCAGGTCGCGATCTTCCATTGGTGGCGATGCTATCGGGGCAAGCCCTGCGGCTCAATCGCCAATTGCACGCGGTTGGGCCTAAGGGCGCAAAAAGCGGTTCGTGGCATATTGACCATCATTCACCGAATCGATGCCGAAATAATGCTGACAAGCCGGCAAATTCGTGATGTTATAGTAACCCCCAAGTCGAAGGAGACATGGCGACATGAACATCGCGCACCTTTCTTCCCTCAACGCCAAGCATGCCGAGATCGAAGCACGCCTGACCGCCGAACAGCGGCGACCCAATCCGGATTCGACTCTGCTCGCCCTGCTGAAAAAGCAGAAGCTGAAGTTGAAAGAGGCGATCGCGATCGGTTGATCACCTCAGGCAGCGGCCGTGCGGGCTGCCTTAGCGGATCGCGAGGCCCGTACGGCGCGACGGCGTGTACTTCAAGTAATCGGGTAACGCCGATTCCTTGCTGGTATTGGCCCGGGCGAGTCGGGGATCGATGTCGATATCGAACGCAACACCGGCGCGTCCGGGTGACGACCAGGCGATGCGACCGCCGACTTTACCGATTCCCCTGATTTCGGCCAACACGCGTGTGCCGGTCGCCAGATCGGTCGCCGCATCGATCATCATGCCGCCTGCCGACAGGTTGCGGACCCGCGTGACGAAGGGGTCGCCGTCGGCAATGCGCACGGTTGCGCTCAGGAAAAGGCTGTCGCGCTTTTCCTGGCGTTTGCCCTGCTCTTGCTCGTCGGTCATCGGTCGGCGTCCACGAATTTTCTATCTGACTCCCTTATCGCACAAAAGCTGGTGAAATTGTAAAGATAAGGCTGGCCTGGCGGATTATTCGTCGCGAGACACCTTTTCGTTACGCTCGTGCGCTTCCTGTGCCTCGACCGTCATCGTCGCGATCGGACGCGCTTCCAGCCGCCCGATCGAAATCGGTTCCCCGGTCACTTCGCAATATCCGTATTCGCCGTCCTCGATACGGCGCAGCGCCGCATCGATCTTGGAGATCAGCTTGCGCTGACGGTCGCGGGTACGGAGTTCGATCGACCAGTCGGTCTCGCTCGATGCGCGGTCGGTTACATCCGGCTCGCGTAGCGGTTCGTTCTGGAGCGTGTTCAGCGTATCCTGCGATTCGCGCAGAATTGCCTCTTTCCATCCCGCCAGCTTGTCCCTGAAATAGGCAAGCTGCCGTTCGTTCATAAAGGGTTCTTCGGCAGTTGGTCGATAACCGGGATCATTTTCGTTTGCGCTCACAGACCCAGATCCTTGCCCGAAACCCGACGTATTAAGTGCCGTCGCCATCCCGATCTCCTTTGCGGCCCGGCCGCCCGTCGAGTGCGGACGCGTCCGTAACCTGTGCTGGGGCGGGCCTATAGAGAGACGCCATCGGGCGCACAAGCATCTGTCAAATGTGAATTTTCAGGATCGATACCCGGGTCACCGGGCGATCCGACCCTCTAAATAGCCCCTAAATGATACATTAACCGTTCCCGTTGGCGGGCGGCCTGCGAAATTGCCTTTAGGAGGCCCGAAATCGGGGCAAACCGGCTTGCGGAACACAATCTTTCGCCGCAGTCGTCCATGTCTGAAAAGGCCGATTGTCCGATATATTCGTGCAAACACGGCGGGGTGGACGAACAGGACGATGCAATGTCGGTGAAGATGGCTCTTGCAAAACTAGCGGCTTGCGCGTGCGGCGGTGCACTCATTGGCGGTGCAGCCGTGCATGTCGCAGGCCAGCCGATGGCGCGCCCGGCACAGGTCCAAAAAATCAAAAAGCGCGCGTCAGTTCGTGTCGCAGCAGTGTGTCGCAATGGCGTCGGCCCTGGGTGCAAGCGCGTCAAGCGCGTGCGCCGTGTTGTCGCCAGCAAGCTGTCGTACCCTGACCCGATCGTAACGACCACCACCACGCGCGGCGCGCCGATTCCGCTGCCGCCGATGGAGCCCCGTGAAATGGCGTTCGCAGGTGGCGGGGGCGGTGCCGTGCCCGTCGTGATCGGCGGATCAGGCGGATTCGCCGGTTTCGGCGGCGGTTTCTTTGCGGGCGGCTTCTTCGGCGGTTCGGGTGGCAGCGGCGGTAGCGTCGTCGTCACCTCCACAACTAGCGGGTCGACCTCGACGTCCAGTGGTGGATCGGGAGGTAGCTCCTCCTCGACATCGAGCGGTGGGTCGGGCGGCAGTTCGTCATCGACGACGACGGGCGGCATCTCCTCGACGACCGGCGGGTCTTCGACATCCACAGGTGGATCATCGACATCTACTGGGGGGTCGTCGACCTCGACGGGCGGATCGTCCACATCCACGGGCGGTTCCTCGACGTCTACCTCTACAGGTGGCTCCTCGACATCGACATCGACTGGTGGCTCATCGAGCAGCACGTCGTCGGGCATCTCGTCCTCGACCAGCACCAGCAGCGGTGTCTCGTCGAGCACATCGACCAGCGGCAGCAGTTCGACCAGCGGTAGCTCGTCCACAAGTTCGTCGACCAGCGGCAGTTCCTCGACGAGCGGCAGCAGCTCGTCGGGTGGTTCGACGTCGAGCGGCGATCCGCACCCTGTGCCGGCACCGCCGATGGTCGTGCTTTTCGGCCTGGGCGCAGCAGCACTTGTCGCACGCGGTCGCCTGGCGCGCAGCAAAGCCGCCTGAGCGACCCCGCTTCGATACCAAGGTTGCAAGCATGCAGGCCCGACGCCATAGCGCCGGGCCATGCATGACATTCGCCTGATCCGTGAAGACCCTTCCGCTTTCGACGCTGCGTTGGCGCGGCGCGGTGTGGCGGCTGTCTCTGATACGGTCGTTCAACTCGACACGATCCGCCGCGCGCGGATGACGATGGCCGAACAAGCGGTTGCCGAACGCAATCGCATTTCCGCCGCGATCGGGCCGCTAACCGGCAGGATGAAAGGCGCGAGCGAGGCCGACCGCCCTGCCCTTGCCGCCGAGATCGAGGCGCTGAAGGCCAAGCTGGGCGACAAGGCGGAAATCGAACAATTCGAGCGTGAGGCCGCCGATGTCGGGACGCAACTCGACACGCTGCTCGCGGGACTTCCCAACCTACCCGCCGCCGACGTGCCGGAAGGTGCGGACGAGGACAGCAACGTTGTCATCAGCGTGCAGGGCGACCGCAAGCCGTTCGACTTCGTGCCGCGCGAGCATTTCGATTTCGGTACAGCGCTGGGTCTCGATTTCGAATCGGCCCAGAATGTCTCGGGCGCGCGATTTGCCTATTTGCGCGGGCCCATCGCGCGGCTGTCACGCGCGCTGGGGCAATTCATGCTCGACATCCACACGACAGCGTACGGCTATGAGGAAGTCGCGCCGCCGTTGCTGGTCCGCGACGAGGCGGCATTCGGGACCGGCCAACTGCCCAAGTTCCGCGACGACCTGTTCCAGACGACCGATGGCCGCTGGCTGATCCCGACCGCCGAGGTCAGCCTGACCAATCTGGTCCGCGAGCGCATCCTGTCCGACACTGAACTGCCGATCCGTCTGACGGCGCTGACGCCGTGCTTTCGGTCCGAAGCAGGGGCGGCCGGGCGCGATACGCGGGGCCTGATCCGCCAGCACCAGTTCGACAAGGTCGAGTTGGTAGCGATCACGACACCCGAAGACTCCGAAGCCGAACACGAGCGGATGACACAGGCCGCCGAGAATATCCTCGACCGCCTCGACCTGCCCTATCGCCGGATGCTGCTGTGTGCGGGCGACATGGGCTTCACGTCGAAAAAGACATATGACTTGGAGGTTTGGCTGCCCGGTCAGAACGCCTATCGCGAAATCTCGTCCTGTTCGAACTGCGGGGATTTTCAGGCGCGGCGCATGGGTGCGCGCTACCGGGTGACCGGTGAAAAGGGCACGCGGTTCGTCCATACCCTGAACGGCTCTGGCGTCGCGGTCGGTCGCGCGCTGGTCGCGGTACTCGAGAACTACCAGCAAGAGGGAGGCGCGGTTCATGTGCCGGAGGCGCTGATCCCGTACATGGGCGGCGCGACGAGGCTTGTTCCCTGATGCGCATCCTGCTGACCAACGACGACGGTATCAACGCGCCGGGATTGAAAGTGCTGGAGGCGATTGCCCGCACCTTATCCGACGATATCTGGATCGTGGCACCACAGGAGGAGCAGTCCGGCGCGGGCCACTCGCTGACGCTCAGCCGCCCGGTTCGCCTTCGCAAACACGAGAACCGCCGCTTCTCCGTCAGTGGTACCCCGACCGACGCGGTGATGATGGCGCTCGGCGTGGTGGACTCCGGCAATGGGGATGGCCTGAAACCGGACCTCATCCTGTCCGGTGTCAATCGCGGCGCGAACATCGCCGAGGACGTTACCTATTCCGGCACCGTTTCCGCGGCGATGGAGGGGACGCTTGCGGGCTATCGCTCGATTGCACTGAGCCAGGTCTATGCGCGCGAGGGGATGGGCGACACCGTTCCCTTCGCCGCTGCCGAAGCGTGGGGCGAGCGCGTCTTGCGCCCGCTGATCGCTGCCGACATGCCGCCGCGCACGCTGATCAACATCAACTTTCCTGCGCTGGAACCCCATGCCGTGCGCGGCGTGAAAGTCGTCGAACAGGGGTTTCACGATTACGGTCGCGCCAAGATCGTCAAAGGCGTGGATCCGCGCGGCTACCCCTATTACTGGTTCGGACTGGGCGGAAGTCGCGAGACTCCGGGTCACGCCACCGATCTGGAGGCGATTGCGGAGGGGTTCATTACAGTGACGCCGCTCCATCTCGACCTGACGCATTATGCATCGATGTCGGGACTTACGGACGCGCTTTCCGGCTGCTAGGCGTTCGCGGGTGAGCGGGGGATGGTCACGATTGGCGGCGCTTGCCGCCCTGATGTTGCTCGGCGGATGCATTCCGCCCGGCGCATCGCTCCCTGCCGCGCAGTCTCCGCCGGAAGGGCCAGCACAGCCCGGGTCCGGTCGCCTCACGCTCGATCTGACCAAGCTGACGGACGAAGCGCCGATCTGGGAACGGCGGCCCGTGATTGCCCGCGCCGTCGTCGAGGGCGGTCGCCGCTATCATGTGGTGGCCGCCGGAGAGACCGGCATTGCGATTGCGCGCGCCTATGCGCTGCCATGGAGTCGCATTGTCGACGCCAACCGGCTTACCGAACCTTTCGTGCTGCGCCTCGGTCAGAAATTGATGCTGCCTGCCCTCGATTCGGGCCCAGCACCAAACACGCCGGAGGCGCGTGCCGCCGCCTTCCGGATCGGCATCGACGACCTGGTCACCGGCAGCGATCCCGCGCGCGGGGCGGAGGTTGCGGCGATTCCAAAACGACCGCCTTCGGCAGCCGTCCGGTTTGTCTGGCCCCTGATCGGCAAGATTATTGGTCGTTTCGGGCCGCAGGGTAGCGGCCGGCTCAACCAGGGGATCGACATTGCGGCGGCTTCCGGCGCGGGCATCCGGTCGGCATCGGAGGGAACGATTGCCTATGTCGGCACGGGCGTCCCCGGCTATGGCGGCCTGATCCTCGTCCGCCACGAGGGCAACTGGATCAGTGCCTATGGCCGGGTCGCCAGCGCCGCTGTCACCAAGGGGGAAGCGGTGACGGCCGGGCAGACGCTGGGCAAATCGGGCGGCGAACCGCTCCATTTCGAACTCCGCCGCGCGCGCGTGCCGGTCGATCCCGTCACTTATCTGCCGAAGCGCTGAGTTACGCCGCCTCGAACATCTCGACCGGCATCGTCATCATGCTTTCCGCACCTGCTTCGAGCTTGCGACGCAGCGCGCCGGTGTCGGGCATGATGCGTTCGGCGTAGAAGCGGGCGGTGAGGAGCTTGGCGTTCAGGAACGCGGCATCGCCCTCGTTCGCTGCCAGCATCCGCTGCGCGGCCGTTGCCATGCGCAGCCACATCATGCCGACCGCAACGATGCCCATCAGGTGCATGTAGGGCACCGATGCGGCACCCGCATTGTCGGGGTTGGTCAGCCCATTCTGCATCAGCCACATCGTCGAGGCTTGCAGATCGCCCATCGCCTTCTCGAGCCGTCCCGCGAAGTCGGCAAGTTCGGGGATGGTCTTTGCCGTCGCGATTTCCTGGGCAACGACGCCGAAAAACAGCTGGATTGCCCGCCCGCCGTTCTGCGCGAGCTTGCGGCCGACCAGGTCGAGCGCCTGAATGCCATTGGTCCCTTCATAGATCATCGCGATACGGGCATCGCGGACATACTGCTCCATGCCCCATTCGGCGATATAGCCGTGCCCGCCATAGACCTGTTGGCTGATCGTCGCGATCTCATAGCCCTTGTCGGTGCCATAGCCCTTAATCACCGGCGTCAGCAGCGAGATGAGGTCATCGGCGTGCTGACGTTCCTCCTCGGTCTGCGCCTTGTGCGCGAGATCGACCTGCAGGGCACCCCACAGGCAGAGCGCGCGCAAACCCTCGGTCATCGCTTTTGCTTCCATCAGCATGCGGCGCACGTCGGGGTGGACGAACAGCGTGTCGGCATTCGCCTGGGGTTCCTTGGCACCGGTCAGCGAACGGCCCTGGCGGCGGTCCTTGGCATATTGCACAGCATTCTGACGCGATACTTCGGCGATACCAAGGCCCTGCAGACCGACGCCGAGACGGGCCGTGTTCATCATGATGAACATGGCCGCGAGGCCCTTCATCTCTTCGCCGACGAGATAGCCGGTCGCACCGTCATAATTCATCACGCAGGTCGAATTGGCGTGAATGCCCATCTTGTGCTCGATCGAGCCGCAGGTCACGCCGTTGCGCGCGCCGAGCGATCCGTCGTCGTTGACGATGAACTTCGGCACGATGAAGAGGCTGATCCCCTTGACGCTGTCAGGTGCTCCCGGCGTCTTGGCGAGAACGAGGTGAATGATGTTCTCGGTCAGGTCGTGTTCGCCCGACGAGATGAAAATCTTGGTACCGGTCACCGACCATGACCCGTCGCCCTGCGGTTCGGCCTTGGTCTTGATGAGGCCAAGATCGGTCCCGCATTGCGGCTCGGTCAGGTTCATCGTGCCGCCCCATTTGCCCGCAACCATGTTGGGAACGTATTTGGCCTTCTGCTCCTCAGATCCCTTGACCAGGATCGAGGCGACGGCGCCCATCGTCAGCCCCTGATACATGCCGAACGCCATGTTCGACGAGATCAGATATTCCTCGAACGCCGTAGAAACGACGTGCGGCAGGCCCTGTCCGCCGAATTCCTCGGGCATGCCGAGTGTCGTCCAGCCGGCGTCGATGAACTGCTTGTACGCTTCCTTGAAGCCCGTGGGCGTCGTGACTGATCCGTCGGCATGGCGGGTGCAGCCCTCCTGATCGCCGGAAAGATTCAGCGGGAACAGTACCTCGGCCACAAAGCGGCCGCCCTCTTCCAGCACGGCATCAACCGTATCCGGCGTGGCGTTCTCAAACCCGGGCAGATTGGCGTAACGGTCGAGCCCAATCACATGGTCGAGGACGAAACGCGTGTCGCGCACGGGGGCGGTATACTGGGGCATTGAACTGTCCTTTGAAAAATCAGTGCGCTTCGTTTTCGGCCGCCTGGACGGTTTTTACGAAGCGGCTCAATTCCTCGATGTGCGCGTCGATGTCGGCGCGCTGGCGCTTGAGCAGATCGATACGCGCCACGCATTTCTCAATGGTGACATGACGCTGTGTCGCACGCCCGTCGCCCACATCGTACAGGTCGATCATCTCTCGAATGTCGGCCAGGCTGAACCCTACACGTTTGGCTCGCAGAATCCACGCCAGCCGGGCCCGGTCGCGCTTGGTATAGATGCGCGTTGTCCCGCGCCGGACCGGAGCGATCAGCCCCTCGTCCTCGTAAAAGCGCAACGCACGCGCCGTGACACCGAATTCCTCCGACAGATCGGAGATTGAATAGATGTGCCGGTCGCGGAAGTCCGGCGTGTGGAGGGTCGCGTGGGAACCGATGTCTGCCATCGCCAAACTTTAGTTGACGTTTACGTAAAGCGCAACAGATTCGAAACAAAGGGAACCCGACGCCCGGCCGTTCATTACGTCACCGAAGCAAACAGGGGCCAGTGTATTATGGCAGTCGATTTCACCCTCGATGTTATTCACCGCGCGATGCGGCGAATGACCGGTCTGAAACTGGTCAGCGACCTGCACGAACGGCCGACCTTTCCCGGCATCTATCCCCCGCTCGACCCCAAACTGCGGCGCCGACTGGCGCGCATTCGCGAGGCCGGGGTCCTGTTTATCCATGTTCCGAAGAATGCGGGCATGTCGGTCAGCAGCACGCTGTACGGCGAGCAGGTGTTTCACCCAACGATCCGTTACTATGCCCGCGTGGCACCCGATCTGGTGCGGCAATTGCCGAGCTTCGCCGTCTGGCGGCATCCTGTCGAACGGTTCGTCTCCGCATTTCGCTATGCGCAGGTCGGCGGCGCGCACGATGCGCCGGTGGCCCGGGCATTCCGCGAGCGTTACATGGCGTTCACGTGCCTGGACGACGCCATCGATCACGTCGCCGACACGCCCAGCCTGTACAACCTCGACCATATTTTCCGTCCGCAGTTCTGGTACGTCGCCGATATGGCGGGCCGGATCGCCGTTGACCGGATTTGCATGATTGACGATCTGGACAGCGCGGTTGCGGGCTATGCGCCACAACCGTTCGACAAAATTGCGTGGATCAACCGGTCGAAGCCGCTCGACATCGAGCTCACCCCCCCACCAGCTGGCACGACTGCGCAACCTTTATCCTATCGACTTCGCAATTCACGAGGCGCTGTTGAGCGAATCCCTGTCGACGGGACCAATGCGGACCACGCGAACCGCCGGTCAGGAGCTGGATGTCAGTCCGTCGGCCGTCAGTTCACGGTAGAAACAGCTTCGCGCTCCGGTATGGCAAGCTGGCCCAGCGGGTTCGGCCTTGATCCACAGCGCGTCCTGATCGCAGTCGATCCGCAGTTCGACGACGCGCAAGACGTTTCCGGATTCCTCGCCCTTGCGCCACAGGCGTCCCCGGCTGCGCGACCAGAAATGCGCCTGGCCGGTCGATCGTGTCAGCGCCAGTGCTTCGGCATTCAGGTGTGCGACCATCAACAGCTCGCCGGTTACCGCATCGGTGACAACGCCGGTGATGAGGCCATCGGCGTCCCATTTCGGGTCCAGGCGCGTTCCCGCCTCGCGATCCCGGTCATTGCTTTCGGCCACCAGAAAATTTCCTGTTACAAAAACGAGACAGCGCGGCCTCATCTCCCTATATGCGCGACACTCGACGCCGACAACGGACCCGATCCTTGCTGACGACCAATCCCTTTGATGACGATAAACTCCGCGAGGAATGCGGGATTTTTGGTGTTTGGGGCTCCGAATCGGCAGCCGCACTCGTGGCACTGGGTCTTCACGCGCTGCAGCATCGCGGACAGGAAGCGGCGGGGATAAGTTCCTGGGACGGCCGCCAGTTCCATACGCACCGCGCGATGGGCCATGTCGCCGGCAATTTCGACCGCGATGATATTATCCGCGCCCTGCCCGGCCCGATGGCGTGCGGCCATGTCCGTTATGCGACGACCGGCGAGACGGCGTTGCGCAACGTGCAGCCGCTCTATGCCGATCTCGCCTCGGGCGGTTTTGCCATTGCCCATAACGGCAATGTGTCGAACGCGATGGCGATCAAGCGCGAACTGATCCGGCGCGGATCGATCTTCCAGTCGACCAGCGATACCGAAGTGTTCATCCATCTGGTTGCGACCAGCACTTATCGCACCTTGCTGGACAAATTCGTTGACGCGCTGAAGCAGGTCGAGGGTGCCTATTCGCTGATCTGCATGACGACCGAAGGCATGATCGCCTGCCGCGACCCGCTCGGCATCCGTCCGCTGGTGATGGGAGAGCTCAACGGCGCAACCATTTTTGCGTCGGAAACGGTGGCGCTCGATGTTGTCGGTGCCGATTATGTCCGCACGGTCGAGCCCGGCGAACTGGTGATCGTCACGGCGTCGGGCGTGCGGTCGGTAAAGCCCTTCCCCGCCGCACATCCTCGCCCCTGCATCTTTGAGCACGTTTATTTCAGCCGCCCCGATTCGATCGTCGCGGACTCGGCGGACGGCCTGAGCGTCTATGATGTCCGCAAGGCCATCGGCGCACAGCTCGCGATCGAAAACCCGGTCGATGCCGATCTGGTGGTGCCGGTCCCCGATTCGGGAACGCCGGCGGCGATCGGCTATGCGCAGCAATCGGGCATCCCGTTCGAACTGGGCATCATCCGTTCGCACTATGTCGGCCGCACCTTCATCCAGCCGGGCGATCAGGTCCGCCACCTGGGCGTCAAGCTGAAGCACAATGCCAACCGCGCGCTGATCAAAGGCAAGCGCATCATCCTCGTCGACGACAGCATCGTGCGCGGGACGACCAGCCTCAAGATCGTACAGATGATGCGCGATGCAGGAGCCGCCGAGGTCCATCTGCGCATCGCCAGCCCGCCGACCCGGCATAGCTGCTTCTACGGCGTCGACACGCCCGAGCGGACCAAGTTGCTCGCGCACAAACTCGACGTCGGCGGGATGCAAGACTTCATCCACGCCGATTCGCTGGGCTTCATCAGCATCAACGGCCTGTACCGCGCGCTGGGCGAGGCGCAGCGGGCCGATATTCGCCCGCAATATTGCGACGCGTGCTTTACCGGCGACTATCCGACGCGGCTGACCGATCAGGATGAACTGGTCCCCGAGGATCAGTTCGAATTGCTCGCGGAGCGCATGGTTTGAGCAGCCAAGAAGCGGGGGGCAAGCTGGCCCTCGTCACGGGCGCTTCCCGCGGAATCGGTGCAGCAACAGCGGAGGTTCTGGCGGCTGCCGGTTATCACGTTGTCCTGACGGCACGAACGGCGGCAGGCCTCGAGGATGTCGAGAACCGCATCCACGATGCGGGCGGCAGCGCCACGATCGCGCCGCTCGACCTGACCGACGGCGATTCGATCGGGCGACTGGCAACGGCGATTTCGGGACGCTGGGGCGCGCTCGACGTGCTTGTCCTGAATGCAGCGATGCTCGGCACGCTCAGCCCCGTCCCGCACATCGACCCAAAGGAATTCGCCAAGGTCATGACGTTGAACGTCACCGCACAGGCGACGATGATTGCAGCGTTCGATTCGATGCTGCGCGCCTCGTCCGACGCGCGGGTGATCGGCGTGACTTCGAGCGTCGGCGCGGCACCGCGCGCCTATTGGGGTGCCTATGGCGCGTCGAAGGCAGCGTTCGATACGCTGCTCGGCGCCTATGCGGATGAGACCAACGGGCGGATCAAGGTCGCGATCGTCGATCCCGGCGCCACCCGTACCGCGATGCGCGCCCGCGCCTATCCGGGCGAGGACCCCGCGACGCTGAAGGGGCCGGAAGTGGTTGCCGCACGTATTGCCATGCTGCTGAAGGATGGTTTCACAAGCGGCGAGCGGATCCGCGTTAACCCTTGATGCTAGGTCCGCATTAACGATTGTGGAGCATTCTTGGGCTGTCAGGCTTTCAAGAGAGTGACCCCCATGACCTCGACTCTCGTTAACGATTCCTATGCTCAGGCTGCGCAGGAGGACCGCTGCGGTCCGCGCGTCACGCTCAACATCCCGGCGATGCTACGGCCGTCGGGCGCAAGCCCGTTTCAGACGACGCTGATCGACCTGTCGATCGGCGGCTTCGCAGCGCGCGCCGTTACCGGGATGCGCGCCGGAAGCCTGTGCTGGATGACCGTCGGCCATTTCAAGGGGCTGCAGGCCGAAGTCGTGTGGAACGACGGTCAGACGGTCGGCTGTGCCTTTGCCACACTGCTCAACCCGGCGGTGTTCGATGCGATCGTCAACAGCCGCTGATTAGCGTCAGGATTCAGCGTTCGGCGTCGACCGCCGCCTGCACGGCCTTGTAAAATCGTTCGCGCTCGGCACCGACGGTGTCGGGATCGGTCGCCTTGGGCCAGTTACCGTTCGACGCGATCACCAGCTTGCGCTTCGGGTCGATGAAGATGCCCTGGCCGAATATCCCCTGCGCGGCATAGCTGCCGTCGTCGTTCGTCCACCACTGAAACCCGTAGCCGCGCCCCGGCTGGGCGATGTCGGCCTGTTTGGTCGTGGCCTGCGCAAACCAGTCGTCGGGCACGACGCGCTTGCCGCCCGCCATGCCGCCATCCATCGCGAACTGGCCGAGGCGGGCGTAGTCGCGGAGACGCGCCGAGATGCAGCAACCGCTGATTTCATGCCCGGTATCCCCCAGTATCCAGAAAGCGTCCGCCTCCATGCCATAAGGCTTCCAGACCTTTTCGGAGAGATAGTCGCTGAGCTTTTTGCCGGTCGCACTCGACACCAGCACGCCGATGAGATTGGTCTCTCCGGTCTTATAGACCCACTTCGTCCCCGGGGGCGCTTCACGACTCAGCTTCTTCATATAGCTGACGGTAAGGTCCTCACCCTTGACGGGTTTTTGCAGGGCGAATTGCGCGACGTCCGATTTGGGATCGGCGTAATCCTCGTTCCACTTTACGCCCGACGTCATCGTCAGCAACTGGCGGACAGTGACATCGTCATAGACCGACCCGCGCAGGCCCGGAATATATTGCGTCACCTTGTCGTCGAGGCTCTTGATGAAACCGTCCTTCATCGCTGCGCCGACCAAGGTCGAGGTGAAGGATTTGGCGACCGAAAAACTGGTCCAGCGTCCCTCCGCACCATAACCGAGTGCATATTTCTCGAACCGGATCTTGTTGTCCTGCACGATCAGCAGCCCGGCGTTGCGCTGGCTTTTCATATAGTCGTCGATGTTGAGATCGAGCTTCAGCGGCGTCCCCTGCCCGAAGCCATGGACTGGCCCGCCCGCCGGAATGTTGCGGACGGTGGCCAGTTTTTCGAGTGCACGAAAACCATTGTCGCGCTGGTCCTGGGTCCAGAAGAGCACATTCCTGTCCTTCGGCAAATCGGCATAAAGCTTGATCGTGTCGCACGCGCCGAGCAGCAAGACGGCCGCCAGCGCGGCCCGCGTCATTCGATTCATGCCTTACCCTCCCGATACGCCGCCAGCGCGCGTTCGCGTGCTGCACGATGTCCAATCAGGGGTTTGGCATAGTTGGCAGGGGCAACGCCAGCGCCATGCGGGTCGTGGATCGTCGCATCGGGCAGTTTAGCGAGTTCGGGCACCCATTTTCGGATGTAATCGCTCGCGGCAAACTTCTCCGACTGGCTCAGCGGGGCCATGATGCGGACGAACATGTTCGAATCGACCCCCGACCCCGCCGTCCATTGCCAATTGACCGCGTTCGACCCGTAGTCGGCGTCGACCAATGTATCCCAGAACCAGCGCTCGCCGCGCCGCCAGTCGATCAGCAGATGCTTCACGAGGAAGGACGCCGCGATCATGCGGACGCGGTTATGCATCCAGCCGGTCGCCCAAAGTTCGCGCATGCCCGCATCGACGATGGGATAGCCCGTCCGGCCTTTGGTCCAGGCCGCGAAGTCGGCGTCCGACTGTCGCCATTCCAGCCGACCGAACTCGGCGCGGGCGCTTTTGGCGCCATAATCGGGAAACTGATCGATGGTGTTGGCGGCATAGTCGCGCCAGCCGATCTCCCTCAGGAACGGTTCGCCCTTTGCGCCCACCTTTTTGGAGACGTGGTGCCAGACAGTCGCGGGCGAGATTTCGCCGAAGTGCAGATGGGGTGACAAGCGCGATGTGCCCACCTCCGACGGCATGTTCCGGGCGCGGTCGTAATCCCCGACGTGATCGAGGAAGGTCCGGAATGCGGCCTTTGCGCCTTCTTCGCCCGGCGTCCACACGTCGAAACCGGTCGCCCAGTCCGGTTTGGTGGGGAGGAGATTCCAATCGGACAGGTCGTCGCTTTCGGCTTCGACACACTCGATGCGCGCAGGGACTGGCAGCGGCCTGGCCGGTGGCATCGTTTCCAACAGTGCCCGCCAATAGGGCGTGAAGATCTTGTAGCGCCCCCCGCTGCCGGTGCGGATCGTCGCGGGCGGCGCGAGGTAGTTGCCGTCGTGGACCGTGATGCGGTCCGAAAGCTGCGTATCGACCCGTTGCCACCACGGCTCGTAAGCTCGCGTCGCATGAACGTGCGTCGCGCCGGTTTCCGCCATCAGGCGATCGAGCTCGGCGACGCTGTCTCCGCGCCGCAGGACCAGTTTGCCCCCAAGCGATGCGTTCAGCGCGATCAGGCTGTGGTGCAGCCACCATTTTTGCGCGCCGCCGATGGCGTTGGAGCCGGGAGCAGTGTCGTCGAGGATATAGACCGGAACGGTCGGCCCCCGTTCGAGCGCGACCGTCAGCGCAGCATTGTCGGCGAGGCGTAAGTCCTGACGGAACCACAGGATCGACGGCTCAACTGACATGTGTTTCCTTCCTGATCGAATAAGCCATGGCCAATGTCCGCATTGTTGCAGCGTGACGTGCAGCAACGGCCGTCACGTCGTCGCCATAACCCCCGCCCATCGCACTGGCGAGCGGGATGCCGAGGCGCGCGGCAGTTTCCGCAAGCAATGTATCGCGAGCGGCAATCCCCGCATCGGTAAGTCCGAGGCGACCGAGCTTGTCCTCGGCGTGAACGTCGACCCCGGCTTGGTAGAGGATAAGATCGGGGCGCGTGCGCTCGATCATGTCGGCCAGCGCGGGACGAAAGGCGGCGAGATATCCTCTGTCCCCCGTGCCGTCAGCAAGCGCCACGTCCAATGTCGAGTGCGCCTTGCGTGCCGGGAAGTTCTTGTCGGAATGGATCGACAACGTCGCAATGTCAGGGCGTCCGCCAAGGATCACTGCGGTTCCGTCGCCCTGATGAACATCGCAATCGACGATCAGGATGCGGGCCGCATCGCCCTCGCCGACCAGCCGCAACGCGGCAATGGCCAGGTCGTTGAACACGCAATAGCCAGCGCCAGTGTCGGGCATAGCATGGTGGCTGCCCCCCGCAGCATTTGCCGCATAGCCGAATGCGAGCGCCAGCTTTGCCGCAAGCCAGGTGCCGCCGGGACTGACTTGCGCACGGCGGGAAACTTCGGGTGTGACGGGAAAGCCGATGCGGCGCTCGATGGCCGGATCGACAGTCGCGCTCAGTACCGCGTCGACATAGGCAGGGTCATGCGCGGCCTCTATCCAATGGCGGGGCATCGGTATGGGACGGTGTTCGGTCAGCTCCCCCTCGGCACGCAGAATGTCCATCACCGCCGCATATTTGCTGAATTGATGCGCACCGCCGCGTGCAGTCACGACATAATCGGGGTGGTGGACGACGTGGAGCATCCTCCGCTAGCTAGGGGCGCACGCGCAGCCGCGCCAGTGGAGAGCAGAGTCGATGAATCCCAGCAATCGCCCGGACGTGAATGCGTTCCTGACGTTCCTCAACAACGTTCCCGGCCCCAAGATGCACGAACTGCCGCCCGAGGCCGCCCGCCTGTCGATGATAGCAATGCGCGCGATTGCGGATGTCGAAGTCGGGCCGTTGGCGGTGATCAAGGACCTGGCGATACCCGGCCCGGCCGGCACCATCCCTGCCCGCCTGTACGACGCGCGCGAGCAACGCGCACCCGGGCCGATCATGGTCTTCTATCACGGCGGTGGCTTCGTGATCGGCAGTCTCGATACGCACGAACCTTATTGCGCCGAGGTTGCCCGTGTCCTCGACATGCCTGTCGTTGCCATTGATTATCGTCTGGCGCCCGAAGCCCCCTGGCCCGCCGCCCCCGACGATTGCGAAGCCGCGACGCGGTGGATCGCCAGCAGCCCGCCCGAGCTGGGGCGCACAGTGACGGGATTGGTGACGTCGGGCGACAGCGCCGGCGGCAATTTGACCATTGTGGTCACCATGGCCTTGCGTGACAATCCCGCCGTCGTGCCGGTGATCGTCCAGTTTCCGATCTATCCTGTGGTCGACGAGCGGGATGACTGGCCGTCGTATCAAGAGCATGGTTCGGCCAAGCTGCTCACCTTTGAAACGATGCAGTATTTCAACGACGCCTATAAGGCCGAAGCCGGCCACTACCGCGCCTATCCCCTGCAACATGCTCATGCCGGTATGCCGCCGACGCTGGTCGTCACGGCCAGTCTTGACCCACTGCGCGATCAAGGGCGCGCCTATGCGGGTGAATTGGTCAAAGCCGGCGTGCCGGTGACCTTTCGCGAGGCGGAGGGCAACATTCACGGGTTCATCACCATCCGCCGAGCCATTCCCTCATCGCAGAGCGACATTGCCGGGTTCCTTGCCGTGCTGAAGCCGATGATCGCCGAGGCGGTTGCTGACCAGTCCGTAGCTCAAGCCGCAGCATGAGCGCGCCTCTCGAATACCGCCCTGCCGCTGCCGTGATGCTGCTCAACGCCGACGGGAAGGTGTTCGTGGCGCAGCGGCTCGATTCGAGCCTCGACGCCTGGCAGATGCCGCAGGGCGGGCTGGATCCGGGCGAGACGGCGGAGGCAGGTGCCCTGCGCGAGCTGGAAGAGGAAACCGGCATCGGCCCGAATCTGGTCGATATCGTCGCGCAATCCTCGCGCGAACTGCTCTACGATCTGCCGCCCGAACTTGCGGGGAAGCTGTGGAAAGGCCGGTATGCCGGTCAGCGGCAAAGCTGGTTCCTGATGCGGTTTCTCGGCACCGATGCGGACGTGAATCTCGACACCGAACATCCGGAGTTCCGCAACTTCAAATGGGTCGATCCGTGGCGGCTGCCGGAGCTGATCGTGGCGTTCAAGAAGCCGCTTTACGAAGCGGTGCTGGCCGAATTTGCCGCACATTTGCCGGTGGCAAAATGATCTACATCGCGATCAACGCGCTGCCCATTCTCGCTTCTGCGGTCGCCGGATTGGGGTTCGGTGCTCTTTGGTATCGGCGCAGCGTGACGCCCGGGGTCACTGCCACAGCATTCATTGCGGGGGCATGGCTGGCCGCCATCCTTGCGGGGGCGCTAATCCTGGCACCGCCGAAGGGCGGCGTGTGGACGATGACGATCGGCAGTGCCGTCGTCATCTGGGCAGGTTTTGTTGCGCCGGCCTTGATCGCCAGTTATCGCTTGCGCGGCCTTTCGTGGCGGACAGTTGCCGCCGATAGCGGCTATTGGCTGGGTGCCATGGTGGTGCAGGCGGTCGTGATGCGCCTGATTGGACTGACCCCACCGCCCACATGATGCCCTCTATCCGCCCGCCTTCACTTCCTGGCGGAAGCGATGGAGCAGCGGTTCGGTATAGCCATTGGGCTGGGTCACGCCATCGAACACCAGCGCGCGTGCTGCCTTCATCGCGATGCTGTCGGGAGTCAGTTTGCGGTAGAGCGGGTCGTTAGCGTTCTGGCCATCGACCTTTGCACCCATCCGGGTGAAAGCCGCGTCGACCTGCGCGGGGGTGCACACTTCGTGGAGCAGCCAGTTGGCGAGCGCCTGCGACGCGATGCGCAGCGTAGCACGATCCTCCATCAGGCCGACGTCGTCGATGTCGGGCACCTTGGAACAGCCGACGCCCTGGTCGATCCAGCGGACGACGTAACCGAGAATGCCTTGCGCATTGTTGTCGAGTTCACGCTCGATTTCCGCCGCGCTCCAGTTGCGGCCCGTCGCCAGCGGCACGCTGAGCAGATCGGCGAGCGGCGGGATCGCGGTCAGTTCCTTCTGACGCGCGAACACGTCGAGCTGGTGATAGTGCATCGCGTGGAGCGTCGCGGCGGTGGGCGACGGTACCCAGGCGGTGTTCGCGCCTGCCGTCGGATGGCCGATTTTTTGCGCGAGCATGTCCGCCATCTTGTCGGGGGCGGCCCACATGCCCTTGCCGATCTGTGCCTTGCCGCTGAGCCCGCAGGCGAGGCCGATGGCGACATTTCGCGCTTCATAGGCCTTGATCCAGGAGCTGGTCTTCATTTCACCCTTGGGCACCATCGGCCCCGCGCGCATCGAGGTGTGAATCTCATCGCCAGTGCGGTCGAGGAAACCGGTGTTGATGAACGCGATGCGGTGGCGGACGGCATGGATCGTCGCGGCAAGGTTTGCGGATGTCCGGCGCTCCTCGTCCATCACGCCGACCTTGATCGTGTGACGGGCAAGGCCGAGCATGTCCTCGGTCGCGTCGAACAGGTCGTTGGTGAACGCGGCTTCCTCCGGCCCGTGCATCTTGGGCTTCACGATATAGATGCTGCCTGTGCGCGAATTACCGCCCGTGTCGTGCATCGCGATCAGGCTGGTCAGGACGGCGTCGAGAATGCCTTCGGGCACTTCCGAACCATCGGGCAGCAGGATCGCCGGATTGGTCATCAGATGGCCGACATTGCGGACGAACAAAAGGCTGCGGCCGTGCAACGTGAACGCGCCGTCGGGGCCGTGCCATTCGCGGTCGGGTTCGAGCGCGCGGGTCATGTTCCGCCCGCCCTTCTCGAAGGTCGCGGTCAGATCGCCCTTCATCAGGCCGAGCCAGGTGCGGTACGCCTCGACCTTGTCCTCGGCATCGACGGCGGCAACGGAGTCCTCGAGGTCGATAATCGTCGAGAGCGCCGATTCGAGGATAACATCGGCAATGCCCAGCGGATCGGTTGCGCCGATCGCGTGGCTGGGGTCGATCACCAGTTCGATGTGCAGCCCGTTATGCCGGAACAGCTTGCGTCCCTCGCGCCAGCCGACGAGATGCGCGTCGTCCTGCCAGCCGGGGATTGCCACGTCCAGGAAACTGCGGACCCGCGCGACGACCGCCGCCCCACGCACGCTGTCATACCCGCCGGGCTTGGGCGGTGCTGCATCGAGTGCATCGGTGCCGTAGAACGCATCATACAGGCTGCCCCAGCGTGCATTGGCCGCGTTGAGTGCGAACCGAGTGTTGAGCGACGGCACGACCAGCTGCGGCCCCGCCATTGTCGCGACTTCGGCATCGACATTCGCCGTGTCGATCTTGAACGGCGCCGGTTCGGGGACGAGGTAACCGATCTCGGTCAGGAATGCCTGATAGGCCACCGCATCCCACGCCTGCGCTGCCCGCGCCATGTGCCAAGTGTCGATCTGTGCCTGCAGGTCGTCGCGCTTTTTCAACAGCGCGCGGTTGACCGGAGCAAAGCGCGCGAGGATGTCGGCCAATCCCGCCCACAGGACATCGGCGGTCACACCGGTACCGGGCAAAGCCTCCGCCTCGACGAAATGGGCGAGGATCGGCGCGACGCTCAAACCGGCGCGGGTAACGTAAGTCATGCGGGACTCCCTCGATGAATAACGATCGGCCCCGGGGAGGAGGTGCAAGCGCCTATGCCGTCCGATTGGCCACAGGACAAGCACCGGGGTTCAAGCAGCGCTCCCGAACGGCTAAGGCGTCGAAATGAGCTTATCCAATCAAGAAAATGCACTGATCGCGCGGGCCTATGCCGCACCGATGCGGGCGCAGGTCGAGCAATGGGCATCGATCAACAGCGGTACGGGCAATCTGACGGGACTGGCTGAGGTTACTGCACTCCTCGGCGATGCGTTTGCAGCTCTTCCCGGCGAAATCCGTCTGGTCGATCCCGCGCCAGAGGAGAGCATTGCGCCCGATGGCGGTATCCGCACGGCGCTGCGCGGACAGCATATCCATGTCGCGGTCAGGCCCGGGGCCAACCGACGGATACTTCTGACCGGTCACATGGACACGGTGTTCCCCGCCGATCATGCCTTCCAGAACCTGCGCGAACTCGAGCCGGGGGTCATCAATGGTCCCGGCGTTGCGGATATGAAGGGCGGGATTGCGGTGATGCTGGCCGCGCTCAAGGCATTTGAGGGCAGCGATGCGGCGTCGGCGCTGGGCTATGACGTGATCCTCAACAGCGACGAGGAGACCGGATCGACGACGTCCGCCGCGCTGATCGCCGAGCTGGCGCAGGGCAAGATGGCAGCCTTGACCTATGAACCCGCTGCGCTGCCCGATGGCACGCTGGCGGGCGTGCGTCCGGGAAGCGGAAATTTCAGTTTCGTTGTGACTGGCAAATCTGCGCATGCCGGGCGCAATCCCGACGATGGGCGTAATGCGGTGATCGCGGCGGCCGATATGGCGCTGCGGCTGGCGGCGCTCCGCAAGGTGGGGCTGAGCGTTAATCCGGCGAAGATCGACGGTGGGGGGGCGAACAATGTGGTGCCAGATCATGCCGTGCTGCGTGTCAATTTACGGCCTTTGACGCCCGCGCTCGAAGCCGAAGCCAAGGCCGCGATTGCTGCAATCGTCGCGGAAGTGTCCCGACATCATGACGTCACCGTGCATATGCACGGCGGCTTCGGCCGTCCGCCCAAGCCGATGGATGCGCCCGCCGAACGCCTGTTCGGCTTGGTCCGCGATTGCGGCACCGATCTCGGTCAAAGCATCGCGTGGAGAGCAACCGGCGGGGTGTGCGACGGCAACAATATCGCTGCCTGCGGCGTGCCCGTCGTCGACACGATGGGCGTGCGCGGGGGTGCCATTCATTCGGATCAGGAGTATCTGATCGTCGAATCGCTGGCGGAGCGCGCGGCACTGAGCGCGCTCACTCTCTATCGGCTGGCGAACGGGGCCATTTGATGACGTTCAGAATGCGCGCCGCGCGCGCCGACGATCTTGCCGCGCTTTACGAGATGGCGAAGCTGACCGGGGGCGGGTTCACCAACCTGCCAGCCGACAAGCCGTCGCTTACGGCAAAGCTCGAGCGATCCGGTGCAGCCTATGCGCGCGCCGAGGAAACGGTGGCGGACGATCTGTTCGTGCTCGTGCTCGAGAATACCGAAACCGGCCAAGTGCGCGGGACATGCCAGATCTTCAGCCAGATCGGGATGCGCGTCCCTTTCTACAGTTACCGCGTCGGCACGCTGACCCAGCATTCGAAGGAACTGGGCCGGACGTTCCGCGCCGATATGCTGACGCTCTCGACCGACCTGGAAGGGTCGAGCGAAGTCGGCGGCCTGTTCCTGCATCCGCGCGAACGTGCCGGTGGCCTGGGCATGTTGATCGCGCGCAGCCGATATCTCTTCGTGCGACAACACCGCCCGCGCTTTGCCGATCGCATGATCGCCGAGTTGCGCGGCCTCATCGACGAGGGCGGAGGATCGCCGTTCTGGGACGGACTCGCCGGCCGCTTCTTCGGTATGAATTTCCAGGATGCCGACGAGTTCAACGCGATCAACGGCCACCAGTTCATTGCCGACTTGATGCCCAAGACGCCGATCTACATCGCGATGCTGACCGATGCCGCGCGCGCCGCCATCGGCCTGCCGCACCCCTCGGGCCGTGCCGCGATGCGGATGCTGGAGAATGAGGGGTTCAGCAACGACGGCTATATCGACATCTTCGACGGCGGTCCGACGATGTGCGCGGCGACCAGCCGCATCCGGTCGGTGGCGGAGGCACGCGAGGTCGTGGTCGAACATATCGCCGATAACGCCGGGCCACGTACCATCGTGTCCCACGGCACGTTGAGCGGATTCGTTGCAGCGTGGGGGCATGTCGACGGGACGACCATTGATCCGGTCGCTGCTGCGGCACTGGGAATCGAGCCCGGCCAGACGATTTTGGTGGCCCCGCAATGAACCTGATCGAGATCAACTTCGATGGCATCGTCGGGCCGAGCCACAATTATGCGGGGCTGAGTGCGGGTAACCTTGCCTCGGCGAAAAACGCAGGCGCGGTCGCACATCCGCGTGCGGCCGCCTTGCAGGGCATCGAGAAGATGCGGGCGAATCTGAAGCTGGGACTGACGCAGGGGTTTTTCCTGCCGCAGATCCGGCCCGATACAGATTGGTTGGCCAGCATCGGTCATGTCGACGAACACGGCATTGAACCGCACATCCGTGCGGCCGCGATGTCCGCCTCATCGATGTGGGCCGCCAACGCCGCGACCGTCTCGCCCGCGCCGGATACGCACGACGGGCGGTGCCATCTGACCGTCGCCAATTTGATGACCATGCCGCACCGCGCGCACGAGTGGCAGGGGACGATCGCGCAGCTGCAGATCGCTTTTGCCCATCCTGCTTTTGCGGTCCACGCCCCTGTCCCCGCCCCGTTCGGCGACGAAGGGGCGGCCAATCACATGCGGCTGTGCGCGCACCACGGGGCGCCCGGCGTCGAAGTCTTCGTCTATGGCGTCAGCGGCGGCAAGTTCCCGGCGCGACAGCATATCGAGGCATCGAAGGCGGTGGCGCGGCTGCATGGGATCTCGACGGCCTTGTTCGTCGAGCAATCCGAGGAGGCAATCGCTGCGGGCGCATTCCACAACGACGTGGTTGCCGTCGCCAATGAACGCGTCCTGTTTGCCCATGAGCAGGCGTTCGCCGACAAGTCCGGTTTCTATGCCGAGCTTCACCGGTTGCTGCCCGAAGTCGAAATCGTTGAAGTCCCCGCCGCCGTCGTCTCGCTCGCCGATGCGATTTCGAGTTACCTCTTCAATGCGCAACTGGTCACATTGCCCGCCGGTCAGGGAATGGCGCTGGTCCTGCCGACCGAAGCGCAGGACAATCCGCGCGTTTGGGGCTGGCTGGAGGCGCTGGTCGCCGGCAACGGCCCGATCCGCAAGCTCGTGCCGGTCGATGTCCGCGAATCCATGGCCAACGGCGGTGGCCCGGCCTGTCTGCGTCTGCGCGTCGTTACCGATCCCGCCGCGGTCGATCCGCGCTTTCTGGTCGACGAGAGCAGGCTGGATATGATTGCGGAAATCGTCGCGGCGCACTGGCCCGAGGCGATTGCGCCCATCGATTTGGCGAGCGGCGCGTTGATCGCCGATATCGGGCGCGCCCGGCAAGCGCTGGCGCGTACGCTTGGCATCCCGTTATGAGACTGTCGGATTAACTGACAGTTTACCCTGCCTGCTAACATTCTATTTACGTAAAACCGCCGCTGGCCTAATCCTTGCTCCATGACAGGCATGTGGCGTAAATTTACCCGGTTGTTCGTGATCAAGACGCGGGTCGAGGCGTATCTGATCATCTTCGCGCTCGCCGTGGGCGCGATGGAACGCGGCAAGGCCTATCTCAGCGAATACCCCGGCACCGGTGGCTGGTTGCTGTTCTGGGCATGCAGCGGTTCGGTGGTGCTTGCGGGCGCCAAGATCCTCGACGCGCTCAGGTACGAGCGGGAACGCCGGCAGCAGCCGTAACCTGCTCAGGCGAATAGCCGAGCAGCTTCCCCAGAACTTCGTCGCTGTGTTCACCAAGCAGCGGCGGCGCGACCGGATCGGTCACCGGCGTCCCCCCGAGCTTGAGGGGTGATCCAATCATCTCGACCTGACCAGCCACCGGATGGGCAACGCTGCGTACCATATCCCGGGCCCGCGACTCGGGCGCGTCGAGGGTCTCGCGCACCGACCGCACTGGTCCTCCCGGAACGCCCGCCTTTGCCAACGCATCCAGCCAGAATGCGGTCGCGTGCGCCTTCACCGGACCAATCAGCAGGTCGATCAGCGCCGCGCGGTTCACGACGCGCGCGCCATTGGTGGCAAAGCGCGCATCATCGGCAAGCGCATCGAGACCGATCATACGCATCAGGATGCGAAACTGCCGGTCGTTGCCGACCGCGATGACTACATTGCCGTCGGCCGTTTCGAACGTTTGATACGGCACCACGGTCGGGTGCTGATTCCCCCAGCGCGCGGCATCTTCGCCCGAAACCAGAACCGCCGAACCGACATTGGCCAGCATTGCCAGCTGGCAGTCGTAGAGCGCGAGGTCGACGTGCTGGCCGACACCGTCGCGGTCGGCGGCGATCAGCGCGGCCAGCACCGCCTGCGCGGCCGTCATGCCGGTAAACAGGTCCGCGACCGCCACACCGACGCGCACTGGCGGTTCCTCGCGGCCGCCGTTGATCGACATCAGCCCACCCGCTGCCTGAATGACATAGTCATAGCCCGGCAGTGCCGCGAGCGGACTTTCGCGCCCGTAGCCCGAGATCGAGCAATAGACGAGGCGCGGGTTGATCGCCGACAGGCTGGCATAGTCGAGACCGTATTTGTCGAGCCCGCCGAGCTTGAAATTTTCCACCACGACATCGGATTGGGCGGCGAGCGCCCTGACCGCGGCCTGGCCAGCCGCACACGACAGGTCGATCGCCACCGATTTCTTGGTGCGGTTGGCGCAAAGATAATAGGCGCTCTCGCCGGCCGCATAAGGCGGTCCCCACGCGCGCGTATCGTCGCCGCTGCCGGGTGCCTCGACCTTGATGACCTCCGCACCCAGATCGGCAAGGATCATCGTGCACCAGGGGCCTGCTAGCACGCGGGAAAGATCGAGAACGCGTTTGCCGACGAGCGGCGCGGGGCGAGGAGCTGTCATCCCCGTCGTCTAGGGCCAAGCCTCACCCAATTGCCAGAACCGGAAAACATTTACGGGAAAAATTGGCGCGCCCGGAACGATTCGAACGTCCGACCCTCAGATTCGTAGTCTGATGCTCTATCCAGCTGAGCTACGGGCGCGCAGGAGGGCTGCTCATAGCGTTTGTTGCGCAGGGTGCAACCCCGTTGCGAGGCCTAAACGCAGCGCCTAGGGCAAGGTCCATGAAATACATCGTCCTTTTCGCCTTTTCATTGCTGAGCGCCTGTGCCGGCGCCATTGACGCACCGTCGCTGGCCCCGCGCCCCGCAGAGACCGCGGACATCGACACGCCCGCCCCTGCACCGGCGCCGCCACAACCCGCCGATGCCGCGCAGGCCGCCCTGATCGCCAAGCTGGTTGCGCTGGCAAAACAGGGCGATGCGGCGTTCGAAAAAGTGCTGCCGGCAACGATCACGAGCGGAGCACCGCAGAGCGAAGCGTGGATCGCCGCCCAGAGCGCACGTTCGGCGGCCGAATCGGCACGCGGGCCGACGCTCGATGCGCTTTCGGGGCTCGACACAGCAATTGGCGAGGCCATCGCCAAGGGACAGGACACCGGCGCGTTGGCGGCAGCGCGGACGGAAGTTCAGACAATCTACGACCGGCAGGCCGCCCGGCTGGACGCGATCAGCCGCTGACGGCTTCTGCGTGGAGCGTGGCGAGGTGCGCATAGTGCGCCACGCCCTTGCGATTGCCCGCGATTTCCTCGGGCGACAGATCGCGGAGCATCTTGGCCGGACGCCCCATCCATAATTGACCCGCGCCGATGGTCTTGCCGGGGCTAAGCAATGCGCCGGCCGCCAGCATCCCTTCCGACTCGATGGTGCAGCCGTCCATGACAACGCTGCTGAGCCCGACGAAGGCTCGGTCGTGCAGGACTGACCCGTGGAGCATGACCATATGGCCGATCAGCACATCGTCGCCGATGATCGTCGGCAACCCTACTTCACTGCCCGGGCCACCTTGATTAGGTCGGGGTGAATCGACGTGGATCACCGTCCCGTCCTGAATATTGGTGCGTGCGCCGATGCGGATGCGGTTCACGTCGCCGCGCAGCACGCAATTGTACCAGATGCTCGAATTCGGCCCGATCTCGATATCGCCGATCAGCCGCACGCCCTGCGCGATAAAGGCGGTCGGATGAATCTTCGGTGTCTTGCCCTGATAGGTAATGATCGAACTCAATGACGGGTCCATTTGATCAGCGGCAGGATGCTCGCATAATCGTCGCTCCACCCGGCAAAGCCGGGACGCGGCGTGACGCCGGTCCATTTGTCGCGTCCGGTCGTCGTGATCAAGTGGTCGAGCGCGGCGGGATCGCGGGTCAGCGCGATCCAGTAGCTGTGCGAATAGGCATGGTCCTTGTCCGCGGGCGCCGGCGTGTAGTCACGCGCGGCGAGATGCCAGCCCCATTTGGACGTAGCCGCCACCACGGGCTCGAGTTCGAGAAACCGGTTCGAGACATGCACCATCAGGACGCCGTCGGCTGCCAGGCGCTTGGCATAGACCGCAAACGCCTCGCGGGTCAGCAAGTGCATCGGCACGGCGTCCGATGAAAAGGCATCGATGACAAGCAGGTCGAGCGGCGCTCCACCCTCGCGCGCCAAGGTTAGCCGTGCATCGCCGATTTCGACCGGAACGCTTGGGTTGCAACGGCCGAGGAAAGAGAACTTCGACGGGTCGCGCGCGATGCGCTCCATCGCCGGATCGATCTCGTAAAAGCGCCAGTCCTGTCCGGGCCGGGTATAGCAGGCCAGCGTTCCACTGCCGAGACCAACCACACCGATATGCGCGCCGACCTTGCGCTGGGCCACGTCACGCATGGCAAGACCGACACCCGATTCGGGCGCGTAATAGCTCAGTGGATCGCGTTCGCGGCCCGGGCGCATGTCCTGCATCCCGTGGACCGTCGTTCCGTGGACCAACGTGCGGACATGGCCGTTCTCGCGGCCGAAGGCATAGATGCCGAAATAGCTGCGCACGCGCTCGCCGCCTTCGATTGAAGAGGCCAGCATCGTCCAGCCGCTAAGCCCGAGCATAAGCGACGCGAGGCCGAACGTATAGGCGACACGATTGCCTAGGCCGATGAGCGCCAGGTCGATGATTGCAATGACGCCGACGACTTTGGCCCACAACGGGAGCGGCTTCGGCAAGCCAGGCAGGAAGTTGTCGACCGCCAGCGAGAGGACGATCGCGAGGAGCCCGACGATCAGCGCCCGACGTCCGGGTGCCGCCCACAGGCGTTCGCTGAAACCGAACAACGGACGTGTGGTGAGCAAGGCGGCCCCGAGCAGAATCAGGATGGGGTGCTCGTAGGCCCAATCGAACATCAACGGGGCGGCTATCGCGCAGAACAGCCCACCAAGGACGCCACCAACTGACATCGCGAGATAGAAGGTTGTCAGCTGCGCCGGATCAGGCCGCCGCGCGAACAATTCGCTGTGAAGCGCGGTCGCGATGACGAACAGCAGGAGCAGTCCTAGCGGTGCGAACAGCCACGGGAAGTGCGGGTTCTGCGCAAACGCAACGCCGCCGCCCAGCAGCACGATCAGCGGCGCGATCCGGAGGATAAAATTGGCAGGACCACGCCGGTCGGCAAAAGCGATCGAGAAGCTGAGCAGGTACAGCCCGAGCGGCACCACCCACAGCAGCGGCATCGCGACGATGTCGGTGGTCAAATAGGTCGTGGTCGACAGCATCAGGCCCGACGGCACGGCCGCCAGCAAGACCCAGATCGCCAGACGACGAAGGGGGACTGGTGTTGCTCGTTCGACCGGAGCCGCCGCAACTGCCCCGCGCGGGAGCAAAAGCGCGCAACCAGCCACGAGGACGGCGACAAGGACATAGCCGCCGCTCCACAGCCAGCTTTGCCCGGCGATCGGCAACAATGGCTCGACGAGCAATGGATAAGCAAGCAGACCGGCAAAGCTGCCGAGGTTCGACGCGGCATAGAGCGGGTACGGATCGCCGCCGCCGCTGATCGCGAACCAGCGTTGCAGCAGCGGCGCCTGCGCGGCAATGGCGAAAAACAGCGGGCCGATCGACACGACCAGCAGCCAGGGTGTCCACAAAAACGGGTTGGCGTTCACCGACGGTTCGCTCGCGACCAGCCCGATGGGCAGCATCAAGGCGGCACCTGTGAGCAGCACCAGGTGGACGCCCGCCTGAATCCTTGGGGAAAAACGCCCCATGAAATGAGCATAGGCATAACCGCCGAGCAGCAACGCCTGATAGACGACCATCGCCGAATTCCACACCGCCGGCGCGCCGCCGAGGCGCGGCAACGCCATCCGCGCGATCATCGGCTGGACGAGGAACAGCAGGAACGACCCGGCAAGAATGGCCAGCGTGAAGCGCAGCCGCACATTCGCGTTGGAAACAGGCGTTTCAGGAAGGGAAATGGGGGCACTCGCCATCGGGATGCTTTCCTTGCGTCGCGAAATCCCTAGGTCGAAGGCGTTTGCGGATGGTTAACGCGGGCTAACGTCCTTGCAACAGCTGCGCCGCGTGTGCGGCATGATAGGTCAGCACGCCGGAACACCCTGCCCGGCGAAACGCCAGCAATGTTTCGAGGACGAGCGCATCGCGGTCCCCTGCCCCGGCAGCGGCAGCGGCCTCAATCATCGCATATTCGCCTGACACCTGATACGCGAATACAGGAACTTCGAAGCGTTCCTTCACACGGCGAACGATGTCGAGATAGGGCAAACCGGGCTTGACCATCACGCTGTCGGCCCCTTCGGCAATGTCGAGTTCGACTTCGCGCAGCGCCTCTTCCGCGTTGGCGGGATCCATCTGATAGGTTTTCTTGTCGCCCTTCAGCAAGCCGCCCGACCCGACCGCATCGCGGAACGGTCCGTAGAAGGCGCTCGCATATTTCGCGGCATAGGCCATGATCTGGA
The DNA here is from genome assembly GCA_038228865.1 of Sphingomonadales bacterium. GTDB lineage: Bacteria > Pseudomonadota > Alphaproteobacteria > Sphingomonadales > Sphingomonadaceae > Sphingomonas_O. The sequence continues at coordinate 431,122 of JBBROX010000001.1, read as the reverse complement.
CATTAACGTGACCGCCTTCCTCCAGCGCATCGCGGATCGCGCCCACGCGGCCGTCCATCATGTCGCTGGGCGCGATGATGTCGGCCCCGGCATTCGCCTGATTCAGGGCCTGGGCGACCAGGACGTCGCTGGTCGCGTCGTTCAGCACATAGCCGCCGCCATCGACCAGCCCGTCATGGCCATGCGCCGTATAGGGGTCGAGTGCGACGTCGGTAAGGATGCCTATGTCCGGAACCGCATCCTTGATCGCCCGGATCGCCCGGCACATCAGATTGTCGGGGTTCAGGGCTTCCTCGCCGCCCTCGGTCCGCAGTTCACGCGGCGTGTTTGGGAACAGGGCCACGACACCGATGCTCAGCGCCTTTGCCTCCTTCGCGCGCGCCACGATACCGTCGACAGACCAGCGCGACACGCCGGGTAAACTGGAGATCGGTTCCTCAACGCCCTGCCCGCTCGTCACGAACAGCGGCCAGATCAGATGCGCGGGGGCAAGGTGCGTTTCGCTGACGAGCGCACGGCTCCATGCGGTCGAGCGGGTACGGCGAAGGCGGAGCGCGGGGTACATGGACATGAAGCGCCTTAAACCCTCTCAGGGCGTCGGCTGCAACCCTTCGGACCCCGACGATGGCTGATGCGCAGGTACCGTCAATCGCGCCGTCCGCCAGTTGCCATATCGATAATAAGCAATCGCCAGCATCATCGTGATGAAGGAACTCGCCGGAAAGCTGAGCCACAACGCATCCGCTCCCAGCATCGGATGCAGCAGAAGCGCTATGCCCAATCGGAAGGGGATCAGCGTCGTCACCAGAATGATCACCGCAGGCCACACCACCCCGTTTGCACGCACGGCCCCAAACAGGGTGAAGGTGACCCCGAACATGATGAAGCTCCAAGTGGCCAGCAGCTGGATATGGCGGGCAACCGGCAGGGAGGGCGAATCCGGCGCAAGGAACAGGCCGAGTGCGTAGGTATCCACCAGCGCAAGCAGCACGACCATCGACGTGGTCACGCTCAGGCTGAAGATAATGCCCGATCTCGCGATCTGCGACACCCTGTCCCAGCGGTTCGCCCCGATGTTCTGCGCGACCATCGCGCTGACCGCCGTGCCAACCGCCATCGCGGGCATCGAAATATAGGTCCACAGGGTCGAAGTGACACCATAGGCCGCCGTCGTCACCACGCCCTCGCGGTTGATGAGGCCGATCATGACGAGCGCGGACAGCGACATCACGAACATCTGCACCATCATCGGCACACCCTTTGCCACAATGATGCGCAGCAGGGCGGGATCGGGGATGAGGTAGCCGAGTTCGGCGCCCTTCAGGCGGATCGGCATATCCCGCGCATAGATGTGGACCAGCAGGCCGATCATCACAGTGTAGTTGGCAATAGCCGTCGCCGTTGCGGAACCCGCGATCCCCATCGTGGGAAACGGTCCGAGTCCCAGCATCAGCACAGGATTGAGGCCCACGTCGATAACGACACTGACCGCCATCCAGATCAGCGGCGTGACCGAATCGCCGGTCCCGCGCAGGCTCATGCCCATCAGCGTCACCATGAAAATGGGCGGCATCGACAGGAAAATGACGCGCAGATAGGCAAGCGCGAGCGGCATTGCCTCGCCCGGTGTGGCCAACAGGCGCAGCAGACTCGGTGTTTCGATGTAGCCAAGAATGGCAATGACAATCGACAGGGCGAGGAACAACCCCGCCGACGAGCCAACGACGCGTCGGGCAGCGTCGATGTCGCGGCGGCCGAAACTCTGCCCGATGAGAATCGTGGCCGCCACGCCAAAGCCGATGACCGCCGCGATCATCAGGAACATGATGAGGTTGGCGTTCGACGTCGCCGCCAGCGCGTTGACGCCGAGGATGCGCCCGATCCAGACCGCATTAACCGAACCATTGAGTGACTGCAGCAAGTTTGCGCCGAGCGTCGGCAGCGTGAACGCAATCAGGGTCGCGGCGATCGGGCCGCTGGTCAGATTGCGGTCTCGGGAGGCTCGCAGTGGGGGTATTGGATTTTCCGAATCGGCCATATCCGGCTTCCTAACGCGCCATCGAAACAAAAGCGCATCGGAAAACCGTTTCGGCTGTTAAGCGACCATCATGACTGCCCTTCCCAAATCCGCCACGCTCATCGTCAACGCCCAGTCGCGGCGCGGTCGCGATGATTTCGAACAGGCAAAAGCGCTGATCGAGGCACAGGGAATCACGCTCGACGCCGCGCATGCGCTCGACAACCCCAAAAAGCTGCAACCCACGGTCAAGGCGGCCGTTGCGGGCGGTGCGAAGATGATCATCGTCGGCGGCGGCGACGGGTCGCTGTCGTCGTCGGTCGACTTTCTGGTCGGACACGATTGTGTGTTTGCCTTGCTCCCTCTCGGAACGGCCAACAGCTTTGCCCGATCGACCGGTATCCCGCTCGACCTGGCCGGCGCGGTCGACGTGATCGCGAACGGGCGGCGGGCCAAGATCGACCTCGGCATGATCGACGGGGATTATTTCTGCAACTGCGCCGCCATCGGCCTTGCCCCTCTGATTGCGGAGACCGTGCCGCACGGCCTGAAGCGCTGGCTGGGCCGGGTCGGCTATATGTCATGGGCGGCGGTATCGCTGGTGCGGTTTCGGCCGTTCGAACTGATCGTCGACGGCAAGCATGTCTTTGCCACCGAAGTCCGCATCGCCAATGGGCGGTTTCAGGGCGGGACCGAGCTGGTCGACGACGCAGACCCGGAGTCGGGCGAATTGGTCGTGCAGGTGGTAATCGGCAGGACGCGGTTCTCGCTGCTCAAATCCTGGACGGCGAGCGCGCTCCGCCTGCCGTGGCGACGCACGACCACACAAGATTTCAAAGGTCGAGAATTGCGCATCGAAACGATTCCGCCGCTGCCGATCTCGATCGACGGCGAGATACTGGCCCACACGCCGATAACCGCGCGCGTGGCGGTGCGGGTGATCGAGATGGCGTTGCCACGCTTGTAGCCCCTCCCCTAAAGAAGGAGGGGCTTTAGTTCACCCCAGTCGCGCCAGCGCCGCCCTCAACCTCTCGGCCTCCGCCGATTTCTCGGCATGGTCGGCTCGCGCCTTATCGACAGCCTCTGGCTTCGCCCGCTCGACGAACGAGGGATTGTTGAGGCGGCCCGCGAGCGAGGCAGCCTCATTCTCGGCAGCTTCAATCCCCTTCGTCAGTCGAGCACGTTCAGCATCAAGATCAATAATCCCTTCCAGTGGCAGAAGGTAGGTCGCATCTTTGTGCGAAATGACGATCGAACCTTCGGCAGGTGCGGGATCTGGTGATACCATCTCCAAACGCGCAAGCCGCTTCAGGCTTTCGTATTGGCTCTTGATCCGACGGTGAATGACTTCATTGGCATCTCGAACCAACATCAACATCTTCTGGCCGGGAGGTACGTTAGCTTCCTGACGGGCTGAACGAATGTCGCCAATAATCTTTACCAACCAATCCAGATCGGCTTTCGCCTCGACATCAATCGCAGCCTCCGGCTTCGGCCATGCGGCATGGATGACGTCATAACGTCGCTCCCCCATCGCGTGCCACAGTTCCTCGGTGATGAACGGCATAAATGGGTGCAACATCACGAGGATCTGGTCGAACGCCCAGCTCGCGACCGCGCGCGTTTCGTCGTCGAACGTGCCCTTCACCAGTTCGATGTACCAGTCGCAGAACGTGCCCCATGCAAAGTGATAGATTGCGTCGGCCATTGCGTCGTAGCGCAGGTCGGCGATGGCCTGATCGAGCTTCGCCAGCGTGTCGACCACCTCACCGATGATCCAGCGGTTGACCGCGAGCGCTGCCTCGGGCGCGGCGACCGACGCGCTCGCACCAACGCCATTGCCCTGAAGAAAGCGCGCGGCGTTCCACAGCTTGGTGGCAAAGTTGCGGTAGCCGACGACGCGTTGCTCATCGAGCTTGATGTCGCGCCCCTGGCTTTCCATCGCGGCGAGCGTGAAGCGCAGTGCATCGGCGCCGTACTGGCCGATCAGGCCGAGCGGATCGACCGTATTCCCCTTTGACTTCGACATTTTCGAACCATCGGGCGCACGAACAAGACCGTGGAGATACAGGGTCTTCCACGGCACTTCTTTCATGAAGTGCAAACCCTGCATCGCCATTCGTGCATCCCAGAAGAACAGGATGTCGAAGCCGGAAATCAGCACATCATTGGGGTAATGTTTGGCCAGCTTGGGATCGGCATCGGGCCAACCGAGCGTACCGAACGGCCACAGCGCGGAGGAGAACCACGTGTCGAGAACGTCGTTATCCTGGGTGAGCGCAACACCCTCGCCCGCCAGTGCCTGCGCGCCGGCTTGGTCCATCGCCACATAATGATTGCCGTCGGCGTCGAACCACGCCGGAATCCGGTGTCCCCACCAGAGCTGCCGCGACACGCACCATGGCTGGATATTCTCCAGCCACTGGAACCACGTCTTTTCCCATGTCTGCGGCACGACCTTGATCGCGCCCGAGCGCACCGCCTCGATCGCGGGCTGGGCGAGCGTTTTCGCATCGACGTACCATTGGTCGGTCAGCATCGGCTCGATGACCACACCGGAGCGGTCGCCGAAGGGCTGCATGATCGTCTTGTCCTCGACGCCGAGCATCAGCCCCTCGGCATCAATGTCGGCCACCACCTGCTTGCGCGCTGCGAACCGGTCGAGACCGCGATAAACGTCGGGCACGAGATTAAGTGCGTCGATGTCGGCCGACGTCGCCGGTTCGCCCGCCGAAATCGCCCTCGCCCGTTCGGCAGCCTCGGCATAGGGCGCACCGTCGGTGCGCATCGCCGCAGCCTCGTCCATCAGCCGGTACATCGGGATGTTGTTGCGCTGTGCGACGCCATAGTCGTTTTGATCGTGCGCGCCGGTGATCTTGACCGCGCCCGATCCGAACTCGGGGTCGGGATAGGTGTCGGTGATGATCGGGATGAGCCGCCGGTGCGCCTTGGGACCCACGGGGATTTCGCAGAGCTTGCCGACGATCGGTCGGTAGCGTTCGTCGTCGGGGTGGACCGCAACCGCGCCGTCGCCCAGCATGGTTTCGGGCCGCGTCGTCGCGATCGAGATGTAGTCGCGCTGCTCCTCAAACGTGACGTTCCCGTCGGCGTCGCGCTCGATGTATGTGTAGGTTTCTCCGCCGGCGAGCGGATATTTGAAGTGCCACATATGGCCATTCACCTCACGCGTCTCGACCTCGAGATCGCTGATCGCCGTCCTGAACTCCGGGTCCCAGTTCACGAGGCGCTTGTCTCGGTAGAGCAGCCCCTCGTTATAGAGATCGACAAACACCTTCAGCACGGCCTTTGAAAAGCCCGCGTCCATCGTGAAGCGTTCGTTCTGCCAGTCGCAGCTCGCGCCCAGGCGCCGCAGCTGGCGGGTGATCGTGCCGCCGCTTTCGGCCTTCCAGTCCCAGACTTTCTGAACGAAATCTTCGCGCGAATAGTTGGTGCGCTTGTCCTGCCGCTCCATCATCTGGCGTTCGACGACCATCTGCGTCGCGATGCCGGCATGGTCGGTCCCAGCGACCCACAGCGCGTCCTTGCCCTGCAGGCGCGCATGGCGGACGAGAATATCCTGCAACGTCACGTCGAGCGCGTGGCCGATGTGGAGGCTGCCCGTGACGTTGGGCGGCGGCATGACGATCGTGAACGGCGCGGCATCGGGGCGTTCGGGGCGGAAAGCATTGCTGCTTTCCCACTGCGCATACCACCGCGCCTCGATGGCGGCGGGGTCGAAGGTTTTGGGGAGTTCGGTCATATCGGGGCCGCGCTTAACCGCCCCGTTGCAACAGGGCTAGCCTCGCGCGCTGATTCGGGCGATTTCCTGCGCGACTTGCCGCTCGACGATTTCGGGCAGATTCGCATCGAGCCAGTCGGCGAGCAACGGCTTGAGCATATCGCGCACCAGCCCCTCAAGTGTGTCAGCACCGGCAATGTTGGGCTTGACGATCATCGCCGAGAGCGCGGCAAGCGAAGAACGGCTCGCTTCGGCGGTCGTCGATGACACCAATGTGGGTTTCGGTTCGGCGGGCACCGGGTCGGGCTCCTTTGCCTTAGCCTTCGCAATCGGGACAGCAACTGGCTTCGGCGTTTCGGCGACAGGTTCGGGCACTAAGTCCGGTTCAGGCGCAACCGCCTCGGTCAGTTCCAGAATCTCGTCGTTATCATCGACGCTTTCTGCGGGTTCGGGACGCGACAGCGGCGTCAGGCCGACCGAGCGTTTGGCGCGCGGCCCGGCCAGCGCGGCATCGCTATCCTCGGCGATGATGCGTTTGATCGACGAAAGAATATCCTCCATCGACGGTTCGGCATTCCCATCTGCCACGCGCATATCCCTTGTCCCCCTACGGTCTAGTTAACCGTAGGGCCAATCAATGCCGGTGTTTGCGCCTTGGTGTCAACGGTGCGGGTAGCGACCGGCGCAGGCTTGGGGTCGTTCGCCCAGTCGTTGATGCTACGGCGAACGCGGCGATAGTTGACTTGCGGATCGTAGAACGGCCCGCCCTCGAGCCCCAGATCCTTGACCCCGGCCTTCCCCATCGCCGCCAGCAGCGAGAAGCCGGCGACATAGGCGTTACGTCGCGCCGTCACCAGATTGACCTGCGCGTTGAGCAGTTCCTGCTCGGCATTGAGGATGTCGAGGATCGACCGAGTCCCGACGCTGTTTTCGGCGCGGACGCCCTCCAGCGACAGCGAACTGGCGGCCACGGCGGCTTCGGAACTGACAATCAGCTCGTTCGAGGCCTGCCAAGCCGCATAGGCGGAGCGTGTCTGCGCGATGATACTGCGCTCGGTTGCGGTCACGCTTTCGATCGACTGCGATTCGAGTGCCTGCGCCTGACGGACCTGCGCGCCGGGGCCGCCGCCCTGGAAGATGGGGATCGTCGCCTGCAGGCCGACGGTGGTGCTGCGCGCAGTCTGGGCGGACGCGCTTGCGCCCGTTCCGAGCGATCCGAGCGAGCCCAGATAGTCGCTGTAGCTCTCCTGCCCGACCGCCGAGAGCTTCGGCAACCGGCTCGCACGCGCGCTCTTCACGTCATAGGTACTGGCCAGACGCCGACTTTTCGCCGCTGCAAGGCCCGGGTTCGCGTCGATCGCGACGGCGGTCGCCATGTCGGCGGATCCCGGCAGATTTGGCAACGGCGGCGGCGGCTCCAACGCAACCGGCGCTTCGCCGACCAGCTGGATATAATTCTCCTTGCTGGCGATCAGGTTCGACTGGGCCTGTTCCAGCTGTCCCTGCGCAAGGGCAAGACGCGACTCGGACTGGGCAACATCCGTGCGGGTCAGATCGCCGATCTGAAACCTGTCGCGCGACGCCTCAAGGTTCACGCGCAAGACGCCGACCTGCTTCTGGTTCAGTGACACGATCGCCGAATCGCGGATGACGTTCATGTAGGCGGCGACTACCTGCGAAAAGACGCTCGCCTCGGTGTCGCGCACCCCTTCTTGACCGGCAACGACGCGCGTCTCTGCGGCGCGCGTGGCATTGTGCACAGCGCCGCCCTGATAGATCGGGATTGAGACATTCGCCGTCGCCGACAGCTGACGTGCCGGCGCCAGAAAGCTGTTGGCTGCGACCTCCACATATTCGTTGTACGAAGAGGAGACGCTCACGCCCGGCAAGCCGCGCGCGCGGGCAATCGGCACATTTTCGTCGGTTGCGCGCTGCCCGGCGCGGGCACCAGTGATCGTCGGATTTGTCTGGTACGCCTTGACCAGTGCCTCGCGCAGGGTTTCCGCAGACAAGGGGGCGGATGCCGTCGAGGCACTAGTCGCAAGCAAAACCGCAGCAATCAGGCGGCGACGCTGACTCATATCCATTCTACCTTCGCGAAACGCGTTGATCGCTTTCAAAAGACGAATTCCTTGGCGGGCGCAAAGCCGGGCAGCGTTACGGCCTCAGAGTCGACGAACTCCGACAGCGCGAAACCCGTGCCGCCCCGCCGACCGACGGCAAGCCGCGCAACGCCGCCAGCATTGATCGCACAGGTCAGCCGACCGGTCAGGCTCAGCTGGGCAACGAGTGCATCGGGAACCGATTCAATCGCCCCGTCGATGACGATGGCGTCGAACATGCCGGTTGCCCCTAGATTCAAGGGGCCTACCACCAGATCGAGGTCAGGCACATTGCGACGCGCTTCATCGGCCAGCGCCGGGTCGGATTCGACGGCAACGACTTGACCGGCAAGCGTCTGGGCGATGGCCGCCGCATAACCCGTCGCCGCGCCGACAATCAGCACACGATCGCTCGGCCCAATCTCGGCGGCATCGAGCAGCAGCCCCGTGGTAAGCGGCGGGTTGAGCGCCCGGCCGTTGCCCAGCGGCACCGCACGATCGGTATAGGCGACCGCCCGGCGTTCGGCGGGCAGGAACGGCTCGCGGGCGATTCGCTCCATCGCCGAAAGCAGCCGCACATCGGTGACGTTGTTCGGTCGCAACTGGCTGATGACCATCGCCCGACGCATCGCGGCGGAGTCGGCAGTCGCTTCGGCGGTGGATGGCATCGTCGGCTTGCTCACTCTCGCGTGTTTCGCACAACTGTATTAGTCTTGCAATACAGTATTATTCGCTTCTATCGCGGGTGCGGACGGACGCCAAGTGCATGGCCGAAACAAAGTGCGCCTTTGCGACCTACATTCTACTGTACCTTCGATATGGACAATCACATTTCAATGTGATTATGAGTGATTATGAGCACTGACCTTATCCAAAAAGTCCGCCGCCTCGTGACAGAGGGTGGCATGTCGCGATCGGGCCTTGCGCGCGCCGCCGGCCTCCACGCCAACACCTTGCGCGATCTGGAGGACGGAAGCTGGAACCCGACCGCCGATACATTGCGAAAACTGGAAACATTCCTATTCAGCAACGACGATGCCCCGACGCTGGTCCCGATCGAGGAGATCATCGAAGAAGCTCGCAACGGTCGCATGTTCATCCTTGTGGACGACGAGGATCGCGAGAACGAGGGCGACCTGATTATCCCGGCACAGATGGCGACGCCCGACGCGATCAATTTCATGGCGACGCACGGACGCGGCCTAATCTGCCTGACGCTGACCAAGGCACGCGTCGAACAACTCGGTCTGGACCTGATGAGCCGCGCCAACGGGACGCGCCACGAAACCGCTTTCACGACGTCGATCGAGGCACGCGAAGGCGTAACCACCGGGATTTCGGCGGGTGATCGTGCGCGCACCGTGTCGGTGGCGATCGATGCCAGCAAGGGCCGCGACGACATCGTTACCCCCGGACATGTCTTTCCCCTGATCGCGCGCGATGGCGGCGTCCTGGTCCGCGCAGGGCATACCGAAGCGGGCGTCGATATCTCCCGGTTAGCTGGCCTCAATCCGTCGAGCGTGATCTGCGAGATCATGAAGGACGACGGCACGATGGCGCGCATGGACGATCTGGTGTCGTTCGCGCGGCTGCACGGGCTGAAGATGGGAACGATCCGTGACCTGATCGCCTATCGCCGCAAACACGACCACCTTGTCGAAAAGCGCGCCGAGATGGTGTTCCAGTCACGCTGGGGCGGCGAGTGGAAGGCGATCACCTTCTTCAACAAGGCAACGGGCGACGAGACACTCGCGTTGCAAAAGGGACGGATCGACCCCGGTAGGCCCACGCTGGTGCGCATGCACACGATGTCGATGTTCGTCGATACATTTGGCGAGCTGAATGAGCGATCGGGGCTTTTGTCGGGATCGATGGAGGCCATTGCCGAGCAAGGGTCGGGCGTCATTGTCGTCATCAACCGGCGGCGGCAGGACATGATCAGCCGTTTCATCCAGTTGCGCGCCGAAGGCAAAAGTGCGGGCGCGCCCGAGGTTGAGGAATTGCGCGACTATGGCGTAGGGGCGCAGATCCTGACCGAACTCGGCGTCCACGACATGATCCTTTTGAGCAACACGCACCACACGCTGGTCGGACTCGAGGGCTATGGCCTGTCGATCGTCGGCGAGCGTCCCATCCCCGGTACGAAGGGCGAATAATGGCCAAATTCCTGATCGTCGAAGCACGGTTCTACGACCATCTGAACGACATGCTGATCGCGGGCGCGCGTGCGGCGCTGGAGGACGCGGGGCATCACGTCGAGGTGATCACCGTACCCGGCGCGCTTGAGATTCCCGGCGCAATTTCGCTAGCGGCGGAAAGCGGGCGCTATGACGGCTATGTCGGGATCGGCGTCGTCATTCGCGGCGAGACCTATCATTTCGAAATCGTCGCGGGCGAAAGCGCGCGCGGCATCATGGCGCTGACGATGGACGGCATCGCCATCGGCAACGGCATCTTGACCGTGGAGAACGAAGCACAGGCGCTCGTTCGGGCGGACCCGGCCCAGAAGGACAAGGGCGGCGAAGCCGCGAAGGCCGCACTTGCATTGCTGGAGCTGAAGGGACGCTTCGGGTGACTGGCGCGCCGATCCTGTTCACCGAGCGCTTGATCCTGCGCCTGCCCGAAGCGTCGGATTTGGACGGCTGGTCGGTGATGAGTGCAGATGCGGAGACGATGCGCTTTATCGGCGGCGTACAGTCACGTCCGGAAACGTGGCGCATGCTATGTTCGATGCGCGGAGCCTGGGACATCAAGGGCTTTGCAATGTTCTCGGTGATCGAGCGCTCCACCGGTGCATGGGTCGGGAGGCTCGGTCCGTGGGAACCCGAGGGCTGGCCGGCGAAGGAAATCGGCTGGGGCGTTGCGCCGCAGTTTGCTGGCAAGGGCTATGCCTATGAAGCGGTCGTCGCCACGATGGATTATGCGTTCGACATACTGGGTTGGAGCGAAGTGATCCACACCATCGACCCCGAGAACACCCGGTCGATTGCGCTGGCGCAGCGTCTGGGATCGACCAATAGCGGGCCGACGCGATTGCCCGATCCGTTTCAGGACGCGCGTGTCGATGCCTGGGGCCAAACCGCCGCCCAGTGGCGGGCCAGCAGAGCCCAGCGCCCTTAATCCAGCCCGATAACGGCGGAGAAGTCTTTGCCGCCCTGCCCCGCATCGGCCAGCGCCTGATAGCGTTCGGCGGCGCACGCCGCGACCGGAACGTGCGCACCGCTCGTCTGCGCGGCGTCGAGCGCGAGGCGCATATCCTTCAGCATCAACGCAGCGGCAAACCCGCCCTCGTAACCGCGATCCGCTGGCGTTTCGGGGCCGACACCGGGTACCGGGCAATAGCTTGTCATCGACCAACTCTGCCCCGACGAGACCGAGGCGATGTCGTAAAACGCCTTGGCATCGAGGCCCAGCGCAGCCGCCAGATTGAACGCCTCGGTCGTTACCGCCATCGTCGCACCGAGGATCATGTTGTTGCAGACCTTCGCGGCCTGCCCCGACCCGATCGCACCCGCATGAATGACGGCCTTGCCCATCGCCTCCAGGATCGGTCGCGCGCGCTCGAACCCTTCGGCAGAGCCCCCAACCATGAAAGTCAGCGTACCCCCGGCAGCGGCCGCGATGCCGCCCGAAACCGGCGCATCGACCGCAATCAACCCCTTGGCCTGCGCCGCCTCCGCGACCTGACGCGCCGTCGCCACGTCGATGGTCGATGAGTCGATCAGCAGTGTGCCGGGCTTGGCGACCTTGAGGATCGTCTCTTCATAGACCTGCGCGACGTGTTTCCCCGCGGGGAGCATCGTGACGACGACTTGTGCCTCGGCGACAGCCTCGGCGGCACTCGCGACGGGCAGACATCCGTTGGCCTTGGCCGTTTCCAGCGCTGCCGCTGAAAGGTCGAACGCACGGACATCATGGCCAGCCTTAGCCAGATTGGCGGCCATTCCGCCGCCCATATGGCCCAGGCCAATGAAAGCGATTGTGGTCATTTGCCGCTCCACTTTCCCGGACGTTTTTCGACAAAGGCGGCCATGCCTTCCTTCTGGTCCTCGGTGCCGAACAGGCCGTGGAACAGGCGGCGTTCGAACACGATTCCCTGGGCCAGATTGGTTTCGAATGCGGCATCGACCATTTCCTTCGTTGCGATGGCGGCCAGCGGCGGCATCGCAGCGATGGCAGCGGCGGTCTTCATCGCTTCGTCGATCAGGTCGGCAGCAGGAACGACGCGGGCAACGAGGCCGCTGCGTTCGGCTTCCTCTGCGCCCATCATGCGGCCGGTCAGGCACATTTCCATCGACTTGGCCTTGCCGACAGCGCGGGTCATGCGCTGAGATCCGCCCATGCCCGGCGTCACGCCCAGCTTGATCTCGGGCTGGCCGAACTTGGCATTGTCGCCCGCGATAATGAAATCGGCCATCATCGCGACCTCGCAGCCGCCGCCGAGCGCAAAGCCGTTGACCGCGGCGATCCACGGTTTGCGCGTCGCCGTCACATTTTCCCAGCCGGCGAAGAAGTTGCTGGCATACATGTCGGCGAACGACTGTCCCGCCATTTCCTTGATATCGGCCCCTGCGGCGAACGCCTTTTCGCTGCCGGTCAGGACAAGGCAGCGTTGACCTGGATCGGCATCATAGGCGCGGAAAGCTGCCGTGAGATCGGCCAGAACCTGCGAATTGAGCGCATTGAGTGCCTGCGGGCGGTTCAGCGTGACAAGCGTCACCGCATCGCGCGTTTCGACGAGAATCGTTTCGTATGTATTCGGGGGGGTCATAGCGGGGTCCATTCCTCTCCCGGTGGCATCGGCGCAAAGATCGAATCGACCTCCGCATCAGAGACGTCGGGCACCCATTGGGGCGTGTTGTCCTTATCGACGATCAGCGCACGCACGCCCTCGATAAAGTCCCGGGTGTGCACCACGCGCGCACCGATCGCATATTCCTGCCGCATTTCGGCGGCGAAGTCGGGCATTGCCGCCCCTTCGCGCAGTAGGCGCAGGGAGACCGCCATCGACAGCGGCGATTTGGTGCGCAGTGTTGCCAATTCCTTCACCGCCCATTCGCTGCCGTCGGCTTCGAGCGCGGCCATGATTGCCGCCACGCTGTCGCCCGCAAACAGCCGGTCGATATGCGTCCGGTTCTCGACAATGCGCGCGAGCGGCGCGCCAATGCCGTGCGACTTGAGTGTTGCCGAAAGATCGGGGCTGTCGTGCAAGGCATCGATTGCGGCTGGAATGGATTCTGACGACAAGTAATGCGTTGCCAATCCCAGCGCGAGGCATTCCGCACCATCGAGTCGCGCCCCAGTGAGCGCGAGGAACTTGCCGACCTGCCCCGGCAAGCGCGACAGATACCAGCCGCCACCCACATCGGGGAACAGGCCGATCCCGGTCTCCGGCATGGCAAAGCGCGTGCTCTCCGTGGCCACGCGATACGTGCAGGGCAACGCAATCCCGACCCCGCCGCCCATGACAATGCCGTCCATGAGCGCGACGGTGGGCTTGGTGTAGGTGAACAGCCGGTGATTCATCCGGTATTCGGCGTGGAAGAACGCGCGCGCCTCGCTGCCATCACCCTGCCCGCTTGTTGCGAGCATCCGGATGTCGCCACCGGCGCAAAACCCTCTACCGTCGGCATGGTCGAACAGGACGGCGGCAATATCGTCGTCACCGTCGAATTCGGCGAGCGCGTCGATGATGCCCAGGCACATATCGGTCGTCAGCGCATGGATCGCCTTTGGCCTGTTGAGCCGGATACGACCGAGGCGGCCTTCAATGCTGACGATAATCTCGCTCATGCGTCCGTCCTGCTTGCGGGTTCAATCAAGTCCCACTTGTTACCGTATAGATCGACGATGACGACGATACGGCCATAGGCTTCGGTTCGCGGTGCACCTGCAAATTGCACACCTGCCGCGCTAAAATCCGCAACGGTTGTGTCGAAATCGTCGGTATGCAGAAAAAAGCCGACTCTGCCGCCGGCCTGATTTCCGATCGCGTTCGCCTGTACGGCGTCGCTTGCGCGGGCAAGAAGTATCCGAGCGCCTGCACCCGGCGCGACAACGACCCAACGCTTGCCATCGCCAAGCGGCGTATCCTCGACCAGACTAAAGCCCAGACGGCCGGTGAAATAGGCGATTGCCTCGTCATAATCGGGCACCACCAGTGTCGCCATTGCCAGAGTGAGCATCGTCACTGGCGCGTCAACTCCCGCCCGACGATCATCCGCATGATCTGGTTGGTGCCCTCCAGAATCGAATGCACGCGGAGATCACGCCAGAAGCGTTCGATCGGATAGTCCTGCAGATAGCCATAGCCGCCGAACAATTGCAGCGCGTCATTGGCAACCTTCGATCCCGTATCGGTCGCAAGCCGCTTCGCCATCGCCGCGAATTTGGTCTTGTCGGGGGCGTTTGCGGTCACTTTCGCGGCCGCCAGATAGAGCAGCGCGCGCGCCGCCTCCAGGTCGGTCGCCATATCGGCCAGCATGAACTGCGTGTTCTGGAAATCGGCAATCGCCTTGCCGAACTGTTTGCGGTCCTTGGTATAGGCAATTGCTTCGTCCAGGCACCGCTGCGCGCCGCCGAGCGAACAGGCCCCGATATTCAACCGCCCGCCGTCGAGTCCCATCATCGCGATGCGAAACCCCTCGCCCTCGCCGCCCACAAGGTTTTCCACGGGAACACGCACATCCTCGAGGATCACCTGCGCGGTTGGTTGCGAGTGCCAGCCGAGTTTCTTTTCGTTCGCGCCGAAGCTGACGCCGGGCATGTCCTTTTCGATAACGAGGCAGGATACGCCCTTGGGTCCATCTTCCCCGGTTCGGACCATCGTCACATAGATTTCGTTCGCGCCGCCGCCGCTGATGAACTGCTTGCTGCCGGTGACGACATAATGATCGCCGTCCCGGACCGCACGCGTTTTCATCGCCGCTGCGTCCGACCCGCTGCCGGGTTCGGTCAAGCAATAGCTGGCAATCCGGTCCATCGTGACCAGGCTCGGCAGATATTTGTCCTTCACCGTCGCCGACCCGAACCGGTCGATCATCCACGCCGCCATATTGTGGATCGAAATGAAGGCACTGGTCGAGGGGCAGCCATAAGCCATCGCCTCCATGATCAGCGCCGCCTCAAGCCGCCCGAGCCCGATGCCGCCCGATTCCTCGCTGACATAGATCGAGGCAAAGCCGAGTTCGGCTGCCGATTTGATCGTGCCGCGCGGGAATATGTGCTTCTCGTCCCATTCCGCCGCGTGCGGGGTGATGGCGTCAGCGGTGAATTTGCGCGCCATGTCCTGGATCGCAAACTGGTCTTCGGTCAGGTCGAATTGCGTTGTCATGGGGCGGCTGTATTGCCTGTCGCATCCACGTTCAATCGGCGGCAAGAAACCGCTGATGCTTTTGAGAGGGCATATGGCCGACTTCGACTTTGCGCTGGGCGAGACCGCCGACATGATCCGCGAGACGACCCGCCGCTTCGCGACCGACCGCATCGCGCCAATTGCGGCAGCGACCGACGAAGAGAATAAATTTCCGCGCGAGCTGTGGCCCGAAATGGGCGCGCTGGGGCTGCATGGGATTACGGTGGAAGAGGAATGGGGCGGTCTGGGTCTCGGCTACCTCGATCATGTCGTCGCGATGGAGGAAGTATCGCGCGCGTCGGCCAGCATCGGCCTGAGCTACGGCGCGCATTCAAACCTGTGCGTGAACCAGATCCGGCGCTGGGGCTCGCCAGAGCAAAAGGCAAAGTACCTGGCCAAGCTGATCAGCGGTGAACATGTCGGCAGCCTGGCGATGTCGGAGGCAGGTTCAGGGTCAGACGTCGTATCGATGAAACTGAAAGCCGAAGCCGTCGGTAACGACCGCTACCGCCTCAACGGCACGAAATTCTGGATCACCAACGCCCCCAGCGCCGACACGCTCGTCGTTTATGCAAAGACCGGCGAGGGTTCGGGCGGCATCACCGCTTTCCTGATCGAGAAAGGCATGGCCGGGTTCAGCGTGTCGAAGAAACTCGACAAGATGGGCATGCGCGGCAGCGATACGGCCGAACTGGTGTTCGAGGATTGCGAAGTTCCGGCCGAAAACGTGATGGGGCCGATGAACGGCGGCGTCGGCGTGCTGATGTCGGGCCTCGATTACGAGCGCGCCGTGCTTGCGGCGGGACCGCTCGGCATCATGCAGGCCTGCCTCGACGTGGTCATTCCCTATGTCCGCGAGCGCAAACAGTTCGGCAAGTCCATCGGCCAGTTCCAGCTGATCCAGGCCAAGGTCGCTGATATGTATGTCGCGCTCAACTCCGCTCGCGCCTATGTCTACGCCGTCGCGCGCAATTGCGACGCCGGCCACACGACGCGCTTCGACGCGGCGGGCGCGATCCTGCTGGCAAGCGAGAACGCCGTGAAGTGCGCACTAGAGGCCATTCAGGCGCTCGGCGGCGCGGGCTATACCAAGGAATGGCCGGTCGAACGCTTCCTGCGGGATGCCAAATTGTACGATATTGGTGCGGGCACTAATGAGATACGGAGATTTTTGATCGGTCGCGAGTTAATCGGCGGATGAACGAGACCCTCCTGACCGCGGTGCAATATTATGGAGCCGCGGCAGGCGTGATCGCCGCCCTCGTCGTCTCGCTCGATCTGGGGCGCAAACCGACCGGATGGGCATTCGTCCTCTTCGTCGCCTCGTCGGCCGCGCTGATCGCGTGGGGGTTCCTGCAAGAGGACAGCGAAGGGATCGGTTGGCAGAATGTTATCCTGCTGTTGATCAACCTGATCGGCGTTTACCGCTACCTGATCCGCAAGAAAGCGGCTTAACGCGTTTGCCTGAACCGGTCGTCATGCTAGCGCTTACACCATGGAGAGGTTGCCGTATCGTCACCTGACTACCCTGAGCCTTGCCGTCGATTTCGGGGGTGTGGTGCCGATCGGCGCAACGCGGGCGGGACATCGTGGCATCGCCTCGGTAACCGGCGGCAGGTTCGAGGGCGAACGCCTGAACGGCACGGTTGTCGGCGGCCACGATTGGGTGGTCACGCGGGCAGACGGCACCATGGCGCTTGATGTCCGGCTGACGCTGACCACGGATGATGGTGCGACGATCTATCTTGCCTATACGGGGAGTTTCCTGGGTTCGGCCGAGATGCTGAAACGCTTTCGTCGTGGCGACGTCCTCTCCCCCGGCGAATATCGGCTGCGCACGTTGGCGACCTTCGAATGCGGCGACGATCGGTATCGTTGGCTGGAGGATGCGATTGTCGTGGGGATCGGCGAACAGACGCGTGGCGGTCCTGTCTATCATTTGTTCGAGGTCGGTTGATGAGTGCCCCTGTTCTGACGACTGCGCTGAACCCAGACAGCGACGCATTCCGTACCAACGCGGCCCACAACCGGGCCCTGCGCGACGAACTCTGGGCGAAGGTGTCGCATGCGGCACTTGGCGGCAACGAAAAATCGCGTGAGCGGCATACGTCGCGCGGAAAGCTTTTGCCGCGCGAGCGCGTCGAACGGCTGCTCGATCCGGGTAGCCCGTTTCTGGAGATCGGCCAGCTTGCCGCGAACGACCTGTACGACGGCGAAGTCCCCGGCGCGGGCGTCATCGCGGGCATCGGACGCGTTTCCGGTCGCCAGTGCATGATCGTCGCCAATGATGCGACGGTAAAGGGCGGCACCTATTACCCCATGACGGTCAAGAAACACCTGCGCGCGCAGGAGATCGCGACCGAGAACCACCTGCCGTGCATCTATCTGGTCGACAGCGGCGGCGCGAACCTGCCGCATCAGGCCGAGGTGTTCCCCGACCGCGACCATTTCGGGCGCATCTTCTTCAATCAGGCAAATATGAGCGCCAAGGGCATCCCGCAGATCGCCTGTGTCATGGGAAGCTGCACCGCGGGCGGCGCGTATGTCCCCGCCATGTCCGACGAGACCGTCATCGTGCGCGGACAGGGGACGATCTTCCTCGCCGGCCCGCCGCTGGTGAAGGCCGCGACGGGCGAAGTCATCACGGCGGAGGAACTGGGCGGCGCGGACACGCACGGCCGCAAATCGGGCGTGGTCGATCATGTTGCCGAGAACGACGAACACGCGCTGACCATCGTCCGCGACATCGTCTCGACGCTTGCCCCGCCACGCAAGCCCGACATCAACATGGCCGAGCCGCGCCCGCCCAAATTCGACACCGAAGAGCTCTACGGCATCATCCCCGACGACGTCCGCGCGCCGTACGACGTGCATGAAGTCATCGCGCGCATCGTCGACGGCAGCGAATTTCACGAATTCAAATCGCTCTACGGAACCACGCTCGTCTGCGGCTTCGCGCATATCTGGGGCACGCCGGTCGCGATCCTCGCCAACAACGGCGTGCTGTTCAGCGAGAGCGCACAAAAGGGCGCACACTTCATCGAACTCGCTTGCCAGCGGCGGATACCCCTGTTGTTCCTCCAGAATATCTCGGGGTTCATGGTCGGCGGGAAGTATGAGGCGGAGGGCATTGCCAAGCACGGCGCGAAACTGGTGACGGCGGTCGCCACCGCCAGTGTGCCCAAGATCACTGTATTGATCGGCGGCAGCTTCGGCGCGGGCAATTACGGCATGTGCGGACGGGCGTATTCGCCGCGCTTCCTGTTCACCTGGCCCAATGCGCGGATCAGCGTGATGGGCGGCGAACAGGCGGCAAGCGTGCTGGCGACCGTCCACCGCGACGCGGACAACTGGACGCCAGAAGAAGCCGAAGCCTTCAAAGCCCCGATCCGCCAGAAATACGAAGACGAAGGCAACCCCTATCACGCGACCGCGCGGCTTTGGGACGACGGGATCATTGACCCGGCGCAGACGCGGGACGTGCTGGGGCTGGCATTCGCTGCGTGTTTGAACGCGCCGGTCGAGGAGGCGCCCCGGTTCGGGGTGTTCCGGATGTGAGGAAATCCTCGCTTCTTGCGCTAGCGCTGCTCGCTTCTGCGGGAGCCACCGCCCAAAAGCTGCCGCCCGCCAACCCGGTTCCTTTCGAGGAAGCCGACACGACGGCGGTCATGGCCCCGATCAACGCGATTTTTGCGGCCATTGCGGTCGGCGATGCGGCGGCGATGCTCATGCATGTTTATCCCGACGGACGCGTCACGGCGACGGGCATCCGCGCTCCCGGCGTCGGCAGCATCCGGTCCCAAAGCTGGGCCGAGTTCGCCAAGCGTATCACGCCGGAGGGATCGTTCGAGGAGCGCATTACCGACCCCGCCATCGAGATCGACGGCGATGTCGCGATGGTGTGGGTACGGTTCGTTGTCCGGAGGCAGGGCAAGGTCAACAACTGCGGTTTCGACCACTTCGACCTGATCCGCGAAAATGGTGTCTGGAAGGTCATGAACCTCAGCTTTTCTTCGCGCATTACGGACTGCGGCAACTGACATGACTCTGAATATTCCTGCTGTCCTACAAGTCGCCGGATGTGCATCGTGCCAGCTATGACTCGCGCCAGGCTCGCCACGTTCGCCACTCGATCCGTCCCGCTCCGCCGCGAAAGTTCACAGACTAAGGGGGGACGTAGTGTGAACTTCCGCCCGTTTTTGCGCTTCAGCCCCGAGCCCGTCCGATGATCGAATCGCTGCTCATCGCCAACCGGGGCGAGATCGCTTGCCGGATCATCCGCACTGCGCGCCAGATGGGTATCCGCACGGTCGCCGTTTATTCGGACGCCGATGCCAGGGCGCTGCATGTGCGGCAGGCGGATGAAGCGGTGCATATCGGGCCGTCGCCAGCGCGCGAGAGCTATCTGGTGGGCGAGAAGATCATTGCCGCTGCCAAGGCCACCGGTGCGGAGGCCATCCATCCCGGCTATGGCTTCCTGTCCGAGAACGCCGAGTTCGCACAGGCCGTCATCGACGCGGGGTTGATCTGGGTCGGGCCGCGGCCCGCCAGCATCACCGCGATGGGCCTTAAAGATGCGGCCAAGACGCTGATGGCGGCGGCGGGCGTGCCGGTGACGCCGGGTTATATGGGCAAGAACCAGGACCCCGCTTTCCTTGCCGACCAAGCCGCGCAGATCGGCTACCCCGTCCTCATCAAGGCGGTCGCGGGCGGCGGCGGCAAGGGGATGCGAAAGGTCGAGGCGGCGGCGGACTTTGCCGATGCCCTCGCCTCCTGCCAGCGCGAGGCAACAGCCTCATTCGGCAACGCCCACGTCCTGATCGAGAAATACATCCAGCGCCCGCGCCATATCGAGGTGCAGGTGTTCGGCGACACCCACGGCAACATCGTCCACCTGTTCGAACGCGATTGCAGCCTGCAACGCCGCCACCAGAAAGTGATCGAGGAAGCCCCCGCCCCCGGCATGGATGCGACGACCCGCGAACAGCTCTGCGCGGCGGCGGTGAAGGCGGCGAAGGCGGTCAACTACGTCGGCGCGGGCACGATCGAGTTCATCGCCGACGCGTCGGAGGGCCTGCGCGCCGACCGCATCTGGTTCATGGAAATGAACACCCGGCTGCAGGTCGAGCATCCGGTGACGGAGGAAATCACCGGTGTCGATCTGGTCGAATGGCAGTTGCGGGTGGCAAGCGGCGAGAAACTGCCAAAGAAGCAATCGCAGCTGCGCATAAAGGGGCATGCGGTCGAAGCGCGGCTCTATGCCGAAGACCCGGCAAGTGGCTTCCTGCCATCGACCGGCAAGCTGGAAAGAATGCAGATTTACACCGGCGATCAGGAAACCCGGTTCGGTGGAGGGCGCAAAGCACGAATCGACACTGGTGTAGAAGAAGGCGATGCGATCTCGCCATTTTACGATCCAATGATCGCAAAGATCATTGCCGTGGACAAAACCCGTGACGATGCGCTCGGCCTGCTGAGTGTGGCTTGTGGCGAAGTTCGTATCTGGCCCGTGAAGACCAACGCCAGCTTTCTGGCCGTCCTTTGCCGTGACGATGAGTTCATGGAGGGCGGCGTCAGCACCGGTTACATCGGCGAACATGCCTACAGGCTGATCGCGCAAACGCCGGTTAGCGCCGATCTCGAATACAAGGCGGGATTGTGGCTGGATTTCGCTTCGCCTTCGCACGAAGGACCGCAAGGCTTCAGGGTGAATGCCCGGCCCATCTCCAGTCGCGTCGTCTGGATCGACGGTCAGCGCACTGTGCTCGATGGCACTCAGCAATTCTACGAGATCGGGCAAAACCAGCTTCGGCCCGAATTCGAGTTTCAGGTGCAGGGGATTGAGAACCTTGGCGACAGCGCGCTGATCTTTTCCGACGGGCGCGCTCACCAGCTGATGTTGACCAATCGGTCATATGGTGCCGGTACCTCTTCGGCCTCCTCCGGCACCATCCTCTCCCCCATGCCCGGCCGTATCAACGCGGTCGATGTGGCCGCAGGCGACACCGTGACCAAAGGGCAGAAGCTTGTCACGCTGGAGGCCATGAAGATGGAGCATTCGCTGACCGCGCCGTTCGACGGGACCGTGGCCGAACTCAATGCCGAAACCGGCGGACAGGTCAGCGAAGGGACAGTGCTTGTCCGGCTCGAGCCAATGGTATGATAGCCGGGCAGCAGCTGACGGTCGCGCCGGTCGCGCTGCGCGCGCACCCGCGTTTCCGGCAATCGGCCATCGAGCGGATCATGGTCGAGGGTGCCCGCACCCCCGATGACGCCCTGCATATTCGGTATAGCGTGACGGGTGCGTTGGACCGAATTCGCCTCGCGAAGCCCGCGCCACCGCTGCGCCGCGACAGCTTGTGGCGAACGACCTGTTTCGAGTCGTTCATGCTCGCCGACGACACCCCCGGCTATTACGAGGCCAATTTTTCGCCGTCGGGCGAATGGGCCGCCTATGGTTTTGGTGCCTACCGCACCGACATGGTCCTGGCCAACGTCGGTGCTCCGCCCCGCATTGTCACCACGCGCGACGGCGACCGGTTCACGATGGACGTACGGCTCGACCCGTCATGGGTGCCGCCAATGTTTACCCTGCGCTTCGGACTTTCGGCCGTGATCGAGGCGGATGACGGCACGCTGTCCTATTGGGCACTGGCACATCCGCCTGGTAATCCTGATTTTCACCATCGCGATTGCTTCGCGCTGGAACTCGCAGCAACGGACCACTCATGAACTTCGGTATCGACCGGCTGATCGCCGACCCTGAACTGCGTGCGCCGCTGAAGGGACAGCGTGTCGCCCTGCTCGCGCACCCGGCGTCGGTCACAGCCGATCTGACGCATTCGCTCGATGCGCTGGCGCAGACAGGCGACATCCGGCTGACCGCCGCTTTCGGCCCGCAGCACGGCCTGCGCGGCGACAAGCAGGACAATATGATGGAGTCGCCCGACTTCACCGACCCCGTCCACGGCATTCCGGTGTTCAGTCTATATGGCGAAGTCCGCCGCCCCACCGACGAATCGATGGCGACGTTCGACACCATCCTGATCGACATGCAGGATCTCGGCTGTCGCATCTACACCTTCATCACGACCTTGCGGTACGTGCTGGAGGCCGCCGCGACCCACGGCAAATCGGTGTGGGTGCTCGACCGGCCCAATCCGGCAGGCCGCCCGGTCGAGGGGCTGACCCTGCGTGCAGGCTGGGAGAGCTTCGTCGGCGCAGGCCCGATGCCGATGCGTCACGGGATGACGCTCGGCGAACTCGGGCATTGGTTCATCGACACGCTGGGCCTCGACGTCGATTACCGCGTGATCGGCATGGGCGGATATGACCCGGACGCGGGGCCGGGTTTCGGTTGGCCGCTGGCCGAGCGGGTGTGGATCAACCCCAGCCCCAATGCGCCCAACCTCAACATGGCGCGCGCCTATGCCGGGACGGTGATGCTGGAGGGGACCACGTTGTCCGAAGGGCGCGGCACGACACGCCCGCTCGAACTGTTCGGCGCGCCGGACATCGATGCGCGCGCGGTGATTGCCGAGATGCAGTCGCTTGCGCCGCACTGGCTGGCCGGGTGCATCCTGCGCGAATGCTCGTTCGAACCGACCTTCCACAAGCACGTCGGCCAATTGTGTGCGGGCGTCCACATCCATGCCGAGGGGCCGGGATACGACCATAGCGCGTTCAAGCCGTGGCGGGTGCAGGCGCTCGCCTTCAAGGCGATCCGGCGGCTCTATCCCGACTATCCGCTGTGGCGCGATTTTCCGTACGAGTATGAGTTCGGGAAGCTCGCGATCGACGTGATCAATGGCGGTCCGGCTTTATGCGAATGGGTGGATGATGTTGCGGCAGTGCCGGACGATCTCGATGGGCTGACCCTGCCCGACGAAGCGGCATGGGTCGAGGCGCGGGCGAAGTATCTACTCTACCCCTAACCCATGTCGGCGACGAGACGCAGGATTTCCTGCGCCAGTTCCGCCCGACAGATCAGCAAATCCGGCAGATACGGATTCTCGTGATTATACGTCAGCGCCGACCCGTTGATCCGCGAGCAATGAAGCCCCGCCGCCTGCGCGACGGCGACCGGCGCGCAATTGTCCCATTCATATTGGCCGCCCGAATGGAGGTAGATGTCGGCCTCGCCGCGCACCACGGCCATCGCCTTCGCACCCGCCGACCCCATCGGCAGCAGCTCGGCCCCGAGCGCTTCGGCAACCGCGATCGCTTCGGCGGCCGGTCGCGAGCGGCTGACCAGCATCCGCAGCGGCGCGTTGGAGGGCGCTAATGGCGGCGGGCTATCGGTTCCGAGTGTCACACCGAGCGCCGGCAGCGCCACCGCGCCCTCAATTGCCTGTCCGTCGATGGCGAGCGCGATATGCACCGCCCAGTCGTCGCGTCCCTCGCCATATTCGCGGGTGCCGTCGAGCGGGTCGACGATCCAGACACGTCTCGCTTCCAGGCGACTGCCGTCGCACAGGCGCTCCTCGGACAGCACGGCATCGTTCGGACGCGCTTCGGCGAGCATGGCGAGGATCAAACGGTTGGCTTCGCGGTCGCCATCGTCGCCCAGCACCTTGCCGGTCGCCGTGGAACGGAGGCCGAGCAACAGCGCCCCTGCCCTGTCGGCAATGTCGCGGGCGAGCTTGGCGTCGGTCATCCGATCAGCCGCTCAACGATCAGATCGGCTGCGGCTTCGGCCGTCATCGCCGTCGTGTCGATATGGATTTCGGGGTTCTCCGGTGCTTCGTAAGGGCTGTCGATGCCCGTGAAGTTCTTCAACTGTCCGGCCCGCGCCTTTTTGTAGAGCCCCTTCACGTCGCGTCGTTCCGCCTCGTCCAGCGTCGTGTCGATGTGGATTTCGATGAACTCGCTGTCGGGCAGCATTGCGCGCACCATCTCGCGTTCGGCGCGAAACGGGCTGATGAACGCGGTAATGACAATCAACCCCGCATCGGTCATCAGGCGCGCGACTTCGCCCACGCGGCGGATGTTCTCGACACGGTCGGCATCGGTGAAGCCCAGATCGCGGTTGAGGCCGTGGCGGACATTGTCGCCGTCAAGCAGGAAACTGTGCCGGTTCATCCGCGCGAGCTTCGCATCGACCAGATTGGCAATCGTCGATTTCCCCGCCCCCGACAGACCGGTGAACCAGAGGACGGCGGGCTTTTGGTTCTTCAGATCGGCCCGCCGCTCGCGCGTCACGTCCATCGCCTGACGATGGATGTTCGACGCGCGGCGCAGGGCGAAATTGAGCATCCCTGCCGCCACCGTCGCGTTGGTCATCTTGTCGATCAGGATGAACCCGCCGAGTGTCTTGCTGTCGGCATAGGCTTCGAACACCAGCGGCTTGTCGGTCGCGAGTGTCGCAACACCGACCGCGTTCAGCTCGAACGTCTTGGCAGCGAGCTGTTCGAGCGTGTTGACGTTGATCTCATACTTCGGGGCGGCGATCGTGGCCGACACGGTCTGCGTCGCGAGCTTCAGCCAATAGGACCGCCCCGCCAGCATCGGTTCATCGGCCATCCACACGATCGTCGCTTCGAACTGATCGGCGACTTCGGGCGGTGCATCCGCGGCGGCGATGACGTCACCACGGGAACAATCGACCTCGTCCGCCAAGGTGAGCGTCACCGACTGCCCTGCTCGCGCCTCGGTCAGATCGTCATCCTGCGTGACGATGCGGGCCACCGTCGTCGTCCGGCCCGAAGGCAGGATGCGCACCGGATCGCCCGGCTTAACCGTCCCGCCCGCAATCAACCCGGCGAACCCACGGAAATCGAGGTTGGGACGGTTGACCCACTGCACGGGCATCCGGAACGGCTTTGCCGTCTCGGCATCGTCACCAATCTCGACCGACTCCAGATGCGCGATCAGCGTCGGTCCGGTGTACCAGGGCGTATTCGGGGATAGCGATGTGATGTTGTCGCCCTTGAACCCCGAAATGGGGATCGGCGTGAACCGCGTGATCCCGATCTCATTGGCAAACGACCGGTACGACAGGGCAATCCGGTCGAACACCGCCCGGTCGTAATCGACCAGGTCCATCTTGTTCACCGCCAGCACGACGTGACGGATGCCGAGCAACTGCGCGAGATAGCTGTGCCGCCGCGTCTGGGTCAGCACACCCTTGCGGGCGTCGATCAAAATGACGGCGAGGTCGGCGGTCGACGCACCCGTCACCATGTTTCGCGTATATTGTTCGTGCCCCGGACAATCGGCGACGATGAATTTGCGCTTTTCGGTTGCAAAGAACCGGTAAGCGACATCGATGGTAATGCCCTGCTCGCGCTCGGCGGCAAGTCCGTCCACGAGGAGGGCGAAGTCAATTTCCTGCCCCTGCGTGCCGACGCGCTTGCTGTCGGCTTCAAGCGAAGCGAGCTGATCCTCAAAGATCATCTTCGAATCGTACAGCAGCCGCCCGATAAGTGTGGACTTGCCGTCGTCGACCGATCCACAGGTGATAAAGCGTAACAGTGACTTGTGCTGGTGCGCGTCGAGATAGGCGTGGATGTCCTCTGTGATGAGCTGGTCGGTCTGATAGGCGGACATTAGAAATACCCCTCCGCCTTCTTCTTTTCCATGCTTGCGGCCTGATCGTGATCGATGGCGCGTCCCTGCCGCTCCGACGTCGTAGTCAGAAGCATTTCGCGGATGATATCGGGCAGCGTCGCCGCTTCGCTCTCTACCGCTCCCGTCAGCGGATAGCAGCCGAGCGTCCGGAATCGGATCGAGCGTTCGATCGGCACTTCGCCCGCACGTAGCGGAAAGCGGTCGTCATCGACCATCAGCAACATCCCGTCGCGCGTCACCGTCGGACGCGGCGCGCTGAAATACAGCGGGACGATCGGGATGTTTTCGAGGTGGATGTATTGCCAGATGTCGAGCTCGGTCCAGTTCGAGATCGGGAAGATCCGGATACTTTCGCCCTTCGCTTTACGGGCATTGTAAAGGTTCCACAGTTCGGGCCGCTGGTTCTTCGGGTCCCAGCGGTGGCTGGCGCTGCGAAAGCTGAACACGCGTTCCTTCGCCCGGCTCTTTTCCTCGTCGCGCCGCGCGCCGCCGAAAGCCGCGTCGAACCCGTAGTGGTCGAGCGCCTGTTTCAGCCCTTGGGTCTTCCACATATCGGTATGGAGGCCGCCGTGATCGAACGGGTTAATGCCCTGCGCAACCGCCTCGGGATTCTGCCAGACGAGCAGGTCCATGCCTGCCGCGGCCGCCGAACTTTCGCGCATGTCGTACATCGCGCGAAACTTCCAGGTCGTGTCGACATGGAGCAATGGGAACGGCGGCGGGGCGGGGTAAAAGGCTTTCTTGGCCAGATGCAGCATCACGGCGGAATCCTTGCCAACGCTGTAGAGCATCACCGGATTTTCGGCCTCAGCCACCACTTCGCGCAGGATATGGATGCTCTCTGACTCAAGGCGCGCGAGATGTGTCAGGCTAGATGGAGAGCGCAACGCTTCTGACGACATTCGTGCTTGCCTGTTCCCATAGGCGCCCTAGCGCCGACTGCGGGGCCATCGGCGTCAATTGTTGCGGGTTCAAGGCAAAACACCTTAGGATCGGGAAACTTGAGCTTGCAACATCGCCCGTTCGGCGGCCTTCAGATGCCGGCGGTCAATAATCTTGCTGTCGCAGTGGATTTATGCGGCGGGTTTCCTGCGCTGCAAGCCCGACCGCTTGCAGGATGCGACCAGCTCGTCTCTTTGATTGAACGCCTTGTGCAGGAACGTCACGATCCCGGCATCGGGACGAGACTTCGACTCGCGCAGCTCGATCACTTCGGTGACGATATGCAGCGTGTCGCCGTGAAACACGGGCTTGGGAAAACGCACCTCGTCCCAACCTAGATTGGCCACCGCCGTGCCCAGCGTCGTATCGCCGACGGACACTCCGACCATCAGACCAAGCGTAAAGACCGAATTGACGATCCGCTGCCCGTATTCGGTCCCTTTCATATAATCTTCGTCGAGGTGAAGCTGCGCCGGGTTGTGCGTCATCGTCGAGAACATGACATTGTCTGTTTCGGTGACCGTTCGGCGGATCGAATGGTTGAACACCTGCCCCACCGCGAGTTCTTCAAACCACAATCCCGCCATGCCATCTGCTCTCCGGTAGGTCCCGACGATGGCACTCTCGTCCATTATTGTGGCGTGACAAGCCAAGAGTTTTTCTCGCTGGCTCAAGCAGCCGAAGGGCCCGAGCGGAACAGCACCGACCCGATGGCAGAGAGCAATTGCCCACAGGGGCACGTCCTCTACGTACGTGATAGATAACCGTTCGCGATGAATCGCCGATCAGCCCATGTGGCATGCGTCCCGCTGCAAATCTTGTGGGGCAACGCGATGCGGACCACCGGGCCGGCAGCGAAGTCCTTGCAATCGATCAGGATGCATTCTGAGGTCTGGCTGTTTTCGTCGATGAGGAAACTCACGAGATAGCCGTCATCCTCGTCGGCCGCATTTATCCGGGGCACGAACGGTGCCTCGCTGGCGAAAACACCGTCGGGGAGCTTCACGCCCCACGACTCGCCGGTCTCCAGGTCGTGCTTGACGAACCCGTTGAACAGGAACCAGCCGGGCTTAGTCGTGGTGCTGTAGGCATAGCGGTAGGGAATGCCGGCATAGCGCTGGTTGAACATGCCGAATTCGAGGATGCGGTCGTCGAGATCATGCTCGGTCGTCTCGCCCGTCTTCAGGTTGAAACGCCAGCGGTGAAGCTTCGGTCGGAAGCTGTGCTCGTCGAGAAAGGCCATCATATGCCCCATCCCGTCGGGCGCGTCCTCAAGCGGGCGGGGCGTCGGATTTTCCTGGAAATAGCCGTCGAGGACGATTTCGTCGCCCTCTTCATAGGCATTCTGCCAGTGCAGCACATAGGTCGGATCGGCTTCGAACCAGCGGATGTCCTCTGTCCGACCATAGCGGGGAATGATTGCAAAACGGGACTTCATGTCCCGGTGAAAGCGCGATGCGTGAATATTTCGCTTCAGCAGTTGCTCATCCCAGAACAGCGGAAAATCGTTCAGGATCGAGTAGTTTTTCGTGAATGCCATGTCGTGCGGCAGGCGCGGTCCCGGGAGCGGGATCGGCACGTAATGGACGCATTTGCCGGTCCGGTCGACCACACCGTAATGCATGTAAGGCGCGTAGACGCCGTAGTTGAAGAACAGCATTTCTCCGGTGGATTCGTCGACCTTGGGATGCGCCGAGATCCCGTCGAGCGGACCCCAACCGGCAATACCCTCCTGCTCGACCGTCTCCGGATCGAGCAGATAGGCTTCGCCGCACTGGTAAAAAGTGGAAACGATCTTGCCAGCATGGACGACGACATCAGTACTCGAGGAATCCTTCAGTGCGCCGTGCGCACCGAAGCCCGGGCGCAGCGACGTGCCCGGAGGATCCATCAGTCCGCCCCATAGCGACTGGCCCGCCTCCTGCTCGGCGGCGAAACCGCGCGTCCGCACGAACCGATTGCGGTAGTCGGCCTTCCCATTTTTGAAGCTGATGACATGCACCATCCCGTCGCCATCGAACGGGTGGTAACTCCCCAGCGGCTGGTGAACCTGATTCTCGGTGTTTCGAACATATATGCCGTCGATGTCGTCGGGAATGCGACCCTCGATGACGTCGAGATCGATTGCCGTCGCTTCGGTAAAAGTGGGGGTCCAAGGTCCGGTCAGATAAGGATGATTTGTCGGCTTGAGCGACGATCCTACCGGCTCGAGAAATTGCACATCCACGCACGCTCTCCATGTGCAGCAAATTTCGCGCACGCCTACGCGCTCGAGTTCGACTATGCAAGTAACGACGTGGCCGGATGGACCTGTCTTTCCCGCTTGCAAGGGCGTCACGTAGACCCCCGGCCCTACCCGCGTTAGACCGCCCCAATGCACGGCAAAACTCTCATCAAAACCTGTTCGATCTGGCGGGCGCTGGAAGTGGTCGGCGACACGTCGACCTTGCTCATTTTGGAAGCAAGTTTGCTCGGTGCCCGCAAGTTCGACGATTTTCTCAGTGCCACAGGGCTGCTGAGAGCGTTGCTGAGCGACCGCCTCAAAAAACTCGTTGCCAACGGCCTGGTGGAAAAATCACTCTATAATACTCGCCCCCCGCGATACGAATATATTCTGACCAAGAAGGGTCGGGACTTATACCCTGTTTCCCTCATTCTCCTTAGGTGGGAAATAGAATGGGGTGAGCAATCGAGCAATATTTCGGTCGAGCTCAAACACGAGGTTTGCGGGAACAACTTCCTGCCTGTTCCGTCGTGTCACAACTGCAAAACGTCGTTCAACATAGGCGAGATCGACTGGAAAGAAGGGCCGGGAGTCGGGTGGATGGCACCGATTTACAGCCGCCGTCGCCAACAGCGGGCCAGCACCGAAGATGGCTCCAGGATCTTTGAACAGGCCGCCCAGCTGCTCGGGGATCGGTGGGCCAGTCTCATCATGCGGTCGATTTTCACTGGCATCCACCGGTTTGAGGAGATTCGCCAGGACACGGCGATCGCAACCAATATCCTCGCTGAACGACTAGCTTGGCTGGAGGAATTCGGCGTCGTCAAGCAGGTCCAATACGCGTCCGCGCCGCCGCGCTTCGAATATCGGACCACACGTAAAGGCGCCGCCTATTTCCCGGCCTTGCTGCTGCTGATGGAATGGGGAGACAAATACTATGGTTCGCCCGAAGGTCCGCCGATCCTTCTGACGCACACTGCGTGTGGGAATTCACTGAAACCGGAGGTGGTTTGTTCCGAGTGCAGCGTACCGATTCAGGCGAAGGATGTCGCGTTTACGCTCCAGATCGACGGCGCCAGATTCGACGCGAAATTGGTACCAACAAACGATGCCTTGTCGCTTGCATGATCATACTGCCGGATGCAGACTCACGGCATGCCAACCAACCAAAACACCGCATTTCCCGGCGCCCGATCAATCCTGGTAACGGGTGCCTCGAAAGGGCTGGGTAAGTCCTTCGCCACAGCCTGCGCGCGCAACGGCGCGGCAATCCTGATCAACAACAGGTTTTCGGGCGCTGGTCCCTCCCCCGTCGATCAGATCGTCGCGGACCTGGCAGCGGAAGGATTGAGCGCGGCGGCGGATCATCACGACGTTCAGGCGCCCGGTGCCGCAGTGGCGATGGTCGATGCCGCAGTCGATAAATTCGGGAGACTGGATGCGCTGATTCTCAACGCCGCGATCGAGGGGCCTGCCGAGAAGGTGGGCACGCTGAGCGATGGCGGCCTCGAACAGGTTATGGCCATCAACTTCTTTGCGAATACCGCGATCGTGCGGGCGGCGCTGCCGTATCTGATGAAGTCCGATAACCCGCGCATCCTGTTCGTTTCGTCCACGGCCGGAGTCTATGGTGTCCGAGGCAGGGCCGCCTATGCGGCGTCGAAGGGCGCGCTGAACGCTTTTGCTCTGTCGCTCGCGCACGAACAGCGCCGCAATGGCATCCTCGTGAACATCCTGATGCCCTATGCCGCGACAACCATGACCACCCGGACCAACGCCGCGCCGGATGCCAAATTGAGCCCGGACGAAGTGGCAGCGGCGGCGGTATGGCTATCGGGTCCGGAATGCACGGAAACTGGCAGCATGTGGGTGGCGGCAGGTCAGTATATCAAGCGCGTCGTCCCGGTCGAAAGCGCGCTAGTTGGTCCCCACGGGAACGACCCGGCTTGGCTGGCCGAACGGGCCATCGACATCGGCGCTGCGGATCGCCTTCGTGCCCACACCGGTGCCGAGGCAGCCTTTGCCGCATTCTATGCCGAGGTGGCGTAGACCCAGGCTTACCAGCCGCCGAGGTCTGCCCGATAGGGTGTAGCCACCGGACGTAGACACAATCCGCTGGGCGCGTCGCAGACGACCGGAATGGCATTGATCACGGCACCGGCCAGCCCGAGCTGTTCGGCCGTAACCCGGCTCTGGTCCTCCGGGTGCTTCTCGACCTCGATCTTCAAATGTACGCAAGGTTGGCCAACGATGTCGATCTCCCACAGCGGCGGTGCCGCGTTGGCAAGGTGTGTCGTTTCCATAAACCAATGGATCGATAGCGTTAGCCGACGCTGGTCGCCGACGTAGCCCGCCCATCGCCAGTTGACGTGGCTGACGCGGCCTTGGGGAATCACACCGGCCGCGATTTCCAGATCGCTGGCTGCGGCGAAGACACGGTGTTCTGTCTGAACCCTTTCCAACTGAACGCTAAGCCGCTCTGCCATGGCCGACAGCACTTCGCGATACATGCCGTTCATGAGGGCAGCGGGTCCCCAGTCGGCGTCATTGGGATCGATCGTTGCGGGATCGGACGCAAAGCCGAGGCTGCCGAAGACATATTCGGGATGTTTGACTGCGCGGCAATCGACATATTCGGTGATGTCCACCCGGTCGACACGCGAACAGGCCCCGGTCGCGACGACGGCCAGTTGCTCGGCCGCAAACCCGGGATTGAGACCCGCGCCCATGAGCGTCGAGTTACCCTTTGCGCACGCTGCCGCAAGCACCGCACGCCGCGCACTGTCCCACCGCCCCGGATCGCTGTAGCCATTGATGCTAATGACGTTCTTGCCGCTCTCCAGCAGCCGGATGATCTCCGCATCATGCGATCCAAACGGCGGCAATATCCGCGCACAGTGGATGACGACATCGGCATCGAGCGCAAGGATTTCGTCGATATCGGAAGTAGCCACGACACCCACCGAGTCGCGCCGCGCGATAGCGCCGGCGTCCTTGCCTGCCTTTGCCTCGCTATAGACGTACAGGCCGACGAGCTCCATCGCAGGATGATCGATCACGGCCTGCAGGCATGTCCTGCCCATCGCGCCGGTTGCCCACTGGATGACTTGGTACGTCACGCGCGACCGTCGATCATGCCTGCCGGGGCGGCCAGGGGAAGAAGGCTGCTGTCCGCCGGATATAGTCCTCATAGTCGGGCTTCTTTCGGCGCATGCTGCCTTCGACCGTGGGTGCACCGGACCATTTCATCAGCGTCCAGGTCAACAGGATCGGCCCGACAATCGACCAGACACCCGTCGCTGTTTCGGCAGCAACAAGGTAGATTCCCCACCACGCACAGGCATCGCCGAAATGATTGGGATGCCGTGTGTAACGCCATAGGCCGCTATCCATCACCTTACCGGTGTTGGCCGCATCCGCCTTGAAGAGCACGAGCTGGTAATCCGCCAGCGATTCGAAGATGATCCCGAATATGGCCAGCGCCGCGCCGATATAGCCGATGGGGCCCAGGACCGGGCCAGCGTCGATCTGGCCGAGCTGAACCGGCAGGCAGACGATAAAAAGCAACGGTGCCTGGGTGGCAAAGACGAGCAGGAGCGAAGCCTTGCCGAAACCCCAGCCGCGATTTTGCTTCGCCTTGTCGAGCAGCTTCACATAGCGGCGGTCCGGCCCATGATGACGCCAGCGCCACAACATGTACCAGCCAAGGCGGATGCCCCATGCGGCGCATAACGTCAGCAGGAGGAGCTTGCGGTCGGGATTGCCGTCGGTCTGCAAGAATGTGCTGACTGCCATGACGACCATCCCGAGTGCCCAGGAACTGTCGACCGGCGTCACATCCTTCAAACCAAGACAGATCAACCAGAGCGTGGCGAACGCGGCGACAAGAATGGCCGCATTGGCGAGAAAGAGATGCGCGATTTCCATGTAGGTCTAGTTTCCCTGGACGATACCGATGTGCGTGCCCGGATCAGCGGCATAGAGTTGTTCGAGGATGTCGGCGCGGTTGGTTAGCACGGCACGGCGATTGATCGTGCCCTTGTCCGAAACTTCGCCCCCAACAGGATTGGGCGGCAATTCCAGAAGTACGACGCGCCGGATACCAACCGACGCTCCCGTGCCGCGCGCGTTATACAGTTTCAGTTTTTCGGTGATGCGCGCGAGCAGCGTGCCGTCGTCGGAGGACTTCGGCCACGCCATCACCGTCAGATACTCCCGGTTCTCTCCGCACAGCACGATTTCCGACACATCGCCGTCGAGCTGTTCGAGGACCGCGTCGCGCACCTGCCCACCGTAAACCCAGCTGCCGGTTAACAGTTTGAACTCCTCGGCCAGTCTGCCGGCGAAATACAAACCTTCGCCCGGATTGTTGCGGTCATGAAAATTGGCGAGGTCGCCTGTCCGGTAAAAGCCTTCGTCGTCGAACGCCTTGGCCGTCTGCTCGGGTTCGTCGACATAGCCCATCATGACGTTCGGCCCACGCAGGCGCACTTCGTACCGGCTCCCGTTGGGCACCAGCTTTACCTCGATCCCCGGTGGCGGCAGGCCTATACCGACGCGGTCCGTCGGAAAATGGATGGCAATGCAGCCGGTGACCGTCTCGGTCATGCCATAGCCGCTCGACATATGGATGCGGTGGCCGGTCTCCGCGACGGCCAGCGCCTGCAGACGGTCGTAGACCGGCTGGGGCAGGCCCGCGCCGCCGTAGAGCATCAGCCGCATATCCCGGAAAAAGCTCTGCCGCAGCTGGGCATCTTTTTCCATCGCATCGACCAGCATGGCAAAGCCCTGCGGCACGTTGGCAAAGTACGGGACCGGGATTTCGCGGAGGTTCCTGATCGTCTCATCGAACAATGTCGGCATCGGCTTTCCGCCGTCGATGTAGAGGCTACCGCCATTGAACAGCGTAGTGCGCAGCACCCCCGCCCCCGCAGCGTGATGCCACGGCAGCCAGTCGACTATGTTTCCCTGATAGACTTCGGGGCCGAAGATGATCGTGCTCTGGATCGTGACAGCGGCAATATTGTCCAGTGAGGTCGCGACCAACTTGGGCAACCCTGTCGATCCGGACGTCATCATGTACGACGCCGGCACGGTCGTATCCAAATTGTCGATAGCCGCCGCGACGTCGGGCGTGGCGGTCGTGCCGACCAGCTCGGTCCATGCGACGACGGCGCCGGAATAGCTCTCGGGGTCGGGTGCGATGATCAGTACCGAGGGATCGGCAACATGGGCGATCAGCCGCTGGATGACGAGCGTCCCATCGGCAAAGATTGCGCTGGGCTTGGCCTTGGCAATGACGTGCTGCAAGCGCGCTTCGCCCGCCGCCGATTGGAGGCTGGCCATGCCTACGGGACAAACGATGACGCCGGCCGCATAGGCCGCGAAGGTCAGGGTCGCATAGGCGGGCGTGTTGGGACCGATCAGCAGGATCGCCGTTCCGCGCGGGATGTTATCCAGCAACCACTGCGTGACCGCGTCGAGGTCGCGTTTGAAGTGCGTGTAGCTCGTGTGCTCCCAAACCCCTGCAGCATTCCGGATCGCCAGCGCCTTCTTATCGCCTTCCAGCGCGGCACGCGCGGCAAGGACCCGAGGCAAATTGGCGTCATATTCTTCAAGCGGCAGGTTCGTCCGCAACGAGATGGTGCCGTCTTCATGCTCCGCAACGTCGAGATCGACGGGCATGAAGTTCACGTCTCTGAACGGCGCGGAAGCCGCCGTCATCGCAGGACGATCCGGATATCGGCGGCAAGCAGGAACTGCGCCGCGCAATCGAAAACGCTGTCGCTCACGCCGCCATTTTTTCTACGATGAAGCTCACAGTTGTGGTCGTCGACCCGCCGATGTTGAGCGTCTGCAGCCGCTGTGCCCCTTCGACCTGGTAATCGCCGGCCGTGTCCGTAACCTGCTTGTAGCCGTCGAGAACCATGCGGACGCCCGTCGCGCCGACCGGATGGCCCATACCGATCAGGCCGCCCGAGGCGTTGATCGGATTGGCGCCACCGATTTCGATCGAACCGCTTTCCACCGCTTTCCACGCCTCGCCGGGCGTTGTAATGCCGAGGTGGTCAATCGCCATATACTCGGTCATCGCAAAGCAGTCGTGTACTTCGAACGCGTCGATCTGCGCCACATCGGCCAGTCCGGCGCGCGTCCGTGCTTCGATCGCTGCCCGGTGGACCTGCGGGAACACGTAGGGTTCGTTTTCGCTCGCGCGGATTTTCGCGCTGTAGGAAATAGGGGCCGAACGATGTCCCCAGCCTGTGATGCGCGGTATGGAATCAAGCGGAATGCCACGCTTGCGGGCATAGTCTGCGGCGCGCTCTGCAGACGCCAGAAACACCACGGCCGAACCATCGCTGACCTGGCCGCAATCCATCTTGCGCGTCCGCCCCTCAATAACTGGATTGTGCTCGTCGGATGCCGTGAAGGCTTCAGGCGTAAACTGGTAGCTGCGCGTCTGGGCATTGGGATTGAGCTTGCCATTGGCGAAGTTGTTTCGCGAAATCGCCATCAGATGCTCATAGGACAACCCATAACGCCGGTCATATTCCTCCGCGAGATCGGAAAAAGCGCGCGGCCACGCGTAGGTGGCATCCTGATATTCATGACCGGCCCAAGCGGCAGCACCCAAATGCTGCGCAGCAATGACTCCCGAAACGTTGCGCATTAGCTCGAGTCCGACAACACAGGCCAGATCGTACCGGCCCGACTCGATGTCGGCCGTTGCCGCCAGAATCGCCACACTCCCCGAAGCGCAGGCGGCTTCGTGCCTCGATGTTGGCAATCCGTTGAAAGCCGGATCGACCAGCCCGAAAAAGCCGCCAAGCATGCCCTGCCCCGCAAACAGGTCACCAACGAAATTGCCAACATGCCCGACTTCGACGTCGGATGGCTCGAGATGGACGGACTCCAGACCGTTCTGGACCACCTCCGAGAACGCATCGGCCAGTTCCATACCGTGGCGATCCCAATTCTTTGCGTAGTCGCTCTGCCACCCGCCCAGAACATAGACCATATCGCTCTCCCGAGGCTGCGCTGTTGAGACGCGCCGCCCTGTTGGTTTGATTATACAAGCTACAATAGCTTGGCAAGAATGTTCCGTCGCAACAACAGGCAGCGCGTAAGGCGATCGCCGGGCTACTTAACCAGCCAACGCCCGCTTGCTGTCGGCATCAAGCTTCGCGACCAGATCGGGTACCGTCGTCATTGCTTGTCTGGTATGTGGAAACGGATGGGTGGTCCGCTCCTTGCGGTCGAACCAGACGCGATCATCGACTGCATCGGGCCGTTCGGCGGCCAGCCAGATGATGGTGTCGGCCCCCTGCTCGGCGTTGCGCAAGACGGGCCGCAGGATTTTGCGGAATGTCGGCAAAGACGATTGCACACCGGCCGTATCGGCCCAGCCCGGATGAATGGCATAGGCACGCAGGTTGAGCGCGCCGAACTTGGCCCGCCAGTAATCGGCCAGGGCCACCTGAGCGCGTTTGTGCGACGCATAGGATGCGAAACCGTTGAACCCCTTCTCCTTCTGATTGAGCATCGGCAGTTTGAGCGGCACATTGAACATGCCGCCCGACGCCACATTGATGAGAACCGATCGGTCGGCGAGACGCCCGATCTCGGCCAGCGTCTCGGTCAAATGGAAATGCCCCAGAAGGCTTGTCGCATAGGTCGTTTCGAAGCCTTCGGACGTCTCGGAATACAGGCGGTTCAGGATGCCGACGTTATTGACCAGCACATCGATGGGCGTCGAAATCTCACCGCCGCGTGCCATCTCGT
Organism: Sphingomonadales bacterium; assembly: GCA_038228865.1. Taxonomy (GTDB): domain Bacteria; phylum Pseudomonadota; class Alphaproteobacteria; order Sphingomonadales; family Sphingomonadaceae; genus Sphingomonas_O. Next base: position 394,393 of record JBBROX010000001.1, on the reverse strand, counting down.
CGATCGCCGCAATCGAGGATAGATCGCATTCGATCGGGATGACCGAGCCTTTGAGACCCGCGCTTTCGGCGACCAATGCCGCCAGCGCATCGCGGTTGCGACCCACCGCCAATACCCGTGCGCCCTTGGATGCAGCGAGAAGCGTCGTCGCCTTGCCGATACCGCCGGTCGCACCCGTCACCAGCCAGCTTTGACCGGTGAAATCGGCAGATACCGGGCGGAGCGGAAGCAAGCGGGCTACATAGCCGATCCGCGTGAACGATGGCGCAAACCGACCGTAGAAATTGAGTGTCTTTGAAAGGCCCTGCAGCATTTTTGGAATTGCCATATCCGCGCCTACATCTGAGCAAACGTTTGAAATTGCGGCCGATTTGCTGAACGCCGCAGCGCAAAAACGACAATGCGCCTGAGTTGCATAATCATATTGTCTAGCTGGATGCAATCTCGGCAGCCGTCTCGCAGTTTTCTGTCTCACTCACATTTCGGGTTGAGCATTGCGGTTTTTTTGCGCACAAAAATCACTTGCACAACCGGACTCGTGCGCCTTAGTTAGGGGTGCAAGTACGATTATAAAAGTGATTCGGCGGATAGCGACCGAGTCACGCTATATGGGGAGGGATATATGAGAAAAGTGCCTTTACGCGCGTCGTCCGTCGTGACGCTCGCAGCCCTCGGTATCGCGTTTCCGGCAATGGCCCAGACGCCGCCGGAAACTGCCGAAACTTCCAACCTCGAAACCATCATCGTCACGGCACAAAAGCGTGCTGAGAACGTGCAAGATGCGCCGCTGGCAATTTCTGCCGTTTCAGGCGCAACACTCGAAAAGGACCGCGTGGTTTCGATCAACGATCTTGCTCAGACGATGACGGGCATCTCGTTCACGTCGAATTCGCCGCAAGCCAATGAAATCAACATTCGCGGTGTGGTGAATACGCGTCTGACCGGGCCGACCGCTGACCAGTCCGTTTCGACGTTTGTCGATGACGTCTATGCAGGTCGTTCGGGCGTGCTCAACACCGCCTTCTACGACGTCGCGCGTATCGAGGTCGTTCGCGGCCCGCAGGGCGTGCTTTTGGGCAAGAACGTCGCCGGTGGCGCCGTGAACGTGATCAGCAACCCGCCGACGCAAACCAATTCGGGCTCGGCCACGCTCACGATCGGTAATTACGACCTTCGGCAGTTCACCGGCTACATCAACGGCCGGATCGCCGATGGGCTGTCGGGTCGCATCTCGTTTCAGGCGATCAAACATTCGGGCTATGCGCGCGATCTTCTTCACAACGTCGATCTCGAGAATTTGGATTCGACGCAGGGACGCTTGCAACTGGGTTACGAGCCCGAAGGCAGCGGTTTCAAGGGACTTTTCATCGCTGATTTTTCGCAGACCAGCGATAACGGCGTGAACCGCGTCGGAGTTCAGAGCCCGACGCTGGCCACGGGTGCGACCATCTGGTCGGGCACGCGCAAACTGATCAGCGCGCGTCTGGGCCGAACGCTGGGCCCGCGCGAAAGCTATGCCGTCTGGCCGCAGTTCGCCGGCGACGCGGCACCGTCTCCGCAGAGTGCGACACGCGACAACTACAGCCTCATCCTGAAACTGTCTCAGGACTTGGGGGACAAGATTACCCTGTCCAGCATTACCGGGTACCGGAACAACAAGTCCTACACGCTCTATGACCAGACCGGACTTGGCCCCAACAACGGGTTCAATTTCACAGCAGCGGAACTGGCCAGCGTGGGGTCTAGCCTGCTGTTTGCGGAACCGGTCAACTTCCGGGAAACGGGCAATTACTTCACCCAGGAACTCCGGTTGCAGTCGAAGGACGACGACCAGAAGCTGAGCTGGATCGTCGGGGCATTTTACCTGAAGAGCAACGTCACTCAACGTAACCGTTTCTGGGGCGAATCGCTCGTTCTGCCGACGCTCAGCGGTGAATCGCAATGGATCGATAGCGGCCAGAACGAAGACTACGCCGTGTTCGCCCAACTGGGTTACAAGCTGACCGATACGCTGAAGATCGACGCCGGCATCCGTTACACGCGCGATCGCAAATCCGGTAATCAGCAGGGCATTATCGTAGCCACCGGCGACCGGTACAATCCCGCAGACCCAACCCCGCTGACGCCGCTGACGCAAAACTTCAACGTGCCCTATGGCAAGTCATGGAGCGACACGACGCCGCAGGTGACGATCAGCTGGACGCCCAGCAATACCATGTTGGCCTACGCCACCTATTCCCAGGGGTTTAAAGGCGGCGGTTTCCTGAACAACGCATCGTCCGGGGTTGCCGCCACGATCGCGTACAATCCAGAGACAGTGACCAATTACGAAGTGGGCTACAAGGCTGAATTGTTCGATCGCAAGCTCCGCTGGAACTCGGCCTTGTTCCTGATGAAGTACAAAAATCTTCAGGTTCAGCAGACGCTTGCCTCGTGCCTGTGCAACGTCATCAGCAACGCTGCGAGTGCCACGATCAAGGGTATCGAGTCCGACCTCCAGTTTGCCCCGACCCGGAGCATTCGCGCATGGGTCAGCGGCACATATCTCGATGCAAAATATGACGATTTCGTCTTCGCAGGCGTGAACAACTCGGGCAACAAGCTGCAGCGTACGCCGCAATTCCAGTTCGCCGTCGGCGCGGAAGCCTCGATCGGCAGTGGCGACTGGGAAGACGCCCTGACGGCAAGACTCGCCTATCGCTATCAGGGCCGTATGCCCTGGGCGCCCGAGAACACGACATGGGAAGAAGGCTATGGGACGCTCGACGGTCGCTTGACCTTCAAGCTGCCAGAGAAGAATTGGAGCGTGTCGGTTTTTGCCAAGAACCTGACAGACAAGCTCTACCGGACCAACATCATCGTGTTCTTCCGCGACGAGATGTCGTCCTACGCGCCGCCGCGTACCTTCGGCCTTGAGGTCTCGGCGAAATTCTAAAACACCGCATGCCGTGCCGGGGGAAAAGCCCGGCACGGCTGTGAAGCTGAACACGGGTCGCCGGTGGCGATTGGAGATAGTCCATGATTGACCGCCGGCTATTCGTTGCAACTGCGATTGCCGCTTCCGCCCTACCCATCTCTGCTCATTCGAAAGTCACCGCCATGGACAAGCGATTCAAGCAATTCAGCGCCGTCATCGACGCCTGGAAGCGCAAGGACGTCGACTTCATCATCAACAGCATGACGGATAACATCGTGTGGCATTACGCCGCTGCCATCGCGCCGCCAGCACGCGGAAAAGCCGAATGTCGCGCCTTCATCGATAAGTTCGGCGCGAATATCGGCGCGGTCCGGTGGCGGATATTCGAACATGCCGAAACAGCGGATCGTCTGTTCGCCGAAGGTGTCGACGAATATGACTCGCTCGACGGCCACACGATCAAGGCACCCTATGCGGGCATCATCGAATTCCGCGGCGACCTGATCAGCGGCTGGCGCGATTATGTCGATCGCGGCATCATTGATGCTCAGAAGCGCGGCGAGGCCGCTTCGGCGCAGGTCATCGAACTGACGTCGCGGCCGGCGCGGTAATCGCACTATCCGACTTGTAGAGAGTAAATTCTCCGAGAGGCTGAAGAACATGCGTAACTGGATATTGGTGGCACTTCTGGCTCTCATGGGCGCGACCGGTGCCTATGCGAAAGAGGCACCAAAGCAGCCCGACGCCAAGATCGCCGTGGTCGAGAAAATGATCGACGCCTGGAACAAGCGCGACTGGCCATTGGTCGGTGCGTTGTTCACCGAAGACGGTGTCCTCCACTCGATGATGAGCGAGCCGGTGGTCGGCCGCAAGGCCGTGTCCGAACGGCTCACGGCCCTAGGTGCCGGGATCCAGTCGATTACGCTGCACGTCAGCCACATCGGTCGCATCGGCGACGCCGTTTTCGTCGAGCGCGTCGATGAATTTGTCTACAAGGGCCATCCGGGCAAGGTGCCGGTCGTCGGCGTCCTCTTCATTGAAGGCGGCAAGGTGAAAGAATGGCGCGAATATTACGACCGCGCCCAGCTTCTGTCGGAAATGGGCGTCAAATAGCCCGCGCTTTCAACATGCTCCCACAAAGCCTAGGGCAGGTACGCAAATGAACATCGAGAATTGCACGGCCATCGTGACCGGCGGAAACCGCGGGATCGGCGAGGGGTTCGTTGAGGAACTGCTCGAACAGGGCGCTCGGCGCGTCTACATCGGCGCGCGATCGCTTGCCGATGCCCAGCAAGCCGCAGCACGCGATCCCGCCCGGCTTGTCGGCATTCAACTGGATGTGACCGACGAGCGGCAGGTAGCGGCAGCGGCCGAGGCCTGCGGCGACGTCGACCTCGTCGTCAACAATGCCGGATCCTTCGGCATGACCACCCTGCTGACCGCGCCCGACATGACCGCAATGCGGCAGGAGATCGAGACGAACTACATCGGGGTTGTGTCGATGATCCGGGCCTTTGCGCCGATCCTGAAACGCAACGGCGGCGGAGGCGTCGTGAACGTCCTGTCGGCGGGCGGGATTGTGGCGGTACCCGGCATGGGGGGCTACAGCCCGTCGAAATTCGCCGCGCGTGCCGCGTCGACCTGTCTGCGGGCAGAACTCGCACCACAGGGCACTCACGTCGCGGCGCTCATCGTCGGGTCGGTCGATACGCGGATGGCCGATCATGTGAAAAACCAGGTCAAGTCGACACCACGCGACATCGCTCGTGCCGGCCTGCTGGCGGCACGGCACCAGATCGACGAGCACGACACCGATGCCCACGCCATTTCGGTCCGCGCCTTTCTCGCGCGCGATCCTAGCGGTCTGGCAAAATCCATGGCGAGGGCGCTGAACCGCGAATAGCCGAGCACGACTGAATCAACCCAAGGAGCCTAGCGTTGGACGAAACCCAGATTCTCGAGTTCGCAGAGCGTTTTGTCGGCGCAATTCAGGCCGGTGATGTGGATGCCGTCCGCGCCTGCTACGCCCCCGATGCGAAGCTGTGGCACAACACCGACGATATCGAACAGACCGTCGACCAGAACATGGCCGTGCTGGATTGGTTCATCAAAACGCTGCCCGACCGCTACTACCGCGTGCTTTACCGCGCCGCGCTGAAGGACGGTTTCGTGCAGCAGCATATCCTGGAGGCGACGCTGCCCGACGGGACCAAGTGGAAAATGTTCGCATGCGTCATTGTGCGGATCGAGAACGGCGTCATCGTGCGCCTCGACGAATATCTGGACTCGGCCCAGGGCAAGGCGTTGCGCGGGTTCGGTCGATAGCGATTGGCGTCGAGGGCAAAGCTCTGATGTCTGGAGTGCTCTATTTGGTTCGTGTCGGCTGCATCAGCCGATCGGCAATAGCCTGATACGCCGGGAGCGAAATGGGATCGAAGTTCGCGTTCGCCGCTTTTGGATTGGACGCGAAGCGCACGATCACCATTTCGGCCCTCGGGTCGACGTAGATCGCCTGACCATAGATGCCGCGTGCAGAGAAGGCACCGTTCCGGTTGTGGCTCACCCACCATTGGCTGTGGTAGGACCAGTTCGGCAACGTGGCGTATCCGGCCTTGGCAAAGTCGGCCTGACTTGCGCCCCGCCGGATCGACGCGACGGCTGCTGCAGGCACGATCTGCTGCGCGTTGAACCTTCCGCCCAGACGCAGCATTTCCCCGAACCGTGCGGCATCGCGCAGGGTCATGTTCAACCCGCCGCCTGCAATGGCGGTCCCGCTCGAATCCACGACAAAATCGGCATCGTGTTCCGCGCCCAGCTTTGACCAGATCCGTTCACTCAGAAGACTTGGTAACGTCTTGTCAGTCACGCGGGAAAGCAGGATCCCCAACACTTCGGTGTTGATTGTGCGATAGGTAAACTGGTCGCCGTGACTGCCCGATTTGGGAACGGTTTTCAGGAAATCGAAGATGTCTCTCGGCCCGGCATACCCCGCCGGCCTCGGGGCCGCGCCCGCTGCCCAGGCGTAGTTTACGACCTGGGCCTTCGGGTCGGAATAGTTTTCCGAATAGTCGAGGCCGGTCGTCATGTCGAGCATCTGCCTGACAGTGGCGTCGCCAAAACCGCTTGCCGATAGTTCCGGAATGTAGCGGGCAATCAACGCGTTCTGATCGAGCTTTCCTTCGGCAATGAGCATTTCGGCCAGCGTTCCGGAAAACGACTTCGACACCGAAAAGGCGATGTGCGGCCGGTCGCCGTCCATGACCCCCATATACCGCTCATAGACGATCCGGCCGCGGTGCAGAACGATAACGCCATCGGCATAAACCGCCTCAAGCGCCTGCGCCCAGGTCATAGGATCTTGCTTGCCCAGCGGCGTGAAGATGACGCCATCCAGGTCGGTGCGCAGCCTTACGGGCAAGGCAGAAACAGGGTCCTTTCCGCGCGAGACTCTGGCGGTGGGAAAAAGCTCCCGATAATGCGCGAACGACCAACGGGTTTGCGGAAACCGGCCGTAGGAGCCGTCCTCGAACCGGATGACCTTGTCGCGCGGCGGCGGACTGCCGCGCATCCAGCCTATCGCCACCGGGTCCGACTCTCGAGGGCCTGGAACTGCTGCCGTCGGCTGCTGGATCTGGGCCGATGCACCTGTCGCAAGCAGAGCGGCCCATCCTAACAGACCGACCAGAGCGATTTTGGTTTGAGACCGGCCCCGCTGGCGTTCACTCGAACCCTGTACCAAATCACCCTCCTATTCTGTTTTTGCCTAATTCTGCCCGTCCGGCATTGCTTATCGGGATCGTTGCCATTGCAATATGTGATGGCGACTGGCCCCGTCCTTCAGCGGCTCATGCGCCGAAAGCGTCAGCCCGCCCTTGCCGTCGAACTCGGCAAGGCGGTGCTGCTCGGTGCCGGTCATGTCGGGAAACAACGACATGGTAACGGCGTGAACGACCTCTTCGCCCTCTATCCGCCAGGGACCGGCATAGGCAAAATAGCTGTCGAACGCCGCGCCCTTCTGTCCCGCATCGGCATTGCGGGCATTGGGCAAACCAAAGGTGTCGCGCTCGCCCTTGGCGATGTTGGCGACCATGATCCCGTTGGCAGCATAGACGATGTAGCCATGCGCCGCTGTGCCGAAGGGTCGTGTGACGCCGCCGTCGCTGTATTCGATCCGCCAGTCGACGAGCGACCAGGCACCGACAAAGTCATCGACACTATGCGGCATGGCTCTCCCCTTCCCCCACCGCAGGACGACGGTGCTGGACGATACGGAAACGGTTCGTGACGAAGGCCAGGTCGGCGAGGCACGCATTACCCGCCGGGTTCAGGCCAGTGACGTGATAATCGCTATAGGCAGCGGCAAAATTGGCCCACATTGCCCCGTGTAGGTTGATCGATAGGTTCATGCCCGATTCCGCATAGGCGTCGAGCGATCGGTCGATGAACGCGTCGTCCGTGGAATAGAGATAGGACGAGATCGCACCGTGCGTATGCGCCAGAGCGGTAGCTTCGCTCACCGCATCATCGCCATCGGCAGCGGCGATGACAAACAGGACCGGGCCGAAGTGTTCCTCAGCGTAGAGCGCCGCATTGTCGGCAGGCAGCGCCACCACAAGCGGCGTCATCGTTCGCGCATCGGGAAAATCGGGATGCAGATAAGGCGTCGGTTGGCGCAGGATGCGTGCTCCGGGCGTTTGCGCAGCGCGAACGGCGAGCCCGCGCACGATCTCGCAACTCTGTTCGGCTTGTACTGCCCCCATGATACCTGCCGCCATTACTGGATTGTCGGCAATCGCGTCGATCGCATCCACCAGTGCCGTCGCCACCTCGTCGAAAGAGGCATGCCCGCTGCCGGTCTCGATTCCCTTTGCCGGCACATAGACGTTCTGCGGACTGGTGCACATTTGCGCCGAAAACAGGCTCGTTGCGCGCGCAATCGCGGTGGCGGTCGCCGCCAGATCGTCACAGGAGTCCAGCACGACCGAATTGAGCCCGGCGGTTTCGGTGAACAACAATTTGCCGGTAATCGTCCGCTCAAGATGGCCGCCGTAACGCGGGCTTCCGGTGAAATCGATGATCTGCACCGCGGGGTGGTCGATGAAATGCTGCGCGACCGGCGCGTCGAGTGTGTCGACCGCCAGTGTTACGAGGTTCGGATCACAGCCGAATGCGGCAAGAGCCCTGCGGCATTGCTGCACCACGATCGCCATCGGCAAGACGGCGATTGGATGCGGTTTGACGATCACCGGATTGCCGGTCGCCAGATTTGCAAACATCGCCGGATAGGCATTCCAAGTGGGGAATGACGCACAGCAAATGACCAGGCCGATCCCGCGCGGGACCAGGGTATAATGCTTGTCGAGCGACACGTCCTCTTTGCCGAACGTGCGGTTCCACCGCGCGCTGGGCACGACATCGCGCATGGCTTTCGCCGCATAGGCCAGCGCTTCGATCCCGCGATCGAGCGCGTTGGGACCGCTGCCGCTGAAGGCTTGCGTATAGCTTTGACCGGCGACGTGCATCACGCTGTGCGCCATCTCGAAATTGCGCGCGTAGAGTTGCGTGGCCATTTCGAGGCATAGGGCGATGCGCGCCTCGGGCGCGACCTTGCGCCAACCGGCCATCGCCGCGCTGGCTGCGGCGATGAGCATGGCGGGATCGCTGACCGGATAATCGATTCCAAGCGGTTGGCGGGTAAAGGGCGACACCTCGGCACCGGTGCGGGCGACAATGCCGGGCTGGTCGAGATCGAAAGGTCGGCCCAGCTGCGCGTCGAACGCTGCCTTGCCCGCCTCCGATGCGCCGGGCGCATGGAATTTCCCGCTGGGCGAATCCCTGAACGGGCTCCAGTTCTTGCGGGTCTCCACTGCATCGATCGCCGCCGCCAGCGTTCCCGCGTGTTTGGCGATCAGGTCGTTCAGCGCGGTCGTCATTCAGTTCAGCCGTTCGACAATCATTGCAGCGCCGACGCCCGACGCGCCGCTCAACACGACAAGGCCTAGGCTGCCATCACAGGCATCGAGGCAGTCGAGCAGAGTCGATGTCAGAATCGCGCCGCTCGCTCCCATCGGATGTCCCTTGGCGATGTGCCCACCGCCCACGTTTACCCGCTCCGGATCGACCGGATATTCGCGCAGAAACTTGGCGATGGTCACCGCGAACGCTTCCATGAACTCAATCCGGTCCATATCGGCCAGTGACAGGCCAGCACGCGCCAGTACCTTTTCCATCGCAGCGATGCCCGCCGTCAGCGAGGCTTCCGGATCGCCGCCGCTCTCGGCAAAGGCAAGGATGCGGGCGCGTGGCTTCGGTGTCAGATCCTTGCCACCGACCAGCGCCAGACCGGCACCGTCGCAAACCGGTGGCGCGTGCGACACCGAGTGCAACGGCTCGAATGTCGCGCCGTTCAGAGCATCGGCATATTGAGCCTGCAAGCCGCCGAAGGATGGCGACATCGCCGCCAGCCCCTCCGCAGTGGTCGCCGGGCGGATGCATTCTTCGCCGGAAAGCGTTGCGGTGGCGATCCGCGAGCGTTGCAGGACTCGGTCGCCTTCAGCCGCACCGGCCTTTCGCTGCGACGCGAGTGCAACGATGTCCAGTTCGGCGCGACCGATCCCTTCGGCATTGGCCAAGCGGTCGGCCGCCAGCACGACCGGGATATAGCGTGCACGGTGCGGGAAGCTCGCGTCCTCATAAAAGCTCGCGCGGTCGCCCATGAAGGGAACCTGGCTCATCATCTCGACGCCGCCCGCCAAAGCGGACCCGGCCTGTCCGATTTCGACCAGCGCCGCCGCTTGACCGATCGCCGACAGGCCCGAGGCACAATAGTTGTTAATCGAGTGGGCTGCTGTCGCATCGGGCAGGCCGGCATGCAACTTGGAGACAAGCGCGATATGGCCGCCCTGCGTTCCCACTTGCCCGACGCAGCCCAGCAGCAGAATGTCGGGGCTGGAGGCGCTCTCCCCGACACGCAGCCGCAGCGCATCGACCTGTTGCCGGACCAGTTCTTGCGGCGAGAAACCCGCCAGGCCGCCATCGGGCTTAGCCTTGCCGCGCGGCGTGCGGACGGCATCGTGTAGATAGGTGTTTTTCAAGGGTTCAATCGTCCATTTTCAGCATGGCCAGCGCGCGGTCGCGCACGTCGCCCCGCATCACCTTATTCGTCACGTTTCGCGGCAATTCGTCGAAAACGAAAAGCCGCTCGGGCAGCTTGAACACCGCCAGATCCCGCGCCTTCAGCCAGGAGGTCACGTCTTCGAGCGCGATGGTTTCGCCGGCGCGCGGCACCGCCGCCACCCCGACCCGCTCACCCATGACGGGATCGGGCAGCGAAAACGCGCAGGCCTCTTGAAGCTTGGGATGGCCGCCCAGCAGCTGGTCGAGTTCTTCCGGCGCGATGTTGACGCCGCCACGGATGATGAGATCCTTGCAGCGTCCGACGAACTCGTAAAATCGTCCGTTTCCTGCAATTTCGAACAAATCGCCTGTCTTAAAAAAACCGTCCTCGGTGAAGGCAGCGGCCGTCTGTTCCGGCGCGCCGTAATATCCTTCGAACAGGGTCGGCCCCTTGATCTGCAGTTCGCCCGAAACACCGTTTTCGGTAATTGCGCTGCCCCCTTTCGGCGGGACCAGTCGGGTTTCGATGTTTGTGGCCCGGCCCGATCCGTAAGGCGGCGAGAACAGCGGCGCGCGCGGGAAATAGCGGGCGCGTTCCTCCGGATCGGGAACATCATCGGGCCCGGTGACCAGCGCCATGCCCTCGTTCGATCCGAACAGGTTGATGACCATGATGCCGAACCGGTCCTGAAACCCCTTGACCATTGCCGGTGCCAGCGGTGCCGAACCCGAACCGATCGTCCGCAGGCTCGACAGATCGATCTCGGCGAGCAGCGCTTCATCCTGCAGCAGCATGTTGAGCACGGCAGGCGGCGCGATGGTAAAGTGCGGACGCTCAGTTGCAATCTGCGCCAGAAAGACCTTGGGGTCGAACGGGTGGTGCAGCACCATCGTGCCCGCCCGCTTGAGCCAGCTCATCGTCACGCCACCGATACTGGCCATGTTGATCAGCGGGAACGGGTTCAGCATGATATCGCCGTCGCGCAGCCGTGCCGATTCATAGGTACCAGGCGAAATGGCGACCCAGTGGTTGTGGCTGCGCGGCACGCCCTTGGGCACGCCGGTCGTCCCCGAGGTCCAGCAGATCGTAAAGAGGTCGTCGGCATCGACCGGATGCGCGGCCTGATGCGCCGCAAACATGTCATCTTGCGCGGCCGCTGTGGACAGATCGACTGCGTCGACCGGCGCATCCGGCCCGACGGTCATCAGCCGGACGGCATTGCCGAGCAACGGCCGCACTGTGCCAACATGGTCGCAGCCCTTCATCCGGGTTGCGCAGACAAAGGCCCTGGGTTTGACGAGACCGATCATGCCCGACAGCTCGTGCGACCGATACTGCACCGCGACCGGACTGATGACAGCGCCGATCAGCGCCGCCGCCATATAGAGGTTCACCAGTTCGCTGATGTTGGGCAGCTGCACCATGACGACGTCGTCCTTGGCGACCCCGCCCGCCAGCAACGCACCCGCTAGTCGCTCCACCTCGGCAAGCATTTCGGCATAGGAGAACCGCCGCGGATCACCGAACGCGATGTCGCCCCGGTTGGGCGCATCAATCAGCGCCGGGCGATCTGGAAACGCTCTCGCATTCGCCACGAACATGTCGCCCAGCGTCGTGTCACCCCACCACCCGCTTGCCCGACATTGCGCACGCCTCTCCTCCCCCGCTGCAATCACCTTAGGCCGCCAGCACGATATTTTCGGGCATCCCGATGTCATTGCCGCTTGCCCAGGTGGAATGGGTTCCCGCGCAAATCCGTTCGGGCAAAACGATCCGGCATACCGGCCCCGCTCCGAAGTTCTTGGCGTCGATCAGCACGCATTCGGATTTGTCGGTGTTCACGTCGGCGACGAACGAAACGATGTAGCCGTCGTCCTCGTCGACCGCACCGATGCGCGGCGCGAACGGCGCTTCGCTGCCGAACCGGCCTTCGCCGAATTCGATCGACTGGCTCGTGCCGGTCTCGAGGTCGTGCTTGACCAGGCCGCGAAACAGGAACCAGCCCGGCTCCGGAATTGCGCTGTAAGCATATCGGTATTTTTGACCCGCAAATTTCTGGTTGATCGTCCCGAATTCCAGGATTCGATCGTCGAGCCGCTCCTCGACCGTCCCACCCGTTTTCAGATTGAACCGCCAGCGGTGCAGCTTGGGCTTGAGCAGTTGCTGGTCGAGATAGGCCATCATCCGCTCGAGCCCCTTGGGCGCGTTCGGATAGGATTTGGGCATCGGCTCTTCCTGGAAATAGCCGTCGAGCACGATCTCGTCGCCTTCCTCCCAGGCATTCAGCCAGTGGAGCGTGTAGGTCGGTTCGGCCTCGAACCAGCGAATATCCTCCGGCTGGCCGAAACGGGGAATGACCGCAAAGCGCGTCTTCTGGTCGGGATAGAACTGGACTGCGTGCAGCCCTTTTTCCAAAAGCTCCGGCGCCCAATAGAGTGGCATGTCGTTCAGGATCGAATAGTTCGGGGTGAACGCCATGTCATGCGGCAGGCGCGGCCCCGGCAACGGAATCGGGACATAATGCTTCAGCCGGTTGTCCGACCCGACCACGCCATAATGCATGTACGGTGCATGCTTCGAGTAGTTGAAGAACAGCAACTCCCCGGTCGCCTCGTCTGTCTTGCAATGCGCCGAAATGCCATCGAGCGGCACCCAGCCCTCTGTGCCGTACTGTTCCATCGTGAACGGATCGAGCCGGTAGCCCTCACCGCACTGGTAGAATGTCGAAAGGATCTTGCCAGCGTGCACGACGACGTCGGTGGAGGACGAATCCTTCAGCCATTCCTGCGCGCCCCAGCCGGGACGGATCGATTTGTGCGGCGGCTCCATCAGCCCGGCCCATAGCGAACGTCCGGCTTCCTGTTCGGCCTGGAATCCCTTGGTACGGACGAACCGGCTGCGATAGCTCGCGCGGCCGTTCTTGAATGAAATTGAATGGATCAGCCCGTCGCCGTCGAACGGGTGATAGCGGCCGATCGGCTCGTTGATCTGGTTCTCGCCGGTGCGCACATAGACCCCGTCGATGTCATCGGGGATGGTGCCGATAACCTCGACATCGCCGTTCGCGAACGCGGCGTTCCACTCATTGTGCGTCGGGCGCCAAGCCCCCTTCAGATAAGGGTTCTCAGTGGACTGGATCGTGGACTTTATGGTCTCGACCAATTCGACGGTCATTGCTTCTCTCCTTCGCGCCGAATGCCGGCAAGCCGGCTGCAGCATCATATTCTTCTTTCAGACGAGCGATGACATCGGCCAGCGGTGCACAGCTTCTTACCGCGCCGACGCCCTGACCCGCCGACCAGACGTTCTTCCACGCCTTGGCATCGTCCTGGGCGTTTTCGAAATTGGGCTTCTTGTCCTCGGGCATATTGGCGGGATCGTATCCTGCCGCGATCAGGCTGGGCCTGAGCCAATTGGCGGTGACGCCGGTAATGCCCTTCGACGGAACGATCGATTCAGCGTCGGCATCCACCACCATTTGCTTGTAGGCCGGATCGGCCATGCTTTCCGAACATGCTATGAGCGACGTGCCCAGATAGGCGAGGTCGGCTCCCAGCACCTCGGCGGCTCGGATTGCCTGACCGGTCGAGATTGCACCGCCCAGCACAATCGGGCCGTCCCAGAAAGCGCGCACCTCCTCGACAAAGGCAAAGCCGACCGTGTGCCCCGTATGCCCCCCCGCCCCTGCGGCAACAAGAACAAGCCCATCCACACCTGCTGCCGCCGCCTTTCGGGCGAAGCTGACGGAATTGACGTCTGCGAACACCAACCCGCCATAACTGTGGATCGCATCGATCACGCGCGCCGGGCTGCCGAGCGCGGTGATGATCAGCGGCGGCTTATGTTTCAAAACGCATTCGAGATCGGAAGGAAGGCGGCTGTTCGAAGGATGCACCACCAGATTGGCAGCCCAAGAGGCGGCGTTGCCATCGACAGCCAAGGAACCGGAAATCTGCTCCATCCACTGATCGAGAATCTCCGGCGTCCGCGCATTCGGCGTCGGAAACGAGCCGATCACGCCCGATCTACAGGCGGCAACGACCATTTCCGGTCCTGAAATCAAAAACATCGGTGCCGCGATTGCGGGAAGTTCGAGATTTCTTGTCAGGACGGTGGGTAGCGGCATGAGCACCTAAAGTTATTATGGCCGTAAACTTGCATAATCATACTAGTTGCAGCCGCGTGCTTGCAAGCGATATTTGCCAAACGGCGAACTTTCCCGGCCGTTGTTTGGGGACATTGCGCAGGTCGGCAAATGACCAACGCGTTCTCGACCTGGCCCTCCCTACCGGCGGAGTTGCGTGGCGTCTGACGCCTTCAAGCGCGGGTGCGCGCGCGCCTGCGCCGCGCCAGGCGGCACGCTTTTCTCCAGCGCGCATCTGGCAGCTATTCTTGGGTCGGCAAACCCCAGGGCGCAAAAGACCCTGGACGCTGGGGAGGTGTACGTCCCCCTGCGGGTAGTGCTTTTCTTTCCGATATGCCAACTGCGCTGCTGGCATCTTGTAGCTCCGAGTTGCCAAACGGAACATAAGGCCGCGGTCGGCCATCCATGTCCCGTGCCCCCGCACCCCGATAGAAGATGTGTGCACCGATTTTGGCAATCCGGATCAGGCTTGGTGCCCAATAAGGCGACACATAGTCAGCATGAAAATGCGTCGCTCCGGGTACGCGCACCGGATTCCGGCCGTCGAGCGCGGCCGTCGCAACCGATCGCGTACGTTCCGTAACCGCCGTCGACAACCGCCGATTGAGCGACCCATCACAGGTGAAGCTGAACTGGCATCCGGTACGGCGAGTCGAACCGCTGAATACGATGCCGCAAATCGATTTCGGAAATCCGGCATACCGAAGCCGGTTCAGGATGACCTCCGCGACAGCCTGCTGCCCTTCAATCGGTTCATGCCCAGCCTCATAGGCAATCGCCGTAGCCAGGCATCCAATTGCGCGCTGCCGATTAGTCGCTTGGTCGGGCATGACTGCGGCCGTATCGGCGGGCGGCGATGGCGGTGCGACCTGCGCCTGTGCGACCAGCGGCGACATCGACAGCAACGAGGACGCAAAAAGCGCTGTCTGTCGAGTCATCGTAGCGTCGCCATCCCCCGCTTGCACGTTGTATCAGTTTGGTATGCGCGCGGTTGGTTGCACTAATCTGACATCACACGCTAAGGGCTCTCGCGGCACAGCGCATCGACAGCAGGTTCACATGATCCGGATCGTTTCTATCATGCTGGTATTGCTCAGCGCAGGCTGTGCGTCCGTTATAAGCCCGCCTTCCGATGCTTCCGCGCCCTTTGTGTACCAGCTCGGTACCGGAGATCGCTTGCGCATTACCGTTTTCGACGAGCCCCGGCTGAGTGGAGAATTTGCGCTCGACGGGACAGGGTCGATTTCTTACCCGTTGCTGGGTTCGATCGTCGTCGCGGCCAAAACGACCTCCGAGGTACAGGCCCAGATAACAGAGCGGTTGCGTACGCAGTTCGTGCGCAACCCAAAGGTCTCGGTCGATGTGATCAATTATCGGTCCGTGTACGTGCTCGGAGAAGTCGCGCGACCAGGCGAGTTTGCCTATTCCGAGGGGCTGACCGCGTTAGCGCTCGTCGCCAAGGCGGGGGGTTTTACTTATCGCGCTAACCAGAAAGTTGTTTTCATTCACCGCGAAAAAAGCGCGGCCGAAGCGGCCTATCCGCTCGACGCCAAGCTCCTGATCCGACCAGGCGATACGGTTAGGGTCGGGGAGCGATATTTCTGAAGCGAACGCCCGGTACGCTCCCTCCAGAAGCCTGATCGGTTGTCGTTGAATTGCTGGACGGCGAGCTCGAAAAGATCACAGCTGAATGGTTGTTTTTCAATACGCTGCGCCCGTAGGCAGGCCGATTGCAGCCGCGCCGTCGAGGAGAAAATTTAACCGATTCCCGAAACGGCACAATGGTCGATTCCCTTTTCGCACACATGGTCCGACTTTGTAACGTTGGCGACATAGAGTCCTCATAAAGGCTTTGTTAACGGCTCCTCTAGGGGGAACTGTAACCGCGAATCTGGGGGATTCATGACGCTCGTCAGCGACTACGTTTGCGACATCCCCGATGTCGGCGGGGACGACAGTTCCGAATCGCGGCCGGTGCAACATGCAACTGCATATGATCGCGGACGCGCGCTCGACCGTTGGACGAGCAATGGGCGCAGAAGCCCAACGTTATTGTTACCATCGCTGTCGTCGGCACGAATCTCGCGAATGATCGATATCCTTGGCGCGTCCGTCATTCTGCTGATCGCCTTGCCGTTTTTATGCTTGTTGGCATGTCTGATCGTGATCGACAGCCCCGGCCCCTTGTTCTTTGTCCAGCGACGGATCGGACGCGGCGGGCGGGAATTTCCGTGCATAAAGTTCCGGACGATGTGCAAGGACGCCGACGTTGCGCTGCAGCAGCATTTTCTCAACTCGAGCGCGGCTCGTCTGGAATGGGCGCGCGATCACAAACTTCGGAACGATCCGCGAATTACCCGCCTTGGTGCGCAGATCCGAAAACTGAGCCTCGACGAATTCCCGCAGCTGATCAATATCATCATGGGAGACATGAGTCTGGTTGGACCACGCCCCATCGTGGCGTCGGAAATCGCGCGTTATGGTCGTTACTTCGAGGCATATTGCTCGGTGCGACCGGGACTCACCGGCCTGTGGCAGGTGAGCGGAAGAAATGATGTAAGCTATCGTCGTCGAGTTAGCATCGACTGCTATTATGTTCGGAACAAGTCGCTGCTTCTCGACTTGGCGATATTGTTACGGACGGGGCCGACGGTGCTTTGGGCAAAAGGATCGTATTAAGGTTCCACAGATCTCCGATTTCAGGAGGCGCCGGCGACCGCTCACGTCAATTGAGCGAGGATGACCATCCACATGGCGGCGCCGATCAGCATTGCGCCTGACCACCCGATAAATGAAACCGGTTGCTGATCGGATGCACTTCCGATCGATTGCAGGGGCACCATTTCCACATCCTTTACAACAACGCGTTCGACCGACCTACTCTCTGCGGCAGCTCTGTCGTCTGCCGCTCTAGCGGCGCTCGAACGTTCCTGCCGATCAAACATAATCTACCTTCAACATAGTAGAACGTAATATCAGAGTCATCGATCTGCAATAACTCATTTCTTTTCGGAGGTCGATCTGGCACCAATTCGTTATGATCGCGTGCACAAGAGTTTCGAAATCCAATGATCCTGCAGCTGAAGCGAGATAGTTTTTCGTTGGATCGGGATCTGGTCAGCCCGGAACAGCAGGAGAGCGGTCAAGATTTCCGCATTTACGGGGTGATGCACAGGGCAGCCAAGATCGGGCGATGATCCGACCCTATAACAGGTCCCGCCATGCTGGTTGCGACCCCAATTTTTTCGTTCACGAGAATATGGTCGATTGCGATCAGGCTTGGTACGCCCGCAAGCACAACAGGCGTGGGCCATGTCGGTCCGGTGGGGGCGCTTTCGAGGCGATGGATCGCCGCAAAATCGCGAAGCGAGGCGTTCGTGATCGTGGCGTTAAAGTCACCCGCCACGATGAGGGGCGCGCTATCGAGCGCAGCCAGGTGTCGAGACAGCGTCGAAAGCTCGTGTCGTTGCTGGCCCAGCGGCAAAAGCCGGGACAAGTGGACTCCGACAATGGTCACCGAACGTTGCGCCGATATCGGCAGCGTCATTGCGGTAGCAGAGAGCACTTTGCGATTTTCGGCATCCCCGCGCGCCCAGGATTGCGACTGTATTGGTCGCAGCCGGGACAAGATCTGGGTCGAGCAACGCATAGCCGCGTTGCATGCGACACGATACGGAAAGTCCGCCGAAAGCAATGCGCTTATCGACGCCGCCGACCCCTGTGCTTCAACAAGAACAATCACATCGGGCTGCGCGCGACGCAGCCATTGTGCCGCTCTTTGTGGCGCAACATTGTCCTTCCAGGCGTTGAATGCGACGATGCGAAGGTGCGGCATCGCATCGCCTGGCACGCAGGCGCGCGCGTCGGGGACTGCGCCGTCGATACTCGCGGCGGCCAGGCAGACCATGGTTATCGCGACGCCGCGCCAGCGGCGCTTCAAAGCGAGATGCAATAGGACAAGGATCAGCAGAGCCATCACGCCGAGTGCGATCCAATAGGGACGACCGATGTTCACCAGATCGCAGGAGTCGCATCGACCGCCAAAGCGTCCGAGGACCAACGCGGCGACTGCGCACCAGGCAACCACCGAGCAGGCGGCGGCAACAGGTGCTAAGCGCAATGGCGCACCACAAAGGGACGACGCGCGGCGCCGGTCAGTTCCACGACGCAGCGTCGCGTCGTTACCGCGCCTGTCGGATAGCTGGCCCTGACGGCGATCGTCATGGGGCGCGCGATGCGGCTCGGACGATTGGTGAAGTCAAGCGCCGTAACCTGATGCTGTGCCTCGCGTGCCCGCAGGATTTCATCGATTGCCGCGTCACCACCGGGATACATGATAGCAATTGCAGCAGGTTTAGCCGTACGGGCATCGAAACTGCCATTTCCGAAGTCCGCTGTTGCGACGCTCGCAATTTTCTGCACGGTCGCGGGCGAGAAGCCACGGACACGACCGAGTTCGCCCAGCGTCAGAAAGCCGGCGTTGCGCGGAACCAGCCCCTGCCCCCGGTAATAGTCGCGTTCCGCCCCGTTAGGCCGCGGTTCGTCGTCATCGTCGATCCAGTCGAGAAAAGAGTCGCGCGCCACCGCCAATGGCTCGCCCGACAGTCCCGCGCTCTCCAGCAACAATGTCAGCTGCTGCTCCTCGAGAAGATTGAGGGGCACCTTACCGCGCTCATCGCTCACCTCGATCAGAAGCGTCGCGCCGTCGAAGCGAAACTGACGCGGCGTACCGTCGATCGGAAACGCACTTTCGGGCCCATCGGCGAGGAGTCCCCGAAGGGCAATCGCCATGCCGGCATCTGCGGCGGCGGCGGCGCGCGCGGCGTCGATTTCGGCGCCGCCGGTCACCAGTGCCCGCTGCGTAAAGCTGAGCACGCCGAGCGCGACTGTTGCAAAGAACAGGATCGCAACCACGGCAGCCACGAGTGCGTAGCCGGCTTCTCCCCGGGCTTTGATCTCAGGCGGCGTCGGTCGAATCATGTTCACTCGCTGGGTGCATCCTCTTCGGCAGGCGCAAACGCCGCTGCACCATAGGCGAGCACGCGACTTTCCTTGCCCTTCACGAAGACGGCACCGCCGGCCTGCAGCGCGACCAGCCGCCAGCCGTCGATCACACCGCCGATGCCAAGATTCATGACATCACCATTTGCCCGCCGTACGACGGCAAAGCTGCGCCCGCGAATCGAGACTGTTCCCGCAACGAGCGCCCCACCGATCATCGAGGCAGCGCCAGTACGCAATGCTGCGGTGAGCGACTGGCGCGGCGCAAAGAGCGGCCGGTCGAAAATCACGCGCGCGGCAACGACCGGCGCCATCTCCGGAATGGTCGTCTTGGTCCGTGAAGCGCTCACGGCAAGTGCTGGCGGCAAGTCGGGATCGGCACCCGACAGCAAAAGCTGGACGGCAAGCAAGACGGCAAGCAAGCCCGCCAGTACGGCCGGCAAGATCGTGTCGTCAGCGCGATTGGGTACCGACATAGGGAACCGAAACTTCAAAACCGACCTCCATGACATCGAGCCGACCACTGATTGCCGCCTGATCAGCCGAAACCTGCAAGCTTTCCACAACGAGATAAGGCGAGTCGTTACCGAGCCGCTGGATTATGGTCGTCATCTGGGCAAGCGTCATGCGTGCCGACGCTCGAACCCGGATTTGCGACGTGCCGTCGGACACATCCTCGACCGACCGCACTTCACCGTCCGCATCGCCGATGGCGCGCTGCACACGATCCTGAAGCGCCACGACAGCCGCCGCTTGCGTCGGCGCGGTCATCCCAAAGTTGCGCAGTTGTTCACGCTGACGCTCGGCCTGTCGCCGCAGCCGCGGGATCGAACCGATCACACGCTGGTTGGCCTGATATTGCTGAATAAGCATCGCACGATTTGCGGCGCGCTCGCTAAACCCGGAAAAAATGGGACCGACGATGACGAGCCAGACAAGCCCGAGGATCGCAAACAGGATGAGCAGGGCGACCAGCTTGCGCTCCCGTCGTGAAAGAACAAGCATGTCGTCAGCGCCCACCGATTTCGGCGACAAGGTCGAACGGTTGTCCCGTTGCCGTTTCAGAAATTGAATCAGTTTGAGCGCTTTTGACATTGGCAAAGCCGGGAACCGCACGCAGCGCCCCGCCAACGTCCGTCTCCCGCGATCGATAACCAGTCAACCGCAATGTGATTCCGTCCCATGAATATCGCTGAACCCATGCACCGTCGGGGATGGCGGCCGTCGTCAAGGCAAGAGTAGCGAGCGGATCGTGACGACGCCGGCGGATGCTGGCGCGCTGCGCAATCTCTCCGGTGACGCGCATTCGCGCCACAATCCTCTGCGCCACCGATACGGCTGGACGCTGCGCATCGACAAGGGTCTGCCAGCGTTCGACGGCGGCCGCATCGCGCCAGATCAATGTGGCACCGTTAAGCGCCGCAAGCGCGCCGACAAGGATCCACCACATGCGATAGTCCTTCCGGGGATTGGCCATCAACCCGGCGGCTTGCATCGCGGGAAGAAAGTCGAAACGAGGGTCGGGCAGATGCTTGCCTAGTGCAAGTCGCACCGCGCGGGGCCGAATATCGCCCCGTTGAAGCACGTGCGCAAGCGCCCCTGCCTGCGACAAGGTGATGGCGGCCAGATCACTGGTTCTGGTTCCATCCTCGGCGACATCGGGCCGGATCTTGCTGGCGATAAGCACGGAATTTCCCGGGAGCGGAAAATAGCGTTCGGCGTTCAAGGTCAACATCCGCTCGAGCTCGCTGCGCGTCATCGCCGGCGTCGTGACCGTGCGGGTCAGAGCTTGTCCCTGGCCAAGCAGAACAGTCGCGTCGCTGCTTATCGGTTCACCACCCGCGACGTTGACGGGACTGCCATCCACTGTTTCGAACCCGTTTGAACCGTCGAACAGCAGCAATATCTGCGTGCGTGTGCTCCACGACTGTACCGATTGCGGCACCAACGTCGCGAGTTCGTCGATCCACCAGTCGAACCCCCGGCGCAGGCCGCGCAATATCGTGCCCAGATCGCTGTTGAGGACTTCGTTCAAATTCACGACGCGCCACCGCAACGCCCGGTCAGCGCATTGATTGTGCAAGCCGTGTTTTCCGTCGCGCGGGGCCTGACGATCAAGTCTGGCCAGTGTCGATGGTCCCCAGCGCGGAGCTCGACACGGATTCGGACAAGTGCCGGCGGTTGCGGACGGTACTGCCAGGTGCTTTGCCAGCCAGTGCCGCCACCGACACGCTGCGGACCGAAATAGGTGAGGCGCAGTGTCTGGACGTTATCGAGGATTTTCCGCGCCCGCCATCCGCGCAAATCGCGTTCGGCGAAGTTGTAACGGTCGTCGAGAATATTCGCGGTGTAGAGCACCAGATCACCCGCCGGGGTGGCTTGAATGCGATAGCGCCACAAACCGTCGGGTTCCCCGCTGGCGATCGGCGGCCCAACAAATGAAAAACTGCTTTCGTCGCCGCCGGCATCGATGATCGGGGTTTGGCTAAAGCGATTGAGGACCGCACGCAGTTGTTCGATCCTGTCGCGCAACACGCGCTGTCCCGCCGCGATCTCGTCGTCGTCGTCGAGCTTTTGAACGCTACGCGCGCCGAACATGGCAACGGACTGTAGTCCATTCAGGAGCATCGCCGTCATCATCGCAAGGATTGCAAGGCTGACAAGCATTTCGACGAGCGTGAAGCCCCGTTGCGCGCGCAGCCGGTCCCAGTTCATCGCCCGACCCTCAGCGAGCTGAGGCGGAGAACAGGTCGACGGGCACCCGTCACCGTCACGGTCACTGTCACGATATCGAGGGGCGGCGCGGTTCCGGCGCGCGGCTCATAGGGATCGATGGTGACCTGCCATTGAAGGCGGGAATCGGTACCGCGCCTTGCCAGGATGCCTTCGTTATCGCCTATTGCGGCATCGAGCGCGGAACGGGCGACCATGGCGGCGGCGCGCCGATCAGCCATGGCCTGGACCGATTGGGCGTGACTTGCGATGATCTGAAAGAATACTCCCGCCATGGTGGCTATGATCGCCGCTGCGATCAGCGTTTCGACGAGCGCGAAGCCCGCCTCCGTCCGGATCAGCCTGGCCTTCATGCCGCGCCCGACGCGATGACGCCGGTGGTGGGATCTATGGCAATCTCGAAACGGCGTCGGCCGGACGAGACGCGAATTGTGCCACCTGTCGATGTGCCATCGCTGAAGAATCGGATGGCGGCGGATTGCTCGATCCGGATCTCGGTTGCAAACGGACCGGAGGCCGTCGCAACGGCCGCGCGTGGGTCGCGGGAAACGAACGGCGCAACGACGATTGTTCGATTTTCGCGGATCGCATCTGCATGCGCAGTGCGTACCGAACGATCGATCTGGAGCGTTGCGGTCCGAAAGGCCTGCGCCGCCATTGCACGGTCGATTGCGGCAAATCCGATACCGGCGATGAGGCCCATGACGCCGATGGTGACAAGCAACTCCAGGAGCGTAAACCCCGCCGAACTGGGCGCCTTGACTGCGCAACGACGCGTGCTCATTGCGCGACCGCCAGGTCGTTGAAGCCCAGAATGGCAGACATGATCGATGCGATGATCCCGGCGACCGATGCGCCAAGGATCACGGTGATCAGCGGCGTCAGGATCGCAACGACACGCGTGAGCCGCACCCGGACGTCGCGGTCGAGCACGTCGGCAAGACGCGTAAGCATCATCCCCAGCTGCGAGCTTTCCTCACCCGTCCGCACGAACCCGACCGCAATATCGGGAAAGATGCGTGCTGCGGCCAGGGGCACGGTAAGCCCATCGCCCTCCCGTATCCCGACGACGATTTTCGACATGGCCGCCTTCATATGGGCGTTGCGAATCGTTCGTTGCGCCAGCGATGCCGCAACCGGCAGCGACACCTGCCCCTCGACCAAGGCGCCAAGCGTCCGGGCGAAACGCGCCGTTTCGAGGCGCTGAAGCAACGGGCCGACAAGCGGCAGGCGCAGCACCAGGCGGTCGATGTTGGCACGCACCGTTTCGCGTGCGAGGACAAAGCGGAAGCCGATACCGGCGAGCAAAAGGCCGAACACAAGAAGCAGCCCGTTGGCCCGCAACGCGCGGCTTGCCCAAAGTACCGCTTGCGACGCTGCCGGAAGCTGCGCTGCGTTCTTGCCCATCACTGCCTCGAACTGAGGCACAACTGCCAGCAGCATCAACAGAACCACGCTGATGGCGATAACGAACAGCGCGATCGGATAAATGAGTGATGTGACAACGAGTCGACGCAGTTCGGCGGCACGTTCGAGCATTTCGGCGAGCCGCGTCAACGCCTCCGACAGCTTGCCGCTTGCCTCGCCCGCTTCGGTCATGGCGACCGCCGTCGGGCTGACGAGCTCGGGGGCCTTGGAGAAGGCACCCGAAAGCGATTGCCCTTCGCGCACAGCAGCCAGCAAGGGCGCGAATTGCGCGGCCAGTTTCGCGGACTCGATATTGCCGATGGCGAGTGCAAGCGCACGATCGAGCGGCAAGCCTGCCCTCAGCAGGACAGCGAGCTCGCCGATCATCAGCGCGAGCGCATTACTCGATGCGGCATTGGGATGTGCCGCGCCCGACCGGGAGGGCGCGCGCATCGGCTGGACGTCGAGAAGAATGCCGCCCTCGGCGCGCAGCGTCGCAATCGCCTGGTTCAGATCAGCGGCGTCGACAGCCCCGCGACGGGATGTGCCGTTGGGCAACACCGAGCGATATTGAAACGCGGGCACAGGCTATTCTTCGCTCACGACGCGCAGAACCTCTTCGATCGAAGTTCGTCCTTCGGCGACGCGGCGCATTCCGTCGGCGAGCAGAGACCGCATCGCCTTGCCTTCGGCCGCCGCGGCAATCGCACGCGTGTCGGATCGGGCCAGGATCAGCGCGGCAATCTGGCTGTCGATGCTCAGCATCTCGAAAATCGCGATACGACCCGAATAACCGGAATTGCTACACTTCGGGCAACCGACCGGCCTGAAAATCTGCGGTGGCACGGGGATGTTAGCGCGCGCGAAAAGCGGCAGCAGGGCTTCGTCGGTCGGATAGGGGTCACGGCAGGCTTCGCAAAGCCGGCGCACCAGGCGTTGGGCAATCACGCCGGTCAGAACCGAACTCAGGAGGAGTGGCTCAATCCCCATGTCGAGCAGACGCGTGACAGCACCCGGTGCCGTGTTGGTGTGCAGGGTCGACAGAATCATATGACCGGTAAGTGCGGCCTGAACTGCGATTTCGGCGGTCTCACGATCGCGAATTTCGCCGACCATCATGACATCGGGATCTTGGCGCAGAAATGACCGTAACGCAGACCCGAATGTAAACCCGATGGCAGGATTGACCTGCGTCTGGATCACGCCGGGCAAGCGATATTCGATCGGATCCTCGACCGTCAGCAGCTTCCTTTCGGGCCGATTGAGCTCGGCGAGCGCGGCATAAAGTGTCGTGGTCTTGCCGCTACCCGTAGGACCCGTCACGAGCACGATGCCATGCGGCGTGTGAATCGCCTTTCGCAATTGCGTGGTCAGCTCTTCCGAGAAGCCGAGGGTACCGAAGTCGAGCGCCAGCTGCGACCGATCCAGGATGCGCATGACGACGCTTTCACCATGGATCGATGGGGCGGTCGCGACACGCAGATCGATTTCATGCCCGCGCACGGCAAGCCGAAGCCGGCCGTCCTGGGGAAGCCGCCGCTCGGCGATGTCGAGTCCCGCCATGATCTTGATTCGCGAGACGACGGGCGCGCGCATGGCGGCAGGAAGCGGCGGCATGTCGCGCAACAGGCCGTCGATCCGAAACCTAATCGCCAGGCTGTCGTCGGTCGGTTCCACATGAATGTCCGACGCCCGCGCGTCGGACGCCATTGCGATCATGCGATTGACGGCGCGGATGACCGGCGCGTCGCTGACCAGATCCTTCAGACGCTCGAGGTCTTCGCCTTCAACCTGCGCATCGACATCGGTCTCGGGCAGGTCCGACCGATAGAGCCGATCAATTGCCGCATCGATATCGCTGCCGCGCCCGATGCGCAGCAGCGTTGGCCGCGCGAACATGAATGCCATGGACTGGGCAAGAAAGGGATCGAACGGATCGACGGTTGCAATGACGACCCGTCGTTCACTTGCAGCGACCGGCACACAGCGCATTTCCCGCAAAAATCCGAGCGACAGGGCAATGCCGCCGACGCATTCGGCGGGATAATCGCCCTGCCCCACCAGCTCCAGTCCGCTGGCGCCGGCGATAATCTCTGCCAGGCGCAGCTCGCTCATCAGGCCGAGTCGGGTAATCACCGCATCGAGCCGTTCGCCGCTGCCACGCTGAACCAGCACGGCACGGTCGAGCGCTTCGCCCGACAGCAGCTGCCCGTTGCGCAAGACCGCCTCGAGCGATGTCGCAGAGGTTTGAAGGATCGAACCGCTTTCCGCCTCGACGCTTCCGACGTCATCGGACCACAAGGCGGTGTCGTGGTTGTCCAACAAAACTCTCTTCAGCAGCGCATGCAACAGCAGGCGGGAAATCGACGGTGAGCTCGGGTGTCATGCTCGTACGCATCAACACACCGTCGTGACGTTAGGGATGAAGCACTACACTTATGTGTCAGTCACAGATCCATCGGATGAGGCCGCCGGCGGGCGCGCTGAATCACTGCACCGCCGAGCTGCCCTCGGTCACGATCTTGCACGGTCCCTGGTAAACTGTTTTGAGATTCATTGCCGCAACGTCGGTCGCCGTCGTCATGAAAATATTGGCGGAGCCAGCGACGGTATCGATCTGGTTGATGACGATGAAGTGCAACAGCGGCCCTTGGATGACCTGCGTCATTTCGACGCGATCCGGCCACAGATCGACCACGCGTGCAAATCCTTCCGGTACGCCACGGCGAAGGCCGGCCGGATCATCTAGCACCCTTGTCGCAGGATCGACCGGCTCCGCTGGATCGGTTGCGCTCGGCGGTGGCGTATTGCGCCGTTTTGAAGCAGGCAGGAACAGCGCAAAGGAATAGCTGCCCTCGTACCTGATATCGGCCATCGTCTGATCCTTGGACGGATCGAGATTGATCGCATGACCAAGTGTGCACCGAAACGTCCTCGCCGCAATGAGATCGTCGCTGGACGCATCGGCCGGCGTGTTGGCGCACAAAGCGACCATCAGAACCGGCAACATCGAGTAAAAATTCGGGAAGTATTTCATCGGGAGCCGAACTCGCAAAGCGGATCATCAGGCTCCTGACCTTCGTCTGTTACGATCCCGTGACGTCCCGGGTGATGCAATTGTGACAAAAATGGAAATGAGTCTCAAATCCTAAACAATCGCCATGCAGGAGAAACACGGGACAAAGCTGCAGTCAAAAGCTGTTCAGGGATTCAGCCATTTAAATGCTTAATAATTCGCGCACCTTGATGGCGAATTGGCGCGTATGCGTTGCGTTCGGCGCTGCGGCGACGGCGCTTGCCGTTCCGACAGCGGCGATCGCCCAGCAGGCCGGCGTTCCGGTTCCCGGGGCGATACCGACGCCGCCCGCCGCCGAAGCTACCCCTGCCGTTTCCGACCCGGTACCTTTCGCTCCGCAGGCGGCGATCTCGGCACCCGAATCGTTTGAGATCCAGGCAATCGATGTAACCGGCGTCACCCGGTTGAATGCGACCGACGTCGAGAAGATTGTCTATCCGTTTCTGGGGCCGGGCAAATCGTCGGCCGACGTCGAAAGTGCGCGCAAAGCGCTGCAGGACGCCTATGCAGCACGGGGCTTCGAAGCTGTCATCGTGGAGACGCCACCGCAGATCGACACAGCTTTTGCGCTTGGCCTGATCCAGATCAAGGTGAATGAAACGCCGGTCGGCACGGTCAAGGTTACCGATGCCCGATATCATTCGGCCAGAGCGGTCGAACGAAGCATTCCGTCGCTTGCGCCCGGCAAGCCGATCGACTTCAAGGCTCTTCAGGCCGACATTACGGCAACAAACAGATTCCCCGATCGGACCGTCACGCCGCGGTTCAAGGCAGGCGTGGTGCCGGGCACGATCGACGCCGAGTTGAAAGTCCGCGACCAGTTTCCGTTTCATGCGACATTCGAGCTGAACAACGACAACAGCCCCAATACGACCCCGCTGCGTCTGTCGGGGTCGGCGCGCTACACAAACCTGTGGGGTGTGGGGCACACCATCACCGCCGGTTTTGTGATTGCGCCTCAAAACAAGAAAGACAGCGCCGTCGTTTCGGCGTCCTATTCCGCGCCGCTGCTTGGCTCCCCCTGGACGCTCATTGCTTACGGGTATCGCTCAAACAGCGATATCGCGGCACTGGGCGGCACAAACGTTCTGGGTAACGGCTATCAGATTGGTGCCCGTGCCATCTACCGCCTGCCGACCGAAAAGGCCTATCATGCCTTCAGTATCGGGCTCGATTACAAGAATTTCAAACAGGACATCATCGTCAGCGGCACGACCTTTCGGTCGCCGATCGAATACGTGCCGCTCGTGCTTGGCTATACCTTCTCGCAGGGCACGGAAGCCCAGCAGATCGAAGTCAACCTCAATGGAACGCTCGGCCTTCGCATCCTGAAACAGGAACAATGCCGCGATCCGCTTAGCATTCTGCAATGCGAGATCGTCGGGGGATTCCGCAGCAAGGATGTCGATAGCATCGAGAATTTTTCGCACATCAATCTCGACGCCAGCTACACGGCGTCGTTCAAGGGCGACTGGGTCGCGGTGGCGAAGTTCTCGGGGCAATATGCCGATGCCCACCTCGTCACGAACGAACAGTTCGCGGTCGGCGGCGTATCGACCGTGCGCGGCTATTTCCAGTCGGAGATCGTCGGCGATAACGGCATCACCGGATCGGTCGAGTTCCGTACGCCGTCGCTGGCGACGTATCTCGGCTCGTTCGTCGACGAACTGCGCTTTTTCGGTTTCGCCGAGACGGGTTTCACGCGTGTGATCAGCCCGTTGGTCGATCAGCGTTCGGATTTCGGAATTGGCAGCGTGGGCGGCGGCACGCGCTTCAAGCTGTTCAATAGGCTTTCGGGCGAGCTCGTCGTCGGCGTGCCGGTCGTGCCGACCGCCAACGTCCGCAAGGGCGATCCGCGCATTACGTTCAGTGCGAAAAGCGAATTCTAGGCGATGTTGATGACCAGGGGACAAGCCATGACGAGGTACTTCGTTTCATTCTTTGTGTTGCTGATGGCGATGACAAGTCCGGCGCACGCGTGGTGGAACAAGGACTGGGAATATCGCAAAGCGGTGACGGTCGACACGTCGCCATCGGGCATCAATGCCAGTGGCGCGATCGGACGCACCGTCGTGCTCGTCAAACTGACCTCGGCCAATTTTACGTTTACCGAAGCGCTGCAGAATGGTGCCGACATCAAGTTTGTCGACAGCGACGACAAGACGCCGCTGGCCTCCCATGTCGAGAAGTACGATGCAGCGACGGGCATTGCCTATGTCTGGGTTTCGATTCCGACACTCAACGGTGGCGAGAAAAAGCAGATATGGCTCTATTTCGGCAACGCGACGGCTGGTGCGGGCGACGATGCCAAAGGCACGTTCGACCCCGACTATCTCGCGGTCTATCATTTCTCGGATAATCCCGGCCAGCCGGCCACGGACAAGACCGCGAACGCCAACAATGCCCAGAACGGACCGCCGGGAGTCGATGACGGCGGCATTATCGGGCGCGCGGCAAGATTTCCGGGTCAGGGAGCTGTGCAGATCGCGCCATCGCCCTCGCTCGCCATGCCCGCAGCGGCGCCGTTCACCTTTACAGCCTGGGTCAAACCCGCTGCGGTCGCGGGCGAAGCGGCCGTGTTCGCCCGCGGACCTCTGATTATCGGACTGACCAACGGGGTTCCTTTCGTCGGACTTGGCAGCGCGAAGACGCAAGCAACGGCAGCCGTGAAGCAAGGCGAGTGGACGCATCTCGGCGTCGTCGCCGACGGTACGACGCTCAAGATTTACGTGAACGGCGTCGAAGCGGGTGCAGCCTCGGTGGCGCTGCCGGCGATCGACGGGCCAATCAGCCTCGGCGGTGCCGAAGGACGACCTTACAACGGCGACCTCGATGAAGTGCGCCTTTCCAAGACCGCACGTCCCGCCGCAATGTTACTGGCGATGGCCAGTGCCGAGGGGCCTTCGGGCAAACTCGTTACTGTGTCCGACAGCGCCGAAAAGCAGGCCGGTGGTGGCAGCGGCGTCATTGGCTTCATCATCTCCAAACTCGAGCCGCTCGATCAGGGCGTCGTGACGATTTGCCTGTTGCTGCTGGCAGCGGCGATCGGGGTGATGGTCTGGAAAACGCGCTATCTGAATGCCTGCGAGCGAGGCCACAAAGTGTTCCTGAAGCGCTTCACCGCGATGCATGACGATCTCGTGCCGGTTGCCGAAATCCCCGGCATTACGCCACAGGAAGTGGCGTTTATCCAGAAATCGCCGCTCGGCCGGCTTTACGAGACCGGCATCGAGGAATTGAACATCCGTCGCCGCAAGCTCGGCGGTCGCGCGCTGTCGGGCGAGGCGGTCGAGGCGATGCGTGCCGCCGTCGATGGCGTCGCGGTCGAAGAGAACCAGAAGTTCGACAAGCTCATGGTGCTGTTGACGATCGCCATCTCGGGCGGGCCGTTCATCGGGTTGCTCGGCACCGTCATCGGCGTGATGAGCACGTTTGGTGGCGTGGCCATGGCCGGCGACGTGAACGTCAACGCGATCGCGCCGGGTATCGCCGCGGCGCTGCTTGCGACCATCGCGGGCCTTGCCGCAGCGATCCCCTCGCTGTTCGGCTACAACTATCTGAACAGCCGCATCACCAAGATTTCGGACGACCTCCGGGTGTTCATCGACCGGCTCATCACCCGCCTTGCCGAAATGCAGGCGGATGCCGAGCGCACGCCGCCGCCCGCGCTGATGGCGGCTGAATAGGGAGTATCGAACCATGAAAGCCGGTGGCGGCCGCAAGGCCTATGACGATATCAACATCACCCCGATGCTCGACCTTGCCTATGTGCTGCTCGTGATCTTCATCCTGATGGCAACGGCAAGCGTTCAGGGCATCAAGGTCGAACTGCCCAAGGCAAGCGCGTCGCAGAGCCTGGTCCAGCCCAAGACGATCGCGCTCACGGTCAACAATGCGGGGCAGGTCTTTATGGATGCCTACCCCGTGACGCTGCCCGATCTCGAGACACGGCTGCGCAATGCGAAAGCGGCCAATCCCGAACAGCCGATCGTCCTGAAGGGCGATGGCGGGGCGCAATATGCCAAAGTGATGGAAGTGCTCGACCTGTGCCGCAAGCTCGAACTGAGCAAGGTCGGACTCGTAACCGGCAAGCCGACGGTCAGCTAAACGCGATGGCGACCAGCCCTCCCGGCGGCTTCCTGGAGCCCAAAGAGAACCCGATCTTGCGCTGGGCAATGATCGGGGTCGGGCTGCTGTTGGCGATCGGTCTCGCCTGGTTCGTCTATACACAGCTGACGGGCACGCTAACGACGAAGGTGAAGGTCGATCAGAAGGTGACGGCGATCACCCCGTTGACGCCCCCCCCTCCCCCGCCACCGCCGCCGCCGAAGCCCGAAGAAAAGCCGCCCGAACCAACCGACGCGCCCAAGCCGACGCCCGAACCTGCGGCGGCCCCTAAACCCGATGCACCGGCCCCTATGACTGTGGCGGCCGATGCCCAGGCTGGCAACGATGCCTTCGGACTTCAGGCGGGCTCGGGTAGCGGCATGGGAGGCGGTGGCTCAAAGGGAACGTGCCTAAAGCCCCCCTGCGGCGGCGGCGGCGGGTTCAGCGATGCCCTGTATCGCGGCAACCTCGCGCGCGATCTGCAGGATCGGATCCTCGGCAATGACAAAGTCAACCGACTGGCATTCAAGGCGATCTTTGCCATTTCGGTCAACGGCGCGGGGCAAGTGACCGATGCCCAGCTGCTGAGTTCGACCGGCGATGCCAAACGCGA
Source organism: Sphingomonadales bacterium (assembly GCA_038228865.1). Lineage (GTDB taxonomy): Bacteria > Pseudomonadota > Alphaproteobacteria > Sphingomonadales > Sphingomonadaceae > Sphingomonas_O. The sequence goes on along the minus strand of JBBROX010000001.1, from coordinate 363,278 downwards.
CCAGCTTTTGCTGGCGATCTTGAAGAGTGCACGGGGGCTCGAACCGCCTCCGTCGCAAGTACGATTTCCGCAGCGGGTGACGGTCTCCGGTCGCCGATCTTTTTGACTTGAATTGAACAATCGCGCCCCGGCGCGTGAGATGAGGGAACTGACCATGACTGCCGTAAGAACGATGCAACGGATGCGCCATTTGGTATGCACGATGTTGGTCAGCGGGTTTGCGATTGGCACGGCCCATGCACAGCAAACGGCCGCCCGGCCGGTTGCCACGCCGACCGCCGCCGCACCTTCCGAAAGCGCAATGGTCAATCTCGTGCGTCTGCTCGTCAAGCAGGGCGTCCTGACCAAGGCGTCAGGCGATACCCTGATGGCGCAGGCCGAATCCGAAGCAGCACTCGCGCGCGCTCGCGCCGCTGCACCGGTCACACAAACCGCCCAGGCGCCGTTGCCCGACGCTGCGCCGGGCACGATCCGCGTTCCCTACATCCCGCAAACGGTGCGGAACCAGATACGCGACGAAATCCGCGGCGAAGTTCTTGCGCAGGCCAAGGCCGAAGGTTGGGCAACTGCGGATCAGGCCGCGCCGGAATGGACCAAGCGGATTACGCCGTTCGGCGACATACGCTTCCGGTCGCAATCCGACCTCTACTCAAAGACCAATTCTCAGCTGATCTTCGATTTTGCGCGAATCGATGCGCTGGGTCCGACCAACCTGACCGGCGTGTCGATACCGTTCCTCAATTCGCGGGTCGATCGGGTCAGCCGGTTGCGCGTGCGCGCACGCCTTGGCCTACAGGCGAAGATCACCGACGGCGTAAGCGCCGTTTTTGCTGTGTCCACAGGCGACAACAACGGTCCGATCTCGACCAATCAGTCACTGGGCGGCGGGCTGGCGAAGCGCGACATCTGGCTCGATCAGGCATCTATCACCTTTGCGCCTAGCCCGCTTTTCAAGTCGACGGTCGGTCGTTTCCACAATCCTTTCGTTTCGTCTGAATTACTTTTTGACGAGGACTTGAGGTTCGATGGCTTCTTTGCCGAATTCAATGCCGGGCCGTTAATCGACGACAGGCTGACGCTCGCGGTTCGCGGGGGTGCCTTTCCGCTCGATTTCGGTTCGCCTAACTTTCCCGATACGAGCAACCTGAAGCAGAAGGTGCCGGTCAGATACCTGTATTCGGGTCAAGTCACGGTCGGAGCCAAAATATTCGACGATGTCTCGGTCAGCGTGAGCGGGGCCTATCATAGCTTCCAGGGTGTTCAGGGCCGTTTTTCAACACCGTGTGCGCTTTATCTCGGTGCCACGGAATGTTCGACCGATCCGTACCGCGTTCAATTTCCGCAAAAGGGAAACACGCTTTTCGGGATTCGCAACATCATTGCAGATCCCGCAAATCCTAATGCCGGCGGTGCCCAACTTCTGGGCCTGACTTTCGATTACGACATCCTCGACATCAATGGTTCGGTTCGGGTACCGATCAACGGCGGTTTTGGCGTGGAAGTCGGCGCGAACTACCTACGCAATCTCGCGTTCAAGCGGAGCGATGTATGTCGCTACGGCAACGCCGGAGCGCCGCTGAATAACGGCGGCGCAGGCGGCACGACGCTTTGTGCGGCAACCAACGCCCAACCCTTTGCTGGCGGCCCCACAGGGTATCAGCTGAGAGCCTTAATTGGCCACAACACTGTCATAAAGCGCGGCGAATGGAACGTGATCGGGGGTTATCGCTACCTCGAATCGGACGCCGTGCTGGACAGCCTGACCGACAGCGACTTCCACCTCGGCGGCACGAATGCAAAAGGGTATTTTATCGGTGGGACCTATGGTATTCTCGACAATGTCTCGGTGGGTGGACGCTGGCTGAGCACGAATCAGATATCTGGCGAAGAGCCGCTGGCGATCGACGTCTTCCAGTTCGATATCGAAGCAAGATTCTAACTGGCAAAGCGTCGCCGAATCGACCCGGCCCGAATCAGGACACATCCCCAGCGTCTTTAAATTTTCAAAAGACTGCAACAATGACCGCCTAACTCCGAAGCATTAATCGAATCGTAACACTTCGGTTTGGTCTCAAAGTCAGGCGGATACGAGTATGCGGAGCACCCGGGCCCTTATGATGCCGCGCAGTGCCTGCGGTCCGTCGCGTTTTCTTCAGGGCAGCAGCATCGTTGCCATGGCCTTGACGCTCGGCGCGGTAACTTCGCCCGCGCAGGCGCAGCTTGCGCGGATGCGCGCCGCGATGGGCGTGGCCCCTGTGGTCATTGCGCCGCAGAATGCGGCCCCCGTACGACCGGTGACGATGCGTGACGCGCTCACAAGGTCGCTCGAAATCCAGGCACAGAGCGGCAATATCCGTGGCGCCATCCTCGAGGCACAGCGAGCAGCGATCGCGAGCCTGCGCAGCACGACGCTGCCGACCGTCGGGGACGGGCTGACCGGTCCCAATGGCAGCAATGCCGACGCCGGACTCGATCCGGTTCGGGACGGCGTACTTGCTGCGCTGGATCCGACCGGCGTCAAGACCTGGCAGGGCGCCGGGCTGCCGACCCAAACCGACCAGAATGGCAAGCCGCTCGTCACAATCATCCAGACGGACGCGCGCGCCATCCTTTCGTGGAACCGCTTCGACGTTGGGGCGAACACGACGCTCAACTTCGAGCAAAAGCTGAACGGCGTCGCCCAGCCGGGCTGGATCGCGGTCAATCGCGTCGCGAACTCGGTCGCCCCCAGCCGAATTCTGGGATCGGTGACGGCCGACGGCACGGTTGCCATCCTCAACTCGCGCGGCGTGATTTTCGAGAAAGGCGCGCAGGTCGCCCTGCACTCGCTGCTCGTGAGTTCGCTGGAACTCGGCAATTTCGCACTGACGAAACAAGTGCAGTTTGTCCAGGAGAACGGCTCTGCAAGCCTTGTAACGCGTATTGCGCCATCTACGATTGCAGAGCGCAATTCAGCTTTTCTTGAATCTGGATTTCAAACCGCCGAGTTGGTGACCGACAACTCAGCGACGGGGCAAATTATCGCACCGCAACTGACATCGAGCCTTTTGTCCTTCACACCGACGGCGCTGGGAACCAAGTTCGATCCATCGGCATTCTCTGCAACGCCGATTGAGGGCGCGGTTTCGATCGATCGCGGGGCAACGATCAGTGCGTCGGGCGGCGGCTTCATCATCGCCACCGCGCCCAGCGTCACCAATGCAGGCGTGCTCACGGCCACGGAAGGCCAGGTTAGTCTGCAAGCAGGGCGTGGTATCGCTTATGCCGTCTCGACGGGCAGCGCCACAACGACGGATTTCACGACTGGCATCAGCCCGGACGTGCGCGGCATAACCCTCCGCTCGTGGTACGGCCTGGACGGAACAGTCTCGAACACGGGCCTGATCGATGTCCCGCGTGGTTACATCTCACTTGGCACGGGCGAGCAAGGGATTGTCACCAATTCCGGCCTTCTGGCATCGACCACCAGCGTCGCGCGCAACGCGAAGATTTCGTTGACGGGCGGCACGATTTCCCTCGTGCGCGCTGCGGGCAATGCTTTCGACAGCGCGATCGTAGTGACACCCGATGCCAATGGCGAAACCGTGCCGGCCGGAACAGCCAACGAGCCGCCCGCCTTCAAATCGACCAGCATCGAAATCGGCAATTTGTATCTGTCACGAGGACTGAAGCTCACATCGACCAACGTAAAGCCTGAAGCGTTTTTAGGGCCGGCAGCGGTCCAATTCGGCGCCAACCCAATTGGTCAGACAGCGAATGCCACCGGAACCAACTCGCTCCTTTACGCGCCGAACGCCAATCTGGTCGTCGGCGGAAGATATATCGATCCCTCCCCCGACGATAGAACATATCTGCCACCGTCACTCGGCAGTATCGATGTCAACGCAGGCGCGATCATCGACGTCAGCGGAGTCAAGGATCTCCAGATTGATGCGTCGCGGAACAGCCTGAAGATCGATCCGGTCAAGCGCAACGAACTGCGCGATACGCCCAATTACCGCGAGGTCACGACCGACGGCGCATTCACGCTTAACGGCGCGACAGTTTATGTGGACCCGCGCGTCTCCGGCGTGCGATCGGACGGCGTTGCGTGGGTCGGATCGCCGTTGATCGAAGCAGGCAGCGCCGCAAGCCAGATCGGGGTTACGGCGGCCGAGCTGATGACGCGCGGCGGCAATATCAGCATGGCGGTTGCCGTCGTTGATACGCAGGTCGATAGTCAGGCGTTTACTTATGTCACGCCGACCAACGCCCCGAAGATCAACATTGCCCCGGACTCGGTCATCGATTTTTCGGGCGGCTGGGTCCACTTCGGTGACGGGATCGTCCGTTCCAGTCGTTTGCTCACTTTCGACGGACGAATCGTCAACATCGAAGACGCCGATCCCAACGACGACTTCGTCGCCATCGGCGACGGCTTTACCGAAGTGCAGTCGAAGTTTGGCATTTCGCGAACTTTTGCCAACGCGCTCCTTCAAGGCGGGCGGGTCGAAGTCGGCTATGACGAAGGGCGCGATGCCGGCACGTTCAGCCTTTTGGGCTCGGCAATCAACCTCGACGGATCGCTCCATGGCAATGCCTTTGCAGGGGGGCGTCAGGCGTCGGCGGCGATTCGAGGGACGCGCGTTTCGTCAATCGCGAACGACGGACGCCGATTGCAGGCGACCGCATTGCAGATGCCGTCGAGCGGCAATCTCGTTGTCGCCTCGGGATATGATTTGGACGGCGGCCTCAGGCTGGGCGCAGACATCGTGGTTTATAGCGGCACCAAGCCGACGCCAGGTGACGACCGTCCGATCCTGTTGTCTGATGCCGCGCTGTCCGGCGCGGGACTGTCCGGGCTGACACTGTCGACGACCGCGCGCGTGACATTCGGAGCGGAAACCGCCGTCAATCTGGAAAATGGCGCAGCCCTTTCAATCCTTGCGGGTCGGACGATATCGCTCGACGGACAGATAACAGCCCCGTCGGGTAGTATCTCGGCGCAGACCTCTGCCAACATTTTTGGGTCAGCATTTCGGCTGGACGACGATCTCAACAGGGCTTTCCTGACGGTCGCTGACATTCCCAATCCGTATGACATCAATGTCGGCGGTACATTGTCGGTGGCCGGTCTGTGGACCAATGATTTCGGCAAATTGTCGGGCGAGACCATCGGTTCGGGCTATGTCGATGGCGGATCGGTCACCCTTACATCGGCAGCGCGCGTATTCGGTGTCTTTGGCAGCGAACGCATCAGCACTTACGCGGCCGACCTCAGCGGCAGCATCAACATTGCCTCGTCGGCAATAATCGATGCTTCGTCCGGTGGCTATGTCGCGCCGGACGGCTCGCTCGATTTGTCGGCAAAGGGCGGCGACGTCTCGCTGATCAATCGCACGATCTACGCCCGCGCCACGCAGACCACGACGAACACCGGCCAGCTTCCCGGCCCGTTCGACGACAATTCGCAAACCATTGCGTTTTCGCCCAGCGTAGCGACTGTCACTGGCATCCCAGTCACCGTGGTCGGTCAGCTTGTTCCGATCAATCCTGACTCGGACGTGCGCTTCAACGCCAGCTCGCTAAAAGGCTTCGGCTTCAGCGGCGGCGGCACCTTCACGCTCGTCGCGCCCGTGATCGCCATGGGGTCCGATGTTGCCCCGAACGGTGCCGGGGTGGGCCTCGATTTCTTCCAAAAAACTGGTTTCGGCACGGTCGATCTTTCGCCAAATCGCTCGCGGATCATCGGGAACCTGTTCAGCGGCGTGGCCGGGAATTCCGCGCTTATCGAAACGTCGCTGTTCCGTATCGCGAACGGCGAGACGCTCGATCTGACGCAATGGGTGCGCTCGCCGCTGATCGATGCGGCGACGGCGGCACGGTTGACCTCGGTTGCGACCGGTGGTGATATCGACTTCCTGACGCCGGTTGTTCCAACCGATGCCTACGACCGTTCCGCCGCGTCGTTGCGGCTTGGCGGCCTAAGCGAACTCGATGTCGAACGCGGCGGATCGATCGTGGGGGCGGCGGGTGCAAGCCTGACCGTCTCCAAGCTGCTTAACGAGGGCAGCATCAGGATTGTTGGTGGCTCGATCATTCAGAATTTCTCGGTCGAACAGAGGGCGGTCGCGAAGGACGCTGGTTTCGGTGTCCGCGACGCCGCACTCGGCGGCGGCGGCCTGGCCGACATCCTGGGCGGCGGATCGGGCAACGGTCCCTATAGTGAAAACGCCCTCACCAGCGCGATCCTCTACAGCGATCTGTCAAATACGAGACGCTTGACGAACGCCGGCGTGTTCAGGACACCCGACTTCGACCGCACGGTCTATTTTCTGGGACGACTCGATGCCGAGGAGGGGATCCGTCTTGGCGCGGGCAGCGTGACCGATCTCTCCGGCGGCGCGGTCATCAACCCCCGGGCGCCCCTGCTGACTGCGAATCGGCAACAGGTCACCGGACGTCTGTTCGGGGGCGGAACGATCCAAAGCGGGTCGGTCATCCGGACCAATCCGTTATTGAATTCATCGCGTCCCGCCTCGCTGTTTGCGCAGACGTTCACTGCGCTTCCCGGCGCGACGATCGATTTGCGCGGCGCATCGGCAGTTTTCGATGAGGCGGTTTCACCCGGGGTGTTTGAGCCGCAGGCGCAATGGAGCAATGGCGGCCGGTTGAGCCTGTTGAGCGGCGGTACGCTCGGTGGAGCCATTATCAATGCGCAGGGCGGGTCGTCACAGGCCGAAGGTGGGGTGCTGGAATGGCTCAACCCGATCATCCGGCAGACCAATACCGGTGTCCGTGCCGACAATGTCCTCTTCGCCAACCAGGTGGGCAAGACAAGCGCCGGCTTCGATACGCTAATCGCCTATAACGGCTTCAGTGCCGACGGGATCGGCGGCCGCGTCGATCTGACACTTGGCAAAGCGTTTGTCGTTCAAACGTACGGCAAGCCGGTCGCAAGCGCGGCCGGCGGGGCGTCGCTCACCGTCAGCGCGCCCTTCATCTCGCTTCAGGAAACGCGCACACTTATCGAATCCGACGACAGGATCGCTGCGCCAGCGCCGTCGACCATGCCGGCAACGCTCACCTTCAACGCAGCCAAGAACCTCGACCTGCTGGGCAGTGTGACATTCGCCCTACCCACGCCCAGCGCCAATCCGGCAGTCCTGCGCAGCAGTGTGAACTTCGTGTCGGGCGGCGACATTCGGTTGATCGGGCTGGCGTTCAGCGACATCGCGCAAATCGACCGCCCCAACAGTCTGAACGGCGGCGTCAGCGCCAACAGCGATATCAATTTTTCGAGTGCCCAGGTCTACGCAACGACTGGAACCGGCAACCTGCAGCAGATTATCGAGGATCGCCTTGCCGGACGCGATGTGTTCGCCAGCCCGTTCAATATCAGCTCATCGGCGGCGAACGGCACGATCCGTTTCCTCGCGCAGCCAGAGGCCAAACCGTCGGAGGTTTATTCGGCGGGATCGTACATCCGCGTGCGCGCGGCAAACATCGTGCAGGCGGGTGTCCTGAAGGCACCGCTCGGGCTGCTCGAACTCGGATCCAACTTTGCCGACGCCGCGGCTCCGGCAACGCAGACGCTGACGTTCGCTGCCGGCAGCACGACGTCGGTGTCTGGTGGCGGGCGGCTAGTACCTTATGGCGTGACGACCGACCTGACCGATTATCTGTTTTCGCCCAACAGTTCGCGGTCATTGACAGCGCCCCCGGTCGGCCAACTCAATCTCAGTGGTGGGACGATCGACATCGCGCAGGGTGCGACCATCGACGGGCGCGGCGGCGGTGACATTTTTGCATTTGAATTCGTGTCGGGAACCGGCGGCTCACGCGACGTGCTCGATCGCTTCAACACCGACATCTACAGCGGCAATAACGGCTATCAATATGCCGATGGTCGGCAGGTCTATGCAATTCTGCCAAAGGACAGGGCAGACCAGATCGCGAAATACGATCCGGTCTATTCCGCCGACTATCTCGGCGGTTCGGGCGGCAGTCTCTACGGCCAAGGCGCTGGCCGTTCGATCATCCTCGACGGCAGCACCGGCGTCCCGGCGGGCGAGTATCTGCTTCTCCCGGCGCACTATGCGCTGATTCCTGATCTCGGCGCGATACGCGTGGTCGAAAATATCGGTGATCCGGCGCCGACGCCGGGCGCGGCAACGACGCTGATCGACGGCAGCGTCACCGTTGGCGGCACCTATGCGACTCTCGGGACCGGTCTGGTCGAATCGACCCGGCGCTCGTTTACGCTTCAGACGCAAGACGTGTTCAAGAAGTCGTCGAGGCTCGAGACGACGGCTGGGACAGCCGCGCTCGTCAAGCTTGCCGATAAAAACGGAATAACCGTACCGCGCCTGCCGATCGACGCAGCGCGCGTCATCCTCAGCCCGCTCACAGAACTCAAGGTTGCCGGGCTCCTGGACACCAGCGCGGTTGGCGGCCGCGGTACTCAAATCGACATCAACACGTCGAAGATCATCGTCACCGGCGCACTTGGCACGACCGAAGATCCGATCGTGCAAACCGCAGGTTTTGTTACGCTTTCGACGAGCACGCTTGCGAATTTGAATGCCAGCAGCCTGTTCATCGGCGGCGAGCGGACCGACAACAAGAATGGAACCACGACGCTGGGCGTCAGTGCGTCGCAGATAGAGGTCGACGGCAAGGCGCGATTCTCGGTCCCCGAACTGATATTTGCTGTTGCCGGACAGGGCTCGACGCTCACGATCGCTGATAACGCGTCACTGACCGCGACCGGCGACAGCGGCGACCGGCGCACTGGCGACTATATTATTACGTCGATCGACCGCAATTCTACTGATCCCGACGTGATCGAAAATCCTTTGTTCACGAGTCCCTTCGACCAGAGCGGCATCGGATCGGTCGTGCGTCTTTCGGGCGGCGCCGAGCGCCTCATCGATCGCCAGGGCGATTTCGCCGTGCGCAACACGCTGCGGCCGAGCGAACTGAAAATCGGCGCTGCGACGCTCAACGCGACGTCGCTGGCCCTCGATACCAGCCGCACCTTTTCGATCAGCAACGATGCCACGCTGAATGCGGCCAACATCGCCCTCAGCGCCGATGTGCTGCAATTCGGCAACCGCTTCATCGAAGCCGATGTAGAAGCAGAGCTTGCCCGAGCGTCGCGGCTTACCTTGCGATCGCCCGACGTCATCCGCTTTGCCGCGACTACGCCGCACGTCTTCAACGACTTGCGCCTCGATAGCGCCGGGATCTCGCTTGTGGCACCATTGGGCGCTGCGGCGCGATTGCCGTCGACGCTGGCAATCACTGCGAAGAGTGTTGAAATCGGCAACAGCCGCGACGGCCTTGCCGACTGTGCTGGAACTGGCGTGCGCGCGTGCGGTAAAGTCGGCAATGAATTGATACTCTCCGCGACCGACATCACATTCAGGTCGGGTGCGTTCAAGACCTATGGCTTCGACAGGTCGGTGACGCTGAATGCCCGTGACGGCATGTTCGTCGAGGGCGAAGGAAGCTTCGCCGTATCGGCACCCGCAGCGTCGCTAGCGTTCAACGCGCCCTTCCTGATCGACCGAAGCTCTACGACCAATCTCACGAGCGGGTACATCCGCCCCGATTACGAGATACTGACGGCGGGCGCCTTCACCATGACGGCGCCGACCGATGGCTCAGCACCGTCAGTCGGCAATGAAGCTCCGGGGGCCAGAATTGCGATTGGGTCGGTCGATGCGCCAGTCGCCAGCGCAACCATCGACGGCGCGCTGGTCCGCGCCACATCGGGGATCGTCGATGTCCGTGCCACGGGATCTATCTCGCTCACAGGTGCTGCAACGCTGGCCACGCCGGGGTTTGCCAAGACGTTTGGCGACGCCGCGGAAGCCGTAACGGTTTCCGCCAACGCAGGAACCATCAATCTGAATTCGAGTACCGGGAACATTGGCACGGCCAGTTCGACGAGATTGATCGTTGATAATGGTACGGGCGAGGCAGGCGCGCTGAACCTGATTGCGACACGTGGCACCGTCAACCTTGCCGCAACGATCAACCCTGCGCTCGCTGCGGGCGCATCGCGGACGGCATCGCTGACCATCGACGCCAATAACCTGCGTAACGGTGCCCAGCCGTTCGATTTTGCTGCCTTTATCGACAAGAACGGCACGCAATTCGGCGGCGACATCGCGATCCGCACGGCGACGGGCAATCTGGCCCTGAACTTGGGCCAGACGCTGCGAGCGCGCAGCGTGCTGCTGACGGCCGACGATGCGGCCGCGGGCCAGGGCAAGATCACCATTGCCGGCACGATCGATACGTCGGGCGACAATGTTGCCGGCCTCGATCTCACCGATCCCCGCTATGGCGCGGCGCGCATCAATGGTGGCAACATCTCGCTGTACGGCAATGGCGGCGTATCGCTGACCGCGAGCGGCAAATTGCTGGCCACGACCAACGGTTACAGTGCGCTCGATAGCCGAGTCGCGTCGGCGGGCGATGTCGCAATCGGCGTCGGTCGCGTTTCGACCAATGCCGATCCAGTCGCTGTCACGCTGGCGGCGGGGTCGGAAATCAATGTCAGCGCGCTGCGCCCGGGATCGCGTCTCGTGGCGCAGGATTCGAAGGATCCGACCACGCTCGCGGCGACAACCGTTTATCGCTATGCGGAGTCGGACAAGGGCGGCCTCGTCAGTTTGCGGGCGCCGATTTCGGCAGCAAAACAGATTGATATTCGCAGCGCAGGTACGATTACCGGCGCGCGCACGGTTGAGGTCGAGGCCTTCAAGCGCTTCGACCTGCAAGCAATTGCCAAGTTGGGCACATTCAGTGGCATTTCGACCGACGGTGTCCATCTCGATGCCAGCGCGACCGGCAGCAAACCCAACTTCTTCGCCGATGTGTCGGCAGGCACCCTGCCCGACTTTGTCCGCAATTTCAGTGTCAGCGCGGTGAACGGTGCCAGCTTGAGCGGTTTCGAGATCCGGCCCGGAATCGAGTTGATCAGCACGTCCGACATCGTTCTGGACTCGATCCTCAACCTCGGCGCTGGTCGGATCACCAATCTTGCCGCCGCCGAAGCCGCCGGTTTGATCGAGAAGTCACCGCTCGGTCCTGACGCCGCCGGCAACCCCCGGTATCAGGTCGTGCCGAACACACCGGGCAATGCGTTTGTCAACGAAACCAAGCTGTTCAATCAGTATGTCGACATGACCTACCGCGTCGGCGGTTCGGTGGGCGGCGCTGCGCCGGTGGTTACGCTGCGCGCGGCCGGCGATCTGGACGTCAAGAACAGCATCACCGACGGCTTCTTCACATTTCACGATCGCACGAACGCCGATTATATCAGTTACCAGCTGGGCGGCGGCAACCGCACCTACCATCCCGCAATATTCGTGACGTGTGGCTTTGGGCTCCCGGATTGTACGGGCGGCGTGGCATATGGCGGGCCAGGCGCCACCTATCTCGATCCGAACACCGGTAACTTGAGGCCAGCCCCGATTCAGTCGTTGCAGGTCCGCTTCTCGATCGGGCGCGCGCAACAGGGCGAGGATAACGCCGAGTTCGTCCAGTCGCCCTACAGCGCCTCGGCCAATACGGTTGCAGCGTCGGGTACGGGTGATCCGCTGGGCGTCGCCGAACTGTTCCCGCTCGTGAACGGCGAAGCTGCCGCATCGTCGAGCATTCGCCTCGTCGCGGGAAGCGGGGCACCGTCGGCCAACCCGTTGCACGTCGATCGATCGACCATCGGCAACGTCCTAGTCTCGGGCGAGCATAGCTATCAGGTGGAGGCATCGCGAGGCACGGCCGGTTATGCAGGTGCGTTGCAACTGCGCCTGCCCGTGACGTCGACGAATCAAACCGTCGATCTGTTCGACGCGGACAAGTTCTTCGATGAAAAATACGGTGCCGACGCAGAGACTGCGAAGAACTTCTTTACCAATTTCGCCTGGGGGAACGGGACGACCGGGATCGACGCCGATGTGCGTCGTGCCGCCAAGGCGTTTTTCACCAGCGGATCGTTCGTCGGCCCGCTCAACCGCGAAACTGCCGTCAATGCGCGCTTCGCCGATGTCGTCGCGTTCCTGAACACCGCGCGCCTGGCCAACGGCAAGACCTATGCCGAAAATGTCATCGCGAAAACGCCGGGCTATGACGCCATCGTGCCGACGGCGGGCGGAATTACGAATTTCCTCGCGAACAAAATCTACACGGCCACAACCGTCAGAACCGGAAACGGTGACATCGCGCTGGCTGCCAGCGGCGATGTCAATTTGTTGAGGACGCCGAAACCGGTTTACCGAAGCTACTCTGGAGCTAACGGTATTGCAGGGCAAAGGACCGCCCAAGTGGGCTCGAATGCCGTGTATACGGCTGGCGTTCGATCAGCAGGTACGCTCCCGGCAGGCATTTCGTCTCCACAAGGGCAAGGTGAGCCGATCAATTACCAGCCGTCGCGTAAACCCCTGAATCCGCCACCCGGCGTGGGCGACACAATTGCGTCGGGTGTCATTCCGATTGCTCCAAGTTACGCTCACGACGGCGGCGACGTTTCGATCGACGCTGCCGGCAACATTCTCGGTCGACGCGACGTATGGGGTGAATTGTATAATCCTGCGTGGCGGGCCGGGCAGGTCGGACTCGACACAAACATCACGAGCAACCCCGAATATTTTTCGTCCGGCGTTGCCACGCTGGCTGGCGGGAATATTGCGATCCGCTCGGACCAGACCGTCAACGATCTTACGATAGCGCTGGCCAACAATGTCTTCACGGGCAATCTCAACAATTCAGCTACGCTGTTCTCGCTCGGGTCCGGAAACCTTGCGCTGCACGCCGGGACGGATCTTCTTGGCGGACGCATCAGCATTGCGTCGGGCATGGGCAAAGTCGATGTTGGGAGGAATATCGCGTCGTCGGGCAATCTTTACGACAGCAAAAATTTCGGCAGTCCAGTGAGCGTTGATTTCGACAGGCGAAATCTACTGAACCTTCGGATCAATGACGCCACGCTTGCGTTCGCTGCCAACGGCAGTGTGGATATCGGCGGCATAAGTGCCTTCGGCCCCAATTATTCGCTGCTGTTGAATGATTTCGGCTATTACACGCCGATTTCCGCGCTCAGGGTGAATAGCCTGCAAGGTTTGCACTTAGTCAGCAACGAGACCGTGCAGAGGCTCAATGTTACACTTACCAGCAGGGAAGATGAACAAACAACCGTTTTGCCGGGGTCGGTCGACCTGACAGCAATGTTCGGAAGCGTCGATTTCGGATCGACATACATTAGAAGTAAGCAAATTGGACTGACGGACAATTTTCTTCTGTATCCCAGCATCTACGGGAATTTGTCGTTGACCAGTGGCGGCGACCTCAGGAATTTCGCCCTTGCCATGCTCGATGCCGATCCTGCCGATTTGCCTGGTGCGTTTTCCGTCTTTCGTGCCGAGGGGACGGGCGGCAGTCGGAGCGTCGTTGCCGGGCTCGATTTCAAATTCCCGCTCGACGGCCTGGGCGACACAAGCGCGCGATTGACGTTCAACCGCCGCGCCACGCATCTTGGCGATCCGTCACCCGCGCGGATTTTCACCGGCGGATCGATTGAAAACGCCTATATCTGGCTGCCAAAACAAGCGCGGATCGGCGCGGGCGGTGACATCGTCGATCTCACCTATCGTGGGCAGAATCTTGTCTCCGACGACGTTACACGCATCACAGCCGGTGGCGATATCACAACGACCCGCACGGTAATCAGCATCTCCCTATCGTCTTCGCTGCTGGGTCGCGCCTACAACCTGAGCAACGATATCGAAGTCGGCGGTCCGGGTGCGCTGTTCGTTGAAGCTGGTCGCGACCTCGGACCTTTCCTTGCTTCCGGCAATGGTAAATCGGGCGGCATCCGCACGGTCGGCAATGACGCAAATCCGTGGCTGTCGCCCCAGGGTGCAAAGCTTTACGCGATGTTCGGCCTGAAGAGCCCCACAACCGGCGCGGCAAACGGTGCCAATTATACCGCATTGCGCGAGACCTATCTGAACCCGGCCAATATCGGCAAACTCGACGGCGATCTGTTCGAACAGAACACCGACTCGAACGGCAACGAGACGCCCGACCGCACCCGCTATGTCTACGCGCCGATCCTGGCGCAGTGGCTTTACGACAACGAACCGGCGCTGTTCGCATCGGTGTTGGGCAGTGGCGACCTCGGCGATGCCGCAAAGGCCACCGGCGGGCTGACGCTGGCCGAGGCATCGCGGCTCGCCGCCGACACCACGCTCGATACCGCTGCACGGGCATCGGCAGCGGCCCAGCTCGCGGCGGCCACCAAATTGGCAAATGCCGCTTATCCCAAGCTGACCGACCTTTATGCGGCGTTCCTGTCGGTCGGATCGGGCAATGCGGCCGATCCGGCACGCAGCGCCCTGAGGCAGCAGCAATTCCTGCTCGACAAGCTCTATTTCGGCGAACTGGCGGCCCCCGCCGACCCCAATGGAAACAGCTATCTGCAATATGTCCGTTCATATCGTGCGGTCGACACCCTGTTCCCCGCCAGCCGCGGCTATACCGACAATCTGGCGACGTACGATTTCTCCGGCGCGACCCCGGTCAAGAAGCTGGACGCAGCCGGACAGCCGCTGGTGGCCAAACGGGTCAACACCGGCAACGCGGACCTCCGCCTGTCGGCCATCCAGACCACGCGCGGTGGCGACATCACGCTGGTCGGCCCGGGGGGCCACGTCATCGCCGGATCGGTTGTACGCCTCTCACAGCAATTGAGCCGCACGGCCCAGGGCGAGCCAAACAACTTCCTTCCGGGCCTTGGCCGCGAAATCGTCACCTTCCCGATCGGCAACGAGGGCGTTCTCTCGCTGCGCGGCGGCGGCATCCGTTCCTTCACCGATGGCGATTTCCGCCTGAACCAGAGCCGCCTGTTTGCCGTCCAGGGCGGCGACCTGACCCTCTTCTCATCCAACGGCGACCTGAACGCGGGTCAGGGGCCGAAGACATCGTCGAGCTTCCCGCCGATCACCCAGCGTTGCGACCCGAATTTCTTCTGCGAAGTCGATAGCGCGGGCAGCGTCGCGGGCGCCGGTATCGCCACGTTCCGCCCGTCGCTGACGATCCCGGCGTCGAGCGTCACCCTGGTCGCGCCCGTCGGCACGGTTGATGCGGGCGACGCGGGCGTGCGGGCGTCGGGCAATGTCTTCGTGGCGGCCGCGCGCGTCGCTAACGCCGACAACTTCAAGGTCGGTGGTGCCGCGTTCGGCGTGCCCAGCCTCGGGGTCACCTCGACAGCAGTTCCGGCGGGGGCAACGAACGCGATCAACGCCAACACCTTCCGTCCGGCAACGCTGAACGAACAGATCAACGATCGCCTGTCACAGATCCTGGTCAACGTGCTGGGCTATGCCGGCGGCGACATTCCATGTCCCGAGGGCCAGACCAGCGACGCCGACGGCAAGTGCGTCCCCTCAAAGTAGCGTAAACGCCGCGTTAGCCTCGACGCGCAACCGTGTCTTCGTAAGCGGCAGCGTAACCATAGCCACCGTTGGGAGGCTCTGGTCGCGTGTCTGCATTCACTCTTCTGCCGTTGAACATTGCCGACATGGTTGCCAGCGTGCTGGCGACCATGGCGGTCGATCCCGGCCTGGTGATCGTCAAGGACACGCCGCCGGCACCGGTCTGTAGCGGCCCCGCGCCTGCCTTCGCCGCGATGTTGCGCAGCAATACGGTCGAACCGGTGAAGCCAGCCGCCGCTGCGCTTCATTTGATTCGCCGGGCACCCGACGGATTGTTCTACATCGATGCCGTCGTGAATGGCGCACCCATCCGGTTCCTCATCGATACCGGCGCGACGATGATCGTCCTGACAAAGGAAGACGCGGCCCGCGCGGGCGTAATGCCGACGGCAGCAGCCTTCGATCAGAGTGCCAAAACGGCAGGCGGCGATACCGCCATGGCCCGGATCCGCTTGGCGCGGCTTTCGGTTGGCCGGTCCATCGACTTCGACGTGCCGGCGGCGGTCGCGCAAAGCAATCTCGGCGTGTCGCTGCTCGGGGCCAGCTGGATTACGCAGCTCGGATCGGTGACGATCGCCGGCGACCGGATGCTGCTGCAATAAAAAGCGGCCCCGGATTGCTCCGGGGCCGCCAGTAATCGGTAACAAGTCGTAACGTTGTTAGGCGCCGGCACCCACGGTGCAGGCCGCGGCAGCAACGCCACCGACGTTCGAGTCGGTACCACCGGTGTTGCTGGTGATGCCGGTCAGGGTCGTCGTGGGCTGCTTGCTCTGAATGAACAAGCCGCGCAAACCAAGCGCACCCGTCGTCTTCTGCAGGAAGGTTTCGAAGATCGCCTTCTGCCAGCCGGCGGACAGTGGCGCGAGGTTCGCCTGAGCCGTCAGGCCCTTCAAGCTCGCCGACACGCCGCTGAACAGGCTGGTCGAAACCTTACCGGTTGCCGTGCTGTCCTTGCTGATCTTCTTCACCTGCGCATAGAGGAATTCGGACATCGCGAGGCGATCAGAGTCCTTCTTGAAGCAGGTCGAAGTCAGCAGGAACGTCGTGCCCGTGATCGGATAACCAGCAGGCGGAGCAGCAAGCGTCCGTGCCGTGAAGCCACCCGAAGTGTCGGCGCGCGAATAGAGCACGTCGGCCCAGTCGAGCGGGTTGGCACGGTTGACCAGAACACCCGTCACCGAGTTCTTACGCAGATCGCCGGTAGGGTTATAGGCACCGCTGGCAGCAGTCGACTGCGGCGGCAGGATCGTCGCGAACGCTGCACCGGCATCCGTCGCATTGGGCTTCTTGTAGGCCGTGGTCGAACCGACCTGCGTCAGCTGTGCGGCCTGCAGTGTCGCACCCGTAGCAGGAGTCACGAAGTCCGACGAAATATAGCCGAACTTGCCGTTGAGCAGCGTGGTGGGCTCAGAGGGGCTCGCAAGGTCAGGAGCGGCGGCAATCGCGGCGGCGACGCCGCTGCTGCCCGTCGCGCGGCCGAAGAGACCAACCGCTTCTGCACCCGAGCTCAGCAGGCCGCCCGTGTAAACGGCGCTGCTGATGGCGGTACCGGCCGCGCCAGGCGTGTTGCCCGAACCACCCGGAAGCTGCTGGTTGGCACCATTGATGAACTTGTTGCCAGTCGTTCCGCACACTTCCTTCAAGTGGCGCGTGAAGATGTCGGTCGTGCCCGAGTTGTCGAGACGGCCGACCAGACGGATCGGAACGCCATCGGCATTCCAGCGCGCCGTGGTGTCGATCGGATCCTTCAAGGTCGCCGAAATCGTCTTGAAGTTGGTGATCACGCCATTGAAAATGCCGCAATACTGAGCCTGGTTCAGCTTGATGCCACCGGTCGGAACAACGAAGTTCAGCGGCGTACCGGCACCGTTAACACCATATTGTGCGCTGTAAGCGAGCGCGACGGGCAGGACGTACAGCGGAATCTGGATGCCCTTACCAGCCAGGTTGGTCGCGCTGTTGGCGTTGGTGTTGTAGGTTGAAAGGTCGGTTGCCGAAATCGGGCCGTCGGTGAACGCGAACTGGACGTTCGTCCACGCCGGATCGCCGTTGATCACTTCGAACGGGTTGGCGTTCGAGTTGGTCGGGACGCCCGAATTGAAACGGTTGCTGAAGTTGCGCCAGATTTCACGACCGAAACCCGAACCGGTCGAAACATACTTCGCCTTGAAGTTGGGCTGGATTGAGTTGGTGGCGCAATTGAAAACCGGGTTGGCGGCGTTTGGCGTGGTCGGGGTAAAGACGCCCGATGCGATAGGCGTGAGCGAGGCAGGTACCGGCGTCGAGGCGGTGACGTTGCCGCCCTTGCCGAGCTGCTGGGCGTTAGTCGGGCCGCTGACGCAGTTGAAAGCGGTGACGACGACGTTCTCGATCGAGGACGCGCCTGCGCCCTTCAGTTCCGTCCCGACCAGCGCGGGATCGATGATGGCCTGCGCCTGAGCGCCGGTGCTGCAAAGGCTCGATACGGCGACCGCACCAAGCAGAAATGTCTTGAAGTTTTTCATGTGAGTTTTCCTTGTGAGGTTAGTGCCCCCAACGCAAAAAAAGACGCGTCGAGATTCAAGTTTGACGACGGTGTCTTCAATCGACTGTCGATCCAAAGCTATAGACAACAGACACGACAATACTGGGAAGTATAAACTTCCAGGATGTCAAATATTGTAAATAGCGAATGACAGCTATTAAATGAAATTGGTCCGCCGCGATTGTTGTTACATTTTTGTTATGGTTTTATTACGCGTTCAACATCACCAAGCGAGTCGCAATAACTTGATCGGCGCAGCCATCTAGTAACCATGGTCGGTGACAATTTTATGATCGTTAATGCTCGACCAAAAATTTCAGGCGTGGTTCATAGCGGCCGACAATCTTGCTTTCGTCCCCTGACGAACGAGGGACCTTAAACCGTCGAACTACAGCGGCGACGGCGCGAACCTACCGCAAATCGCGAAGAATATCTGCCAGCTTCAGGGCCGCCCGACGCCAGGTGAAGGACGCGGCATGCTCGATACCGCGGGCAATCTGCGCGTTGCGCTTGGCCGTCGATCCGGCCAGGTCACGGATCGCCGCCACCCAGGCGGCGGTATCGTCCGGTTCGACATACAGCGCCGCCAGCCCGCAGGTTTCGGGAAGCGCGCCGCAGGGCGCGACGATGGCCGGGCACCCCAGCGTCATCGCCTCTAGCGGCGGCAAGCCGAACCCTTCGGTTGTGGAGGGGAACGCGAGGCACAAGGCATTTTCCATCAATCCGCGCATGGCCTCATCGCTGACGCGTCCGGCAAAGCGAACGTTTTCGGGGATAGGCATGCCCCGCGCCGAAAAATCTTCGGCTTTCGTTCCACCCACCAGAACGAGCGGAATATCCGCCAGAACGGGGCTGGCGAATGCGGCAAGCAGCAGGCCGATGTTCTTGTGCGCCTGGAGGTTCGACAGGGCGACGACATAACCTCCGGGTTTCAGGTCGAGCGCGGCAAGCAACGCGCGGTCGCTGGCCACACGCAAGACATGATCGGCGCCGTTGTGGACGACATGAATGCGTTCGGC
This sequence comes from Sphingomonadales bacterium, assembly GCA_038228865.1. Classification (GTDB taxonomy): domain Bacteria; phylum Pseudomonadota; class Alphaproteobacteria; order Sphingomonadales; family Sphingomonadaceae; genus Sphingomonas_O. The sequence continues at coordinate 344,250 of JBBROX010000001.1, read as the reverse complement.
GGGACATATCCCCAGCGCCGTAATCTGCGTCTTCGAGAAGTCGGAAACGGTCAGGATCGCCCGGTTGCGGCGGCCAAGAATGGGCTGGATTGCCCGATACCAGAGGCGAAAACCGCGACTGTACGATTGCGGGGACAGGTGCACCTGCGCATCGTGAATCATCGTAACTGCGTCGCGGGCAACGACCGGGCCGATATTGCATAGGTTGAGTAGCGTCGCGTTTCCCTTGCGCAGCGGCAACGTCAATTGTTCCCACGGGATACCCGTCAGCGGGCGCAGTTCCCGGCACGCGAGGTCGATCGTCGACTCGCGTGCTGCACCATCGCGCGTACGCAGCACCGAAAACGCCATGCCGTCCATCGCCGGGTGGCCCTGCGCATCGAGCGCGGCCAACGCATTGGCCAATTCGGTCGCGACCCGGTGCACGCCGGTCGATTCGGCACGCAGGAACTTTCCATTGACGATGAACTGACGCGACATCGCTGCTCAAACCCGCCCTAGCTGTTTGCGAACGCGGGCGACACCGACAGCCGATCGACCAAGGCGCATGAAGGGTCGCTCGACCCCGCGAAAGCCGAGCCACGACACCGCCAACGTCAGGGCGATCGCGACCGGCACCTGATACGCATTGGCAAAATACGCATTTGCCGTTGCCGCCGCGATCGGATGCAGCAGGTAGATCGAATAACTCATCCCGCCGAGCGCCGGCACAATGCCGCGCGCGAGCAGCGGCCTCGTGTGCAGCGGGCTCCATAATGTGCAGACGAGAAAAACCGCCGTCGCAACGATCCACGGGACGACGGCCTGTGTGACCGTCAGATTCGGATGCGCAAAAACGCCGAACGCAACGATCATGGCGCACAAGGCGGTCGCAGAAAAGATCGCAATGCTGCGCGTGAGCTTGCGGCTGTCGATTTCACCGGCGTGATAACGGAAACACTGAAAACCAACCACCGCCGCATAAATCATGATCGGCCGGCCGAGCGGAATGCGAACCTGCACAACGAGCGACAGGATCGTCAGGGCAACCAGCGTGACCGGTACGAAAATATCGAGCCGGTCCCCTGCCCGCTTGCCGAACAGCACAATACTCGCGGCAAAAATGGCGTACCAGACCAGCTCGACCGCCAGCGTCCAGCTGACACCGAGGAACGGGCGGACGCCGATGTATTCCGCCACGAGCAGAATGTTCGCAGCCCAGATCGCAAACGGCGCCTCGGCGATGAATCCGAATTTGGGCAGGAAGCCGGTCGCGCCGGCGGCCGCCATCAGTGCGAGCGTGACCAGATAAAGTGGAAAGATACGAAACAGCCGGCGGATCATGAACTCTCGCACATTCAGGCCATTCCGCGCGACCATCGGGATGACATAGCCGCTGATGAAGAAAAAGATTGCAACGCCCATGACGCCGGGTGCCATCGGGATCAGCCACACTTTCACCACGCCGTCGCGCTTTTCAAACAGATGCTGCGTGAGCACCAGCAGCGCGGCCATGAGGCGGAGCGAATCGAGAAACGCGATGCGGGTCGGGGCCGATGGCGTCATGATCGCCGTCGCCATCGGGGGAAGCGCCCCGCATCGCTGCCCTCTGCTGTTAAAACCATGGTTGCGTCGTCCTCGTCCGAACGGGCGAGGCGTCGGCGCCGGTCCCGACTGCGGGCGATAGAGGCGGATTGTTCTATTTTTGTAACATCGCGCTGCCATGCCGGAATAAAGGGTGGGTTCGCGATTTATGTTCGGCATCTGGCGCACGCTGCTCGCCATAGAGGTGGTGCTTTATCACCTCGCCGGCGTGCGCATCATCGGACAATATGCGGTCTTTGCGTTCTTCGTGTTGTCGGGCTTTCTGATGACGGCAATCATGCAGGGCAGCTACGGCTATTCGGTCGCCGGCTTTGCGCGCTACCTCCAGAACCGGGCGCTGCGCCTGTACCCGAGCTACTGGTTTGCACTGATCGTCACCATCCTGCTGATCGCCGCTTTCGGTGCCCCCCCGATGCGGGCGTTCAACTCCCACATGATCATGCCCGCCACCTTTGCCGAATGGGTACAGAACCTGACAATCGTCTTTGCGGACTGGATTCCGTTCGATCACGCCGTGCGCCTCGTGCCGCCGACCCGGGCGCTGACGGTCGAGATATTCTTCTATGTCGCGATCGGCCTCGGCGTGTCGCGCACACGGCGCCGGACCTGGGTCTGGGTGGGGGTGAGTCTGGCCTATGTCGTAGTGGCCGTCGCGGCACACGCGGCCGGTCGCAACGGTGACGATCTATACGGGGCCATTGCCGCCGGTTCGCTGCCCTTCGCGATGGGTGCAATGACCTGGCATTACCGCGACGAGATCCACGCGCTGACGCGAACGCTCCACCTCGACAAACCAATACGCGTAGTTGTCCTCCGCTGGCTATCCTGGGCCACCTTCCTCACCGCGAATCAGATGGTCGGCCGATACTGGCTGGTGCCGCTCGGCAACTATGTGAATATCGGCCTGTCGATGGTGATCGTATGCGTGCTGTTTCACCAGCGGCCGGACGAGAAACTGAGTCGTATTGACAAGCTGATCGGCGATTTCAGCTACCCGATCTATCTGCTGCATTGGCAAGGCGCGGCAATCGCCTCGATGCTGCTGTTTGGCATGCTTATCCACGGGAACACCCTGGAAGGCATGAGGGTCGCGGCACTGGGGCTTGTCGTGACAATCCTGCTCGGCTGGATCTGCGTTCATGTGATCGATCCCGTGGTGGAACGCCGCCGCACGAAGATTCGCGGGGAAGCAGCCTGATGTTCGGTATCTGGCGTACGCTTCTGGCGATCGAGGTGGTGGCTTATCACATTCTGCCAATGCCACTGATCGGGAGATACGCGGTATTTTCGTTCTTCGTGCTCTCCGGCTTTCTGATGACCGAGATCATGCACCGATCCTATGGTTTCACTGCGGCGGGCACGCTGCGGTATCTCGCCAACCGGGCCCTGCGCCTGTTACCGAACTATTGGTTCGCCGCTGCCGTGACGTTGATGTTGATCGCCGCCTATGACCCAAACACGGTAGCAACCTATCATTCGGCAATGACCGTGCCGCAGTCGCCGGCAGAATGGGCGCAAAATGCGACGATGATATTCCCCGACCTTTTTCCCCGGCACATCGAACCCCGCCTCGTGCCGCCGACCTGGGCACTGACCGTTGAAATCTGCTATTATGTTTTGATCGGAATCGGTGCATCGCGCACGAAACTCACCACGGCGGTCTGGCTTGCAATCAGTCTGGGGTATGTCGTCGTCATCCGGCGCTTCCAGCCCGAAGGCGGTTATCTTTTCGAAGCGATACCGGCGGGAGCTCTGCCGTTTTCAGTCGGGGCACTTGCCTGGCATTACCGTGACGCCATCCGCGACACCCTCGATCGATTGCGGATCGGCAATCCACGGTTGCTCATCGTCGCCCGCTGGCTGCTTTATGCAGCGATTTTCGTCGTGCAGGCGCAGACCGGGTGGAAATGGCTGACGATGCTCGGCAACTGGCTGAACATCGAGATCTCGGCGTTGATCGTGTGTACCCTGTTTGCGACCAAGGGCACGCCCTCGATGCGTCGCCTGGACAAGGCAATCGGTGATTTCAGCTATCCGATTTACCTGCTCCATCTTCAGATGGGACTTGTGGCAGCGATGATCCTTTCGGGTCAACCTAAGCACTCAGGGGCCGACATCTTCGCCTTGGGGCTGATTTTGACGATCCTCGTCAGCACGGTTTCCGCACGAGCCATCGATCCGACTGTCGAACGCTGGCGGCGTCGGATCAAGCCGCGGTAAGCGCAATTGCCTCGGGGCGGCAGCAACCGGCCACGGCATCATTTCGTTTTGTAACATGGCAGTGGCAGGACCCCATCGGGGCATACACACATGACAATGAAGACGATGAAGACGACACCGAAAATCGAATGTTATGTCATCAACTTGCCGCGCGACGGCGAGCGCAGGGAGCGGATGGAGGCGCTGCTGGGCGGCTTGGGGATCGATTTCGCGATCCGTGACGCTGTCGTTGGCCGCGATCTCAGCGTCGAGCAATTAGCTTTCTTCGAGAATCGTGCGGAGATGAAATTGCTGCCGGCCGAATTTGGTTGCCTGATGAGCCACTTGGATTGCTGGCGTTCGTTCGTGACCTCAGATGCAGATCTTGCGCTGGTGTGCGAGGACGACATTCACGTCTCTCCAGACATCAGGAACTGTCTCGCCGCGCTCGAATTCCCCGATGATGGCCCAGCCGTCGTGCGGCTCGAAAGCTTTGGAAGCTTCACGACGTTCTCGGTCCGGCCGCGACAGAAAATCGGTCGATACGGTATCCATCGAATGTTCACCGACCATGGCGGAACGGCCGGTTACCTGATTGACAAGAAGACGGCGAACTATCTGTTAGATGCGGCTCCCCGGTTTCGGAACGCGATCGATATCGAAATGTTCTTCCCCACCCGAAGCTCGGTCCCCGACATCGCGGTGTATCAATTCATCCCCGCGCTGGTGATCCAGGACGAGATCCTGACGCAAAACCGATCCGTCGGCTATCTGAAAAGCAACATGGGCGATCAGCGTGCGGACCAGAAGTTGTGGAACAAGCGCAACGTGTTGCAACGCCTCAAAGGTTGGTCGCGGCCCTATTATCAGGCGGTCTACTCTGCTTTTCTGCGCGCTTTTGCCGACAAGATGCGGCTGATAGTGCCGTTCCGATGAACGAGATGCGCACGTGACGCGGATGACCGACGGTCGAGTCGATGTGGATTTTTCGCTGGCGATCCACAACCGAACGGGCAAATACTTCATCGGATGCGACCTGCTCGCGATCACCGATCTACCAGTCGGCGACGTCTACTACTGGCACTTGGCGCGCCCTGAACCACCTCGCGGCCTGTTCGGTCGTGGCATTGGTAGACTTCAGCACTGGCAGATTCTGGGCCAGACAGTCGGCGGTCCGTTCGCTTGGTTGCCGCAACGCACGCCGCGCCGACCGCTTCTGCACCTCGATCCGTTCACGGTCCCGACAACTCATCTGCAGCGGCGCGATGCCGTGCTGTGTCACGACATCGGACCCGTCTCGCACCCAACGCTGTTCAATGAGGATGTTGGCCGGATGTACGCCAAAATTTATGCGACATGCGAAGCAGTAGGCCCACACATGATCTTTGTCAGCGAGGCCACCCGGACGGCCTATCTGGAACGCTACCCAGCCACCGATCCCGCGCGCACGAAAATCGTCTATCCTGCTATTCGCATGGGCGTCGCCGCTCCGGGTCCAGTGGCGATACCTGAAGCCGGTGACCGCTTCCTGCTAACCGTTGGCAGCATCGGCGACCGCAAGAATCAACAGCGGTGCATCGCTGCATTTGCCCGCAGCGGGCTTGCCGATCAGGGCTTTCGTTACGTCATTTGTGGCGGCCGTGAACCCGGATTCGAACGGGTCGTGGAGGCGGCACGCACGACAGCGGGCGTGGTCCTGCTTTCCTATGTCAGCGATGCCGAGCTAAGCTGGCTCTATGGCAATGCCGTCGGCTTTGTGCTTGCCAGCCTCCTCGAAGGGTTCGGCATGCCGGTTGCCGAAGCCATCGCGCGAGGACTAGTACCATTGGTGGGACGCGATGGCGTCCTATCGGAGGTGGCGGGTGAAAGCGCATTGATCGCAGACCCGAAGGACGAAGCGTCGATTGCAAGCGGGATGGTTGCACTCGCGACCATGGGCGCCGAAGAGCGAGCTGCACGGTTGGAGACCGCTAAACGGTCGATCGGGCGTTTCGACCCGGCTGCGATCGCCGAAGCTTGGCGTGCCGCATTCCAGGACATTCTTCAGCCGAGCGTAGCACGCGTATGACGAAAGATCGGACTCGAGCGCACCGGCTGCGGCGGCTTGAGCAGCTCGTACGGCATCCGAGGCACATGTATCGACTGCAAAAGATGCGGCGGTCGCAAAGTCCTACTGGCTATTCTCTACGGCAGTTCGAAACGACCAAGTCGATCTTCATTCACATTCCCAAGGCCAGCGGCGTTTCTGTCGCCCAATCGCTTTACGGGAATATGGGTTGCGGGCATTTGGCAATGCGCGAATATGAGCTTGCTTTCGGGCCCCGCTTCATCGGCGACAGCTTCATCTTCACGTTTGTGCGCAATCCGTGGGACCGACTGCATTCGGCCTACCGGTTTCTGGCAAAGGGCGGGATGAACCGCGCAGATGCGCAATGGTTGGCTGTGCATCAGCACAATTTGCGCAGCTTTGAATCGTTCGTGATCGATGGGCTCCACGTGCCTGCTATCGCAAGCTCGATTCACGTCGTGCCGCAAACGCAATTCCTCTATTCACCGGTCTACGGTTATGATGCGATCGACTTTATCGGGCTGTTCGAGAACCTGGATCACGACTTTCGCGTCGTTTGCGATTCCATTGGAGCCATGGGCGCGACTTTGACGCACGAAAATCGCACTTCCGGATCTAAAGAGGACTATCGCCGCGCCTATACAGATACAATGCGTGAGGCCGCAGGCACCTTTTACGGCAAGGATATCGACCTGCTGGGTTATGATTTCGAAGGTCTTGCACTCAAGCATCAGCTTGCCGCGCGGTCAGACCAGCGGTTTGATTATCTTGAACGCCCAGGCGGGGATCCAAGGCTCCAAAACGGATAGAAAATCGGGCCAGAACCGGAGGCGTACGCCAGCCAGAATGGTCGCGATATAAGTCACGCCGCCGGACAGCGTAAGTACTACGAGCAACGCGAACGATGTGATGTGCTCGGCGAGCAGCACGCGCAACGCGATCATGGTCACACACATAACTCCGGTCGCAAAATAGGGCGGCATCATGTGAATAGCTGCCTCGCGGAAACGCAGACCGCCCAGACGGCGCAGGTCCCAGAAGTTGCCAGCCGTAAGCAGGACGCCGCGAACAATCTGGGTAAGCAAGATTGCGGCAAGCGAGTAACGGACGGCGAGGGCGGCGAGGGAGAGGCCGATGACAAGTTGGAGTATTCCCTGGCGAATGATCACCGGGCTGTGGCCGAGCGCGATCATGGCGCCGGGGAAGAAATAATTCGGCGGCGACGTTATGGCGAGGATGCTGACCATCTGCACCAGCGGCACGGCCGCGTTCCAATTGGGCCCGAACAGGAACGGGACCGCCTCTGGCGCAACGATCGCAAAACCGATCATCGCCGGGCACAAAAGCGATGCGCTGACCTGAGTGAACCGCAGATAGGATCGCCGCAGGGCGCCGAGATCGTTCGCGCACCGTGCCAGCTGGGCACTTGCCACGCTGACCAGCGGCATGATCGCAAGCTGCGCCGTGAATTCGAAAATGCGGAAGGCAATCTTGTAAATACCGAGCTGTGTCGGGCCCAGGACCACGCTGATGAGCATGTCGATCGACCGTGGCACCAGCGTGGGCAGAATAGAACCGATCATCGTGTGCGCTCCGTCGCGCATCAACGCAGGAGAAAAAGCGATGCGGCGCGTGCTCGCTGGACGCCATGTAATCGCCGACCACACCCAGATCGCCGAAACGGCCGATTGCACCAGCCGCTGCGCCGCGAGCGCCAGGGCACCGTAGCCGAGCGCGGCAAGGACCAGCGCAACGCCCCCACCGATAATCGCCGCAATGCTGCCGCGATACGCGAGCTTGCGGAACCGAAACTCGCTCCGCAAAATACCATCGGCGGTTGCGTGCAGTGCCGTGAACAGAAAAACGGGCGCGCACAGGTAGAACATCGTCGCTAACCCGGGCGTCGCATAGGCGTACGCAAGCGGTCGAGCGACGACCAGAAACAGCACCGCAAAGCCGGTCGCAAGCACCAGCGAAACGCGAAACGCCTGGTTGCGCATCGCATCGGTCTGGTACCGATCCTGCTGGAGAAGTTCGACCTGCCCCCATCGGACGATCTGCATGCCAAGCTCGAGTCCGACGCTGACGGTGGCCATGAGACCGAAATCGCGCGGGTGAAGGACACGGGCGAGATAGAGAAGCAGCCCGAAGCTGATGAGATATTGGCTGGTCCCGCCCGCCATTGCCCAGAGCGAAGCGCGCGCAACTCGTGAGGACGTCATGATGGACGACCCGGCCGGGAGACACAGGAGGTCAAATCAAAGCTTTTCGACGCGCTCGGGCGTCAGCCGAACGCGCAGCACATCCGCAATGCCGAGCCAATTGCCGCGCACTCGACCGACGCGATCGATCCAGGGTTCAGCGCTGGCCGCACGCACATGGTTCGCCCAGACGTTGCGCGCGATGATGTTCAACGCAAAACGCCATCGCATGGTGCCCTTGCGGGCGAGGTACATGGGATTGACGACCTGCGAATAACCGATCCGCACACCCGACGACCGACCGGCCTTCACGCCGCAATGAACGCCGGCAAAAGCAAAGGTCTTGACGATGCGTCCGCGTGGTCGGACCCGCACCGAAAAGTCGACATCCTCCTGCCAGCCGTAAAGCCGCAACCGTTCGTCGAAGCGGACATCCCCGATCCGGTCGGCGCGAAACGCCATGTTGCAGCCATAAAGGCCGTCAAGATCACGGAACAAGACGAGTGGCGGTCCAACGCGTTGATCATAGCTTGCCAACATAGCACGCGCGTCTGCAGAGGAAATGCCGGGGCTGTTGACCCCGTCGGCGAGGAGATGCCCCGTCGCGCCCGCAATGCAGGGATCACCCGCGAACAGCCGCGCGATCCGTTCGATGGCAAACTGCGACGGCACGTAATCGTCATCACAGAAAAAGACGATGTCGTACTGGTCCTGCACAAGGTCGAGCGCGCGGTTGCGCTGAACGCACGACCCCTTCGGCGCGATCACGACCTCCACATTGGGGTGCCGGTCGAGGTCGCTCGGCAGATCGGCGAGGTCAGTTACCGACAGGACGATACATTGCGGTGGATAGCTTTGCCGTGCGAGTTCGGTGAGCAATTCGCCGAGGAATTGCGCGCGGCCCAGACTCGCAACGAGCACGGCGACGCTGGGAAATGCCGGCAGATCGGTCATCCCCTCACCGCAAGGTTGCGGCCGCATAAAGGTCGAAATCCTGCGCGTAATGTTCGTTGAGAAAGCGTTCTGCCCGGCTGCCAGGCTCAAGGAACTGACGCTTGTCGACATTGCCGTACAGGCCGAAATTGGTGAGGCGGGTGCGAAGCCCGTTGCGCATTTTCAGCGGGACGACAGCGGCATAGGGCTTGCGCAGCGATCGGATGATCGGTGCAAGCACCCCTGCCCTCAACGCTACAGTCCGGTTCTCCGGTGTCTTCTCGTCGAGCCGGACGCCGGTGCAGCTTTCGATATATTGTGCCGCATCGACCAGACGGTTGAGCGCGAACACTTCGGTCACGATGCGGTTACCGCCATTGAAGACATAGTCGGACTGGCGGTTGAAATGCACATATTCGAGACCGAGGCGACCAGCCGTTGCGCGTAGAGTATCGATCACCGCATCGACTTCGCTGTCGATGACACCTGCCGTAATCTGCGATTGGTCATACCCTTTGAATTCCCGCAGCCGCTGGAAGATCGCGGAAAAAAACCGGTCCACCGGATCGCGCACAATGGCAACCGACCGATACTCGGCGACCTTGCGATATTCCTCCGGAAAATAGCGGGACAGATCGGCGAGCGTAACATGCGCGTAATTCACCATCCCCATGTCGGGATGTCTGCCGATCATGTCGAACGCGCTATTCATGGCATCGATCGGTCGCAATGCCTTGCGCACCGACGTTCCTGCGCATTTGGGTATGTGCACAAAAGCGAATTCATGGCGATCGGAAATGATCATCTGCGATGGGCGCCGCGGGCAGCGAGAAACATAAGTCCGTCCAGTCTCAACCGGCCTGCCGCTAACGCGACGATGTTACACTGGCGGGACGGTTTGCAGCGACGTGCCGAAAGTCTGTCGTCAATGTTCGCGGCCCGAGCGCCAAAAACTTTGGGTCAGCGGTTCGAACAAATATTGGAGAACCGTGCGCTTGGCGAGCGGGATGAGGATTTCGGCAGGGAGACCCGGACGGATCGGCGAACCACCGGCGCGGTCGCCTGCAATGCGACGCAGTTCGGATTCAGGCACGCGCACATCGCCTTCAAAATAGCGGACCCCGGTGCGCTGGTCGGTCAAAATATCTGCGGAAAGCGCCACCAGCGCGCCGTTGACCGGCGCAGCCTTGGGGTCGCGGATGGACGGAAACCGAACCTGGGTCGTCATTCCGGCCCGTACGTCGTCGGCATCGTCGGGCGCAATCCGGGCCTTGATGATCAGCGCGCGATCCTGCGGAACGACTTCCATCACGGTCTGCCCCGGTGCGACCACGCCACCGACCGTGAACACCGATAACCCGACCACCCGTCCCGAGGCCGGTGCGCGAATCACCGATCGGGACAGGCGTTCGCGCGCCGCCGAAAGCCGGGGTCGCAATTCGTTGAGACGCAGGGCAACGTCGCGAATGTCGTTGTTCACTTCCTTCAAGGCATCGCGTTCGATCAGCGTGGTCTGCATCGATTGTTCGCCGATTGCTTCATTCGCGCGCGCGATATCGGCGGCCTGCGATCCGTAGTCCCCGTCAAGCCCGGCGGCAGCACGTTCGAGCGCACGGAGCCGGGTCTTGGTGACATAGCCTTTATCTGCCAACGACTGCAGTCCGGCGAGTTCGTCGGCGATGGTCTTTCGCTGTTGGCGATTTGCCAGGCGTTGCATGCCGATACCGCCAATTTGCGCCTGCGACTGCGCAGCGCGCTGTCGAAGTACCGATTTTTGTGCGGCGATCGCCGTGGCGCGCACCCGCAAGACGGCGCTTTGCGTTGCCATGGCTTCGTCGGCGAGGCGCTTGTCCTCGCCCGACAAGGCGGCAAATTCGGCAGGAATATCGATCGTGGCCCTGCCCCTCTGCTCGGCGAGCAGTCGCGCATTTTGTGCGACCAGCATCAGGTATTCGCTCGTCAGGCCCCGCTCTTCGGCAGCGATGTCGGTGCTGGCGATACGCAACAGCGCATCCCCTTTGCGTACGGTCTGGTTGTCGGCGACATAGAGCGCCGCCACGGTCCCGCCCTCGCGGTGCTGGACCGCCTGGCGGTTACCAGCCACTTCGACCAGGCCAGCTGCATAGGCACCGGCATCAAGGGGGGTCAGCGCGGCCCAGAGCATGAACCCCCCGAAGAATACGCCGCCGAACAGCAGGGCCAGACGTGCCTCGTGCCGCACGCCGTCTTCGACTGCCGTCACACTTTTGGGGAACGTCGTGGCGGTCAGTTCCTGCGTTGCCATCAGCCGACCTCCGCATTCGCCAGGGCCGGCTTGACCGCAGTGCGCTGCAGCGCGGCGAGGACGCCCCGATATTCCCCGAACATGCTTGTCCGTCCATTGACCAGAAGCAGCAGGCGTGAGGCGCCGTCGAGAATTGCGGCACTGTGCGTGACCATGAGGACCGTTGCGCCGCGCGCGCGCGCACCCGCAATTGCGCGTGCGAGTGCGGCTTCGCCATCAGAATCGAGCCCGGCATTAGGCTCATCGAAAACCAGCAGTGCCGGGTCGCCGTACAAAGCACGCGCAAGCGCAATGCGACGGCGCTGGCCCGTCGAGAGTTCCTCGTCGCCCCACCCGATCCGGCGATCATAACCGCCCGGCAGCGCGACGATGAGATCGTGGACGCCAGCATTGCTCGCGGCGGCAAGCACTTTTCTGGAGACGACCTCGGCATCCTCGCCGCGCGACATTGCAAAGCGCGCGATATTTTCGGCGATCGTGCCGGGCAACAGACCGGCGTCCTGAGGGACGTAACCGATATGCTGCGCCAGCTGTTCGGGATCCCAGTCGTGCATGTCCGATCCGTCGATGCGCACAATACCCTGATCCGCAACGAGTGCCCCGGACAGGACGCGTGCGAGGGTCGTCTTGCCAGCGCCCGAAGGCCCGATGATCCCGATGAACTCGCCGGGCTCAACATCGAAGCCGATATCGGACAACAAGGCCTTGCTGCCAGCAATTGGCGATTCGACAGTGACGCCGCGCACCGACAGACTGCCGCGCGGTGGTGGCAAGACGAATTGTTGCGCCCTATCGAGGCCATTGTTCTCATGGCCGGACAAGAGCTTGCCGAGCGAAGCAACCGCTTGCCGTGCCTGACCGATATTCGCCCAGCTCGCGACAAGCAGTTCGATCGGCTGCAAAGCACGGCTCAGGAGCACTGAAGACGCGATGATGCTGCCGGCCGAGATCTGGTTACCCATCGCAAGCCAGGCACCGAGCCCGAGCGCGACCGATTGCAGAAAGAGCCGGATGAATTTTGTGAGCGCGGCGAACCGTCCATTTTCGAATTGCTGCTGCGTGGCAAGGCTAAGCGCACGCTGACGTTCGTTGACAAGGCGGTGGATAACCGCGCGGCGCATCCCCATCGCCCGCACCAATTCGGATCGTTGCGACAGGCGCTCTTGTGCGGTGTAGGCTGCAGCCGTCGCCTGAAGCGCGGCGGCGCTGCTGTGGCGGTTGGCTCGCTCGCTCGCTGTCGCCACCCCCAGCATGGTGATCGAAGCAAGCAGCGCCAGGGCGCCGATCAGCGGGTGAACCAGAAAGGCGACCAGGATATAGATGGGCGTCCAGACGATATCGAACATCGCAAGGGCCGGCGTTCCGGCGATGGCGGCGCGCAATTGATCGAATTCGCGCATTGCCGCCTGCGATGCCGTTCGCGTCGCAGAGCTCGAAGGCTGGGCCATCATGTAATTGAGGATCGTTGCGGCCAGCTTGTTATCGAGACGCAAACTCGCACGCAGCATGACACGCGCCCGCAACGCATCGAGCAACGATAGCGTGGCGAGAGCAAATGCAACGACGACCGTCAACCACAAGAGCGTCGTGACACCGCCCGTCGGGACGGCACGGTCGTAGACCTGCATCATGTAGATCGTTGGCGACAGGTAAAGCAGGTTGATGATGGCGCTGAGACAAATCGCCAGCCGGAAATGATCGCGACATGCCATCACGGCACTTTCCAGACCCGCCGGAACGCGAACGCCGAACAGCCTCATGAGCGCGGCACCGGGGGGGCCTTCAACCATTTCCGGGAATCCCGGCGCATCGGGCAGGCCGAATTTGTCATGACACGCGTCGCCGCGCGCGATTGCCGGACAATCGGTGCGAATGTGCTGAGCATCGAGAGCGTGGAATCGTCACAACCTTGCCAATAGCCGAACGTTGAAGCGCGACCAAGTGCAACAATACAATGGGGCAAACGCGCCAAAGTGTAGTAATTGTGTAACAAAATAGACAATTGATTGACTTGTTGATTCAGTTGCAGCTCGTTTCATCTTTCGATCACCGCTTGAGTTATGCGGACAGATGACCGGGGTTTCGGCGAGAATGTCATGAAGGCCATCCGCACCTGCGCTGGCAGGGCGCGCAAACCCAGCGCGATCCCTCCGAGCAGACCCCAGTTCAAACCGGGATCGGGCGACGGCGCGGCGACGAATGCCGGGATCGACATCGCGATGACCGCCCAGCCTGCCGCCGCGCCGACATCCATCCGCGCATCGCCCGTCCGCACATAGGTCGACCGGCGCAGCGGCTTGAGGACGTTCAGAACGTGCAGCGAATAAGTCACGACCCCGACGATCCCCATCGAGCCGAGAATCGCGGTACCCAAGCTTGACGAGCGGAAACTGCCGACGCCGACGCCCAAACCGCCCGATATCCAGAACGATTCGATCCCCTGTCGGGCCCACATGATCCGCACAAGCGCCGATTCAGATTCGGACTTGTTCACGATCATTGACTGGTAAACTGCCTCGATAAAGCGGAACACCTGGGGCTGCGTCAGCGCCACGAGCAACAGCACACCGAGCCCGGCAAGCCCCCCTCCCACGAAGACGAGCAGCTTGGACACCGCGATCGTCGAGGGAAAGAACAGCTGGCGCAGTGCGAGGAGGACAGCATAGCCCGCAATGCCGACATAGGCCGTCGTCGATGTCGAGACGATCAGCGCGATCAGCAACAGGAACGCGGCAGCACCGGTTACTCGCCTGTCGACATCGCGCAGCCATAGCTCCATGTTGAACGCGAGGTAGATGACACCGTAGCCCGCGAAACTCGACGGCTCCGCCATGATCCCGTTCATGCGGGCAAAGCCGCCCAGTTCCTGCTTCACCTGATTGTAAAGAGCATTCCGGAAGAAGTCGAAGACCCCCGCGAACGAGGTGCCGGCGGCCAGAACGCTCAGAAAACCCAGCGTCGCGTGCACGAGGCCGATGATCGCCACGGTTCGCGCAACCCGTTTTGCCGCGCCGTCCGACTGGACCGCAAGAAACGCACACACCGCACCGAGCATCGTTGTGAAAAGATAACCGGCCGAAGTCAGGTTCTGCGAAGTGAAGGTCAGCGGGACGGTCGCGAACGGATCAGGCGTCGGGACAGGCCGAAGCGGCGCGACGTCGATCGCGCCGCTGAACATGAACGGCAGGATGAGCGCGCCGATCACGCCATAGAGCGTGAAGAATACGAGCGGCAGGTTTTCGCCTAATGCTGTCCGGATGCTGCCGGGGGGGCGGTGCGACGGCATGACACAGCGGATGGCGAGCAGCAGCACCGCCTCGATCGACGGCAGCACCGACGACCCAGTTGCCAGCTGGAACGCCGCCGACCCGGCCATCAGGGTCGTGAACATCACAAACAACATCATCGCCAGCGTCGACGCGCGCAGCATCAGATAGCCGCCGATGAGCGCAACGAGCACACCGAAGATCGTGATCGTCATCGCGGAGTCTTAACGACCGGCACCGGCGACGACGGCCCGGAAACCGGAATCGAAACATTTGGGAGCAAAGCGCGCGGCGTTCGCCACCGCACGCTGCGGGTCGAAATGGGGGAGCCAGCGTTCGCATCGCTCGACAGCGTCGCACAACGAATCGACCGTCTGTTCGTCGAAAAAAATGCCGGTCTGGTCGGGGATGATCGAATCCGTCACGCCGCCGCGCCCATAGGCCACGACCGGGCGTCCGCTGGCATTCGCCTCGACCGGAACGATGCCGAAATCCTCCTCGGGCGTGAAGATCAGGCCGCGGCACGTGGCGTAGGCGGTCTGCAATTCGCCGTAACTGAGGCGTGTCCTGAACGTGATATTGGCCTTAGCCGCCCGATGCAGTTCGGCGGCTTGCGGACCGTCGCCCACGATCGTCAGGGGCAAGCCGAGCCGGTTGAACGCCTCGACCGCAAGCATCGCGCGCTTATAGGGTCGCAGCTGGCTTACCCAGAGGTAACCCGGACCGACATCGCGCGATGGCGTGAAATCATCGACCGCCACGCAAGGGTGAACGACTTGGGCCTCGCGACCCCAGGCGCGCCGGATGCGCGCCTTGATAAACGTCGAATTAGCAACGATCGTATCGACCCGCGCTGCCGACGTCACGTCCCACTGTCTCATCCGGCTGAACACGAATGGCATCGCCAGCCGTGAGACGGGGCCGGCGCTTTCCAGATACTCGTGATAATGATCCCAAAGATAGCGCATCGGTGAATGGCAATAGCAGACGTGCAGCGCGTCAGGTCCTGCGATCACGCCTTTTGAAGGCCCCGACTCGCTGCTGATCACCAAGTCGTAGCCGCGCAGATCGATCTGTTCGAGCGCGAGCGGCATCAGCGCCAGGTATTTCTGATAGTGACGCCGCGCACCCGGCAGCCGGTCGATGAACGTCGTGCGGACGACGCGCTGGCTGATGGTGCGCGACACGGCCGCAGGATCGTAGACATGCGTGAAGACGTCGGCCTGCGGATAGAGATGAAGCAAGCGTTCGAGGACTCGTTCCCCCCCCCGCATCCCAACGAGCCAATAGTGAATGATCGCGACTCGCCCGGATGCCATGGGCCGGTCCGTGCCACTGCCCTGTGTCACTGCGGCGTCTTGGGGTAATAATTCTTGTAGCTCTTCGCAAAAATCTCGGGATCCCCGTCGCCGAAACGCAATTTCTTGCGGAGGTCGACCCGGTTGAGAACGACGCCGAGATCGCCCAGAGACTGAAGCGGCAATTTCTTCAGTGCGGCACGGACGATGTGATCGGTCGTGTAGCGCCAGCGCGTGACCACGATCGCGTTGTCGGCCAGCGCGACGATGTCGCGCGTCTCGGCAATCGGCAGCACTGGCGCACAATCGAGTATGATAAGGTCATATTGC
Organism: Sphingomonadales bacterium; assembly: GCA_038228865.1. GTDB lineage: Bacteria > Pseudomonadota > Alphaproteobacteria > Sphingomonadales > Sphingomonadaceae > Sphingomonas_O. The sequence continues at coordinate 328,087 of JBBROX010000001.1, read as the reverse complement.
TCGCGCAGCTGCGCGATGATCCGGTTGAGTTTGCCCTGCTCGAGCAGACGCGCCCCCTGGTCGAAAGGCTTGGTGATTGCGAACAGGGTTGCCCCGCCGAGCGCGTCCGATGGAGGGACTGCATCGATTTTGACCGACCCATCGAAAATCAGTCCGAGGCCTGGCAATCCGGGCACGATACCATAGGAAAGGCTGAGATTGCGGCGGACGACATCGCAATCGATGATCGCCACCCGTTCGTGCGCCATTGCCGCCGTCCGTGCGAGACAGGCCGCGATCGTCGTCTTTCCTTCATCAGGCATTGCCGAAGTAACTGCGATGACCTGATTGCGGCTGTTGGTCGATTGGCGAATGGCGGCGAGGACGCTCCGGATGGACTCGGTAAAGGCCCCTCCCGGATAAGCCGCAATCGTTTCCATCGGCGAACCGGCACGCGTTTCGACCGATTCCAGCAGCGGCACCAAACCCGTACAGCGGACCAACAGCCGGCGTTCGACGTCTGCTGCGGTCGTGAATCCGGCATAGACGCTTTCGACCCCGATTGCCGATGCCGTACCGAGCAGCACGCCGATCAAAAGGCCGAGCGACAGGTTCAGGGGAAGGTTCGGGCTGCTTGGCCCGGTCGGCACCGACGCAGGCGACAAAAGGCTGGAATTGGCTTGCTCGGCACCGGATCGCGCAACGACTTCCTTATACCTATTCAGGTAGCTTTCGTAGAGTGCTTGCGAGGCGCCGGCGCGACGCTCCAGATCGTCGAGATTGACCAGTGCACGATTATTCATGTCGAGCTTGCTTGTCGCTCCGCCCAGGCTGCCCTGGAGCGAGGACAGCCGGGCGGACGACGCTTGCGCATTCGCCTGCAAGCTCATGATCGCCCGCTGTACCTCGACCGAAATCTGGGCGTCGAGATCGGCCAGTTGCTGCCTGGCGGACTGGAGTTCTGGATGTGACGGAAGATAGCGTTCGGACAACTCGGCGACCCGGATGCTGAGCGCCGCACGCTGGCTGCGCAGCGCGTTGACGACGGCAGACGACGCGGCGTCGCCCTGCGCTTTGCCATTGCGCGCCGCGGCCAGCCGTGCCGCATCCTGCGTTGCTTCGGCCCGCGCGATTGCAACTTGCTGATTATACGCCGAAATCTCCTGTTCGGTGAGCGAAGTTCCGGATTTGCTCTGCAAATTGTTCGAAATCCGGTATTGCTGGACGGCGCCGAAGTCGGCCTGCGCTTGCAGCCGCAGTTCCTCCATGCGCTTGCGCAGAATCGCGACAGCCTCCTGTGACGCGGCGGCCTTTGTCGCGATCTGGTTGCCTGTATAGATTCTGGCATAACCATTGACGATCTTTGCGGCGAGAGCGGGATCGGCATTCGTAAAGCTCATGCGCAACGCGTAGGAATTGCCCACCCGCTTAACCGACAACCCGCGCATCAGAAGGCCGATACCCGCGTCACGTTGCCGACTGACGGCAGTCGGATCTTGCGATGTGGTCGCCGTGCGGTTGCCGCCAAAGCCAATCTGTCTGGCCAGCCAGCCAAATGTTCCGGGTTCGAATATCTGGGCGACAAATATCGCGTCGCGCGCCAGTCCCAATTGGTCATGGACTTTGGCGGCCAAGTCGCGTGATTGAATGAACTGAATTTCGGTCTCGACCTGTTCGGATCCACGCGGGAGGTCGTTGGCCCCGTCGGAAGGGCCCGGCGTGATTGTTTCGGTATTGGGCTTCAGCAGCAGATCGGCATTTGCGGTATAAAGGCGTTGCGTGTTTTGCGTGATAATCAATGCAAGCATCGTGCAAATGCCGATGATCGTGCCGATGACCAGCAACTGGCGGCGCACGAGCGAAAGCAGCCCGCGCAAATCCAGCCTGTCGCTGGCAGTGTCGGATGCCATCTGCATCGCAAGCGCCGACGATGGCTGTGCCGTAAGATCGGCACCGGTATAGCGCGAGGGTACGTTCAACGTCCGATTTCCAATTCTTTGAGTTTCCGTCCGGTCATAACGTGCCTGTCAGGGCGATACCGACGCCCACGCTCTTGTACCCATTGACGAACCGCGTATCCGACGAGGTCTTCGAGGTTACCCGTCCGAAAACGGCGACATCGATGTGGCGGCCCATCTGATAGCGGGCCGTCAGGCTTGCGTTCGTGGTCTTGGTCGAGAACTGCAGTTCGCGAAAATCGTCATGATCGCGGTCCAGCGCCATGACGAAGCGCAGACTGCGCAGCGGATCATAATAGAACGTCGCACCGACGCTGCGCCGTACGATCCCCGCGACGCGGCGAAGACTGCTGTTGACGATATCCTGACCTGCCTGCACGCGGACGCTGACCAACCGCGTCGGATACCAGTCGATTGTTGCGTCGTAGGTCAGACCGGCAAAATCGCGAAACTCCGGATTGCGATAATATTGTCCGCGCCAGCCGACGCCGACTTCACCGACGATCAACCCTTCAGTATCCGAGCGGAAACCCGCAATCAGCGTATAGCCGCTCGCGTCGCGCAACCCGCCTTGGGAACGCTCGATCGACGTCGTCCGACTTGCCGAGCCGCCAGCGAAAATTGCCGCCGCCGGCCCTAATTTGTAATCAAGTCGCGGTGCCACGCGCAGTGTTTCGGTGTCTCGAAACGACTGGCTCACTGCGGGGCTGTTTTCACGGATCAGGGGATCGTAGGAACGCTGGACGATGCTCGCCGCCGCCGCGATGCGAAGCCGCCCGATTTCGGTCCCGACAGAAGCACCCGATTCCAGTCGCTGCACTTGCGAAGGCCTTGCGTCGATACGATCGGCACCGGCGCTGCCTCGCTGCTCGGTCTCGCGTACGAAGGCGGATCGAAAGGACACCGCACTATGCAGACCGAGATCGACGAGGGCCGCATAGGTCAGTTCGACCGCGTCACGGTCTTCGGATTTGAACCGCGCATAACGCCGCACCGACCCCCGTGCCAAAAGCGTTGCGCTGTGGGCACCGAAACGGGCCACAAGGCGGACCGACGGCACCACTTCGACATAGACATCGTCGCCGGTGCTTTGCGATGTCCGAAATATGTTGCTGTCCGCGACGACGCGCGCGCTAGCAGCGACGGTCGCCTGCACGGGACCGATGGTGAGCGGTGTCGGTTGATACTGCGGCTCGACCCGCACCCCTGCCGCATCGCTGCGGAACAGCACCGTATCGCCACCCGATGCAATTTGCGCGCAAACAGGTTGGGCGACAAATCCCGCGACTAAAGTCGCAACAACCAATTGTCGCTTTGCTGATTTGTAGAGGGCATGCATCGTATGTCCGGCTAAGCGTTTGAACGGTGTCAAGCACGTTACGAACACGTTACATTAATTAGACAATCGGACAGTTATCCCGAAACAGGACGAATCCTACGTCAGCGTCACCGGGATGTTTCGCGCCGGACGGCTCAACAGATGCTTCCAGTAGACCGCAACGCTCCGGAGGCGGCCGCGCAGCCCGGAGCGCTGCGCAACCACGAAAAGAAGTGCAAGCGACGACCAGAAAAATGCCGATCGGCGGCGTGTGACAGTTCCGTTGCGGCGGATGCCGGCATAGGGAACGCAGCTGAGCCAGGGCAGATCGAACCTGGCGAGCAAGGCATAGATATCATCTTCGTACCGGCGGCTGCCGATAAAGCCGTTGGCGCTTTTATGCGAACCGACCGGGCGCGTATGCCGAACCGTAACATCGTCGATGACGGCAAAATCCTGTAGCGAGGTCGCCACCAGATTGCACCAGATCAGGTCGATTCCGCTTTCGAAGCCGAGATCGTAAAGCGGCCGGATAGCGTTCAGGACATCGCCCCTGAATACCGGACACATCATCTCGATATAATTCACATAGCGAAGCCTGAACGCCGGATTCTTCAGCAGCGCCGCAAACGTGAAGTAGCTGTCATGTGAAAGCGACGGCTGCGCGATCTTGAGCTGATGCAGGGCGACGATATCGAACAGCCGCTGCATGTCGCGCGCTGAAATGAGTAGGTCGTCGTCGAACAGTGCGACATAGTCATAGCGTGCGATCAGCTCGGCATGGTCGCGCAAGACCTCGCCATAACCGGCCACTTTCTTGCCCGGGCGATACTCGAAAACGACTCCAGGCTGACACGGATCGGCAACTTTACTGTCATAAGCGGAAAGCAGAACGTCGAAACCGCGGTCGCCACGCGGACAGCACCATTCGCGATGCAGGCTGTCCGGCCCGGCGCGCGAAATGACGAGGAAGCGGGTCGAATCTGGAGACATGGCGCGGCCATTAAGGGAAACCGGTCGTCCGCGAAACCACAGATGCGAGTCCGATTGGTGTTGTGATGCACTATCCGATTTGGCATCGCCGCGTCGGCACAGTCGGTGCTGAGAAAGCCGGGACATTTTCGGATGCCGATTGCGAAATTGCCGTTGCGCTTGCTTGGCCTCGGTGACGCCTATCATCTCTGGTGGTGGCAACACACGCTGACGCGCCGATCGGTGCTGACGCCTTGGAATGAACAACATCGGGCGATTTTCGTCCACATTCCGAAGACGGCGGGCACCTCGGTCCTGTCTGCACTGGGCGTTCCGACCGTATTCGACACGCACGCACCCAGTCGCGCCTATGCTCGCGCCTATCCGGACTTCTTTACAGGTGCCTACAAATTCGCCTTTGTCCGTAACCCGTGGGATCGTTTTGCGTCCGCGTTTCACTTTATGAAACAGGGTACCGAATGGCCGATGCAGCAAGAATGGGCGCGTCGCCACATCGGCGACCAGAGCTTTGCCGCATTCACGCTGCGACTCCGCAATCCCCTTTTCAGGGCTTCGATTCTCGCCGAACGATTCTTCTGGCCGCAGACTTTCTGGCTTCAGGGCGAGCGCGGCACCATGGGTGTCGATGAAATTTTCCGCTTCGAGGCGATAGATGCGGGGACGCGTGAATTGTGCGCGCGCTTCGGGATTGCCGCACCGGCCGAAACACCGCACCTGCGCAAAGTCGACAAGCCGGATTTCCGCACCCTGTATGATGCCGACATGATCGACATCGTCGGAACCATCTATCGACGCGATATCGACACGCTAAATTATAGTTTCTAAGGTATTGGGACCGGGTCAACGCTGCTTTGGCAGCCCCGGATCTGTATGAGTAGCATCGCCGTGCAAGTATCGACTGGCCACATTCAGCGCAGGGGAGCGATCGCCGATCGGCGATCGAGCGTTGACTGCCTGACATCGTCGAGCATCCGGTGACGTCGAGCCTGGCGCGTGCTTCGCTCTGGGCGATGGCCGGAAGCGGGTTGCAATATCTCTCCCTGTTCATCCTCCTCATTTACCTCACACGCGTCTTGAACCCGCGGGATTTCGGCTTGATGGCGACGCTGTCGATCGGGCTAGATCTGGGGCTCAGGGTTGCGCGCTGGGGCCAGATCGAATTGCTGCAACACCCCGCGAACCGGACCGATGCGGTGCGCAATCACGCATTCCGGCTGACGATGGCGATTGCGTGTGGCCCGGCGCTGTTGTTCATCGTGGCAGCCTGGCCGATCGGGGCCTATTTCGGGTCGCCGGAACTAACGATCATGGCGCTTCTTTGTGCGCCGGTCATCCTGCTGTCGGCGGCCGGATCAACCGCCGAAGCCATTTTGCGCAACGAATTCCGGTTCAAGCACCTCGCCTATCGCAATTCCGTCTGCACCCTCATTGGCGGTGCGGTTGCCATTGCCATGGCTGTTCGCGGGTTCGGTGCGACCGCGCTTGCGGTGCAACAACTCGTTCAGGCGTTGCTTGGGACGATCTGGGTCTGGACGGCCGTGACCTGGCGCCCGAGCTTTGCCCGCCTATCCTATTTCCGCCCACGTGTCGCTCGGCAGGGAGCAAGCATCATGACCGGGTCGCTGCTGCCGCAGCTCATTCCCCGGTCCTTCGATCTTGTCGTGGCGGTGCTTCTCGGCCCCGTCGCGCTTGGCATCATGCGCGTTGCCAACCGCTTCAACGACTTTGTCGGTCAGCTTGTTTCGATCCCGCTCGTGGGCGTCGCCAACGCGCAATTTTCGACCGTCGCGAGCAATCCCGCAGCCGTGCGCCAATCCTATCTCCGCCTGACGCAGGTCAGCGCCGCGGTCACATGCCCGGTCATGATCGGAGTGGGCCTCGTCGCACCCGAAGCAGTGCCGCTCTTGTTCGGCACGCACTGGGTGTCGAGCATTCCGATCGTTCAGATATTCTCGCTGCTGGGGATCATTCTGCCCGCGACCTATTATTTCGCCCCGGCCATGGTCGCCCTCGGTAAGCGACGCGTCGTCCTTCGGCAGAGCATGCTCGACCTGGGCGTTGGCGTTGCCGCCGCAGTCCTTGCGGCAAGCATTTCGCTCGAGACAGTGGCCTGGGCGATCGTCGCGCGTTACGCTTTTACAAGCGTCTGCAACGTTTTCGATCTGCGCGCGCATCTTGATCTTCGGATCAGGGATCTGGCGCACCACCTTGCTGCGCCGTACGTCGCAACACTGGCCATGACAGCAAGCGTCATGAGCGCGCGCCAGGCTTTCGGGGACAGCTATCCCCAAGTCGACAATCTTGTCGTACTCACGTTTTCAGGCGCTCTGGCCTATGTCGCCACGATGCTACTCGGCATTCTCCTGCGCCTTTGGCCGAGCGATGGCGTCGATATTCGACGCCTGCTCCCCGGCGATCCGCAAAGACTCTACGACGACGCGTGATACCCAGCGTCGACCGGTGCATGCTTACATATAAGTGACTTCAAGCGCCGCTAACGACCGCGTCGGTTCGACGAGATGGTGTCAGGAAATGAGCATGTTGAAATGGGGTTTGCAGGGCGAAAGCGCGGCGAGAAAGACGGTGCTGGACATGCTGCCCAAGGGGGCCGTCGGCGTTGAAATCGGCGTGTGGAAGGGTGATTTTTCGGCGCAGATCCTGCGTGCGGCGCGCCCCTCCATCCTTCATCTCGTCGATCCCTGGCTCGTATCCGACGCTGCCGATCGCTCAGACCAAGCTTGGTACGGCGTCGGGAAAATGTCGCAGAGCGGGATGGATGCTATTTGCAACGAGGTGGCTGCGCGCTTCGCGTCCGAGATCGCCAGCGGCCAGGTCCGACTCCACCGGGCCGACGCCACCGAGGCGCTGGGCGCGCTCGAGCCCGAAACGGTCGATTACGTCTATGTCGACGGCGACCATGCTTATGAGGGAGTGGTCAGCGACCTTGCACAGGCATTCCGCGTGACGAAGGCCAATGGATTCATCTGCTGCGACGATTATCTGCTCGGCGCCTGGTGGAAAGACGGAGTCGTTCGCGCGGTGCACGAATTGCTCGTCGCCGAACGCGTCACCGTCGAATACAAGGCCGATACGCAAATCGTTCTGAAAAAGCTGGGCCCGAAATCAGCCTGAGCGACATTGCTAATGAATGAGCTACCGAAGGGCGTTCGCCTATCGCCCGAGGACGACCAGCGACCGCCGCCGACTCGTCCGTAAGGACCCACCGACAAAAGCAAAGCCAAGGATCATCATCGCCCATGTCGAGGGTTCGGGAACGGCATTGGAGCCGATTGGCGAAAAGCTGTCCCGGAATTCCCAGTTGACGAGATCGTGATTGGCAGAACCGCCGCCAGTCCCAGATGTGAAACCGACAAATGCGCTGGAACTGCCGACGACGGCTGCCAGATCGAAATTGTAGGTCAGGATGGCCGAGAGCGGACGGATAATGTTGTTGCTCAGGCGGACTTCGATCGTCTTGGTCGTTCCGTCATAATCGATCCACGAGGTGAGGTCGCGCCCGCTATCGAGAATGAAAGGAAGCGCGTTGTTTTGCGCGAGCGACGTGAGACTGCCGTTCAGATCGATGCCGATATGGTTACTCGACCCCTGATCGACGACGCCATTGTTGAAGGTGTCATATTCGACGCCAAGGCTTTTCCCGATTCCCCCATAGCCGATTCCGCCACCGGAGCCGCCGACGCTGTTGCTGTTGGGCTGAATAACGAAGACGAGGCCATCGGCCCCGCCCCCCTGCTGCGCATTCAAATTGAACGTGAACCGCGTGCTGAAGCCGTAAGTCGGTCCGAATTCGATCGCCGAGCTGCTGAACACCGATCCGGATTTGAAGAATTGCGAAGGGGTGACGCGCATCACGGTGCGCGCACCGGTGTTGATCGTCGCCGCATCGCCATTGACAGTCAGACCGCTCGTGCTCGAAAAATCGCTGTATACGAACGATGCTGCGCTCACCGGCACGGTGGCCGTCGCCAGGCATGCGGCCATAAACATCTTCGTTGCTGTCAATTTTTTCACCGAACCATCTCCCGAAGCGCACACGCGCCGGACAGGGCTTGTCGAACAATCGTCCCTATCTCTCGTTGCGGTGCGTACGATTGGGAAAAGATCTTTTTATGACATCGTCGTCGGCTCGCAGCCCAGTGTCTCGTTCCGGGACCAATCGTTTAATTCGATACCGGAACAATTTCCGAATATCATGTTGAGCGTTGTCGCTGGTCGCTGTGGCAAGCCAATTAGCTTAAATCGTGTGCCGCTTTCCGGAACAAAATTATCGGTGGCTGTAATCCCCAAGTAATGGACTCGTCACAGTCGGTGGTTAACGGAATATGACAGCGTTATTCCAAGGGGCGCATCTCGCCCATCCCATCGTTACAGCCAGACACACATAGCCAAATGCAGGGAGCCGAAAATGCCAACATATAACGGGACAAGCGCCGCCGATACTTTTGCCGCACCGACGGCAGAAGACTGGACGATCTTCGGCAATGGCGGGACCGACACACTGACTGGCGGGGCCGGCAACGACCTGATCTATGGCGGCACAGGTAACGACGTGCTCAAGGGCGGTGCCGGGAATGACACATTCTTCGTGGACCCGGGCATTTTTTCAGGCATCGATAGTTACGATGGTGGCAGCGGTAACGACACGATCCGGGCTACGGGCGATCTCACGCGGATCGGCATCAGTTCGATCAAGGGGATCGAAACAATCGACGCAGGCGGATTCGCCGATGTCACGATCAGGGGCGGTCCGGCCGGTGTCGTGTTCGATTTCACCAATATCAACCTGATCGGGATTGCCGGAATCTACGGCGGCGCCGGCAATGATCGCATCACCGGGACGACGGGCGACGACGTGATCTATGCCAGCGGCGGTCAGGACATCCTGAACGGCGGCAGCGGCGACGACGCCTTTATGGTGGGTACAGGTGCCGGCTTCACGCGCTTCAACGGCGGCATTGGCACGAACACGATCCAGGCAGCGGCGGACAACGCCGTCATCCGAATTCAGAGCTTTAGTAACATTCAGGAAATCTCGTCGAACGGCTTTGGCAATGTCACGATCTCGGGCGCGGCCGACAGCGATCTTCTCGATTTCTCCAATGTCACGCTGACCGATATCGCCGCGATCAACGGCGGCACCGGCGACGACACGATCATTGGCAGCATAGACGACAATGTCATCAATGGCGGCGGCGGGAACGATCGGCTGTTCGGCGGCAGTGGCTCGGATACGATCGACGGTGGTACGGGGGACAACGTGCTGAACGGTGGTGCCGATGACGATTTTTTCCTCGTCGGCACCAAAACGTCGCTGAACACCTATGCAGGCGGCACTGGCTTTGACACGATACAGGGCAATGCCGACGGTGCCGTTATTCTGGTGACCACCGGATCGCTGAGCGGGATCGAAACGATCACGTCGGGCGGGTTTGGCGACGTGTCGATCTCAGGCACGGCCGGTGTGGACGTCATCGACCTGCGTCAGATCGCAATCGCCGACGGTGACATTACCGTGATCGATGGCAAGGACGGCAGCGATACGATCTATGGCACCAACGCAGACGCCAACAGCGGCTCGACGGGCGCAGACTATATCGTGGGCGGAACGGGCGACGACCGCATTTTCGGTGGTTCGGGCGACGACATCATCGAAGGCGGTGCCGACTTCGATTACCTCGACGGCGGTGCCGGCAGCGACACCGTCAACGGTGGTGACGGTGACGACACGATTGTCGCAAGCGGCTTGGACTTCCTCTATGGCGACGCGGGCGACGACATTTTTCTGGCCAAGGGTGGTGCGGCGAACAACTATGATGGGGGCGAAGGGTTCGACACCATCCAGGCGACCGCAAACGGGAATATCGCGATCGAATCGATCGTCGATGTCGAACGGATCGACGGCAACGGCTTCGCCAATGTGAACCTCACCGGGCTTTCGAACGGCGGTTCGCTCGATTTCACCGGTGTTGAGCTGATCGGGATTAAGAGCATCATTGGCAGCAACCAGACCGATGACTTCACCGGATCGGCCGGCAATGACGTGATTCTGGGCGGCGGCGGTGCCGACCTGCTCAATGGTGGTGCCGGAAACGACGTCATCAGCGGCGGTGCGGGACTCGACGTGCTGACCGGCGGCGAAGGCGCTGACATCTTCAAGGACACGATGCTCAGTCTCACGGGCGACACGGTCAACGATTTCGGGCTGGGCGACAAGATCCAGGTCACGAACATGGCCTATTCCGCCGCCGTGACCTTGGCATTCGATTCGGTGACCAACACCTTGTCGATCGATCCCGACGGCGCAGGCGCAAAGAAGGCGTTTGCCGTCACGGTGCTCGGGGGCCTCACCTCTGCCAATTTCGCCGCTGTATCGGACGGCGCGACGGGCACATTCATCGAATATGTCCCGAGCACGACTGTTACATTGGGGCAGACGGCATTCTCGGCTGCACAGACGAGCCTGCATGCCCACGACTATTTCGTGTAATCGAAAGGCCGCCGGGACGTCCGGCACCAAAGCAATCGCAACAGGGCGGGACCGTGTCATCGACGCGGTCCCGCCTTCCGTTCCCGGGTGCGGCATAACCGTCGCGTTCGGCCGTCGCCATTAAGCCGGGCATGTCGCGAACATAGCGACACGAAAATGTAGTAATCGCTGCCTACACGAAGCGCTCGGCCCGTGGCGCGCGCGGCGTTCGGACGACATGTGCGCAGCGGCATTACGTTGCAGTTTCTGACCGGATAACACAGTGGTCGCATCGTCTCCTGAATTGGCTCCCTCACAATTGCGGGTACGCAACCGCAAAACGGCAAGCGCATCGGGCTTCACTCTGCTCGAACTGCTCGTCGTGCTCGCCATCCTCGGCTTGCTCGCGGCTGTCGTGGGGCCGCAGGTACTGCGCTATCTAGGCAGCTCGAAGTCGCAGACCGCAGCAGTACAGTCGAAAAACATCGTGGCCGCGCTGAACCTGTACAAACTCGATGTCGGTACCTTCCCCAAAAAAGAAGAAGGGCTTCAGGCGCTCATGAAAGCGCCGCCTTCGGCCCCCTTCTGGAATGGCCCCTATCTGCCCGATCCCGGTGCGCTGATCGATCCATGGAAAAACCCGTATCAGATGAAGGTGCCGGGCGATCATGGCGAAGTCGATGTGTACAGCTTGGGCTCCGACAATGCGCCGGGCGGAACCGGCGACGCGAAGGATGTGGGAAACTGGTGAAGCCACGCCGTACAGCCGCACCGAACCCACACAACGTGTTGCCTTTGCCGAATTCACACAGCGCCCGTGATACCGACGGCGGTCGTCACATAGAAAGAGCCATTTAGTCGATGACCGTGCCTTCCCCTTGCCGATCGGTGTCATTGGCTCCGCTGATGTTGTTTGCGGCGAGCTGTGCGTCGCGATCTGCGCCGGTCCCGATTGAAATGCCGCAGCCGTCGAAGCTGGTTCAACAGGCCGAAGCATCGACCGAATTGCGGTCGACGATCATCGGCGGCGAGGCTCCGGTTCCCACCACCCCCCGCCCCGCCCAGACCAAGCCGCGTCCCGGTGACATTGCCTTCAATTTTCCGATGGCGGACGTGGCGATTGTCGCGAAATCGGTTCTTGGCGACGTCCTGCACAAGGATTTCACGATCGCGCCCGGCGTCACGACCCAGGTATCGTTCGTCACGCCGGGTCGCGTCGCGCGCGAATCGGTGCTCGGGTTGTTCGAAACCGCGCTCAAGAATGCCGGCCTTGCGTTGACGCCGGTCGCATCGGGCTTTCTCATCCAGCCGGTAGGCGCTGCGCAAGCTCCGGTCGCTCCTGACGCTATCGGCTATGGCAGCGAGATCCTGACCCTGCAGTTCATCAATGCCGACGAGCTCAAGAAACTGCTCGATTCGGTGCTGCCCGGCGTCGTAACGTCGACCGATCCCACGCGTAATGCCGTCACGGTTTCAGGGACGACGGGACAACGCGCCAGCGCGCGCGATCTGATCAAGCAGTTCGATGTCAATTGGCTGCGCAACATGTCGTTTGCCCTTCTGGTCCCGCAGCGCACCGACAGCCGCCTGATCGTTCCGGAACTCGAAAAGCTGATCAACGCGCCGGATGCCCCGACGCGCGGACTCGTCCGCCTGATTCAAATGGAACGGCTTAACGGTATCCTGGCCATCAGTGCGCAGCGCCAGTATCTCGAGGATGTCCGACGCTGGATCGACATTCTCGATCGCGAAGGAGCCAGCAACGAGGCTAAGCTGTTTGTCTATCGCGTCCAGAACGGTCGCGCGCGCGATCTGGTGAAGACGCTCAACAGTGCATTCGGCATGGGCGGCGGAAGCGACAGCAGCGGCCCGATCGATCCGCTTGCGGCGCAGAACGACCTTAACACCACGCAGAATGCACCGCGTCCCGTGGTCGCAGGCACGAACACGAACAACGCCGGGCCGGGATCGCGCGACGCGGGCGGCGCATCCGGAAGTTCGACAGGAACCCCGGGTGGCAGTGCGGGTGCGGCCGCAAGCAATTTCAACGGGCGGATATCGACCGATGAAGTCAACAATGCCGTCGTGGTGTTCGGCACGCCCCGCGACTATGCTGTCGTCGAAGACGCGATGCGCAAGCTCGATATCCCGCCCACGCAGGTTTTAATCGAGGCAGCAATTACCGAAGTGGCACTGACCGGCGACCTGAACTATGGGGTCGACTGGAATTTCATTCAGGGAAACAGCACTTTTGTTTCCGGTGCAGGCACGCCCGCCCTGCCCTCTGCGAACACCGCCGGTTTTGCCTATTTCCTTCGGACGAGCGACATCAGTACGACGCTGCGCGCGCTGGAGAGCCGGACCAACATCAAAGTGATCTCGGCGCCCAAGCTGCTGGTACTCAACAACCAGACGGCGGCGCTTCAAGTCGGCAATCAGGTCCCGATACAGACGCAGCAGCAGCAGGCGGTCGGCACCGGCAACGGCAACATCGTCAATTCCATCGAGTATCGCGACACGGGCGTCATTCTTCGCGTCACGCCGCGCGTCAATGCGAGTGGCCTCGTGCTGCTCGACATTTCGCAGGAAGTCAGCAGTGTCGCGAGCCTGTCGACGGGTGGCATCGCTTCGCCGACGATTGCGACGCGCCGCATTGCGACGACCGTCGCCGTTCAGGATGGACAGGTCCTGGGCCTGGGTGGCCTGTTCAGCGATTCGAAGACGAACGGCAGCAGCGGATTGCCGTTGCTCAACCGCATCCCGATCCTCGGCGCACTGTTCGGCAAGGCAAGCACCGTGCAGGAACGCCGCGAACTGATTGTCCTGATCAAGCCGCAGATTGTCCGGACGCCGGAAGACGGCCGGGCCATTACCGAAGAATTACGTGCCAAACTGCGCACCCTCGAGCCGTTCCGCACTCAGGGGCGCATTCCCTGACGCAAGAAAAGCCAACTGCAGCATTTTTGGTTTTGGGTCACGCGAAACAAAGACACTTGCACTGTTCGGTGATGCCGTCGCGTTTTGCAGGGCACATCAATGGACCGGCGATGGCCGCAGGCTGCCATTGCCAAGAGCGCGGGGTCTGCGTAAAGGCCTCATCTGCTGCGGAAAACAGCTGCGGAAACCTTGGTTTCGTATAAGTTTTCTTCAGGAAAAATAGTTACTTGGCCCGATGGCGGAGTGGTTACGCAGAGGACTGCAAATCCTTGCACGCCGGTTCGATTCCGGCTCGGGCCTCCACCTCCAGAATTTCGTAAGCTAAAGCGCGCGCAAGGCCTGGGCCGGGCGCGCCGCCAGAATCGGCAAGCTGCCGAGCAGGCCAATGACCAGGGTTAGTCCCACCCCCGCCCCCAGGGTCAGCAGCACCGCGGCACCATCGGGCAGCCATTCGAACTGGAAAATCCGGACCACGACATACCAGGCCGCCCCCAGACCCAGCGCCAGCGACACGGCGGCAACGATCAGACTGAGCAGCATATACTCAATCGCCTGCGCGCCCAGGATTTGCGCGCGCGTCGCCCCCAGTACCTTGAGCATGACCGCGTCGTAGGTGCGCATCTCGCGAGCCGCCGTGATCGCGCCGATGAGGACGGCGATCCCGGCAAGGATCGCAACGCTCGCCGCCGCCGCGATCGCTGCGGACAATTGCCGCACGACGTCCTGGATCTGTTTCAGCACGCCACCGACTTCGATGACCGACACAGAGGGGAAACGCGGCAGCAGGGCACGCATGACCGCGCCGGTCTGCGCCGCAGGCATGTTGACCGTCGCCGACAGATTGTGCGGGAAATCGGCAAAGGTACCGGGCGAGAAGACCAGCACGAAGTTGAATCCCATCGTGTCCCACTGAACGGTGCGGAACGACGCGACACGGGCGGTAACTTCTTGCCCCAGCACGCTGATCGTCAACGGATCGCCGATCGCCAGGCCCAGCGCCTTGGCCTGTGCGGCCTCAACAGAAACCAGCGGGGGCCCTTTGTAACCTGCCGACCACCAGCGTCCTTCAGTCAGGGTCGATCCCTTCGGCAAGCTGTCGGCATAAGTGATCCCGCGTTCGCCACGCAGGATGAACGCGTCCGGGGGAAGCTGCGCGAGATCGGCGACCCGTGTCCGCCCGTAAGCGACCACGGTGCCGCGGAGTAGCGGAACCGTCGCAACCTCTGCCCGGGCGGAAGCCTTCCGAATGGTCTGCGAGAATTCGCCGACGCGGTCGCGCGGAACGTCGAGCGCGAACAGGGCGGGCGCCCGGGCGGGAACGGTGCGCGAGATGTTAGCATCAAGGCTGGTCCGGATCGCCGCGAGCAGCACGAACAGCGTCAGACCGAGCCCCAGCGCCACGACCAGCGCGACCGTCCGAGCGCCAGGGCGATGCAGCCCGGCAATCGCGAGCCGAAGCAGCGGGCGGCGTGGGCGCGGGATGCGGGAGGCGGCAAGGCGGATGACCCATCCGAGGCCCGCCAGCAAGAGCAAGGCGGCTGCAACGCTCGCCAGAAACGCGCCGCTCAAGCCGGGTTGTGCCGATGTCAGCAGGACCACCGCGATCAGGCCACCTGCAGCGAGCGCCATCCAGCCAAAGGCGCGCCAGCGACCGTTGGTGCGGCCTTCGATAGCGCCGCGCAACAGCGCCGCCGCCGGAACTTCAGCCCCCTGTACAAGTGGCACTGCCGCAGCGCCGAGCGCGATGAGCAGGCCATAAAGTGCCGACAGCGCCAATGGCAGCGGCTGAAGAGCGAAACCGGGCGAAACCGGCAACACCTGTCCTGCCAGCGCGACGAGCAACGGTGTGGCGATGGCGCCGACGATCAGCCCCGCCGCAATCCCGACGAGAGCAACCACCGCCACCTGAATGAGATAGACGCGCGCGACGATGCCCGATGTCGCACCCAGCACCTTGAGCGTGGCGATGCTGCGGCGGCGTGCCGCCAGATAGCTCGACACCCCGCCCCCGATGCCAATGCCCGCAATCGCCAAGGCGGCAAGGCCGACGAGCGTCAGGAATTCACCCATCCGGTCGACGAACCGCGAAGCCCCGGGCGAGGCACGGTCGCGCGTACGTGTTTCCCATCCAGCCTCGGCAAAGCCGCCCTTGAAGCTTTCGACGACCGCCTTCGGATCGCCGCCCGTCATGCGAACCCGGTATTTGGTCTGATACAGACTACCCGGCTGGATCAGACCGGTCCGCGTGAGGCCGTCCATCGACACGATGACGACCGGTCCGAGCGTGAATCCCTCGCCGAGTCGGTCGGGCTCATCGGCGATGATGCCGCCGATGCGGAACGTCGCGCTGCCCAGTCGAATAGTTTCGCCGACACGCGCGCCCATCCGGTCGACCAGCGCAGCGCCGATCCACGCCGAGTCCGATGCAGGTGCCGAGACATGGCGACCGTCGGCGAGCCGCAGGGCGCCGTAAAGCGGATAGCTGCCATCGACTGCTTTTAGTTCGATCGGCACCGATTGCGTGTCGCGGATCGCCATCGACTGCATCCGGACGGTTTCGGAAATGCGCCCGACTTTGGCGATGGCCTGCAGCTCGTCGGCCTCCGCCCGGCGTTGCCCAATCTCGAATTCGACATCGCCGCCAAGCAATACCTGGCCGCGCGACGCCAGTTCGCCCTCGATGGCGCTGGCCAGGCTACCAATGGCGGCCAGTGCGCCGACGCCAAGGAACAGACAGACGAGCAGCAACCGCAGTCCGCGAAACCGGGCGCGGAGATCACGGCGGGCCAGCTTTACCGCCAGCGCCCAATCGCTCATCGACTGTTGTCCGCGACGATGCGTCCGTCTGCCATTTCGATCACGCGGTCGCACCGTGCGGCAAGGCTGGGATCATGGGTGATGACAAAGAGTGTCGCAGCCAGGTCGGCATGGCGCGCGAACAACAGGTCCATCACGGCGGCACCCGTCGTCGTGTCGAGATTGCCGGTCGGCTCGTCGGCGAACACCAGTGCAGGGCGCGGCGCGAGTGCACGCGCAATCGCCACCCGCTGTTGCTCGCCGCCGGACAATTGCGTCGGATAATGATCGAGCCGGTTACCGAGACCAACCGCCGCAAGTTCCGCCGACGCACGGTCGAAGGCATCTGCGGCGCCCGCAAGTTCAAGGGGCACGGCGACATTCTCGCGCGCTGTCATCGTCGGCAGCAGGTGGAAAGCCTGCAGCACAATGCCGATGCGTCCCCGCCGTGCGCGCGCCAGCCCGTCCTCGTTCAAGCCTCCGAAGTCGAGATTGTCGACTCGCACCGTCCCCGAGCTCGCGCGTTCGAGACCGGCAAGGATCGCCATTAGCGAAGATTTTCCCGAACCCGACGGGCCGAGCAGCGCCACACTCGACCCTCGCGCGACCTGCAGGTCGAGGCCATGAAGAATTTGCGTGGGAGGATCGCCGAGTGCGAGGGTGACGTTGCGTGCGTCGATCACCATATCATGGTCGCCATTGGAAGAGATCAACGTCTATGCCTGTCAAACCCGGTTCATCCGCATATGTGTGCGCTGCGGCAATTCTCCAAGTGGGATTGCTGAGCGGCTGCAATCAAACCGACGTCGCCAATCGCGTCGAGATGCCAACGAATGCGCAGACCGTTGCAGCCGCGGCTATAGTGAAGGGGCCGGAGCGGCTGATTCTCGCATTCGGCGACAGCCTTTACGCCGGATATGGTCTGAAACGCGGAGAGAGCCTCCCGGACCATATCGAGGCGCTGCTGCGTCGCCAGGGCGTGAATGCAAAGGTTGTGAACGCCGGCGTTTCGGGCGACACGACATCGGCGGGTCGCAAGCGCCTGACGTTCACGCTCGACAATCTGCCGCGCAAACCGGACCTCGTGATGCTCGGGCTTGGCGGCAACGATGTGCTGCGCCAGATTCCGGTTGCCGAAACGCACGCCAATCTGGTGGCAATGCTCGAAGAGCTGAAACGGCGCAATATCCGCGTCGTGCTAACCGGGATGCGCGCGCCGCCCAATCTCGGTCCGGATTATGCAAGGCCGTTCGACGGCATGTATTCGGAGCTCGCGAGCAAATACGACGCCGCGCTAGATCCCTTTGTGCTGGCAGGAGTCCTCGGCAACCGGCGGCTGATGCTGGCCGATGGCATCCACCCCAATGCAAAGGGCGTAGACGTGATCGCAGCACGGATCGCGCCGATTGTCGCTGGCCGCCTGTAGGGGCCAAATGACCCGCGCCTGAAGATCGCGACGTTGCCCTGAACCGCCACCTGTGTAGGATGGCATAGGAATCGAACCCTTCGGGCGCGCAAACTTGGGTTCTGGGGGCGGCACGGTCATAAACCGGCCGCGCGGGAGATTCGGCAAAGTGGCGCGACCATTTCAATCCATTGCGATGCTGGGCGCATTGACGGCTGCCCTGTTACCACTGCCGATTTCGGCGGCTCCACCTAGTCTGGTCGACAGTTTCCGACTCGGCACCGGCGGCGGCGTTCTTTGTCGCGCGCAGGCCCGGTCGAGCGACGCGGCGATTGTCGGCTATTTCGACCGGGCATGGTCGATCGTGTGCCGCGATGCCGCCAAACCGATCGGCATGATCCGGGCCCTGCGCGGCAGCGATGTCGAGTCGCGGCTCACGACGCTCCGGGAAGGCACGGCAACTTGTGAGCCAACGACTACAGCCGCCACGCTTCAGGGCGCATCGAATGTCACCCAGCGCCGCTGCACACTCCGCGACGCTCGTATCGGCTATGTCGTCTATGCGGTTCGTCGCGGCCCGGTGACCTATGTTGCCGAAGGACTCGAGGGCTATGCGAGCGCGCTCGAACTCGGGTTGCGCACGATCCTCGCCGACAAGATCGTTCCGGGCAAAGTGACCGTTGCCACGACATCGGTTGCCGATCCCGTTGCGTTTGCTCGCGTCCAGGCCGGAACGCTGGAACCCGATCAGGCAATGGCGGAGGGGTATCGGCGCAACAACAGCGGCGATTATGCCGAAGCGGCCGAATTTTTCGACGTCCTGCAACAGCGCGCCAGCACGAGTGCCGCGAACGACCGTACCGGCGAATATCTGATCAATCGCGGCTTGCAGAAATCCAATCTCGGCGACTTCGACGAAGCCGACGTGCTGTTTGCGCAAGCACGGGCGATCCCGACCGCCGACCGCATCCAGACGCGTCTCCGCCGCAATTTCGAAGCACTGCACCTGCTGAACCAGCAACTCTATGCACAGGCGCTCGGTCGGCTCGATCAGCCCGTCGTCCCGCTCGATAACGTGATGATGCGTGCGGGCGAGGTTGAAATCGGTGCCGCAATCGCTGCCGAAATCAACAGCGGCGTGCCCGTCGCCAAACGGCTGGGGGCAACCGAATCGACCAGCCTGACGCCCGACGAACGGGCACTGATCCTCGATGCACAAGCAATGCAGATTCGCGGGACGGTATTGCGCCTTCAGGGCAAGGCGGCGCTCGCGCGCGACACCCTGAATAATGCCGAAGCCCAGGCGGTTGCCGTGCGCCAGGGCCGCGTGCTGTCAATCACGCGCTTGCGCGCGCAGATTCTTGCCGAATCCGCGCTCGCGCTGGAGGATCTGGGCGACATCGGCGGCGGCGAGGCGAAGATGCGCGAGGCGCTGGCGTTGCTCGACACGCGCTACCCGCAAACCATTGCCGTCAACGGCGCGCGGGCGCGCCTGGCCGCCTATCTGACCCGCCACGGGCAGGCCGATGCCGCGCTCGTGCTGTTCCGGCAAGTCGTCCAGACTGCAGCCAGAGAACGGTCTTCGGTAACCGGGCTCGGGAATCTGCTGAGTCCCTATTTCGGCTTGCTCGTCGACCGAATGGGCCAAGACCCGGCGCTGGCCGACGATTTCTTTCTCGCCACCCAGACCCTGGTACGACCCGGTGTCGCCGATACACAAGCCATATTGGCCCGCGAACTCAGCGAAGGCGCAGGGCCGGGTTCGCGACTGTTCCGGCAAGCCCGCAATCTGCAGCGCGATATCGAACGGACGCGTATCGAACTCGCCAACCTGTTGTCAGCACCCAATCCTTCTGCCGATATGCGGCAGGCGATCGCGACCCTCAATACCGATTTGCAGCAATACGGCGCGGAACAGGTCGCTACGCAGAGCGAGCTGACAGCTTACCCACAATACCGCGCACTGACACCCGAAGCCCTGACGCTGCCGGAGCTGAAAGCGGTGCTGAAACCCGGCGAAGCCTATCTGAAGATTGTCATTGCCGGACGCGGCGTGTTTGCCATGCTCGCTGCGCCCGACGGTGCCAGCGCATGGCGGGTTCCGCTGACGCCCGAACAACTGAACGCCCAAGTTGCCGCGCTACGCGATACTATCGTCAAGAACGAAAACGGGCAGCTCAACACCTACCCCTTCGATATCGAAACCGCGCACAACCTGTATGTCGCGCTGGCCGGACCGAGCGCGGAGACGCTGCCGAAGGTCAAACACCTTATCTTCGAGCCCGACGGCGCGTTGTTGCAATTACCGATCGATCTGCTCGTCACGGATGCGACTAGCGTTTCGCGCTACAAGAAGCGGACGGCGGTGGCGGACGCCGACCAGTTCGATTTCACCGGTACGGCGTGGCTGGGTCGATCGACGATGCTTAGCACCGCCGTTGCCGCCCGCGCCTTTCGCGACACGCGCGGCATTCCGGCATCGGCAGCCAAGGCCCAGTATCTGGGTTTCGGCGAGAATGCGCCGGTCAGCGGGTTAATGCGCGCATCCATGACGCGCGGGATGAGCGGCACGTCAGTCGATTGCAACTGGCCCCGCACCGAATGGAACAAGCCGGTGTCCGCCAACGAACTCCGTACGGCGTCCGCCGTTCTCGGCGGGACGGACAACCGCGTGGTTACCGGTGCCGCCTTTACCGACAGCGACATCCGCGCGCGGAGCGACCTCGGCGATTACCGCATCCTGCACTTTGCGACGCACGGGCTGGTCACGGCCCCACGCGAAGGATGTCCAACACGGCCTGCCCTGCTGACTTCCTTTGCCCGCGATCAGATGTCGGACGGCTTGCTCGATTTCGGCGAAATCTATGCGCTGAAAATCGATGCCGATCTCGTCATCCTGTCGGCCTGCGATACTGCCGCCAGCGCGAGTGTCGCCGCTACGCGAGCCGCGGGTATTGTGTCGGGAGGCGGCAGCGCGCTCGACGGGCTTGTCCGGGCCTTCATTGGCGCCGGCGGTCGGTCGATCATCGCGAGCCACTGGCCTGCGCCGGACGATTTCAACGCCACCGAACGCCTGATTTCAGGCCTGTTCACTGTGCCACCCGGCACGTCCGTCGGCGAGGCGCTCGCCACGACGCAGCGCACGTTGATGGACGACAAGGAAACCTCGCATCCCTATTACTGGGCCGGCTTCGCCATCATCGGGGACAGCGCCCAGAAGCTGGTGTCAGCGCGCTAGGGATGATTTTCGGGCAAAGCAGCCGGGGACTGGTCCGCCGGGCCTCGCTGATCATGCGGCAGATTGGGACGCTGCGCCTGATCATAACGGCCCTGACCCTGGTCGCGGCGGTTTTGCTTGCCCGGTTCAGCTGGAACATGCCGTTCGCCGCCGATGCCGAATCGACATTGTTCGATTTTCGCGCCGCCGCAGCCGCGCCGAAGGGCGATCAGGACAACCGCATCGTCATTATCGCCTACGATGACGACACCCTGATCCAGACGGGCAAACGGTCCCCGCTCGATCGCACAGTCCTTGCCAAGGCGCTTTCGCGGATCGACGCGATGGGCGCGAAGTCGATCGGCATCGACATCCTGATCGACCAGCCGCAGCCCGAGGATCCGACACTCATCGCGGCGTTCCAAGGCATGAAGACGCCGACCTGGCTCGCCTATGCCTCGAACGCGAGCAACGGCGACAAGATCACTTGGGAACAGCAGCGTTTTCTCGATGGATTTCTGGCTCGGTTGAAACCCGGCAACGTCCACTCAGCCAGCATCCGGCTGGAGGCCGAACGCGACAATGTGTTGCGGCGTTGGCCGAACGATCGGCCCGACTTGCCCCCCTTTCTGGCACTGGCGATGACCGGTTCGACCGGCGGGCAACAATTTCTCGATCGCTCCATTGGCTATCGGAAACCGACGGACCTCGACCGAGGAGTCTTTGCCTCGATCCCGATCCAGACGCTCGCCGACGATGCCATTTTTTCATCACCAGAAGCGGCGGCCTTGTTTCGTAATCAGATTGCAGGACGCCATGTCCTCATCGGCGGACATATTCAGGACGTCGATCTGTTCTCGACGCCGGTCATGCGCGTGTCGGGCAAGCAGATGTGGGGGATCGATGCGTTCGCGCAGATGCTGGCGCAACAGCTCGACGCGCGCCGCTACGCCATAGTGCCGAATTGGGTACTGTGGCTGGCCGCGATGGCGACCGTTGGCGCGGCGATCCTGACCGCGCTGGCCTCGCTGCGTCCCCTGCCCTTGCTGATCTTGCTGACCGGTCAACTCGCGCTGCTCGGTGCCCTGCCCTTCGTGCTTCACGCACGCATGGTCGATACGTTCGGCCTGCCGGTGTTCGGCTGGGGCAGCGGTTGGGTGCTGGCTTACCTGGCGGTCGCCACAGCGGCGCGCGCCGTCGGGTCCGAACAGCGCCGCTTTGCGCAGTCGGCACTGGGCAGATATCTGCCGCGCGACATCGCCGCCCAGATATTACGCGATCCGGAAGGGCTGTCGCTGAAAGGCGAGAAGCGCGAGCTGTTCATCGTCTTCACGGACCTGGAGGGGTTCACGAAGCTCAGCCACGCGCTCGATCCGCAAACGGTGGCGTCCCTGCTCAACCGCTATCTGGAAACGCTGAGCAATGTCGTGCTCGCTCATGGCGGCACGATCGACAAGTTCGTCGGCGATGCGGTCGTCGCCTTCTGGGGTGCCCCTATTCCACGCGCTGACGACGGGGAACGCGCGGTGAAGGCAGCGATGGCCATGCATGCAGCGGGCGAGGTGTTTCGCCGCAACGTGCCCGACGGCATTCCGGCGATCGGCCGCACCCGGGTCGGTCTGCACCACGGCGACGCCATTGTCGGGAATTTCGGGGGCCAGGGGCGAATCCAGTATACGGCGCTCGGCGATGCGATGAACACCGCGTCGCGCCTGGAATCAGCAAACAAGCAGCTCGGCACGTCGATCCTGATCAGCACGGATGCCGCCGAACAATCGGGCATGGATTGCTTTCGCGCGCTGGGGACTGTCGAGGTGCGCGGACGGGCGACACCCGTCGGTATTGTCGAACCATCGACAGCCGACCCGTCCGAGCTTCATGATTTTGCCCGGCAGGTCCAAGCCGCCGGGCAAGGCGACGCGGATGCGCTGCATGCATTAGCCGAAATGGCGGCGGTGCATCCGAATGATGCGGCACTGCGTAACTTGGTGTATCGATTGAAACACATGACTGAGGGAGGCTATTTTGTCCTGGACTAGCACGCTCAAACTGGCGGCTTCACTCGCAGCGATCGGCTGCGCGGGGACGGCCATTGCAGGCACGATTGTCATCCGGTCGAGCGGCCCGTCGGCCAAAATCTATCCGGCCGGCAAATCGCTGACCGACGGGCAGAAGGTCGTGCTGAAAGCCGGTGACGTGCTGGTCGTGCTCGATCCGCGCGGTACCAGAACCCTGAATGGTGCCGGGAGTTTCAACGTCAGCGGAAGCGCGCCTGCGTCGGCAGCGCCATCGACCTTTGCCGCATTGATCGGCAATTCGGGGACGCGCCAGGTCCGCACCGGGGCGGTTCGCGGCACGGCGGGCGCCCAGCCCCGCGTCACCAGCCTGTGGTATATCGATACCGCGAAAAGCGGCACGATGTGTCTGCGCGATCTGAGCCGTGCGACATTGTGGCGCGCATCGATGACCACACCGGTGACGCTCACGCTGACCCGGGTCAGCGACGGCAAATCGGTGCCGCTCGGCTTCGCCGCCGGACAGGCAGTACGCGCATGGCCGATGCCCGACATGCCGCTAGCGGCAGACACCGACTACCGGATCAGCGGACCAGGACTCGCCACGCCGACTACCCTGCGTCTGGTCAAGGTCGATTCCACCACCGATGCCGCCGATGAAGTTGCCGCAACGCTGATCGATAACGGATGCCGGGGCCAACTCGACGTGCTGGTCGAGGCCGGAAAGACACCGGGAACGGCGGACTGAATCGAATCCCGCGCCCTTGCGGGGGGAACGGCGGGCTGATAGCCCTAGACGGGATACAAGCCCCTCGTTTCGTTGACGAGGTCGGTCGCAGGTTGAGCGCATCGGTCAAACGCCGGGCGTTCGGGGCAAATGGCTGGCAACAGCCAATTGGGGTAGCCATGCGACGTATTGGACTTGCACTTGTTCTGGCGGGATCTTCCGGTTTCTGGCTGGCGTCGCCTGCACTCGGGCAGACCGCGGGCACACCTACCCGCGAGGAAGTGCAACGTGCGCCCGATCTGCCGCGGGTACCGTCCAATCGCGACCGGATAACGGTCGATGGCGATGTCGAGCGAGCGCCCTGCCCGCTTGCCGATCCTGCCTATCGCGACGTCATGGTCGATCTCCGCGAGGTTCGCTTCGAGGGCCTGGCGACCATTTCGCCCGAAATTCTGCGGTCCGCCTGGTCGGGTTATGTCGGGCAAAAGGTGCCGATCGCCACCGTCTGCGAAATCCGCGATCGCGCGGCGACGATCCTTCGGCGCCAGGGCTATCTTGCTGCCGTTCAAGTGCCGCCGCAGCGGATCGAAAACGGCGTCGTGCAGTTCGACGTGTTGCTCGCCAAGCTGACCGGCTTTCAGGTGCGCGGCGCGGCGGGAAAGTCCGAAGGGATCATTTCGCGGTATCTGCGCGCCATTCAGGACCAGCCGGTCTTCAACATCAATTTCGCCGAACGCTATCTTTTGCTCGCACAGGATTTGCCCGGTTTCGACATCCGCCTGACCCTACGCCCGGCTGGCACGACGCCCGGCGAAGTGATTGGGGAAGTCCAGGTCGTTCGTGTCCCGGTCGAAATCGACTTCGCGGCCCAGAATTATGGATCGAACGAGGTCGGTCGCGGCGGTGGCATCCTGCAGGCGCGCTTCAACGGCATTTTCGGGATCGGCGACCGAACCACGCTCGGCGTCTTCTCGACACACGATTTCCGTGAACAGAAGGTGTTGCAGGTTTCGCAGGAACTTCGGCTCGGTGGCGAAGGTCTGACCGTTGGCGCCGACCTGAGTTATGCCTGGACCAGGCCGTCCCTCGGCGCCGGGGTGGTGCTGGCATCAAGAACGCTCGTCGGTACATTGCGCGCCCGCTACCCGATCATCCGGCGACAGACCGCCGACCTGTGGGCGAGCGGCGGACTCGACATCATCGATCAGTCGAGCACGTTCAACGGTCTTGCCTTTACGCGCGACCGCTTGCGCGTCCCGTTCGTCCGGTTCGACTATGACCGGATCGATCCGCAGAGCCTGGTTTCGACGACAGGCTATTCCCCGGCTGAACCCCGATGGCGGATGGGCGCCGGTGTTGAATTGCGAAAGGGGATCAATGCTCTGGGCGCAAGCCCGGACTGCCGCGCTGCCCCCGCTGCCTGTGCGGCCGGCCCCGGCGCACCGCCGAGCCGCCTGACTGCCAATCCAGGCGCGTTCGTTGCGCGCGGCAATTTGGCCGGCGAATTCAGGCCGTTATCGTTCCTGGGCTTCAGCCTCAGCGGGCGCGCTCAATATTCGCCGTCGGCATTGCTCAGCTACGAGCAGTTCTCGGCGGGGAACTACACGATCGGGCGAGGTTACGATCCAGGCACGTTGATCGGCGATTCGGGTGTCGGTGTCCGGGGTGAAGTCAGTCTGGGCAGCTTGATCCCCAAATCACGCAAGGATTCCGCGCTTCAGGGCTACGGTTTCATCGATGCGGTCTGGGTGTGGAACCATGACATCACGCCCGGCGTCTCCGATCCGCAAAAACTGCAATCGGCCGGTGGCGGCGTCCGCATCGGCTATGGCGACCGCTTCATCATCGATGCCGGTGTCGCCATCCCCTTTGCCGCGGCAGGGCTTCAGACCCAGCGCGGCGATACGCGCCTGCTCGTTTCGTTCACCACCCGCCTGTTTCCGCTGGCACGACAATGATGGGGAAAGCGAATTCCATGACTGGACGTTCTCGTTTGCAGAACCGCGTCGAATTGCTTGGCACCTGCGCCATGATCGCGGTCTCAATTTCGCTCGCGAAAGGCAGTGAAAGTTTTGCTGCAAATGCCACTTTCGCGTTCCAGGGCACCCCAACGGTCGAATCTGGCGATGCCTTGATTTCGCGCGGCAGCGGATCAGGCGGCTTCTCCGCGATAGACACCATCAGCCTGAACACTCAGTCCGCCATCATCAACTGGACCACATTCGACCAATCGACCAACACGCCGATCGACTTTCTGCCGCAAAATACCGCAGCCCGCTTCCAAAGCTCCAACCAGAATTTCACGGTGCTGAACCGCGTATTTGCCGCCACCCCCGGCCAGGCGATCTCGATCAACGGGACCGTGGAATCGCTGGACTTTTCCAGCCAGACCACGGGCAGTGTCTGGTTCTACTCCCCGGGCGGCATCATCGCCGGGCCAACGTCGGTCTTCAACGTCGGCAATTTGATTCTGACCGCAGACGATATCGATACGACGGGCGGCCTGTTCGGTGCCAATAACACCATCCGCTTTCGCGGCGGTGCCGGATCGACCTCCGCCGTGACGATCCAGCCCGGCGCGCAGATCAATCTGAACGCTGCCGGCAGCTATCTCGCGCTCGTCGCCCCGCAGGTGACGATGGGGGGCGCGGCGACGATCAACGGGTCGGCAGCCTATATCGCGGCCGAGCAAGTCGATGTCCGCATCAACGGTGGCGCGTTCGATATCGCATTTGTAACCGGAACAGGCGTCGCCGACGCGCTGACCCATACGGGCTCGACCACCGGCCCAGCTGCGGCCAACGGTCGCATCGTCTTGGCGGCGATGCCCAAAAATACCGCAATTACGATGCTGGTGGGCGGCACCCTCGGCTACACCCCTGCGGCCACTGCGAGCGTCCAGAATGGTACCGTAGTGCTGGCCTCGGGCTATAATGTTGGCGCCGGCGACGCGATCTCGACGCCCAGCAACCTGTCGGGTGGCAACATCGTCATCGGCAATGCAAGTTTTACCTCGTCGGTTTTCGGCAGCGCGACAAGTAATCTCACCGCCGGTCCGACATCGTCCGGCACATTGTCGTTTTCATCGAACGCCACGCTCGCTGCCCAGGCTCTCGTGTCGATTGGCGCGGACAGCGGCGAAACCGTGACCGTCGGCGGCAACCTGTCGTTATCGACGACATCGCCTGAAGGCACTGGTACTGCACGCCTGTTTTCGACAGTAACGCCCTCCTCACTGCTCGCCGCACCCTCGGTCAATGTCGCGGGGACGACAACGGTCCAAGCTGATTTGCGTGGGCTTACGAGTGAGAGCGGTCAGTCTGTGACGGCAGGAACGGCTCAAGTCGTCGTCACAGGCGGCAACATGACCTTTGGCAACGGCCTGAATATCAGCGCACAAGGCCTTGGCGGCGAGGCGGGAACAGGCCCAGGTGGCAACGGGACTGGTGGCACCGCGTCGTTGGCGATCAACGGTGGCACGGTAACGGTCACCAACGGCTTGACCGTGCGCGCTGACGGAACGGGTGCTGGAGGTCCCACTACAACCGGAAACGGTGTCGGCGGCAACGCCTCCGTCACGCTCGCCGCCGGAGCTCTCAATCTGAACGGTATCGGCCATCAGATCACCGCAAACGGCAACGTCACGGGTCAGTTCTCGCCGGTCAATGGCGGCAACGCAACCGGCGGGACCGCGCAGCTCCTCGTCACCGGTGGCAGCGCCGCACTTGGCGACCTTTCTGTACTCGCCGATGCGGACGGCGGGTTCGGGTCCACTCAATCAGGCAACGGGACGGGCGGCACGGCACGGGTCGTCGCACAGACAACCGGCGCAAATGCCTTTTTTAGCGCAACCGGCCTGACGGTGTCCGCCAGCGGAACGGGTGGCGGGCCGGGTCAATCGCTGAACCAACGGGGCGGCAACGGCGTCGGTGGCCTGGCAAGCTTCACGGTTAGCGGCAATGGCGCAACGACCGGTCTGGCCACCATTCGCGCTCGTGGTTCAGGGGGCCCCGGAGACATTTTGGGGGGCAACGCCAGCGGCGGGACGGCCAGACTTTCGGTGACCGGGAGCAGTCTGACAGCGAGTTTCGTGACAGTCGATGCCGAAGTTCAGGCAGGCGGCACCAATTCTTTCGGCACGTCGGGCAGCACGAACGCGACAGGCCTGGCAGAGATCGTCACGAACAATGCTGCACTGACTGCTGACGGAATTGACGTTCGCGCTTCGAGCTCGCCTTCCCGTTCGGCACCCGGAATCTCCTCTTCGCCCGCAACGCCGGGTGCGTCCCGCGCCGGTGTCGCGCGCCTGTCGTTCACCGACAGCGCTGTTTCGACCCGCAGCGGACGAACGACCGTGGCCGCTCAAACCCAGTCCGACTATGTTTCCGGTTCCGCTACAATAGCTGCGGGCGGAATTGCCGAACTTGTCATGTCGGGTGGGACGTTTCAGACGGCCCAGCTGGACATGAGTACACTGGCACTCAGAAATGCCAGTGTCGGCGGCAATACCATTCTGACACTGACCAATGATGCCACGCTGACGACACCGCTAGCTAGCCTTGCCGCCTGGGCGGGGGCCTCCTCCGACGCCAACCCTGCGCCAGCGCGCGGCGGCGATATCGACGTCACGTTGACCGATTCGACAATCAGCGGATCGATCGCCGCCGATGCCAACGGCGATGGCGGTTACAACTCCGCCGGCACGACAGGCGGTCGCGGGACCGGCGGCACGATCGACCTGCTGATGCAGGGCAATTCATCGGTCACTTCGCTGAACTTGATCGCGGACGGGGGAACGCCGGGTGAACCGCGTGGCGCATTCAGCAATGGTCCGGCACCGGTCGGCTTCGGGGGACGAATTACGGCAATTTTGTCCGGTGGGACCGTGAACGGCGACGTCCTGCTGAGTGCAAGCGGCCTTGGCCGGGACGGCAGCAACGGGACCGGGGGTAATGCGACACTGACGTTATCTGGTGCCACGGTATCGGGCGGTCTCGTGCAGGTTTCTGCGACAGGGACCGGTGCTGCGGGCATTGCTGGCGACGCGGAACAGAGTATCCTTTCGACCCGTGGCGGTAATGGCATCGGCGGAACGGCGCTGGTCGATTTCATCACTGGCACGATCTCGTCCTCCACTGTCACCATCGATGCGAGCGGCATTGGCGGCGACGGCGGCGACGGCAGTAGTGTCGATGCGGCAGATGGTGGGCTGGGCCGTGGCGGCAGTGCAACTTTCCGAAGTGCAGCAGCGTCCGTACTGGACAGCGGCGCAAGTCCGACGGTGCGTGCGTCCGGCCAAGGCGGACAGGGCGGCAGGGCAACATACTCCTTAGGGCCCACCAACGTCAGCTTTGTCGGCGGAAACGGCGGAAACGGGTTCGGCGGCACAGCTTCCGTGGATTGGGCAGGCACTGCCATCACCCCCGGTTCACTCGTTGCCGACGCGTCATCGACGGGTGGCGATGGCGGTCGGGCTTACGACAATGCACCGGCTTTCACCGGCGACACAGGCGGACAAGGCGGAGACGCGCTGGGCGGGACCGCGACGATCCGCATCTCCGGTCCTTCGACACAGTTCGTCAACGTCGCCGCCAACGCCGATGCCGTCGGCGGCGACGGCGGCGACGGCAACTCCACCCTGCGGGGCGGCGACGCGACCGGCGGTACGGCCGAAGTGCGCGTTGCCGATGCAGCCCTGGTCGTCGGCGTTCTTAACATCAGCACGGCGGCGGAAAGCGGACTCAACGAAACCGGCAGCTTCACGGCCGGCGCGCGCGGTTCCGATGCGACCGGCGGGACGAGCC
This sequence comes from Sphingomonadales bacterium, assembly GCA_038228865.1. GTDB lineage: Bacteria > Pseudomonadota > Alphaproteobacteria > Sphingomonadales > Sphingomonadaceae > Sphingomonas_O. The sequence continues at coordinate 298,451 of JBBROX010000001.1, read as the reverse complement.
TGTTCGAAGTGTCGGGAACGACCGGCTCCTATATCGCAAGCGCGGGCGGCCAATATGCCTATGGCGGAATTCCGATCTTCAGCATGGCGGCGGACGCCTACGCCAGCGACGGAATCTCCGGTCGCAACGGCACCACCGGCGGCGCAGGGGGACGCGGCGGCAATGCCGCAGGCGGACAGGTTACGGTGCGTGCCCTCGACGGCCTGATCAACCTCGGCGGCAATACGCTGGCTGGATTCTACATCACCGCATCCGGGGGAAATGCCGGGAACGGCGGCAATGCCTCGACCTATCAGGCGACGGGCGGCGGGCGCGGTGGCGATGGCGGTACAGGTGCAGGCGGATCGGCGACGTTTACAGCCAATGGCGGTCAGCTTGTCCTTGGCAGTCTCGCGCTGTCGTCGGGCGCTATGGCGGGATCCGCCGGTTCTGGTGGATACGACGCCGGGCGGCCCGCCGTGCCCGGGACGCCGGCGGGGCCAGGTGTTCCGGCAACCCCTGGCACACCGGCGATCCCGCCCGCTTTCGGCGGTTTCGGTACCCAATCGTTCGGGTCTGGCGGCACGATCACGATCGAATCGCTCACCAGCAGCAGCATCGGCGGGCAGGATGGTCGGATTGTCGGCGGCAATTTGACCGCCGATGTCAGTGCTTTGACAGAGGGCTATGGCGATTTCGGTTATTCCGGGACGGTCTCGATAGCCAATCTCAACACCGGCGGCACCGCGCTTCGGCTCGGGTCGCTGACCGTCGACGCGGGAGCGGCGACCTTGGGCTTCTCTGCGGGATCGACAACGCTGACGGCGATCAATGCCCCGATTGTGGTCGATGGCAATATCCAGGTTACCGGTCCGACAAGTGCCTATGTCGTGACCGAGGGAACCGGCGCCGTCACCGCCGGCGGCGACGTGCTGTTCAATGTGCAGGGCTTTGTGGGTGTCGACTATTTCGGGACCGGCAGCCAACCGGCGTTGAAGGCGCGGTCGATTACGGCTGCGGGTGGCGCCGGGATCAATACCCAAAGCGCGCTGATCGGTTCGGATAACGACATCATCCTCTCTTCCGCATTCGGATCGATCACGACCGGTGCCCTGACGACAGGTCGTGACGTCGGCGTGACCGCCAACAACGGCAATATCTTCCTGGGACCGATTACGGCCGGCCGCAACGCGACCATATCCGGATCGACAACCTCATCTTCCGTCACGGTCGGCGCGACGATTGTCGGCGGCTTCCTGGAAGCGCGGGGGGCGACACTCGGTTTCGGCAATATCACGGCCGGTACCGACGCCATCCTGTCGACGTACAACGGCAGCCTGGCGGTCGGTAATGTAACCGCAGGCGACGATATTTTCCTGACCGTCAACGGGTCGTTCGCAAATCCGAACACCGTCTCGCCGGACTCGCAGACTGGCCAGACCAGCACGACGGTGAACACTCTTGTTGCCGGAAACCTCCGCTCGACCGGCCTCGGCAGCGATACTGCAGCCAGCGGACCAGCGACGTTTGCGGGCGCAGGTCCGACCGGCAACGTCGTCCGCGTGCGCGCGTCGGGCGCGGTGCAGGCCGGGAGCATCGCGACGGCAGGCACGGCCATCGTCGCGTCGGATCTGGCATCGATCGCCACCGGCGCCATCAGCGCGCCGGCCGGCATCGGACTATATGTGCGCGGCAACGCGACAGTCGGTGACATCACAACGACCGGCGTGTTCTGGCTCGGCGATTCTAGCCAGGTCTTCGGTTTCGTCCCGAGCTACACCGTGATCAACTTCGCGCCGTACCAGACGCCGACAAGGGCTGGGGCGACTTTGGGTGCGGTGCAAGCGGGTCTCATCCGTGGCAGCGTCCTGACCGACACTGTTTACGGCAGCATCGCCGCGACTGGCGACCTGCTGTGGTCGACCGGCAATTCCACCACCATCGGCGGGAATGTGACGGGCGGCGCGCTGACGACCGGCGCGTCGATGACGATAACGGCTGGCGGCGGTGTCACCTTCACGACCGCGACATCGCAGGGCCCGGTCCTGCTTGTCGCGAGCACCGACGCCGTCACCGGTGCGGCAATCATCGGCCAGTCGAGCATCGATGCGTCCGCCCGGACGTCAGTCACCATTCCGGTCGTGACGACGCCGGGCGCAGTCAACCTGGGCGCCTCCTCTGGCGATGTCCGCGTGGTCACCAACCTGCAATCGACGGACGCCATCGTCGGCGCCGGACAATCGATTTTCGCACGGTCGACGGGCGCGCTTACTGCAACCAATTTTGTTGCCGTCACGGGGACAATCGACGTGGCAGCCGCCGGAAACCTCGATGTCAGTCAGGCGCGTGCCCTGGGCGATATCACGCTCGCGAGCGCGGGGAACCTGACGGCAGATACGGTCGATGCGGGCTACGATGCCTTCCGACAAGCGTCTGGATTCTCAGCTGCCGCAACGCTCACGGGAATCAACGTCACCACCGGCACTTCCATCGAAACGGGTCGGTCCCTGACGATCAACGCCACCAACGCCGCCACAATCAATGGCACGGCGCTCGGGCGGTTCGAGACAGCGATCAACTCAGTCGATATTGTCATCGGCTCGGGTGCGACGCTGGGCGGGATCGGCAATCGCCTGACCCTGACCAACACGAGCCAGAGCCAGACGTTCATAGGCGATCTGTCCGGAACCGGCGGCTGGCGGCTGGACGCTGCAGAGATCGGTCGAATCGTGGCGCACGATGTGTCGATCTTCGCGCCCGTGGTCGGCGGCCCCGCCTCGACCGCGCTCAACTCTACGCGCGCGCCCGACGTGACGATCGGCAGCTTCACCGCAACCGGTGGGCAACAGCTCGGCGGCGAAAGCATCTTTGGCATCGAAACGGCGGGCAAGGTGCGCGTGACGGGAGCCATGACCTTCACGGCGCTGCAGGGTGATACGACCGTCGCGATCCGCGGCGACGAAGCGATCGAAATCCTCGATGGGGGACGAATTACCCTGAACGACGCGAACGGCCTTGCCGGGACGCTTGAATTGACCAGCCGCAACATCATCGCTTCGTCGAGTGCGGCGCCGGCCGATTTCGCCGCCGCAACCTCGCTGACCGCCATCAGCGACCGCGCCGGGCGCAACGATGGCACGGTGAACGACGGCGGCTATCTGCAGGCAGGGACCATCAGGGCGACCTTGCTGAACAGCACGCTCATCATCCAGAATACCGGCGCCGCGACGTCAGCGGGCAACAAGGAGTTCGCCGGACGACGCGGGTTCACCGTCGGTGCGGGTGGATTTACGGTGATCCAGGGAGGCACCAATCCGGTGCGCGTGGCGATCAACGGGCGGCAGGTCAGCACGACGGCAACCGCGACCGGCGGCTTTACAACCGGCACCAACTTGATCCCGCTCATCAGCTTCGTTCCGCAGTCCGGGACGCCATTCACCTTCCCGTTAAACGGCGCGACCAGCACGCAGATTCAGGCAGCAGCGACAACCTTCAGTCCGCTGTCGACGGTGAACGGCTGCACAATCATCAGCGCGTCCTCGTGCGGCAACGCGGTCGTCGTCAATGACCCGATCGGGGTCAACGACCCGATCCGCGACGTTCTGGCGGGCGATTTCGGCGAAAAGTCGGTCACCAATTTGTTGCCGATCTCGATCATCCAGCTGAAGGATTATTCGAGAGCGGGCGACGAGCCGCTGATCGACGAGCCGGTCACCGGCGCGGGCAATGACGATCTGTGGTCGGTGGACGACAGCCGGGCCTGCGATCCTGCCAAGGAGGCGTGCAAGTAGGGCGGCCGGGTTGACGCTTCGTGCAGGCTGAACGAAGGCAGCCTCCATGTCTGCGCTTCCCACGCCTCCCTTACGCCTGTTCGACAGCCTGACCCGCTCGGTCCGTGAATTTGAGCCGATCGAGCCCGGCCACGCCCGCGTCTATTCGTGCGGGCCCACGGTCTATCACTACGCCCACCTCGGAAACTTACGCGCCTATGTCTTCACCGACACGCTGACCCGCGCGCTGCGCTGGAAGGGGTTGGAGGTGACGCACGTCATCAACATCACCGATGTCGGTCATCTGACGTCGGACGCCGACGCCGGCGACGACAAGATGGCGGTTGCCGCGGCGCGCGAGGCCAAGACGATCTGGGATGTTGCGCGCTTCTATACCGACGCGTTCAAGGCCGATGTGAAGGCCCTCAATATCCGCGAACCCAGTCGCTGGTCGGTAGCGACCGACCACATTCAGGACATGATCGCGTTTGCCGAACGGATCGCGCCGAAGCATTGCTACGAGATCGACACTGGCCTGTATTTCGACAGTACGACGGTGCCCGATTACGGCAAGCTGGCGGGCGCGCGCAGCGACGAGCGGGAAGCGCGCATCGACGAGGTGTCAGGCAAGCGCCACCCATCTGACTTCGCGATCTGGCGCAAATCGCCGCCGGGCGAACAGCGCCAGATGGAGTGGGATTCACCCTGGGGCAAAGGCGCGCCGGGGTGGCACCTCGAATGCTCGGTGATGAGCCAGAAATATCTCGGCGACCAGTTCGACATCCACACCGGCGGCATCGACCACCGCGAAATCCACCACCCGAACGAAATCGCGCAGAATCAGGCATCGACGTGCTCGTCCGCGACCGGCGCGAACTGGTGGATGCACAATAACTTCCTCGTCGACCGCACGGCGAAAATGTCGAAATCGAGCGGCGAATTCCTGACGCTGCAGACGATCATCGACAAGGGCATCCACCCCCTCGCCTACCGCCTGATGTGCCTGCAGGCGCACTACCGGAGCGAGCTGGAGTTCAGCTGGGAGAATCTGGCGGCGGCGCAGACGCGGTTGAAACGAATGGTAATAGGGATCGCCAAATTTCGCGCCTTGGCGGCGCTCGAACCATCTGGCCAAGCTGGAATGAGCCTACATCAAGTTGATGATGCAATCTGCAACGACCTTAATACTCCGCGAGTTCTGGAAATTGCCTCCTCTATTGCAGAAATGCCAGGCTTTGCGTCGGATCGCCTAGAGGCTGTGATCTACTGCGATAAGCTACTTGGCCTCGAGCTAGAGACCCTGACCCGCGCCGACCTCCGCATCCGCCCCTCCTCTGCCACCCTCACCGAAGCCGAAATCGAAGCCCATCTCGCGACACGCAAAGCCGCCCGCTCCGAAAAGGATTTCGCTACCTCCGACCGCATCCGCGACGAACTCGCCGCCGCCGGGGTGGAGGTCATGGACGGCGACCCGCTCGGCTGGGACTGGAAGATCGACCTATGACCCTTGCCACCCTGCCCGCTTTCGTCCGTCCGCTGGTCGAAGCGCGCCTGCCGGACTGGCTGACCCCCCGCTGGTATGCCACCCTCGACGAAGCGATCGCGCTGGCACCCGATGCCGAGATCGGGTGGTTCGACTTTTTCAATAAACCCGACATGGCTGAGGCGATCGGCCACACGACCGCGATGCGCTGGCTGCATACGCTCTATGCCGGGGTCGACGGCATCCCCCTCGATCAGCTCGCGCGGCAAGGTGCGGTGCTCACCAATGGCGCGGGGACCAACGCGGTCACGATTGCCGAATATGTCGTGATGGGGATGCTCACCATCGCCAAGGGCTACCGCGAAGTCGTACGCGCACAGGACCGCCACGAATGGCTGCAGGGGCCGCCGTCGAAGATCGAGCTGGCGGGGAGCAAGGCGTTGCTGCTGGGCTATGGCGCCATCGGACAGCTTATCGCGCCGCGACTCCGCGCCTTCGATGTCGAGGTCAGCGTCGTTCGCCGCTCGCCTGGCCCCGACACGCTTGGGCCTGACGAATGGCGGCCGCGCCTCGGCAAGTTTGACTGGATCATCCTTGCTGTCCCGGCGACGCCCGAGACCGACGGAATGATCGACCGCGCGGCGATTGCCGCGATGAAACCCAACGCTGTGCTACTCAACATTGCGCGAGGCAGCGTGGTCGATCAAGAGGCACTGGTCGAGGCGCTGTCCGCCAAACGCATCGGCGGGGCGTTCCTCGACGTCACGACGCCCGAGCCATTACCGCCCGAACATCAGCTCTGGACGCTCCCCAATGCGCACATCACGATGCACCTGTCGGGTCAGGCGCAGGAGAAAATGTTCCTGCGCGGGGCAGATCGTTTTCTGGCCAATCTCGACCGATGGCATCGGGGCGAGCCGCTGGAGCATCGGGTCGATCTGACGCTCGGCTATTAACCGGCGTCAGACTCGCTGCGCCAGCCAGACGAGCGCCGCGCCGCCGGCGATGACCGCGCCGCCCGTCCGAATCTGAGCCCAGTTCCGTGCGTTCGCGAGCCACAGCAAAACCGGCAGTACCAGCGCCGCCAGCGCGATCTGCACGGTCTCTATCCCCAGGTTGAACCCCAGGATCGCTAGCCCGCGTTCGACCGGCGGCAGCGAAAAGCTCGCAATTACCGTCGCGAACGCCATGCCGTGAACAAGGCCGAATGCCCCCGCGATCCACGGCTCGCGCCCTGCAAACAGGGGCCGCGCCGCATGAATCGCCGAAATCAGCACCGACAGCGCAATCCCGACTTCGACCGGCTTGATCGGCAATTGCCAGCCGAAGGCGGCACCGGCGATCAGGGTCAGCGAATGCCCGACGGTAAAGGCAGTGATGATCTTCAGCACCTGCACCACCGCTTCGCGTGTCGGCCTGATGCCGTGCCAGCGCCCGGCAACGGCGATGCCCGGCGCCGCGAGCAGCAGTGCCAGCAGGAACATCAAATGGTCAGGGCCTGCGGCGATGTGTCGCATCCCGAGCCGGAACGTCGCGAGGAATCCGCGCCACGGGCTTGCGCTGCCAAGATCGACGTCGAGCGACGGCGTTGCCGTCTGGAGCACGCCGATCAGCTTCGGCTCACCTTCGAGCACGCCGCCCTGAAAATCGGCGCTGGCGCTGACCAGCACCCGGTGGCTCGACACGCGGTCGATCACGCCCGACCAGTCGAGACGAACCGGCGCGCGGTCGCACCCGGCGGCGGGCGCAACTGCGCGCGAAACACCAGATCGCGCACGCCGCCCTCTGCCTTGCGCTCGAGCTGCGCGCCAACCATCGTCCAGCGCCGCCCATCAGGTGCGCGGAGCGCGAGATGCGCCGCCATGTCGGCCACCGACGGCTTCGCTTGCGGGTAGGCATAAGCCCATTCTGCCACTGCAACAGTCAGTGTAACATCCACCGCGCCGTTGTCGGCAACCAGTTGAAGGGCACTGCCCGGCGTCAGATGGGCGCTGGCCACTGTCGCAAGGCAAGCGAGCCACAGCCCGAGCAGTAGCTGCTTCAATGATCGAGCCACGCAAAGCTCGGATTTCTATCGAGCGCATGCGGATTGATCGCCACCGCACGCGCCTGCGCCGCCGCGACCCCGTCGCCGTCGCCCTTGGCCGCAAGCACTTCCGCGCGCGTCAGGTGCAGCTCGCTGGAGACGAACCCTTGCCGCTCGGCAACGTCGAGTTCCTTTGCCGCCGCATCGGTTTGTCCGTTGGCAAGCAGCGCCTTGGCCAACAGGATCCTGCTCGGCGCATAGGGCCGGTTCGTCGAATTGCGACGCGCGAAGTCAAGCGTGCGCTGCGGCGACCCGAAAGAGAGTTCGTGCTCGACGACATGCGCCCAGGCCGCCTCTGGCAGAATTGCCAGACGCGTGGCCCAGACCGTCCCGGCTCTGGCCGACCACAGGTGCGCCTTCGCGCTGTCGCCGCGGCTCCGATAAAGTCCGGCGAGAATGTCCATCGCTTCAGGCGCGTCGGTGTGTTCTGCGACAGATTCGAACGCGGCAATTGCGGCCGTCACATTGCCGTCCAGAGCCTGCATCTGCGCGACGCGCATCTCGGCGCGCCACCAGCCGGGAAAGATACGGTTGGCCTCGGCGAAAAGTCGCCTCGCCTCGGGCCAACGTCCTTGCGCCAGCATCAATTCGCCCTGACGCAATAGGGAGTCGGCCCGAAACGTCGGGTTTGGGGTCCGATTGAGCCCGTCCGCAGCCCGGAAATATCGGTCGGCAAGGGCGAAATCGCCGCGCATCGAGGCGAGGTTGCCGAACCGCCAGTACAGCCCCGGCCATTTCTGAAGCGTGGCGGCTTTGGCATACCACCGCTCCGCCTCGGGAAGATCACCACGTGCCAGCGCGATATCGCCGTGCAGTGCAGGCGCTTCGGAGCGCGTCTCGAGGTCGGGTACGACAAACGCATCGACCCGCGCCAGATCGTCTTCAGCCGCCGCGATCCGGTGGGCGGTCATGGCGACCGTCGCCCGCATGAGGAAGGGCCCATGTCCGCCGGGAACCAGCCCGAAGCCCGCGTCGGCCTGACGCCGCGACTCGGCGAGATCGGCCCAGTCGCCAGTCAATTTGAAGCGACTGAGGTAGGCAGAAGACAGTCGTTCGCGATCGACCATGTCGCCCTGCGGCGATTCTGCACGCGCATTGAGCTCGCCGATATTGCGGTCGATCCCGATCAGCGCGGCTGGCGCGTCGAGCCGAGCAATGGCAGGCGCGATCGCGGCCGGAGGTTCGATGGCAAAGCTGGGTCCGGTCCGCCATGCAGACACCACCGCAAAACCGCCGATCACAGCAGCCGCGCCCAACGTTCCGGTCAACAATCGCCTGACGATCAGCGTATCAGGTCGCACAGGGCGTGAGGCCGAGCCCCTTGAAATCGTCGTTGAGCGCATTGGTGAGATTGCGATAGCCCTCGAGGATGAGCGGCGCATTGGTGCCTGCTGCATCCACGGTCGGCGTCGAGTCGTTGTAGACCAGCTTGCTGCTGCCCACGACGACCGCGGTCGAAATGGCCGGCAGGCCCATGCGGTCGACTCGCGTATAGGCGCTGGCGGGATCGGTACGAAAATTGAAATTGACGCCATTGGTCGCCGACAGGGTGGGGTTACCAAGCGGCGGCGCGTAATAGGGGAACGTGGTGCGCAGCGGCTGGTCGAACACATTGGGGTTCAGGACCCGGTTGACGAAGGTGGTGATCGGTTGCGTGCGCAGATCGAGAAAGAGCGCCGCGAATTCCAGGTCGATGACCGGATCGTCGAACTTGCGCCCGTTGGGAAAACCCGCTGGCTGCGACAGGTCGAGCACAAGAACATCGGGAATCAGGATGTTCTGAAGGCTGCGGCCGTTGGCAACCGTCTGTTGCAGGCAGCCGTCGAACGACAGGCTGGTCGTGGCAGGCAGCGTCACCGGTGCCACAGTTGGCGGTGCGACGGCCTGACTGGCGCTTTCGCCGCCACAGCCGCCGAGGCAAAAGGCCAGCGCCAGCGCGGCGGAAGACAGGCCAAGTTTTCTGGGCACCGCAATCATGGCCGCGTGATCCGGGCTGACGTACCCCACGCAGAAATCGGATTATTCCCGTTGCGGATCGACGCGAGGGGGATTTCGATGACCAGCGCTGTTGTATTCAGACCGAAAAAACGGTTACGGTTTTTATCGATCATCAGCGTGCCGGTTTCCCGCGTCAGTCGAAAGCCGGTCGCGTCGAAATTGAATGGGTCGTCGATCAGACCAGCAAATAGACGCACACCCTGAGTACTCACGATTGTCTCGACAGGTGCGACGATCGGCCCGGTCGTGCCAGGAATACCGGTAATGCGGATGCCGTTCGAATTCGGCACCGCTGGATCCTGACCGAAGCGGAAATTGATCGTGTATTCTGGGTCCGCCGTCGAACCGGCATTTGAGAGGAAGATATTGAAATCGACGTCACGGTCGTAGACGGCGGGATTGTTCGCGTTCTGCGGGCCGGCAAATCCCATCGACACGATAAGGCTGGTTGCTGTGTGATAAAGATAGACGTCGGCGATATCGGCGCCGATGTCGGGCGTTGCCGTCGCTGTCGCGTCGACGCGGCTTGGCGGGTCGAAATGATCGGCTGCCGCAAGCGGCGCGGAACCGGAAAGCCAGGCGATTCCGCCACCCGCCAGCGCAAGCGCGCAAAACACACCGAGATTGACGATAGTCCGCACAAACACCCCCTTCTTCCGCGCGATGCGGGAGGTCACAGATGCGAGCCCGGCGGACGACATGGCTGGCTGTCGTCTTCCTCACGGTTGTAGCATTTTCCGAAGCGCCAACAATAGCTTTGATGCCTTCGACTTCACCTCCTTGCCGATCACCGACAAACGACGTGGACCTGTCACAGCGATATTGGTAACACAGCGGACGGGCGGGTAACCCGTCGACGGTCGCATCCGAACAACACCATAGCAACTTGGGGGCACGCGACGCATGGCCAAAGCATCAGACCTGTTCATCCAGTGCCTCGAGGACGAGGGCGTCGAGTACATCTTCGGCGTGCCCGGCGAGGAGAACCTTGATTTCCTCGACAGCCTGTCGCGATCGACCAAGATCAAACTGATCCTGACGCGGCATGAGCAGGGCGCGGGATTCATGGCCGCGACCTATGGAAGGCACACCGGCAAGACCGGCGTTTGCCTGGCGACGCTGGGACCGGGAGCCACCAATTTCGTGACAGCGGCGGCCTATGCCCAGCTGGGCGGGATGCCGATGCTGATGATCACCGGCCAGAAACCGATCAAGAAATCGAAACAGGGCCGGTTCCAGATCTTGGATGTCGTGCGGATGATGGGGCCGATCACGAAATTCACCTATCAGATGGCAAGCGCCGACAATATTCCGAGCCGCGTCCGCGAGGCGATTCGGCTGGCCGAGGAGGAAAAGCCCGGCGCCGTCCATCTCGAATTGCCCGAGGACATCGCCGACGAGCAGACCGACTCGGTGCCGATCCCGCGCAGCGTCGCCCGTCGGCCGAGCGCCGATGCAAAGGCCGTCGCGGCAGCGGTTGCCAAGCTGGAAGCCGCCAAGTCCCCCATTCTCGTCATCGGCGCGGGCGCGAATCGGACGATGACGTCGAAGATGTTGCTGGAATTCGTCGACAAGACCGGCATCCCCTTCCTGACAACCCAACTTGGCAAGGGCGTGGTCGACGAACGACATCCCAAGTTCGTCGGCTGTGCAGCGCTGAGTGCAGGCGATTTCGTTCACCGCGCGGTCGAGGCGTCGGACTGCATCGTCAACATCGGTCATGACGTGATCGAAAAGCCGCCGTTCTTCATGAAAGCGGGCGGTGCGGAGGTGATCCACGTCTCGACCCGCACCGCCGAGGTCGATCCGGTCTATTTCCCGCAAATCGAAGTGATCGGCGATATCGCCAACGCCATCTGGCAGATGAAGGAAACGATCACGCGGCAGGACTGGGCCTGCGACCTGATGCTGCGCGCGCGCGCCGCCGAAGTCGCGCATACCGCCAGCATTTCCGGCGATGCACGCTTTCCGATCTACCCGCCGTTCCTCGTCGAACAGGTACGCAAGGCAATGCCGGAAGACGGGATTATCTGTCTCGACAATGGCGTCTACAAAATCTGGTTCGCGCGGGGCTATACAGCCTACAAACCCAACACCGTGTTGCTCGACAATGCGCTCGCGACGATGGGCGCCGGACTGCCGTCGGCCATGATGTCGTCGATGATCTACCCAGATCGGCGCGTCATGGCGATCTGCGGCGACGGCGGGTTCATGATGAATTCGCAGGAGATGGAAACCGCCGTCCGGTTAAAGCTCAACATCACGATCCTGATCCTGAACGACAACAGCTACGGCATGATCCGCTGGAAACAGGCGAACATGGGCTTCAAGGACTGGGGACTGACCTACGGCAATCCCGATTTCGTCAAATATGCGGAAAGCTATGGCGCGCATGGTTACCGGGTGGAAAGCGCGGCGCATCTCGACGAACTTCTTGCACTGACAGGCAAATCGCCGGGCGTGCATCTCATCGAAGTGCCGATCGACTATTCCGACAACGACCGGATTCTGAATAACGACATCAAGAACTTATCCAAGGCGGTGTAATGCTCAAGGACGTCTACCCCCTCTACCTCGCCAACGAGGCGCAGCAGCCGAATACCGACCTCGCCGTGACGGACAAATTCACCGGCGAGATCGCGTTCCGCGTCGCGCAAGCGGATGCCGCAACCATCGATGCCGGGATTGCTGCAGCGGTCGAGGCCGTCGAGCCGATGGCACGCATGGCAAGTTATGAACGGCAGGCGGTGCTCCAGCACTGTGTCGACCGGTTCAAGGCGCGGTCCGAGGAACTGGCCTATGCGCTGTGCGTGGAGGCGGGAAAGCCGATCAAGGACAGCGAAGGCGAAGTGGGACGCCTGATCGATACCTTCCGCATTGCTGCCGAGGAAAGCGTGCGGATGACCGGCGAAGTCCAGCCGCTCGACATCTCGCCGCGTGCCAAGGGCTATCAGGGCATCTGGAAGCGCGTGCCGATCGGGCCGTGCAGCTTCATTTCGCCGTTCAACTTTCCGTTGAATCTGGCCGCGCACAAGATCGCGCCCGCGATTGCGGTCGGCTGTCCGTTCGTGATGAAGCCGGCGAGCCGGACGCCGCTCGGAGCGATCATCATGGGCGAAGTGCTGGCCGAGACCAACTTGCCGAAGGGCGCGTTTTCAATCCTGCCCGCGCACCGCGAGGGGGCCGATCTGTTTACCGAGGACGACCGACTCAAGCTGCTGAGCTTTACCGGCTCGCCCGATGTCGGCTGGGCGCTAAAAGCCAAGGCAGGCAAGAAGAAAGTCGTCCTCGAACTCGGCGGCAATGCGGCCGTGATTATCGATCACGACGCCGACCTCGATGATGCGCTCGAACGCGTGATTTTCGGGGCGTTCTACCAGTCCGGCCAGTCGTGCATTGGCGTGCAGCGAATCATCATCCACGCCGATATCTATGACAAGTTCCGCGACATGCTGGTCGCGCGGACAAAGACGCTCGTCGCGGGCGATCCCAAAGATCGCAACACGTTCATCGGCCCCATGATCGATGTGAAGGAAGCGAGTCGCCTCGACGGCTGGGTTCAGGAAGCGGTTGCGGCCGGTGCGACGTTGCTCTGCGGCGGCAAACGCGACGGCGCGATGCTGGAGGCGACCCTGCTCGAAAACACCCCGCGCGACAGCAAAGCGTATCGCGAAGAAGCGTTCGGCCCGGTCGCGCTCCTCTCCAAATTTACCGATTTCAATGCCGCTCTCGACGAGGTCAACGACAGCAAGTTCGGGTTGCAGGCAGGCATCTTCACACGCGACCTGTTCAAGACGCTCGACGCTTGGGACCAGCTCGATGTCGGCGGCGTCATCATCAACGACGTACCCAGCTACCGCGTCGACAACATGCCCTATGGCGGGGTGAAGGATTCTGGCCTCGGCCGCGAAGGCATTAAGTTCGCGATGGAGGACATGACCGAAATCCGTAATCTGGTAATCCGCCGCAAATAGGCGTGTCGCGGGTTGCGGGAATCGCCCGTGCCGCTAGACTTGGGCGCATAAAACAGGGGTCGCCGCAAGTTAACTGCGTCCGGGGCATGAGCGCCGGATTTTGGGGGTAAGCGGTGCGGGCATTGATCGTCGCGTCATTACGGCATCGCACGGCGCTGTTTGCGTCGGCTCTGTGCCTGTGTCTGGCGGCGGCCGCCCTGGCAATCGGTAGCCGCCCTGCCCCCGTCTCAGCGGCCCTTCCCAGTGATTCGGTGCACCTCGGCGTCGCGTCCTGCGCCGGTTCGACCTGCCACGGGCGGCAGGAAGCCGACGGGAAGATCGTGCGGCAAGACGAACTCGCCCGCTGGCAAGAACCCTCTACGCCCAGCGGCGCGCACAGCCGCGCCTTTGCCGTTCTCGGCGAACCGCGCGGACGCCAGATCGCGGCGCGCCTCGGCATCGGCCCGGCAACATCGGCGCCCGAGTGTCTTGGCTGTCATACCGATTACCCTGCGGCGACTCTGCGCGGCGGACAGTTGCGCGCGAACGATGGGGTCGGCTGCGAAAGCTGCCACGGAGGCGCGCAACCGTGGATCGCCTCGCACTATGCGGTGGGCGGCACCCACGCCGCCAATGTCTCGCGCGGCATGGTCCCGCTCGACCGGCCCGCCGTGAAAGCGGCCGTTTGTCTCGACTGTCATTTTGGCAGCAGCGACGGCAACCAGTTCGTCAGCCACCGGATCATGGCCGCCGGGCATCCGCGGATCAGCTTCGAACTCGACCTGTTCTCGACGCTGCAACAGCATCACAATGAAGATGCCGACTATGCAGCGCGCAAGGGCCGGACCAGCAACGTCAGGGTCTGGGCAGTCGGACAGGCAATGGCGCTCGACCGGGCGCTTTCCTTGTTTGCCAATCCGACCCTGGGGACCAACGGCGCTTTCCCCGAATTCTATTTCTACGACTGCCACAGCTGTCATCGCCGCATTCAAGATGGGGCGAGCTTTCAGCCGACAGCGCTCTACAATCCGTCGCGCGCGGTGCCGCCGGGAACCGTGCCGTTCAACGACGAGAATATGATCATGCTGGCAGCGGCAGCGAAGATTGCCGCGCCCACGCTGGCCGCCCGCCTCGATGCTGACAGCCGCGCGTTTCACCGGGCCAATACCGAAAGCCGGGCGGCGGCCGTGGCAGCGGGTGCGAAACTGCGCGCGACTGCGCAGGCATTGGCCCAGGCGTTCGGATCGGCCAGTTTTGATCGCGCGCAGACGATGGCAATCGTCAATACGATAGCGGGCGAAGCGATTTCACCGCGCTTCACCGATTACACCGGCAGCGCGCAGTCGGTGATGGCGATCGATACGTTGCTCAACGCGATGGTCAGCGCAGGCCAGTTGCCTGTCGGATCAGCGCAGGCCGTGCGCAGCGACATCAACCGCGCTTATGCGGCGGTCCGCGACCCGAACGACTATCGCCCGCTCGAATTCCGCCGCGCGCTGGGCAGCGCCGTACGGACCATCGGGACGCTGCGGTGAGAACAACTGTCGCCATCATTACAGGGTTCGCTTTCCTCCTAGCCTCCTGCGGCGGATCGGACTCTTCGCCGAGCGCCGCCGTCACGCCAACGACGCCCTTAACGACGACCGTTTATCAGGCTCCTGCCGCCGAAGCGCTGTCGGTTGCCGACGTGCAGCAGGTTATCGCGCAGGCAGTCGGCGAAGCGCAGGCGCGAAACAAGCCGTCGGTCATCGCCGTCGTCGACCGCGTCGGCAATGTGCTCGGCGTATTCGCCATGACGAACGCGCTGAGCGGAACGTTCAGGATACCGATCAATGCAGGCAAGACTCCGACGGGACGCGACCTTCGCGATTTCCGCAATCCGGCGAACGGCCAGCCGCTGGGCGGCGCGACCAATCTCTCGGGCGCGGGCGCCATCGCCAAGGCAATTACCGGTGCTTATCTCTCTTCGGGCGGCAATGCGTTTTCGACGCGCACGGCCAGCCAGATCGTTCAGCAGCATTTCCCACCCGCGCCGCAACTGACCCAGGGACTCGAAAGCGGTCCGCTCTACGGCGTGCAGTTCAGTTCACTGGCCTGTTCCGACCTTGTCGCCCGGTTCAACGCCGGCGGGGGCAGCACTTATGTCAATGCCGCGACTGGCGCCGAGCTTTCAACAGCGGGCCTGATCGGGCCGAAACGGTCGCCGCTCGGACTCGCTGCCGATTCGGGCGGGTTCCCGCTGTACAAGAATGGCGTCGTCGTTGGTGGTGTCGGCGTCATGTCCGACGGGTTTTACAGCTTCGACAACAATATTCTCGATACCGACAGCGACGACGACGAGTACATCGCGGTCGCCGCGACCAAGGGGTTCGAAGCGCCCGAGGCCATTCGCGCGAACCGCATTTCGATCGATGGCACGTCACTGCGGTATAGCGACACGACGACGACGGGCCTTGTCGCCACCGCGTCGCCCTCGTTCGCATCGATCAACGGCCCGGCAGGGAGCCTGACGGCGGTTCGTGGCTATTCGACGGGTACCATCGTTGCCGGGACCGTCTATGGCAGCGAGGCTTCGGGCGTTCGCCCGGCCACGGCGGCCGAATTCGCGAATCGCGATACGTTTGTGCTCACCGATGGCGCGGGCAACAACCGGTTTCCGGTACGCGGCGGCACCGACGGCGCGCAAGTCGCGCAACCACTCACTGCTGCTGAATCGCGCGCTCTGATCGAAGAAGCCTTTACGGTCATGAGCCGCGCGCGCGCGCAGATCCGCCAGCCGCTCGACAGCCGGGCGCAGGTGACAATCAGCCTGGTCGATACGTACGGGTCGGTCCTCGGCGTCGTCCGGTCGCCCGACGCGCCGCTGTTCGGTACCGATGTCTCGCTGCAAAAGGCCCGGACCGCCGCCTTTTTCTCGAACGCTCGCGCGGCGGCTGAACTGGCGGCAAACGGCACGGCCGAAGTGCGCGCGCGCCTGCTGCTGGCTCGCGCGTTTTTCAACGATCCCGCAGTCTTCACGGGGCAGACGGCATGGGGCAATCGCTCGATCGGCAACATTGCTCGCCCGTTCTTCCCCGATGGAGAAATCGCCCGTGCGCCTGGGCCTTTCTCGCCCGCGATCGACAATTTCAATCCGTTCAACACGGGACTCCAGTCGGAACTGATCTTCGACGACGTGGTTGCGCACCTGTTGTTCCTGCTGAATGTCACGGGAACCGATGTCTCGCCACGATGCACCAGATCGCCCGCCGTAACCGGCGCACAGAACCGCTTGCAGAACGGCATCCAGATCTTTCCCGGATCGGTCCCCATTTATCGCGGCAATACGCTGATAGGGGCGCTGGGTGTGTCGGGCGACGGGATCGATCAGGACGACATGATCTCGTTCCTCGGCGTCCTCAACGGCGGCACGCGTGCGGGAACGGGCATCGGTAACGCACCCGCCGGCATCCGCGCCGACCAGATCGTGGTCCCGCTGTCGAACTCCCCTGGGGTCCGCTTGCGCTATGTCTCGTGCCCGTTCGCGCCGTTCCTCGACACGAGCGAGAGCAATGTCTGTCAGGGGCGCTGACCGGTGGCCCTCGATTATCTTGGCGCAGTGCTGAGCATGCTGGCAAGCCAGTCTGTGGTGAGTGCGCCACCGGAAGAGCCTGCCCCGCCGCCAATGGCGCGCGAGGATGGCAGACCGGTGACGCCATCGGAAAATGCCTTGCTGCCGCAACTTCCGACCAAGGCCGAGACCGGGCTCGATGCGGACGAGGCCTTGATCGATGGCCGCCGTCGTCCCGGTTTCCGCAATCGCCTTCCCGACCGGCTGACGCAGGACAATCCAGGCGCCGTGCGCGCCCCTCCGCCCGAGGCGTTCCCGACCAGCGAATTCCCGATTCCCGATCGGTATCGCTTGCTCAAGGCCTTTTGCCCGGAGGGCGGTTTGTTCACGGGGATCAATGCGGTGTGCCATTCCGCGCGCGACCCATATCATCAGAATGTGCTGAAGGGGGACCGGCCGCTGTGTTTGCCGACCGAGGAAGAGCGGCGCCACCGTGAGGAAGCGGGGATCGCACCGTGCATAACACCGCGATTCCTCGGGCTGAAACACGAGGACTGGTACTTCGTCGGCACCGCGATCAGCGATACCGTTGTCGAACCGCGCAGTTTTCCGACGCCGCAGGGGGTGCAGACCACCGAACGACCGGGCAGCCTCGACGTGTTCGGCCGCGCGGACTCGCTGGTGGTGTCGCAGACGTTTCTGGTCGGGTTCGACCTGTTCAAGGGATCGACCGCGTTCAAGCCGCCCGAGATCGAGTACAAGCTGCTGCTCGCCTATAATTTCAACTATGTCGACGTGAACGAGCGCCGCATTCTCAACGTACGCCCGTCGCGGCGGTCGCGCCGCTTCGACCACTTCCTTGGCGTGCAGGAAGCCTTCATCGATTATCACCTCCGCAATACGTCGGACCGCTATGATTTCGACAGCATCCGCGTCGGCGTCCAGCCGTTCCAGTCGGACTTTCGCGGCTTCCTGTTCAACGACCAGCAACTCGGCGTCCGCCTGTTCGGCAACCGCGACAACAACCGCGTGCAGTACAATCTGGCGGCGTTCTGGCGCCTGGAGAAGGACACCAATTCGGGCCTCAACTCCGTCGTCAAATCGCCGCGCCTCGACTTTATTCTGACCGGCAATCTCTATCGTCAGGATTTCCCGGTCGTCGGCATGACCAGCCAGATTTCGGTCACCTACAATATGAACCGCGAGCGCAATCGGATCGAGGAGGATACGAACGGCTTTCCTGTCCGCCCTGCCCTGCTCGGCGACCTACGGGGCCGCAACTATGACGTGGTCTATCTGGGTTACGGCGCCGACGGCCATATCGGGCGGCTCAACCTGACCGCGCAGGCCTATCTCGCGCTGGGTCAGGACCGCAACAGCTTCTTTACTTCGCGGCCCGCCAATATCCGCAGCTATTTCTTCGCCGCCGAACCGAGCATCGATACCGACTGGGCAAGATTTCGCGTGTCGGCGCTCTACGCGAGCGGCGACAGCAATCCCTATGACAATACCGAGGAAGGCTTCGACGCAATCTTCGAAAACCCGGTGTTTGCGGGGGCCGACACCAGCTACTGGATTCGCCAAACCATCCCCTTTGCCGGTGGCGGTCGTGCGGTCGCCATCAACGGGCGCAACGGCATCCTGAATTCGCTGCGCACGTCGAAGGAACAGGGCCAGTCGAATTTCAACAATCCGGGCACGATGCTGCTTGGCGCGGGCGCGGATTTCGATTTGACGCCAAAATTGCGGCTGTCGGTCAACGCCAACCATTTGTGGTTCGCCAACACCACGACGCTGCAGGTGCTGCGCGTTGAGGGAAGCATTCCGAAAGCCATCGGCTGGGACGTCAGCACCTCCGCGATCTGGCGGCCCAAAGCGATCCAGAACGTCGTGCTGCGCCTGTCGGGTGCAGCATTGCTGCCCGGCAACGGCTTTCGCGACCTGTTCACGACCAGCCGACGGGATGGGACGTTCTACTCGATCCTCGCCAATGCGACGGTGGCGTTCTAATGCGGCGGTTGATCCTGCTCCTGTTGCTGCTGATCCCCGCGTCGATGCTGCACGCATCAGGCGAGGAAAAGCCGCAGAAGATTGCCTATACCTTCACGCCCCCTGCCCCGCAGACACAGACACCGGCGAGCGCGAAGGAAAAGTCCGCCGGGTGCATTTCGTGCCATTCCGCCAGCGACGCCTGGTCGATGCACAAGTCCGAAGCGGTCGTGCTGGGTTGCACCGATTGCCACGGCGGCAATGCGAGCGTCAGGCTGACCGAGACCTCGTGGAAAATGGACGACCCGCGCTACGCGAAGCTGCGCAATGCCGCGCATGTCCTGCCGCGCTATCCCAAAGCCTGGAACTGGCCGTCCTCCGCCAACCCGCAACGGGGCTACACGTTGCTCAACCGCGAGGCGCCTGAATACATCCGCTTCGTCAATCCGTCGGACTATCGCGTCGCGCGCGAGAGTTGCGGGGCGTGCCATATCGAAGTGATCGAGGCCGCCGAACGATCGATCATGGCGTCGGGCGCCATGCTGTGGGGCGGCGCGAGCTACAACAACGGCATCCTGCCCTTCAAGAATTACGCACTGGGCGAGGCGTATACCCGGACCGGCGAGCCGGCGAAAATCATGTCGCCGGGCAGCCCGCATGGCACCGTCACACCCGAGCAAAAGGCGCGCGGCGCGCTGCCCGTTCTCTACCCGCTACCGACGTGGCAGGTCGTGCCGCCCGCCGATATTTTCCGCGTGTTCGAGCGCGGCGGACGCAACATCGGGACGCAGTTTACCGAGATCGGGCTGCCCAATTCCACCGGCGCGATCCAGCGGCTCGAGGAGCCGGGCCGTCCGGACCTCAAGCAATCGAACCGTGGGCCCGGCACTGGCCTACGCGTCGCCATTCCGGTGCTTAACATTCACAAGACGCGTCTCAACGACCCGTTCATGTGGTTCATGGGCACCAACGACCAGCCGGGCGACTATCGCTCGTCGGGCTGCGCGTCGTGCCATGTCGTCTATGCCAACGACCGCGAGCCACGCCATTCGAGCGTCTGGGCAAAATACGGGCGTGACGGGCAGACCGCGACCGTCGATCCGACGATCAAGGACAAGCTGGAGCCGATGCCCGGTGGTCATGGCAAGGCGGGCAACCACGCGCCTGCCCACGGCGCGATGGCAGCGGCAAATGGTGACGAGGGCGTCTTCCCGCGCGGCAATCCGGCGCGCGAACCGGGGATGAAGGAAAAGGGGCACCCGGTCGAACATGCCTTCACCCGCGCGATCCCGACCGCGCAGTGCATGAACTGCCACATGCATCAGCCCAATATTTTCCTGAACAGCTACCTCGGCTATACGATGTGGGATTATGAGTCCGACGCCCCGCGGATGTGGCCGGAAAAGCAACGCTACCCCGATGCCAAATTCGCCCGCGAAGTGCTCGACCGCAATCCGGAAGCGGCATCGGTCGGCGGGAAATGGGCCGACCTCGATTTCCTGCGCAACGTTTATGACCTGAACGAGGGGAACAAGGACACGCAGTTCGCCGATTACCACGGCCACGGCTGGAATTTCCGCGCGATCCTGAAACGCGACCGGCAGGGCAATCTGCTCGATGCCGACGGCAAGATCGTGTCGAACGACGATCCCGAAAAATTCCGCAAGCAGGGCGAAGGCAAGTTCGTGCCCATCGGCACCAATCCCGGCAAGTCGGTCCATATGATGGACATCCATGCGGAAAAGGGGCTGCAATGCGCCGACTGCCACTTCGGGCAGGACAGCCATGGCAACGGCCTCATCTACACCGAAGTCGCCAACGCGGTGCAGATCGGCTGCAAGGATTGCCACGGCACGGTCGACGCCTATCCGAACCTGCTGACCAGCAATGTTGCGGCGCGTCCCGAGGGCGAGAATCTGGCCCTGCTCCGCAATCCCGACGGGCAGCGCCGCTTCGAATGGACGACCGATGCTGGCGGGCGAAGGGTGCTGATGCAGCGCTCGATCACCGATCCCAAGCTCGAATGGCGGGTGCATCTCGTCAAGGATTCGGTCGATCGCACCTCGCCCGATTTCAACATGAAGGCGGCGCGGGCGAAGTTGATGGGCAAGCTGTCACCGACCAATGCGATGAACTGGGGGCCGGGCATCGCCAAGGGGGACCGCGCGCACGGCGACGACAGCATGACCTGCTTCACCTGTCACTTGTCGTGGACGACGTCGTGCGGCGGCTGTCATCTGCCCATCGAGGCGAACTGGAAGACGTCGAGCCACAAGTACGACGGCGAGGAGACGCGCAACTGGGCCAGCTACAATCCGCAGATCGCGCGCGACGACATGTTCCAGCTGGGGCGCCACCAGACGACCAAGGGCAATATCATTGCGCCAGTAAGGTCTACGTCGGCGTTGGTACTTTCCTCGACCAATCTCAACCGCGAGCGAATCTATGTCCAGCAACCGCCAATCTCGGCCATCGGGTTCTCAAGCCAGGCGTTCGCGCCGCATTTCCCGCACACCGTGCGGACGACCGAGACCAAGACGTGCAGCGACTGCCACCTCTCCGCTGCCGACGACAACAACGCGATCATGGCGCAACTGCTGCTGCTCGGTACCGGCACGGTCAATTTCGTCGGCATGAATGCATGGACCGGGCTCGAAGGCGGGTTCGAAGCGGTGCGCGTCACCGAATGGTCCGAACCGCAGTCCGTGATCGGCAGCTACCTGCACCGCTATGCCTATCCCGATTTCTACAAGGCGCATGTCGAGGACAACAAGCGCGAACTGATCAACTGGACGCGCGGCGTGAAGTTCGACAAGCGACTGTCGGGCGAGACCAATCCGTCGGAACTGTTCCGCAACGTCGTGCAGGGAACGAAGGACGCGGTTGGATGCCTTCAGCTGCGCGGCGAGTATATGTTTGTGGCCGAGGGGCGTGGCGGTTTCCGCGCCTATGACGTCGCCTCGATTGCCAACAAGGGGTTCTCCAACCCCATCGTCAGTGCGCCCTTCTCGCCGCTTGGGCAGGACACACATGTCGCCACCACCAATGCAACGTGCATAGCGCTGCCCACCGACCAGAATATCGCGCCCACGCGCAATACGAAGGAAATGCGCGAGCTCAATCAGGAACAGGCTTTCCACCCGATCTACCACTATGCCGTCGTGACCGATGCGGTGGAGGGACTGATCCTCGTCAACATCGACGCACTCGCCGATGGCGAGTTCCGCAACAATTTCCTGAAGCGCAGCCTGACGTGGAACCCCGGCAATGTGCTGAAGGGCGCGCGGCATGTGACGCTGGCCGGGCATTTCGCCTATGTCACGACCGATGCGGGGCTTGCAGTGATCGACCTTGACGATCCGTTGGAACCGCGACTGACCGCGCAAATCCCACTCGACGATGCCCGCGCCACCGCCATCCAGTTCCGCTATCTGTGGGTCAGCGACCGGACGGGCCTGAAACTGTTCGACGTGACCGATCTGGCCCGGCCGGTTGCGGTACCGGCGGGCAATGTCGCGCTTGCCGATGCGCGCCGCCTCTATCTAGGTCGCACCTATGCCTATGTTGCGGGCGGTGCCGAAGGGCTGGTGATCATCGACGTCACACGGCCCCGCACTCCGTCGATCTACCTGAAGGAAACCTTCGGCGGCGCGATGACCGATGTGCGCGACGTCGTGATCGGCGGAACCAATGCCTCGCTGTTCGCCTATGTCGCGGACGGACGCGCGGGCCTGAAAGTCATCCAGCTGACCAGCCCCGCGAGCCAGCCGAACTTCTATGGCTTCTCGCCGCCGCCAAAGCCGGAATTGATTGCCTGGGCGCGGACCCCGTCGCCTGCGCTTGCTCTCTCACGCGGCCTCGACCGCGACCGCGCGGTGGATGAAACCGGCGGCCAGATCGCGGTGTTCGGGCGGCTTGGTTCGCGGCCGTTCACGCGCAGTGAAATGGAAAAGCTGTTCCTCGGCCCGCGCCGTGTTCCGTACAAGGTGGTCGATACGCCGAGTATGGGTGATTGGGTGGGGTAGAAGCGGAGCCGATCATTAACTCCTCCCCAGCGTAGCGCAGGGGAGGTGGCGGCGGAGCCGACGGAGGGGCGTGAGCGCAGCGAGCGACGGTCTCTCCGGTTGAGACACCGTCCGCCGCTGAGCGCGGCGGCCCCTCCGCCCTTCGGGCACCTCCCCTGCGCTACGCTGGGGAGTAATTAAGGGAAGCGCGTCACCACGCTCTAGTCCGTCGGTCGCTCGGCAATCAGACTGCGCACCAGAGGCTGCATTTTGTCATCGAACTGGGCGAGCATCACATGCGCGCCGGCCGTGTCGAAATGCGTGATCAGCTCGCGCCCGTTCCACCAGTGCAGGGCAAAGGCGGGCGGGTCGGCGATGATCATCGGGCGGTTGTCCGGCGTTTCCGGATCGATCGGCGACATGTCGAGGGCAACCTGCGGCGCAGTCGCGGGGCAGATCGCGACCGTCGTCCCCGCCCACAGCGTGGTGATCGGGCGGTGGAGGTGGCCGCAGATGATTGCCACGATGTTGGTCCGCCCTGCCACGCAGGCACGGAATCGTTGAACCCAGTCTTCCTCGGCATGCGTATTCATCCACTCGATACCGACCTCGACCGGTGGATGATGCATCACGATGACGGTTGGACGCGTCGGATCCTCATCCAGTCTTGCCGTCAGCCATGCGGCGCGCACCTCGCAAAACGCACCGCCATGACGCCCTTCCTGCAAGGTATCGATCATGACGAGCCGCAACGGCCCGGCGTCGATGGCATATTGGACGAAGCCGTCGATCAGCGGGAATTCGGGAAACCATTGGGCGAAAGCGGCGCGAACATCGTGGTTGCCGACCATCGGCAGCACTGGAAAATCGATCTGTTCGAACGCCTTGGTCAGCCGCCGGTAACTGTCGCTGTCGCCGAATTCGGTCAGGTCGCCGGTCGCCAGCAGAAAATCGGGCCTGGGCGTCATCGTCCGCAATTGTTTGAGCACCTGATCGAGGCGCTTGCGATTGAACTCGGCCGGATTGTCCGGTTCGAATCCCAGATGGATGTCGGTGACCTGCGCGATTAGCATGCCGGGCTGTTTCTTGAGCCGACCAGAAGCACTACGACGCCCCTCCCCGGCCGTTTCGGATAAGGAATGAGACGCCTTTCGACGCGACGCGTCAAGGTTTTCGACCCTCTGCAATTGCAACAATGCGTGGCCTGAACCCTGCCGGTCGCCATGGGGCCTGCCCGTCGAGGTGATAGTCATGGCACATCGCGCACGACGACGGCACCTTGCTCGCCGATGCCTCGCCGCCGTGGCAACTGCGGCATGTCGCGCCGTTCTTGTCGCCCAGCTTGCCGATGCCGGGGATCAGGAGATCGGCGGCGCTCTTGGATGTGCTGGCATTGTGGCACGACGCACAGCTTTCGGTCGCGTGGGCCTTATGGTCGAACCAGCCCTTCATCATATAGCGCATCGGCTGCACGACGCGCCGAACGCGCCAGCCGTTCGACGCGGCATCGCCGGTCCGGTCGATGACATGGCAGTCGTAGCAGGCACCGCCCTTGGTAAAGAGCGCATCGGCGGACAGCGGTCGGGCACCTTGCGACGCGGGGCCGGTTTCGCCGGGTCGACGTCGTCCGCCCAGCATCGACGGCATCGCGGTCGGACGCCATCCGAGGGCACGAACGTCGGCGACGGCCTGTGCCACGCTGCCATGCTTCAGCGTGCGGACTGTGCCACCGACCTGGTCGTAGCCGAGCGAATGGCACGCCTGACAATTGCGCTCCATTTCGACCGGCAGGAAGCGGACGCCATCTGCAGTCGGTGTGTGGCAATCCTTGCAGTCGAGGCCGGGGCCGCTGGCGGTGCGCCTGAACTGATCGGGCATCGTCTGTGCCATGCGTGCGACACCGTTCACTTTCGACAAATGCACGTCGTGCGGGAATTTCAGGCCGTTGTCCTCGATCGGTCGGGCATCGAGCGACACGCGTTGCAGACGCGGCTGCGGACCCGATGTATCGACCACGACAGCGGGACGGAATTGCGGATGCGCGGTCCCGAAATCGCCTGCGTTCTCGATCTTCGTATCGGGCAGCCGCGATTTCATGCTCGTGTGGCAATCGGTGCAGAACGCCTGTGCGGTGGCGGGCATCGGCCCGGCGCCTTCATGCTCGGTGTGGCAATCCACGCAGCGCTGGCCGGTCGGCTTGCCGAACGCGACCTTGAACGCATTGCCGACCGATTTCCCGAACCCGGGCGGGGCCATTGCAGTAACCTGCCGCCGGGGATCGGCGTGGTCGTGGATTCCCGTATGGCAAGCGACGCATTTGGTGTCCTCGACCGCCGTGAACGCCTTGTCGTGGCAGGCCTGGCAATTGCCCTCCAGCCCGTGATGCGCCTTGGACAGCGGTCCCGACGACCAGGCCGAGTCGGCGTGGAATCCATCCGGCCGCGCTTTCACCTGGCTGTAGGTGGCCCAGCTCCACAGCGGCGCGATCAGGAAGGCCGCGAGGATCAGCAGCGCGAAAGTCCACGCTCCCGTTCGTTTGCCTGGCAACAGGCCCGCGAGGGTAAAGGCGGTGCGCTCGTCCTTGTCCCCTGCCGCATCGGACACTGCTTCGGTGCGTTCGACCCGGACGAACACGATATCGTCTTCGCTCGATACCGTCAGCAGATGCCCGCCGAAGCGCAGTTCGGCCCCCGTTTTCGGATCGATGTCCGCTCGCGTGCCTGCGCGCCCATCGACCGTGAACCCGAGACCGCCCACGCTTTCGGCGCGCAATAATCCATTCGGCGTGAGAGTTAGGCGCGCGTGGTACGGTTCAACCGCCAAATCGGCCAGGTGAATGTCGTTCGACGCATCGCGCCCGATCGTGATGACGTCCTTCGCCAGCCTGACCGGACGAACGATCTCGCGCCCGTCGGCGGTGCGCGACACAGTGCGGATGACAAAACTCATGCCGCCCCTACCAATAGAAGAACACGGAGAAGATGTGCGCGGACAGCGCCGCGATCAGCGCGAACGTGATGGGCACATGGACATAGAGCCACACCTCCAGCAGCGCCTTGATCCGCAGATGCCGCCGCACGCGGGTCAGCACTGCTTCCTTGCGTTCGAGGAGGGCGTCGATCTTTTCAAGCGGGTCGTCGCCGATGTGCGGCTTGTGCGCCGTCTGGCGGCGGATCGCGGCCTGCGCCGCCCGCGTGGCGCAGAGCGGATAATTGCCCGACAGCCGCGCCCATAGCCCGCCGCCGAATGGGTCCTGTTCCAGGCTGGCGCGGACGAGATCGGCATAATCCTGACCCAGAGGCTGGGCCGCCTCGTGCAACTGCCGATCGACCGACCGCAGCGATTCGAGCATTTGCGGCTCGGTCATCTCGCTGCGGTTGTCGGACAGGCTGCGCGGCAGCGTCGCATAGGCAATCACGCCCCAGATGCCTGACACGATGACCAGCATCATCAGGACATAGGCAAGCGTATGGACGTTCCATCCGAACTGGAATCCGGTGTGCAGCGTGCCGATGACGATCAGGCTAAGCCCCAGCCAGACATGTGCCGAGGTCCACGTCTTCAGCGACCATCGCCCGCGCGTCATCGCCCGTTTGCGAATGCCCAGCGCCGTCAGCCACAAGATCAGCCCCGCGCCGATCGTGCCGAGGGTGTAGCCGTACCAACTGCCCCCGTTCGCGCGCGGCTGCGGGTCGTGCAGCGCGTAGATCAGGATCGCCACCAGCGAGACGGTGCCCGCGATCCGCGCCCAGCGCGACCGGCCGAGCGTAAGGAATCCCTCATGGGCCGATGCACGGACGCGGTTATAGACGGAGACACGCGTCGCCATTACGCGTCACCGTGTTCGAGGCGCGAAACCGTCAGGAATTCCTCGGGTGCTACTCGAATCGCGGCCCCCGTCGGGCAGGCACGCACGCACGCCGGACCGCCCTCGATCCCCGAGCACATGTCGCACTTGATCGCTTTCTTGGCCTTTTCGACGCCTGGTTCGGCGTTGGCATAGCTCCACGCTTTCGGTGGCTCGCCCGGACCAGGACCGCTGCCGAACAACAACCAGTTGAGCAGGCTGGGCTTTTTCGGCGGCTTCGCGTCCATCCGGATAACGCCATAGGGGCAGTTGCGCTGGCAATTGCCGCAACCGATGCAGGTGTCGTCGATGAACACCTCGCCGTCCGGGCCGCGGTGGATGGCATTTGGCGGGCAGTCGGCCATACAGTGCGGGTGTTCGCAGTGCCGGCACGACGTCGGCACATGGAGATGCGCATAAGTCCTGCCTGCCTCACGGTCGAGACGGCTCAATCCCTCATGCGAATCCGCACACGCCTTTTCGCAATTGTCGCAGCCGACGCAGAGGTTTTCGTCGATCAGCAGCACGTCGGTGGCTTCGCCGACACCCTGTTCGATCAGGAATCCGGCAACGCTGGAATACATGTCGACGACGCCGGAAAAGCTGTCCTTCTTGGCCTCGATAAAGGCGTTGACGTCCTGTCGCGCCGCCATGTCGCGACGGACCTTTTCGAGCAGCGCAGGCTTTTCCGCGAGCAGTGCCTTGAAGGCAGCACCGGGAAGTTTGATCACTTCGGACTTGATCGCTGCCTTAACCGTGGCGGTGCGACGTCCGCCCGCGATGAGCGCCATCTCGCCGACGAACGATCCGGCGGGCAGGTACGACAGAAATACCGGCTTTCCGCCGACCTGTTTCTCGACAACCATCGATCCGGTGCGGATGACGAAAATGTCGTCGCCCTCGTCGCCTTCGGTAATGACGTTCTGCCCCGCCTTGATGCCGATCACCTCCGCAGCTTCCACAACATCGGCGACATCTTCCTTGGTCAGGCCGGAACCGAACATCTGCAGCAACTGACGCTCGATGCCGATGCGCGTGATCGCGCGTTTGGCAGCGGGAACCTGCGATTGAAGTTTCAGCGCCGCGGTTCGCGAAATCTCGACGCAGATCGAATCCTCAGCAGCAATAATCGTTGCCCCGCGCCGTCGACCGGAAATCAGACCGACCTCGCCGAATATCGACCCCTTCTCGATCGGCACGGTCGCCCCGCCGCCGAGTTCAACCAGCACCGATCCGCTGGCGATGGCGAACAGCGACGACCCCGGCGCGTTCTTTTCGAAGATTGTGGCCCCGCGCTTGTAGAATCGCGCTTCGCTGTCGAGCATGAATTCACGCATCTGCAGCGGCGACATACCCTCGAGAATCGAGATGTTCGAGCGCAGGCGTTCGAGCCAGGTGTCGACGCTGGCCTTACCCGGCAGGCCCGCGAATTTGGCCTCCAGGATCGGCTCGTCGGCGGGTTTCAGGTCGATGTTACCGTTGACGAACTCGACCACGTCATGGCCCTGGTTCATACAATGCTTGATGAGCGGATAACCCGCGAGCGCACCGATGACGAAAATGCCGGGTGCCGTCGTCTCGAATGTCGGCGACAGTTTCGGGAAGGCCAGCCGGTCGTTCGAGCTGAATTCGATCCCGCACCCCTCGACGAACCCGCGTGGCGGTGCCGATCCCATTCGCGCGATGATGCGGTCGCACCTCGCGCGGACTTCCCCATCGCGCGTGTCGAGAACGATGGTGTCGCCCTCAACCGCGCTGGTGTTGCACTCGGCATAGATCGTGATGCGCCCGGCGGCCTGCGCGGCCAGCAGCGCTTTCACATTCGCGTCCTTGGCGGTCGAAAACTCTGCGCTACGATTGACGAGGCTGACCACATTGCCTTGCGCGATATCGGCGGCCAGTCCGAGTGCGTTTTCGATCCCGGCGTCCCCGCCACCGATGACGAAGATATGTTCGTCGTTATACGCCGCCGGGTCGTCGAGCTGATACTGGACATGGGGCAAATCGCCGCCGGGACAGCGCATCAGATTGGGATTGCCCTGCGTCCCGATGGCGAGGATTACGGCGTCGGCAATGACTTCGCTGCCGTCGGACAAACGGATCCGGTACGGCGGGGCGTTCCGCTGCATTTCCTTCACCTGCACATTGCCGTCGCGACCGCGCGTCTCGATTTTCTGGATCGACCCCGCGATCGGTGCCCCCGTTCCTTCGATGGCAACCACCTCGGCCTGCTTGCGTACCGTGACGGTGTTCGCCGCCGTCTGCACATCCCAGGTTTCGAGCACCGCTTCGCGCTTGCCCGCCGCGAAATCGAGGTCAGCGCGAAGGACGAGTTGCGACGGCGTGGCCATCACATGTTTGCCCTTTTGGTATTTGTAGATCGTATCGCTGAGGTGGTCGGTCTTTTCGAGCAGGATGTGCGACAGTCCCAGCTTCGCCGCGCGCGATGCAGCACTGAGGCCTGCCGGTCCCGATCCGACAATGGCGATACGATAGGTCTCACCCACGGCGCACAAATTCCCCCGAATACTGCCCAGTGCGACCTGTTTCGCGACACTCTAGCATCGCCGGGATGATGCGCTAGACATTAAAGCATGAGCGACACCACAACTTCCCGATTCAGCCGCATCGCCCTGATTGCGGCGGGCCTTCTCGCCGTCAGCGCCATCGGCGTGAAATTATGGCGCGACCGGCCACCTGATGAACCAGCATCCACAGCGACGGCCGTTGCGCCGCGAGACGTGGGCGCGACGATCTCTTCGCTGGAGGCCAAATTGAAGGCCGACCCGAACGACGCCGAAGGGTGGCAGATGCTCGGCTGGTCGTTCTTTCAGACGCAGCGTTACGCAGAAGCCGCCATGGCCTATAAGCGCGCGACGGTGCTCAAACCCGACAAGGGCGAATATTGGTCTTCACTGGGCGAAGCGCTCGTGACTGCCGGACCCGGTAACGTACCCGTCGAGGCCAAGACGGCTTTCGAGAAGGCGGTTGCGCTCGATCCCAAGGATCCCCGCGCCCGCTATTTCCTGGGCGTGGCGAAGGACATGGCGGGCGACCACAAGGGCGCCATCGACGACTGGTTCGCGCTGTTGAAAGACACGCCGGCCGGCGCTCCGTGGGAAGCCGACGTTCGTCGGACGATCGAAGCCGTTGGGGCAAAAGACAAGATCGAGGTCGCCAGCCGCCTCGCCGCGCTGCGCCCCGCAGCGCCGCCGCCGGGCACCGCCACTGCCGCTATCCCCGGTCCGAACCCCGACCAGATGCGCGCGGCCACGCAGCTGCCCCCCGGTCAGCAGGAAGCGATGATCGCCGGCATGGTCGAGGGGCTGGCGGCAAAACTGAAAGCCAATCCGAAGAACGTCGAAGGCTGGGTCATGCTGATGCGCAGCTACACGACGCTGGGCCGTGGCAGCGACGCCTCGGCGGCTTATCGGTCAGCGGTCGCGGCAAATCCGGGTGCGAGGACAGATCTGGACGATGCGGCGAAGACGCTGGGCGTAAAGTAAGATTCTTTCGTGGAGCGCCAGTCGGTGCCACGAAACCTTGCACCCCGCCCCTACCCGGCGCATAGGCGCGCGCACTATGGCAACCAACTGGACCCCACAGAGCTGGACCGCGCATGAGGCGCGTCAGCAGCCCGTTTACCCCGACGCGGACGCGCTGAATCGCGCTACGACGACCTTGTCGTCATTTCCGCCGCTGGTGTTTGCGGGCGAAGCGCGCGACCTGACGGCGGAGCTGGCCAAGGTTGCCGATGGCCGTGCCTTCCTGCTGCAGGGCGGCGATTGCGCGGAAAGCTTTGCCGAATTTCACCCGAACAACATCCGCGACACGTTTCGCGTCATCCTTCAGATGGCGGTCGTGCTGACGTTCGCGTCGAAGCTGCCGACGGTGAAGCTCGGGCGCATGGCAGGGCAGTTTGCCAAGCCGCGCAGCGGCGACATGGAGGAGCAGAACGGCGTCTCGCTCCCCAGCTATCGCGGTGACATCATCAACGACATCGAGTTCGACGCCGTCGGTCGCGTGCCCGATCCGCAGCGGATGGTGCAGGCGTACAACCAGTCGGCGGCCACGCTGAACCTGCTCCGCGCGTTCGCGGCGGGCGGCTATGCCAATCTGCATCAGGTTCATGCCTGGACGCACGACTTCATGGGCCGCAGCCCCTGGACCAAGCAGTACCGCGACGTTGCCGACCGAATCGGCGAGGCGCTCGACTTCATGAACGCGTGCGGGATCAACCCCGACACGGTGCCACAGTTGAAGGGCACGCAGTTCTACACCAGCCATGAGGCGCTGTTGCTGCCGTACGAACAGGCGCTGACGCGGCAGGATTCGCTGACCGGGCAATGGTACGACACCTCGGCGCATTTCCTGTGGATCGGCGACCGCACCCGCTTCGAAAACAGCGCGCACGTCGAGTTTCTGCGCGGCATCGGCAACCCCATCGGGATCAAGGTCGGGCCGAGCCTGACCCCCGACGTCTTGCTGCCGATGCTCGACCTGCTTAATCCGGCACGCGTGCCCGGTCGCATGACGCTGATCACGCGGTACGGACATGACAAGATCGAGTCGGGGATGCCCGCCATCGTGCGCGCCGTGAAGCGCGAGGGGCATCCGGTCATCTGGTCGTGCGACCCGATGCACGGCAACGTCATCAAGACCCCTAACGGATACAAGACACGTCCGTTCGACCGCATTCTCGCCGAAGTCCGCGGCTTTTTCGCCGTGCACCGCGCCGAGGGCACGTTCGGCGGCGGCATCCATATCGAGATGACCGGCCAGAATGTCACTGAATGTACCGGCGGCGCGATGGACGTGACGCAGATGGACCTGGCCGACCGTTATCACACGCATTGCGACCCGCGCCTAAACGCGGGGCAGAGCCTCGAACTCGCCTTCCTGCTCGCCGAGATGCTCAATGCCGAGCTGAAGGATCGCCGTCAGGTCGCGGCCTGAATTGGTCACGAGCGAAGCCGTCGAGTTCAGCGCCTCGCTGCCGACACGCGGGCGGCTGATCGGACTCGACGTCGGCACCAAGACCATCGGCACGGCACTCTGCGATGCGATGTGGACGATTGCCTCCCCGGCAGACCTGATCCGCCGGACGAAATTCGGCGCGGACAAAGCGGCACTGGAGGCGGTGATTGCTAAGCAGGCGGTGTGCGGCATTGTCATCGGCCTGCCGCTCAATCTCGACGGCACGGACAGCCCGCGCACCCAGTCGACGCGCGCCTTTGCCCGCAACCTCGATGTGCTGGGCCTACCGATCCTGCTGTGGGACGAACGCTGGTCAAGCGCGGCCGTCGAGCGCCAGATGATTGCCGCCGATGTCTCGCGCGACCGCCGCGCTGCGCACGTCGACAATGCTGCGGCCTCCTACATTCTGCAGGGCGCAATCGATCGGCTGGCCAGCCTTTAGTTCTTGTTATGTTCTATTGGCGTGCTAATCTGACGGCATGTCGGATCGGCCCCATCGCGGCGCAACGCACAACCGGACGAGCAATCGTTTCGCCCTGCCCGAACGCGAAGCCGACGGGGATTGGCTCGACGACCGGGAGGATATCGACGGTGCTCCGCCCCCTGTTCGAACCACAGTGATGGTCGAGCATCCCAAGACGATCCTCAGCCGCAACAAATCGCCCGACATCCCGTTCGACCGCTCGATCAACGCATATCGGGGGTGCGAACATGGCTGCATCTACTGCTTCGCACGGCCGACACACGCGTTTCACGACCTGTCGCCGGGCATCGATTTCGAGACGAAGCTGTTTGCCAAGCCCGATGCGCCTGCCCTCCTCCTCGATGAATTGTCGAAACGCGGCTATCGATGTGCGCCAATTGCGATGGGCACGAACACCGACCCCTATCAACCCATCGAGCGCGACTGGCGGATTACGCGGCAGTGCATCGAAGTGTTGTCCGAGTGCGACCACCCGCTGATGATCACCACCAAGTCGGACCGGGTGATCCGCGACATCGATCTGTTGGCACCTATGGCGGCAAAGGGGCTGACATCCGTGATGGTCTCGGTCACATCGCTCGACCCGCGGATTGCGATGACGCTGGAACCCCGAGCCCCAACGCTGCACCGCCGGATCGCCGCGATCCGCGCGCTCGCCGACGCCGGCATTCCCGTGCAGGTTTCGGTCTCCCCGCTGATCCCCGCGATTACCGACCACGAAACCGAAGCGATCCTGCAAGCCGCCGCCGAGGCGGGCGCGACACGGTGCTCATTCATTCCCGTCCGCCTGCCCCACGAGGTAGCGCCGCTGTTCCGCGCATGGCTCGACGAACACTTCCCCGACCGCGCGGGCAAGGTGATGTCGATCATCCAGTCGATCCGAGGTGGAGATCGCGACAATGATCCCCGTTTCGGCGACCGGATGCGCGGGTCGGGCCCGTGGTACGACCTGATGCTCACGCGCTTCAAACTGGCAAGGCGGCGCTACGGACTGGACGGACCTAGGATCGAGTTACGGACCGACCTGTTCCGACCACCTGCTGGAGCGCAGGGGCGGTTATTCTAGGCCGTTGCCAACCGATAATCCTTGTATTCCGTCCGCAGTGCCGTCTTCAAGATCTTGCCCGTTCCCGTGTGCGGCAGGCTTTCGACGAACAGCACTTCGTCGGGCAGCCACCATTTGGCGACCTTGTCGGCAAGATACGCCTGTACGTCCGCAGCGCTGACATCCGCGCCGGTTTTGCGGACGACCAGCAGGATCGGGCGCTCGTCCCATCTCGGATGGGCGATTCCGATGGCCGCCGCCTCCTGAACGCCGGGACAGCCGACCGCTGCATTTTCAAGTTCGACCGACGAAATCCACTCGCCGCCGGACTTGATCACATCCTTCGACCGGTCGGTGATCTGCATCGTGCCATCCGGATGCAGGATTGCCACGTCGCCCGTGTCGAACCATTGCCCCTCGGTCGTCGCGTCCTCGTCCATCTTGAAATAGCGTTTGACGACCCACGGTCCCCGAATTTCGAGCCGTCCGGATGCCTTGCCGTCGCGCGGCAAGACTTCTCCATCGTCGCCGACAATGCGCAGCTCCACACCGAATGGCACGCGGCCCTGTCGCGCCGTGACATCGACTTTCCGGTCGAAACTCAGGTCGTCCCAGTCGGCCGAGGGTGCACCCATTGTGCCGATCGGGCTGGTCTCGGTCATGCCCCAGGCGTGATTGACGCGGATGCCCATGCGCATCAGCCGCTCGATCATGGCGCGCGGGGCTGCCGATCCACCGATGGTGACGATCTTCAGCTTGCCGAGATCGGCAGCCTGATCGCTGTCCGCTAGCGCATCGAGGTGCTGGAACATTGCCAGCCATACGGTCGGCACACCGGCCGAATGGGTGATGCCCTCATCGATGAACAGATTGCACAACACAGCTGCGTCATTGGTCACCGAAAACACGAACTTCACACCCGCCGCTGCCCCCGCAAACGGCAGGCCCCAGCTGGCGGCGTGAAACATCGGCACGATCGGCAGCAATGCCGCCTGCGGGCTCAGGTCGAATACCGATGGCGCAATTTCAGCCATCGCATGCAGCATTGTGGAGCGGTGTTCGTACAGCACGCCCTTGGGATTGCCGGTTGTCCCGCTTGTATAGCAGAGCATACATGGCTCGCGTTCGTCGCCCACATGCCAGTCGTACACGCCGTCCTGTCCGGCGAGCAGCGACACAAAGTCCGTGTCGAAACATATGTAATGCTCGACGCTGGTCAAATGCGGCTTCAACCGCTCGATGATCGCCGCGAACGTCGTATCATACATCAACACGCGGTCTTCGGCGTGGTTGATGATGTAGACCAGTTGTTCGTCGAACAGGCGGACGTTGATCGTATGAATGACACCGCCAAACCCGATCGCACCATACCAGGCAGTGAGGTGGCGGTGGTGGTTCATGGCAAAGGTCGCCACGCGGTCGCCGGGCTGCAGGCCCATTGCGGCGAAAGCCTGTGCCAGTTTCCGCGCGTCGCGCGCGACGCCTGCCCAATTGGTGCGTTCGATGCTGCCGTCGCCCCAGCGCGTAACGATGTCTCGCGTCCCACATTCGCGCTCGGCATGGTCGATCAGGTGCGTGACCCGCAGCGACCAGTCCTGCATGCCCCCCAGCTTACCCACCAACATCGGAATTCTCTCCCCTCAAGAAACCAGCGCCAGTCGTGGCGCCTCTTGTGCTTTCAACTCGACTTCGGTCACGCCCGGCACCCGCCCCATCATCGCGGCGAGTTCGCCGTCGATCAGGAAATCGCGACCCAGCCGGACTTCGGCATTCTGCCCATTTGCCAGCAATGCGTGCAACACCAGTTCGCACCGTCCGCCGCGCGCATTTGCCAGCAAATCGGCTAGGGCCGCCACTGCCTCGACGGCATCGACCGAAACCACGGCATTCAGCCGCGCCGATCCGGCGAGCGCATCGAGCCGTTGCGCGCCACGCACGGTAACGCGCGGCGTTTCCTCGCCGGGTTGGCGTTCGAGTTCGACCTTCAACAGCGCACAGCCGCCGTTGCGGCCCAGTTCCTCGAGCGCAACGCAAGCGTCGTCGTCGAAGCAGTTCGCCTGAAACTGTCCGCTTTCGTCACTGAGCGTGGCCGACAGGAAACGGTTGCCCTTTTTGGACGTCCGCCAGCGCGCATCCTCGACCAGCGCCGCCATCGTGGCAGTGGTGCGCCCTTCCCCGCCCGATCCCGACAGTGCGACGAAACTGCGTGCACCGTGAGCGCCCGCGACATGCTTGTACCGGTCGACCGGATGCGCCGAGAAGTAGAAACCAAAGGCTTCTTTCTCCGCCGCCATGCGCTCGGCCATCGACCATTTCGCGCTGCCAGGAAGCTGGATCGCGACAACCGATGCCTCGCCTTCACCGAACAGCCCGCCCTGCCCGCTGGTGCGTCCGTGTTCGGCCTGCGAGGCCACCGCGAGCAGCGTTTCCGCCACCGCAAAACACCCCGCGCGGTTGTCGCTGAGGCCGTCGAGCGCACCCGATCCGGCAAGGCTTTCGATCTGCCGCTTGTTGAGGAGGCGCGGATTGATGCGGTTGGCAAGGTCGTCGAGATTGGCGAACGCGCCCTTCTCGGCACGCTCGACGCACAACATTTCCATGGCGCCTTCGCCGACACCCTTCAGCGCACCCAGCGCAAAGCGGACGGCCAGTCCCTCTTCCTGCGCCTCAACCGTGAAATCGGACCCGCTGGCGTTGATGCACGGCGGCAGGCACGCGACGCCCAGCCGCCGCATGTCGTCGACGAAGATGGCCAGCTTGTCGGTATTGCCCAAATCGAACGCCATCGAGGCCGCAAAGAAATCCTCACGGTAGTGCGTCTTCAGCCACGCCGTCTGATACGCGAGCAGCGCATAGGCAGCAGCGTGCGATTTGTTGAAGCCGTAGCCGGCAAACTTGTCGATCAAATCGAACAGCTCGTTCGCCTTTTTCGATTCGATCTTGTTGGCCTTGCACCCCTCGACAAAGCCTGCGCGCTGCGCGTCCA
The DNA here is from genome assembly GCA_038228865.1 of Sphingomonadales bacterium. Classification (GTDB taxonomy): domain Bacteria; phylum Pseudomonadota; class Alphaproteobacteria; order Sphingomonadales; family Sphingomonadaceae; genus Sphingomonas_O. The sequence goes on along the minus strand of JBBROX010000001.1, from coordinate 262,300 downwards.
TCTCTGCTTTGATCTTCTTGCCCATCGCGCGGCGCAGCAAGTCGGCGTCGCCGAGCGTGAATCCGGCCAGCACCTGCGCCGCCTGCATCACCTGTTCCTGGTAGACGAACACGCCATAGGTTTCAGCAAGGATGCCTTCGAGCAACGGATGCGGATATTCGATCGCGACGCGCCCGTTCTTGCGGTCGCCGAACAGCGGGATGTTGTCCATCGGGCCGGGACGGTACAGCGAAACCAGCGCGATGATGTCGCCGAACCCGGTCGGCTTCACCGCCGCCAGCGTGCGCCGCATCCCGTCCGATTCCAGCTGGAACACGCCGACGGTGTCGCCCTTTTGCAGCAGGGCATAGACCGCTTCATCGTCCCAGCCGAGCGTGTCGAGATCGGGCCGGTGTCCCTCGCGCGCCTCGATCAGGTCGAGGGCGCGTTGCAGGACGCTCAGCGTCTTCAGCCCGAGAAAGTCGAACTTCACCAGCCCGGCGGCTTCCGCATATTTCATGTCGAACTGTGTGACCGGCATGTCAGAGCGCGGGTCGCGGTAGAGCGGCACGAGCTGATCGAGCGGCCGGTCGCCGATGACGACACCGGCGGCATGCGTCGACGAGTGGCGCGGTAGCCCCTCCAGCTTCATCGCGAGATCGAACAGGCGGCGGACGTCGGTATCGTTCTTATACTCCGACGACAGCTCCGACACGCCGTTCAACGCGCGCTTCAGATCCCAGGGATCGGTCGGATGGTTCGGCACGAGCTTGGCAAGTCGGTCGACCTGTCCGTAGCTCATCTGGAGCACGCGGCCGGTGTCCTTCAGCACCGCGCGCGACTTCAACCGTCCGAAGGTGATGATCTGCGCGACGGTGTCGTGACCATATTTGGCCTGTACATAGCGGATCACTTCACCGCGCCGCGTTTCACAGAAATCGATGTCGAAGTCGGGCATCGACACGCGTGACGGGTTGAGGAAGCGTTCGAACAGCAATCCGAGCTTCAACGGATCGAGGTCGGTTATCGTCAGCGCCCAGGCAACGACAGAGCCCGCACCCGACCCACGCCCCGGCCCCACCGGTATCCCCTGCGCTTTGGCCCATTTGATGAAATCGGCAACGATCAGGAAGTAACCGAGAAACCCCATGCCCGCGATGACGTCGAGTTCGAAATCCAGACGCGCTCGATAGTCCTCGGGATTGGGCACCGGAACTTTGGCCAGTCGCGCGTCGAGACCGGCATGGGCATCGACGCGCAACTGGGCCGCCTCGGCTTCGCGGTCGCCTGCAAGGCTGGGCAAAATCGGCTTGCGCGCCGGGGCAGAGACTGCACAGCGCTGCGCCACGACCAGCGTATTCGCCAGCGCATCGGGCAGATCGGCGAACAGGGCGCGCATGTCGTGCGCAGGCTTGATCCACGCCTCTGGGTTCGATTTCGTGCGGTCGTCGCTTTCGACGTACGTTGAAGCGGCGATGCACAGCATGATGTCGTGCGCACGGTGGAAATCGGCGTCGGCGTAACAGGCGGGGTTGGTCGCTACGAGCGGCAGCCCGCGTCCGTCGGCCATCGCGATCAGGTGCGGCTCGGCGGCTGTCTCGGTCGCGTCGCCACGTCGCGATACCTCAATGTAGAGGCGGTCGGGAAAAAGCTCGACCAAGCGGTCGACATAGGCGTCGGCCGCCGCGTGCTGGCGGTCGGCCAAAAGTTTAGCCAGCGCACCCTCACCCCCTGCCGTCAGCGCTATCAAACCGTCGGCATGGCGCGCGAGCCGGTCGAACTCGACGTGGGCCTGTTCCTCGACCGGGCGGCCGAGATGCGCGGCCGAAACTAGGGCACAGAGATTTTCATAGCCCTGCATGTCCTGCGCATAGAGCGCAAGCCAGTCATAGGCGGGCGGCGCGCCCTGCGGCCGGTCAGGCCGTGCGACGCACAGCATCGTCGCGATGATCGGCTGCACCCCCTTCTTTGCCGCCGCCTCGCTGAACGGCATGACACCGTAAAGCCCGTTGCGGTCGCAGATCGCGGCTGCCGGAAAGCCCATATCGCGCGCCTTGGCGGCGATGTCCTTGGGATCGATGGCCCCTTCGAGCATCGTATAGGCAGAGAAGATGCGAAGAGGAACGAACTGCGCGTGGGACATGGGAAACCCTAGCCCCGCCCGTGCGATTCGCGAAAGCCTTTACGCCGGAAAGTCGTCCCTTGCTGACAGATCCAAGATTTGCCCCACGTTGAGCATCCCCATCGACCCCGCGTCGATCAACATGCGCGCCCGCGCCGTCGTGTCCATTGCGGCGACCTGCGACACCAGCGTCGCCAGTGTTCCGCTGGCGCGCTCGTGAAAATCATAGGCCATTTCCGAGCCGTCATCGTCGCGCTCGATCAGCTTGGCCGCAAAGTTCCAGTCGACCGCGCTCATCCGAGCAGCTTCTCGATCGCCGGCTTCAGGCTCGCAGGCTTGTCGGTCGGCGCGAAACGCTCGACGACCTTGCCGTCCTTGTCGATCAGGAACTTGGTGAAATTCCATTTGATTGCCTGGCTGCCGAGCAGGCCGGGCTTTTCCTTTTTGACGAACTTGTAGAACGGGTCGGCGCCGTCGCCATTGACCTCCACCTTGGCCAGTACCGGAAAAGTCACATCGTAGGTCAGAGAACAGAAATTCGCGATCTCTGCCGCGTCGCCTGGCTCCTGCGCGCCGAACTGGTTGCATGGGAAACCCAGCACGGTCAGCCCCTTCGGACCATATTCGCGTGCAAGCGCCTCAAGCCCCTCATATTGCGGCGTGAACCCGCACTTCGACGCGACGTTGACCGCCAGGATCGGCCCGTCGATCTCGGACAGCTTCATGTCGCTGCCATCGGGCTTGCGTACGGTAAAGTCCTTGGCGTTCATCATCGCTCCCCTTCTATTCGACCACCCGTATCCCAAGCTCGCGCAACTGCTTCATGGTCGCGGGCGCGGGCGCGTTCATCATCAGGTCTTCGGCCTTCTGGTTCATCGGAAAGACAATGACTTCGCGGATGTTCGGCTCGTCGGCCAGCAGCATGACGATGCGGTCGATTCCCGGTGCGGAGCCCCCATGCGGTGGCGCGCCCAGCTTGAACGCACCGATCATGCCGGCAAAGTTCGTATCGACCTGTTCCTGCGTGTACCCGGCGATCTCGAATGCCTTGTACATGATATCGGGCCGGTGGTTCCGGATCGCGCCCGACGACAGCTCAATCCCGTTGCAGACGATATCATACTGGTAGGCGAGAATGTCGAGCGGATCCATGGTCTCCAGCGCCTCCATCTCGCCCTGCGGCATCGAGAAGGGATTATGGCTGAAATCGACCTTTTTCGCGTCTTCGTCATATTCGAACATCGGGAAATCGACGATCCAGCAGAATTCGAAGCGGTTCTTGTCGATGAGCTCGAGTTCCGTCCCGATGCGTGTTCGGGCAGCGCCCGCCAGCTTGGCTGCGGTTGCCTCAGGGCCGGCGGCAAAGAAGATGCCGTCATCGGGGCCGAGGCCCAGTGCGGCGACCAGTTTGCGCGTCGCTTCTTCGCCGTGGTTCTTGGCAATCGGCCCGCCGAGCTCGCCACCCTTTTGCGTGATATAGCCGAGACCCGCATAGCCCTCGGCCTGCGCCCACGCGTTCATATCGTCGAAGAACTTGCGGCTCTTTTCCGCCGTTCCCGGTGCCGGTATGGCGCGCACGACATCGCCCGCCTCGACCATCGACGCAAATCGACCGAAGCCTGAGCCCTTGAAATGGTCCGACACGTCGGTAATGACGATGGGGTTCCGCAGGTCGGGTTTGTCCGACCCGTATTTCAACATCGATTCGCGGTACGGGATACGCGGGAACGGCGCGGCGCTCACGCTGCGGCCATTCGCAAATTGTTCGAACACGCCGTGCAGCACGGGCTCGATTGCGGCGAAGACATCGTCCTGCGTAACGAAGCTCATCTCGAAATCGAGCTGGTAGAATTCCCCAGGGCTGCGATCCGCACGCGCATCCTCGTCGCGGAAACAGGGCGCAATCTGGAAATAGCGGTCGAAGCCGGCCACCATCAGCAGCTGTTTGAACATCTGCGGCGCCTGCGGCAGCGCGTAAAACTTGCCAGGGTGGACACGGCTCGGCACGAGGTAATCGCGGGCACCCTCCGGGCTGCTCGCCGTCAGGATCGGGGTCTGGAACTCGGTGAACCCTTGGCCGATCATGCGCTGACGAATGCTCGAAATCACGTTCGAGCGCAGCACGATATTGGCGTGGAGCCGCTCGCGACGCAGGTCGAGATAGCGGTATTTGAGGCGGATTTCCTCAGGATACTCCGCCTCGCCGAACACCGGCATCGGCAGCTCGGCCGCCGATGACTGCACAGAAACCTCGCGTGCGCGCACTTCGATCGCGCCGGTTGCCAGTCCGGCATTTACCGTCTCGGACGAGCGTGCAACGACGTCGCCAGTGATCGTCACGACGCTTTCGGCGCGCAACCGGTCGAGCACGGCATGCGCCGGGCTGTCGGTATCGGTCACGATCTGCGTGATCCCGTAATGGTCGCGCAGGTCGACGAACAGCAGGTTACCGTGGTCGCGCTTGCGATGGACCCAGCCGGAAAGGCGGACAGTCGCGCCGACGTCGGTATCGCGTAATTGGGCACAGGTGTGGGAGCGGTATGCATGGAGTGTCATACGCGCGGCTAGGGCAGTCGTAACGGGCGTTTGTCAACCCGCGCCGCCTCGCTATGGAGGATGGATGAAGATTCATCCCATGATCGAAGATACCGCGACACTTGCCGCGATGTGCGAACGCCTCAGTAAATCGAGCTTTATCGCGATCGATACCGAATTCATGAGGGAGAACACCTTCTGGCCCGAGCTTTGCCTCATCCAGATCGCCGATGCGCATGAAGCGGCGGCGGTCGACCCCAAGGCCGATGGACTCGACCTGAAACCGCTGCTCGACCTGATGACCGAAAATGACGAGATCCTGAAGGTCTTCCACGCAGGTGGGCAGGACATCGAGATCGTCTATAACCTGACCGGCAAGACGCCCTTCCCGCTGTTCGATACCCAGATTGCGGCGATGGCTCTGGGTCAGGGCGAACAGGTCGGCTATTCGAACCTCGTCGATCAGTGGCTGGGCATCACGCTCGACAAGGGTGCCCGTTTTACCGACTGGGCGCGCCGCCCCCTCGATGCCCGCCAGATCGACTATGCCATCGGCGACGTGACGCATCTGGCCAAGATTTTTCCGATGATGCTCGACAAGCTGATCAAGACCGGACGTGGCGCCTGGCTTGATCAGGAAATGGAACGCCTCGCCAACCCTGCCAATTATGCACAGGAACCCGGCGAAGCGTGGAAGCGTGTGAAGATCGCCAGCCGCAAGCCCGAAGTGCTGGGCCGCCTGCGGGCGCTTGCCGCCTGGCGCGAGCATGAGGCGCGCACCAAGAACCTGCCGCGCGGACGGATCGTCAAGGACGAGACGCTTGCCGACCTCGCGCTGCACCCGCCGCGTACGCAAGGCGAATTGTCGAAGGTGCGCGGATTGTCGACATCATGGGCGGGGAACGACATCGGCAGCCGGATGATGGCGGCGCTCGGCAATGCCGGACCGCTGGCGGCCGAGCTGATGCCGCCGCGCGACGACCGCAAGCCGGGCCTCGGCAAGGACGGCGCGCTGGTTGCCGACCTGCTCAAGCTGCTGCTGAAGATCCGGGCCAAGGAAACGAACGTCGCCCCGCGCCTGCTCGCGCGCACCGACGATCTCGATATGCTGGCGGCCGGCGTACGTGAAGGACTGTCGATCCTGACCGGCTGGCGCTACGACCAGTTCGGCCGCGATGCGCTCGACCTCGTCGAAGGGCGGCTGGCATTTGCCGTGGTGAACGGCAAGCTCAAGATGACGCGCACTGAGAAAGTCGCCGTGGAGGATGCCCAATGAGCCGCTTTGCCCTGTTGATTCCCGTCGCGCTGCTTGGGGCTTGCGAAACAATTCCCGAATCGGGCGCAGGCCGGTGCGACGCGAATCGCGTTCAGGCCTTTGTCGGCGTGCTGGGCACGGCGGATGTGGGCAAGGCAATTTTCAAACGTTCGGGCGCGAAGGCTTTGCGCTGGATTGCACCCGGAACGATGGTGACGATGGATTATCGCGTAGACCGCCTGAACATCCGCACCGATGCGCGCAACTTCGTGACTGCGATCGATTGCGGTTAGGTTAAGCGAGTTTCGCGACCCGCCCCAGCATAGCGGCCAGCTGCTTGTGCCGCCGCTCAACTGCCTCGCCGTAGAGCAGCGCGTGATCGGCTGGGAGCGTCAGCGTCACATGCTTGTCGTCGATCGCCAGGCGGCTGACCTCGAGCGGCCCGGCCACCCCGCCGCTCAGCCGCTGGCCGAGCCGCATCGCCAACCCCCACACTGCCGCCATCGCGCAATCCTCGGGTGAGGAGAGCTGCGCAACCAGCTGCGCAGGAGCGTTGCCGCCACCGAAGCTGGTATAGAGCGCATGGGCGATCATCGCGCGGCCCCGCGCATCCACGCCGACCCAATTGCCGTAGAGCGCGATATCGAGGCCGCGTTCGGCGCGCAGTTCCGGGTTCGCCATCCAGCCCACATCGCCGAGCAGGCACGCCGCATGACGCAGGCGGGCGCAGCGGCTGTCCTCGTGCACGAAAAGCGGCGCGATCCAGCGCGCGAGCAGGTCGCCATGTTCGGGAAAACGCCCCAGCTTGGCTCCGGTCTCGTGCGCTGCCTCAATCAGCGGATCGAGCGCCCTCAATTCCGGAACCAGCCCCTCGTAGATCAGCCCTTCGCGCAAGCCATAGGCCGAAACGATCAGCGCCTGCGAACCCAGCAATCGCGTCAGCGTGGCGAGCAAGGCTGCGGCATCCCCTAGCGCACCGATGCGGCCGGACGGCAGCGCCTCGATATCCTTCAGACGCTTGCGGTCCATCCGCCCGAGCGCGCGCACCAGCCGCGACGCTGCCTCGGGCGGCATGGCATAGCCGTGCAGCACCGGCAGCGGATAATCGGTCAGGTGCATATGCAGCCGCGCCAGGGCGCGCCAGGAACCGCCGACCAACCAGAGCGGCAGGTTGCGCTCGACCGTTTTCCACCCTGCCTTGGCGAGCAGCTTGCGGACATGCCGGTCGAGCATGCCGCGGCCTTTCGTCATCGCTGCCAAGCGCAGCACGCCCAGCGGCAGCGATATCCGTTCAAGGACCTCGCCGCCGTGCACCCGCGCCAGCTCCAGGCTTCCGCCCCCCAGATCGCCGACGATACCATCCGCCTGCGGAAAAGCGGAAATCACGCCATAGCCGGAGGCACGCGCTTCCTGTTCGCCGCTTAGCAGTTCGACGGGCAGGCCTAGCGCCTCGATCTCGGCGACGAACGCTGGCCCGTCGCTGGCATCGCGCACGGCGGCGGTTGCAACCGTACGAACCCGCTCGACGCCCATCGCCTGTGCCACCATTCGGAACCGTCGCAGCGCGCGCAGCGACTGTCGCACGGCACCACGATTGAGCGCGGCCCCGTCCCCCAGCCCACGCCCGAGCCCGGCGGACACTTTCTCGTTAAAGAGCACAGACGGCGCACGCGCCGGGCCGTCGTAGACCACAAGGCGGACCGAATTCGATCCGATATCGATAATCGCCTGCGTTTCGGCCACTCAGCGCCGCCGCAGACTGAGGGTGGGGACACCGTCGCCCTGATCAAGGGCCGCGCCACGGCCTGACAGCGATGGGTTCGTCATGAAATAACGATGAAGATTAAATGGCTTGGAACCACTTTCTACGCGAATGTACGAACCGTCTGCTCGCAATTCCCAGCTCTGTTCGGTATCGATCAAATTGGCGACCATGACCTGATCGAGCACCTGATCGTGCACCGTCGGTGTTTCGATAGGGAGCATATATTCGACGCGCCGGTCGAAATTGCGCGGCATCCAGTCCGCTGACGAGATGAACACCTTTGCCTTGTCATTGGGCAGCGCCTTCCCCGATCCGAACGCCCAGATCCGGCTATGCTCCAAAAAGCGTCCGACAACCGATTTGACCCGGATCGTGTCCGACAGCCCGGGTACGCCCGGGCGCAAGCAACAAATGCCCCGGATGATCAATTCCACCGGGACGCCTGCCGCGCTGGCCTCGTAAAGCTTGTCGATAATCCTGGGATCGACCAGCGAGTTCATCTTTGCCCAGATGCCCGATTGGCGTCCGGCACGCGCATGGTCGATCTCGGCGTCGATCAGGTCGGTCAGCTTTGTCCGCAGCCCGCTGGGCGACAGCGTCAGCAGCTCCAGCCCGCGCGGCTCGACATAGCCGGTGATATAATTGAACATCTGCGCCGCATCGCGCCCTGCCCGCGGGTCCGCGGTGAAGAAGCTGAGGTCGGTGTAAATCCGCGCGGTAATCGGGTGATAATTGCCGGTGCCGAAATGGCAGTAAGTGCGGTTCAGCCCGCCTTCGCGTCGCACCACCATCGAGACCTTGGCGTGTGTCTTCCAGTCGATGAAGCCATAGACGACCTGTACACCCGACCGCTCGAGCTGCGACGCCCACAGCAGATTCTGCTCCTCGTCGAACCGCGCTTTCAGCTCGACGACGGCCGTGACCGATTTGCCGGCCTCCGCCGCATCGCACAGCGCGCGAATAACCGTCGGCTGCTTGCCGGCGCGATACAGTGTCTGCTTGATCGCGACGACATCGGGGTCGGCGGCGGCTTGTCGGAGGAAAGCCAGCACCACGTCGAACGTCTCGTACGGGTGGTGGATGACGATGTCCTTGGCACGGATCGCCGCGAAACAATCGCCGTCATAGTCGCGGATACGCTCGGGGAATCGCGGTGAATAGGGCGTGAATTTCAGGTCGGGCCGGTCCTCGTCGACCAGTGCCTCCAGCGCACCGATGCCCAGAAAGGCTTCCTTTTCGATGATCAGCGCATCGTCGCCGCCCAGTTCGGCCTTGAGCACCGCTTCCAGCTCGGCACTCATCCCCGTTTCGAGGTCGAGCCGGATCACCCTGCCCCGCCGCCGCCGCATGATCGCGGTGCGGAAATAACGAACGAGGTCTTCCGCCTCTTCCTCGATTTCCAGATCGCTGTCGCGGATGATGCGGAAGACGCCGGTGTCGCAGACGTCGTAACCAGGGAACATGGCGTAGGCATAGCGCCGCAACAGGCTTTCGATGGCAATGTAGGTCGCCCTCTCCCCCGGCAGCCGCACAAAACGCCCGAGTGTCGGCGGGATCATCACCAGCTCACGGATCGCTTCGCCGTCGGACAAGCGCCTCAGATCGAAGATCAGGCTGAGTCCAAGGTTGGGAATAAACGGAAACGGATGCGCAGGATCGAGCGCCTGCGGGGTCAGCACCGGGAAAATCTGTTCACGGAAATGAGTTTCGAGCCACTCGGCCGAATCCGCAGGCACATTGTTCGGCCCGACCACGTGGATTCCGGCGTGATCGAGTTCGCGCACGATATCGAGCCAGATTTCCTGCTGGGTATCGGTCAGCAGGTCCGCATCCGCCGCCACCGCTGTCAGTTGCTGCGCCACGCTCATCCCGTCGACCGACATTTCATCGACGTTCTGCAATTGCTGCCCCTTCAGCCCCGCAACGCGGACCATGAAGAACTCGTCGAGGTTATTTCCCGAAATCGACAGGAATCGCAGCCGTTCGAGCAACGGGTGCGCGCGGTTGGTCGACTCCTCGAGCACCCGGCGGTTGAACGCCAGCCAACTCAGCTCGCGATTGAAATAGCGACTTTCGGTATCCGACATGCGTGTCCTCTAGCCCTCTTCGGCGCGAGCGTCGATTGGCCCCAGAACTTCCCGGGCGAGAGGGATCGTGACCGCCCGCCGCCGTGCGAGCGACGCCGCGTCGAGCGCATCGACCAGGTCGATGACACTAATGTGACTACGCGCGCTGCGCGGGACGAGATAGGCGATGACTTCGGGGCCGACGGCGAGCCCGCGGCGCGCCAGCAACTGGGCCAGCAACGCGCCGATCAGCTCGTCATCGGGCGGCCCCAACGTAATCACGGGAGTCGCCGACAGCCGCGAGCGCAGGTCCGCCAGCGAGACGCGCCATTCGGGCGGCGGCACTTCGGCCACCAGCAGCAGCGGCTGGCGCGTCGCCTGGGCCTCGTTCCACGCATTGAAAAGGCTGCGCTCGTCGCGGCGATCCGCATCGTCGATCAGGCGCCCGCCGCTCCGCTGGGCAAAGATGCGACCCAGCAGGCTGCGGCCCGACTTGCGCGGTCCGGTCAGCAAGCTGGTCGAAACCGGCCACGTCCCGATCGCATCGAGATGGCGAACCGCAGCAGCATTGGACGGGGTTACGATAAAGGCGTCGTCGGCCTCGTCTGCCGGCCAGTCGAGCGGCAGCGCGGGCTGGATCATCGAAACGTCACCGCCGGATACGGAGCGTTCCGCCTCCTTCGCTGACCCGGAAGCCGCGTGCTTCGAGCGCGAGTTTGAGCGTCGCGGCATCACCTGCGAACGATACGCTCATCACTGACGTGCCGCCCAGCGCCAGGCTGGTCGTGGTCGCGGACCGGATGCCGGGCACACCGCGTATCGCCGATTCGGTGCCGCTAACCGATCCGACATCGGGTGTGTCGAATTGAATCGTGAAGGTCGACACCGACGACGCCCCCGAGGGATCGGGAACGGCCTGCGTCGCGTTGTCGGTTGTCGTCTCTTCGACCACGCCATCGGTCGCATTGTCCATGAGCGACGGGTCGATCTGCGGCGTTTCGATCAATGAGGGGTCGGGGCGCAGGACGCCCATCGCCAGCGCATCTGCGTAGATGACGTCGATCCGCCGGACGCCCTCGTCCATCATCGCCGGAATCTTGTCGCTGCTGTCGACGCGGAGCGCAAAGCTCGACACCAGTTCGTTACCGGGCCCATGACGCGCCGAAAAATAGCCGGTCACCGGCCCGCCGGGATAGCTGTAGGACAAGCGCACCTGCGGGCTCAGAACATCCGCCGCCCCGTATTGATCGAGGATCATACGCCACCAGTTGCGACCCGGGCGCAGTGTCTGGCCATAGTTGAGCAGCAGGGGATCGGATCCGGTACCGCTGGGCCGCACATAGTCGATCGGACTGCTGCCGGTGCGGAACCGCGCCCATGCCTTCTGCCACTCGGTCCGTTGTTCGAAGCTGTAGGCTGTGCCACCGACCCATTGTACCGGCAGCACCAGCATCGGCGCGGATCGCGACACCTGCCCCGTGACGCCCAGGATCGCTCCGGCACGCGCTCGGTCGAACAAGACGCCCAACCGCGCCACATAACGATTGGGGCCGATTTGCTCGTTCTCGACAACAATCCCCGCAACCATCCCGTCGAGCGCCGAGTCGCCTAGTACGGGCGCGCCGGCCGTCCCACCATGCGTTTTGGCCCAAAGCTGCTGCCAGCCCTTGCGCTGCGCGAGTCTCCAGCCGCCTAGCCGTGCCGCCTCTGCGGTCTTGGCCCGGACATCGACGGCGATGCCCGAAACTTCGAAGCTTCCCGACGAATCGATAGGTGCGACGCCGCGGTCGCCGCCCTCGATCTGCGCAATCACCGCCGCCGCCAGCAGCGATGCGCCAAGGATGGCAAGAAAAGGTGCAACCCGGAACTTCACGGCGCGCCTTTTGGCGAGTTGCGGTTGGAAAAGGAAGCCGGTTGTGGAAAGGCGCTGCCTATGGCGGGATATACTTACGAACAGGCAGGCGTTTCGATCGCGACAGGTAACGCCCTGGTGCGTGCGATCGGACCCTTGGCAAAGGCAACACGGCGCGCAGGCGCAGATGCCGAACTCGGCGGTTTTGGGGGCTTTTTTGACCTGAAGGCTGCCGGATTCGTCGATCCGTTGCTGGTCGCGGCCAACGACGGGGTCGGGACCAAGCTGAAACTCGCCATCGAGCATAACCGCCACGACGGCGTCGGAATCGATCTGGTCGCGATGTGCGCCAACGACCTGATCGTGCAGGGCGCTGAACCGCTGTTCTTTCTCGATTATTACGCCACCGCCAAACTCGACAACGACATTGCGACCCGCGTCGTCGCGAGCATTGCCGAGGGCTGCAGACAGGCGGGCTGTGCATTGATCGGCGGTGAGACAGCGGAAATGCCGGGCATGTATGCTGACGGCGATTACGATCTTGCCGGCTTCTGCGTGGGGGCTGTGGAGCGCGATCAGGTCGTGACCGGTGCAACGGTCGCCGACGGCGATGTCATTCTGGGCCTGGCCTCTTCGGGCGTCCATTCGAACGGCTTTTCGCTGGTGCGGCGACTGGCGGCGGACAAGGGCTGGAAGCTCGACCGCCCCGCGCTGTTCGATCAGGACACGTTACTGATCGACGCGCTGATGGCCCCCACCCGCATCTACGTGAAATCGCTGTTGCCCCAGGTTCGCGCCGGCAAGGTGAAGGCGATGGCGCACATCACCGGCGGTGGCTTGCTCGAGAACATTCCGCGTTGCCTGCCCAAGAACATGCAGGCGCGCATCGACGCCGGCGCGTGGCAACAACCGCGCCTGATGGCGTTCCTTCAGGCGCAGGGCCATATCGAGCCCGGCGAAATGGCCAAGACGTTCAACTGCGGAATCGGCATGGCAATTGTCGTCGCGGCGGACGATGCTGCGGTCGTGACGACCGCACTCGAAGCTGCAGGCGACACCGTACACCGCATCGGCAACATTGTCGGCAACGCCAGCGGATGCGTGGTATCGGGCTCGGTCGAAACCTGGAGCGCGCAACAGGCGTGGGAAGCGAGCTATGGGGCGTAAGACCCCCGTCGCGGTGCTGATTTCGGGTCGCGGCTCGAACATGGCGGCGCTGGTCTATGCCGCCAAACACCCAGATTGCCCCTTCGAGATCGTCCTCGTTGCCTCCAACGACCCCGAAGCGGCGGGCCTGACCTTTGCCCGTGCGGAGGGCATCGCCGCCTTCGCTCATCCGCACACCGGGCTTAAACGCGCCGAATTCGACGCCATCCTCGACGCCGAAATCCGCAGAGCCGGGGCGCAGTTCATTGCGCTTGCCGGCTATATGCGCCTGCTGTCACCCGGTTTCATCGCGAACTGGCGGGAGCGCATCGTCAACATCCACCCCTCACTGCTCCCAGCACACAAGGGATTACACACGCACGAAGCCGTTCTGGAGGCGGGCGAAAGGTTGACAGGGTGTACGGTCCATGTCGTGACCGAGGCGCTCGACGACGGCCCGATCCTCGGACTGACAGAGGTGGCGGTGATCGACGGCGACACGCCCGACACCCTCGCCGCCCGCGTCCTGATCGCCGAACACCAGCTCTACAGCCGCTGCCTGGCCGCATTCGTGCAAAGCGCGACCGGCCCCGAGGCATTGATCGCCCAGGTCCGCGTGCTGGCGATGGCTCTGCCCGAAGCCGACGAAGTCACCTCGCACGGCATGCCCTGCTGGGGCATCATCAAAGGCAAGAAATTCGCCTATGTCTCCAACGACCACCACGGCGACGGTAAGGTCGCGCTGCTCGTGAAGATCAGCGGCATCGAAGAGCAGGCAACACTGATCGAAAACGACCCCGACCGCTATTACCGCCCGGCCTATTTCGGCGATGGCTGGATCGGGATCAGGCTCGATCTCGGTGATACCGACTGGGACCACATCGGCGAGTGGCTGGCGAAGAGCTGGCTTGCGATCGCACCCGCACGACTGGCAAGGTTGGTCCGGGTCGCAGAATCCTTTTAGCCGCGTTCAAATCTGGCTCATTTCCGCAATCCTACCCAAATAGTCTCGGCAATTTCACTAATCTGCAAAATTACCGCGCGATGCCGATCAGGGATTTTGGTCTAGGGGGCGGGCGCATCCATGAATAACGCACGGTTGGCGACCATCGCCACAGCATTGCTGCTGTGCATCACTGCCGGCCTTCCGATTAACGCGCAGACCGCACCGGCGCCCTCGCCGACGCCATCGAACCCACCCCCCGCCCGGACGGCCCTGTACTTTCAGTTCGGGCAAAGTAACGCCGTTGGCTTCGCGCCGCTGGCACAGGTCCCCAAAACACTTGAATCCACCATCAGGCCAAAGACGATCCAGGAACTGGAGCTATTCGCGGGATCCGGCGAATCGGCCAAATACCGCCTGCGCAACCTTCATTACCTGCGCAGCGCGTCCGAAGACGCGATCGACAGCATCGAAGGCGCAATAGCCGGTCCCCGCGCAGAGACAGTCATCGACTTCGACAGCGGTGCTTTCGACACGGCGGTGTCCTCGTTCGCCGGTGTCGCCGAACAGATTGCCGGAGGGTACAATAGCGCCGCGTCACGGGTGGTGCTGTTGAAAGTCGCGCACGGCGGAACATTGCTCGTCAGTCAGGATCCCCAAAGCGTTCCGCTCAAGGGATGGGTTTACAAGAACGGGCGTCGCGCGATCACCGGATGGCTGCGCGGATTTGTCGACACTGAAGTGAAGTCGGGTCGAGCCGTCGACTTGCAAATGGCAGAATTGGTTCAGGGCGAGCGCGAGGCGACGCTCGCGCGGATGTCGGGCAACCTTTTGAATCGTGAAATGCAAGGATGGGCAACGAAGTTGCTCACCCGCATCTATCCCTATTATGCCGAAAAATTCGGGGTCTCGTTCCCTCTGCTGGTCCGGCAATTGCTGCCCATCCGTATTGCCAACGATCCGGCAGCGGCACTCGACCCGTATACGGCGGCCCAGAACCGGATCGAGGAATCTGCCTGTCGCTATACGGTGACCATAAACGCTGACGGCTCCATTCGCACCGTAACGGACAATGGTGCCTCACCAACGCGCATCCCGAACGCGTACTTTCTGAAGCATGACCGCACCAATGCTAACCCCGCCGATGTGCACGCCGACTATGCGCTGAGCCGCGTGTTCGGCATCGCGAAAGTGAACCTTCAGAAATATCTTGAGGCGGGCAATCAGGGGCTGACCGGCTTTTCGATCACGCGGATCGCGCCTGTCATCATGTCCTATTCGGTCGGCGAGTCGACCGCCACGACTCTCACCGTCAACATGTTCATCGATGAGACGGCACAAATCCGGATGCTGGCGGTGCCGACGAATGCCCCTCCGCCGAACGTTTCACAGATTAAACTTCTAGGAAGTCTCGCAACGAGCAAGGAAGACATCAACGGCAACGGATGGCCGCAGTCGTTCACTGTGACAAGTTTGAAACCGCAGACGGCCTACGACGTTTATGCCGTAGCGACCGATCCGGTGTTCGGTCACACCGGATCGGTATTCAAAGTTGCAACAAATTTCAGTACCGACCCGCTATAGGGGTTCAGCCGACGATTTCTTCCGGCTTGAAGAAATAGGCGATTTCGATTGCCGCATTCTCGTCGCTGTCCGACCCATGGACCGAGTTCGCCTCGATGCTTTCGGCGATTTCCTTGCGGATCGTGCCGGGTTCGGCGTTCGCGGGGTTGGTCGCGCCCATGATGTCGCGGTTGCGCTGCATCGCGTTCTCACCTTCGAGCACCTGCACGACCACCGGACCGGAGATCATGAACGATACAAGGTCGTTGAAGAACGGCCGCTCGCGATGAACGCCGTAAAAGCCCTCAGCCTGGTCCTTGGTCATGTGAATGCGCTTCGACGCCACGATGCGCAGGCCGCCGTCTTCCAGCATCTTGGTGACCGCCCCGGTGAGATTACGGCGGGTAGCATCGGGCTTGATGATCGAGAAAGTGCGTGTCGCGGCCATGGCTGGTGCGGCTCCATTGAATAACGGGGTTGAAGGTTGGCCGCGCCTCTAGCGTCGTGCTCCCCTCCCCGCAAGGGAGGGAAGCACCTTTAACCTTCGTGATTGTCCGCCACGAACCGGTCGAGCAACCGCACGCCGTACCCAGTCGCGCCCTTGTCCCAGCCCGGGCCCGGCTTCGACGCCCAGACCATGCCGGCAATGTCGAGATGCGCCCAGGTCACGCCTTCATCGACGAACCGCTGCAGGAACTGCGCCGCGGTGATGCTACCCCCTTCGCGCGGGCCGACGTTTTTCATGTCGGCAATCGGGCTGTCGATCAGCTTGTTGTACGCGTCACCCAGCGGCATCCGCCACAGGGGATCGCCGACCGCGCCGCCCGCCGCAATCAACTGCGTCGCCAGCGCATCGTCATTGGCAAAGATGCCACCATGTTCATGGCCCAGCGAAATGATCATCGCACCCGTCAGCGTCGCCAGATCGACCATCACCTTGGGCGAATAGAATTTCTGGACCCAGGTCATTGCATCGCACAGCACCAGCCGCCCCTCGGCATCGGTGTTGATCACTTCGATGGTCTGGCCCGACATTGACGTCACGACGTCACCGGGGCGCTGGGCCTTGCCGTCGGGCATGTTCTCGACCAGCGCACAGACGGCCACGACGTACGCCGTGGCCTTGCGGCCCGCGAGCGCCATCATCGCGCCCGCGACCGCTGCGGCACCGCCCATGTCCCACTTCATGTCTTCCATGCCTGCCGGCGGCTTCAGCGAGATGCCGCCGGTGTCGAAGGTCACGCCCTTGCCGACGAACACGACCGGCGTCTTCGCAGTACCGGCTGTTCCGTCCCATTTCATCACCAACAGGCGCGACGGGCGTTCGGATCCCTGCCCGACGCCGAGCAGCGACCCCATGCCCGCCGCGGCCATCGCCGCCTCGTCGAGCACCTGGATCTCGACGCCCATTGCCGCCATCCGCTGGCACCGCTCGACGAAAGTTTCGGGGTAAATGATGTTTGCCGGTTCGGTCACCAGCTCACGCGCAAAGCCAACGCCGTCGATCACTGCCGATGCCGTCGTCCACGCCGCGTCGGCGCCTTCGCTTGCCCCCGCAACGACGATCGTGTCGAGCGTCGGCTTCTGTGCGGCAGGCAGGCGCGTGCGATACCGGTCGTAGCGCCAGCCGCGCAGCACGGCTCCTTCGAGCAGGCGCACCAGCATCGGTGAGGCTACACCCGCTGCATCGATCGTCAGCGCCGTTTCGCCGGAGGTCAGCAGTTTTGCGGTCAGCGCCGACCCCGCCTTTACTGCATCGGATTCGCTCGCGCTGCCGGTGCCGAGCAACAACACCCGGCGCGCGACGCCGCCGCGTGTCTCGATATACTCGGCGATGCTGCCCGCTTCTCCCTCGAAACGCGATAGCGAGGCGGCGGCCCGCAGGCCCTCTGCAACGGCTTCGCTACCGATACGATCGTTCAGCGCGCCCTTGGCGACGGGAATGACGATGGTGGTGGCGTTATCGGGGCGGGTGGTGGCGAACTCGACATTCATATTGGGAAACATTCCTTGAAAGCGGCGATCGGGAGCCGGGATGCGGCAATTACCGACTCGGCAATCTCTTGCTGTTAGCTGCGCGGGGTGACGCGTGCAAAAGCCCGATTGCCTTGCCCCCATGTCCGGTGCGATAGGCCCGATATGCCGCGCCGGGGTTTTGGCGCGACTGCGATACTGTGTGTGCGAGGGTGTGTGGCAAGGACCGTGAGGCTGATCGGAACGACCGCGGGTCTTTGGCTGGCATTCGCGACTCCGACGCTGGCCCAGCAAGCGACCCCGATGGCCGCCGGACAGCCCGCAGCAAACGAACAGATCGATTTCGCCGCCGACACGCTGGAATACCAGAACGATGTCGATGTTGTGACCGCCAGCGGGGATGTCCGTATGGTGCGCGAGGGCAACCGCGTCCGCGCCGACCGCGTGGTGTGGAATCGCAAGACGGGCGAGGTCCGCGCGATGGGAAACGTCCGCATCGTCAATCCCGGCGGCGATACTGCCTATGGCGATTCGGTCGTTCTGAAGGACACGTTGAAAGACGGCATGGTCGAAAACCTGCTGATCGTGCTTATCGACGGCGGGCGCATCTCGGCACGGCGCGGCGTACAGGCCAACGGCATCTCGACGCTCGAAAGTGCCGCCTATTCGCCCTGCCCCGTCGTCGACAGCGACGGTTGCCCCAAAAAACCGTCCTGGAAGATCACCGCGGTCAAGGTCATTTATGATCCCATGCGCAAGCGGTTGCGCTTCAAGGGCGCCCGGCTCGACCTGTTCGGCATACCGATCGCGATTTTACCTGGTCTTGCGGTGCAGACAGGGAACGAGGGGGGTGGCGGCCTTCTGATCCCCAATATTGAATACAACAGCGCCAACGGCGCGGAACTGGCCATCCCCTATTACTTCCAGATCGCCCCCAACCGGGACCTGACGGTCACACCGCATCTTTATTCCGCGGCCCAGCCCGCCGTCGGTGCGACCTACCGGGCGTTGACGTCGGACGGCGCCTACCGGATCAATGGGTTTGCGACGTACAGCGGACGCGTGGTCGCCGGCACGACGACAACTACCGGAACATCGGAATTTCGCGGCTACATCGATGCCAGCGGCCGCTTTCAGCTCGATCCGCTATGGAGCGTTTCAGGATCGATCCGCCGCGCAACCGACCGCACGTTGCTCCGACGCTACGATATTTCGTACGACGACCGCCTGCGCTCGACCATCTCGCTCGACCGTGTCGACAGTAACAGTTATTTCTCCCTCACGGGTTGGGCAGTCCAGACATTGCGCGCCGGTGTTTCGCAGGGCAGCATCCCGATCGCGCTACCCGAAGTTGATTACCGCCGCCGCTTCACCGATCCCTTTGTCGGTGGCCGGGTCGAATTGCAGCTCAATTCACTCGCGCTCGCGCGCACTGCCGGACAAGATACGCAACGCGCTTTTGCCGGGGTACGGTGGGATTTGCGTCGCCTGACCGATCTCGGTCAGGAAGTCATCCTGACCGCCTACGCGCGCGGCGATGTGTACCACAGCACCGAAAATGCGCTGACGACGACGGCGCTCTATCGCGGCAACAGCGGGTGGCAGGGTCGCGCAATCGGTGCGCTCGCCGCCGAGATTCGCTGGCCGTTCGTCGGCACCCTGTGGGGCGGGACGCAACGGTGGACGCCCAGGCTTCAGGTCGTGGCCTCGCCGCCAACGTCCAACCTCAACATCCCGAATGAGGATGCCCGGTCGGTTGACCTGGAGGATAGCAACCTGTTCGCGATCAACCGCTTCCCGGGGTACGACCGCTGGGAAGACGGTGCCCGCGTCACCTATGGCTTCGACTGGAATTTCGATGCGCCGCGTTTCTCGGTCGCGGCGACGGTGGGTCAAAGCTATCGCTTGAATGCCAAGCCAACCCTGTTTCCCGATGGCACCGGCCTCACGGACCGGCTGTCGGACTTCGTGGGGCGCACCACCATCCGCTACCGCGATGTGGTGACGCTCACGCATCGCTACCGCCTCGACAAGGACAGCTTTTCCCTGCGCCGCAACGAAATCGACGCGAGCGTCGGTAACGACCGGACTTATGCGCTAATCGGTTATCTGCAGCTGAACCGGAATATCGGTCCCCAGTTAGAGGACTTGCGCGACCGCGAGGAAATCCGTGTCGGCGGCCGCGTGCAGGTGACCCGTTTCTTCTCGGTGTTCGGATCGGCCACGGTCGACCTGACCGACACGCGCGAAGATCCGCTATCGACCGCAAACGGGTATCAGCCGGTCCGCCACCGCCTCGGCATTGCCTACACCGACGATTGCCTGGACATCGGCGTGACCTGGCGCCGTGACTATGACACCACCGTCGATACGCGGCGCGGCGACTCCTTCCTGCTCAGGCTGGCATTTCGCGGACTTGGCCGCTAACATCCGGTTCACCATGACTGTCGCACAGGCGCCCCTGTCGTTGAGACGTCGTTTGTTTGAAGGATTGGAATGCCGAGCGTGAAAGCAATTGCACTGGGCGTGGCCGTGGTCGCGCTTGCGGGAATGTTTGCGAGTTCCTCGATCGACGCACAGACCGTCGCCGACGCGACCGAAGTCCCCAGCGCCGCGTCGCTGAACCTGCCCGCCGAGATATCGCTGTTCGGGAAAAGCGATCCGCATGTTCGTAAAGCGACGGCAATCGTCAACGGTGACGTGCTGACCGGAACCGACGTCGACCACCGCCTTGCGCTGATCGTGCTCGCCAATGGCGGCAAGGTCGCCGACGACGAACGCGAGCGGTTGCGGCTTCAGGTCTTGCGCAACCTGATCGACGAGACGCTGGAAATCCAGGAAGCGAAATCGCACGACGTCACGGTCTCACGTGACGAGATCGAACAGAGCTACGCTCGCGTGGCGCGCAATTTCAAGCGCACGCCCGAAGCGATGAGCACCTATCTGCGGCAGCAGGGATCGTCGGACCGTTCGATCAAGCGCCAGATCGAGGGCGAGTTGGCCTGGAGCCGCCTGTTGCGCCGCCGCGTGGAACCGTTCGTCAACGTCAGCGACGACGAAGTGCAGGCCGTGATTGCGCGGCTTGAGGCGTCGAAGGGGGCCAAGGAATTCCGCGTCGGCGAAATCTACTTGTCGGCCACCACCGAGAACCAGAACGAAGTCGCCGCCAATGCGCGCAAGATCATCGAACAGATCAAGCAGGGCGGATCGTTCGCGGCCTATGCGCGTCAGTTTTCCGAAGCGTCCACCGCATCGGTCGGTGGCGATCTGGGCTGGGTCCGTGCCCCACAGTTGCCCGACAGCCTGTCCGCCGCACTCGAAGGACTGACGGTCGGACAGCTTGCCGGCCCGATCCCGACGCCGGGCGGGTTCTCGGTCATTTATCTCACCGACAGCCGGCAGGTACTGACCGCCGATCCGCGCGACGCCACGCTCAATCTGCGTCAGATGTCGATGAAGTTTTCCCCGGCCAGCACCGAGGCCGAAGCAACGGCGAAGGCCGCAAGCTTTGCCAAGGCAACCCAGTCGATGGGGGGATGCGGCAAGGTAGACGAGATCGCGCGCGCTCAGGGGGCCGAGGTCGTCGACAACGACGCGGTGAAGGTTCGCGACCTCCCCGCCCCGCTGCAGGAAATGCTGCTGAAACTCTCAGTGGGACAGGCGACACCCCCGTTCGGGTCGAAAGCGGACGGTGTTCGCGTGCTCGTTCTGTGCGGACGCGACGAGGCGCAGATCGCAAGCGGGCCGTCGGCCGACCAGCTTCGTTCGCAGATGGAGGAAACCCGCGTGAACCAGCGTGCGCAACGCTACCTCCGCGATCTGCGGCGCGACGCGGTGGTCGATTATCGCTGATCCCATGGCGCCGCTGGCTGTCGCGCTCGGCGACCCCGCCGGTATCGGACCCGAAATCGTCGGGAAGGCTTGGGATGCGCGCCTGATATCCGATCTCCATCCGTTCTTCGCGGTGGGTGATGTGGAGTCGATCCGGCACGGATGGCGCGGGCCAGTCGTTCGCATTGCCTCGCCCGACGAGGCCCTCGGCGTCTTCGCAACGGCGCTGCCGGTCCTGCACATCTTCGATTGTGGCGAGGTTCATGTCGGCAAGCCCAGCACCGAGGGGGCACGTTGCGCCCTGGCGGCGCTCCAGCTTGCGACAGGCATGACCCGTACCGGTCCCGCCGCCGCCCTGGTCACCGCCCCGGTGTCAAAGGCGCAACTGTACGGCGTCGGTTTTACCCACCCCGGCCAGACGGAATTCATTGCCGAGATCTGCGGCGTGTCGGCGGACAATGCGGTAATGATGCTAGCCGGGCCGACGCTGCGGGTCGTTCCCGTAACCACGCATATCCCGCTCGCCGAGGTGTCGGCTACCCTCACGACCGAGCTCATCCTGGCCAAGGCGCGGACCACGGCGCGCGGCCTGACCCGCGATTTCGGCATCGAGAGCCCGCGTCTGGCGATTGCGGGCCTCAACCCGCATGCCGGCGAAAGCGGCATGATCGGTCGCGAAGAGATCGACGTCATCGTTCCCGCCGTCGAGGCATTGCGCGACGAAGGGATCGAGGCGTTCGGGCCAATTGCTGCCGATGGCCTGTTCCATCCCCGCGCCCGCGCGACCTATGACGCCGCCATCTGCATGTATCACGATCAGGCGCTGATCCCGCTCAAGGCCCTTCATTTCGACGAGGGGGTCAATGTGACGCTGGGCCTGCCGATCATCCGGACATCGCCCGATCACGGCACCGCGTTCGGCATTGCCGGACAGAATCTGGCCAATCCAGGTGCGATGATTGCGGCGATCAGGCTCGCGGCACAGGCGGCTGCCGCGCGCGCGGCGTGTCGCTAACCCGCCCACCGCTCAGGGAAGTCATTGCCCGCCACGGCCTGTCGGCATCGAAAGCGCTCGGCCAGAACTTCCTGCTCGACGCGCAGTTGCTCGACCGGATCGCGGGCGTGCCCGGCAACCTCACCGGCCAATCGGTGTTCGAGGTCGGCCCCGGCCCGGGCGGGTTGACCCGTGCGCTGATCGACGCGGGGGCAATCGTCACCGCCGTCGAACGCGACCGGCGCTGTCTGCCCGCACTCGCGGAGCTGAGCGAGGCGCACCCGGGCCAGTTGCGCGTGATCGAGGGCGACGCACTGGCGCTCGCCCTGCCCGATGTGTTGCCCGAGGGCGGCCATATCGTCGCCAACCTGCCCTACAATGTCGGCACCGCGCTGTTCACCGGCTGGCTGTCAGGGGAGGCGTGGCCGCCGCGCTGGGCCTCGCTCACGCTGATGTTTCAGGCCGAAGTCGCCGAGCGCATCGTCGCCGCCACCGACAGCGATGCCTATGGCCGGCTTAGCATTCTTGCCCAGTGGCGCAGCGACGCGAAGATC
The DNA here is from genome assembly GCA_038228865.1 of Sphingomonadales bacterium. Classification (GTDB taxonomy): domain Bacteria; phylum Pseudomonadota; class Alphaproteobacteria; order Sphingomonadales; family Sphingomonadaceae; genus Sphingomonas_O. The sequence goes on along the minus strand of JBBROX010000001.1, from coordinate 239,721 downwards.
GCGATGCGTGTCCACCGCTCCGCCTTCACCCCGCCCCCCAAAGTAATGTCCGCGGTGATCCACATCGTCCCGAAGCCCGCGCCCGAGGGCGTTCGCGCCGCCACGCTCGAACGACTGACTGCCGCTGCTTTCGGCCAGCGCCGCAAGATGCTGCGCGCGTCGGTCAAGGGTTTGCCGGGCGCGCTGGCGGCGCTCGAAAAAGTCGGCATCGACACGACCCGGCGCGCCGAAACGCTGTCGGTCGACGAGTTTGTCGCCGTCGCGCACGAGCTCAGTTAGAAGGCGGAACCACCGGGGCGGCCTGCGCCGACTGGACCACCGGCGGCGGTCCTTTCTCGATCGCGGCGGCCAGGCGCGCGCCATCGGGGCATGCACCCACGCATAGCGTCTTGATCCGTGCCAGATTTTCCTTGGCCTTGGTCACTGCGCCCTTGGCAACCATCGCCTCGCCCTGTCCGGCAAGGGCCGCAATATCGTTGGGTTCGATCAACAGCGATTCCCGGTAAAGACGGATCGCCTTACCGGGCAGCGACTGCTTTTGCGCCACCTCGGCCATCAACCCATAGGCACCGCGATTGCGCGGATCCACGGCCAATGCCGTCTCCAGCGCGTCGTTGGCGGCATCCAGGCGACCTGCGGCGATGTCGCCTCTCGCCTGCGCAACCAGCAGCATCGAGCGCGGATCGATCGCCGCATCGGGTTTCTGGCTGTGACTCACACTCGACACGGTCGCCAGCAACAGGGCGATCCCGAGGGCGGGCGGGGTAATACGCATGGCAAGCTCCAGAAGCATCTAAGCGGCGGAGGCTAGCACGGCGAAATCAGCCGCGCGACGAAAAAACCGTCGGTCCCGTCGTGGCCGGGCGACAGCACCCGCCCCTTGCCCGCCGGACGGCCCTGTTCGAACGGCGAAACCGCGGTCCAGCCGGGATAGCGCGCCAGAAACGCGTCGACTTGCCCCGCGCCCTCGCGCGCGATCAGCGAGCAGACCGCATAGACGATGGCCCCGCCCGGCTTGACCAGTGGAACGGCGAGATCGAGCACATGGCGCTGTACCTGCACCAATTTATCCAGCCGCGCCGGTTGCAACCGCCACCGCGCCTCAGGATTGCGGCGCAGCGTCCCCGACCCCGAACAGGGCGCATCGACGAGAACGACGTCGGCCTGCCCGACCAGTTCCGCGAGGTTCTCTGCCTCATGCCCGCCATCGAGCAATTGCACCTCGACTGTCGCCCCCGCGCGTTCTGCGCGTTCTGGGAGTTGCGACAGGCGGCGCTTGTCGGTGTCGGCGGCGATCAACCGGCCTTCGCCGCGCATCGCCGACGCCAGCGCCAGGGTCTTGCCGCCGCCGCCCGCGCACAGATCGACGACGGTGATTCCCGGCGCCGCCGCACACGCGGCCACGATCATCTGGCTTCCCGCGTCCTGAACCTCGACCAGCCCGCCGCGCCATTCCTCGCTCGCCTCGACCGCAAAGTTTTCGGTGAAGCGCAATCCGTCGTCGGTATGCGCAATGGCCGTCGCCTCGGGCCAGACCGCCATCAACGCCTCACGCGTCGATTTCAGACGGTTGGCGCGCAGATCGAGCGGCGCGCGTTCGAGAAGTGCTGCATGTTCGACCGCCGGGATCATGCGCCCCAGCCATGCGGGCATCGGCACCGGTTCGTCGCGCACCTCGCCGTCCTCGAGCGGCTTGGGCCCATAGGGCGCCCCGTCGAACAGCGGGGCAAGTTCCGGATCGTAATCGGCCAGCCGCCCGAATGCCGAGCGCGCGCTGACCGGCATTTCGCCGAACTGCCGGATCGCGAGATACACCAGCTCGCGCACCGCGCGGCGATCCTTCGACCCCGCAAAGCGGCGCGTCGAAAACCTTTTGGCGATAATCGTGTCCGCCGCCGCCCCATTGTCGCGCGCGGAGGCAAGGATCAGGTCGAGGATTTCGATCGCGGATTGAAGGCGGGCGGAGGGTGTCACCGCGTCGGGTAATTCGGGGCTTCGCGCGTGATCGTCACGTCATGCACATGGCTCTCACGCAGCCCCGCCCCCGTGATCCGCACGAATTTCGCCCTCGCCTGCAGGTCGGCGATCGTCTTCGATCCCGTATAGCCCATCGCGGCCTTCACCCCCCCGACAAGCTGGTGGATGACGTCCTTGGCCGGACCCTTGAACGCGACCTGCCCCTCGATCCCCTCGGGCACCAGCTTCAGCTGGTCCTTGATGTCCTGCTGAAAATAGCGGTCGGCGGAGCCGCGCGCCATGGCGCCGACACTTCCCATTCCGCGATAGGATTTATACGCACGCCCCTGATATAAAAAGGTTTCGCCCGGCGCTTCGGTCGTGCCCGCCAGCAGCGAACCGATCATCACCGCCGCCCCGCCCGCTGCCAGCGCCTTGGCCACATCGCCCGATGTGCGCAGCCCGCCATCGGCGATCACCGGCACGCCTGACTTGGCGGCTTCCTCGGCACTGTCGAGGATCGCGCTCAGCTGCGGCACGCCGACACCCGCCACCACCCGCGTCGTGCAGATGCTGCCCGGCCCGATGCCGACCTTCACCGCATCGGCGCCTGCGCCGATCAGCGAGCGTGTTGCCTCGCCCGTCGCGACATTGCCCGCCATGATCTGCACCGAGTTCGACAGCTTGCGCACGCGCTCGACCGCGGCGGCGACCATTTTCGAATGGCCATGCGCGGTATCGATGACGATCAGGTCGCATTCGGCGTCGATCAGCGCCTCGGTCCGCTCGAACCCGGCATCGCCCGTGGTCGTCGCGGCGGCGACGCGCAGCCGCCCGGTGCTGTCCTTGGTCGCATCGGGATAGGTCACCGCTTTCTCGATGTCCTTGACCGTGATCAGGCCGACACAGCGATAATCGTCATCGACGACCAGCAGTTTCTCGATCCGGCGCTGGTGCAGCAAGCGCCGCGCTTCGTCTTCACCCACGCCGACACCGACGGTGGCAAGATTCTGGCTGGTCATCAGCTCGCTGACCGGCTGGTTGGGGTTGCCGGCAAAGCGCACGTCGCGGTTGGTCAGGATGCCGACCAGCTTGCCCGACGCCTCAACCACCGGAATGCCCGAAATCTTGTGCCGCGCCATCATCGCCTGCGCATCGCCCAGATTCTGGTCGGGGAAGATCGTGATCGGGTTGACGACCATGCCGCTTTCGAACCGCTTTACCGCCCGCACGGCGGATACTTGCTCTTCGATGGTCAGATTGCGGTGGAGCACGCCCAGCCCGCCCAGCTGCGCCATGACGATCGCCATGTCGGCCTCGGTCACCGTATCCATCGCCGACGACAGGATGGGGATGTTCAGCGTGATTTCCCGCGTAATCCGCGTGCGCGTGTCGGCCTGGCTGGGCAACACATCGGACTCGCCGGGCTGCAGCAGGACGTCGTCGAAAGTGAGGCCGAGCGGAATGTCGAAAGCCAAGCGATATGCCCTTTTGTCTGGCGAGTCGTGGCGGTCCATGTAACCGCGCGGGGGGAGATGCGCTAGGTGGCACTCTGCCGAGCATCGCACCGAGCTGCCGTGGAAATAGACTCGCATAGGCAGATGAGTGGAAAGCTAACGCGGTCGGGTTTTGGGTTGACTATGATCATGAGCGCGTTCGGGACCCTCGCGGAATGCTCGTCGGAAATTCGAATCCCGATTTGGGAATGGCCGTCCTGCGACAAGATTGACTTGCCTCTCCAATGATAGTTAATCTCCCGTTAATATTTGTTAACAGGGCGAGCGCTGCCGGTCGGGGGGTCCATCATGAAGACGATACCGTTTTATTTGTCCGCATTGGCACTAGGTGCCGTCACCATCATGCCATCTGCCGCCGGCGCTACCCAGATCGTTGATATATTTACCAAAAAAGGTCCAGCGCTTGCACCGGATCCTGGGCAAACGTTCGCGCCGGACCCCAACGGTGTTTCGATACCGGTTTTCAACAGCGGCGCCTTGGTCGCTGGCTTTGAGGGAATTAGCCAATATGATGTGGCGTCCGTCGGGCGCAACTTCATTCCGCCGGATACGATCGGTGCTGCCGGTCGCACGCAATACATGCAATTCGTCAACGGCGGCGTCGCTGTGTTCGACAAACTCACCGGTTTCCGTTCGGCGTTCACGTCGGATACGGCGTTCTGGAACTCGGTGGGACAACCCGGCATACCCGGCGGTGACCAGCGCGTGCTGTATAACGCCAGTGCGGACAAATGGCTCGCGCTTTCGTTCGGACCAAATACGAAGGACATTCTCGTGGCTGTATCCGACACGTCGGATGCACTTGGGACGTGGAAATCGACCAAATTCGAGGGCTTTAGCCCTCTTGCCGCCGGCGCACGCACGCTGGCCGACTATCCGACGCTGGCCATGGACAACAACGCGGTCTATATCGGGACGAACAATTTCGCAGCATCGACCGTCGGCGGTGCGACCAACTTCCGTGGAACGACTCTCAACGTAATTCCCGTGGCTGATCTGTTCGACCCTGCGGGTCCGACGTTGGCCAACAATGTGCAGTTCATCACACCATTCACGGGAGGCGCGGGTGATGACTATTCACGCGGGTTCGCGATCCAGGGGGTAAACAGCACGGAGAGCACCGACGGCATCGGCCATATCATTTCGGCGTCGCTCAACGATTTCGGGCTGACGCGCTACGATGTGGTCGGGGCTGGAACGGCTGGAGCAGTGCGCACGGCGACGACCAGCACAACCATCGGGACAGAATACACGTCCAATAACCCGGCGCGACAGCCTGCGGGGATCGCGGGTAATCAGCGGATTATCGATTCGTTTGGTGACCAGATCAGCAGCAGTGCCTTCGAGGTGAACGGCCGGATTTACAGCGTCCATACCGTCACCGAAATAGGTTCGGATTTTACATCGGTGCGCTACACGGTGCTCGATACCGCAACGGGTGCTGTTCTCGATGAAGGCGACCTCGGTGGCGTCGGCTATGACTATTATCAAGGTTCGCTTGCGGTAAACGCGGCCGGCGATGTCGTCATTTCCTATAACCGGTCGGGTCTCGATCCCGCCGACGGTCGTATTTCGATTTATGCGAAGACATTTAGGACCAGCGAAGAGGGCAAACTTGTTCCGTTGGGCAGTGCAATCTTGCTTCGCGAGAGCGACACCGATGACTATCACAACGGCAGCCTTTTTGGGCAAACGGCAGCCGGCCGCCAGCGCTGGGCCGACTACTCGAGCGTCACACTCGACCCCACTGACGGCACCAGCTTCTGGATAACCGGAACATTCGCCCGCGAATATAACTTGGCACAGTTCGGTCATCCTGGCGGCACCGGTGGCTCGCGCTGGGGTACTTACATTGCCAATGTTCGTGTGGCTGCGGTGCCCGAACCAGCCACCTGGGCGATGATGATCATCGGCTTCGGCTTCACCGGTGCCGCCATGCGTCGCCAGCGCCGCTTGACGGTGACGTACGGCTGATGACATCCCAAAACATCCGCTGTCGGAAAGGTTTTCCCGGCAGCGGTTGTTGTTGGATCTCAGACACTTTGCGAAAAGGGGGCTGTCGGCCTTTATTGCCGGAACTATTGCCTGTTGCGCACCGGTGACGACGTCCGCCTCCTCATTCGCGCTCTCCGGGAATTGGGGTGGCGACCGAGCCAATCTGAAGGTTGGAATCGACACAACACAGGTTGAATTCGATTGCGGCATGGCCGTGATCGAGGGTCGCGTACAGGTCGACGCACAGGGTGCCTTCTCAGGGGCCGGATATTTCGAGGACTTTGCGGAAGGGCCGGTTAATCCCGATCTGCCGACAAAACGACGTCCGACGATGTTTCGTGGTCAGGTTAGCGCAGACATTCTAGATTTGGCGATTCAAGTCAGTGGCGAGGCTGAGCCCCGCCGCCTCCGACTTGTACGAGACCATCGCGTCAAGCTATTGCGCTGCTTCTGACCATCCACACGCATCCTTGTCGCGTATGTCAGTCGCGAGGAACTGCAGGCGCGACGAAGAAATGAGGCATTCTCAGCGTCGTGATTGGCAAGTTATCCGTCGCGCCGCCATGCACAAACCTGAATCCATGTAACCGCGCCGGGGGGATGCGCTAGGTGGGCGGGTAGTAGCGCGTTTATTACCCGAGGAGGGCCCTTTTCGCCGCGAGGGTCATGTCGATAAGCATTGCCGCCTTTCGGCGACGTTTGAGCTTGGTCCGGCGGCGGTGAGACAATGGAATATCACTCAAGTCTCGCTCGATCAGGCCGTGAGACAAATTGAAGCAGGCCTGGGCGCGGCGTGTCGCGCCAAGACTATGCCAGATCGCGTCGTAATCGGCCGTAATTCGGTCGGCGGCATAAACTTCGGCAATCCTGTCCCGAGAGCACACACCGTAAACCGCGCCTGCCCCTAAAGCCTGGGCCGTTGCCTTGACCGCGAGGATGAGCATCGTCGTAGGGGCAATCTCGTGATTGGCCTTTGCGGCGATCCTGATCGCGCTGCGACAATCCAGGCCGCCCTGAATACCGCCGATCAGGCAAACGACTTCTCGATCCGGATCGAAATGCGGCATCGACGCAAAAACGAAGCTGAGAGTGCAAAGGACGAGATCGTCCAGCATAAACTGCAACTGCCATTCGCCTTCCATCGGGCCAAGCTCGCTCCTCGAGAGCAAGATCGTCGCGCGATGCGCGTCGAACACCTGTTCCCAAAGCACAATGCCGTGGTCGATAATCTCGCGTAGAGCCGGATCGGCGACCTTTTTTCCAACAAACCGGTAATGCGACAGGATGATATGGCGTCGCGTATTTGGGGTGAGCGAACGTGCGAGGTAATCGCCCAAATATTTGTGACGCTGGAAAAAGCCGTCGCGTGCAATACCGCGATCAATATACCCGTTGGTCTCTTGCACGTAAATGCGATGGTCTGACGGGTGGAACAGCAGAACGAGGAGCTGCCTAAGCCTTCGCGCGAAGTCCGAGACCGATCGAATGCGCGTTTGTCGGTAAGTCGAGAGTTGAAGGGTAAGCACCCTTTGTACATTGATGCAAAGCATGGTGGTTTAAAAGCTGTTTAGCGCCAAAATCAGTCCACATGTAGGACAGCCTAACGGCGTTAAATCATGTTCCCCTTTCCTACAGGACCACCAATTCCTATCTTCGTGGCGGCTGTTTCCATCGTCGACCCTCCTTCTCCGATTACCGCTCAACAGCACCGCTTCGCCGATGTTTTCTGCTGACGTGCCGTGACTTTCGTGACTTTCGTCAAGGCAGATGCCGCGCTTCGAATGGCAATCGTTCGGGCTTGGCCTTCGTGTGACCTTCCGGTTCACGATGGCGGCCAACGCTGCTTACTCATTTCGCCCGTCTTCCCTTGCTTGAGACGAGCATAGGTCCGATTCCGCTTGGCTCCCTTCCCGCAAATCGCGATACTCTCCCTCTAGGCGCGGGGAGAGATTTCATGGAAACCTTGGTCATCGTCATTGCCGTACTCGGCATTGTCTATGTCATGATGGCGGTGAAGATGGTCCGGCAGGGCTATCAATACACCATCGAACGCTTCGGCAAGTTCACCACCGTCGCGCACCCCGGCCTGACGCTCATCTTTCCCTTTATCGACCGCGTCGGGCGCAAAGTGAACATGATGGAACAAGTGCTCGACATCCCGGGCCAGGAAATCATTACCAAGGACAATGCGATGGTCGCGGTCGACGGCGTCGTGTTCTTTCAGGTGCTCGACGCCGCCAAGGCCGCGTATGAGGTCAGCGACCTCTACCTCGCCGTCATGCAGCTGACGACGACCAACCTGCGCACCGTGATGGGCAGCATGGACCTCGACGAGACGCTGTCGAAGCGTGACGAGATCAACGGGCGGCTGCTGAGCATCATCGACCTCGCGACCGAGGCGTGGGGCGTGAAGATCACCCGCATCGAGCTAAAGGACATTCGCCCGCCCGCCGACATCGTCAACGCCATGACCCGCCAGATGAAGGCCGAGCGCGAGAAGCGCGCGACGATCCTCGAGTCGGAGGCCGCGCGGCAGAACGACATCAACCGCGCCGAAGGGCAGAAACAGTCGCAGATCCTGGAGGCCGAGGGGCGCAAGGAAGCCGCGTTCCGCGACGCCGAGGCCCGCGAACGCTCCGCCCAGGCCGAAGCCGAGGCAACACGGCTCGTTTCCACCGCCATCGAGAACGGCAGCAGCCAGTCGCTGAACTATTTCATCGCGCAGAAATACGTCGAGGCGGTCGGCCTGTTCGCCACCTCACCCAATGCCAAGACCATCCTGTTCCCAGTCGAGGCGACGCAGCTGATCGGCACGCTGGGCGGCATCGGCGAGCTGGCGCGTGAGGCCTTCAGCGACGCGGCCAAGCCCGCTGCCCCGCCCGCGCCGCGTCGTCGCGGTCCGTTCGAGGACCCGTTCGACGGCCCCGCCGGGGGAGACGCGCAATGAACAACCTCTTCGGGCTGGACGATCACTGGCTCTGGATGATCTTCGGCGCGATGCTAGGCATTGCCGAGATGCTGGTACCCGGCGTGTTCCTGATCTGGATCGGCGCCGCGGCGGTGCTGACCGGCGTGTTAGCCCTGCTGCTGCCCATTGGCACCATCGCTCAGTTCCTGATCTTCGCGGTAGCGAGCGTCGCCGCGATCTACGCCGGGCGACGCTATCTGGTGCAAAACCCCATCGTCAGCGCAGACCCGATGCTCAATGACAAAGGCGCGCGCCTGATCGGCAGCATCGTAACCGCCGTGGAACCCGTCGACGCGCTGCAGGGCCGGGTAAAGGTCGGCGACGGCGTCTGGTCCGCGAAGGGAACCGAAGCCGCCGTCGGCGACCGCTTGCGCGTGACAGGAACCGACGGCGCGGTCCTGCTGGTCGAGCGGGTCTAGACTTTCTTTCCGCCCAGGAAACCGGATGCTAGGTCGCCGAGCGTGTCCATGAGACCGCCCTCTTTGCCCTGATCGCCCAGCATTTCGGCAAAGCGGCCGAGCGACCCCTCGCCACCGATATGGCCGACGATCTGTTGCAGGATGTCGCCCGACAGGCCGGTGCTGGCCGCGGCGGTTTCGATGGTGTCGGTCGGTGCTGTATGGGCCTGACCCAGCGCGGTCATTGCCATTTCGACCTGATCGGGCGTCAGGCCGACTTTGGTCGCGAGGTTCGCAACATCGACATTTTCGGCAATCTGGCCGAGCAATCCGTCGAGCATTCCCATGGTGTAATCCCTTCGCTGTAGCAATCGCGCCTTCTTAACAGAGCGCAGGCAGTGGCGCGAGGTCCGGCGTCACGAATTCGCGCCGCGCAGCGACCGAAAACAGCCGCTCGTATGTGAAGAATTGTAACGGCCAATCGCGCCGCCCGAACGGCGACAGCAACAGCGCGTTGATCCGTTCGACGAGCGAGCCTTCGGGCATCTCCACCCGATGCAGCTGCACCGCATGGACAAAACAACGCGTGATCGTTTCGTGATACCCCTGAGTGTCGTCGTTCACCCCGCCGACTGCAGCGTTGTAGCCGGAGATGATCCCGCGCAGGTCGCGGTCGGGGTCGATATCGGGCCGCTCGGCGACGATCCAGTGGCAGGCCGCGAGATGGGCTTCGTGCGTCCAGTCGGTACGCGGCAGGCTACGGTCGAGCAAACAATGTCCGATGCGCCGGATTTCGGCGTCGGTCGTGAACAGGCGGGGTGCAGGGTCGGGCATGTCCGGGCTTTCGTATGTGAGCCCGGACGATAACCGGGCATTTCAGGCGGTTTCGAGATGCGGGGCCGATTGTCGGACCCCCTCGTCCACATGCGCTTCGAATTGCACGAAATTCTCGATGAACTCGCCGACCAGCTTGGCCGCCGTTGCATCATAGTCCCCTTTGTCGGCCCAGGCCGCGCGCGGGTCGAGAATGCCGCTGTCGACGCCGGGCACGCTGACCGGCACTTCGAAACCGAAATTGGGATCGGTACGGAATTCTACATCGTTCAGGCTGCCATCGAGTGCCGCGTTGAGCAGCGCGCGGGTCGCCTTGATCGGCATGCGCTTGATGCCGGGCATCGTCGCCTTGCCGCCGGTCCAGCCGGTATTGACCAGCCAGCATGTCACGCCGCCCTTGGCAATGCGCTCCTTCAGCAGATTGCCGTAGATGCTGGGATGGCGCGGCATGAACGGCGCGCCGAAGCAGGTCGAAAACGTCGCCTGCGGCTCAGTCACGCCGATTTCGGTGCCCGCAACCCGCGCCGTATAGCCCGACAGGAAATGATACATCGCCTGATCCGGCGTCAGGCGGGCGATCGGGGGCATCACGCCATAAGCATCGGCGGTCAGCATGATGACGGTCTTCGGCGGCGGTCCGAGATTATCCTTCGATGCATTCGGGATGAAGTCGATCGGGTAGGAGCCGCGGCTGTTCTCGGCCAGGGTCGCATCGTCGAAATCGAGCTCGCGCGTTTCGGGGTCGATCACGACGTTTTCGAGGACCGTTCCGAACCGCTTCGTCGTGGCGAAAATTTCGGGTTCGGCCTCAGCCGACAGACGGATCATCTTGGCGTAACAGCCGCCCTCGAAGTTGAACACGGCGGTATCGGACCAACCATGCTCGTCGTCACCAATCAGCGTGCGGCTGGCATCCGCGCTCAGCGTCGTCTTGCCGGTTCCCGACAGGCCGAAGAACACGGCGGTGTCGCCATCCGGGCCCATGTTGGCCGAGCAATGCATCGGCATGATGCCCTCGACCGGCAGCTTATAGTTGAGGATGCCGAACACCGACTTCTTCATTTCGCCGGCATAGGCGGTGCCGCCAATCAGGATCAGCTTTTCGGTGAAGTTGACGGCAATCACGGTCTCGCTGCGACAGCCATGCCGTGCGGGGTCGGCGCGGAACGTCGGCAGGTCGATAATCGTGAATTCGGGCATGAACCCGGCGAGGGCCGCTGCGTCAGGACGCACCAGTAGCGTGCGGATGAACAGGCTGTGCCAGGCAAGCTCTGTAATGACGCGCACGTTGACGCGGTGCTCGGGCTGCGATCCGCCGAACAAATCCTGGACGAACAGCGTTTCCTTGGCCGCCAGCGCCGCATAGAAATCGGCCTTAAGCGCCGCAAAATGATAGGGCGTCATCCCCTTGTTGGCCGCGCTCCACCAGATCGTGTCTTCGGTGGTCGCATCGCGCACAAAGAACTTGTCGTTCGCACTACGCCCGGTGTGCTTGCCGGTTTCGACGACCAGCGGTCCGTCCTTGGCGAGAATGCCTTCGCCGCGCTTCACGGCCATTTCGACCAGCGGTGCCGTAATGAGGTTCCAGTGAAGCATCGCCGACGTCGGGATGCCCTGTTTCGCGAGATCGAATGTGGGTGTTGTCACTTCGGCTGCCTGTCCAGATATCTGCTTATTTGGCGGGGCATTGGGCGCGAGATCGCCGAAACGCAAGTGTCTGGCGCGGCGCGGCAAGACGGAAATCGATTGCAATTCAAGGTAGATGGTTAACCTGCGCATCCGCCTAGACAACCACGCGCTTGCCTATCGGACGCACTGCGGCCAAATCATTCCCATGCCTGCCACGATTGCCCTGGTCGACGACGACCGCAACATTCTGACCTCCGTAGCGGTGGCCTTGCAGGCCGAAGGATTTGTGACTCGCGTTTACACCGACGGCGATGTCGCGCTGAAGGCTTTGATCGACAATCCGCCCGATCTTGCGGTGTGCGACATCAAGATGCCCAAACTCGACGGGCTCGAACTGCTCCGCCGCCTGCGCGCGGTATCCGCCCTGCCCGTTATCCTCCTGACATCAAAGGACCAGGAAAGCGACGAAGCGGAAGGGCTGGCGACAGGTGCCGACGATTATATTGCCAAGCCGTTTTCGCAGCGCCTGCTGATCGCCCGCATCCGCGCGATCCTCCGCCGGGTCGAGCTGTCGCGGACCGACAGCGACCCCGATTCGGAGCAAAGCGGCGAGCCTATTGTGCGCGGGCGCCTGTCGATGGACCCCCAGCGCCACCGGGTGCACTGGGATGGCAAGGAAGTGGCGCTTACCGTCACCGAATTCCTGATTCTGGAGGCACTTGCGACGCGCCCCGACGTGGTCAAAAGCCGTAACCAGCTGCTCGATGTCGCCTATCACGACGACGTTTATGTCGACGACCGCACGATCGACAGCCACATCAAGCGCATCCGCCGCAAGTTCAAGGCCGTCATACCGGACTTCGACGCCATCGATACACTCTACGGCGCCGGGTACCGCTTCACCGATGGCTGAGCCGGCGATCGAGCCGTGGCAAGGGCGCGGCTCGCTGACGCGGCGGATACTGGCAGTGAATATCGTCGCGCTGGTGCTGATCGCTGGCAGCCTGTTCTATCTCGATAACTTCCGGGTGCGCCTGATCGAGGAGCGCCGCGCGCAGGCCGAGGGGGAGGCGCAGATTGCCGCAGCGGCGATCAATGCGGCACCGCGCCGCGCTCGCCAAGCTCTGATCGAGACACTCGGCAAACGTTCAGGCGACCGGCTGCGCCTGTATAACGACAAGGGCGAGCAACTCCTCGACAGCTGGGCCTCGGGACCACGTACCTATGGCTTCGACGGGCGGGCCGACGAACCGTGGGATAATGAAGGCGCTCGCTACGTCGACCGCATCGCGGAGCGGATCGTCGGCGCAAATGTCCCCGAACCGTTTGTCGATGCCGGCGAAAAGGCAAAGGACTGGCCAGAACTGGCGAGTGTCATGGGCGGGGCGACGGTGGCGTCGCGCGTATGGCTGGCCCCCGACCGCACCCTGATGATCACTGCTGCAACGGCGGTAAACCTCGAACGAAACCGCTTCGTCCTGAGCGTCGGCAATGCCCGCGATGTGACGAAACTGGTTCGCGCCGAACGCTTCCGGCTCGCGGTCATCACGCTCGGGACGCTGTTCCTTTCAATCGCCTTATCGCTGTTCCTCGCGCGGACGATTGTACGGCCATTGCGTGGCCTCGCGATGGCGGCCGTCCGGGTCAGGCTGGGCCGCGCACGCGAAGTTGTCGTCCCGCGCCTGCCCGACCGAAATGACGAGATCGGGATGCTGGCCCGTGCGGTTTCCGACATGACACAAGCCCTGCGCGAGCGCATCGACGCGACCGAAGCCTTTGCCGCCGATGTCGCACACGAACTCAAAAACCCGCTCGCCTCGATGGCGTCCGCAGTCGAGAGTCTCGGACGAACATCGGACCCCGAAATCACGGCACAACTTCATGCGATCCTGACCGAGGATGTCCGTCGCCTCGACCGATCGATCACCGACATTTCCGAACTGTCGCGCCTCGATGGCGAGTTGTCTCGAACCCGTTTCGAGGAAATCGATGTTGCCGGGATGCTCGACACCATTGTCGCAGCGCGCGAATTGCGGCGCGCCGAAGGAGCATCCCTCGTCGAGTTCGAGAAGCCGCGCGGACGATTGCTGACCTTGGGCGATGAACCGCGCCTGGTCCGTGCGGTCGAAAACCTAATCGATAACGCGCTCTCGTTTTCATCGGGCGGGGCTCCGGTTTCGATTTCTGCAGGGCGCGATAGCGGCCAAATCAATATCCACGTGGATGACAAGGGCCCCGGGGTGCCGCCCGACCGGCGGGACGCGATTTTCCGGCGGTTTCACAGCGAACGACCCGAAGACGATTTCGCGCGCCATTCGGGGCTCGGTCTCGCCATAGCCAAGACGATTGTGGAAGCGATGGGCGGCAGCCTTGCCGTGACGGACCGGCCGACGGGCAGCGGCGCGCGTTTCTCGATCCGATTGCCGATGGCCTGACGCACCGCTAGAACGCGGATGTGGCAATCCTGTCCTCCGAAACGCTCCATGCGACGACGGTTGCGATCGGCGGACGCGGTGTCCTGATCGAGGGGGTATCGGGCGCAGGCAAATCCGATCTCGCGCTGCGTCTGATCGACCGGGGCGCAACGCTTGTCAGCGACGATTACAGTTTCATCCAGCGGCGCGACGGGCACATCATCGCTTCTGCCCCGGCTACGATTGCGGGCAAGATCGAGGTTCGGGGATTGGGCATCGTCGAAATGCCGCACGCAGGCGAAACGCCGGTTGCGCTGCTCGTCGCGCTCGGCGAACCGGCGGCCCGCTTGCCCGAACCGGGCCATGCCCGGACCCTGCTCGGGGTCGAAGTGCCGTTAATCGCCCTTGACGGGCGAGAGGCCTCTGCTGCGATCAAGGTTGAGCTCGTACTGGCGCGTTTGGGCGTTGTGATATGAAGCAGCCCCGCCCGACGCGTATTCTGCTGGTTACCGGCATGTCGGGCGCAGGCAAATCGACGGCACTCGACACGCTCGAGGATCTTGGGTGGGAGGTCGTCGATAACCTCCCCCTCGTCCTGCTCAATCGCCTGCTGGCGACCGACCTGCCGCAAGGCGCCAGCGATGCCCGTCCGCTCGCTTTTGGCATCGACAGCCGGACACGCGGGTTCGACGCCGATTCCATCGTCGCCCGGATCAAGACCATTCGCGAAAGTGGGGCCGATATCGGAACGCTGTTTCTTGACTGCGGCGGCGCCGAACTGGAGCGGCGCTATTCCGAAACCCGCCGCCGCCACCCCCTGGCACTCGATCGTCCCGCCGCCGATGGCATTGCGCGCGAACGCGAACTGCTGGCGCCGTTGCGTCGCTGGGCCGATCATGTCGTCGATACGACATCGTTCGCCAGCAACCAGTTGAAGGCGGATATCCGCGCCCGCTTCGGCGATGCGGCAACCGACGGGCCGACACTGTCGGTCATGTCGTTCGGCTTTTCACGAGGTGTGCCGCGGAACGCCGACCTGATGTTCGACATGCGGTTCCTGCGCAATCCGCACTGGGTCGGCGACCTGCGCCCGATGAGCGGGCTCGACCAACCCGTCGCCGATTACATCGCCGAAGACCCCGCCTATGCCGATGTCGCCGAGCGCATCGAGGAACTACTGATCCGCCTGATTCCCCGCTATCAGGCCGAAGGGAAGTCCTATGTCTGCATCGCATTCGGTTGTACCGGCGGGAGACACCGCAGCGTGCATATGGCCGAACGCGTCGCTCAGCGGTTGCGCAACGCAGCATTTTCGCCCACGGTTACCCATCGCGACCTGACCAGCCGCCCCGACGATACAACAGAGGGTGGCGGCGGACGCACGGGCAGTGACGGGACAATGGAGCAGCAATGATCGGTCTGGTGCTGGTGACGCACGGTGGACTTGCCACCGAATTCGTCACGGCGATGGAGCATGTCGTGGGACCGCAGCGCGCGGTTGCCGCTATCGCCATCGGTCCTGACGATGATATGGAAGTGCGTCGTGCGGACATCGCCGCCGCGATCGCCGAAGTCGACAGTGGGCGCGGCGTCGTCGTGCTGACCGACCTGTTCGGCGGCACCCCGTCGAACATGGCGATCTCGCTGATGCAGCCGGGCCGGGTCGAAGTGATCGCAGGGATCAATCTGCCGATGCTGATTCGCCTCGAGGGCGCACGCCGCACGATGAGTGTGCGCGATGCCGTGGCCGCGGCGCGTGAGGCGGGTCGCAAATATATTACCGTCGCCTCCGAAGTGCTCGGCGAGCAGGCGGCATGATCACCCGCACCATCGAGATCACCAACAAGCGCGGGCTACACGCACGCGCCAGCGCCAAGTTCGTGACGCTGGCAAGCGGGCTCAGTGCAAAGGTCGAAGTCGAAAAGGACGGTGCGCGCGTCGTCGGCACCTCGATCATGGGCCTGATGATGCTGGGCGCCGCAATCGGCGATTCGATCACGATCAGTGCGAGCGGGGATGGTGCCGAAGCGGCCGTGACGGCGCTCGCCGAGCTCGTGGAGAGCAAGTTCGGGGAAGAGTAATGCCCCGCGAGATCACCGGATTCTCGAACCCGCTCGTCAAACAGGTCCGCGCGCTTCGCGACAAGAAACATCGCCGCCTCGAAGGCAAGTTCCTGGCCGAAGGACTGCGCATCCTGACCGAAGCGCTCGACAGCGGCATCGCGCCCGAAATGCTGTGGCGCACACCCGACAGTGCCGACCATCCACTGGTCAAACGGCTGGAGGCCGCCGTTGTTGATTCGGGCGGCGAGGTGTTCGTGACCAGCGCCGATATTTTGTCTAAGCTGAGCGGCAAGGACAATCCGGGCAGCGTGATCGGCGTCTATGCCGAGTTGCTGACGCCACTGGGGGCGCTCGACCGCAACAGTGCCGACATCTGGATCGTGGCCCAGGCGCTGCGCGATCCCGGCAACCTCGGCACGATCCTGCGTACCGGCGATGCGGTCGGGGCCGGCGGGCTGATCCTGATCGACGATTGCACCGACCCGTTTTCGGTCGAGGCAGTGCGGGCCAGCATGGGCGCGATCTTTACCCAAAGCGTGACCACGGCGCGGTGGGACGACTTCATCGCGTGGCTGCGCAGCGGACCGGGCCAGTTGGTCGGGACCAGCCTGAACACGAACACTGATTATCAGGCCGCGCGCTATACGAGTCCGACGTTCATCCTTGTCGGCAACGAGGCGCAGGGACTGCCGGACGATTATGAGACCCAGTGCGACCTGCTCGTCAAAATGCCGATGCTCGGGCGCGCCGACAGCCTGAATGCAGCTGTCGCGACTGCAGTCATGGCGTATGAAGTGATCAACCAGCAGCGGGCAGAGGGGTCAAAGGCATGAACGAAGGCGCGATCCCCAGCCTGCTGGCCGAAGCAGCAGCGGCGCAGCGCGATGGCAATGCCGCGCGGGCGCAAGCGCTGTATGGCGATGTCCTGAAAGTCGTACCGGCGCATCCCGGTGTACTCAATTCGCTGGGCGTGCTGGCACTGAATTCGGGAGACAACGCGCGCGCCGTTGAGCTCCATACGCGCGCTGCGGAAGCCGATCCCCATGCTCCAGTGTTGTGGGTCAACCTCGCCCGGGCGCATCGCGCCGCCGGGGACGACTTCGGGGAACGCAAGGCGCTCGATAAGGCGCTGTCGATCGACCCGACGACCTTCACCGCGCTCGTCCGAAAGGGCGAGTTGCACGAGCGACGCGGCGAAGAGATCGACGCCATGCAAAGCTGGCAGATGGTCGTCGCCCATGCGCCGGCAGGCGTTGCCGGGGTCACCGATATCGTGGCCCATGCGCGGGACTATGTCCGGACCCGGCTCGACCGGCTGTCGGCGGCGATGGAGACAGGGCTTGCCGACGTCCGCCGCGAGGCGAGCGCGAGCCTTCGCCGTATCGATGCCTGTGTCGACACGATGCTGGGCAAGCGGCGCATCTACCCCAATGTCTGCGCCGGGGTGCATGTCCCCTTTCTGCCGGCTGATGAGTATTTCGACCGCGAGCATTTCCCCTGGCTGGCGGCATTCGAGGCGCACACCGACGCGATCCGCGCCGAACTGACCGACCTGCTCGAAACCGGTGCGCCGGGCTTCGCGCCCTATGTTCAGCAGGCACCCGGCACGCCCGAGAACAAATGGACCCCGCTGGACGGGCAGAGCGCATGGAGCGCCTATTATCTGTGGCACTATGGCAAGCCGATTGCCGAAGCCCATGCCCGCTGTCCGAAAACGGTCACGGCGCTGCGCCAAGTGCCGCTGGTCGACCTGCAGGGCCGGATGCCGAACGTGTTCTTTTCCCTGATGGAGCCGGGCGCGCACATCCCGCCGCACACCGGCGTCACCAACATGCGGACGATCGTTCACCTGCCCTTGATCGTTCCCGACGGGTGCTGGTTCCGCGTCGGGGGCGAAACCCGATTCTGGCGCGAGGGTGAGGCCATCGCGTTCGACGACACCATCGAGCATGAAGCGATGAACCCGACCGGCCAACTGCGCGCCGTCCTGATCCTCGACGTCTGGAACCCCTATCTGACGGCGGAGGAGCGGGTTGTACTGACGCGGTCGATGGAGATTGCGGATCAGGTGGGGTTGAACGCGGGGGTAGTGGATTAAGCCGCGTCTTCGACCGAATCGCTTGATGCCACCAGCTTGACCATCGGCCTCGTCAGTTGCTCCACCACCGGCAGCGTTTCGATCGTCTTCCCGCCGGTATCGATGTTGAGCGCCTCGAACCGTTTGGCCTGCGTCAGGACGTTGCTTTCCAAGCTGCCGACGAAGGCATTGTAGGCCCCGACCGCCGTATCGAGGTTCTTGCCAAGCCGCCCGACGTGGCTGCCCATGACAGCCAGCCGCGCATAGAGTTCCTTGCCCAGATCGGCGATTTCGCGCGCTTGTCCGGCCAGTTTTTCCTGTCGCCATACCGCCGCGACGGTGCGCGCGATCGCGATCAGATTGGTCGGGGTCGCGAGCAAAACCTTCTTGTCGAAAGCAAAATCCCATAATGTCGGGTCGTTTTCGAGCGCGGCCGACAGGAAATGTTCACCGGGGACGAACATGATCACATAGTCGGGCGCGTCGGCGAACTGGCTCCAGTAGCTTTTGTTGCCGAGCGAATTGACATGGGTGCGCATCGAGAGCGCATGGGCGGCCAGATGCGTCGTCCGGTCGGCGTCATCGACGGCGCCGAATGCATCCTGATAGGCGTTGAGTGAAACCTTGGCGTCGATCACGAGGCTCTGGCCGCCGGGCACGCGAATGATGACGTCGGGGCGGAGGCGGCCGCCGTCATCCATCCCGACGCTGACCTCGGTCTGGAAATCGGCGTATTCGGACAGGCCACAGCTTTCGAGCACGTTCTTCAGCTGCTGCTCGCCCCAGCGGCCGCGCGCCTTGGGCGCATTGCGCAGCGCGTTGACCAGCTTGGCGGCCTCGCCGGACACGCGCTCGGTGCCGAGCCGCATTGCCTCGATCTGACCCTTTAGGTCGCCAAACGCATCGCGGCGTTCGGCCTCGACCTTGGCCACGCCCTCTTCATAGCGTTGCAGCCGTTCGGTGACGGGTTGCAGCAGTGCCTTCAGCCCCTGCCCCGTCGTTTCCTCCGACTGTTTGAACCGGGCGTCGGCGCGTTCGAGGACCTGGCGCTGGGCAGTGTCGAGCAATTTGGCGGCAGTTTCGGCGAATTGCGCCCCGAGCGCGTCCTTTGCTTCGGTCAATTGCTTCAGCTGCGCCTCGAACGATTCGGCCCGGGCATTATGGTCGGCCCGGAGCGCCGCAATCGTCGACGTCGCATCCTCGCGCTCGCGTTCGACCTCGTCGAGGGTCTTGCGAAGGAGTTCGGCCTGGTCTGCCCGGACCTGAACAGCGGCGAGTTCGGCGCGCACGGCGGATGAGTTGCGACCGGCGAAAAGCCAACCGACCAGACCGCCAATCACGAGCGCCACCAGCGCGATGATGATCGATTCGCTCGTCAAACCCGGTCCCCGATCGTCCAAAAGTTAGTAAAGGTTAGCCCATCGCGCCGTTTTCGACATCCGCGAAGTCAGACCACCTGCGCACAAAAGTAATGCGCGCGAATCGAACGTAGCGGGAACATGAATTGTAGGACAGCGCTTTTTCCGCCCTGTTGGGGTCAGGCGGCTTTCTTGAGCTTCGCCAGCTTCCGCAACACCATCTCGCGCTTCAGGCGGCTGAGGTGGTCGATGAAGAGTATGCCTTCGAGATGGTCCATTTCGTGCTGGAGACAGGTCGCCAGCATCCCCTCAATCCGCTCGTCATGCTGGACGCCATCGAGGTCCATCCAGCGCGCGCGGCAGGTGGCGGGGCGCTCGACGTCGGCATACTGATCGGGGACCGACAGGCAGCCCTCGTTATACACGTTGGTTTCCGCGGCGGGATCGAGGATCTCGGGATTGATGAAGACGCGCGGATCGCTGATCGTCCGTTCGGTGACTTCGCCGTCCTCGCCGACAACTTCCTTGCGCTCCTGCAAATCCATGACCAACAGGCGCAGCGGTTCACCGACCTGAATGGCGGCAAGGCCGATGCCGGGCGCGTCGTACATCGTTTCGAACATGTCGGCGACGAGCGTGCGGATGCCGTCGTCGATGGTCTCGACGGGCTTCGAAATCAGGCGCAGTCGGGCGTCGGGCGCTTCGATGATGGGGCGGATGGCCATGACGCTCAGGTAAGAATTGCGGAGCGTGGGGTCAATATCAACTGAGAGTTTGCCGTCCTTGGGTTTCGGACAATCCGTGCCTAGGATTGCGCAAACAGGGAGACGCGATGTGATCCGATTGCTCGTTACCGCCGCGATGCTCGCCAGCGCCCTGCCCGCCCAAGCCGAAACCGTGTTCGTGCGCGCAGGGCGCCTCGTCGATCCCGAGCGGCAGACGGTCGAGGCCAACCGGGTCATCCGGATCGAGGACGGCAAGATCGTGAGCGTAGCGCCCGATGGCCCCCTGCCCGCGCAAGCCAAGGTGATCGACTGGTCCGCCAAGACCGTGCTGCCGGGCCTGACCGATCTCCACACGCATCTGACGGACGGGATGAGCCTGCCGCACCCGGCCGACCTGCTGTCGGTGTCGCCCGCCGCCACTGTGCTGGCGGGGGCCGGTGCAGCGCGGACGACGTTGCGGGCCGGGTTCACGACCGTGCGCGATGTCGGGGTTTATCGTGGACTGACCGATGTCGCGCTGCGCGATGCGATCAACGCCGGGCAGGTCGACGGGCCGCGCATGTTCGTCGCCGGGGCCTATCTGACAGTGCCCGGCGGCGGCGGCGACATCACGGGCATTGCGACCGATGTCGGCGTTCCAGCGGATTTCCGACTGGGCGTCGCGCGCGGCCCAGAAGACGCGAAGCAACGCGCCCGCTTCCTGCTCCAGCGCGGGGCCGATTTCATCAAGATCATCGCGAGCGGCGCGGTGCTGGCGCTGGGCGGCGAGCCGGGTCAGGAAGAAATGACCGAGGACGAGATGCGCGCCATCTGTACCGAGGCGGCCGAATGGGGGAAGTATTGCATCGCCCACGCCCACGGCGTCCGGTCGATCAAGGCGGCAATCCGCGCCGGGGCCCGCACCATCGAACATGCCACCTATGTCGATGACGAGGCCATTGCGATGGCGAAGGCCAAGGGCGTGTGGCTGTGCATGGATATCTACAACGGCGACTATACCGAGGCGGAAGGCGCAAAACTGGGCCTGCCCGCCGATTATATGCGCAAGAATCGCGAAACGACCGACATCCAGCGCGTCGGGTTCGCCAAGGCGGTGAAGGCCGGTGTGAAACTGGGTTTTGCGACCGACGCCGGGGTCTATCCCTACGGCACGGATGCCAAGCAATTTGCGTACATGGTCCGGTACGGGATGACGCCGATGCAGGCGATCCGCGCTGCCACCGTCGAAGCCGCTGCGGCGCTGCGCCTGGAGGGGCGGATCGGATCGCTGAAGCCGGGGGCCTGGGGCGATTTGATCGCGGTCGATGGCGACCCGATTGCGGACATTCGGATGCTGGAAACGGTGAGCGGGGTGGTCAAAGGGGGCATGCTGGTCGAGCGGTAGCTCAGCCTTCCGACGCGGGCTCCCACAGTTCGATCGGATTGCCTTCGAGGTCGTGGATGCGGGCGAAGCGGCCGGTTTCGGGCGAGTCCCATTCGGGTTTGGTGATCACCTCGATACCCGCGCCGCGCAGCTTGTCGAGCAACG
This sequence comes from Sphingomonadales bacterium, assembly GCA_038228865.1. Lineage (GTDB taxonomy): Bacteria > Pseudomonadota > Alphaproteobacteria > Sphingomonadales > Sphingomonadaceae > Sphingomonas_O. The sequence continues at coordinate 218,259 of JBBROX010000001.1, read as the reverse complement.
CATCGATCCCGTCAACGCGCAGGTTCAGCATCCACTGGCGATCGGCGGGGAAATAGTCGGTGTCGTCCTTGAACGGCGAGAAGACGGTCATCCCCGCCGCCTGATTCCACAGGCCCCATTCGCCATCACCGACGCCCAGATGTTCGGCGTACCAGGCACTCAGCGCCTTGGGATCGTGTGCGCGGAAGAAAAGTCCGCCGATACCGGTTACACCCATGGTCTTTCCTCCTCTAACCGACCGGCCGCCGCGCCCTGAGCGCCTGTGCCAGCGTGCCATCATCGAGATAATCGAGTTCGCCGCCGACCGGCAGGCCGTGGGCGAGCTGGGTCAGGCGGACGGGAAAGCCCTCCAGACGGTCGGCGATATAATGCGCCGTCGTCTGGCCCTCCAGCGTCGCGTTCATGGCGAGGACGACTTCGTCCACGCCGCCCTTTTCGACGCGGGCGACGAGGCGGTCGATGGTCAGATCCTCGGGCCGCACGCCGTCGAGCGCCGAGAGGCGACCGCCGAGGACGTGGAAGCGGCCGGGGAACAGGCGGGAACGTTCGAGTGCCCACAGGTCGGCGACTTCCTCGACCACGGCAATGCTGCGGTCGTCGCGGCGCGGGTCGGCGCAGATGCCACACGGGTCCGACGTGTCGATGTTGCCGCACACGCTGCATTCCGCCAGCCGCTCGTCGACCGCCTCCAGCGCGCGGAGCAGCGGGACCAGCGCGCCTTCGCGTTTCTTGAGCAGATGCAACACCGCGCGCCGCGCCGAACGCGGACCGAAGCCGGGGAGCTTGGCAAGTGCGGTGGACAATGCTTCGATTTCGAGGGAGGCCATTGTTCGATTGATAAGCCGCAACATGATTGCCGTCACCCTGAACTTGTTTCAGGGTCCACTCATCCGCACGAACAGTGGTTCCGGCGGAGAGGTGGATGCTGAAACAAGTTCAGCATGACGGATTCGGGGTTGGGACAGCGTGCGCATCATCTTCATGGGAACCCCGGACTTCGCCGTCCCCTCGCTCGATGCGCTGGTCGCGGCGGGGCATGAGGTGGTCGCCACCTATACGCAGCCGCCCCGGCGCGCGGGGCGGGGCAAGGCGCTGTCGCCCTCCCCGGTCCAGCGTCGCGCCGAGGCGCTGGGGATCGAGGTGCGCCATCCGCCCAAGCTGCGCGATCCGGTCGATCAGGCGGCGTTCGCGGCGCTGAATGCCGATGTGGCGGTGGTCGCGGCCTATGGGTTGATCCTGCCGCAAGCGATCCTCGACGCGCCAAAGCGCGGCTGCATCAACGTGCACGGGTCGTTGCTGCCGCGGTGGCGGGGGGCCGCGCCGGTCCAGCGTGCGATCCTGGCAGGCGACACGGTAACGGGCGTCACGATCATGCAGATGGAAGCAGGGCTCGACACCGGGCCGATGCTGGCGAAGGTCGAGATCGAGATGGCCGACAAGACCGCAGGCACGCTGACCAGCGAAATCGCCGAAGCTGGCGCACGGTTGCTGGTCGAGGTGCTGGTCGACCTGCCTGCCCATCCGCCCGCCGTGCAGGCCGACGTGGGGGCGACCTATGCGCCGAAGATCGACAAAGCCGAAGCGCGGCTCGATTTCCTGATTTCTGCCCCGCAACTGGTGCGACAGGTCCGCGCCTTTGCCCCGTCACCCGGCGCGTTCTTCGAACATGCGGGCGAGCGGATTCGCATTTTGACGGCTGAGGCCCTGATCAGTGAAGGGGCCAAACCTGCCACTGTTGTCGACGACGCGCTGACGATTGCCTGCAACCCTGGTGCGATCCGCGCGACGCTGGTGCAGCGCGCGGGCAAGTCGGCGATGCCTGCCGCAGACCTGCTGCGCGGCTTTCCGATTCCGGCGGGGACGATCCTCGAATGACGCGGTTTCGCCTGACCATCGAATATGACGGGCGTCCGTTCATGGGGTGGCAGCGCCAGCCGCACGGACCGAGTGTGCAGGGCGCCATCGAAGATGCCGCGCTGGCGATTTTCGGCGAAGAAGTGGCTGTTCATGCAGCGGGGCGGACCGATGCGGGCGTCCATGCGCGCGGGATGGTGGCGCATGTCGATATCGCGCGCGACATTACGCCGTTCAGATTGCTGGGCGCGCTCAATGCGGGGTTGCGGCCGAATTCGGTGGCGATCCTCGAATGTGCGGTGGTGGAGCCCGATTTTCACGCGCGCTTTTCGTGCGTGGCGCGGCATTACGAATACCGGATCGTCAATCGCCGCGCCCCCCTGACATTCGAGACGGGCCTTGCTTGGCGCATTCTGGCCGTATGCGACAGCGATGCGATGCACGAGGCGGCACAGGTGTTGATCGGGCATCACGACTTCACGACCTTCCGCTCGGTACATTGTCAGGCGAAGACGCCGATGCGGACACTCGACCGGCTCGACGTGACGCGGGACGGCGACGCCATCACGGTCCGGGCAAGCGCGCGGTCGTTCCTCCATCATCAGGTGCGTTCGATGGTCGGCTGCCTATCGCTGGTCGGTCGCGGGCGCTGGTCCGCAGGGGACCTGAAGGCGGCGCTGGAGGCGAAGGACCGCACGGCGCTGGGCCTCAATGCGCCGCCCGACGGCTTGTACTTCATGCGGGCCGACTATTAGACGAGCAGCGCCAGCGCCTTTTCGAACATCGCGAGCTGCCAGAGCAGGCGGCCGTGGTCGCACTTTCCGGCGATATGGTCATCGGCCACGCGCTCCAGCGTCGTGCGTTCGAACCAGCCGGTATCGGCGAGACCCGCCAACCGACGAGCTTCGCCGGATAGCGGACCCCGGAACCAGGCCGATACCGGCGTTACGAAGCCCATCTTGCGGCGATAGAGGATGTCGTCGGGCAAGGTGCCGCGCATCGTGCGCTTCATCAGCCATTTTCCCTCCCCCCGACGCAGCCGCATCGACACGGGGAGCGTGGCGGCAAATTCGACGAGGCGGTGGTCGAGTAGCGGTTCGCGCGCCTCGAGGCTGACGGCCATGCTGGTACGATCGACCTTGGTCAGGATGTCGCCGGGCAGCCAGATCTTCAGATCGGCATATTGCGCGCGGTCGAGCGGGTCGCGCGCAGGCGCATTCGCCATTGCCGCGACATAGCGATCCTCGGCACGGTGGCCCTGCAGGCTGCGATTGAAACTATCGGAGAAAAGCGCGGCGCGTTGCTCCGGTGAGGTCACGCCCACGGCGCGAGCATAAGCCTCCCCGCCATCCAGTGCGAGCGCGGCAAAGGTCGATTTGGCGCGGAGCACCTGCGGTGCCCAATCGGCTTTCGGGTAAGCGCGGGCGAGACCGCCGAACAGGGGTTCACGCCAATTCTGCGGGACGAGACCGCGTACGCGTTCCTCGGCATGCTGGAATTTGTGGCGGCGGTACCCGGCAAAAATCTCGTCGGCACCGTCGCCCGACAGTGCCACCGTCACGGTCTCGCGCGCCAACTGGCTCACCCGCCAGGTCGCCAGCGCCGACGCATCGGCAAAGGGTTCGTCGAACATCCGGGCGACGGCGTCTGCAGCCGCATAATCGTCCGACGCGACGATGCGGACGCGGTGGTCGGCGGCGAAGCGCTTGGCGATTTCGGCTGCGTAGCGTGTTTCGTCGTGCGCGGCACTGTCGAAGCCGATGGCACACGTTTGCACCGGTCGCGACGACGCCTCCGCCATGAACGCGACCACACTCGACGAATCGACGCCGCCCGACAGGAACGCGCCGAGCGGCACATCGGCGATCATGCGCGACGTCACGGCGGCGCGGAGGTGTTCGCGCATTTCGGCCTCGAGGTCGGCGACCGAACTGGTGGCGCGTTTGGAGAAATCCACATCCCACCATTGGCGCGGCGTCGGCAGCGGGTGGCCGCGCGTCAGCAGCATGAAATGCCCGGCAGGCAGTTTCTTCACGCCTTCGATCCAGCAAGCATCGTCGGGGACGTAGCCGAGCGCGAAAAAATCCTCGATCGCTTGCGGGCTGAGTTCGCGCCGGACAGCCGGATTGGCGAGCAACCCCTTCAGTTCGGATGAAAAGGCGATGCTTCCATCCGCCAGCGCAACATAGTGCAACGGCTTCACGCCCAGCCGGTCGCGCGCCATGAAAAGCTGCTGTCGGGCCGTGTCGAACAGCGCAAAGGCGAACATGCCGTTGAGGCGCGGCAGCATGTCCGGACCCCAGGCGCGCCAGCCGTGGATCAGCACTTCGGTATCGCTGTCGGTGCGGAACACTGCCCCCATCGCCTCAAGCTCGCGGCGAACATCGCGGAAATTGTAGATCATGCCGTTGAACACCAGCGCGATCTGTTCGTCCGCGCTCAGCATCGGCTGCGCGCCGCCGCCGAGATCGACGATCGACAGCCGCCGGTGACCGAGGCCGACGCCCTGCGCGGTCCACACGCCCGCCCCGTCGGGACCACGGTGGATCATGGCATCGGTCATCATCCGCAAACGCGCCGGATCGACGGGCTTGGGCGTTCCGAGATGAAAGATACCGGCAATGCCGCACATTGTGGTCTAGCGTCCCCTGGCCTGCGCGATCATGACTGCCACGCGCACCTGCGGGTCGCCCATAGCACGAACGAAGGCGGCTATGGCGTCATGTGCGCCCTTCCCCTCGGCGGACACGATCAAAGTGGCGGCAGATTGATCGCCGCCGGTCAGGCGGGCCTTGAGCGTGGCGAGTTTGACCGCTGCCTTGCCTTGCGCCGCCTTGCCGCCGACGAACCACCAGGTTGCGGCTTCACGCGTTGCCTTGTCAGGCCCCATCAGGCGTTCGACCTTGGCCCCACCCTTACGCGGCAGGTCGTTCGCCCATGCCCATTTCTGGTCGGCGTTGGCCGCCCCCTGCCCGAAGGCGACGATTTCGCGGCCGTGATCCTGCCAGCCATAGAGCGCCACGCCGACATCGACCCGCTGCCCTGCGGGATTGCCATAGCGCCCCGTCAGCGTGTGGTCCGCGCCGTCGAAGCGCGGTGTCCAGGGGGTTGCGGGAAGATCGGCAACGCGGGTCCAGCCGGCGACAGTCGGCAGGCCGACGGGTGCCGGAAGCGCCACGCGTCCGGCGCGGGCAGCATAGCTGTCCCAACCAACCGGCAGTGCCGCTACCGCCACCGCCAAGGGGGCCATAGTCATCACGGCGGCGGTAGGAGGCCACGGTGCAAAGACTTTACCGCCGAGCCAGTTCTCGCCGATCTTGCGGTCGAAAAACGGCCATGCCGCCGCCATGACGAGCAACATCACCATCGCAAAGAACACCCAGCCATAGACGATATGGTCGAAGCCCGATGCCGCCTTCACCCCGACGAATTCGGCGGCAAAGATCGTCGCCCATGCGCGCACGCCATTCGCCAGCACCGGCACCACAATCGCCACGATCATGAAGATCGTGCGGCGGACCGGCGAACGGAAACAGACATTGGCGGCCAGTGCGCCATAGGCGATCATCGCGACGAGAAACTTCACCCCCGCGCACGCTTCGGCCACCTCGAACCAACCGGCGCGCGTTGTGATGAACACGCCGTCGATGGTCGCGGGGACCCCCGACAAGTGGAGCAGGCCCATCGTCATCTTTGCTGTCAGCGTCTGCATCGGGCCGACGAATTCGTCGCCAAAGGGCACAAGGAATACGAGGTAGAACAGCGGGAACAGGATCGCGCGGACAGCCGCAGGGCCGAGGATGGCGAGCACGCTGCTCTGGATCAACAGGACCAGACCCGCATGGCGAACGATCGCAACCCCGCCCGCCTCACCCGCCAGCCAGACGAGGCCCGCGCCGAGGACGAAGAGTAAGCCCCAAGGCCATCCGGCAGGTTCGACATGCGCGACCTCGTCACGGCGCATCCACAGCAGCCAGGCGACAATTGGGAGGACGTAGAGACAGTGCTGGTAGGTCGAGATATTCCACCACAGGTTCGCCATATCGGCGACGTCACCGGCGAAAATCGCGAGGTTGGCGGCGATGGCGAGAGCAGTGACGAGGAGGGGCTTCTGCCAAACCCCTGTTCGCGCTGAGCTTGTCGAAGGGTCGTTCTCCGCCGAAACTTCCGGAAAAGCTAAGGACAGGCCTTCGACAAGCTCAGGCCGAACGGACTTGCCTGAATCGCTCACCCTACCAGCCCCGACAGCGGCGCCAGACACGCGTCCCAGCTGTAGCGCGCCAGCACCCGGTCGCGCGCCGCCGTGCCAACTGAACGCGCGTGCAGCGGGTCGGTCAGCAGCGCGCCGATGGCGGCAGCCTGCATCGCGGGGCTGCCGGCGACCAGCAATTCCACACCAACCTCGGCATCGATCCCTTCGGCGGCAGCGGGCGAGGCGACGACGGGCTTGCCCATCGCCATCGCCTCCAGCACCTTGTTCTGGATACCCCGTGCCAGCGTCAGCGGGGCGACGACGACATCGGCGGCGGCAAGCCAGGACCGGGTTTCAGGGACTTCCCCGGTGACGAGCACATGGGGCGCCGCCAGCGCCTTCACCGCTGCTGTCGGCGCGCGGCCGACGATGGCGAACGTGGAACTCGGCAGCAGCGGCAGGACATCGCGGACGAAGTCGGTAACGGCGGCGATGTTCGGCGCGTAATCCATCTGGCCGGTGAAGACGATCAACGGATGCGGCGCATCGGCGGGTTCGACCGCGCCGGGCGCAAAGTGCGCCGAATCGACGCCGTTTTCGATGACTTGCGCGGGAAGGCCTGTCGTTGACGTAAACAGGGTCGCTTCGGATTCGCTCACGAACAGCGACGCATCTGCACGCGTTGCAGTTGCCTGTTCGAACGCGAGGAGGCGTTTGGTCTCCTGCCGCAGGGCAACCCCGGACAGACCGCGTGCCGAAGCACCCTGTTGCGCGAATTTGGCCGAATCCATGTCGACGAAATCCATCAGGAACTTGGCACCCGACCCAACGGGAACATAATGCGCCATCTGGCCGGAGAAGGCAAAGATCGTGCCGATCCTGCCCGTCGCGAGACGCGCGCGGACGGCCTGATGGAGGACAGGGACCGAAAACAGCGCGACCGAGGCCGGTAGGCCGGTCAGCAATGCGCGGGCGACCGCAATGCCCTTCGACGGCGGGCGCACGGCGGTCGTGACGCTGGCCGCGATGCTTTCGACCTGGGCGATGTGGCGACGGCCATCGGCACCGTCGAGCGGAGTCACAACATGGACGGGGCCGAGCTTCGCCAGTGCCTGCAGCATGTGCCACGACCGGATGCGGTCGCCGCGGTCGGGCGGATATGGCAGGCGGTGCGCGAGGAAGAGGATTTCCCCGGGATCGTCGACGCCGCTCACCCCAGCCCCCGCGCGATCATCGGGCCAAGCCGATTGGCGACCGCCAGCGGCAGTTTGGACCAGAGTTTGACCTGCAGGCTGTATTTCGGATCGAGCGGGTTCACGCTGCGCTTCGCCACGCCGCCTGCGGTTTTCGAGGCATAGACCAACGGTTGCGCCTCAAACCCCCAATTGTGTTTGAAGGCGGCAGCCCCCGTCCCCGTTTTCGAGCGCCCGAAGTCAAACCGGAGGCAGGCCCGTGTCCGGGCATGCCGCATCAGCGCGAAATACATCATGTCGTTGGCGCGCCAAGTCCGCGCACTGCCCGTGCCGCCGCCCCAATAGGGCATCACGGTTCCCCGGTGATACAGCGACAGCACGCTCGACAGCGGTTCGCCGTCCTTGCGCACCGTCAGCACATCGGCATCGTCGCCGAACGCATCGAGGACCGCGTCGAACATCGCTCGGGGGAAGACCGGCGTCCCCAGATTACGGACGCTGGTCGCATAGACATGATAATGGGCATCGCGGTCGCCGATGTCCGTGGTCAGATCGAACCCGAGCGCACGACGGACCTCGGCGCGCTGTTTGCGGGGGATCTGGAGGAGTTCGGCTTCGTCATCGACGGCAAGGTCGCGGATGAAGCCGAGGTAGGTCGTCTCGTCGCGCGTCCAGCCAACGGGCAAATAGCCGCCGCGCAGTTCGACGCCCGGGCACGACAGCCGCGCAGCGAGCGCGAACGCCTCGGCAGCGAGAGCCTCGCCCGTCGTGTCGTCATCGCACAGGATGCCCCCGCCGACCGCAAAGCCGCTGGATGCCAGCGCACGGCCGAAGAGCGGAGAGTGGAGCTCGGTGAGGGGCAGAATGCCGCGAATTGCGTCGCCCGCAATCAACACATGCGCCCTCTGCCCGCACCCCTTGGCAACCGCTCGCCCCCATTCGAGCCGGTGAAACACGGTCGCCGCCGGATGCGCCGCGACATAGGCGGCTATGGCGGCATCGTCGTCGGGGGTGGCGAGACGGACACGCATTACGCGATGCGCGCGCGTTCGCGCTCCACGACGGCGTCATAACGGCCCCAGTCGAAATCTTTGGCCAGCCGCCGTAGCTTGCCCGCCAGCGCCGAGAGGTTGGTATAATGGCGCAGTTTCGACCGCAGGGGGGCGTCGGCCACGAATGGCTGGCCGGGGTCCATATCCCAAGGATGGAAGTAGAAGGTTGCAGGGCTACCGGCCGCGTTCACCTTGGCAACTGCATGACGCGACAGGGCATAGGGAAACAGGCGAAAGAACCCGCCGCCAGCGCCGAAGGTCCTGCCCACCAGATCGACGACGCTAACCGGCAATTCGATCAGATCACTGCCGGCGACCGGCTTGAACGCGGAGCGCGGTGCATCGGGCCAGCCGTAGTGGTCGTGCTTCAGCGGAGCAACGCTCGACGAATAGGCATAGCCCGCCCGGGCCAAAATCTCATGCGCCCACGGGGTGCGCGCGTCGATTGAAAAGCTGGGCGCGCGATAGCCGGTGACGGCAACGCCTGCTGCATCCTCGATGGTCTTGCGCGCGCGCTCGGCATCGGCGCGGAACGCGTCCGGGGTCATCGTGAACACGCGGATATGGTCCCAGCCGTGGCTGGCAACCTCATGCCCGGCATCGACGATGCGTCGCATCAAAGCCGGATGGGCCGCGGCGACGCAACCGAGCGTGAAGAAGGTTGCCGTCACCCCGCTTTCCGCGAACAGCGCGAGCACAGCGTCGGTATTGCGCTCGACACGCACTTCCTTCTTCGGCCAGTCGGCACGCGCGATCGTGCGCTCGAACGCGCCGACCATGTACCAATCCTCGACATCGACCGAGAGTGCGTTGAGCATGATGCTCCCTAGCGTGGCTAGGCGGGGCGGGCGCGGGCGAAATCGGCGTCGTCGCCCTCGTCTCGTTCGACCCAGTCGATCATCAGCGTCAGCACGCGCCGCAGCGCGGCTTCCTGCGCCTCGATCTGGCGCTCCAGCATATCGAGCCGGGCGGCGTAATCGTAATGAGGCTCTTCGCGGCGGAGGCCGGATGCCGGAAATGATACCGGCGCCTCGGTGGGCGCAACGACTTTCGGGTCGATCCCGAGATCTTCGACGACTGTCCCGACCAGCGTCGCATCGATCGTGTCGGTACCTTCAAGCGCCGCCAGCAGCATCGTCCGCGTCGCCAGCTGATTGATCCGGCGCGGGATACCATCCGTCGCGGTATGAAGCGCATAGGCCGCCGCCATGTCGAATGCGGGTTTGCCGGTCCATCCAGCGACACCGAGGCGATGTTCGAGATAGGGCAGCACTTCGTTCGCCGTCATGCCGTCGAGGTGGTGCGTGGCGATCACCCGCTGGCGTAGTTGTTGGAGCGCGGGCGAGGCGAGCCGCTCGCGAAATTCGGGCTGGCCGAGCAACAGGATCTGGAGGAGCGCCTGTCCGCGCGACTGGAAATTGGACAGCATCCGCAACTCTTCGAGCGCGGAGACCGGCAGGTTCTGCGCTTCATCGACGATCAGCAGGGTCTTGCGACCTTCGCGGGCGCGATCGACCAGATAGCGTTCGATCCGGTCGAGCAATTGCGCCTTGGCCACGCCTTCGGTCGGCAGGTCGAAGCCCTGCGCGGCCAGACGAAGGACATCGTCGCCTTCGACCTGGGTCGAGACCAGCTTGACGGTCGCGACCCGTGCCGGGTCGAGGCGTTCCATGAGCAGACCGACCAGCGTGGTCTTACCCGCGCCGATTTCGCCGGTCACGACCACGAAACCCTCGGCCTGTTGCAGGCCGTAGCCGAGATACGCCATCGCCTTTTTATGCGTGGCGCTCTCGAACCAGAAGCGCGGGTCCGGGGTCAGGGCAAAGGGCGCTGCGTTCAGGCCGAAGTGATCGGTGTAGCTCATGGCGTCATCCTAAAACGTGTACCGGGCGCCGACCTGCGCCGCGCCGGTCAGCGTCGAGTCGAACCCGTCGATGTCGGACGAATAGAGTCCGACCGAAGCCGATCCGGTCAAGCGCGGCCCGAAATTGCGGAAATAGCTTGTCGTGCCACCGACGCCCAGCACGCGCGGCGCACCGGTCACGCCGCTCTTGTACCAGTTCAGGTACGCCGAGGTATCGATGCCCGACACATCGTCGATGCGATAGCCGACATTGGCCTGCGCATAGACGCTGGAGTCGGTTTGCCCGTTGATCGAGAACCCGCCGACCGGGGGCGCGTAGAAGCGACGCTGCGAATAACCCACGGCAACCCCGATGCTCGTGCGGTTGCGGGCATAGCGCCACACGCCGCCGACGCCGCGGCTACGATAAGTGCCCTGCGCGAGCGACTGGAGCGCGGGCGAGAGGCATGCCCCAGCCCCGCTCGACCCGCTGCCAAACACGCACCCGCCGAACTGGTTATTGAACGGATCGCGCGAGACGACGAATTGCGTCGGAATACTGCGCAGAGCGCCGCCGATTTGCTGGCCGAAAGTCGTGATGCCGTCATAGGCCCCGACCTGCAGCGCCTGTTGTTCGTTAATCTGCCAGCTGAAATCGCCGATATAAGTCATGTCGCCATAGCGGCGACCGACCTTTGCCTCGAGCGAGGTGCGGCGGCTGGGACGCCACAGCACGCCCACATCCCAGATGAACCCCGACTGGTCATAGGCCAGGCGGCGCGGCGATGCGGGATCGGTGACATAACGGCCATCGCCGTCCACCACCGGATTGCCGCCCGCGTCGAGCAACGGATCGCGCTGGCTGGCCTGGATCTTCTCGTACCCGACATCACCGGTCAGGGCGACCGTGGGCGTAACCGGCACGACTACATCGGCACGGGCGAACTTGCCCTCGTACCGCTGGTCGAGAATGCTGGCGTCGTCGCGGTTATACCCCACCGACAGGTTCCAGCCGAAGGGGAGCAGGCCGCTCCTCATGCCGACGCTGGCGCCTGCGGCGTGACTGACCGAGGAATCGAACCCGCCAAGCTGCGGACTCCCGACCGGTAACAGCCCGCGCGTCTGCGATTCGACCTTGGCATAGCCGAGACGATAGAAGGCACCGACGTTGAGCCCGCCGACCTGCGTCGCGAGCGTCGGCCCCCCATAGGCCGCATAAAGCTGGCTGGTGTTCGACGGGTTGCCGAGCCCGAGAATCGGCGCGGCCCCGCGAATATCGGTGCGCGCGCGCGTCCCCAGTGCTCCGCCCTCGATCAACAGCAGGTTCGGCGCGATGTCGTATCGGGCGCGGGCCAGCCCGGTGACGGCATGGGTATCCCCGGCGTTGCTGCTCCAACCGTGGCGATATTCATACCGCGCGCTGATCTGCGCCTCGGCGCGCGAGGTCGAGGTCGAGGCATCGATCCCGGCGGCCAGCGTGGTGTACGTCTGCGCCGGGCCGCTCGGCTTCAGGCTGCCGAACACGGTCTGGTCGATTTCCAGATACGGATGAACCTCCGTCCGCGACTTCGCATGGGCGGGCGGTGCAAACACCATGATCGCCGCGAGCGCCGCGATGGGAAGAGAGCGCAACATCACGAGTCCTGTCCGTAGTACGACCCGTAGGTCCGGTTCGTGCCGAAAAAGCTGGCCGCATTGAGCAGCAGCGAAATGTCCGGGCAGCCGTCGAGCAAGGCGATGGCTTCGCGCAGGTCGGCCTCGCTGGTGCGGTCGGCGCGGACCACCATCAGCACCCGGCCGACACGGTGGGCGAGGACGCCCGCAGGCGATGCCGCCAGCGCAGGCGCCGAATCGATAATGACGATGCGCCGCTCGTTCGCAGTCGCGAGGCCTGCAATGATCTTTGCTGCGCGCGCCGACGACAGCAATTCGGTGTCGTTGTTGACCGCCTTGCCCGCCGGCAACACCGACAGCTTCGGCACATCGGTGCGCAGGATGAAATCCTCGACGTCAGCTTGCGGATCGGCAATCGCATCGATCAGACCCGCCGTACCGCTCAGGCCCAGGATCGACAGCACTTCGGGCTTGGCGACATCCGCATCAACCAGCAACACTTCGTTGTCGCGTTCGCTGGCGAGACTCAGCGCCAGATTGACCGAGCAGAATGTCTTGCCCTCATTGGGCTGTGCCGAGCAGACGAGGATCATGCGATCCTTGGGGTTCTGCACGTCGTCCGATGCACCAGCGCGGAGCAACAACTGGCGCTTTACCAGCCGGAATTCCTCAGCGAGCGTGCCGATGGGCGAGTCCGGAAGGATGAACCCGGCCTCGATGAGGCGGGCGCGGTCGATGGGGTGGATGGTGTCCGGAGCTGCTTCAACCGGCGTCGTCCCGGCGGACCCCGGGACCGGCTTTGGCAAAGGCGCGCTTTCGTTAGCGGCCCCGGCCTCCGCCCGGGCGACGGCTGGAGGCGTCACCGACTCTTTCACCGCTTCCGCAACCGGCTCGTCCAGCACGTGCACAGCTCGCGGCCCGTTGCGCAACGCCGACGCAAAGTCATAAATCTCGGCCGCCCGCTCGATCAGAGAACCCGAAACCGCCACGGCGCGGTTGTCGTTGCTTGTTGCTGCCTTGCTCATGCGACCATGCTCCGTTGCACGAACTCGACGACCATCAGCAGCGCCCAGACGGCCACCAGCGCCGCCGCGCCACCGGCGAACTGGGTCATCCGCTTCTTGCGCAATATCCGTTCTGGGGCGCCGACGACTTCGGTAATCGTGCCAATCACCGGAAGGCCACTTGCGCGCTCGAGGCGGCTGGCGGTCGGATAGATCGTCTTGAGCTGACCGAAGGCGAACGCGGCCCCGATCCCGCCACCGAGCGCCGCAAACAACACGAGCGTCAACAGCAGCGGCCGGTTCGGTGCCGCCGGTGCACGCGGCGCGGACGGCGGATCGATGACGCTGAACTTGATCGCGTCGGTCTGCGTCTGGACCTGTCCGCGAAGGCGCACGTCCTCGCGGTCGGTGACCAACTTGTCATATTGCGCCTTGAGCGCGGTATAGTTGCGGTTGAGGTCGGCCTGGGCCGCCGCGAATTCCGGATCGGACGACTGCAGGGTCAGGACGCGGTTGATTTCGCCCTGAAGCTGCGCCTTGCGCGCGGCAAGCGCGGAGGCCGTCGCCTGTTTTTCAGCCTGCATCGACCGCAGCGACATATACATCGGGTTGGGCGAGGAACTGCCCGACGACATCGTACCGCCGCCGCTGCCCTGTGCCCTCGCACGGGCAAGCTGGCTGCGCAGCGTAATCATGTCGGGGTGATTGTCGGTCCAGCCGCGGGCCTGCCCGTCGGCAATCTGTGCCTGAATCTGGGCGACGCGGCTGTCGCCGCCGCCGACCATGGTCCCGGGTGTGCGGGTTTCAGCCGGGGTTGCTGCCATCTGTCCGTTGACCGCCGCCAGCGCACTCTGTGCCGCCGCCAGATCGGAATCGACCCGCGACATTTCGCTGCGCGCCTGCCCGACCCGGTCGCCGAGCGACCCGGTGCCCGGCAGCGAATTCAGATATTTCGCCTCGAACGCGGCCCGCTTGGCTTCGACTTCGGCGAGTTGCGCCGCGCGCTGTTCGACCTGCGCATCAAGGAAGCGCAGGCTCTGCCCCGTTTCGGTCCGCCCGTCGCGCAGATTGCCGTCGACGAACAGGTCGATCAGCTTCTGGACGATGGCCGTCGACAGTTTGGCGTTCTGGGCGTCCGAGAAGCCGCTTTCGGAGGCGGTCGCGCTGATCTTGAACAGATTGTCCTGTTCCGACGTAATCGTGATCGCATTCTGCAGTGCGGCGGCCTTGTCGGCGACGTCGCGGTCGCTCGACACGCGCTTGGCAAGTTCGGTACCGCGCACGACCTTCTGCAGGCTGTCGACCGACGTCAGCGTCTGGCGCACCGTTTCGATGCTGTTCTTTTGCTCGTTCGGCGTAATGCCGATCTTGTCGGGCAGCAACGATTGCGCCTGCACATAGATTTTCGCTTCGGATTTATAGGTGTTCGGGATCAGGCTGACGACCAGCCAGCCCAACAGCGCGATTCCCCAGCCGACACCCAGCGCCAGCCAGCGGCGACGCCAAATACCGTGTAGCGCGACCAGTGCCTCGTCATAGATGTTACCCACGCAGCGGCCCTTCAGAACGCGCTGGTCGGGATGATGATGACGTCACCGGGCTGCAGGCGGACGTTCGCCTTGGCATCGCCCTGCTTCAGCAGCTTTCCGATACGCAGAGCATATTCGACCTGCTTGCCGGTGCTTCGCTCGTGACGAACGAGGCGCGCACGGTCTCCTGCGGCATATTCGCTGAGGCCCCCAACCGCGATCATCGCGTCGAGCAAGGTCATGTTGGCGCGGAACGGGATCGACGCGGGCTTTTCGGTCGCGCCGACGATACGCACTTGTTGCGAGTATGTCCCCGAGAAATTATCGACGATGACCGAGACGATCGGATCCTTGACGTAGCGCGACAGTTGCTCGCGCAGATCGTCCGACAGCTGCGCGGCGGTCTTGCCGACAGCGGGCATGTCCGAGATCAACGGGGTCGTGATGCGGCCGTCGGGCCGGACCTGAACCTTGGCCCCCAGTTCCGGATTGCGCCACACAAAGATCGTCAGCTGGTCGAGCGGCCCGATGACGTATTCTTCACCCGGGCCCTCGGTCGCCTGGACGAAACTGGCTGGGGGAAGCTGGGGTCCGCTGCCACTTCCGCCTGCACATCCGGAGAGCATGACGGCCACAAGGCCGACCCCCATCAGCCAAGAAGAACGCGTGTTACGCATAGCCCTAAAGTCCCTTGCCTACTTCGACGGGACGCAGGCGCGCCCAATGAAAGCCAGCCTCTCTAGGCCCCGAGAGGTGAAAATTGCGTTAGTGGTCCGGCGCAGGGCGCGGGTAACTATGCCGTGCCGACGATCACTTCGCTGGCCGGGCCGTGGTCCAAAAAGGCGGCAGGGCTTGCGCTGGCCCCGTAAGCCCCGGCCATGAACACCGCGATGACGTCACCGACGTCAGCGCGCGGCATCGACACACTGTCGCCGAGTTTGTCGAGCGGGGTGCACAGGCAGCCGACGATATTGACGGTTTCGACCGCAGGTTCGGTGAACCGCGTGGCGACCGCGATGGGATAATTGCGGCGCACGACCGTCCCGAAATTGCCGCTGGCAGCAAGCTGATGATGGAGGCCGCCGTCGGTCACGAGGAAGGTATCGCCCCGGCTTTCCTTACGGTCCACGACCCGGGTCAGGTAGACGCCGCATTCACCGACCAGCCAGCGCCCGAGTTCGATCGCGAAGCGGCTGTCGCGCAAGACGTCGGTCCGAGTTTGAAGAACCTTGCCGAGCAAGTCGCCGACCAGCGCGACATCGACGGCGGTATCCCCCGCGAAATAGGGAATGCCGAACCCGCCGCCGAGATTGACCAGCGGCGGCGTCGCACCCGCCTCATCGGCCAACCGTCCGGCAAGTTCGACGGTGGCGGCCTGTGTCGCGGCGATCGCCTCACTGTCGAGCGACTGGCTTCCCGCAAAAATATGGAAGCCCCGCCAGTCGGCCCCTGCATCGATCAGGCGGCGCACGAGCGTCCCGACACGTTCGGCATCGACACCGAATGCCGCCGCGCCCCCGCCCATCTTCATGCCGCTCCCCTTGAGAGCAAAATCGGGGTTCACACGGACGGCGAGCTTGGGCGTGATGCCGAGCCGGTCGCCGATGGCAAGCGCGCGGGTCGCCTCTCCTTCGGATTCCAGATTGAGCGTCACGCCGGCGCGGATCGCCGCTTCGATCTCGTCGTCGCGCTTGCCGGGACCGGCGAAGGAGACGTGACTGCCGGGGGCCGCCGCCAAGACCTTCGCCAATTCCCCGCCCGAGGCGATATCGAGGCCGTCAACCAGCCCCGCCAGCGCCGCGATCATCGCGGGATGCGGATTGGCCTTGACGGCATAATGGATGCCGATCCCTTCCGGCAGGGTCGCGCGCAGGGTGGCCACCTTGTCGCGGACGATGTCGAGGTCGTAGACGAAGCACGGGCTCGTACCATTGCTGGCGTCGAGCGCCCGGGCGACGCGGGCAGCATCCCACCAACGCGGAATGGCACCGAAGGCCTTCATACAACTTCGCTCCGGATGGCAGAACGATCGAGCTTCCCATTGGCATTGCGGGGTAATTCTTCGCGCCATTCGATGATTTTCGCCTGCATGTGCGATGGCAGTTCGCGCTTCAGATGCGCCGTCAACACCTCACCCTCGCCTGTACCGCGCACGACCAGCCGGATCGCCTGCCCCAGTGCGGGGTCGGGGATGGCATGGGCTACGGCTTCGGCCACGACGCCGCTGGCAATCGCGGCCTCCTCGATCTCGAGCGGGCTGACGCGGTGGCCGCTGGATTTGATCATCTCGTCATCACGCCCGACGAAGTAGAACAGTCCCTCGGCATCGCGTGTCACGGTATCGCCCGACCATACCGCCTTGCCGCCGCTGTGCGACCAGGCGGGGGCCGGTTTGAACCGCGCCGCCGTGCGTTCGGGATCGCGCCAATAACCATGGGCGACCAGCGGCCCGGCGTGAACGAGTTCGCCGGGCTGTCCGGGCGCGGCTTGGCTGCCATCCGGCGCCACGGCCATGACCTCGGCAAACGGGATCGCGCGGCCCATCGACGACGGATGCGTCGCCACCATCGCTGGCGGCAAGTAGGTGGAACGAAATGCTTCGGTCAGGCCATACATCGGGAAAAGCTGAGCATTGGGAAAGCGCGGGCGCAAGCGGTCGATCATCGCCGGGGTCAGCGCGCCGCCCGAATTGGTGATCCGGCGCACACCCGTCGCAGGCGGCATGTCGGCCTCGACCAGTTGCAGCCACAACGGCGGCACGGCGGCAAGCGTCGTGATGCCGTCGCGCTCGATCGCGCGCCAGACGTCCTTCGACATCAGAAAATCGAACGGATAAACCGTCCCGCCCGCTTTCCACGTCGAAAACAGCTGGTTCTGGCCATAGTCGAACCCCAGTGGCAGCACCGCAAGCGTCCGATCATCGAGCGCAAGGCCCAGATAATGCGCCACGCTGACCGCGCCGAGCCACAGATTGGCATGGGAAAGCATCACGCCCTTGGGACGGCCCGTCGATCCCGAGGTGTAGAGAATGGCGGCAAGGCTCTCCGGATCGGCGGCGGACGGTGGCAGTCCTTCGGACCCACTTCGCGCGCCTCGCGCCTCCTCCTCGGGCCACAGGAGGCATCCGTCAGGCAGGTCGCCCGGTTCCAGCGTCGCGGCGCGCGCATCGCTGGTCAGCAATAACGCTGCGCCGCTATCGGACAGGATATGTGCGACCTGCGCGCGTTTAAGCACCGGATTGATCGGGACGTGGATAAGGCCCGCGCGTGGCGCAGCGAGCGGCATCAGGCACGCCTCGACGGTCTTGGGCAGCCATGTCGCCACCCGTGCGCCCGCCACTGGCACCAGTTCGCGCAACACCGCCGCCAGCGCGCCGACCTCGGCCTCGAGCATCGCAAAGCTCAAGGTTTCCGCTTTCGTAACCAGCGCGGGCGCATCGGGGGCGCCGTCGCGGGCGACATGATCGATCGGGTAAGCGACGGGATCGGGGACTTGCACCCAGTTGCACCTTCCTGAATGAGCGCCCGATGCCGGGCACGCGCTGGAGATAGCCCCATGTGGGTAAAGGGTGAAATATTTCGTGACCTTGGCGATGCGGAAGCCACCGCCAAGGGATCGCTCGACCGCGTGAACCAGCAATCGCTGTTCGACCGGATCGAGTGGTTCCGGCGCACCTGGGCGCTTTGCCAGCCCGGCGACCGCCCGCTGATCGCCCGCACGCGCGCCGAGGGGAGCGACGTCTGGCTTTTCCTGGCCGAGACCGCAGGCTCCGCCAAGGGGTTGGCGAGCTGGTACACATTGGCCTTTCGCCCCATCTTCACCGGCACGCCGTCGGAAACGACCGCTCGCGCGCTGATCGTCGCGATTGCCCGCCGCCTGCGCCCGCGCCTTGCCAATATCGCGCTCGATCATGTTCCGGAGGCCGAAGCCGAACTCGTCCGCGCCGGCTTTGCGCGTGCCGGCTGGATCGCCCACGTGACGCCGCAGACCGCCAACTGGTCCATCGATGTCGCGGGCAAGAGTTTCGAGGAGTTCTGGGCCGAGCGCCCCGGTCAACTCCGCTCCACCGCCAAGCGCAAGGCCGCCAAGACGCCGATGGAGCTGACGATCTTCGACCGGTTCGATGAAGCCGCCTGGGCCGACTATGAAAGCATCTATGCCGAAAGCTGGAAGCCCGAAGAGGGCTCGCTGAGCTTTGTCCGGACGATGGCTGAGGACGAAGGCGCGGCAGGGGCGCTCAGGCTCGGCATCGCGACCATCGAGGGCCGCGCGGTGGCAGCACAATTGTGGACGGTCGAACACGGTGTCGCGATTATCCACAAGCTCGCGCACCGCGAGGACGTCGCCGAGCTGTCGCCGGGGACGATCCTGTCGAAGGCGATGTTCGAACACGTCATCGACCGCGACCGGGTCGATCGGATCGACTTCGGGACCGGCGACGATCGCTACAAGGCGGACTGGATGGACACCCGCGTCATGCGGATGCGCGTCGACCTCTATAACCCGCGCAAGGCCGCCGGGCTGTTCGGGGCGGCGAAGGCCGGACTGCGCGCGCTTGCCGCCCGAGCGCCCACCCGCTAACGGCGCGCGACATTGTTCGCCGAAGAGAGGCCGCATGAGCGAGGCAAGTAAAGTCGACCGGGTGGTACGCGGCGTGTTGCGCGACGTGCTGGGCATTTCCCAGGCGCGCGTCGACAAGTTCGATGCCGATACCGAGCTGTTCGGCAGCCTGCCCGAGCTCGATTCGATGGCGGTGGCAGGCCTGCTGACGGAGCTCGAGGATCGACTGGGCATTGTGATCGACGACGACGATGTCGACGGGCAGATGCTGGCCAGTTTCGGCGCGCTGTGCGCCTTTGCGGCGGACAAGGTTGGCGCGTGATCGATAGCTATGCCTGGCGAGATCAACGCGAGGCGATGCTACGATTTGGTCCGGAGGACGGGCCGTTGTTGCTTGTCTTGCCACCCTTGTTCGAAGAGGCGAACCGGACACGGCATTTTCTGGTTGAAGTGATGCGCGGATTGGCTGCGGTTGGAATCGCTTCGATCCTGCCCGACCTGCCCGGCACGAACGACAGCCCGATTGCCACCGTCGATGCGCGTCTTGACGACTGGAAAGCCGCCTTGGCCGGACTGCCGGCTCCGGTAGCGACAGTGGCGGTGCGTGGCGGTGCGTTGCTCGATGAGGCGACCGCATCGGAGCTGCATTGGCGGTTGTCACCCGAGACCGGGCTTCGCCTTTTGCGCGATATGCTCCGTTCGACGGCCATGACGGCGGATGCCACCCTCGGCGATCTACAAACAACTGCCCGCACAAAGCCGACGGCGCTTACGGGCAATTTGATCCACCCCGAGCTGCTCTTCGCGCTCGAAGGGGCCGTGCCGGGCGAGACCGGGACGATCCGGACGGTCCGGATGGAGGACGAAGCGGGAGTCGCCGACAGCTACCTGCCCGGCAGCCCGCTCTGGCGTCGCGCCGAGCCGGGTCATGATCCCGCACTTGCCGAAGCAGTTGTGGGCGACATCGCGCAATGGATGACATCATGCGGCGTACGCTGAGCTTTGCCTGTGAGGGCGCAACGCTCGTGGGAACGCTGGATGGTGCGCCGGGCTGTGCAGGCCTCCTTATCGTTTCGGGCGGCAATGAAATCCGCAGCGGTGCGCATCGGGGGATGGCTGAGCTTGCGGCAACAATTGCGGCAAGGGGCTATCCGGTCTTCCGCTTCGACCGGCGCGGCGTCGGTGACAGCGAGGGCGAGAACAAGGGGTTCCGCTTCAGCGGCCCGGATATCGCCGCCGCGCTGACGGCTTTCCGTGCGCAATGCCCGCAACTCACGCGCGTCGTCGCTTTCGGCAATTGCGATGCGGCGAGCGCCCTAGCGCTGCACGGCACCGCTGCGGATGCGCGCGTTCTAGCCAATCCGTGGGTTATCCCATCCTCGGGCGAAATGCCGCCACCCGCGGCCATCAAGCATCGCTACGCACGGCGTCTCCGCGACCCGGAGGCGTGGAAGGCGTTGCTGACCGGAAAGGTCGACATGACGAAGCTGGCCAAGGGGCTGGGACGCCTGGCCGCTGCCAAGCCTGCCCCCCCCGACAGCCTGGCTGACAAGACCGTCCGCGCGCTGGAGGCCTCGAAGATCGCGACAGTGATTGTGCTGGCGACCGGCGATGCGACTGCCATTGCCTTTGCCGACGTCTGGCGGAACGATCCGGCGATTACAGTCGAGCGGATCGACACCGCATCGCACAGCTTTGCCGATGCGGCGGGCTATGCGCAGCTGGTCGAGGTGTTGGAGGGCGTGCTCAACGATAAAACACCGCTTGGCTGAGCCTGTCGAAGCCCTGGCTTCTTTCCCCTGAATCGAAGCAGCGCGACCCTTCGACAAGCTCAGGGAAGCGGGAGTTAGTTTACCAACTCGACGCAGCCCCGAACTCCGCGACGCCCAGGAACTTCTCGGCATCGAGCGCGGCCATGCAGCCCATGCCAGCCGCCGTGACCGCCTGACGATAGATCTTGTCGGTAACGTCGCCCGCCGCGAACACGCCCGGCACCGACGTGCGCGTCGATCCGATCTCGACGAGCAAATAGCCGCCTTCGTCCATCGGCAAATGACCCTTGAAAATGTCGGTCGCGGGACTGTGGCCGATGGCAACGAAGCCGCCGTCGGCAGCGACATGCGACTTCTCGCCGGTCACGGTATCGACCAGATCGACGCCCACCATTCCCTCGGGATCGCCGGCGCCTACGAATGCTTCGACGCGCTTGTCGAAGAGCACCGAAATCTTGGGATTGGCAAACAGCCGGTCCTGCAGGATTTTTTCGGCGCGCAGGTGATCGCGGCGGTGGATCAGGGTCACATCGGGGCTGTGGTTCGTCATGTACAGCGCTTCCTCGACCGCGGTGTTGCCGCCGCCGATGACGACCACTTTCTTGCCCCGGTAGAAAAAGCCGTCGCAGGTTGCGCAAGCGCTGACGCCCTTCCCTTGCAACCGCGTTTCGCTGTCGAGGCCGAGCCAACGTGCCTGGGCACCGGTCGCGATCACCAGCGTGTCGCAGACGTAGATCGTGCCGCCGTCGCCCGTCAGTTTGAACGGCCGTTCGGACAGATCGACATCGACAATCGTATCCCACACCATCGAAGCGCCGACATGTTCGGCCTGCTTCTGCATCTGCTCCATCAGCCATGGGCCCTGGATGACGTCGGCGAAGCCCGGATAGTTCTCGACATCGGTCGTGATGGTCAACTGCCCGCCCGGTTGAATGCCTTGCACGACCAGCGGACTGAGCCCGGCGCGCGCAGCATAAATCGCGGCGGAAAGGCCGGCTGGACCGGAACCGAGGATCAGCATGCGCGTAGAGTGGGTAGCGGCCATATGCGGTCTTTCGCTGCGAAGAGACGCCTCGTTACGGACGGCAGCGAGGACAATGATAGATATGGTAGCGGAGGAGGGACTTGAACCCCCGACACGCGGATTATGATTCCGCTGCTCTAACCAGCTGAGCTACTCCGCCCCAAATGGGCCCCTTGCGGGAGGGCGGCCTATAACAGCGCCGCAAAAACCGTCAACAGGGCGGGTGCATCGTGTGGCCGGACCCGAATGCCCAGGCGCCGATCGGGTCCCACGGTCCGCCACGATACCACCACGCGGCAAGACCAGCGATGGCGAGAGGACGCGGCGCGAATTCGGCGGACAGCGTGGCCAACAGCGTACGCGCGGCGTCAGGCTTCACCTTGTTCTGCACGGTGATATGCGGTCGCCAGCCGGCGCGATCCTGCGGCATCAGCAAGGGGGCAAAGCGGTCGGCTATCCGCGCGCGGACATCCGCCAGATCGGGACTGTCGATGCGATAGGCCACCCCCTGCCCCAGCGAGATGACCGAGGCCAACCACGCTTTGGGCTGGGGGTCACGCGTTACGTATCTGAGCAAATCGCCCAGCTCGCGTTCCGCCGATGGCGGCAGGTGATGGAACAGTGTGATATGGGCGCGCAGGAAATTACGTTCGGCCGGAAAGTGCGCACGACGCAAGGCATCTGCCCAAGCGAAATCCTCCCGCCCGAGCAGTGCCGTTACGATGATAGGGGCCGGAGCTGAAGGCTCCGAACCGATCACTTCTTGAGGCTGAGACCGCCGAAACGCTTGTTGAAGCGTGCGACCTGACCGCCAGCGTCGAGCATCGTGCCCTTGCCGCCGGTCCAAGCCGGATGCGCGAGCGGATCGATTTCGAGCGTCATCAGATCGCCTTCCTTGCCCCAGGTCGAGCGCGTCTCGAACTCGGTGCCGTCGGTCATCTTGACGCGGATCATATGGTAATCGGGGTGGCCGGTAGTCTTCACGTGTTGGTCTTTCTGATTGGTGGCTGGTTCCGACCAGCCTCGAAAGGAAGCGGCGCGTATAGCGGAGGTCGGCAGAAAGGCAATCCTCCCCTGGCCGAATGCCACAGGGGAGAATTTCAGGATCAGGCAGGCGCGTCGGCGATCATCGCGGTAAAACTGGCCTCTGCCGCAAGCTTGTCGCCCAGCATGGCGCGGCCGGTGAATTTGCACACGGTTGCGCGCTTTTGGACGAACGCGACTTCGAGGCGAAGCAGAACACCCGGCTCGACCGGCGCACGAAATTTCGCCCCGTCGATCGCCATGAAATAGACGAGCTTTCCCGACCCCGCGAGGCCGAGCGATTCGACTGCCAAGATTCCGGCCGCCTGCGCCAGCGCCTCGACAATGAGGACGCCGGGCATGATCGGACGGCCGGGAAAATGCCCGGCAAAGAACGGCTCGTTGATCGTGACTGCCTTGATCGCAACGATGCGCTCGTCGACAACGAGTTCCTCGACACGATCGACGAGCAACATCGGGAAGCGATGCGGCAGCGCCGCCATCACTCCCCGAATGTCGATCCCGCCCGATACTGAATCGGACATCGGGGGTTAGCGACCCGCCGGTTTCGGTGTTGTGGGCGCGGCGGGTGCGGCCGGTGCCGTCGTCGAGACACTTGGCAGCTGGGCATTGAGCTGTGCCAGCACATCCGTTGTCACGTCGAGCGAAGGTTCGTAGGCCAGGATCGACTGGGGATCGATCGCGACATTCGCGCCGCGGGCCTTCATGGTCGCGACGATGATCGGGTTCAACTTGGCGCTGACCTGCTGCCCGACATAGGCACGATTGGCGTTGAACGTCTGTTCACGACCCTGGAGTTCCTGTTGCGCGGCTTGCTGCTTCTGCTGGAACGCGGTGGCGCGGGCCTTCAGTGCAGCGTCGGGTTCCTTACCGGCCAGGGCATTGACAGCTGCCTGAAGGGCCTGCCCTTCCGTCTGCAGCGGAGCAGCAAGCGCCTGCTGACGGGCCTGGATCGCATCGGCCTGTACCTTGAGTGCCGCCTGTGCAGCCACACAGGCCGTGCAGGTCGCGAATACCTTCGACGTGTCCACGACGATTGCCTGGGTTGCAGGGGCCTTTACCTGGGCCAGCGCAGGCATGGCCATCACGGCGAGCGCGGTGACGGCAGTTGCGGTCAGAAATTTAGTCATCAGAATTGGGTTCCTACGTTGAAGGTCAAAGTCTTGGTCTGGTCGCCGGGCTCCTTGAGCAGAACCTTGGCGATATCAATGCGGAATGGCCCGAATGGAGAGTTCCAATTCACACCGAAACCGATCGAAACACGCGGGCGCGGGGAATCGCCGAAATAGAATTCCTTGAATGGTGACGCGATTTGTCTTTGGGCAGCGCTCCCTGTCGGACAGCCGGTAGTCGGACGCGCGATCACGGTATTGTAGTTTGCGCTGGTTGTGTCGGAAACGTAGCATCCCAGTGTGACATTATCGCTGAGCAGATAATCGCGATTGAGGCGTGGGTCGCCGGGAGCATAGTCCTGCAACGTACCGTCCGCGTAATTCGGTGCCTTGATCCCGAATACTGCGCCCGCGTCCAGGAAGATCGATGGACGCAGGCCGAGTTCCTTGGCCCCGGATCCCAGCGGAATTTCGAGCTCGAGACGACCGAGATAATAGGCGCGCCCGCCCAGCGCGTCGTCGCTGATCGAATTCTTGTCTTCGTTGAAGCCGGTCGCACTGGTCGAATCATATTGTTTGCGCAGCACCCGCGGGCCAACGCCACGAATGTCGAAGCCGCGAATCTGTGGTTCACCGAGGAAGAAACGGTCGGTAAGGCGAACTTTGTCGGCACCCGTCGCAGATTGTCCACCCAGCGGCAGGATCGATCCCGCTTCGACGCTGGCCGAAAAAATGAAGCCCTTGAGAACCGGCCAGTATTTCGCCGCATTGATCGTTTGCCGGACGTATTTCACATTGCCGCCTAGCCCGGCCAAATCCTGGCTGAAAACAAACCGCTCGCCACGGCTCGGCCGGACGCGGTTGTTCAGGCTGTCATAGACGATGCTATACCCCACCGACGATGTCGTCCGGTTACCGAGGGAGTCGCAGAGATAGCGTCCGGCCAGCAGCGGGTCACACGCCCCGTTGAAATAATATGTCGCCTGATCGAGCGTCACCTGATCGTAGCTGAGGCCATAGCGCAGGGCCATCGACCAATATTCAGTGAGCGGCAGGCCAGCGCGAATCTGGAAGCCGGTCGTCACCTGCTGATAAGTGGTGTTCCGTTGGTCACCGACATAGTTGAACGAATTATAGTCGCGACGGAAAATGTCGCCGCCCAGCGCAATGTTGCGATCGAACAAATACGGCTCGGTAAAGCCCAGTTCGACCGATTTCGAATAGGTCGAATAATTGACCGACGCCCTAAGTTCCTGCCCTTTGCCGCGAAAGTTGCGTTGGCGGATCGATGCGTTGACGATGAAACGTTCGAGGCTGGAGAAACCTGCCGACAGCTGAAGCTCGCCGGTCGATTTTTCCTCGACGTTCGCCTCCAGGATGATGCGGTCGGGGGCCGAGCCCTGCCGCTGCGCGATTTCGAATTTCTCCTGGAAGAACCCGAGCGACTTGATGCGGTCTTCAGACCGCTTGACCGAAAAGGCGTTGAATGCGTCCCCTTCGGCGAGGCGGAATTCGCGACGCAGCACCTTGTCTACGGTCAACGTGTTGCCGTTGACGTTGATGGCCTCCACGTACACACGCGGCGTTTCGCCGACGCGGAACGTGATGTTCATCGTCTTTTCTTCCTTGTTCCGGTTGAACACCGGGTCGACGTTGGCGAACGCATAGCCGAACAGCCCGGCCGTCTTGGTGATGTTTTCGACCGTGTCCTCGACGGCCTTCGCATTGTACCAGTCGCCGGTCTTCATCGGAATCTGGGTCTTGATCACCTCGGGTTTGAAGTCGCGGATTTCGCTTTCGGCCAGCACGTCGCCGAATTTATAACGCTCGCCCTCCTCGACCACATAAGTGAGGATGAAGTCGCGCTTGTCGGGGGTCAGTTCGGCAACAGCCGAAATCACGCGGAAATCGGCATAGCCGTTGGTCAGATAGAATTGGCGCAGCTTGCCCTGGTCATAGGCAAGACGGTCGGCGTCATAGGTGTCGCGCGACGAAAAGAGGCGCGTGATCGACGATTCCTTCGTCGCCATTTCGCCCTTCAGCTTGCCGTCCTTGAACACGGTGTTGCCGATGATGTTGATTCGGCGGACCTTCGACTTCGGCCCTTCGCTGATTTCATAGACGATATCGACGCGGTTCTGGTCGAGCATGACCATCTTGGGTTCGACCGTTGCAGCAAAACGGCCCTGACGACGATAAAGCTCGACGATGCGACCGATGTCCGCGCGTACCTTGCTCCGCGTAAAGATCTGACGAGGCGCGAGCTTCAGCTCCTTGGAGAGCTTGTCTTCCTTGATGCGCTTGTTACCCTCGAACACGATGCGATTGATGACGGGGTTTTCGCGGACTAGGATTGTCAGCTTGCCGCTGTCGTCACGGATCTGTGCATCGGCGAACAATTCGGTCGCGAACAGGTCGCGGATCGCCTCGTCCAGGCTTTCGCGGGTGTAGGCACCACCAGGACGCAGCTTCAGATAGGAACGCACCGTCTCGGGCTCGATGCGTTGCGATCCGACGACCTGGATCGACGTGATCGTCCCGCCATCGGTTGCGGGTGCAGGTGGCGGCACCGGTTCTTTCGTCAGATCGACGGGAACCGGACGCGGCGGCTTCTGGGCGAGTGCCACTGTCGGCAATCCCGCCAGCATCGTGCCGACCATCAGCAACGACAGCGTGCGGCGACCGTAGAGACCCATGCAATCTGCTTTCAACTCAATTCCCGCCACTAACAATTATTGCGCAATGTTGCCGGACGCCCTGCCCGATGCCGTCCGGGCAATCAACCCGCGAACCGGCCGAACAGTCCGAAGCCTGCCAGATCGTTGATCGTCACGAACAGCATGAACGCGAGCAACACAAAAAGGCCCGACCGGTATGCCCATTCCTGCGTCGCCAATCCTACCGGTTTCCGCCGGACCGCCTCCACCGCATAGAACGCGAGGTGACCGCCATCGAGGGTCGGGATTGGCAGCAGGTTGATGAACCCCAGATTTATCGACACCATCGTCATGAAGAACAAAAAGCTGACAAAGCCCAGTTGCGCCACGCGCTCGGACGTTGCGGCCATCTTTACCGGACCGCCCAATTCCTTGACCGATCGATTGCCGGTCACGATCTGACCGAGCGCCACGACCATCGAGCGTACCGACTGGACAGTGAACCGGGCCGCCGCGCCGGGCAGCTCGAGAGGCGACAGACGGACCCGTTCGATGGTCGCCGGACCGATGCCGATACGACCGGTCGGGATCGAAACACCCGTGATGTCCTTCACGGATTCGCGGCGCGGGGTGACGTCCAGTACGACACGGGTACCAGCCCGGTCGAGGATGAATGTTGTCGGCTGTTCGGCGCGTGCTTGAACGATTAGGCCGATGTCCTCAAAGCGTGCGATGGACTGGCCGTCGACAGAAACGATCCGGTCGCCAAGCTTCATACCGGCGGCTTGCGCCGACGAGTTGGCAGTGAACACACCGATCTGCGGCGCGATACGCGGCTCGCCGTACACACCGAACAGCCCCGCCAGCATGGTGATGGCAAACAGGAAATTGACCGCCGGACCCGCAAACACGATCAGCGCGCGCTGCCACACCGGTTTCGCCTGGAAGGTGCGGTTGCGCTCCTCGGCCGGCAGCGACAGCCATTCAGCGCTGGGCGTGCTGGCGGCGCTCATGTCGCCAGCAAAGCGGACATAGCCGCCGAGCGGCAACATTCCGATCTGCCAGTTGGTGCCACGCTTGTCGGTCCACCCGCCGATCCGCCGCCCGAAACCGATGGAAAACACCTCGGCATGTACGCCGAACCAGCGGCCGACCAAATAATGCCCCAACTCGTGTATGACCACGAGCGGGAAGATGGCGAGCAGGAAAAAGGCGATTGCCTGAAAGAAGGTCGGGATTTCGATCATGCGGCCATCTCTTCCAAAAACGCGGCGGCAATACGGCGCGCCTCGCCATCGATCGCCAGGACGTCCTCAACGGTCGTCGGTGCCGGGGGATCATAGCGGTCGAGGACATCGGCGACGATCCGCGCGATGTCCAAAAAGCCGATGGAGCGCGCCAGGAATGCCGCGACGGCGATTTCGTTCGACGCATTGAGCACTGCAGGGCGCGCGCCACCGGCAGCCAGCGCCGCCATTGCGAGGCCAAGCGCCGGGAAGCGTTCTAGATCGGGTGCTTCGAAATCGAGACGACCGATCGTTGACAGATCGAGCGGTGTGCACGGCGTTTCCATCCGGTCGGGCCACGCCAGGGTCGAGGCAATCGGAATGCGCATGTCGGGCGAACCCAGCTGCGCGATGGTCGATCCGTCGACATAATCGACCATCGAGTGAATGACCGATTGCGGATGCACGACGACAGCGAGTTCGTCGGGTCGGCAGGCAAACAGATGCTTGGCCTCGATCAGTTCGAGCCCCTTGTTCATCAGGGTCGCCGAATCGATACTGATCTTGGCCCCCATCGACCAGTTCGGGTGCTTGACCGCCACTTCGGGCGTGACATCCTCCATCGCTTCGCGCGTCCAGGTGCGGAAAGGGCCACCGCTCGCAGTCAGGACAATCCGGCGAACGCGGTCGCGCGGGGAACCGGCCAGGCACTGAAAGATTGCATTGTGTTCGCTGTCGACGGGCAACAGCTGCGCCATCGACTGCGCCGCAACGGCCGTCATGACGTCACCGGCCGAGACCAGCGATTCCTTGTTGGCGAGTGCCACGGTCCGACCGCCGCGAAGGGCTGCAAGTGTCGCAGGCAAACCCGCGCAACCAACGATGGCCGCCATCGTCCAATCGGCCCCGCGCGAAGCAGCCTCGCTCACCGCATTGCAGCCGCTGGCGACTTCGGTTCGGGTGCCTGCCAGTGCTTCTTTCAGTGCATCGTGCAGCGACGCATCGCCGATCACGGCGAGTTCGGCGTCGGTCGCGCGCGCTGCTTTAGCAAGGCCCGCCACATCCTGTTGGGCCGTCAGCGCGACCACGCTAAACTTTTCGGGCGACCGCAGGATCAGATCGAGCGTCGAGGTCCCGACCGAACCGGTCGCGCCCAGGATCGTGACGGAGCGACGGGTCACGCGGGCGTCATCCAACCAATGACCGCACCGAACAGGATCGCCACCGGCAGCAGCCCGTCGATACGGTCGAACAGACCGCCGTGCCCCGGAATGATCGACCCCGAATCCTTCATGCCCGCCTTTCGCTTCAGCCAGCTTTCGAAGAAATCGCCCGCCTGGGCAATGACGGCGATCAGCACCGCGCCGATCATCGCGAGCGGTAACGCAATCCCCCACTGGTTCGGATATTGCTCGGTCCGGATCGTGAAAACGACGAGAATGACCGCCGCGACCGAAACAATGCCGCCTACCAGGCCGGCCCAGGTTTTCGATGGGCTGATCGACGGCGCGATCTTCGGTCCGCCGATCAGCCGACCGAAAACGAAGGCACCGATGTCAGTCGCCCAGACGACGCCGAACAGCACCATCGTGACGAAAAACCCTTCCTCGGTGCTGCGCGCAAGCCATAAGCCGGCAATGGCCGCGCCGAAATACAGGGCCCCGAAGACGCCCCAAAGGCCACGCGCCGTCCGCGAAGACCATCCGCGCCAAATCAGGCGAAGATATTCGGGCCAAAGCACCAGTGCCCCCACCACCAGCAGCGCGGCGAACCACCATTCCCCGACCCAGACGTCGCCGAGCAACAGTGCTGCAAGGATAACGCCGGAAAGGATACGCTTGGTCAGTTCAGTCATGCGAAGAGCTTAAAGCCCGCCGAAGCGGCGCTCGCGCCGGTGAAAGGCCGCAACGGCATCGGCCAGTGCGTCTGCGCCGAAATCGGGCCACAACGTATCGACGAACAGCAATTCGGCATACGCCGCCTGCCAAAGCATGAAATTCGACAAACGATGCTCGCCCGAAGTGCGGATCAGCAGGTCGACCGGGGGCAGATCGCCGGTGTCGAGCGCCGCCTCGACGGCCGCAGCATCGATCGTGGCCGGATCCCGGCCCGCCAGTTTGCGGGCGGCGCGAACGATCTCGTCCTGCGAACCATAGTTGAGACCGATTACCAGCGTCGACCCGGTATTCGACGCCGTCCGGGTCAGCGCACCGTCGATCAGATGGACGAGGTCGGGCGCAAACGCCGTGTGATCGCCGATGACGCGCAACCGCACGCCTTCGCGCGTGAGTTCGTCGAGGTCCGATTTGATGAAATGCCGCAGCAACCCCATCAGGTCGCTGATTTCCTCGGCCGGACGCCGCCAGTTCTCCGACGAAAAGGCATAGAGCGTGAGCACCTCGATACCGAGCGACCGGGCGGCACGCGAAACGGTGCGGACCGTCTCGATCCCCTTCCGGTGTCCTGCCACGCGCGGCAAGTGCCGGGCTTTCGCCCAACGACCGTTTCCATCCATGATGATGGCGACGTGGCGGGGGGTGGCGGGACCGGACCCAGCGGCAGGCTTTTCGCTGAGCGCCGGGGCACTCACTTGCCGAGGATTTCCTTTTCCTTCGCGCTCGCCGTCGCGTCGATATCGGCGATGGTCGCGTCGGTCAGCTTTTGGACCTCGGTTTCGGACCGCTTGCGGTCGTCCTCGCTGATTTCATGCTTCTTCTCGTCGATCTTGAGCGCATCCATCCCGTCGCGGCGGACGTTGCGGACGGCGATGCGTGCCTTCTCGGCATATTGTCCGGCGAGCTTGGCGAGTTCCTTGCGGCGTTCCTCGGTCAGGTCGGGGATCGGCAGGCGCAGCGTCGTGCCATCAACGATCGGGTTGAGACCCAGGCCCGCCGAGCGGATCGCCTTGTCGACCGGGCCGACGTTCGATTTATCCCAGACCTGTACCGACAACAGGCGCGGTTCGGGGGCGCTGACCGTTGCGACCTGATTGAGCGGCATGTTCGCGCCGTAAACCTCGACCGTCACCGGATCGAGCAGGTTCACCGACGCGCGCCCGGTGCGCAGGCCGCCGAGATCGCCCTTCAGCGATTCGACCGCGCCGTTCATCCGGCGTTCGAGATCCGATTTGTCGTAGGCAGCCATTATCCATCCTCTCGGGTAACGATCGTCGCCACACCCTCACCCGCCAGAACGCGGGCAAGGTTGCCCTGTTCGCGGATGTTGAAAACGACGATCGGAATATTATTGTCGCGGCACAGGGCAACCGCCGATGCATCCATAACCTTCAGGTCTTGTGCGAGAACCGTCGAATAATCGATTGTTTCATAACGCTTTGCGGTCGCAACCTTTTTCGGGTCGGCATCATAGACACCATCCACCGACGTCCCTTTGAACAGGGCATCGCACTTCATTTCGGCAGCCCGCAGTGCCGCCCCGGTGTCGGTGGTGAAGAATGGATTGCCGGTGCCGGCCGCGAAGATCACTATGCGGCCCTTCTCCAGATGCCGTTCGGCACGCCGACGGATATAGGGTTCGCACACACTCGACATCGGAATGGCCGATTGCACCCGCGTTTCGACGCCGATGGCCTCCAGTGCGTTCTGCACCGCCAGCGCGTTCATCACCGTGGCGAGCATACCCATATAGTCGGCAGTCGCCCGCTCGAACCCCTTCGCCGCTGCCGCAAGGCCGCGAAAGATGTTGCCGCCGCCGACGACAACGCAGAGCTCGAACCCCATTGCCTTGGCATTGGCGATCTCGCCGGCGACGCGCGCCGTTACCTCGGGGTCGATGCTGAGACCACCTGGCCCCATCAACACTTCGCCCGACAGTTTCAGCAGGATACGTTTGTACGGGGGGCGGCTCATCGGCGAGCAAGTCTTCCTTGAGAGTTATGCGGCGCGGACCCTAAGCCCGCGCCGCGCACTTGTGAAGCGTCAGCCCGCTCAGGCGTTCTGAGGCACGCCAGAGGCTGCTGCGACTTCGGCCGCGAAGTCGCTTTCGGCTTTCTCGATGCCTTCGCCGAGCTGGAAACGGACGTAATCGACCAGCGCGATGCTGCCGCCCGCGTCCTTCGCGGCAGCTGAGACGACGTCGGCAATCTTCGTCTTGTTATCCATGACGAAAACCTGGCTGAGCAGCGCGTTTTCCTTGCGGAACTTGGCAATGGCGCCGTCGATCATCTTTTCGATGACGTTGGCGGGCTTGCCGCTCTCGGCCGCCTTTTCCATCGCAATGGCGCGCTCGCGCGACACGAGTGCCTCATCGAGGCCCTCTTCGTGCAGCGCGGACGGGTTCGCCGCCGCAATGTGCATCGCAAGCTGCTTGCCCAACGCCTCAATGGCGCCGGCATTCGCATTGCCCTCGAGCGCAACGAGAACGCCGATCTTGCCGAGGCCAGGGGCCGCCGCATTGTGGACGTAGCTGACGACGGCGCCTTGGTTGACGCTGAGCGTCTTAACGCGCCGCAGCGACTGGTTCTCGCCGATGGTCGCGATGTTTGCGGTCAGCTTGTCCTGAACGCTGCCCTCACCCATCGGTGCCGTAGCAAGCGCGGCGATGTCGTTCGCGTCGCTGTCGAGCGCCAGCGCCGTCACGTCGCGGACGAACGCCTGAAACTGGTCGTTCTTCGCTACAAAATCGGTTTCCGAATTGACTTCGACCGCCGAACCCTTGGTGCCCGACGTCGCAACGCCGACCAGACCCTCGGCAGCCGTGCGACCGGCCTTCTTGGCCGCCGTCGCCAGACCCTTGGTGCGCAGCCAATCGACTGCGGCATCCATATCGCCGCCGGTTTCATTGAGTGCCTTCTTGCAATCCATCATGCCCGCGCCCGAAACTTCGCGCAGTTCCTTGACGAGAGCGGCAGTGATCTCGGCCATGTTGTTCGTCCTTAGAAATTGGTCCGTTCGCCCTGAGCTTGTCGAAGGGCCGTCCTGCCTCTGCATTGTTGCAATGGAAGGACGGGGATTCGACAGGCTCAGCCCGAACGGAAGTGGTTACGCGCTGGCTTCTTCGCCGACACCGAAGCTCGGCGATTCCTGCACTTCGGTAGCGCCCGGATCGACGGCAACGGCCTCAACCAGAGCCGGTTCCACCGGTGGCTCGACCATCGCGCCGAAGTCCTGCCCCTTGGCCTGTGCGGCCTGCGCACCGTGACGGGTCGCGGCCTGGGCCAATGCCTCGCAATAGAGGCGGATCGCACGGCTGGCGTCGTCGTTCGCGGGAACCGGGAACGCGATACCATCGGGCGAGACGTTCGAATCGAGGATCGCCACAACCGGGATGCCCAGGACATTGGCTTCCTTGATCGCCAGCTCTTCCTTGTTGGCGTCGATGACGATCATCACGTCGGGAATGCCGCCCATGTCGCGGATACCGCCCAGCGACAGCTCGAACTTGTCGCGTTCGCGCGTCAGCTGAAGGACTTCCTTCTTGGTCAGACCCGTCGTGTCGCCCGACAGCTGCTCTTCCATCGCCTTGAAACGCTTGATCGAGCCCGAGATCGTCTTCCAGTTGGTGAGCATGCCGCCCAGCCAACGGTGATTGACGAAATGCTGGTTCGAAGCACGCGCCGCGTCGCGGATCGGATCCTGCGCCTGACGCTTGGTGCCGACGAACAGAACCTTGCCGCCGCCTGCCGCCGTCGACGCGACGAAGTCCAGCGCGCGCGCGAACAGCGGCACCGTCTGCGACAGATCGAGGATATGGACGCCGTTACGGTCGCCAAAGATGTACGGTTTCATCTTCGGATTCCAGCGGTGCGTCTGGTGACCGAAGTGTGCGCCAGCATCCAACAGCTGATGCATCGTGACGACAGGTGCCGCCATAATCATTTCTCCTAACCCGGTTGAACCTCTGGGGAGCGGAACCACCGCTCGCGCGGCGGCACCGGTATGGTGCTCCCCATGTGGAATGGCGGCGCGCTTAACCGCGCGGACGATGCTTGACAAGAGGGAACAATCCGAACAAAACATGAACATCGCCGATTCGGGAACGAATTTTTCCAGTATTGGTTCGGCTTTCTCTGGGAGACGACGTGATGATCTATCTCGTATCGATACTGAGCGTACTGGCAGTGATGGGTGGTGCAGCAGCGGTGATTTTGGTCACGCTCCGCGATCACGCCGATTCGGTTGTCGCGGCGCTTGCCGGACGATCCATTCGGGCCGAAGCCATGATCGCGCCCGCACCGCGGATCCGCGTAACCGTCAGGACGCCGGGACGTCGTCGGTGGTCGTGCCTGCCGCTGCGCGCCGCTGCCTGACTTTGGCATAGCTTCGCATGCTGAAGGGAATGAGGGCGACATAGGCGACGGACACACCGATCAATGTCCATAAGGGCTCGGCGAACAAGGCCGTGCCGACAAGCGCCAGCAACAGAATCGCTTCCAGACGGATATTGCGGCGCAGCCGGATCGATCCCCAGCTGAACGTTGCCACGTTTGAAATCATCAGCACCGCAACGAACGCCACCCAGGGCGCAACGACGACGGGGGAACGAAACCATGCCTCCCAGGTCACGATCCATAAGTACAGCGGCAGGAACGCAAGGCCCGCCCCCGCCGGTGCCGGCACGCCGGTGAGGAAGCCGGCCG
This sequence comes from Sphingomonadales bacterium, assembly GCA_038228865.1. GTDB lineage: Bacteria > Pseudomonadota > Alphaproteobacteria > Sphingomonadales > Sphingomonadaceae > Sphingomonas_O. The sequence continues at coordinate 183,985 of JBBROX010000001.1, read as the reverse complement.
ATTTGTGCGGCTGATCATCGACATCGATTCGCGCGTTAAAGCGCGCAAGCCGAAGTGCCTGACACACAACGAAAGCCAGGGCGCAGAACCAGCCAAAGCGCGGAAATTGCTGAAGCGACCAAAGGTAGATGATGAGCGCCGGCGAAACGCCGAACGCGATGACGTCCGAAAGCGAATCGAGCTCTGCACCAAAGCGGCTCTCGCCCCGAAACATTCGCGCGATGCGCCCGTCGACCCCGTCGAGAATCCCCGCAATGATGATCGACCCAATAGCCTTGGTCCAATAATCGAGCGCAAGCGCACCGCAGGCGGCATTACCCATTTCCTGCGCACAGGTAGCCGGATTGGCCTCGATCCCCGCCGCTGCGATCGCAAAGCGGATTCCCGTCAGCCCGAAACACAGCGCCAAAGCGGTGACCGCATTCGGTGCGACCGTCCTGAGCGGAATGCCACGTCCCAAAGCCCGACGCTCGACGGGTTTCACTGGCTGATGCCGCCCGCCGCCTGATTATTGCCGATCGTGCCGAGAATGGTTTCACCGGCAATCGTCCGCTGGCCGAGCGCCACGCGCGGCGCGGTGCCGGCCGGCAGGTAGACATCGACGCGGCTGCCGAAACGGATCAGCCCAACCCGTTGTCCTGCAACCACAGTATCGCCCGGTTTCACGAACGGCACGATCCGCCGCGCAACCAGGCCGGCGATCATCGTATAGCCGATCCGCAAGCCGTCACGACGTTCGACCAAGATGTGCTGGCGCTCATTGTCCTCACTTGCCTTGTCGAGATCGGCATTCAGGAATTTGCCCGAGATATAGACAACTTGGCGAATGATCCCTTCGATCGGTGATCGCTGGATATGCACATCGAACACCGACATGAAAATCGAGACGCGCGTCATTGTTGCGTCGCCGAGGCCGCCCTCGCCCGCCAGCTCGCGCGGCGGCGGCACGTCGCGGATCAGCGTAATCAGCCCGTCGGCAGGCGCAATGATCAGATCGTCGCCGCGTGGCACGCCACGGATGGGATCGCGGAAGAATGCCGCCACCCAGATCGTGACTCCGACCATCGGCCACGCGAGCGTTTCCCACGCCATCAGCGCGAAAACGAGGGCAATGACGCCCGAGATGACAACGAATTTGCGGCCGTCGGGATGGACGGTGGGAAAACGCCAACGGACGCTCGGCGGCCCGTGCGGGCCGGTTTCAGGGTGCGACATGGTTACTTTGTAGGGCGTCGCGCGACGAACCGCAAATTTTCTGCAACAATCGCCCGCTGCCGTCACACCGGTTGATTGCCCGCGCTGCCTTGCCTAGAGCGACCGCGACATCTCCCCCGAGGAAGCGCGCATGGCCAAGATCAAGGTGAAAAACCCCGTCGTCGAAATCGATGGCGACGAAATGACGCGGATCATCTGGGAATGGATTCGCGAGCGCCTGATCAAGCCGTACCTCGACATCGATCTGCATTATTACGACCTGAGCGTCGAAAAGCGCGACGAAACCAACGACAAGATCACCGTCGATTCGGCCAACGCCATCGCCAAATACGGCGTCGGCGTGAAATGCGCGACGATCACGCCCGACGAGGACCGCGTCAAAGAATTCAATCTCAAGAAGATGTGGAAATCGCCCAACGGCACCATTCGCAACATCTTGGGCGGCGTCGTGTTCCGTGAACCCATCGTCATCAAGAACGTCCCGCGCCTGATTCCCGGCTGGACCGACCCCATTGTCGTTGGTCGCCATGCCTTCGGCGACCAGTATCGCGCCACCGATTTCCGCGTTCCCGGCCCCGGCAAGCTGCGCCTGGTGTTCGAAGGCGAAGACGGCACCGTCATCGACGAGGAAGTATTCCAGTATCCGTCGTCGGGCGTCGCGCTCGCGATGTACAACCTCGACGAATCGATCCGCGACTTTGCGCGCGCCTCGATGAACTATGCCCTTGGGCGGGGCTGGCCGCTGTACCTGTCGACCAAGAACACGATCCTGAAAGCCTATGACGGTCAGTTCAAGGACCTGTTCGCCGAGATCTTCGAGAATGAATTCAAGGATAAATTCGCAGCTGCTGGCATCGTTTACGAACATCGCCTGATCGACGACATGGTCGCCAGCGCGCTCAAATGGTCGGGCAAGTTCGTGTGGGCGTGCAAGAACTACGACGGCGACGTCCAGTCGGACCAGGTCGCGCAGGGATTCGGCTCGCTCGGCCTGATGACCTCGGTCTTGCTCACGCCCGACGGCAAAACCGTCGAGGCCGAAGCGGCGCACGGCACCGTGACTCGCCACTATCGCCAGTATCAGCAGGGCAAGGCAACCTCGACCAACCCGATCGCCTCGATCTTCGCGTGGACCGGCGGCCTGAAATATCGCGGCAAGTTCGACGAAACGCCCGACGTTATCAAGTTCGCCGAAACACTCGAGCGCGCATGCATCTACACCGTCGAACAGGGTGGCATGACCAAGGATCTGGCGCTGCTGATCGGCCCGGATCAGGCGTGGATGACCACCGAGCAGTTCTTCGAAGCGATTCGCCTCAACCTGGAAAAGGCGATGAACGACTGGGGTTAGGCGCTGTTTCGCCGCATTTTGCCAAAGAAGGCTTCTTGAGCCGATCCCGAAAGCCGACGCCAATTTGCGCTCGGTGCGCAATGCCGACTGGCGTCCCCGGGATATTCTTGCCATTTCCGGCACGGACGCTGGACGACAGCTTATACGCCTGAGCAGTAATTGGGTGACGATTGCGCTCTCTGCCAGTCTTCGCTCTTAAAGCAGCATGCGTTGTAGCGTCCGGTCCTTCAGGACCACCGCATGGTACAGGGCGCCGGCCACATGCAATGCGACGATGACGAGCAGTGCAGTCGCCAGCGTCGCGTGGACGTCACCCAGCGAATGACCGAGCGCCGAGCCTTTTGGCAACAGCTGCGGCAGCGGCAAAATACCGAACAGCCAGACTGCCCAGCCGCGCGACGACGCGTTAGCCCAACCGAGAAGCGGCAGGACGATTAACACTGCGTAAAGCAGAAAGTGCGTCACGCGCGACAGGATCGCAAGCGCGGCCGGCAGGAGGGCCGACGCCGGCGGGGCCGGATGGGTCAGGCGCCACGCCAGGCGGACGACCATCATCGCGAGAATGGCGACTCCAACTGACAGATGCCAGCCGATAAGGCCGGTTGGCACGCTTCCGCGTCCGATCTCAGGCATCGTCCAGGCGATCGCGAATTGGACGACGAGCAACGCCAGAATGAGCCAATGCAGCGACTTGGCAACGCGTGTATAGTCGGCTCGCGCCTCAACAGTTACCATGGGTGACCGGCCATCCTGATCAATTTCGATAAGCGCACCGCCATGACGAACGTTGCGGTAGCCCTTGCCCCATTATCGTTTCGCAGGCGCATCATGAAGGATCGGAATCTACTTACGACGCTCATCCAAGCGATGATGGCGTCTCTGTCCGGTGTCATTGCAAGAGGCGTCGAGGTCTACCGCTCAACGCAAGGATCGGTCTAAAAGCACAATCTCCCTCTAGCTTCGGGAAAGGCAGCGACCGAACTTTTGCCTTGCGGAACCTGCCAGTCCGCGATCGCCCCAGAAACGGTCGCTCGCCAGTTCAAATTGGCCCGTCGAAACCTGCCCTGCGTTCATGCCGAGCCAAAGGCGGCAACTGGCCGATTCTGGTCTGAGAATGAGGTCACGCCGTTGCGGAAGGCGGCATTCGAGCGTCGGTCGGACGACGGCCAATTAGTCGATCCGAACAGTCGTGCTTTCCGAAAGATGTCTCCATCCAAATCAGAAAGAATCCGGATGGATCGAGCACCCCTTATTTCGGCGCCCCGTTGAATCCGCTGGCCTTGCGTAGGTCGTCAGCATTCAGCCGATAGCCGTCGAGGAAAACGGTGGTGATCCGGCGGAGTGCAGCCATGTCTTTTGAGACGTCGCCTTCGACCAGGATCATGCTCGCAGTCTTGCCCGGCGCGATCGAGCCGAGCCGATCGTCCATGCCCGTCATCCGCGCCGGACCAATGGTTGCGGTCTGCAGCGCTTCTTCGTTTGTCAGCCCCGCCTGCTGGTAAAGTTCGAGCTCACGGACGAGCTCGAGCCCCGACCCGTCGGTGCCGGCGACAATGCGCACGCCGGCCTTGTGCAGACGTTCGACGACGCCCACCATCTTGGCAAAACTCGCACGGAAATCGTTGCGGGTCAGGCCGTCGAACAGCGGATAGCCGCCGATCTTAAAACCGCGCGATACGGCGGGCGGAGAGATCGGCGCGAATGGGGCGTAAGCGGGCATGATTGTACTGCCGTCCGATGTCAGCAAACCTTCCCAGACCACCAAAGTCGGATCGACAATCGTCTTGCGCTCGGAAAGTTCGGCATAAAAGGCACGCATTTCAGGCGAATCGAGATCAACATCCTTGCCAAATTTGGCCGGACCTTCAAGCCGCGCGGCGGTGTTTGCCTTGTCGACCACCGCTTGCGGCATCGCCTGCATCATGATGAAGTTGATATGAGTGATCTCGTCATAGCCCGCGCGCACCGCGTCGATCGGGCGCATCCCGGCAGGGATATGGCCATGGACATGCAGCCCCAACTTGTGCGCCTCGGCGGCTGCGGGCGCGATCCATGCGGGCGTCATCGAGGTGTAAAATTTGGCACCCCACAGCCCCGCCGCCTTGATCGCGTCGACGGCAGCGATCGCTTCTTCGGCTGAGCTGACGGTCAATGCGCCTTGCGCTGCCAGCGGATCCTTGCGGTCGATAATCACCGATATCTTGCCATCAGGTGCGAGCAGCTCGCCCGCCGCGCGGCGCTTGATAATGCTGAGCGATTCATCGATCATCGAACCCGGGCTGCGATAGTTGGTGATGCCGGTCGCCACATTTTGCAACAGGTTCCAGTCGCTGCCGCCGACATGCAAATGCGAATCCCAAAGCCCCGGCAGCAATGTCTTTCCGCGCCCGTCGATCCGAGTGGCGCCCGCAGGCAGCTTAACCGATCCTGCAGCGCCCACGGCCGTTACTTTGCCGCCCTCGATCAGCACGGCCTGGGCCGGCACGTAACGACCGGCAACCGAGTCGAACAGCAGCACATTGTCGACCAATGTCGGCGCGCGGTTGGCCGGACTGAGGAAGCGTTTGGCAACGTCGCGCACCATTACTGCCTCGGTTGCGTCCTGCATTTCCTTCAGCTTCGGCCCGGCATTTTCATAACCTGCGGGCAGAAGTGAGATCACCCCGGCAGAGCCGAAATAGTGATTGTCCTTATCCAGCCAGACAGGCGAAGGCGAAAAACCAAGCCCGGTGATATAAGCGAGCGTTACCGTCTTCTTGCCTGAAGGACCTTCAACCTCAGTCGCCTTGCCGATTGAAATGCTTGCGCGTCCGCCGGGCAGCATTTCGATGCCTTTCGGCCCGGCCTTCACGAGCGCGTTGATATCGAGCTCGCCCGCCAGCCATGGTCCGCCATACGTGCTGTAACGCTTGGTGGCGAAGGGGGCGCTGCCCTCATCGACTGCGGTTTTCCAGCGGGCGATGCCGTTGGCATCGACGCTGAAATCCTCGGTGGCGTCGCCAGAGTCGGTGTAGCCGCGAATAGCGATGGTTGTCGGGCGGCCATCGGGGCCGACTGTGGTCAATTGATCCGTCTCGGTAATCCAGCCGCGAAGTGACATCGACATGCGGTAGGCAAGCTTGTTGTCGGGCGTTTTCCACTTCCAGATATCACCATGCTTACCGGCCGCGGAACTGATCGTATAATGCTGCGCCGCGGGTGGCGGCTGCATTAACTGCTCTTTGGGCGTCGGCGCGGCAGCAGCAATTGACGAGGCGGTGATTAGCAACAGGCCGAAGACTTTGAGGCGCATGGACAGGCCCTTTTTCCGATAAGGCGGCATAGGTGAAGCGAGTGAGCCATGGGGAGCTAGGGTGTGCAAGGGAATTGTTGCTGCCGATCTGCGCGTGAGAGCGATGGATTCCCGGTACAGGCATTTTGCCTATTTAGAATGCGGCCTTGCTTTTACGGAACGCGACATTTGCGTGGCCGCTGTCGCCCAGATATCGCCGTTACGGTGCCACGGCGGCGCTCCTGGAAGCCGACCGGCTGCTTCCTCCGCCGTTCACACCAAACCAAGGACCTGGAACGTGTCGGCTGGTTGAAGGCGACAGATGGCTTCCGACAGCTCGCTGGCACGCCGCTGATGGCTACGGCAAGTCGCAATTGGTAAGGGTGATCAAGGGAGCTGAGAAATGGAGGTCATCTTCGAAATCTTGTTTCAGCTCTTCGGCGAAATCCTTCTTCAGCTACTCTTCGAGTGCTTAGCAGAACTGGGACTTCGCAGCCTTGCTGACACTTTGGAAAAACCGCGGAATCCTGTGCTATCTACCGTTGGCTTCGTGATATGGGGTACCATAGCGGGTGGTCTCAGCCTATTGATTTTCCCGCATTCACCGATCTCCAGCCTTCAACTTCGCCAAGCGAACTTACTGATAACCCCAATTATCGTCGGCGGTGTCATGATGCTGATTGGAAGACAGCGAAATAAACGAGGACAAAGTTTGGTAAGGCTAGATCGATTTGGCTACGCGTTTGTTTTTGCCTTTACGATGGCAGTTGTCCGTTTCATCTGGGCGCAATAATTTCTGTTAGGCGTCCGAAACTAGGGGACAGGCGGCCCGCCGCTTCCGCCCCAGATGCCGCCGTTCCGGTGACTTTCAAGCCCGTTGAGCTGGTCGTCATAGTCCACGTCTGCTTTCAACCGCTTGGCGAGCGCCGCAACGATCGTTCGGCCAAAGCCGCAATCGGCTATTGGCTTAATCCCCGCGATCTTCCCGACGCCGTTTTCGCACACCTTCACAGCCTTACCGGCAAGCCGGTGGCAATCTGCGCCATCCGTTCAGGCAACAAAGCAAGAATCGCGCGCTGCCTTTCGACAGTTGCACCGCCCCACTCGCCAATCTCGGCGAGGGTGCGACCGCAACCAGTGCAAAGCCCTACGCGCGCATCTAGTGCGCATACCGCAACACAGGGCGATTGAGGAATCTCGATCATACCCCCGTCTAAGCGCGAAGCGGGCAAACGGCCAGTTTTCACCATCTCTGCAATGTTAACTTTTACCGATCGCTGCCCAATTGCAGACAGTCAGGACTCCACCCAATGGCTGACATCCAGCCCGTACCCGCCTAAGGTCGAGCGATGGCTCTTGATGTTCATTCCCCTGGTCTCAGCGATGCGCTTGTTGTGCTCGCTGCTGCCGGGCTTGTTATCCCCGCCTTCGCGCGGCTTAAGATTTCGCCGGTTATCGGTTTCATCCTGGTCGGTGTTGTCGTCGGGCCGTTCGGCCTCGGTTCGCTGGTCACGCAGTGGCCGCAGCTATTCTACATCACGATCAGCGATCCGAAAGGCATGTCGGTCTTCGCCGAATTCGGCATCATCCTGTTGCTGTTTTCGGTCGGACTGGAGCTGAGTTTCCGGCGATTATGGGCGATGCGCCGTGAAGTCGCGGGCATCGGCGCGGTCGAACTGTTCGGAAACGGCCTGTTGATTGCCGCTGCGTTGCTCACGTTCGGCTATGCGACGAACGCCGCACTCGGGCTGGGCATTGCCCTTGCGCTGTCGTCGACGGCGCTGGTTCTGCCGATCGCGGGCACGACCAGTCCGGTCGGCAAACTGGCATTTTCGATGCTGTTGTTCGAGGATCTGGCGCTGGTCCCGATCATTTTCCTGCTGGGCGCACTCGGCCCCGGCGGCCGCGATCTGGGCGCGCTGGGTCAGGTGCTGGGCCTCGGCATCCTCGTCGTCGCCGTGCTGCTGGTTGCCGGGCGGATCATTCTGCCGCGTGTCTTCGCACAGGCCGCGCGCACCCGTAGTCCCGAGCTGTTCCTGTCGGTTACGCTCCTCGTGGTGATCCTCGCCAGCCTGGCCACGCTGACGGTGGGCTTGTCCCCCATTGTCGGCGCTCTGATTGCGGGGCTGGTGATCGCGGAAACGGATTATGTGCATGAGGTCGAGGGGATCATCGCGCCGTTCAAGAACCTCGCGCTCGGTGTGTTCCTGCTGACGGTCGGGATGCAGCTCGACCTGCGTTTCCTGATCGCCGAATGGTCCGCGCTGGTCGGAGCCGTTGCCGTAATCGTCATCATCAAGGCGAGCTTCACTGCGGCGCTGCTCCGGTTCGGCGGGGCGCGAACGGGCGTTGCGGCGGAAACGGGCATCCTGATGTCGAGTCCGTCCGAACTGACGCTGGTCGTGCTCGGCGCGGCGCTGACCGCCGGATTGATCGACGGGCCGACGACGACTTTTTGGTCGGGCGTGACCGCGATCGGTCTTACGATCACGCCCGTGCTGGCCGACATCGGCCACCGCGTCGCGCGGCGGATCGGGTGGAACGAAGCGGATCTGCCCAAAGAAGTCGATCCGCAAACGACGGTGATCATCGGATACGGCCGCGTGGGAGAAATGGTCGCGTCGATGCTCGACGTCCACAACAAGCCGTGGACCGCGATCGAGGCCAATGTCGATGTCGTCGCCGCCGCCCGCCGCGAGGGGAAACCGGTTCGTTATGGCGATGCGGGGCGAGCAGGGGCGAGCGAGGCGCTGCACCTTGCCGATGCCGCCGCCGTCGTGTTGACGATGAACGACCCGGTCCAGAACGTGCTGCTCGCCCGCCGTCTGCGCGCCGAGGCGCCCGACCTGACCATCGTCGCGCGCGCGCGCGACCCGGAACACGCGGCGAAGCTCTATCGTGCGGGCGTTACCGACGCGGTGCCGGAAACGCTCGAATCGTCGCTGCAATTGTCCGAAGCGGTACTCGTCGACCTGGGCGTGGCAATGGGCCCAGTGATCGCATCGATCCACCAAAAGCGCGACGAGCTCCGCGGGGCGATCAAGGATGCCGGGGGATTGAACGCACCGCCACGTTTGAAGGCGCTTTAGGCGGCGACCGCCGCACTCGCAATCGCCGCACGGACAGCCGCCAGCGCATCTGCCCCCGCCGCACCATCCGGCCCGCCGCCCTGCGCCATGTCGGGACGGCCACCGCCGCCCTGCCCGCCCAGCGCCGCAACCGCCGCCTTGACGAGATCGACGGCGCTCAGCCGTTCTTTAAGGTCATCGCTGACCCCGATGGCGACCGATGCGCGGCCCTCGACGACCGTCACGACCGCCACGATGCCTGAGCCAAGCCGCGACTTGGACTCGTCGATCAGGCTGCGCAGCCCCTTTGAATCGAAGCCGTCGAGCAACTGCCCCTCAAACTTGATGCCCGCGATCTCCTCGACCGACGGGCCCGCGCCGCTGCCGCCACCAAGTGCCAGTGCCTTTTTCGCATCGGCAAGTTCGCGTTCGAGCTTCTTCTGCGCCTCGACCAGCGCCGCCACGCGCATCGGCACGTCGTCGGGCGCGGCCTTCAGCATTGCCGCCGCTTCCTTCAGCCGGTCCTCGCGCGCGGTCAGCCAGTGGCGCGCCGCCTCTCCGGTCAGCGCCTCGATACGGCGGACGCCGGATGAGACCGCATTTTCCGACACGATCTTGAACAGCGCGATATCGCCCAGCGCATTGACGTGAGTGCCGCCGCACAGTTCGACAGAATAGTGATTCTCCGCCGCGCGGCCCATGCTGAGCACACGGACTTCATCGCCGTATTTTTCGCCAAACAGCGCCAGTGCTCCGGCAGCTACGGCATCGTCGGGCGTCATAAGCCGCGTTGTCACCGCTTCGTTTTCGCGGACGCGCGCGTTCACTTCGGCCTCGATGTGCGCGATATCTGCTGGCGTCAGCGCGGCATTGTGCGCAAAGTCGAAGCGAAGGCGGTCGGGCGCGACAAGACTGCCCTTTTGCGTGACATGGCCGCCGAGCCGGTGGCGAAGTGCCGCGTGCAACAAATGCGTAGCCGAATGATTGGCCCGCAGCTGCCCACGCCGCTCGACGTCGATGCTCAACGTCACCGTATCTCCGACCGCGATCGTGCCGCTTTCGACCACGCCCTGATGCGCATGCAGCCGCCCGAGCGGCTTCGACGTGTCCTCGACCAACACCGACAGGCCGTTTCCGCCGGTCATGCGCCCTGCGTCGCCCATCTGCCCGCCGCTTTCGCCATAGAACGGCGTCTGGTTGGTCAGGATGGTGACCGCCTCGCCCGCGCCCACTTCGGTGACGCGCGCGCCATCCTTGATGAGCGCCACGACTTCGCCGTCGCTGGTATCGCCCGAATAGCCGGTGAATTCGGTGCCACCGAGTTCGTCGGCGATATCGAACCAAATGTCTGCGGAGGCAGCATCACCCGAGCCTTTCCACGCCGCGCGCGCCGCCGCCTTTTGCCGCGCCATCGCCGCATCGAACCCGGCACGGTCGACGCCGATGCTCCGTGCGCGCAGGGCGTCTTCGGTCAGGTCATAGGGGAAGCCATACGTATCGTAGAGCTTGAACGCAGTTTCGCCGGGCAGCGTGTCACCGCTGCCGAGGCTCGCCGTCGCCTCGTCGAGCAGGCCGAGGCCGTTGCGGAGCGTCTGGCGGAAACGGGTTTCCTCCTGCAGCAGGGTCGCCTCGATCGCGGCCTGCCCACGCACCAATTCAGGGAAAGCCCCGCCCATTTCGGCGACGAGGCTTGGAACCAGCCGGTACATCAGCGGGTCCGCCGCGCCCAGCAGGTGCGCATGGCGCATCGCGCGGCGCATGATCCGGCGCAGCACATAGCCGCGCCCTTCGTTGGCGGGCAGCACGCCGTCGGCAACGAGGAACGACGAGGCGCGCAAATGATCGGCAATGATCCGGTGCGAACCCTGATTGGCGCCGGTGGTCGCCGTCCTGGTCAGGTTGCCGCTCTCGGCAATCAGCGCCTTGAAAATGTCGGTGTCATAGTTGTCGTGGACGCCCTGCATAACCGCGGCGATGCGTTCCAGGCCCATGCCGGTGTCGATGCTGGGACGCGGCAGGTCACGGCGGTCATCAATGGTGACCTGTTCGTACTGCATGAACACCAGATTCCAGATTTCGACGAAGCGGTCGCCGTCCTCATCCGGACTACCAGGAGGTCCGCCGGGGATATGGTCGCCATGATCGTAGAAGATTTCCGAACACGGCCCGCAAGGCCCCGTGTCGCCCATCGCCCAGAAATTATCCTTGGTCGCAATGCGGATGATGCGCTCGTCGGGCAGGCCCGCGATACGCTTCCACAGGTCGAAAGCTTCGTCATCGGTGTGGTAGACAGTGACCGTCAGGCGGTTGGGATCCAGTCCCCATTCTCGGGTGACGAGGTTCCACGCGAGCGAGATCGCGCGTTCCTTGAAATAATCGCCAAACGAGAAATTCCCAAGCATTTCGAAGAAGGTATGATGCCGCGCGGTATAACCGACATTGTCGAGATCGTTATGCTTGCCGCCCGCGCGCACGCACTTCTGGCTCGACGTTGCGGTGACATAGGGCCGATGTTCGAGGCCGGTGAACACATTCTTGAACGGCACCATGCCCGCGTTGACGAACATCAGCGTCGGGTCGTTGTGCGGCACCAGCGGCGCGGAGGGAACGCGCTCGTGTCCCTCGGCGGCGAAATAATCGAGAAAGGAGCGGCGGATGTCGTTCGTCGAGGTCATGACGTGCGCTTAGGGGAGGCGAGCGCGGCGCTCAAGCATGCCAGCAACTTTCATCCGATGCACATCGGAACAAATCTGAAGCTGTCTGGTTTCGAGTTCCAATCCAAGCAGGGCGAGTATGCCCGTGTCAGGGGTCGGTTCGTTGATGCGTGCGGAAACCGAGCGGCGAGTACAAGCCGCTCTCCAACAAGACGACTTTGCGCAAGCGGGGCTCATTGCCGAAACAGCGATTGCCAACGGGCAATCCAACGAAATGCTATATTGTCTGGCTGCCTTCCGGCGCCAGCAGGCAGGCGACAATCAGGGCGCAGCGAGGTTTCATAGCCGTGCCGTCGAACTGGCGCCGAATAATCCCAACATTCTGACCGCAGCCGGCGATTGTCTAAGGTTTAACGGACAATTGCAGCAGGCTGTCGGTCTGTTCGACCGATCCCTCGGGCTGGATCCGACGCAGGTAGCTGCCTGGTATGGCCATGGGGCCGCGCTTGAGTCCTTAGGGGATTTGGAGAACGCGGCGCGCAGCTATCGGCGGGTATCCGAACTCGCGCCCGATACCGCCCCCGGGTTTGCAGGTCTTGCAACAACCACGGCACAACTCGGCAATGTTGGGCAAGCGCGGCAGTACGCGGAGCATGCCTATGCGCTGAATGCGAGCGACCCGACAGCCGTACTTGCGTTGGCACGATGCGAAATTGCAGATCGACGCTATAGAAACGCCGTCGCACTGTTGCAGACGATCGTCGGTCAGACGGATATCTCGCAATATGACCGCGTTATCGCATTGACGATGTTGGGTGATGCCAACGACCGCCTTGGCAACGTCGACGATGCCTTCGAATCCTACACACAAGCCAACAGTCGCTTTGCCGAAATGCATGCGGGGCCGAACGCGCCGCCCGTAGCGCTCCACCGGGTCAGGGAAATCGACAAAGCGCTGGCAAGGCTTGACCCCAAGGCATTTCCGACGGCGGCACCCGGCAACATCAGCCCGGCAAAGACACATGTTTTTTTGTTGGGGCATCCCCGGTCCGGTACGACTCTCGTCGAACAGATTATGGCATCTCTGCCAGGCGTCGCCACAATCGAGGAAGCCCCGACATTTATCGATTCGGAACATTATTTGACCGTTAACGGGATCGCTGCCTTGTCCAGCCTGTCGGACAACGAAGTGCGAAACCTGCGCGCAGCCTATTGGCAACGAGTCCGGGCCACGGGTGTCGATCCCTCGGGAAAAACCTTCGTCGACATGGACCCTTTCAAGGGCCCTGCACTGCCCCTCATCGCGCGGTTGTTTCCGGAGGCGAAGGTCATTGTGATGCAGCGTGATCCGCGCGACGTGGTCTGGAGCTGCTTCAGAAGGTCATTTCTCTACAGCTTGCAAACATACGAGTTCACGACGTTGCCACGAGCAGCACGCTTGTACGACGCGACGATGCAGCTGATCATGAATTGCCTCGAACGTCTGCCGATCGATAGCCACTTTTTGGTCTATGAAAACCTTGTCCGGAATTTCGACACGACGACACAGGAACTATGCCGATTCACAGGGCTCGAATGGTCGCCAAAAATCCACGACTTTGACGAGACTGCCCGGAAAGGGCGCGTGAAAACCGCGAGCGCGGCGCAGGTACGTCAAAAGCTGTTTGACGGATCCGGGCAATGGTACCGCTACGCAGATAAGATCGAATCGATCCTGCCGATTCTCGTTCCTTGGCTACCGGCGCCGCACGTTTCGGCCACCGCCATCAATCCGCAGGATATTCGATCGACCGCTGAGGTTCGCTGAACCACTTCTGCTCTGCGTCGGTCATGTAGAAGCAATCCTCGATGCGGACGCCGAATTTGCCGGGGGCGTAGATGCCGGGTTCGTTCGAGAAGCACATGCCGGGGGCCAGCGGTGTCGTTTCGCCGTGGACGAGGTTGACCGGTTCATGGCCGTCCATGCCGATGCCGTGGCCGGTGCGGTGCGGGGTGCCGGGCAGCTTGTAGCGCGGGCCGTAGCCCATGCGTTCATAGGCGGTGCGGAGCGCATCGTCGACCGACCCGGCAGGCGCGCCGAGCTTCGCAGCGGCAAAGGCGATACGTTGCCCTTCCTGCACCTGGCCGAAGACCTTGCGCTGTTCGGCGGTCGCGCCGCCCAGCACGAAGGTGCGCGATATGTCGGACTGGTAGCCGCCGACGGAACAGCCGCAATCGATGAGGATGATCTCCTGTTTCTCGACACGCTGCGGCTTGTGCGAGCCGTGCGGATAAGCGCTGGCCTCGCCGAGAAGGACAAGCGCGCCATCGGCCTCGCCGCCCAGCGCCTTGGTTGCCGCGACGATCAGCGCGGTAATGTCGGCGGGTGTCATGCCGACTTCGGTACGAGCAATGGCGTGGTTGATGGCCCGGACAGTGACGTCGGAGGCGGCCTGCATCAGCGCGATTTCGGCCGGCGTCTTGATCATCCGGCACCCGCGCACGACGGGGTTGGCGGAGACGAGCTTAGCGTCCGGGAGTGCGTGGGACAGGCCGTCGCTCGCAAAATAGCGGACAGTCTCTTCGATGCCGACAGGCTGCTTCGCCAGTCCGCGCGATTTGAGGAACGCCGCAACCAGCGCGACCGGGCTTTCGTCCTCCTGCCAGACGCGGACGTCGGCGGGCACGCCCAAAGTTTCGCGGATCGAGGGCTCCTCGAAGAACGGGGTGACGATGCACGGCATCCCCTCGACCGGGATCACCGCGCAGGTCAGTCGCTCGCTGCGCCACCATTGTACGCCGGTGAAATAGTCGAGGCTCGACCCCGCTTCGATCACCACCGCGCCGATGCCGTTGGCATGCATCAAGCCTTGCGCCTTGGCAATCCGCGCGGCGCGTTCGGCGGGGCCGATACGAGAGATGGTGTCGGTGATCGAAGTGAGTTCGGGCGCGGCCGCCCATGCAGGTAACGCAGCGAGCGCCAGCCCTGCCCCGCCTGTCGCCAATATCGCTCGCCGGTTCAGCATATTGTTCCCCTCAAGGCCTGATCTCGATCGGTGTGCCGTCAGGCACATGGTTCCACAATTCCTCGATCTCGTCATCGGTGACGGCGATGCAGCCGTCGGTCCAGTCGACAACCCGGAGTGCGGCGCCCCAGTCTCCCCGGCCATTGGGCAAGCCATGGATCATGATGTTGCCGCCGGGATCGACCCCCCGTGCGGCCGCCGCGGCGCGCTGTTCCTCTGTCGGATAGCCGATCCTCAGCGACAGGTGATAGGCGCTGTTGGGGTTGCGCCCGGTGATCCGGTATGTACCCTCGGGAACCTTGCCGTCGCCCTCCACTGCCTTGGGACCGGTGCCTCCGCGACCGAGGGCGACTGGATAGATCTTGAGCAGCATCCCGCCCCGATAGACCGACATGGTATGGCGGGCCTTGTCTACGGTAATCCGATCGACGTCCTTGTCGAGCGCGACCTGGGCTGCCGCATGCCCGCAACCGGCAACCGCAAGGAGCGCAACGAAGGCGAAACTGAGGCGGCTCATCCGTTTCGTGCATAGAGCGCGGCGAGTTCGCGCACCAGCTTGGCAGCGAGGATGGCGGTGACGCCGGTCGGGTCTCGCGGCGGGCACAGCTCAACGATGTCAGCCCCGACCAGCGGCGCCGCCTGGCGGGCGAGCACCGCGAGCACTTCGCGCACGGTCAGGCCGCCGGGTTCGAGGTGGGCAACGCCGGGGGCCACGCTCGGGTCGAAGCCGTCCATGTCGATGCTGATGTAAAGCGGGCCGTCGAGGATCGGTACCGCATCGACCGAAAACGCGCGCATTTCGATCACCTCGACACCGAACCGCGCCGACTGCTCGCGGCAGTGGCGGTTGAGGGTGCGAATGCCGACTTGCACGAGGCGTTTGGCATGCCCTGCCTCCAAAATGCGCGCAAACGGCGAGGCGTGGCTGCGGGGATCATCGCCATAATTGTCGTAAAGATCAGGATGGGCGTCGAAGTGCAGGATGGTGAGCGGACCATGTGCGGTGTCGAGCGCGGCGACGATCGGCACCGTAATCGCATGGTCGCCGCCGAGGACGAGGGGCATCGCATTCGATGCCATCGCGTCGATCACGGCGTCGAACAGCTGTGCATCGTCAGCCGCGGTCGAGGCCAGCGTGTCGGCAAGCGGCACATCGCCCCGGTCGTCGATCTGCACATCGATACCAAGTTCGATCCCGCACTCGGCGGCAGCGTTGCTGTGGTCGCTGGCAAGCGCGGAGCGGATCGCCGCAGGGGCGGAGGCCGCGCCGCGCAGATAGGACGAATGGCAGTCGGTCGGCGCGCCGATGAGGCGGACAACCGGCCTTGAAAGTGACGTCATGCCGTCGCGCGCCACAGCCAGGCCGACCCCGCGAAACTGACCTCGCCGCCCTCGAGATGCCCACCGAGCCAAGTTTTGAGGCGCGGCTCGATCGCTCTGCGCGCGGCGGGATCGAGCGTTGAGATATGCCGTGCCGCCGGGCCGATCCGCATGAAGAAATCGAGTGCGTCGACGACCGGATCGTCGCCGCCACCGGCGACGTAGCGATAGTCGATCCGTTCGGGCGTCGCGCCTTTCCAACCCGAAGGCCCGAGAATGTCCTGCACGCGGTCAGCATCGGCAAAGGCAAAAGGACCAGGCGCACATGGATCGATGGGTGGGGGCGCATCGATCAGTTCGGCAAGTTCGCTGGCCCACAGGTTGTCGGCACGCGCCGCAAAACAGGTGAAAGCAAGCGGCGCACCCGGGGCCATCAGCCCACGGAGGTGAGTGAATGCCGCGAGCGGATCGTCGAAGAACATCACGCCGTGGCGCGAGAGCGCGGCATCATAAGCGGTCGGTCCTTGCCAGCTTCCGGCATCACCGACGGCAAAGGATAGGTTCGCTTGCCCTTCGCCCCGTTTGCGCGCCACGGCGACCAGATCGTCGGAGAGATCGAGGCCGGTCACATCGAGATCGGAGCGAGCGCGCGCAAGCCGGAGCGCCGTTTCGCCTGCCCCGCAGCCGATGTCGAGAATGTGGCGGCGAGCAGTTCCGGCAAGCGGCGGCAATGCATTCCCGACTGCATCGACCAGCTTTCCGGTCAGCCCCGCAAAGCTTCGGTCGGTACGGACCCATTCAACCGCCCAGCTGCCCCCGACACGCCCCCGCCATTCGTCACCCGCGAAGTTTTCAACCGAGGCCATCGTCGCCGCTCCCTATGAAGGGAAACATCTATCACAGATTATCCGCAAGCTGCTCTAGTCTGTGACCCAGACCGCGAGTTCGCACCCGCCGGGCTCTCGGAAATGGAAACGGCGTCCACCAGGGAAGGCGAAGATATCGCGAGTGAGTGTGCCTCCGGCCGCAATGACATCGCTGCGTGCGGCTTCGAGATCATCGACACGGATTACGGCCAGCGGGGCTGCAACGGCCTCGCCGGGCGTGCCATCCAGTCCGATATCGACATCTCCCGTCGTCGTCGCCGCATAGGTCGGCCCGAATTCGGTCAGGGTCCAGCCGAACGCTGCCTCGAAAAAGGACTTCGAGACGGCGCAATCGGAAACCGGAAGCTCTACATAATCGAGGCGGGCCGCACCCATGACTTAAGCGTCGTCGTCGGCGCTGGGTCCGACCATCAGCGCCTCGGCCACATCGTCGGTCTTGGTGCGGATCGCCTTTTCGATGCGCTCGGCGATTTCGGGGTTTTCGGTAAGATAAACTTTCGAATTCTCACGCCCCTGCCCGACGCGGATCGAATCGTAACTGAACCAGGCGCCCGATTTCTCGACGATCCCGGCCTTGACGCCGAGGTCGAGGATTTCGCCGACCTTCGAAATCCCTTGCCCGTACATGATGTCGAATTCGACCTGTTTGAACGGCGGCGCGACCTTGTTCTTCACGACCTTGACGCGGGTCGTGTTGCCGACAATGTCCTCGCGGTCCTTGATCTGGCCGGTACGGCGGATGTCGAGGCGGACACTGGCGTAGAATTTGAGCGCATTGCCGCCCGTAGTGGTTTCGGGCGAGCCGTACATCACGCCGATCTTCATGCGGATCTGGTTGATGAAAATGACGGTGCAGCGCGAGCGGCTGATCGAGCCGGTGATCTTGCGCAGCGCCTGGCTCATCAGGCGGGCCTGCAGACCGACATGGCTGTCGCCCATTTCGCCCTCGATTTCGGCGCGCGGGACGAGCGCGGCAACCGAATCGATCACCAGCACATCGACCGCGTTCGAGCGGACCAGCGTGTCGCAAATCTCGAGCGCCTGTTCGCCGGTGTCGGGCTGCGACACGATGAGTTCGTCGATGTTGACGCCCAGTTTCTTGGCATAGACCGGATCGAGCGCATGTTCGGCGTCGATGAACGCGGCGGTGCCGCCGATCTTCTGCGCCTCGGCAATGGCATGTAGGGCGAGCGTGGTCTTGCCCGACGATTCGGGGCCAAAAATTTCGACGATGCGACCGCGCGGCAGGCCGCCGATGCCGAGCGCGATGTCGAGCCCGAGCGAACCGGTCGACACCGCCTCGATCTGCATGGCTTCGCGCGAACCCAGCTTCATCGCCGAACCCTTGCCGAACGCGCGATCGATCTGCGCAAGCGCCGCCTCAAGCGCGCGTTGCCGGTCCGTCGTTGCAGGTGTTGCCATATCGCCGCCAATAACCTTCAGCTGAGCCGCCATTTCCCGTTCCTCCTAACCGCTGGGCGCATTGGGTCAACGCGCCATTTGAGCTTCGTATCGGATTTGTTCTCTTGGAACAAGAGGGGAACTTTAGTTTGTTTGTTTGGAGACGCAGTTGGCGCGGAGGAAGGGTTATGCTCCATAATTCCCCTCTCCCGCAGGGGGAGAGGGGTTTTCAACCCTACAACGCCAGCGTCGCCTTCACGGCCTCCGCCAGCGCCTTGATCTCGAATGGTTTCGGAATGAACCCCATGCGGTCGAGGTCGATCGATTTGCGCAACTGCTCCTCGGCATAGCCCGACATGAACAGGATCGGCAGGTCGGGATATTCGGCGCGGGCGGCGCGGCCCAGCGTCGGGCCGTCCATCGTCGGCATGACGACGTCGGACACAATCAGGTCGATCTTTTCGCCGGTGGCTAGGATCGCCATCGCTTCCTCGCCGTGTGCCGCCGTCAGCACCGTGTAACCGTGGCGGATGAGCGCGCGTTCGGCCACCGCACGGACCATGTCCTCGTCCTCGACCAGCAGGATGGTGCCGGTGCCCCAGAGTTCGACGGGCTTTTGCGCTGGGGCGGCGATGACGGGCGTCTTGTTCTCGGCCTCGAAATGGACCGGCAGGAATACCGAGAAGGTCGTGCCCTGCCCGAGTTCCGAATCGGCGAAGATGAACCCGCCGGATTGCTTGACGATGCCGTAGACGGTGGACAGGCCCAGCCCCGTCCCCTTCCCCACGTCCTTGGTCGTGTAGAAGGGCTCGAAGATTTTCGACAAGTTTTCGGGCGGGATGCCGATGCCGGTGTCGGTCACGCTGAGCGCGGTGTAGTCGGCGACGGGCAGGAACTCGCTGTCGAGCTTGCGCACTTCGGCGGCGGTGACCTTGTACGTCTTGAGCGTCACGCTGCCGGCTGTGGAACCCTTCGCCTGAATCGCGTCGCGGGCATTGACCACGAGATTGACGATGACCTGTTCGATCTGGCCGGGGTCGGCGCGGACGGCGCCCAGCGCGCGTCCGTGGTTGATGACGAGATCGACCGTCTCGCCCAACAGGCGCTGAAGCAGGTTGGAAACTTCGGAAACAATATCAGGTAACTGAAGGACTTGCGGACGCAATGTCTGTTGGCGTGAGAAGGCAAGTAATTGCCGGGTCAACGCCGCCGCGCGGTTCGAATTGTTCCGGATCTGTTGAATGTCGTCATAGTCGCTGTCACCGGGCGTATGGCGCATCAGCATCAGATCGCAGTGGCCGAGAATGCCGGTTAGAATGTTGTTGAAATCATGCGCGACGCCGCCCGCGAGCTGGCCCACCGCCTGCATCTTGGTTGCCTGCGCGACCTGGCGCTGCAGTTTCGATTCCTCGGTATTGTCCTTCAGGCTCAGCAGCACGGCCGCCTCGCCCAGGCCCCGCGCGCCCGCGATGGTCAGCGCGACGGGGTCGTCGGGGCGGTCCTTCAGCCGGACGACGATGTCGCCCGACACCGACTGGCCGTTGGCAAAGCGCCGCACGGCGTCGGCCACCGCCGCCTTGTCCTCGCGGATGACGAGGTCGCCCGGGTAGACCGGCGTCGATCCGTGCGCCGCGCCCGCCGCGCGGACGAAGGCGTCGTTGAGGTAGAGAAACCGCCCGTCGCGGTCGGCGAGCGCGAGGCCCAGCGGCAGCATCGACAACAGCATCTGCAGCGGCACATCGGTGCCCGCCCCGCCGCCGCCCTCGTCATCGATCAGCAAGATGATGCGTTCGCCCAGCTCGTGACTGGCCTCATTGGCGTCGCGCGCCTCGTCGAGGGGGATTTGGAGCAGGCGAATGGGCAGGCCGGTCAGCCCTTCCTGCGCGAAACGCACGGTGCCGTCGCTGGCCGAGGTCAGCAGTGTCACGAAATCGCGGCCCGCAACGGGCGCATCGGCGCGACCCGTGGCGCGATAGATGAAGACACGATTCGCGGCGCGGACGCGCCCCTCGCCCCCGATCAGGGCGATCATCACGCCCGCCGCGCCCAGCCGGTCACCCCATTGCCCCCCAAGCAGCGTCGGCAGCAGCACGACCGGGCTGCCGCCCGCGCTTTCGCGGAATCGCCAGACCAGGCAATCGTCGCCCTGCCCGCCGCGTACGACTTCCACCGCCACGTTGCGGGCGGCAACGCGGCCAACGAGCATCGCATGACCGTCGCGCCAGGCTGCCTTGCCGGTCGCGACCGGATCGCCATCGTCGCTGGTGAGGTCGGTTGGCGCGGCGGTCCCGAACCAGCTGTCGTACAGGGAATTGGTGCAGACCAGCCGTCCGGTACGGTCGATAATCGCCAGCGCTGTCGCCTGATTGTCGGCGGCATCGCGTACCAGGCCCCAGTCGACCGCGCGCTCGACGCGCGCCTTGGGCGGGTAGAGGTGGCGGGCGAGCAGCAGCAGCGCGGCGGCGGCTACGATCGAACCCAGAAAGGCGGCAGCGATCACCGGCGCGCCGGCGGCGCGCAGGACCAGCCATCCCGACAGCAACGCCCCGGCCAGCACCACCGCGCCGACCAGCCGGTCGGCAATCTTGGACGGCAGGCGGGCCAGAAGTGCGGTCATCCGCGATCCCGCAGGATACGCGCGGATTCGCGCTTCCAGTCCTTTTCCTTTTCGTACTCGCGCTTGTCCTGATGCTTGCGGCCCTTGCCGATCGCAAGTTCGACCTTGGCTCGGCCGCGGCCGTTGAAATAGATCGACAGAGGGACCAGCGTCATGCCCTCGCGCGAAATCGCCTTGTGCATCTTCGCGATCTCGCGCTCGTTGAGCAGCAGCTTGCGCGGACGCTTCGGCTCGTGGTTTTCGCGGTTGCCGTGGCTGTATTCGGGGACGTTGCTGTTCACCAGCCAGACCTCGCCGCCCTTCACCTCGGCATACGATTCGGCAATCGACCCTTCGCCAAAGCGCAGCGACTTTACCTCGGTGCCGGTCAGCATGATGCCGGCCTCATAGATATCCTCGATGGCATAGTCGTACCGCGCGCGCCGGTTTTCGGCGACGGTCTTGGCTTTCACTTGTTCGGGACGGGGACGGGCCATGACGGGGGTTAGATCAGCCCCGCATGGACAAGCGCGGCGTCGATCGCGTTGCGCGACGCCTCTGAAGGCGGGGTGATCGGCAGGCGCAGCTCGGGCGTCAGCCAATCGACAAGCCTTGCCAGCGCGTATTTTGTAGGCCCGGGGGATGCGTCGGAAAATAGAGCTGCATGAAGCGGATAGAGCTTGTCATTCAGATCACGCGCGAGCGCGTAGTCGCCCGTCGCGCAGGCAGCCTGAAACGCGGCGCATTGTTTCGGCGCGACATTGGCGGTGACCGAGATGCACCCCACGCCGCCCGCTGCATTGTACGACAGCGCCATGTCGTCGTTGCCCGACAGCTGGCAGAAGGCGGTCCCGCAGCTGAGACGATGCGCCGCAATCCGCGCCATATTGCCGCTGGCGTCCTTGATCCCGACGATCGTCGGCAGCTTGGCCAGCCGCGCCAATGTCTCCGGCAGGATGTCGGTCACGGTGCGACCCGGCACGTTGTAGGCGACGATGGGCAGGTCGCTGCGGCGCGCCAGATGTTCGTAATGCGCGTAAATACCGTCCTGGTTGGGGCGGTTGTAATAGGGGGCGACGACCAGCGCGGCTGTGGCACCGGCTGCACGCGAAAATTCCATGTGGCGCACGGCAGTCGCGGTATCGTTCGATCCGCACCCGGCGATCACGGGAACGCGGCCGCCCGCCGCCTCGATACACAATTCGATGACGCGGTAATGCTCGTCGTAGCTCAGCGTCGCGCTTTCGCCGGTGGTACCGCACGGGACGAGCGCCGATGATCCGCTGTCGATCTGCCAGTCGACGAGCGCGCGAAATGCGGCCTCATCGACCTTACCGTCCCGAAACGGCGTCACCAGTGCCGGAATCGAGCCGGAAAACATCGTCTTCTCCCTTCACGCGACCTTAGCGCTGCGACATAGTGCGGCTGATGACCGATTTTCACCCCAATTTTGTTGGGCGCCGTTCAGGGCCTGATAAGGACGCATGCCTTAGCATGTCCAGCATGAGCCCTAATTTCCCTTGGCGCTTCGCCATCTCGGCGCTGTTCGTTGCCGCCCCTGCGGCTGCTTCGGCGCAGGATCTGATGGCCGCACCGCCGACACGATCTGCCATCGTGACCAACGATTCGGCGGTAAGCGGCGCGATTTCGGAATGGAACGCGGTGCGCCAGTCGGATGCACTGCCCTTCTCGTCCTACGCTCGCTTCCTGGTCGCGCATCCGGGCTGGCCGGGCGAAGCCGCGATCCGCAAGTCGGCCGAACGCGCGCTGCGCACCGATGCCGAGGATCCGCAGCTGGTTGCGGCCTATTTCGCGCGCTTTACGCCAACGACAGCGACGAGTGCACTACGCCAGGCCGAGGCGCTCGACGCCATCGGTCGTCGCGAGGAGGCCCGGATGGCGGCCAAGCGCGCATGGACGATGGGCGTGCTATCACCGGTCGACGAATCTCGCCTCGTCACCCGATGGCCCAGCCTTCTGTCCACCGCCGACCACGATGCACGGATGGAACGCCTTTTGTGGAGCCGCGCGACCACCATCGCCGCGCGTCAGCTGTCGCTGACCAGCCCTGCCCGCCAGCCGCAATTCGACGCGCGGGTCGCCATGCAGGGAAAGGCCCCCGATGCCGCGACCAAGCTGACCTATGTTGCCGCCGGTGCGAGCGGCGACCCCGGCTTCCTGCTCGATCGCGTCAACTGGCTGCGGCTGAGTGGCCAGGAATATGCCGCGCAGGCGCTGCTTGCCGCGCCGCGCCGCCTGAACGCTCCGCCGCTCGATGCCGAGAAATGGCTCGACACCATCGTCGCCGTTGCGCGCAACGCCGCCGCGCAGGGGCAGCAGCAGACCGCCTATGACATCGCGCGACAGGTCGAGGACATTTACCCTGCCGGGACCGTTGTCCGCGACCGCCCCTTCGGCGAGCGCGACGAATATACCAACGCGACCTGGCTGGCGGGGACGACGGCGTTCAACAAGCTGGGGCGCCCACTCGACGCGATCCGGATGTTCGACCTGTACGCCAAGGCTGCCCGGTCGCCGCAGACCCGGGCGAAGGGGCTGTATTGGGCCGGGCGCGCCGCCGAAGCTGCGGGTCGCCGCAGCGACGCCAACGCCTATTATGCCAACGCCGCCGAACTGTTCGACCAGTTCTATGGCCAACTCGCCGCCGAACGCCTCGGTCGTCCGCCGGTCATTCCGCCGATGACGACGCGGATCGAAGTGTCGCAGAACCAGCGCGCCGCGTTCTTTAATCAGGAGATCGTCCGCGCGGTACAGGCGCTGGGGCAAGGAGGCGACCACGCGACACAGACGCTGTTCGTCCGGCAGATCGCGCAGGCCGCGAGCAGCGACGTCGATCATGTCCTCGCCGTCGAGCTTGCCCAGCGTATTGCACGTCCGGACCTGGCGGTGATGGTCGGGCGCAGTGCAGGAATCAACGGTTACAACGATTATGTTCGGGCCGGATTCCCGGTTGTCCCGGTCCCCGCCGAGGCGGCAGGCAACTGGACGATGGTTCACGCGATTTCCCGACAGGAAAGCCAGTTCGACCGCGCTGCTGTCAGCCGCGTCGGCGCGCGCGGCTATATGCAGCTGATGCCGGGAACGGCCCGCGACACATCGGTCAAGATCGGTGCAACCTACGACATGGGCGCCCTCACCGGCGATCCGCAATACAACATCCGCCTTGGCAGCTGGTATTTCGAACGGTTGATGGACCGCTACAACGGTAGCTATCCGCTGGCGGTCGCGGCCTATAACGCCGGGGCAGGCAATGTGAACAAATGGCTGGCCGCCAACGGCGACCCGCGCACCGGGCAGATCGATATGCTCGACTGGATCGAGGCGATCCCGTTTACCGAAACGCGGGGCTATGTGCAGCGCGTGCTGGAAAATGCGGTCGTCTACGACTTGATCGATCCGGCCAAAGCGCGCGTCGCCAGCCGGACGCCGCTGTCGATGTATCTGGGCAAGCGGACACCGGGATGAGGTTTGCTGGTTGAGCGACCCGATTTCCCCCGCCGGGTTCGAGGCCTTGCGCGCCGAATACACCCAGCTGATGTCGATCGAACGGCCTGCCGTTGTCGAAGTCGTCAGTTGGGCCGCAGGCAATGGCGACCGCAGCGAGAACGGCGATTACATTTACGGCAGACAGAAACTGCGCGCGATCGACCGGCGGGCGGGTTTCCTGGCCAAGCGCATGAAAGCCGTCACGGTCGTCGATCCCGCTGCCCAGACCGACCATAGCCGAATCTGGTTCGGCGCGACGGTGACGATTGCCGACGACGATGACCGCGAGCGGACGGTCACGCTGGTCGGCGCCGACGAAAGCGATGCGGGCGCAGGCCGGATCAGCTGGACCAGCCCGATGGCCCGCGCTCTGCGCGGGGCGGCGGTGGGGGATGTGCGGCGGGTGACGCTGCCGGGCGGCGAGAGCGAGATCGAGGTGGTGGGCATCAAGTACGTCGCCCCGCCGGAGGCCGGGACCGCCAACGACTAGGGCACTTCAACCGATAGCGGCCCCAACCTCCGCCGGTCGACGTCAGTCCTTTTCCCCGAACGCTTCCTTCGCCAGCGCCACGACCTCGGGGTCGGCGTCGATCGGCGACATGTCGACCGCCGCCTCGAGCCGGTCCGCAACGTAGGTCATTACGGCGATCCGCGCGGCCTTCTTGTCGTTCGCATCGATCACTCTCCATGGCGCCCAGCGCGTGTCGGTGCGCTCGAACATCGTGTGATAGGCTTTCAGGTAATCCGCCCGGCGGGCGCGGTTCCGGTAATCGTCCTTGCCGGTCTTCCAGCGCTTCCATGGTGAGTCGAGCCGGTCCTTGAATCGCCGGTCCTGTTCCTTTTGCGTGATGTGCATGAACAGCTTGATCAGCGTGACGCCGTTGTCCTTCTGCTGTGCCTCGAACTCGTTGATCTCGTCATAGGCGCGTTTCCACTCCGCCTCGGTGCAATAGCCCTCAACCCGCTCGACCAAGACCCGCCCGTACCAGGTGCGGTCGAAGATGTTGATCTCGCCGCGCGCGGGCAGGCGTTTCCAGAAGCGCCACAGGAAATGACGCTCTTTTTCCTCGGTGGTCGGCGCGCCGATCGGCCAGACTTCGTACCAGCGCGGATCCCATGACGACGTCAGTCGCTGGATTGCCCCGCCCTTGCCGCTCGCGTCCCAGCCCTCGAACGCGATGATCGCGCTCTTGCCGCGACCGATATGCGCTGCCTGGATGCGGGCAAGGCGGTCGGTCAACTTGCAGAGGTCGTCGTCATAGTCGCCGTCATAGTCGGCGCCTTTTTCGCAGTCGGTCAGATCGATAGCCATAGGCCGAGCCTAGCGCAGCATGGGTTAAGGTTCCATATGGGCGCGCATGACCGCTGTCACAGTCTGGTACGATGGAGCCTGCCCCCTGTGCATCCGCGAGATTGCGCTGATGCGGCGGCTCGACCGTGCGGCGGCGATCGACTTTGTCGATGTGGCACCAGAGGGTGCCGCCTGCCCCATCGACCGCAATTTGTTACTCGCGCGGTTCCACGCCCGCGAGGCGGATGGCCCGGTCCTCGACGGAGCCGCCGCGTTCGCCGCGATGTGGCGCGCGATCCCGATGTTGCGCCCGCTGGGAGTGGCGGCGCGCAACCGCGCGGTGCTCGCCGGGCTGGAACGGCTCTACACCGCCTTCCTCAAGGTGCGCCCAGTGCTACAACGATGGGCGCGATAACGGCCCAATAAGGATAACGGCCCAATAAGGAGGAGCGCGGCGATGCCCAATCTGTTTATACAGCCCATCCACCTCGGCCTTGGTGCTACGGCCGTCGTCGAGCCCGAATTCACCTGGATGCCCTGGTACGCCGATTACATGGAACGCCACGCCGACGACGGGATCGAAGGACGGCTGGTGACGATGTACGTCTTCACCGAAGACTGGGACTCATGGGAAATGCACCCCAAGGGTGCAGAGGTCGTGCTCTGCGTCGCGGGCTCGATGACAATCCATCAGGAACTGGCCGACGGCAGCAAGGCAACGGTGGCGCTGGCCGCAGGCGACTATGCGATCAACCCGCCGGGCGCATGGCACACGGCAGATGTGGCGGAGAGCGCGACAGCCGTGTTCGTGACGGCGGGCTGGGGGACGGAGCATCGGCCGCGGTGAACCGGGCGGGGTTGCCGCCGTCGGGGCGCAGGTTTACCCTGTAACCATGAACGCGCCGCAGATTGCCCTCGCCAGTCCGCACCCAGCCCGCTTTACGGTCGATGAGTTCATTCGGCTCGAAGAAACGGGCGTCTTCGACAAATACAGCAAGACCGAACTGCTCGAGGGGGAAATTGTCTGCATGAATTCGCAGTGGAGTCCGCACGCGCGCGCAAAGACCGAACTGGCTTTCGAACTCGGCCTCAAACTTCGTGAGATCGGTTCTCCGCTGCGGCCTTTGGTCGAAGTCTCGGTGCGGCTCGACAATGATTCACTGCCCGAACCCGACATTGTCCTGACAGACTATCGCGGCAAGGGCGCGGTGCCGGTAGAAAGTGTCGCGCTGCTCGTTGAGGTGTCGGACACGACACTCGACAATGACCTCGGGCGCAAATCGGACCTATATGCGCGCGCCGGTATTGCCGAATATTGGGTGATCGACCTGAACGAGAACCGCGCGCTGCTTCATGAGCATCCGTCCGAGGATGGCTATCTGGGGCAACTCGATGTTCTGCTGAGCGAACAACTGCATTCGTTGACGATCGAGGGACTGTCAGTCGATACCAGCGGGCTGACCGACTAATCAATTCGCGACGTCGTCACCCGAGTTCCGCGAGAGCGGGCCGGGCTGGCAAACGCGGATGAACGCAACGCTGCGCAAAGCGGCGGGGTTGAGGTAAGGCTTTCCCGAGAGATCGTTACCCTGAACTCGTTTCAGGGTTCACCTATCCGCCAGTGGCATGGTGAGCGTTGAGGGGTGGATGCTAAAACGAGTTCAGCATGACGGCTCCCAGTGCTTATTCTACTGAAACTGCAATACTGCCATTATATCTAACCTGCTACCGAAGGGCCGGGGAGATAACATGCGAAGGCTGCTTTCAGCGCCCGTGCTTGCGGTTCTGTTCATCGTTTCCTGTGCCCAGCCGGGTATTGAAACCTACGGATGCGCGTGTGACTCACGTACCTACACACAGGTTGAACTAAGCGGATATCGAGCAGGTGCACTGCGCGGCGACCTTAAGTCGTTGAAGGAAATGCAGGAATACTACGCATGGCGCGGCGACGAGCAAAAACCCGGGGATCCTGGCTATCTTGTGAATATGCAAACGAGCAGGATGTTCTTTGAGCGACGGCTGGCAGAATTGGACCCCGAGGCGATCGGACAATTTGTCGACGAAGTGACGTGCTATCGCGACCACAAACACCCCGACCAGTTGGCTCTAACAGAGATGAAGCGTGCATATCGCCTCGTTTCGCAACTCAAACGAAAAATCATCGCGACCGATTGCGACGACGATCAACGTCGAGAGATCGAAGCAAGCACGTACCTGCGGCGAGAAATCGGTGCGCTCGAGGTCACTCTTCGCAGCGGAAATCATTCACGTCCGCAGGCGTCCTAACCTCACCTCGTCAGCTTCTTATACGCCAACGCCGTAGGCCGATCCGCCGCGTCACCCAGTCTCCGCCGCTTGTCTTCTTCATACGCGTCGAAATTCCCCTCGAACCATTCGACATGCGAATCCCCCTCGAACGCGAGGATATGCGTTGCCAGACGGTCGAGGAAGAAGCGGTCATGGCTGATCACCACCGCGCAGCCGGCGAAATTCTCGATCGCCTCCTCGAGCGCGCCCAGCGTTTCGACGTCGAGATCATTGGTCGGCTCGTCGAGCAGCAGCACATTGCCGCCGCGCTTCAGCATCTTGGCGATGTTCACGCGGTTGCGTTCGCCGCCTGACAGCTTGCCAACGTTCTTCTGCTGGTCGCCGCCCTTGAAATTGAACGCGCCGACATAGGCCCGCGTCGACTGGTCGTGGCCGTTGACCTTCATGTAGTCGAGCCCGTCGGAGATTTCCTCCCAGACGTTCTTCTTGTCGTCGAGGTGGTCGCGGCTCTGGTCGACATAGCCGAGGCGCACAGTGCTGCCCTTTTCGATCGTCCCGGTATCGGGTTCCTCGCTGCCGATGATCAGCTTGAACAGCGTCGACTTACCTGCGCCGTTCGGCCCGATGACACCGACGATGCCGCCCGCGGGCAAGGTGAACGACAGGTTTTCGAACAGCAATTTGTCCCCATAGGCCTTTGAGATGTTGTCGACCTCGATCACTTTGCCGCCGAGGCGTTCGGGTACCTGGATGACGATCTGCGCCTTGCCGGGGGTACGGTTCTTCTGCTGCTCGACGAGCTGGTCGAACTTGGCAATACGCGCTTTCGACTTGGTCTGGCGCGCCTTGGCACCCTGGCGGATCCACTCGAGCTCGTTCTTGATCGCGGTCTGGCGACTCGAATCCTCGCGATCCTCCTGCTCGAGACGCTTGGCTTTCTTCTCGAGATAGGTCGAATAATTGCCCTCATAGGGGAAGTACCTCCCGCGATCGATTTCGAGGATCCAGCCGACGACATTGTCGAGGAAATAGCGGTCATGGGTGATCATCAGCACCGCGCCGGCATATTCCTTCAGATGGTTTTCCAGCCATTTGACGCTTTCGGCGTCGAGGTGGTTGGTCGGCTCATCCAGCAGCAGGATCGACGGTTTCTGGATCAGCAGCCGCGTCAGCGCGATCCGGCGCTTTTCACCGCCCGACAGATTTTCGACCGGCCAGTCACCCGGCGGGCAGCGCAGTGCCTCCATCGCGACGCCGAGCTGGCTGTCGAGCGTCCAGCCGTCGACGGCGTCGATCTTGCCCTGAAGGTCGCCCATTTCCTCCATCAGCGCGTCGAAATCGGTGTCGTCGGTGGGCTCGCCCATCTCGGCCGAGATCGCGTTGAAGCGGTCGACCAGATCGGCGGTCGCACGCGCACCTTCCTTGACGTTTTCGAGGACCGTCTTGGTCGTATCGAGCTGCGGCTCCTGCTCCAGATAGCCGACGGTGATGTATTCGCCCGGCCACGCCTCGCCGGTAAAATCGGTATCCACGCCCGCCATGATCTTCATCAGCGTCGATTTGCCCGCGCCGTTGGGGCCGACGATGCCGATCTTGGCCCCCTGATAGAATTGCAGGTTGATGTTGCTCAGCACCGGCTTGGGGGCACCGGGGAAGGTCTTCGTCATGTCCTTCATGACATAGGCGTATTGCGCGGCCATTTGTGGGGCTTTCGGGGGCTGGATGTTACGGAATTCGGGCGGGCATTTAGGGTGTGAGGGGCGTGTTGGCAAACCCGTGACTGGCAGCTAGGCCATGCGCCATGACAAAAACCATTCTGGCCGCGCTCGCCGCCGCAACCGCCCTTTCCGCCCCCGCTTTTGCCCAGCGTCCGACGCCGACCGCCCCCGCCGCGATAGCGCCCGAGGTCGGGGCGCTGCGCGATGCCGCGCTGGCCGAGAATGTCGCCTATGATATCGTCGAGGGAATCACGACCGAGGTCGGACCGCGTATGGCGGGCACAGAGGCGGAGGCGCGGGCGCGCACTTGGGGCCTGGCCAAGCTGACCGCGCTGGGGTTCAAGAACGTCAGGATTGAAACGACGAAAATGCGTACGTGGGTGCGCGGGGTCGAGACCGCCGAGGTCGTCAGCCCCTTTCCCCAGAAATTGCGACTGACCGCACTAGGCAGCTCAGGCGCGACACCGCCGGAGGGGCTGACTGCCGAAATCGTCTATTTCGCCAGCTTCGGCGACCTGCAGGCTGCGCCCGAGGGTAGCCTGAAGGGCAAGATCGCGTTCGTCTCGAACTCGATGGTCGCGACGCAGGACGGGTCGAGCTATGGCGCGTTCGGGCCGGCGCGCTTCGTCGGCCCGAATGTCGCCGCCAAAAAGGGCGCGGCGGCAATCGTCATCCGCTCGATTGGGAGCGATCACGGACGAGGGCCGCATGCGGGCCAGACGACCTTCGAAAAGGGTGTGACACCGATTCCAGCGGCTGCACTGTCGACATCGGACGCGGACAATCTGTCGCGGATGGTCAAGCGCGGCAAGCCGATTACGCTCCACCTGA
The DNA here is from genome assembly GCA_038228865.1 of Sphingomonadales bacterium. Classification (GTDB taxonomy): domain Bacteria; phylum Pseudomonadota; class Alphaproteobacteria; order Sphingomonadales; family Sphingomonadaceae; genus Sphingomonas_O. The sequence continues at coordinate 153,602 of JBBROX010000001.1, read as the reverse complement.
CGCTGACTCCGCGCGATCTCGGCATGACCGAAACCGGCAACGTCATCGCCGAAGTGCCCGGCACAGATCCGTCGGCGGGTATCGTCCTGATCGGCGGGCATCTCGACAGCTGGGATCTGGGCACCGGCGCCATCGATGACGGCGCGGGCATTGCGATTACGACGGCGGCCGCCAAAAAGCTGCTCGACGGCCCTGCCCCGCGCCGGACGATCCGTGTCGTATGGTTCGGCGACGAGGAAACCGGCGGGGCCGGGTCGGACGCCTATTATGCCGCACACAAGAACGAGATCCACGCGCTCGCCGCCGAATCCGATTTCGGCGCCGACCGCGTATGGCGCTTTGGGGTCAATCTGCCGGAGGGTGCGAAAGCCGTCGGCGACCGGCTGGCGACCGCCCTTGCCCCGCTTGGTATCGTACGGTCGCGCGAAAAGGCGGGGGACGGCGCTGACATCGAACCGCTGGTGAAAGCAGGCGTCTCGGTAGTCGATCTCAACCAGACCGGCACGCGCTATTTCGACGTGCACCACACGCCCGAAGACACGCTGGAACGGATCGATCCAGCACAGCTCAGCCAGAATGTCGCGGCGTGGACGGCAATGCTGGCCATCGTCGCCAACGCATCGGAAGACCTGACCAAGCCCAAATGATTGACGGGCCAATTGTGGCCGCTATGTGGCACACATGAATTCCGGGACGCCGCTATGACCAAGACCGCCCTGTTGTTGATCGCCACCGCACTGCTGGGACTGGCGGCGTGCAGCAAAGCCCCCGATTCGACGAACGTGGCCGACACGGGCAACAGCGCGGGTGCTGCGCTTGAAAATTCGGCAGCCGAGCTGGAGGCGACGACCGACAATCTGGTCGATAACGAAGTCGCCAACATCGATGCCGAGGGCAACGATACCGCAGTCGAGGGCGCCGGGAACAACGCCACGGCGCGCTGACGCGCCACCCAACGAAAAAGGATTAGGCAGGTCGCGCGTTCGTCGAACACGCAGCCCATCCGTGCGATTCTCTACCCTGAAGGCAGATTAGGTAGTTTGCGCCATCGCGCGAGATCGCAATAAATTTCCGCGCAAATTGCTTGATTGATGAAGAAATCCCGCGAAAACGGGTCGAAAATCACGTCAGTCTGCAGAACATCCGATCATCGTTTCTGTTAGCTTAACTGTAACAACCGGCTGAGCGGGCGTCTGGGGAGATCGCCTGCCGCACGACCGGTTCCATTGCCGGAGAGGGCTCCTGAACGAGGCGACACACGCGCCATCTCAGGGGGTATCATGGCCAAAACAAAATTTACGCGCGCAACGCTTCTCGCGGCAACGGCACTCATTTCGTTCGGCGGGGTGGCACCGGCCTTTGCCCAAAGCGTACCCGCCGCGGACGCCGAACAGGCCAGCGAAGGCGGCGGCGACATTATCGTTACCGGTACGCGCATCGTTCGCGACGGCTATAATGCACCGACACCGGTCAGCGTCATCAGCACCAAGGAACTTCAGGCCGAAGCACCGGCCAACATCTCCGACTTCGTCAACACGCTCCCCGCGGTCCGCGGCAGCGGTACGGCGGCAACCAGCAACGGTTCGCTCAGCAACGGCGCAGCGGGCATCAACACCGTCAACCTGCGCAACTTGGGCGCGCAACGTACGCTGGTGCTGTTCGACGGGCAGCGTTCGGTCGCCTCGGCAACGACCGGGACCGTCGACGTCAACACCTTTCCACAGGCTCTGATCGAGCGGGTCGAAGTGGTGACCGGCGGTGCCTCGTCCGCCTATGGCTCGGACGCCGTTTCGGGTGTCGTCAATTTCATCCTCGACAAGAAATTCACCGGGCTGAAGGGCGACTATGAATACGGCGTCACAACCTATGGTGATGGCGCAAACCACAAGGTATCGCTGACCGGCGGCCTGCCGTTTGCGGAGGGCAAGGGACATATTCTGGTCAGCGGTGAGGCCTTCACCCAGAAGGGCATTCAGTCGATCGACCGCGACTGGAATGATTCAGGCTTCTTCCAGATCGACAATCCGGCCGGGTTGGCCTCTGCAGGACGGGCCGGGACATGCACGGCACCCGCAGGCTATGTCGCCGGCACACCGATCGCAGGTTGCGGACCAGCGCGCTATATCGCGGGCGGCATCGGCACCAGCCAGTTCACCCCGGGCGGACTGATCAGCGCCGGCCCTTTTCGCGGCACTTACTTCGGCTCGATCGACCCGGCTACGGGGCGCGCGACCGTCAACCAGCTGGCGTTCGGGCCGACCAATGGTCAATGGATGGTCGGGGGCGACTATAATATCACCAGCGCAGGCCACCGCAGCAGCGCGACCCTGCTGCCCGCAGAGAAGCGGACAAGCCTGTTCGGGCGGCTAAGCTATGAATTCTCGCCCGCGTTCGAGCTTTACGGTCAGGTGGCCTACAGCAAATACCGTGGTCAGAGCTTTTATCAGCAGACACCGACGACCGGCACGACCATCCAGGTTTCACCGACGGCGGCCAATGGCGGGCTGATCAACGCCTACCTGCCGGCCGCGTTCGTCGCGAGCGTCAACTCCTATAACGCCAACCCGGCCAACACGACAAAGGTCACCACCGTCGCACTCGGCACCAGTAACATCGACATTCCGCCGCAGGGCAGCGACAACACGCGTGAAGTCTATCGCTACGTCGTCGGAGCCAACGGCAAGTTCGGTCTGATCGGCGCCGAGTGGGCATGGGACGGTTATTATCAAAAGGGCGTGGTCAAGACGAACGAGTTGCTGACCAACGCGTGGAACCTGTCGCGCATGGCGCTGGCGACCGATGCGGTGTTCGCGCCTGCGGGCAACGCGGCAGGTATTGCCGCAGGAACGATCGTCTGTCGCTCCACCCTGACCGCCCCGACCAACGGCTGCGTCCCGTTGAATCGCCTGGGGATCGGCGGGGCCAGCAAGGCGGCAATCGATTATGTCTTGTACAACGGGCAGCAACCGCTGCGGACACAGACGCTGACGCAAGACGTGGCGGCGCTGAATTTTTCGACCAACAATCTGTTCGACATCTGGGCGGGTCCGGTTTCGGTCGCGTTCGGCGCGGAATATCGCAAGGAACAGGTCGACGGCTTTGTCGACCCGCTGTTCCAGCCGATTGTCGCTAATGGCGTCACGACTGGCACATGGATCTACGGCAACTATCTGCCAACCAAGGGGTCGTACACCGTCAAGGAAGCCTATGTCGAAACAGTCGTTCCGATCATCAAGGGCGCGGATTTCAACGGGGCGTTCCGGGTCACCAACTACTCGACGTCGGGTACTGTGACGACGTGGAAAGCAGGTCTGACATGGCAGGTCATCGACGACATCAAGCTGCGCGGCACGATTTCGCGCGACATCCGGGCGCCCAATTTGGGTGAATTGTTTGCCCCGGGCGTTGGAAGAACCAATACGGTCAATGTGCCGCTGGCGGGCGGCGGCGTTCGCGCGGACCAGTTCAATGAATCGACCGTCGGCAACGCTGCACTCGTTCCCGAAGTCGCAAAAACCTACGGCGCGGGCGTCATTCTGACTCCCCGTTTCCTGCCCGGCTTTGCGCTGTCGGTCGACTATTTCGACCTCACCCTGAGCGGTGCGATTTCATCGCTTACCGCGCAGACGCTGATCGACCAATGCTACAGCCAAGCCATTGCCAACGCGTGCTCGTTCATTTCAACGACCGGCGGTCGCGGGGTCACGACGCCCGGCCTGCTGGTGACCAGCATCGAGATCAAGCCGATCAACTTCGTCAGTATCAAGACGCGCGGCATCGATTTCGAGGCGAGCTATCGTCGACAGATCGGGCCGGGTTCGCTCGGCCTGCGCGCACTCGCGTCGAAGGCGATCAGCCTTTACACCAACAACGGCGTCGATGTGCCGACCGAGGCCGCTGGTCAGAACGGCGGCGGCCTGCCCAAGTGGACCTATCGGCTGTCAGCCGGGTATGATCTCGATTCGGGCCTGAGCTTTCAAGTCATCGGACGCGGCGTCAGCAGCGGCGTTTACGACAATAGCTATATCGTGTGCGACACGAGTTGCCCGGTGTCGACAGTCGCCAACCGTACGGTGAATCAGAACCGGATTGCCGGGACGTTCTATACCGATTTCAACATCAGCTATTCGTTCAAGATCGACAATTCGAAAGGCCAGGTGTTCCTGGCGGTCAAGAACGCCTTTGATGTTGATCCTGTGCTCGTCGGCAACGGCCCCACCGGCAACAACACGCCGGCCTATCCGCAAACCAACCGGCTGCTTTACGATGTGCTCGGACGCGTGATCCGCATGGGGGTCCGGTTTAGCCTGTAATCCCTTTTGCCTTCCCGATCTAAACTCGACTCAAGGAGAGAAAATATGCTGATCCGTACCGGCCGAATTGCAAAGGCATTGCTGCTGGCCACGACAATGGGGGTTGCGGCGACCCCCGCCTTTGCCGAGGCCGATCCCAAGCTGAAGACCGAAGCGGCGGCGCTGATCGACGGCAAGGCGAAGCTGGTTCAAGAAATGGTCGATTCGGTTTTCAGTTTTGCAGAGCCCGGATTTCAGGAGTTCAAGACCCAGGAATATCTGACCGCGATCCTGGCCAAAAACGGGTTCAAGATTACCAAGGGGGTCGCTGGCATCCCCAGCGCATGGACCGCGACCTGGGGCGAAGGCGGTCCGCTGATCGCGCTGGGCAGCGATGTCGACGGACTGCTCGGGGTGTCGCAATATCCCGGTATTGGCACGCTGAAGCCGATGGTCGAGGATGCGCCTGGCCACGGCGAGGGGCATAATTCGGGTATGCCGCTGATCATCGCCGCCGCGATCGCAACGAAGGAAGTGATGATCAAGAACGGCATCAAGGGCCGGTTGATGCTATGGCCCGGCATTGCCGAGGAACTGCTGGCGACCAAGGCCTATTATGTGCGCGAAGGCCTGTTCAAGGGAGTCGATGCGACCATCTTCACGCACGTTTCCAGCGATTTTTCAACGTCGTGGGGCCTCGGCGGAAGCAACGCGCTGGTCTCGGTCGAATATACGTTTCGGGGGCGCACGGCGCATGCTGCCGGCAATCCCTGGGACGGTCGATCGGCGCTGGACGCGGTCGAAATAATGGACACCGCGTGGAATTTCCGCCGCGAACACCTGCCGATCAGCCAGCGGTCGCATTATGTGATCACCAACGGCGGCGGCCAGCCCAATGTCGTGCCCGACAAGGCGTCCGTCTGGTATTATTTCCGCCAGAACGGGTTCCAGCAGGTGCGCGATCTGTTCGAAACCGGCAATACGATTGCCCAGGCCGCCGCCCTGGCGACCGAAACCACGGTCACCCACCAGATCCTTGGTTATGCGGCGCCCAATTACGGCAATAAGCCGATGGCCGACGCCGCCTATGCGAACATCAAGACCGTCGGCATGCCGAAATGGACCGACGATGATCAGGCCTTTACCAAGGCGGTACAGACCTCGCTCAAACGGCCGATCAAGCCGCTTGCGACAATGATCAGCGACATGAACGGTCCCGAAGTCCAGCGCATCCCGACCGGCGGCGGGTCCGACGACATCGGCGACATCATGTGGAACGTGCCGACGATTACCATCCGCTTCCCGTCGAACATCCCGAGCATGATCGGCCACAACAAGACGTCGGCGATCGCGATGGCAACGCCAATCGCGCACAAGGGCGCGGTTGCGGGGGCCAAGGCAGTGGCGATGACGGTGCTCGACCTGATGACCACACCGAAGCTGATTACCGACGCCAAGGACTATCAGCAGAATGTCCAGCTCAAGGACCAGAAGTACGATCCGGTGATCGGACCGGACGACAAGCCCGCGATCTGGCTCAACGGCGAGACGATGAAGCGGCTGCGGCCCGAGCTCGAAAAATTCTATTACAACCCGAAAAAATACCCGACCTACCTGGAACAGCTCGGCATCGCCTATCCCGGCGGTGCGACGGGTAAATGAGCTGATCGGGGAGGCAGGATTCAATACCTGCCTCCCAACACTTTGGGTCACATTGCCTCGATCCAAAGTGGCCCGGAACTGGTAGTTTCCGAACGTACCCGATAGGGGAGCTCGCCATGAGTTCACGCCCTATCGATCGCCCCGATCGTCGCACCTTTGCGATCATATCCCACCCCGATGCCGGCAAAACCACGCTGACCGAAAAGCTCTTGCTGTTTGGCGGCGCGATTCGGGCGGCAGGCGAGGTCAAGGCGCGGGGTGCCGCCCGGCGCGCGCGATCCGACTGGATGAAAATCGAGCAGCAGCGCGGCATCTCCGTCACGTCCTCGGTCATGACGTTCGAATACCAGGGACTGACCTTCAACCTGCTCGACACACCCGGGCACGAAGATTTTTCGGAAGACACCTATCGCACCCTGACGGCCGTCGATTCAGCCGTGATGGTGATCGACGCCGCGCGCGGGATCGAGGCGCAGACGCGCAAACTGTTTGAAGTCTGCCGTCTGCGGTCCGTGCCGATCATCACCTTTATCAACAAGGTCGACCGCGAGGGGCGTTCGCCCTTCGAACTGCTCGACGAGGTTGCCGACAAACTCGCGCTCGACGTGTGCCCGATGAACTGGCCGGCCGGGATGGGTGGCCAGTTCGAAGGTCTGTATAACTTTGAACGAAACCGCCTGTCGCGCACAGACAAAGAGGCCGACATGACGGGGCTGGACGATCCCGCGCTCGACACGATCCTGTCATCCGCGGCCGTGGCCGACCTGCGCGAGAATGGCGAACTGGCCCAGATGGGCTATGCGCCGTTCGACGAGATCGCCTATCGCAACGGCGATCTGACGCCGGTTTATTTCGGATCGGCGCTCAAGGAATTCGGCGTCACCGACCTGATCGACGCCATCGCCCGCTTTGCCCCGAGCCCGCGCGCCCAGCCGGCGCAACCTGCCGATGTTTCACCCGACGATCCGTCGGTCACCGGGTTCGTGTTCAAGGTTCAGGCGAACATGAATCCGATGCACCGCGACCGCGTGGCCTTCATGCGGCTATGCTCGGGACGGTTCACGCGGGGGATGAAGCTGACGCAGGTCGGCACCGGCAAATCCATCGCGATACACAGCCCGATCCTGTTCTTTGCCCAGGAGCGCGAAACGGCGGAGGAAGCTTTTCCCGGCGACATTATCGGCATCCCCAACCATGGCACGCTGCGTGTGGGCGACACCCTCACCGACGGTGCGCCGTGCAGGATCACCGGCCTTCCGAACTTTGCACCCGAACTGCTGCGCCGCGTCGCGCTGAAAGACCCCACCAAGACCAAGCAGTTGCGTAAAGCGCTCGACGATCTCGCCGAGGAGGGCATCACGCAGGTTTTCTATCCCGACATGGGCGGCCAGTGGATCATCGGCGTTGTCGGGGCACTGCAGCTGGATGTGCTCGTCTCCCGGTTGGAGGCCGAATACAAGGTCGACGCCGCCCTAGAGCCGTCGCCCTGGAACGCGGCACGTTGGATCACGGGCGATGCCGACATTCTGAAGGCATTTGCCGGACTCCATCGCTCGGCGATCGCCACCGACCGCGACGGCGCGCGCGTTTTCCTGGCAACCGACGCCTGGAACCTCTCCTATGTCGAGGGGAAGAATGCCGCGATTCAATTCTCGGCGACGAAGGAACGGAGCTGAAACCTTCCATACACAGGGCGCTGAAATATCTGTGAAGGGTGTTGTGAGTCTTGTGCGGACCGCTCTCTCCACCATGCAGTCCGGTCTTTGATGTTGGAGGCCGAGCTGGCGAGCTGATGCCACGCGGCGAGCGCCGCTGAGCGGCGCTCGTTGTAGGTCGGGCGATCAACGACGTGGCGTTCGGATGCGAAATGGCCGTTGACGCTGGCATGGGCCGAGGCACACTTTTGTAACAGCTTTCATGCGATCCAATCAGCCAGCTTGCAAGCCTGCCGCGTTTTCCTCCAATTGCTCATCGAGCGCACGTCCCAGCGGGCCGCGGAGCGCGAACATCAGCGCTGCCCCGAGCAAGGCGATGCCGGCGTCCATCGTCCAAAACGTCGCCGGGGTCATCTGGTCGTAGAAGCTGCCGACCCAGCCCGCCATGGTGTGGGCGATGAACGGCGACAGAAACGCCGCGCCCATCATTGCGCCCGTGACCGAGCGCGGTGCCGATTTGCTCACCAGCGCCAGCGTCGTCGGCCAGTAATACATCCATGCCAGCCCCATCACCAAAAACCCGCCGAGCGCCCACCACACGGGCACCCGGCCGGGTGCGGGGGCAAGGGCGCTACCCACCGCCAGCACCACCGCCGCGAAGGCGATGATGACCATCCCGATCGCGATCTTGCCCAAGCTGTTCGGCTCGGTTCCGGCCCGCGCCTGCCACCGCCACAATATGAGCAGCACCGGCGCAGCCAGGATGCTGCCGATCGAGTCGACCGAATTGAACCAGCTTGCCGGAACGGTACCGAACATGCTTTGCAGGTTCACCTGTTGATCGACCCAGATGATCCCCAGACTCCACACCATCGGATAGGCGATCTCGGCCGGTATGGTTAGCGCGATTATTGCGAACAGCACCCAGATCCGCCGGCGTTCTGCCGGGTTCAGGGGCGCACGCCGCACGCGACGCTCGCTCAGCGGACGGCTGGCGGGGAGATAGCGTTGCCCGACGACGTAAGTGACGAGTGCGATCAACATCAGTCCCGCAGCGATGGCGAACCCGGCGTGCCAGCCATAGATCGCAGCAACGGTCCCGGTGACCAGCGGGCCGGCGGCAGCGCCGATGTTGATTCCGGTCGAAAAGATGGTGAAGCCGCGGGCGCGCAGCGATTCAGCTTCGGGGGGATACAGCGCGCCGACTTGCGCCGAAATATTGCCCTTGAGGCAGCCCGACCCCAGGATTAGCAACGCCAGCGCCAGCAGGAAGCTGACGTCGAACGACATTGCCATGTGCCCCGCGCTCATCAAAAGCGCGCCGAGCATCACCGTACGATTGGCTCCCAGAACCCGGTCGGCAATCCAACCGCCCAGGATCGGCGTGAAATATACCAGCCCAGAATACCACCCATAGATCAACGACGCGAAGGCGAGGTTCGTCATCGGGGCCCGTAGCTCTAACATGTTTCGCAGGCTGGCCAGCCCGGCAACATGATCGGCATGGCCTGGCAGCAAAAGCTGCTTGACCATGTAAAGCGTGAGTAGAGACGTCATCCCATAAAACGAAAACCGTTCCCATAACTCGGTAAAGGCGAGAAAATAGAGCGCTCTTGGGTGTCCGCCAAGCTTTGCAGCGGACTGGTTGGGTTCGGTCACTAGCGGCTCCTTTGCTTACAGGGTAAGCGATCACTCGCTGCTAGCAAGGGGCTAAGACGGCCGGTTTCAGAAACAACCTGGATGCCCTGAAACAACGATGATTTGGCGCTTAGCTGCCGAGGTGACCGTGGCTATTTATAGCGATCGTCAATTATGGCTCTAATGGAGCTTCAACTTCGGTCGAACGATCTGGTTTACGTGCCCGATCATGATCAGCGCGAAACCGCGCCACCAGCCGTGGATCGCGATCAGGTGCATGCGGTAGAGCGACATATAGACCGTACGGGCGATCCACCCTTCCACGCGCATCCGCCCGCCCACCAAATTGCCCATCAGGCTGCCGACCGTCGAAAAGCGGCTGAGAGAGACCAGGGAACCATGGTCCTGATAAACGAAATCTCGGAGCGGCTGCCCGGCCTGGGCAAGAACGAGGTTCGCAAAAACGAGGCTCGCCATCTGATGCGCCGATTGGGCGCGGGGCGGAATGGGGCGGTCGCGTCCCGGCAGTAGGCAAGAGGCGCAATCGCCAAGGGCGTAAATGCGATCGTCGCTCGTTGACTGGAGCGTCGGTCGTACGACGATCTGGTTGCCTCGGGTAAGTTCAAGGTTGCTCATCGTTCGGATTTCGTCGGCGCCCTTCACCCCTGCCGCCCAGACGATCAAGTCAGCGTCGATCACGGCACCGCTACCGGTATGGACTGCATGGTCGGCCAATCGAACAACCTGTGTATTGTCGAGCACGCGGACACCAAGCTTTTCAAGCTCATGCTTGGCCGTGGCCGCCAGCGTCTCGTCGAGCGCCGGCAAAATGCGCGGGCCTGCTTCGATCAAGGACACTTCGAGCTTGCTCTCGTCGAAGACTTCGAGCCCGTAGTGGCGCAGTGCTTTGGCTGCGTTGTAGAGCTCGGCGGCCAGCTCGACGCCGGTTGCGCCGCCGCCCACGATGCTGACCCGCACGCGCGCCTCGGCATTGCCGGTCTGATTTGCGTGATTGGTGCGCAGGCAGGCATTCAACAGCTTTTGGCGAAACCGGTCCGCTTGGGGGCGGTCCTCAAGAAACATGGCATGCTCGCGGACACCCGGCACGCCGAAATCATTCGAAATGCCGCCAATGGCCATCACCAGATAATCGTAACGGATGGTGTGCCGGCCGATGATTTCCTCGCCGCGCTCGTCAAGCAGCGGCGCGGTCGTGAGAGTTCGGGCTTCCCGGTCGATGCTTTCGATGCTGCCGTTGAAGAAACGGTATCCCCATCGCACCGCATGGCCGCCATAGCCCACTTCGTCGAGATTGGCGTCGAGCGAGCCTGCCGCAACTTCGTGCAGCAGCGGCTTCCAGATGTGCGTGAGGTTCCGATCGATCAGGATGATGTCGTGACGCTTGCGCCCATAACGCGAACCGAGTTTGCGTACGAGTTCCAGGCCGCCGGCACCGCCGCCGACTACGACAATCTGCGTCTTCTGCTGAGCCAAGGAATTTCCCCATCGCCATCTCTCGCGTCTGGCTTCTCTTGACAGTAATGTAGCAGCGAACTCAAGCCAGCCGCCGCTGTCGCCAATACCGGAGCGCGCCGACCCTTTGAGATCCATGGTCCCGGAATTGATCGGGCGAAGCCGGCCGCCGGTGTATCGTTCGGTCTGGTCAGCGAAGTGCGGCGCGACGGCGGTTCAGGCGCCGTAAGCGATCGATCTTGACCCAGTCAGTCCGCCAGCGGCCAAATCGGTAGGTTACAAACCGAGCTCTTTCACTCACTTCGTGGGAAATTGGTCGGGGAGACAGGATTCGAACCTGCGACATCCTGCTCCCAAAGCAGGCGCGCTACCGGACTGCGCCACTCCCCGTACCGATTGCGGCGCGAATAGCGGAGCTATCCGCAACACGCAACCGGCACGGACGGCCTTGTGCAACAAGCACCGACGGCGTGGCTTTGCCACGACGGGTTTTCGGGTCGAAAGAGCGGCATGGCAAAGCCATGCCGTCGGTCCTCGCCGAAGCGAGGCCATCCGGTCGCGCTGCGGAAAGCTCGATTTAGCTTCTCTAAATCTGCGCGCAGCGCGACGTGGTGGGCCCGGCAGGACTTGAACCCGCAACCTAGCCGTTATGAGCGGCCAGCTCTAACCAGTTGAGCTACAGGCCCACGCACGCGATGTCCGCTAGCGGATAGCGGCCCCGCAGGGCAAGTCAGCAAGCACGGTCGCTCGACCGTTCGACCTGCGCCGGAAGGGTCAGGTCGAAACTGTCGTCGCGTGTCGCAAAGCTGCCGCCTGCCTGTGCCGCCAGCCGTGCGATCAGGCGCAAGGTAAAGCCAAGACCCAGCAGCGGCGCGTCGGGCCAGTCGCCATCCGGGCCGTAGCCCGGGTCGAGCAGCGTGCGTTCGTCGCGGCCCTCGATCGCGACAGGCCGCGACACCGAACACGTGACCCCTGCCCCGCTACGGCCGATGACCATTGTGACGGTTTCGCCCGGTGTCGCGATGCCGACAGTCGCTGAAAGAAGCCGTGCGATCATGCGCTCTGCCGTTGTCGCCGGGGCCGCAACCGGCGCTGGATCGTCCGCGCCGCGCAGCACGAGTTCGACGCCGCGCACCGCCAGCGTCCGACGATGGTTGGCGACAATGACGCGGGCGATCTGCGCGAGATCGGGTTCACTCGACTGCTCCTCGACGGCGCGTCCGCTATCGAGCCGCGCGCTGGTGTCGAGGTCGTCGACCATCGCAACCAGCCGTTCGGCATCGACCATGATCGCCCGCGCTCGTTCGCGATAACGGAGCGCCGCCGGACCCAGCATCTGCTTGTCGATCATCTCGGCGAAACCCTGAATCGCGTTCAGCGGGGTACGCAGTTCGTGGACCAGCTGGCGGAGCGAATCGGGTGCGATGTTATCGATGGCCGACGCCCCGCCCGCTCGTTCACCGGGAGCCGGTCGCCGGGCATCGCCGCGATAGCCACAGAAGCGCCCGTCAAAATGGTTGAACAGCGGCACCGCCGTAATCAGCCAGTCGCCGCCGGCATCGCCCGTCCCCGCGACCAGCAGACGTGCGTCGCGGAACGGCGCGCGGCGACGCCAGGCACCAGCCGCTTGCCCGTCGACGCCGGCTGTACCGAAGTCGGCGGGTTCGCCGATGGTCAGCCCGACAATCGCTTCGCGCTGGACGCCGTCGACCCAGTCGATGGTCCCGTCGGCCAGGGTTTCAAACCGGAATCCTGGTGCCTCGCTGGCGCTGTCGCCATCCGGATCGGCATCGCCCAGCGCGGGCATCGGGACCCGCTGCCGATAAGCGGCAATCCGATCGACCAGGTCGCGAATTTGCGTCACGCCCGGGGCGGACGCGGCTTCATCAGCGCTTTCAGCGGCCGGAAGCGCGAGGTCACCCGGGGCAAACCGGGCGAGCACGACGACGGCGGCATGAGGCAAGTCGCGCCGGTTACGCAAGATATTGCGCGAAGCCGGCGCCATCACGGGAATAAGCTGCTGCCAGGCGACATCGTCCAGATCGAGGCGTGACAGAAACGGTGCCGCGACGCTCGGTTCGTCGGCAGCAAACAGGGTGGCAATGCCAAGGTCGCTGGATCGTCCAGCCAGGCTGGCGGCCGCGAGACGGCGTTCAGTGGCGGACACCTCATTGCGCAACACCGACAACCGATCGAGGGCCAGCGCCCGCGCGTCGTCGGGCAGGGTTTTGCCGCCTTGCGCCAGAATATCGACGATCTGACGCCATGACGCCACGCGGGCACCGACATCCCGGTCGCCCAGCGTCATGGCGGTCGCCAACATCGAGTCGAATCCCCCCGCCATTTTTGTCCGACATCCCCCGCCTGGTCCGCAGATTCCACTCAAGAACTACATGGTGCGAGCCGCTGGCTGAGTATCCGAACAGGGCGGCAAAACAAGCGGTCAAAATGGGGCGTCACATGCTGGGACAGCCAAGAATCGCCTCTTGCATGCGAGTAATATTATTATCCTGTGGCATTCCATGACGGAATCTTGATACGGTGCGCCGCATGATACGCGCACTGGATCCCATTGACCGCCAAATTCTTCGCGAGTTGCAGAGCGATGGCCGCATGACCAACGTCGAATTGGCGACTCGGGTCGGCCTGACCGCCCCGCCTTGCCTGCGTCGCGTGCGCACTTTGGAGGAGGAAGGGACCATCCGCGGCTATCATGCCGAACTGGACGCCTCGCGCCTCGGCTTCGGCATCATGGTGTTTGCGATGGTCAGTCTGAAGAGCCAGGCAGAGGCCGATCTGCGCGCGTTCGAAGCGCATGTCGCGACGCTGGATCAGGTCCGCGAATGCCACATGCTCAATGGGGAAATCGATTTCATTTTGAAGATTGTGGCGCACGATCTTCAGGAATTTCAGGCATTCCTGACGACGCACATTACCCCAGCGCCCAATGTCGCAGGCGTCAAGACATCGCTGACCATCAGGACATCCAAATCGCAAACGGGCGTACCGGTCCCCGCCGACGGGGACCGGTAGCACTAGATCCGTTACGACGCCGGAGCGACGTCGAGGAAGATCGTCCAGAGACCGGCGCTTTCCGCACGAACGCCCTTGACGGTCGCAAAGGCCGCCCGCGCACCTTCCTTGTCGCCGGTGCGGGCCAGCGCGATGCCCAGACGGGTGTTGGCTGCATCGACATCGATGCCACCCTTTTGCAGCGCCAGCCGATAAAGCGGGATTGCCTTCGCGTCCTGCCCATAGCTGAGGTAGGCGTCCGCCGTATTCATTGCCGCTTTTCCGGTCGGGGCGGTGTTGGCGGCCTTTTCCGACGCCGGCAGGCTCGCAAGGTCGGCGGCAATCTTCGGCGTTGCGGCCGAGCGCAATTCGGCCAGGTTCTTGCTGGTCGCGAGCTTGGCATCGCTCACCACCGCCAGATCGACGACCGCCTTGGTTTCGCCAGGCAGGCCGCGCTCGCTGGCGATGGCGGCATAGTCGTAATAGTCGCGTTCACCCGCGATACTCTTGGTTGCCCGCATCAGGCGATAGATGTCGAGCGTGATCTGCGGATCGAGCGCCTTGCTGTCGCGGTAGAGCACCAGCGCGCTGCGCCAGTTGGTCGCCGTCGGATAGGCGCGGACCAGCATGCTCGACCATTTGACCGTCTCAGCAGGCAATTTGGCATTGTAGGCGGCACCCAGGCCGCGATTGTACCAATCCTCGGCGACCGGCTGGCCCGTCGCTTTCTGCGCCGCAATCGCCTGTTCCGCATAAGCGAGGCCGGTGGGAAATTGCTTCTGCTTGAAGCTCACATCGGCAGCAAGGATGTAGGTTTCGGGCGCGGCTTTGCCGAGGCGGATGGCTTCGGCCAGATAGGTCAAAGCCTTGGTGTAATCCTTGGCGAAATAGGCTTCGCGACCGATGTGCAGGTTGAGCGGCCCTGCCTGCTCGGCCGGCGCAACGCCACTGTCGAGCATTGCCTGAACACCCACGGTCTGGCTTTTGTCATCCTTCAGTCCTGCACCGATCTGATAGCGGAATAATCCAACGAAATACTTGTCGGCAGGCTTGGTCGCCGCCGCTTCGGCAGCAGGCAGCGCCGTGTTTGCCGCTGCATAGTCCTTTGCTTGCAGCGACTTCTGCACGCCCTGCGCCGCTACGCGGAATTCCTTCGACAGGTCCTGCAGCGGTGCGGCCGCCGCGGCTGCGGGCTTTTCCTTCGCAACCACCGGAACAGCGATGGCGGCTGACACGAGGGCGGCGGCAAGCGCCAGATTGGATACCAATTTCACGTCCATCTCCTTAAGGGCGGGCAAGCGTTTTCCCGGTCCGATTAACTGTCGTGCGGGTCCGGCACAACCCGCCGTCCCGCTTGCCAATGCACGAAGCGCGATTAGGTGCCGTAAAATGAACGATCCCGAAACGCGAATGTCACTGGTCGTCGGTTCAGGCGGCATCGGCTGCGCGCTTGCCAACCAGCTGCGAGCGTCGGGAGCGGTCACCGTCTGGAGCCGGGCGACCGGGATCGATTCCACGGTCGAGAGTGACATCGCACGGGGCGTCAAGATGCTCGATGGTGAGATGTTGACGCAGGTTTTCGTCACAACGGGTATGTTGCACGACGCAGGGCAGAGGCCGGAGCGCAGCTGGCGCGACCTCGACCGCACGGCGCTCGAACGCAGTTTCCTGATCAACACGATCGCCCCGGCGCTCGTGGCCAAACATATTCTGCCCCGCCTGCCCCGCGACCGACGCGCGGTCTTCGCGGTTCTGGGTGCCCGCGTCGGCAGCATCGGCGACAACCGGACCGGCGGCTGGCACGGCTATCGCGCGTCGAAGGCGGCACTGGCGATGCTGGTGAAGACGCTGAGCATCGAATTGAAGCGCACCCACCCCCAGTCGATCTGCGTCGCGCTGCACCCCGGCACCGTCGACACCGCGATGAGCAAGCCGTTTCAGGGCAATGTCGCGCCCGAAAAGCTGTTCACGCCCAATTTCGCCGCTCAACGCCTGATCGCGGTGGCTGACGCGCTTAAACCCGCCGACAGCGGCGGCCATTTCGCCTGGGACGGCGCGCGGATTGCAGAATAGCGCGAACCACAAACTCTCGCGCACGCGCGCACGCGAGGCTGGTATCTGGGCGCGCCAGCGGCTAGGGAAGTGTAACCCAACCGTCATCGAAAGCAGCACGCCGCAATGAGCGACGAGACAACCCTCGCCGACCCTTCCGATATTTCGCCGATCAACATCGTCGACGAGATGAAGTCGAGCTACCTCGACTATGCCATGTCGGTCATCGTCTCGCGTGCGCTGCCCGATGTGCGCGACGGCCTGAAGCCCGTTCACCGCCGTATCTTGTGGGCGTCGCAAGAAGGCGGCTTCGTCGCCGGACGCCCGTACCGCAAGTCGGCGAAGATCGTCGGCGACGTCATGGGCAATTATCACCCGCACGGCGACTCGGCGATCTATGACGCGCTGGCGCGCATGACACAGGACTGGTCGATGCGCCTGCCGCTGATCGACGGTCAGGGCAATTTCGGATCGATGGACCCCGATCCACCCGCCTCGATGCGCTATACCGAAGCGCGCCTGGCCAAGGTCGCCAATTTCCTGCTCGCCGATGTCGAGAAGGACACCGTCGATTTCCAGCCGAACTATGACGCGCAGCGCGAGGAGCCGCAGGTCCTGCCCGCGCGCTTCCCCAATCTGCTGGTCAACGGTGGCGGCGGCATCGCGGTCGGCATGGCGACCAACATAC
The DNA here is from genome assembly GCA_038228865.1 of Sphingomonadales bacterium. Classification (GTDB taxonomy): domain Bacteria; phylum Pseudomonadota; class Alphaproteobacteria; order Sphingomonadales; family Sphingomonadaceae; genus Sphingomonas_O. The sequence continues at coordinate 137,130 of JBBROX010000001.1, read as the reverse complement.
CGCCGCATAACCTGGGCGAGGTCATCGACGCCTGTTTCGCGTACATGGACGACAGCAGCGTCACGTCCGAAGACCTGTACGCGATCGTCCCCGCCCCCGATTTCCCGACCGGCGGGCTGATCCTCGGCACGCACGGCGCCAAATCCGCCTACACCACGGGACGCGGCTCGATCATCGTGCGGTCGCGCCACATCGTCGAGGAAGGGCGCGGCGACAAGCGCGCCATCGTGCTCACCGAAATCCCGTTCCAGCTCGGCAAGAACGGCCTCGTCGAAAAGATCGCCGAAGCGGTCAAGGACAAGCGGATCGAGGGCGTCGGCGAAATGCGCGACGAATCGAACCGGTTCGGCGTGCGCATCGTGATGGAGCTGAAGCGCGACGCCAGCGTCGACGTCGTGCTCAACCAGCTGTGGCGGCACACCCCCGCGCAATCGAGCTTCCCGGCCAACATGCTCGCGATCCGGGGCGGCCGTCCCGAGACGCTGACCTTGCGCGACATGATCGAAGCGTTCGTGAAGTTTCGCGAGCAAGTCATTACGCGGCGGTCGAAATTCGAACTCGCCAAGGCGCGCGAGCGCGCGCACCTGCTGCTCGGTCTGGTCGTCGCCGTGTCGAACGTTGATGAAGTCGTGCGGATCATCCGGGGTTCGGCCAGCCCGGCGGTCGCCCGTGACGCCCTGCTCGCGCGCGAATGGTCGATTGCCGAGATCCTCCCCTACATCATGCTCGTCGAGGCCATGGAGCCGCAGGCAGGCGCGTCGATGTACAAGCTGTCCGAACTGCAGGTGAAGGCGATCCTCGACCTGCGCCTCGCCCGTCTGACCGCTCTGGGCCGTGAAGAAATTGGCGATGAATTAAAGGTACTTGCGGGCAGTATTTCGGAACTTCTCGAAATCCTTGCCGACCGGATCAAACTCTACGCCGTGATGCGCGAAGAGCTTCAGGCGGTGCGTGACGAATTCGCCACGCCGCGCAAGTCGGAGATCACAGCCGCGTTCGACGGCATCGACGACGAGGCGCTGATCGAGCGCGAAGAGATGGTCGTGACCGTCACCATGGCCGGCTACATCAAGCGCACCCCGCTCGAAGCTTTCCGTGCCCAGCGGCGCGGCGGCAAGGGCCGCGCCGGCATGGCGACCAAGGACGAGGATGCCGTCACCGAATTGTTCGTGACCAGCACGCACACCCCGGTGCTGTTCTTCTCCACCCACGGCAAGGTCTATCGCAAGAAGGTCTGGCGCCTGCCCGAGGGCGGACCGAACACGCGCGGGCGGCCGATGGTCAACCTGCTGCCGCTGGCCGAGGGCGAGACGATCTCGACAGTGCTGCCGCTGCCCGAGGATGAGGACAGCTGGGCCGACCTGCACGTCATGTTCGCGACCGCCAAGGGCGGCGTTCGGCGCAATAGCATGGACGCCTTCGCCAACATTCCGACCGCAGGCAAGATCGCGATGAAGTTCGAAGGCGACGATGCCGACGACGGGCTGATCGGGGTGGCGCTGCTGACCGAGGGCGACGACGTGCTGCTCGCCACCCGTGAGGGCAAGGCGATCCGCTTTATGGGTTCCGACGTGCGCGAGTTCCAGTCGCGCAACTCGACCGGCGTGCGCGGCGTCACGCTGAAGGGCGACGACGCCGTCATTTCGCTGTCGATCCTTCACCGTTCGGGCGCGACGCCGGAAGAACGCGAGGCGTATCTGCGGGCCGCGCCGTGGAAAGATAATGAGAACGAGCCAACCCTGTCACCCGAGCGCATGGCCGAGATGGCGACGCACGAGCAGTTCATCCTGACGGTCTGCGCCAATGGCTATGGCAAGCGCAGCTCCGCCTATGAATACCGTCGCACTAACCGCGGCGGACAGGGCATTACGAACATCGACAATCTGGCGCGCAACGGCCCCGTCGTCGCCAGCTTCCCCTGCTCGAACGACCAGCAGCTCATGCTGGTCACCGATCAGGCGAAACTCATCCGCATGTCCGTCGCTGACCTGCGCGTCATCGGCCGTAACTCGGCCGGCGTGAAGCTGTTCGACGTGGCCAAGGACGAACATGTTGTCAGCGCCGCGCGGATCGAAAGCGAAGACGAAGCCGAGGCTGGCGACGCCAGCGATGCCGTAACAGAGGGGCCAGAGGACGCCGCGTGAAATCCGGCAATAACCGCGTCCTGATCATCGCGCTCGCCGCCAACGTCGGCATTGCTGTGGCCAAGTTCGTTGCCGCTGCGATCACCGGATCGTCGGCCATGCTGACCGAGGGCGTCCACTCGCTCGTCGATTCGACCAATCAGCTGCTGCTGATGTACGGGCAAAAGCGCGCCGCCAAAGCGCCGGATGCCCTGCATCCGGCGGGCTATGGCCGCGAACTCTATTTCTGGAGCTTTGTTGTCGCGCTGCTGGTGTTTGCGCTGGGTGCGGGCGTGTCGGTGTACGAGGGCATCCTGCACGTTCTTGAGCCCGAGGACGCGGTGTCGCCGCTTATTGCCTACACCGTTCTCGCGGTGGCGTTCGCGCTCGAGGGCGGATCGACCATCGCCGCCTTTCGCGCGTTCGACACGGCGCGCGGCGGCAAGTCGTGGTGGCGCGCACTTACCGATACGAAGGACGCGACCACCGTCATCGTCCTGCTCGAAAATGGCGCCGCGATGGCCGGCATCGTCATCGCCGCGGTCGGGCTCGGCCTGTCGCAGGTGACGGGCGACCCGCGGTTCGACGGCATCGCCTCGGTGCTGATCGGCGTGTTGCTCGCTATCGTCGCCCTCTTCCTCGCGCGCGAGGCCAAGGGGCTGTTGATCGGCGAGGCTGCCGACCCGGCCCTGGTCGAGGGCATCCGCAAGGCTGCCTCGCGCGACGGCGTGATGGGCATCGGCGAGATCATGACCCTCCACAATGCGCCCGAACAGATCGTCGCCGCACTCAACGTCGATTTCGACGATCGCCTGACCGCGGGCGACGTCGAGCGCATCGTGGACGAGATCGAACGCACGGTTCAGCAACAATTCCCGAGCGTGACGCGCGTCTATGTGCGCCCGCACGAAGATGCGGGGCTGAAATTCGGCACGGACAGAGGGCGTATCGAATGACTGAAACCACAGCTTTCAAGATCCTGACCGCCGATCAATGGGCAGCGTTCGAGGCCGACGGCGTGTTCACCGGCGCGCCGGTCGATCTGGCCGACGGCTACATCCACATGTCGACGATCGATCAGCTCGACGAAACGATCGCCAAGCACTTCGCCGGGCAGTCGAACCTGACCATTGCCGAGGTGGATCTGGGATCGCTCGGCGACACGGTCCGCTGGGAAGAGTCGCGCGGAAACCAGCTCTTCCCCCACATTTACGGCGTGCTGCCGATGTCCGCCGTCCTCAGCGTGCGTACCACACCCCACGCGATCAGCACCTGACCGCCGAAATACAGCGGCCAGATCAGCAATCCCGGCACCGGCGAACCGCTGAGCGGTCCGATCTCCGCAAAGATCAGCAGGTCGGACACCAGAAACATCATCGCGCCGACGCCCGTGCGATAGCGCGGAAAGCGGCTGGTCCACGCGCTCGCGGCCATGCCCGCCACGAAGAAGGTGTAGACCGCAATCGGCACCATATTGTTCGCCGCGACCAGCGTCGTCGCGATGAACACCGACAGCGGCACGACCAGCGCGGCCAGCAAGCGCTGGCTGAACGTCAGGCGCGGCCGCCCGTTGCGGAAATATAGCACCATCGCCAGCACATGGCCCGCGACGAAGGCCACCGCACCGGTCGTCAGCCCCGCCGTCTCCAGCAGTACATCGCCCAGCGCGCCGAATGCCATGACCGCAGCGATCAGCCACCCGTCGGGCGACCGCGCCTGCATCGCACACCAGACTGCCAGCAGCGCAACCCCCGCCCCCTTCCAGACGACAATCACCGTGCCCGAAACCCCGAGCCGGTGGGCGAAATAATAGGAGGTGCCAGCGCCAATCGCGGCCCAGAAAACCGCCCGCAATTTCCCGTTCATGCCCGTTGTCTCCCCGGCCTTTCCCTGCCGCGCGCTATGCCGCAACGCAACAGGCGACAAATCCGTGACAATGCGCTATGCGCCCGATCATGACCTCCTTCATCAATGTTCCCGCGCTTCTCGGCGAAGCCCTCGCCGCGCATGGCTATACCGCTCCCACCCCCGTTCAGGCCGCCGTGCTCGAACCCGAAGCCGACGGGCGCGACCTGATCGTTTCCGCGCAGACGGGCTCGGGCAAGACCGTCGCCTTCGGCCTCGCCATGGCCGGGCAATTGCTGGGCGAGGACGGCAAGGTGCCGTTCACCCTGCCCCCTCTGGCGCTGTGCATCGCGCCGACCCGCGAGCTCGCGCTGCAGGTCAGCCGCGAGCTGATGTGGCTCTATGGCAAGAGCGGCGCGCGCATCGCGACCTGCGTCGGCGGCATGGATGCCGGCAAAGAACGCCGCAATCTGCAACACGGCGCCCACATTGTCGTCGGCACGCCCGGTCGCCTGCGCGATCACCTCGAACGCGGCGCGCTCGACCTGTCGGCATTGCGCGTAGCAGTGCTCGACGAGGCCGACGAGATGCTCGACATGGGCTTCCGCGAAGACCTGGAACAGATCCTCGACGCCACACCGAACGAGCGCCGGACGCTGCTGTTCTCGGCGACGATGCCGAAACCTATCGTCGCGCTTGCCAAGCGTTATCAACGCGATGCGCTGCGTATCTCGACGGTGGGTGAGGATCGCGGCCACGGCGACATCGCTTACCAGTGCGTCACCGTCGCGCCGTCGGACATCGAAAATGCCGTGGTCAATCTGCTGCGTTTCCACGAGGCGGATTCGGCGATGCTGTTCTGCGCCACCCGCGACAATGTCCGCCATCTCCACGCCAGCCTGATCGAACGCGGTTTCGCCGCCGTCGCATTGTCGGGTGAGCACAGCCAGAACGAGCGCAATGCCGCACTCCAGGCGCTGCGCGACCGCCGCGCCCGCGTCTGTGTCGCCACGGATGTCGCCGCGCGCGGGATCGATCTGCCGACGCTCACCCTCGTCATCCACGTCGAAATCCCGCGCGATCCCGACGCGCTGCAGCATCGTTCGGGCCGGACAGGTCGTGCGGGCAAAAAGGGCACGGCCGTCCTTATCGTCCCGCATCCGCGCCGCCGCCGGGTCGAGGCGATGTTGCGCGAAGCCCGAGTCACCGCCGACTGGATTCAGATGCCCACCCCTGAGGCCATTCGCGCGCAGGACCACGAACGCCTGCTGACCGCGCTGCTCGAACCGGTGGAGACCGACGACGAGGACAAGGCGCTGGCCCAGCGCCTGCTCGCCGAGCGCTCGCCCGAAGACATCGCCGCCGCGCTCGTCCGCGTTCACCGCGCCAAAATGCCGCAGGCCGAGGAACTGCTCGACGTTAGCGTCCGCCCCGACCGCAGCGACGGCCCGCGCCCCGGCTTCGAGGATACCGTCTGGTTCAAGATGGACTGCGGCCGCCGCCACAATGCCGATCCGCGCTGGATTTTGCCGCTGCTCTGCCGTCGCGGCCATATCGACCGGCGCGACATCGGCGCGATCCGGATCGCCGCGACCGAAACCTTCTTTCAGGTCACCCGAACCGCCGCCGACAAATTCGCCGATGCGCTGAAACGAACGAAGGGCACCGAGGGCGAGGACGGCATCCACATCGCCCCGCACCACGGCGAAAACCCCGATGCGCACCAGTCGCGCGGCCCGCAGCGTGACGGCCCGAACCGTCCGACGCTACGCCGCGCCGCGCCCGGCGGCGGCGGCAAGCCGCCCTACAAGGCCAAATCGCACCGGACCCCGCGCTAACGCCCGTGCCGCCCGTCATCCTCGTCGACGCCGACGCCTGTCCGGTCAAAGAGGAAATCTACAAGGTCGCGCTGCGCCATGCGGTCGCGGTAAAGATCGTCAGCAACAGCGCGTTTCGCGTGCTCGTCCACCCGCTGGTCGAACGAATCGTCGTCGGCAGTGGTTTCGACGAAGCCGACGACTGGATCGCCGAACGTGCGGACGCGCGCAGCATCGTGATCACCGCCGACATCCTGCTCGCGGATCGGTGTGTAAAAGCAGGCGCAACCGTGATTTCCCCCACGGGCAAACCCTTCACCGCCAGCTCGATCGGCGGCGCCGTCGCGACCCGCGCGATCATGGCCGACCTGCGCGCAGGCGGCGACATCGTGGGCGGCCCTGCGCCGTTTGCGAAGACGGACCGGTCGCGGTTCCTGGGGGCGCTGGATGCAGCGCTGGTCAAGTTGAAGCGAAGCTGATTTCAACCGGCCGCAGCCAATACGACAAACCCTAGAAATTTATCACGCTAGTGGAACAAATTTCGCGCGAAGCAGCTATAGCGGTCGATGGAAACCACCCTGCCCGCCGCTTCGCTTTCTAGCGGGCCCTACCTTGCGATCCTAAGGGTGAATCTGACCTACCGATCGCGGCACGGCCGCTGGCCGGATCTGCGCAACCCGACAACATTCACCGAGCTGATTCACGTGCGGAAATTGTACGACCGGGACGCGCGCATGCCCGTTCTCGCCGACAAGGTTCGGGCGAAAATCTTTGCGGCCGACCGGCTGGGCGCAGACTGGATCATCCCCACACTGTGGCATGGGATCGTCCTGCCCGAAGCATCCCAATGGCCTGCACCCTTCGTGGTGAAATCCCGCCACGGCTGTAACCAGCGCGCTTTTGTCCGTACCGGGGTAGAGGACTGGCAAACGATCCGTCGCCGTGCTGCGGGCTGGATGCGCACCAGCTATGGCAGCTGGCTCGATGAGTGGGCCTATAGCCAGATCCCGCGTGGCATCTTGGTCGAACCGTTCGTCGGTGAAAACGGCACCCTCCCGGTCGACTGGAAAATCTATGCGTTCGGCGGCAGGGCGTGCTTCATCCAGGTGCATCTGGATCGGGAAACCCGACATCGCTGGATTGTGATGGACCGCAACTGGCAGCGCGTTTCCGCCCCCTCCAACGAAGCGGATCCATCGCCGCCGGCGTCCCTCACCGAAATGCTCGCCGCAGCGGAGGAACTCGCAACCGGTTTCGATTTCGTCCGGGTCGATTTCTATGAAATCGCCGAGCGCCCCATATTTGGCGAAATGACCTTCTATCCCGGGTCGGGCCTCGACCCCTTCGATCCGGTGGCGCTCGATAGGAAAATGGGCAAGCTGTGGTTGGGCGGAGGCCATCCTTAAATGTTTGCCCCGGTTGCGCATGTTTGACGGGGGCAGCGACAATTTCTTCCTGTCCTACACAGCGCAACCTGTCGTATTGCGATTTGATGATTGTTCAACACCAACCGCATGACCATATTGCCAGCGGCCACGACCTTCTCGAAAGTTCACACATAAAGGGGGGACGTAGCATGAACTTCCGCCCGAAATACGCGCGATGACACACGACATCCACATCATCGGCGGCGGCATGGCCGGGTCCGAGGCCGCGTGGCAGCTTGCCGAGGCTGGCCACCGGGTGCGCCTGTCGGAGATGCGCGGCGGAGGTGACGTCACCGCGGCGCACAGGACGGACAGTTTGGCCGAGCTCGTCTGCTCGAACAGTTTCCGATCCGACGATGCCGATTCCAACGCGGTCGGCCTGTTGCATCAGGAGATGCGGACGCTCCGCTCACTAATCATGCGCGAGGCGGACCGGCACCGTGTGCCTGCGGGCTCGGCGCTGGCCGTCGACCGCGATGCATTCTCGGCGAGTGTGACCGACGCCATCGCATCGCATCCCAATATCACGCTGGTGCGCGAGCGGGTCGATACGCTGCCCGACGGTCCGACGATCATCGCCACCGGACCGCTCACCGCACCGCTGCTTGCCACCGCCATCGGTGCGGAGACCGGCGAGGACAGTCTTGCTTTTTTCGACGCGCTGGCCCCCATCGTCCACCGCGACAGCATCGACATGGACATCGCGTGGAAGGCGAGCCGCTGGGACAAGGGAAGCCCCGACGGCGACGGCGCGGACTATATCAACTGCCCGATGACCAAGGCAGAATACCTCGCCTTTCACGCTGCGCTGATCGCCGGCGAAAAGACCGAGTTCAAGGAATGGGAAGCGAACACACCCTATTTCGAGGGGTGCATGCCGATCGAAGTGATGGCCGAGCGCGGGGTGGATACCCTGTTGTTCGGGCCGATGAAGCCGGTCGGCCTCGACAACCCGAAAACCGGGCATTGGCCCTGGGCGGTGGTGCAGCTGCGGCAGGACAATGCGCTGGGGACGTTGTGGAACATCGTCGGCTTCCAGACCAAGCTGAAGCATGCCGAGCAAGTCCGCGTATTCCGCATGATCCCCGGCCTGCAAAACGCCGAGTTCGCGCGGCTGGGCGGTTTGCATCGCAATACGTTCATCAAGTCGCCGGTGTTGCTCGACCCGACCCTGCAGCTGAAATCCGCGCCGCATATCCGCTTTGCCGGGCAGATCACCGGGTGCGAAGGCTATCTGGAAAGTGCCGCCGTCGGCCTGCTTGCGGGGCGGTTCGCAGCGGCAGAGCTGTCGGGTGACGTCATTCCCCTGCCCCCGCCGACCACCGCGTTCGGGGCGTTGCTCGCGCATATCACCGGCGGCGCGGACGCCAGCACCTACCAGCCGATGAACGTCAATTTCGGCCTGTTCCCGCCGCTCAACCTGACGTCAAAATCGAAAAAGGCCGACCGCAAGCGCATGTATGCGGCGCGGGCGCGCGAGCATCTGGCGGAATGGGTAGCTAGTCTTCCGTCGCGTCCTCTTGAGGCGCGGCAGACGGAGCCCGCGTAGTGGGCTTGCACGCGCATTTCGGGGCGGATTTGCGCACCACCCGGGTCAGCGCGAATTCGGCCGGGTTCAGCGCACCGTTGCGGTCCTTGTCGGCGGCGGCGAATTTGGCGGTAGTCTTCACCGCATATTCCTCGAACCCCAGCTTGCCGTCGCCATCGACGTCGAGTTTGGCGAACGCCTTGCGCCGCGACAGAAGATATTCCTCGCGCGCGACCGCACCGTTCTTGTCCTTGTCATACCGCGCGAACCGTTTCTCCTCGCGCGTCCGCTCGCTGGCTTCGGACGGCCCGGCGAGGTCGGCAAGGCCCATCGGCGCGGCAGCAGCGGCGGTCAGGGCCGGCACCGCACTGCCGCGATCCGCCTGCGCGCGCCAGATGAAGAAGCCGCCCGTGACCAGCAACAATGTCGCCGCGACGCCCGCCAGAAATCGACCCATTCGATTCGCCCCCTGAGAGGAGAAACTAACCGAGCGCCAAGTCGCTAGGCAACACTACGAAGCAGTTTCCAGGTTGTGCGGACTGTTCGCTTGCCCGCCGTGACGTCATTTCGAGCCAGCCGCACAAGAATACGCAACGGACGCGGCATCGCTTTCAGATCCACGCTCGCGAGATGCGCGCCCGCCATCTCCAGCGCCCGAGCCGCCGTGGATGGGTTCGAACAGCGCAACCCGAAGTCGGCGAGCGCCCACCCTGCCCCTGCCGCCTTGGGACAGGTTCCGCCCATCGCTCGCGCCGACAGCGCAAACAGCTGCGTCCCGCGCAGCCCGGCAAAGCGGGTCAATTGATCCGCGTCGAGCGGCAAGGGTTCGAGCAACTCCTCCCACCCGTCGATGATCGTCCCAAGCGCCCCGGCATCGATCCCGATCCCCTCAAGTGACGTCATGCCCTCAAGCACGGGATGCCCGCGGGTGCCCTTGTTCAGGGCCTCCCGCCACCACAGCAACCGCATCTGCCCAACCATCGGCTGACTCGTTGAGGCAACGACCTGCCCCAGCTGTTCGTCGAGCGCCCAAAGAGCGGCGACGGCCGGCCGCTGCGGCAGGGGAACATGGTCGAGCGCAAAGGCGCGGTCGGGGTCGAACGGAACGATCATGCGATGAAAGGACGGAAATACAACGTTAACCGTGTCGTTTCAGAAGTTCTTAGCCCTGATCGCTGCATGTGACGCCAGATACACGTGGACATGATCGGGCTTCGGGGCATGAAACTCTTTTCAGCGGCGCAAGATGCAGCGAGCGAATACCGCGGGATATTGACCCGCCTGCGCCGCGACGCAAGCGGCAACACGCTGGCCATGATCGCGATGGCAACCATCCCGATTGCCGGCATGGTCGGCTCTGCCGTCGACATGAGCCGGTCATATCTGATCAAATCGCGCCTGCAGGCGGCCTGCGATGCCGGTGTGCTGGCGACGCGCCGCGCGATGTCGGGCGCGACGCTCGACGCCAATGCGCAGTTGCAGGGCAGTCGCTATTTCGCGACCAACTTTGCCAGCGACACGGCGGGCGCGACAAACGTGGGCTTCACGACGACCGGCACCGAAGACGGGCAAGTCACTGCCGTGGCGTCGGCACGCATTCCCATGACGATCACCAAGGTGTTCGGCACGGACTATGTCGATGTGAGGGCAACGTGCGACGCGCGGCTGGAGATTTCGAACACCGACGTGATGATGGTTTTGGACGTTACGGGCTCGATGGCTTGCGAACCCAATGACAGCAATTGCGTCTCGGGGCCGAATTCGAAGATTGCCGGGCTGCGTGCCGCCGTGGTCAACTTCTACGACACGATCAACAATGCGACGAGCCCCGACGCTCGCTTCCGGATTGGGTTTGTGCCCTATTCGTCAGCGGTCAACGTAGGACTGGATCCGTTCACGAACCAGGAAATCCTGCCGCTGAACTGGATGGTCGATACATGGACCTATCAGTCGCGCACGGCGAACATGACGAAGCCGGGATATTCCCCTTCGACGGAATACACCGCCTGGACGAATCAGGATTACAGTTCTGTGATCAGCAATTCGGACTGCACGAAATACGGCAACAACACCGCATTCGGCAGCTTTAATCCGAGCCCGTCAGGCAACCCGACCCTGCCGACCAACGATGTTTTCACGAACGCAGGCGCGCCAGCCACGGTAACCCAAGTGTTCTACCAGCGTGTGTCGAACACCTACAGCGGCAACAAGACATGTACCCGCCGCTATCGCACCGCGACGACCAGCTATGCTGAAAACGGTCGGTATGCCTTTAACAGCTGGGATTATAAGCCCGTCAGCTATGACGTTTCGACATTGCGCACGGGGTCGGTCGTCAATGCCTATACGGCCAATGCGGCGCCGACCGGAACGGTGCCGGCCTCGGGCAGTTATGACATGGTCGCACTGGTGAATACGCCCGGATCGACGATTACAGGTTCATCGACGATCTATGATGGCTGCGTCGAGGAGCGCGACACGGTTGCCCAGGCAACCTATCCGTCGATCCCGGCGGGCGCCTATGATCTGGATATCCAGACGACGCCATATGACAATGCGACCAGCTGGCGGCCGATGTGGCCGGAATTGGTCTACGACCGAACGGCGCTCGGCAACGAGATCAACGTCACCACCAATCGCGGATGGGTGACCCAAACCTGGTGCCCGGTGGCAGCAAGCAAGCTCGCTACGCGAACCCATAGCGACGTGCAGGATTATGTCGATTCGCTGCTCGCGGTCGGTAATACCTATCACGACCTGGGCATGGCCTGGGGCGCGCGAATGATTTCACCGACGGGCATGTGGGCAAGCGAAAACGCGACCGCGCCCAATGGCAAGCCGATCAGCCGCCATATCGTTTTCATGACGGACGGCGACATGGTGACACCGCCCAGCATTTATAATGCGCACGGCTATGAGGAGCTCGACCGGCGCGTTTCGGGTATTGCCAACACGCCGAACCAGTCCGACTTGATCAACCGCCACAACAGCCGGTTCGTGGCGCTGTGCAATGCGGCGCGCGCCAACAACATCACGATCTGGACAGTCGCCTTCGGTACGGCGAATCCGCCCAATCTGGTCAGCTGCGCCGATCCCGGTAAGGCGTTCACGGCGACAAACTCGGCCGCCCTGCAGGCACAGTTCCAGGTAATTGCGTCGCAGATCGCCGCGCTGAGGCTTTCGAAATGATGGTCCGGCTCCTCCAGCGCCTCCGCCGCAGCCGGCGGGGAACGACAACGCTCGAACTCGCCATGATCTTGCCGACCCTCATGGTCGTGATCATGGGGATGCTCGATTTCACCTATCGCCTCTATGCGACCTCAATCGTCCAGGGTGCCGTTCAAAAGGCAGCGCGTGATTCGACGCTGGAAATGAACGCGACGCAGACCAGCCAGGATGCGATCGATACCAAGGTTCGCAACGCCGTGAAGGACATCAACGGCGTCGTGACGGATTCCTCGTTCACGATTACGCGGCAAAACTTCGAGAACTTCACCGCTGCCGGAAAAATGGAAGCAACGACGGGCCCGGGCGGGGTATGCGCGCCGGGTTACGTCTATGTCGACAAGAACAATAATTCGGTCTGGGACAACGGTGCGAACTCCGGTCAGGGGGGCGCGGACGACGTGACGCTTTACGACGTCCAGGTGCAATACAAGGCGCTTTTCCCGATCAATGCCCTGTTCGGCGCGTCGAACATGCAGACGATCCGCGCAAAGACGATTTTGCGCAATCAGCCGTACAATACTCAGGCCGTACGCGCCGCCGGTACGACGAGGCCCTGCCCATGACTCCTTTTTCATCGTTGCGTCGCCTTGCATCGGCGCTGCGTATGCTCCGTCGCGACACGGCGGGCCTTGCGCTCATTGAATTCGCCTATGGACTACCGGTCCTGCTCGGCATCGGCCTGGGTGGCGTCGAGGTGGCGAATCTGGCGGTGACGCGCCTTCGCGTCAGCCAGCTCGGCATGATGGTTGCCGACAACATGGCGCGTGTGGGGACGTCGAACGGTCTGGCACTCAAGAAGGTCTATGAATCGGATGTCGCCGATGTGTTCGAGGCTGCCCGGATCCAGGGCGCGACATTCGACTTCGCAAACCGTGGCCGAGTCATTATCTCCACGCTCCAGCAAAACACCGCAGGCGGACAATGGATCGCCTGGCAACGCTGCTACGGCTCGAAAACATGGCCGTCGAGCTATGGCGTTGCCGGGGACGGAAAGACAGGAACCAGTTTCGCCGGCATGGGGCCGACGGCTTCCAAGATCACGGCTACCCCCAGCAATGCCGTCATTTTCGTCGAAATTGCCTATGATTATCAGGCGATCGTCCAACCTTTCGCGCAAGGGTTGCAGTACTTCGGCCTTAACGTGAACAATCAGACGGTCACGTACAAGAGCGCCTACATCGTTCGCGATCCCCGCCAACTGGGCACGTCAACCGTTCCCGCAACGACGGCGACGGAAGATTATGGACTGTTCCAGAACGCGCCAGCGGTTACCCGCAAAGTCTGCACCTAGGGCCGGGCGAGCTTCTAACGGTAACAAACCGCCTTTGCCGCCGCGACGACCCGGTCGGCATTGACCAGCATCGCGCGTTCGAGGTTCGCGGCATAGGGCATCGGCACGTCCGCGTTGGTGACCCGCATTACGGGCGCATCGAGGTCGTCGAAGCCCTGATCCATCGCCACCGCCATGATCTCGCTGGCGATCGAACACACCGGCCAGCCTTCCTCGACCACGACCATGCGATTGGTCTTTTTCAGGCTGGCAAGAACGGTTGCGGTATCGAGGGGGCGTAAGGTACGCAGATCGACGACTTCGGCGTCGATCCCCTCTGCCGCCAGCTTTTCGGCGGCTTCGAGCGCCAAGCCGACGCCGATCGAATAACTCACGATGGTCACGCTGGTGCCCGGCCGTACGATCCGCGCCTTACCGATGGGGACAACGACATCCCCTTCGGGCACTTCGTACGAGCGCCCGTAAAGCAGTTCGTTCTCAAGGAAAACGACGGGATCTTCGCAGCGGATCGCGGCTTTCAACAAGCCCTTGGCATCAGCCGCGTCGTAGGGCGCGATCACGATGAGGCCCGGGACACTGGCATACCAGGGCGCATAATTCTGGCTGTGCTGGGCACCGACACGCGATGCCGCACCATTGGGCCCGCGAAATACGACTGGACAGCGCATCTGGCCGCCGGACATGTAATTGGTCTTGGCCGCCGAATTGATGATGTGGTCGATCGCCTGCATCGCGAAATTAAACGTCATGAACTCGACGATGGGGCGCAGGCCGCCCATCGCCGCGCCCGTGCCAATGCCCGCAAAGCCGTATTCGGTAATCGGCGTATCGATTACCCGGCGCGCGCCGAATTCTTCGAGCAGTCCCTGCGTCACCTTGTACGCGCCCTGATATTCGGCGACTTCCTCGCCCATCACGAACACGCGGTCGTCAGCGCGCATTTCCTCGGCCATCGCGTCGCGTAACGCTTCGCGCAGCGTGAGCTTGATTTTCGCGCGATCGGCAGCAGCGGGTGCCGGGATGGTCGGCGCGGCTACCGGCGTTTCAGCTACCTTGGCTGGAGGTGCCGTTTCGGGCTTCGACGGTGATGCAGCGGCGACGGGTGTTGGCGATGCCGCCTCCCCTTCCCCCGCCATCGTGGCAATTACGGTGCCGACTTTCACATTGTCGGTGCCTTCGGCGACCAGAATTTCGCCAATCGTGCCCTCGTCGACCGCTTCGAACTCCATCGTCGCCTTGTCGGTTTCGATCTCGGCAAGGATGTCGCCGGACTTGACGGTATCGCCCGCCTTGACGAGCCACTTGGCCAGCGTCCCCTCTTCCATCGTCGGCGACAGGGCAGGCATTTTCAGTTCGATGGTCATCAATATTGCCCCACCAGCACGTCGGTATGAAGCTCGCTAAGATCGGGCTCGGGCGATTGCTCGGCGAAATCCGCCGCTTCGGCGACGATCCCGCGGATTTCCTTGTCGATCGCTTTCAATGCGTCGTCGGTAATGCCAGCGGCTTCGAGTTCTTTCTTCAATCCCTCGATCGGATCATGATGATCGCGCATGGACTGGACCTCGTCGCGCGACCGATATTTGGCCGGATCGGACATCGAATGGCCCCGGTACCGGTACGTCTTGAGTTCCATCAGCACCGGTCCGTTGCCGTCGCGCACCCATTTGTAACAGGCCTCGGCAGCGCCGCGCACCGCGAGAACGTCCATGCCATCGACTTGAATACCGGGCAGACGGAAACTCTCGCCGCGCCGGTGAAAGTGCGTTTCGGAACTGCTGCGCGTGGTGCTGGTGCCCATCGCATAACCGTTGTTTTCGATCACAAACACGATCGGCAGCTTCCAAAGCGCCGCCATGTTGAAGCTTTCGTAAACCTGGCCCTGGTTGGCCGCGCCGTCGCCGAAATAGGCGATCGCGATGCCGCCATCGCCCTTGTATTTATGGGCGAAGCCAAGCCCTGTTCCGAGCGAAACCTGCGCGCCGACGATGCCGTGGCCGCCGTAAAATCCTTTGGCGACATCAAACATGTGCATCGACCCGCCCTTGCCGTGCGAGATGCCTGCCTGGCGGCCAGTCAGTTCGGCCATTACGACCTTGGGTTCGATCCGGCATAGCAGCATATGGCCATGATCACGGTAGCCGGTGATCACCGAATCCAGCCCGATGGTCAGCGCCGACTGCAGCCCGACGGCCACCGCCTCCTGTCCGATGTAGAGGTGACAGAACCCGCCGATGAGTCCAAGGCCGTAGAGCTGGCCGGCCCTTTCCTCGAAACGTCGGATCAGCAGCATGTCCCGGTAAAAGGACATCATTTCATCGGTCGATGCCTTGTACCGTTTCGGCTCGGGCGGGCGCGCGATGTCGGAGTTCTCTGCCTTGACGGCGGCTTTTGCCACAAACGAACCTTTCGCTGCATCCTGTTCACGGGCGCTATAGAGGCGTCCGGCGCGCTCGCGCAAGTTGACGCTACGGTAAAGCGGCATCTAAACGATGGTGGCTCAAACCGATCATTATAATTTACCGATTTGGTTTTTGGTCCTATTTAAGTGGGACGATCACTTCGCCTGGCTGGACGACACCCATTTCGCGGCGCACCAGTTCCTCGGCCAGATCGCGGTTGGCGTGGCGCGGATCGAGCAGGGCAACGCGGTTCGCCAACTGACGCCGTGCGTCCTCGACGCGGACGAGTTCGGCCTGCCGGTCCTTCAGCTGGCGCGAATAATCGCCCCATGCGAGCGCGCCATTCGGGCCGAACAGGGCATAGCCGCCAAAGAAGGCGACAATGATAAGGGCAGCCGCCGGGGCAGCGGCAGCGCGCAGGTTTATCCAGAAGGTCCGAGATTTAGCCACGAACCCCTTGAATCACAGCCGATTCGCCGAATCAACCCCGCTTGGCAGCAAAAATGCCCCGACCGGCGTATTTGGCCTGCGCATCGAGTTCCTCCTCGATGCGGATCAGCTGATTATACTTCGCCAGCCGGTCCGACCGCGCGAGACTCCCGGTCTTGATCTGTCCGCAATTGGTCGCGACCGCGAGATCGGCGATGGTCGCATCCTCGGTCTCGCCCGACCGATGCGACATGACAGCGGTATAGCCGCTACGCTGCGCCATCGACACTGCAGCAAGTGTTTCAGTCAGTGTACCAATCTGATTGACCTTCACCAGCAGCGAATTGGCCAGCCCCTGCTCGATGCCCATCGACAGGCGATCGACATTCGTCACGAACAGATCGTCCCCGACGAGTTGCACCTTCTTGCCGATCAGGTCGGTCAGCGCTTTCCAACCCTCGAAATCGTCCTCGCTCATCCCGTCCTCGATTGAGACGATGGGATAGCTCGCGCACAGATCGGCGAGATAAGCAGCATTTTCCGCCGGACTCCGCACCACGCCTTCGCCGTCGAAGCGGTATGCCCCGTCCTTGAAATACTCGGTCGCGGCGCAATCGAGCGCGAGCACGACATCGTCGCCGGGCGTGTACCCCGCCGCCTCGATCGACGACATGATGAAGTCGAGCGCTTCGGGTGCGCTGGCAAGGTTCGGCGCAAAGCCCCCTTCGTCGCCGACCGCTGTCGCCAGTCCCTTGTCGTGCAGCTTTTTCTTCAGCGTATGGAAGATCTCGCTGCCCATCCGGACCGCCTCGAACAGGCTGTCGGCCCCCACAGGCATCACCATGAATTCCTGGAAATCGATGGGGTTATCGGCATGCATCCCGCCGTTGATGATGTTCATCATCGGCACCGGCAGCACGTGTGCGCCGACGCCGCCGACATAGCGGTACAACGGCAGGCCGCGCGCATCGGCTGCCGCCTTGGCCGTTGCCAGGCTGACGCCCAAGATAGCATTCGCGCCCAGCCGCGCTTTGTTGGCGGTCCCGTCGAGAGCGATCATCGTCGCGTCGATTTCACCCTGATCTTCGGCATCGAGGCCGGTCAGCTCGCCGGCGATCTCGCTGTTGACGGCGGCAACGGCCTTTTCGACCCCCTTGCCCAGGAACCGGCTCTTGTCGCCGTCACGCAGCTCGACCGCTTCATAGGCACCCGTCGAGGCACCCGAAGGCACTGCCGCGCGACCGAAACTGCCGTCTTCCAGCAGGACATCGACCTCAACGGTGGGATTACCCCGGCTGTCGATGATCTGGCGGGCGTGAATATCGAGGATAGCAGTCATGGGTGGCTGGCTCGCTGTCTGGAAGGGAACAAAGCCCCGCGCCTCTAGTTGAGCCGGACACGCAGCGCAAACGTGCATATTGGGGGCTGGCAACGCGCGCGCGCTCCCCTATCTTGTTCTGATCAATTGCCCTCAATGAAGGAGTTTCTCGATGGCCCGTACCCCCAAGACCAAGGAAGCGGTCGCCGAGACCGCCAAGGAAGTCGTCGCAGCTGCCACCCCGGCGATCGACGAAGCCAAGCTGAGCGTTGCCAAGGTCAAGGAGCAGGCATCGGCGCTTGGTGCCGAGGCGCTGGATTCGGCACGCAAAGCGGCCAATCAGGGCAAAGACATGGCCGCCGAAGCACTCGATGAAATCTCGAAGCTCGCGACAAGCGCCGCAGCCGTCGTCGACGAGCGTGTCGGAACGCAATACGGCGACTATGCCCGCAAGGCCGCATCGAGCGTGTCGAACGCCTCGACCGCGCTGCAGAGCAAGGACATTGATTCGATCGTCGCGGACACCACCGCCTTCGTCCGCAAGCGTCCGGCGATTGCCATCGGCGCCGTTGCAGCGGTGGGCCTGTTCCTGACCTCGATGCTCAGGGGCTCGAAAAAATCTTCCGACGATACCAAGGCCTGACCCTTGGCTGAGGCGGCCGTCGAACCGCCCCAGGTCGACGGGGGGAATACGCAAGATACCGAACAGGTCGAGCGGCCGTCGCTGCCCGACCTGTTCACCGAACTCGCCGACGGTGGGCGCGAATGGCTGAATGCCGAGGCTGCGGTTTTTCGGGCCGAGGCGCGGCGGCGGCTCATCATTGCGGGCATCGGACTGGGATTGCTGACATTGTCGGCGGCGCTGGTGGCGGGAACACTGGTGGCTTTGCTGGTGGGCGTGATGATCGTGCTCACCCCGGTCATGGGCGGCGGATGGGCGACAGCGCTGGTGATCGGCGTTTCACTTACGATTGCAGGGCTCGCGGCCTATGTCGGGCGACAGCAGCTCAGGAAACTGACACGAGGATGATCGACCGGTGAAGGAAACCCGCGAACTCCAAGAGGCAACCGAAGCGCGCGATGCCGCGCGGGCGTCGCTCACAACAACGACGGCGAAGCTGCGCGGGCGGCTGGCTCCACGCGTTCTTGCAGCCGACGTCGCGCAGTTGGTCGCCGCACGCGCGGGCAGTGTGCTGCTGAAGCGCGGCATTACGAAACGGCGGCGGATTACGGCAGCGGTCGGCGGTGCGGTCGCGCTCGTCTCCGCCATCGCCCTTCGCGCCGCGCAAAGAACGGCGGACAAGAAAAACGGTGATTTGCCGCCCAAATGACGTTACGGCATTTGCCATGAGCAAATTGCACCTCGTCTTTGGCGGTCGCGTGACCGATCCTCAAACTCTCGATTTCCAGGATCCGTCGAAGCTCGACGTGGTCGGTATTTTCCCCGACTTCAAATCCGCCGAAAAGGCGTGGCGCGGAGCTGCCCAGAAAACCGTCGATGATGCCGAAATGCGCTATGTCGTGGTCCACCTGCACCGGTTGCTCGAACCGGACATGACCGCCTAACCGTAGCGATACCGCCATTCGAGCAGCGGATACGCCAGAATCAGACCGGTCAGGAACCCGCCGATATGCGCCGCCGTCGCGATCGGCGTTGCGGTGCCACCCGTGATGAAACCCATACCCCATTGCAACACGATCCACGCCGCCGCGAGCCAAAGCGCGCGCACAACCACGGACGGAATGGGCCCGATTCGTTTGACCTGCCCACGCCCGAACATCAGCGCATAGGCACCGACCACGGCCGAGATCGCACCGCTGGCTCCGATCATCGGCATCACAGACTGGGGATCGACCGCATACTGGGCGAACGCCGCCCCATAAGCGCCGATCACGTAGAGGATGAGCAGGCGCATACCGCCGATCACGCCTTCGACCTGCTTGCCGCAATACACGAGCATCAGCAGGTTGAAGCCGAGGTGCAACAGCCCACCGTGGAGCAGGGTCGCGGTCAATGGCGTCAGCCAGAACGGCACGGCGTCGAACGGTACGACTTCGGTCATGCGGGCAGGCACAAACCCGCCCTGTAGCAATATATGCGGGCCACCGAGGCCCTGCAGAAGAAAAGCCAGACCGGTCAGCGCCGTAATCGCCGCCGTCGTACGCACGGGGCGGTTTCGAGCCACGGTCAGATAAACTCGATCTTCGATACCGAATAATACCGGTCGCCCGCCGGAACGGACACTTCGACATCGTCGCCTGCCTTGCGCCCGATCAGCGCGCGACCCAGCGGTGAGTTATAAGAAATCCGGCCCGCCTTTGCATCGGCCTCGGTCTCGCCGACGATCTGGTACTTCACGGGCTTGTCGTCATCATCGAGCAAGGTCACGGTCGCACCAAAAACGATCTTGTCGCCCGACAGCTCCTTGGGATCGATGATGGTTGCGCGGCTGAGCTTCGACTCGATGTCGACGATCATCGCCTCGATCTGACCCTGACGTTCCTTGGCCGCATGATATTCGGCGTTTTCGGACAGATCGCCGTGCGCGCGCGCCTCTTCGATGGCGTCGATCACCTCGGGACGCTCGGCTTTGAGCAGCACCAGCTGTTCGTTGAGCATCCGCTGCCCCTCGATCAGCATCGGCATCTTGTCGACCGTCGCCATCCTGAAACCCCTTAATCCAATTCCCGGCAAAACCGTGTCACGGCCCCGGAAACGCTCCGGTGCCCATCATCGTCGCATCTGTCGGGATCAGCTTGCGAGCCGAAGATGATAAGACTGCAACGGCCGGACTTCAAGGTCGCTGTCCCGCAACGCAGCAATTGCCTGCGCCGCGGCGACCGAAGCCGATGCCGTCGTGAACTGCGGCACCTTGTTCATCAGCCCCGCCCGGCGGATGCTTTCGCTGTCCTTGAGTGACTGCCACCCCTCGGTGGTGTTGAAGATCAGCGCGATGTCGCCGTCGACCACACGGTCGACGATGTGCGGCCGCCCCTGCGCGACCTTGTTCACGCGCTCGACAGAGACGCCCTCCCCTTCGAGATAGCGCGCCGTACCGTCGGTGGCGGTAATCGTGAAGCCCAGACCGGCAAGCTGACGTACGGCAGGCAGGATGACCGGCTTGTCGGCGTCCTTGACCGATACGAAGACTTTGCCCGCCTGCGGCAGGATCGTCCCCGCCCCCAGCTGCGCCTTGGCAAAGGCGCGCGCGAAATCACTGTCGATGCCCATGACTTCGCCGGTCGATTTCATTTCCGGTGACAGGACCGGATCGACGCCGGGGAAGCGCGCGAAGGGGAACACCGCTTCCTTGACCGCAATATGCGGTATTTCCAGATCGATGGCAGGCAGGTCGGCCAGCATTTCGCCCGCCATCACGCGGGCCGCGATCTTGGCGATCGGCGATCCGATGGCCTTCGCCACAAACGGCACGGTCCGCGACGCGCGCGGATTGACCTCGATGATGTAGACGTCGCCGTCCTTCACCGCGAACTGCACGTTCATGAGGCCGCGCACGCTCAGCGCCTTGGCCAGCACTTCGGCCTGCCGCGCGATTTCGGCGACGATCTCGGGCGCAAGACTGTACGGCGGCAGCGAACACGCGCTGTCGCCCGAATGGACGCCCGCTTCCTCGATATGCTGAAGGATGCCCGCGACGACGACCTGCTCGCCATCGGCAATCGCATCGACGTCGACCTCGACCGCGTCGCGCAGATAGCGGTCGATGAGGACTGGCGCCTCGCCCGAAACCTGCACGGCGGTCGCGATATAATGCTCCAGCTGCGCCTCGGTATCGACGATTTCCATCGCGCGGCCGCCGAGCACGAAGCTGGGCCGCATCAGCACCGGATAGCCAATGCGCGACGCGACGTTGACCGCCTCGTCGCGGCTGCGCGCGATACCATTATCAGGCTGTTTCAGGCCAAGGCGTGAGACCAGCGCCGCGAATTGCTCGCGGTCCTCGGCAAGGTCGATGGCCTTGGGGCTGGTGCCGAGGATCGGGATGCCCGCCGTCTCCAACGCCTTCGCCAGGTTGAGCGGGGTCTGGCCGCCGAACTGGACGATCACGCCCTTCAGCGTGCCGTTCTGCTGCTCGACGTGCAGGATTTCCAGCACATCCTCTGCAGTCAGCGGTTCGAAATACAGGCGGTCCGACGTGTCATAATCTGTCGACACCGTTTCCGGGTTGCAGTTGACCATGATCGTCTCATAGCCCGCGTCGGCCAGCGCAAAGCAGGCGTGGCAGCAGCAATAGTCGAACTCGATCCCCTGCCCGATCCGGTTCGGCCCGCCGCCCAGGATGACGATCTTTTCGCGGTCCGACGGTGCGGCCTCGCACTCGGGCTCACCGAAACTCGGCGCTTCGTAGGTCGAATACATGTACGCCGTCGGCGCGGCGAATTCCGCCGCGCAGGTGTCGATCCGCTTGAAGACCGGCCGCACGCCCAGCTTGTGACGCAGCGCGCGGACGTCGTCCTCGGTCACGCCGCCGGTCATCGCGACCAAAGTCTCGCGGATCAGGCCCGACCCCCGCGCCAGCGCCCGGTCCATCCCGCCGCGCAGGTTCATCGACTTGAGCGACAGATAGGCGAGCCGCTTGTCGCTGAACCCCATGGCTTTGAGGCGACGCATGCTGGCGGCATCCTGCGGCAGGCCGTTGCGGCAGACACCCTCTTCCGCTTCGACGATCTCGGCCAGCCGGTCGAGAAACCACGGGTCGAATTTCGAGACCGAGTGGATTTCCGCAACCGTCAGCCCTTCGCGGAGTGCCTGTGCGGCGACCAGCAACCGGTCGGGCGTCGCGCGGCTGAGTGCGGCAAAAATCTCGTCCTTGGGCGCACCGACCAGCGCGTCGATATGGTTGAAGCCTGACAGACCGGTTTCCAGCCCACGCAACGCCTTCTGCAGCGATTCGTGGATGTTGCGCCCGATCGCCATGACTTCGCCGACCGACTTCATTGCGGTGGACAACAGCGGCTCCGCACCCTTGAACTTCTCGAACGCGAAACGCGGAATCTTGGTCACGACATAGTCGATGGTCGGTTCGAACGACGCAGGCGTGGCGCCGGTGATGTCGTTCATGATCTCGTCGAGCGTATACCCGACCGCAAGCAGCGCGGCGACCTTGGCAATCGGAAAGCCCGTCGCCTTCGACGCCAGCGCCGAGGAGCGCGACACGCGCGGGTTCATCTCGATCACGATCAGGCGGCCGTCGGCCGGGTTCACCGCGAACTGGACGTTCGAGCCGCCGGTCTCCACGCCGATCTCACGCAGGCACGCGATGCTCGCGTTGCGCATGATCTGATATTCCTTGTCGGTCAGCGTCAGCGCGGGCGCGACGGTGATCGAATCGCCGGTATGGACGCCCATCGGGTCGATGTTCTCGATCGAACAGATGATGATGGCGTTGTCGTTCTTGTCCCGAACGACCTCCATCTCATATTCTTTCCAACCGAGGAGGGACTCCTCGATCAGCACTTCGGTGGTCGGCGACGCATCGAGCCCGCCGCGCACGATTTCCTCGAATTCGGCGCGGTTGTAGGCAATGCCGCCGCCCGTCCCGCCCATCGTGAAGCTGGGGCGGATCACCGAAGGCAGGCCGGTGCGTTCGAGGATTTCCAGTGCTTCCTCGAAACTGTGCGCAATGCCCGAACGCGCGCTTTCCAGCCCGATCTTGGTCATCGCCTCGCGGAATTTCATCCGGTCCTCGGCCTTGTCGATCGCTTCGGCATCGGCACCGATCATCTCGACGCCGTATTTTTCGAGCGTGCCGTCGTTGAACAGCGCCAGCGCCGTGTTGAGCGCGGTCTGCCCGCCCATCGTGGGCAGCACCGCATCGGGCCGCTCCTTTTCGATGATCTTGGCGACGATTTCGGGCGTGATCGGTTCGATATAGGTTGCGTCGGCCAGTTCCGGATCGGTCATGATCGTCGCCGGATTGCTGTTGACCAGCACGATCCGGTACCCCTCGGCCTTCAGCGCCTTAACCGCCTGCGTCCCCGAATAATCGAACTCGCACGCCTGCCCGATGACGATGGGACCGGCACCGATGATGAGGATGGAGGAGATGTCAGTGCGTTTGGGCATTACGATTCGATCTCTTTGGCTATGATCCGGATGCCATCACAATCGCTTGCAACAGCTTTCACTTCAGACGGCTGAAATTGATGGCGAACTTCTAAGGTCTGATTGTCAGTCCACCGTATCTGAACGGTGGCCTCTCCATCGCCCCAAAATGCTCTGCAGCTTGCCAAGGGCGAGTCGCTTGGGTTCCATCTTGATTTGACGAACACGAGACGGGCGAACGACGTCGTTGCTCCTGCATCATCGAATTGTACCCTAGCTTCGTGCTGTCGATCTGGTGACTCCGCCCGAGCGAAAACCTCTCGCCCGGCACCTCCGAGTATCATTCCAGACCAGATGATGACGGGCAAAGCCACGAGAGTAACTAAGCCTATTGCCACATCAGTGATCCTTCGCAGCGCGCGAGCAAAGCTCACCCCATCTCCCCCACAAACCGCTCGAACAGATAGTGGCTGTCCTGGGGGCCGGGGCTGGCTTCGGGGTGATATTGGACGCTGAATGCCGAGGTGTCGGTTAGTTCGAAGCCGCAGTTGCTGCCGTCAAACAGCGACACATGCGTTTCGCGGGCGTTGGCAGGCAGGCTTTCGCGTTCGACCGCGAAGCCGTGGTTCATCGACGTGATCTCGACACGGCCGTCGCTCAGCCGCTTGACCGGGTGGTTCGCGCCGCGGTGGCCCTGATGCATCTTCACTGTCCGCGCGCCGACCGCGAGGCCGAGCAGCTGATGCCCCAGGCAAATCCCGAACAGCGGCTTACCCGTGTCGAGCCATTTGCGGATCACCGGCACGGCATATTCACCCGTCGCCGCGGGATCGCCGGGGCCGTTCGACAGGAACAGCCCGTCGGGCGAGTGTGCCATGATGTCGTCGAAACTCGCGGTGGCGGGGACGACGGTCACATTGGCGCCCGCGTCGACCAGATTGCGCAGGATGTTGCGCTTCAGGCCGTAATCGATGGCGACGACTTTCGGGCCGCCTTCGCGCGCGCTGTCGGTCGCATACCCCTCACCCAGCTTCCACAGGCCGTCGTTCCAGCCATAGGTCTGCAGTGTCGTAACCGGCTTGGCGAGGTCGTTACCCTCCAGCCCGGTCCAATCCCGCGCGAGCGCGACCAACTCGTCCACGTCGAACTCGCCGTCTGCCCGGTGCGCGATCACCGCGTTGGGCGGCCCCAGTTCCCGAATGCGCCGCGTCAGAGCGCGGGTATCGACACCCGCCAGCCCGATACGCCCGTTGAGCTTCATCCACGCATCGAACCCGCCCGCCGAGCGCCAGTTCGACGGCGCCGTCACATCCTCGCGGACGATGCAGCCGACCGCGTGCGGGTTGGTCGCCTCGATATCCTCCGGGTTCACCCCGACATTGCCGATATGCGGAAAGGTGAACGCGATGATCTGCGCCGCGTAGGACGGGTCGGTCATCACTTCCTGATAACCGGTCATCGCGGTGTTGAAGCAGACCTCACCCACTGCAACGCCGTGCGCGCCAAAGCCACGTCCGCGAATCGCCGTGCCATCGGCCAAAACCAATATTCCGGTCGCGCGCGTGTCGTCGGGCATGCGGAAGGGCACTCCGTGAGTTGAGGTTATGGCGATGTCGCTAAGCGCCGTTCGCTAGGGCCGCATTGCCCGCGGGTCAACCGCTGCGTATAGGGCCGCCCCATGATCAGAGAAGAAATTCAGGCGGCCCAGACCGCATCGATGAAGGCCGGCGACAAGGAAACGCTGGCGACCGTCCGGCTCATGATGTCAGCGATCAAGAATCGCGACATCGAAATGCGCACCGGCAAGGGGCCGGCCGACGACGACGCAGTCGTGGTCGAAGTGCTGCAGAAGATGGTGAAACAGCGGCGCGAATCGATCCAGATGTTCACCGACGGCGGTCGGCAAGAACTGGCCGACAAGGAAGCCGCCGAGGTAACCGTCATCGAACGCTTTCTGCCGCAGCAGCTGAGCGAGGCGGAAACGACGCTCGCGATCGAGGCGATCAAGGCCGAACTGGGCGCCAGCGGCGTGAAAGACATGGGCCGCGTGATGGCCGCGCTGAAGGAACGGCACGCGAGCCAGCTCGACATGAGCAAGGCGAGTGCGCTGGTGAAGGCGGCCTTGGCCTGACTTCTCCTCTCCCCTCGGGGAGAGGATACGGAGATTTGGCGCTTTAGCGCCTAGTCGGAGTTGGTGAGGGGTCGGCAGGAGAGCTGATCGCCTGCCGATCCCCTCACCCTCCCACTGCTGCGCAGCGGGCCCCTCCCTCTCCCGCAAGGGGAGAGGGGCTATTTTACCCCAGCCGCCCCTCGTGCAGCCGCACGACCCGGTCCATCTTCGCCGCCAGCCGCTCGTTATGCGTGGCGACCAGTGCCGCCGCGCCTTCGCCCCGCACCAGCCGAAGGAATTCCGCCAACACCACGTCCGCCGTCGCCTCGTCGAGGTTGCCGGTCGGCTCGTCGGCCAGAATTAGCGCGGGCGCATTGGCGAGTGCGCGGGCGACCGCGACACGCTGTTGCTCGCCGCCGGACAGTTGCGACGGCTTGTGCGTCAGGCGCTCGGCCAGGCCCAGCGCGCTGAGCAGGCTCGTAGCGCGCGCCTCGGCATCGCCCTTCGCCTTGCCCGCGATCAGCTGCGGCAGCACCACATTCTCCGCCGCGTTGAAATCGGGCAGCAGGTGGTGGAACTGATAGACAAACCCGATGGCATCGCGCCGCAACCGCGTACGCCCGTCATTGTCGAGCCGCGCGGCTTCCTCGCCGGCAATGCGGATCGATCCCTCGAATCCGCCTTCGAGCAGGCCGACTGCCTGAAGCAGTGTCGACTTGCCGCTACCCGACGGCCCGAGCAGCGCCACGATCTCGCCCTGCCCGACGTGCAGATCGACACCGCGCAGCACCTCGATGACCGCGCCGCCCTGATTGAAGCTGCGCGTCAGGCCGGTGACGTGAAGGACGTCACTCATACCGCAGCACCTGCACCGGATCGGTCCCCGCCGCCTTCATCGCCGGGTAAAGCGTCGCCAGGAAACTGAACCCCAGCGCCATCAGCGCGATCGTCACGACTTCGACCGGGTCGGTTTTCGACGGCAGTTCGGTGAGAAACCGAATCGAGGGATCCCACAGATTTTGCCCGGTTACGAACTGGACGAAATTGACCACGCTCTGGCGGAAAAACAGGAACACGAACCCCAGGCCCAGCCCCGCAACCGTCCCGACCGCGCCGATACTGGTGCCCACGACCACGAATATCTTGACCAGCGAGCCCCGCGTCGCGCCCATCGTGCGCAGGATCGCGATGTCGCGCGTCTTGGCGCGGACCAGCATGATCAGCGACGACAAGATGTTGAACACCGCAACCAGGATGATGATCGACAGCACGACGAACATCGCCACGCGCTCGACCGCCAGCGCCTCGAACAGCGCGGCGTTCATCTGGCGCCAGTCGGTGATTTGGGCGCTGTCCCCTACCTTTTCGGCAAGCGGGCGCAGGATGCGCTGCACGTCGTCGGCGTCAGTCGTCTGAATCTCGACCATCCCCACCTGATCGCCGAGCAACAGCAACTGCTGCGCATCGGGGATCGGCATCATGATGAACGCCTTGTCGTAATCGTACAGGCCGATCTCGAAGATCGCCACCACGCGGTAGCCAACGATGCGCGGCACGCTGCCGAACGGGGTCGTCTGGCCGTCGGGCGAAATCAAGCTGATCGTGCTGCCGACCTGCGCGCCGAGCATTTCGGCGAGGCGCGATCCGATGGCGATGTTGCCGCTGCCGACGGTCACGTCCGCCATCTTGCCGGCCTTCACTTCGAAGGTCTTGTTGGTCTGCATGTCCTCCAGCCGTTCGCCGCGGACCAACACTCCTTCGACGCGGCCGTTGAACGTCGCCATCAACGGCTGTTCGATGAGCGGGGTCGCCGACGTCACCCCCGGCGTCTTGCGCGCCGCCTCGGCGATCTCGCGCCACCCTGCCAGCCGCCCGCCATAGCCCTGCACCACGGCGTGGCCGTTGAGACCGATGGTCTTGTCGAACAGTTCGGCGCGAAATCCGTTCATCACGCTCATGACCACGACCAGCGCGGCGACGCCCAGCATGACAGCAACAAGGCTGATCGAGGCGACGATCGCGATGAAGGCCTCGCTGCGACCCGGCAACAGATACCGCCGCGCGATCATCGTTTCATAGGGGCTCAGCAGCATGGAGCGGCGATTAGGCGGCACGACAGCGGCTGGCAACTCTTGTAGCCTGAACCGACAGTGTTGCGCGATTCACACACGCTGCGCTCATTCGTTACGTAATGTTGCTTCTACGGATGACAATCTAACAACCCTTCCCTAGCGTCACGGCTCTGACACGGTAGGCAATGGCCGCGGTTCAGGGATGTTTCGGTTCCGCACGCCCACAGGGGAGCGCGTCGAGCCGGGACAAAACAGTCAAGGGGGCTGACGAGCGATCGTCACGCGGGTGCCCGGGTCGTGAAAGCGACCCGGGCATTCGGGTTTTCAGGCCAGCACCAATCTCAAGATCAACCCGCCCGCGGCTGTCACGGCCAGCGTTTCGAACACGCTGCGCTTCAGCACGAACAGCCACACGATTGCCAGCACCGACAGGCCGGCGGCAAGGGGATCGATACTCGACAGAACCGGCGCGTCGAACCGCAACGGCCCGCTACGCACCGGTTGCACGGCGCGGAACAGGAAATGCAGCGCGAACCAAATCGCAAGATTGAGAATCACCCCGACGACCGCCGCCGTGATCGCCCCCAGCGCAGACGCCAGCGCCTTGTTCTCGCGCAGCCGCTCGATGAACGGTGCCCCGGCGAAGATCCACACGAAGCATGGCAGGAACGTCACCCATGTCGTCAGCACCGCGCCGAGCGTGCCCGCAAGCAGCGGTGGCAGGCCGGTCGAATGGCGAACGGCCGCCAGGAAGCCGACGAACTGCGTGACCATGATCAGCGGCCCCGGCGTCGTCTCCGCCAGTCCCAATCCATCGAGCATCTCGCGCGTGGTCAGCCAATGGTAATGCTCCACCCCCTGCTGCGCGACATAGGCCAGCACCGCATACGCGCCGCCAAAGGTCACGACCGCCATCCGGCTGAAGAAGGCGGCGATGTCGGTCCACACACTATGCGGCGCGAACAGTGCGAGCGCCGCGACTGGCAATAGCCATAATGCACTCAGGATCAGCGCCGCGTTGCGCGTTCGTGAGACCGGATGCAGCACCGGCCCGTCGCCCAACGCCGACTCGGCATCTGCCAACCCCGCACCCGAGCCACCGTGACCACCGCCGGAAAATGCATGCGAACCGCGCCGACCCGCGATCCAGCCGATGACGCCTGCAACGCCGACGAGCAGCGGAAAGGGTGCTGCGACGAAGAAGATCGCGACGAACGCCACTGCCGCCAGCACGCGCGCGGTCGTCGATTTGAGCGCCCTGCCCCCGATCCGCACGACCGCCTGCACGACAATCGCTAGCACCGCAGCCTTCAAACCGAAGAACAGCGCCTCGACTGGCCCGACATTGCCGTAGAGAACGTAGATCCACGACAGCGCCAGGATCGCGACCGCGCCAGGCAGCACAAACAGGAACCCGGCTACCAGCCCGCCCCGCACCCCGTGCAGCAGCCAACCGATATAGGTCGCCAGCTGCTGCGCCTCCGGTCCCGGCAACAACATGCAGAAATTGAGCGCATGGAGAAACCGCCGCTCACCGATCCAGCGTTTCTCATCGACCAGAATGCGGTGCATCACCGCGATCTGCCCCGCCGGTCCACCGAAGCTGAGGAGTGCGATGCGCAGCCACACGCGGGTCGCTTCGCGGAAGGATATGCCGTGCGTCATTTGCGCTTTCCTTCGTCGGCAATGATGGCGTCGAGTAGCCCATCGATCCGCCGGTCGAGATCGGCGCGTGCGGTGGGATAAGCATCGTTCACGGAAGGCAACGCAGCCCAGTCAAAGAGCGTATGCGGGCGATAGCCAGCAGGTAGCGTCGCAAAGGTCACGACGATATCGGCGGCACGAACGTCTTTCGATGCCAGCACGGCGAAGCCGTTGCGACGGGAGTCGATCCCCTCGGCATCGAGCCTTTGCTTCAGTGAGGGCGAGATATGATCCTCGATCTTCAACCCGCGCGAAAAAGCAGTGACGGCAATTCCGCGTTCCCTTGCTCGCTTGCGGAACAGTTCGCGGGCAATTGCGCTCTTGGCGGTGCCGAACTCGCAAACGAACAGGACAACGGGTGGTCTGGGGGCGGCTCGTCCAAGCACCGGAGCCGCCATAAGCATACCGCTCATAGCCAAAATTGCGCGACGATTGATGTTGGTCATTGCACGGTAGCCTTGCAGACGCGCGGACAGCTTCCGCGCGCGGACAAGGCAGCACTTGGATAGCCGGAATTCTACAATCCGACCATCTGTGTCCGGGCGACTGCCGTTGGCCCGGTGAAACGAAGCTATGCTGCGTGCCCGACCGGGTCAATCGACGCTAGAACTTCTTCGAAACGGTAACCCCGTAGGTGCGTGGATCGCCGAGCTGGCCGACGACCAGGCCGTTGTT
This sequence comes from Sphingomonadales bacterium, assembly GCA_038228865.1. GTDB lineage: Bacteria > Pseudomonadota > Alphaproteobacteria > Sphingomonadales > Sphingomonadaceae > Sphingomonas_O. Next base: position 107,094 of record JBBROX010000001.1, on the reverse strand, counting down.
GCCGGGCTGGTTAGACAGGAACTCGAGATAGTTGGCCTTGAGCGCATTTTTGACCCAGCCGAAGATGTTCCAGTTGTTCCCGTCCCGGTATCCGGCACGGAAGTTGGCAATCGAATAGCCATCGACAACGAAATAGGGCGAAGGCGTCGCAATCGACGAATAGGACGAACGGTAGCTCGCGTCGGCGCCGACATAGACCTCTGCGGCGTTGCCGCCGATCGGCAGGTTGAACTCTCCGCCCCATGCAAGCGACCATTTGGAGACGCCGGGAAACTGTGCGCCAGAAATATCCTTGAAGCCGGCGATCGTCCCCTGACAGATCCCCGGCAACGCGCTGGTCGCAGCGGTCACACCCGTGCATTCGACCGGGATCGGCGCATCGGGGAAGCGTGAGAATATACCGTCGTTGTAGGCGAAATTGAGGTAACCGATAAAACGTTCGGTCGGCCGAATGCTGATTTCGCCCTCGACGCCCTGGATGCGGACATCGGCGTTGGCAAGGTAACCACGCACGATGCCAATCGCGCCGTTCGAGACCGTGGTCTGATAATCCTTGATCTTGGTGTGATAGGCCGTGAGATTAACCGTGATCTTGCGGTCCCAGAACTGCGTTTTGACGCCTGCCTCGAAATGATCGACCTGCTCGGGTTTGACCTGCGCGAGCGCGGTCGCGACCGTGACGCCGTCGGCGAGAAACGGCAAACCGTTGAGATTGACGCCGCCCGATTTGGCGCTGCGCGAATAGACACCGTAAATCAGCACGTCTTCGGCGGGACGCCACGACACGTTGATGTCGCCCGACACGTTGAATCCGCGGAACCGGGCTGTGTAGAATTGAGCGGGAAGCGACGCGTTCTTTTGAGCCTGTTGCGCAGCCGTGGGATTGGCAATGCCGCCTGACTGGACAGCGTTATAAACCGCGTCCTTGGTGTCATAGTTGAAGCGGATCCCGGGCTGGATGCGCAGATTGTCGGTCACGTTCCACGTCAGCTGGCCGTAGGCGGCGAGGCTGTTGTTCTCATAGTTGATCAGCGCGCGTTGCAGCAGCCCGTCGAGGACAGATGCCTGTAGCGCACGGTTCGCCGGCGTGTCGGGATTCGGCAGCCCGTTGGCGAACAAGTTTGCCGCCGCGCCCTGCGCCGTTCGACTGTCGGTGGCGATGGTCTGGCGATAGCCGAATACGCCCGCAACGAAATCGAACTTGTTTTTGCCCGACGTCGCAAAGCGGAATTCCTGCGTCAATTGACGCTGGTCGGACGCATTCTGCGACAAGGTCGTAATCGGCAACCCGATGAAATCGCGGTCGTTTTTGGGTCGCCATGTCCAGAAGCGCCAGGCCGAAACCGATGTCAGGGTGTTGTCGCCGATATCGAGTTCTGCAACCAGCGAGCCCCCGCCCAGATACTGCTTGGACTGCAGATCGGCATCGACATCGGTTATCCGCTGATAGGGACTGGTGTAAGGGATCGAATAGCCGAGCGCGGTAAACAGCGCGCCGATCTGCCGGTTCGCGGCACGAAGCGTCGGAAAGGTGCGAACGGCGACCTGCGTATAGCCCTTGGGATTCTGGGTCGCAAAATCGCCCGACAGGGTCAGTTTCAGGTTTTCGATTCCCGTGTAGAGCAGGCTGCCGCGCAGCCCCAGATTATCCTGCGAGTTCGTCCACTGGTTGCTGCGGACATTGAAAACGGTCCCGCGACGTGTGGTTTCTGAAACGCCGAGGCGGATCGCCAGATTGTCGGTGATGGGCCCTGAGACCGACGCCTTGCCCTGAAAGAAATCGTAATTGCCTCCTGACAGTTCGATTCGCGCTTCGGGCGTAAAGCTGGGCGCGCGGGTACGGATGTTGATCGCCCCTGCCGTGGTGTTCTTGCCATAGAGCGTACCCTGCGGCCCGCGCAGCACCTCGATCTGTTCGGTATCAATGAAATCGAACGCTGACGAAGCCGGGCGGCTATAGTAAACTTGGTCGATATAGAGTCCGACCCCTTGTTCGATGCCGTCGTTGGTGAGGCCGAGCGGCGCGCCGAGGCCGCGGATATTGATCGCCGAGTTGCGCGGGTTCGACGAGTAATACTGGATGACCGGCTGAATCTGGGCGACGCGCGCGATGTTATAGGTGCCGGTCGAAGTCAGCTGCTTCTCGCTGAAAACGGAAACCGGCAACGGGACGTCCTGCAGCGATTCCTCACGCCGGCGCGCCGTGACGACAATCGCTGCCTCTTCCTGTTGATCGGCAGCTTCGGAAGCGGGACGAGCACCCTGCGCGAAAGCCGGAAGCGGCGCAGCAATAGAAGCAAGCAGGACAGCACGAAACAGAACGCAGCGCATTAGGTATCCCCCTAGTGGTTGACACATAGTCCACTAATTCAGTCGTGTTTGGGAAACGAGCAAAACTATCGGCGTTGAAAGTTTGTTCGTCATGACAGCGATGTCGGCTATTTTTGTTACAGCGAACGCGCGAACCAGATGACGTGGCGCGGCCCCTTGCCGTTGCTGCGGGCGCGCACGACGACTTCCTCCACCACGAAGCCCGCATCGCTCAACCGGCGCGCAAACACGGCGTCGGCGCCTGCCGACCAAACCGCGAGAATGCCGCCCGGCCTGAGTGCCGCTTTCGCCGACGCCAGCCCGGCCATCGAATAGAGCCGGTCGTTGGCGGCCCGCACAAGACCGTCGGGCCCATTGTCGACGTCGAGAAGAATGGCGTCATAGCCCCCGGGTGATTCTGCGATCACCCCCGCCACATCACGCTCGACGATCTCGACGCGGGGATCGTCGAGGCACCCTGCCGCAAGCCCCGCCATCGGCCCCCGCGCCCAGGCGATGATCTCGGGGACGAGCTCCGCCACCGTCACGCGCGACCCCGCCGACAGAATCTGCAGCGCCGCACGCAGGGTGAAGCCCATGCCGTATCCGCCGACCAGCAGGCGCGGTTCGATGTCGCCGCGCAACCGCGCGCATGTCATGACTGCCAGTGCTTCTTCGGACCCGCTCATGCGGCTGTTCATCAATTCGTTGCGGTCGAGAACGATCATGAAATCGTCGCCGCGCCGGAACAGGCGAAGCGGTTCGCCGCCAGGGACGAGCGCCGTCCCGATCAACTCGCGTGGTTTCATTGCGGAAGTGTTCCAGCTTGCCGGTTTGTGAAATCGGCGATTTGCGCTATCGGCGGCGCCATCGGGGGCAATAGCCCCCCTCACATCCAATGGAACTCGAAAAATCTATGGCGTTCAAACTGCCGACTTTTCAGGAACGTGCCGCGCTGGCGGCCAAGGCCAAGCAAGCTGCGCTCGACAAGCTGAAAACCAAGCCCCCCGTCGATGAGGTCGTCGTTGCGCAGCAGCGCGAGGCACGCCTGGCGCGCGAAGCCGCTGCTGCGCGTGCAGCCGAGGAGAAGCGGGCCGCCCGCGAACTCGAAAAGACCCGCAAGAAGGAAGAAGCAGCTGCCAAGGCCGCCGCAAACGCGCCGGCGCCCAAGCTGACCGAAGCCGAGCAAAAGGCCATTCGCGATGCGAAATACGCCGCGCGCAAGAACCGCGTCGGTCGTCGCTGACGCCTAGACCAACCGGCTCTGCTTCACCGCTGCGGCAACAAAGCTCGCGAACAGGGGATGCGGGGCGAACGGCTTCGACTTGAGCTCGGGATGGAACTGCACGCCGATAAACCAGGGATGGTCGGGCCGCTCGACGATTTCGGGCAGAATCCCATCGGGTGACATGCCCGAAAAGACGAGCCCGCCCGCCTCCAGCCGTTCTTTGTACGCGGTGTTCACTTCCCAGCGGTGGCGATGGCGCTCGCTGATGTCGGTGTCCCCATAGACGCTGGCGACGACGCTGTTGCCGTCGAGTTTCGCGCCATAGGCCCCCAGCCGCATCGTCCCGCCCAGATCGCCGCCCGCCTCGCGCTTTTGCACGCCCTCGGCACTCATCCATTCGGTGATGATGCCGACGACGGGCTCATCGGTCGGGCCGAACTCTGTTGAGGAGGCCTTGGCAATGCCCGCGACATTCCGCGCGCCTTCGATACAGGCCATTTGCATCCCGAAACAGATCCCGAAATAGGGGATTTCGCGTTCGCGGGCGAAGCGAACACTGGCGATCTTGCCCTCTGCCCCACGCTCGCCGAACGCGCCTGGGACGAGGATCGCATGCATCGGCTCCAGCCGCGCGGCGACGTCGCTATCGGGTTGTTCGAACAGCTCCGCGTCGATCCACTCGATGTTGACCTTCACCCGGTTGGCGATGCCGCCATGCACCAGCGCCTCGTTGAGTGACTTGTACGCATCGGGGAGCCCCACATATTTGCCGACCACGCCAATCGTGACTTCGCCTTCGGGATTGGCCAGCCGATCCTCGATTTCGGACCAGCGCGACAGGTCGGGGTCGGCCTGCGGTTCGATGCCGAACGCGCGCAGCACTTCCTCGTCGAGCCCTTCGGCATGGTATTGCAGCGGAACCGCATAGATGGTCTTGGCGTCGAGCGCGGAAATCACGGCTTCTTTGCGGACGTTACAGAACAACGCGATCTTGGCGCGGTCGCTGTCGGGCAAAGGATGCTCGCTCCGACACACCAAAACATCCGGTTGCACCCCGAGCGCCGCAAGTTCGCGCACCGAGTGCTGCGTCGGCTTGGTTTTCAGCTCACCCGCCGCTGCAATATAGGGAACCAGCGTCAGGTGCACCGAAACACTGTTACCGCGCCCCAGATCGTTGCGCAGCTGGCGAATCGCCTCGATGAACGGCAGCGATTCGATGTCGCCGACCGTCCCGCCAATCTCGCACAGCACGAAATCGAGATCGTCGATCTCCGACATCGCGAACGCCTTGATCGCGTCGGTGACATGCGGAATGACCTGCACCGTCGCGCCCAGATAATCGCCGCGCCGTTCGCGCTGGATGATTTGCTGATAGATGCGTCCCGACGTCACATTGTCCGACTGGCGCGAGGCGACGCCGGTGAAGCGTTCGTAATGGCCGAGGTCGAGATCGGTCTCCGCCCCATCGTCGGTCACATAGACTTCGCCGTGTTGGTACGGCGACATCGTGCCAGGATCGACGTTGAGATAGGGATCGAATTTCCGGATCCGTACGCGGTACCCGCGCGCCTGCAAAAGGGCAGCAAGCGACGCCGCCATAAGCCCTTTGCCAAGCGATGAGACCACGCCGCCGGTGATAAAAATGAACCGCGCCATGGGAGGAGGGGCTTAACCTGCCCTGCCCGCAAAGGGCAAGGCGGCGAATCCCCCTTCGCGATATTTAGTTGGAATTTGTCGGCGCGGGAGCCGGGGTCGCGGCGGCAGGCGCGACCGTTTTCGTCACTGGTGGCGGTGCTGCAGACGTGGTCGTCGCGGGCGCTCGCTGGGGGCGCTCGGTACGCTGTTCGACTTTCGGACGCACCGTCGCGATCGGGACCGTAGTGGTGGCAGGCGCCGCTGTCGGGGCAAGCGCGGGTTCGCCCGCAGTCGTCGGCGCAGGCGCACCGCCGATCGGTACGCTCGGGGCCGGCGCCGCCGGTGCGACCGTCTTCGCCAACGATGTATCGATGTCGCCGCCACGGTTGTGCTGCGTGGCCAGCACGGCATGCAGAATCGACAGCGCAATGAAAATGGCCGCCAAAATCGTCGTTGCACGCGTCAGGAAATCGGCCGCACCGCGCGCCGACATCAGGCCGGTCGGGCTGCCACCCATACCGAGCCCGCCACCTTCCGACTGCTGCATCAGGATCACGCCGACGAGCAGGACGGCGACAATCGCCTGGATGACAAGGAGGAAGGTCAGCATGATGCGCGTTTTCTATTCGTGATGAGGATGAGTTGCGGCGCAGATAGCGGGGCGCGGCCCGTGTTACAACCTTGCGTCAAGCCGCCTCGATGATCGGCACGAAGTCTGCGGCCGTCAGGCTAGCCCCGCCGACCAGCGCGCCGTCGACATTGACGACGTGGAGCAGTTCGGCAGCATTCGACGGTTTGACCGACCCGCCATAGAGAATGCGCACGTCGGGCCCGACGATCGCGCGGATTGCCGCGTGCATTTCAGCGACATCGGCCGCGGATGGAGTCAGGCCGGTCCCGATCGCCCACACCGGCTCATAGGCGACGACCAGCGCGGCTCGCGATTCTGGCAACGAACCCGCCAATTGCCCCTCGACGACGGCGATTGCCTGATCAGCCTGCCGCTGCTCCAACGTCTCACCGACGCACACAATGGCCGTCATCCCCGCAGCAGTCACTGCTTCGGCTTTTGCTTTCACTTGAGCATCGGTTTCGTGATTGTCGGCGCGCCGCTCGCTGTGGCCGACGATGCACAGCGTCGCCCCTGCCTCCACCAGCATGGCGGCCGAGACACAGCCGGTATGCGCACCCTTGTCCGCCGGATGGCAATCCTGTGCGCCGATGGCGATGCTGGTGCGCGCCGCTGCGGGCGCGATCAGTGTAAACGGCGGGCAGATCGCGACATCGACATCGTGTCCCTTTGCTGCGGCTGTGATGGCATCGAGCTCCGCAAGCGCCGCAATGCTGCCGTGCATTTTCCAGTTTCCGGCGACGAGTTTGCGGGGCGTTGGGTTGCGAAGTGTCATCCGGTACCTCTATGGGGTCGCGATCACGCGCTCAAGGCTCAAATCATGCTCGGTTTTTTCCGCCGTTTCTCGAAATCACCCATCGGCCTCGGCATCTTTGCGCTGATCCTGATCGCTTTTGTCGTCACGCTGTACGAGGGCAAGAGCGGGTTCGACGCCACATCGCTGACGTCGGGAAGCGGTATCGCCTCCGTCGGCGGCGATAGCATCGACGAAGCGGAAATGACCCGGCGCGTCCAGAACCAGCTTGAGGGCGAACGCCAGCGCGATCCCGCCATCGATATGGCCAAATTCGTATCTGCGGGCGGGCTCGATCGCACCATCGACCTGACCGCAACCGGCCGAGCGCTACAGGCGTTCGCCGAACAACAGGGCATGGTCGCCAGCAAGAAACTGATCGACGGCGCCATTGCCAGCATTCCCGCGTTCCGCGGCCCGACCGGAAAATTCGATACCGCGACCTTCCAGCAAATCCTGTCACAACGCAAAGTTACCGAGGCAATGCTGCGCAGCGATTTCACGCGTGAGGCGCTGACCAAGGCGCTGGCGATCCCGGTTGCCGGTGCCGCGCGCGTACCCGAGGGGCTTGTTCTGCCTTATGCCTCGCTGCTGCTCGAAGCGCGCGAAGGCCTGATTGCCGCCGTACCCAGCGAAGCGTTCCTGCCGACTGCCGCGCCGACCGATGCCGAACTTCAGACATTCTATCGTGCCAATCTCGCGCGCTACACTTTGCCGGAGCGGCGGGTGATCCGCTATGCCACGTTCGACAAAAGCCGTGTTGCCGATAAGTCGGTTGCGACCGATGCCGAGATTCAGGACCTCTACACGAAAAATGCGGCGACCTACGCCGCGTCCGAAAAGCGCAGCTTCACCCAGCTGATCGTGCCGTCTCAGGCGCAGGCAAACGACTTGCTCACCAAGATCAAGGGCGGGATGTCGATAGCCGATGCCGCAAAGTCGGTTCAGCGCGATGCCATCGCGGTGCCGACGACCGATCGGAAGGCATTCGAAAAGCTGACGGGGCCGAAAGTGGCCGCCGCCGCATTCGCGGCGCCCGAGGGCGGCTTTGCCGCTGTCGAGCAATCGGAACTCGGCTTTCACATCGTCAAGGTCGATACGGTGACCACTGTTGCGGCAACGCCGCTGTCGGCAGTCCGCGCTAAGCTCGCTACCGAAGTCGCAACCCAGAAAGAAGCGCGCGCGATCGCCGATATGGTCGGCGCGATGGAGGACTCGGTCAGCAGTGGCTCAACCTTCGACGATATCGCCAAGAAATACGGATTTACCGCAACCGCAACGCCCCCGTTGACCAGCGACGGCCGCGCGTTTGAAGTCGCTGGTTATGCCTCCCCGCCCGAAGTGATGACGGTTCTGCCTGCCGCCTTTCAGGCGCAACCCGACGACGAGGCCACTGTCACAGCGCTGCCGAAGAATGCAGGCTACGTGTTCTGGAAGCTCGACCGGACAGTCGCCGCAGCACCGAAACCGCTGGCCGAGGTGCGTGAGATGGTCGTCGCCGACGTCAAGATCGACCAGGGGCTGAAAGCAGCCAAGACCGCGGCGGACGCGATTGCCGCAGCCGTCAATGCCGGAACGCCGATGGCGCAGGCACTCGCGAAGGCGGGGGTGCCACTGCCCGCGCCGAAGCCCGCCAAGGCGCGCCGCATCGACCTTGCGCAAGCGCAGGGGCCGGTTCCGCCGCCGCTCGCCCTGATGTTCGCGATGCCCGAAAAACGCGCGCGTGTGCTGCAGGTCGCCAACCGGGCGGGCTGGTTCATTGTCTATCTCGACAAGATCGATCGCGGCGACGCCCGCACGGCCCCCGGTTTGATCCAGGCAACACAGCAGCAATTATCGGGTGCTATCGGCGATGAATATGTCCAGCAATTCGCTGCTGCCGTGCGCGCCGACATCGGCGTCAAGAAGAACGCAGCCGCCATCGCCAAACTGAAGGCCAGTCTGGTCGGCGGCGGTTCTCAATGAGAAACGCCCGGTGAACCCCGACGTCGCTGCGCGCGACGCGGCGGCGGCAACGGCGCTGGCGTCGGGCAAACCGGCGCTCGTGTGGCGCGATATGGTCGCGGATACCGAGACGCCGGTGTCGGCGGCGCTCAAGCTGATCGAGACGGGGCGCGGCGACTTCCTGCTCGAATCGGTCGAGGGCGGCGCGGTTCGCGGGCGCTACAGCCTGATCGGCCTTGCGCCCGACCTGGTGTTCCGCGCTGCTGGCAATGCCGCCGAAGTGAACCGACATTGGCTGACCAACCGCAGTGCATTCGAACCGCTCGCGGAACCGACACTCGCGGCGCTGCGTTCGCTGGTTGCCTCGTGCCGCATCGATGTTCCCATCGGTCTGCCGAGCGCCCTTGCCTGTCTGGTCGGCTATTTCGGTTATGAGACGGTCGGGCTGGTCGAAACGCTTGCCCGCCCGCCCGCCAATCCGCTCGACCTGCCCGACATGATGTTCGTGCGGCCGACGCTGGTGCTGGTGTTCGACCGGCTCGCCGACCGCCTGTTTGTCGTCGCGCCGGTATGGCCGGGCGGGAACATAGCCGATGCCCTCGACCGGATCGAAGCGGCGATGGCGCGGCTTTCAAAGCCCCTGCCTGCGCCAATCGCTCGCCACCAAATCGATGAAGTGCCAGCGCCGCAGCCCGTCCTCCCTGCCGATCGCTATGCTGCAATGGTCGAGCGGGCACGCGACTACATCGCGGCGGGCGACATCTTTCAGGTCGTGCTGGCGCAGCGTTTCACCCTGCCCTTCGCTTTGCCGCCATTCGACCTCTACCGCGCGCTCCGGCGGATCAATCCGTCGCCGTTCCTCTACCATCTCGACCTGCCGGGATTTGCACTGACCGGCTCCAGCCCCGAAATCCTCGTCCGGGTCCGCGACAACGAAGTGACGATCCGCCCGATCGCCGGCACCCGCCCACGCGGCAAGACCGCAACCGAGGATGCCGACAACCGCGACAGCCTGCTCGCCGATCCCAAGGAACGCGCCGAACATCTGATGCTGCTCGACCTCGGCCGCAACGATGTGGGCCGCGTGGCGACGGCAGGCAGCGTGACCGTGACCGACAGCTACACCGTCGAATTTTACAGCCATGTCATGCACATCGTCTCGAACGTGGTCGGTCAGCTAGCCCTAGAAAAGGACGCGCTCGACGCCCTGTTCGCCGGATTCCCCGCAGGCACGGTCAGTGGCGCACCGAAGGTGCGCGCGTGCGAGATCATTGCCGAGCTCGAATCCGAAACCCGCGGTGCCTATGCCGGCGGCGTCGGCTATTTCAGCCCCGACGGCAGTATGGACAGCTGCATCGTCCTGCGCACCGCCATCGTGAAGGACGGCGTGATGCACGTGCAGGCAGGCGCCGGGATCGTCGCGGATTCGAATCCGGAGTACGAACAGCGCGAATGCGAAGCGAAGGCAGGCGCCCTGATGGCCGCCGCCCGCGAAGCGGTGCGGGTCGCGAACGAGGCAGGCTACGGCCAGTAGCTTGACCGCCTGCGTACGTCCGATAGCTTGATCGGGATGATCCGCTTTCTCCTTGCTCTGGTCGCCCTCATCGCGACGTCCGCACGCGCCGAAACCTGGCCCACGACCGATGGCGACTATGTCCTGAAGGATTTCACCTTCAAATCCGGCGAGAAACTGCCCGAGCTGCGCATCCATTACACCACGCTCGGCACCCCGCATCGCAATTCACGGGGCGAAATCGACAATGCCGTGATGGCCCTTCACGGCACCGGCGGATCGGGCAAGTCGCTGCTGGTGCCGCAGTTTGCCGACGAGCTTTTCGCTCCCGGCGCGCCCTTCGACCTCACCAAAACCTATGTGATCCTGCCCGACGGTCTCGGGCATGGCCAGTCGTCGAAACCAAGCGACGGGCTGCGCATGGCGTTCCCCAAATACGACTATGACGACATGGTCGTCGCCCAGCATCGCCTGCTGGTCGAGGGGCTTGGCGTCAAACAGCTGAAGGTCATTCTCGGTACCTCAATGGGGTGTATGCACGCGTTCGTCTGGGGTGAAACCTATCCGGGCTTTGCCGAACGCCTCGCGCCCTTTGCCTGTCAGTCTGTGGAAATCGCCGGACGGAACCGCATGTGGCGCAAGATGACGATCGACGCGATCGAGGCCGATCCGGTGTGGAACGGCGGCAACTACACGACGCAGCCCTTGTCGGGGCTCCGCACCTCGACCTATCTCGGGATCATCGCGGGCGCGAAGCCCCTGCAATGCAAGCGCAATTCCCTACGCGAGTTGCTTCCGAAGCGGCGCTCGACAAAAGCTTTGCCGCCGGCATGCGCGGGCTGGACGCCAACGACCGCATCTATCAGGTCGACGCTTCGCGCAATTACAACCCGTCGCCCTTGCTCGAACGGATCACTGTGCCGGTTCTGTGGATCAATTCGGCGGACGATTTCATCAATCCGCCTAAGCTCGGCATCGCCCAGCGCGAAGTCAAGCGCATGCCGCGTGCACGCTTCATCCTAATTCCCGCGACCACGGAAACCCGCGGGCACGGCACCCATACCGCCGCGAAATTCTGGAAAGCCGATCTGGCGAAGCTGCTGGCGATCCCCGCTTCTCCGCGCTAGGCGCAAACCCATGATCCCAAATTCCATCATGGTCATCGACAATTACGACAGCTTCACCTGGAACCTCGTCCATTATCTGATGGAGCTGGGGGCCGAAGTCGAAGTCGTGCGCAACGATGCCATTGGCGTCGGGCAGGCGATGTCGAGCGGCGCGGCGGCGTTTCTGATCTCGCCGGGGCCCTGCACCCCGAACGAGGCCGGCATCTCGCTCGATCTGGTCGCGGCGTGTGCCAAGGCGGGGCGGCCCTTGCTGGGCGTGTGCCTGGGCCACCAGGCCATCGGCCAGCATTTCGGCGGCCATGTCGTGCGCGGCGGGTTGATGCACGGCAAGACCAGTGCGGTGGCGCATGACGGCAGCGGCCTGTTCGCGGGATTGCCCTCCCCGTTCACCGCCACCCGCTATCACTCGCTGGTCGTCGAGGACATTCCGGCCGATCTGATTGTCAACGCGACCAGCGATGACGGTCATGTGATGGGATTCCGCCACGCCACGCTCCCGATCCACGGCGTCCAGTTTCATCCCGAAAGCATCGCAACCGAACACGGCCATGCCATGCTCGCCAATTTCATGGCGCTGGCCGGCATGAAAGTGAAAGAGCGCGCGTGAGCTTGCCCGACGCGTCGGCCCCGCTGTCGGCGGACGAAGCACGCGCCGCGTTCGAGGCGATGCTCGACGGCACCGTCGGTGACGATGCCATCCGCGATTTCCTGCTCGCCATGTCGTTGCGGGATGAGACCGCTGTCGAAATCGCCGCTGCCATTACCGCGATCCGGGCCCGCATGATCCCCGTTACCGCGCCCGAAGGCGCGATCGACGTCTGCGGCACCGGTGGCGACATGAGCAACAGCGTCAACGTGTCAACCGCCGTCGCCATCGTCGTCGCGGCCTGCGGTGTTCCCGTCGCCAAACACGGCAACCGCGCGGCATCGTCGCAAGCCGGCGGGGCAGACACGCTGGACGCGCTCGGCCTCGATCTCGACCAGGCCTCGGCCACAGCTGAAGCAACGCTCGCCGACCTCGGCATTGCGTTCCTGTTTGCGCAAAAGCACCACCCGGCGCTCGCGCGTCTCGCGCCAATCCGCAAGTCGATCCAGCGGCGGACAATCTTCAACCTGACCGGCCCTGCCTGCAATCCGGCGCGCGTCACCCGCCAGCTGATCGGCGTCGCGCGGCCCAATTTCCTGCCGGTCTATGCTGAGGCGCTGAGCTTGCTCGGCATGGCGGATGCGATGCTCGTCGCGGGACACGAGCCGCTAGACGAATTGTCGGTCGGCGGGACGAGCACGATGCTGCGCCTCGGCCAGGCACCGGTCGAAATCGCGCCCGAGGACGTCGGCCTGGCCCGCCACCCGCTCGTCGCCCTGCGCGGGGGCGACGCGGCCTTCAACGCGGCGGCACTACGCCGGATGCTGCTGGGTGAAGCGGGCGCGTATCGCGACGCCGTCCTGTTCAATGCCGCGGGTGCCCTGATCGTCTCCGGCCATGTCAGCGACTGGCACGAGGGTGTAGAGGAAGCGGCGGAGGCGCTGGACCGGGGCCTTGCCAACACCTTGCTCGACTGCTGGATAAGCTACCGATGACGACGATCCTCGACCGCATTCTGGAAACCAAACGTGCCGAGGTTGCTGAGCGTAAGGAGCAATGCTTTGCGCCTTACGCACGTGAACCCGATCCGGCCGAGGCATATGCGCTCGACCTTGTCCTTTCCGTTCAGCCACGAAGCTTTGCGTCAGCACTTCGCCGCAAAATAGCGTATGGTGGCTACGGACTGATCGCCGAGATTAAAAAGGCATCGCCATCGAAGGGATTGATCCGCGCCGATTTCGATCCGGCTGCACACGCACGCGCCTATGAAGCGGGTGGCGCGGCCTGCCTCTCGGTCCTGACCGACCACCAATATTTTCAAGGCCATGAAGACTATCTTAGGGCCGCGCGTGCCGCATGCTCTCTCCCGGTCCTGCGTAAGGATTTCATGATCGACCCATGGCAAGCGACTGAAAGCGCTGCAATGGGAGCCGATGCAATATTGCTGATCGTTGCCGCACTCGAAGACGGTCAGATGGCGGAAATCGAGGCGGCTGCGACCGACTGGAATCTTGAAGTTCTGGTAGAGGTGCACGACGAACGAGAACTTGAGCGCGCACTTAAGCTGAAGTCTCGGCTGATCGGTGTGAACAACAGGAATCTGAAGGATTTTGTTGTAGATGTCGGACGCACAATCGACGTTCTCAGGCACGCGCCTCCCGATTGCCTTTTCATCGCCGAAAGCGGCATATCCACTCACGACGACGTGCGGCACCTCGCTGACCATGGTGTGCACTGCTTCCTGGTCGGCGAAAGCCTGATGCGGCAGGACGACGTCGAAGCCGCCACCCGACATCTGCTGACCGGCGCATGACCAAGCTGACCCATCTCGACGAAACCGGCGCAGCGCGGATGGTTGATGTCTCGGCCAAGGCCGACACCGCACGCGTCGCCGTCGCCGAAGGACGGATCGAAATGTCGCCAGAAGCCCTCGCTGCCATCCGCGACGGCACCACGAAAAAGGGCGATGTGCTCGCCGTTGCGCGCGTCGCGGGAATCATGGCGGCGAAGAAAACCAGCGACCTCATTCCGCTCTGCCACCCGATTGCGCTGTCCTCGGTCCAGCTTGAGTTAGCGATTGGCGATTTCATCCTCGGCGACACGGCAATCACCGCCACCGCCACTGCCCGCACCACCGGCCCCACGGGTGTCGAGATGGAGGCAATGACCGCCGTCTCGGTAGCGCTGCTCACGCTCTACGATATGGCCAAGGCAATGGACCGCGGCATGCGGATCGAGGGTGTCCGCCTGCTGAGCAAAACCGGCGGCAAGTCGGGCGACTGGACAGCATGATCACGCCGGAGGAAGCGCAGGCGCGCATCCTCGCGCTGGGCCGACCGGTGGCGGTCGAACCCGCGCCTTTGCTGACCGCCGCAAACCGCTGGGCCGCGCGCGACATCATCGCGCAACGTACTCAGCCCGTGCGCGATCTGTCGGCGATGGACGGCTATGCGATCCGCTTTGCCGACTTGCCGGGACCATGGCGCGTGACTGGCGAATCCGCTGCCGGCTCGCCCTTCGACGGCCATGTCGGCGCGGGTGAGGCCGCACGCATTTTCACCGGCGCGGCAGTGCCGGACGGCGCGGACAGCATCATCATTCAGGAAGAAGTCCTTCGCGATGGCGACGTGTTGACCCAGACCGGGGAAGGACCGCCGCGCGAGGGCGCGCATATCCGTCGCGCCGGGTCCGATTTCGGCAACGGCGACCTGCTGATCGCGGCAGGCGATGTGCTCAACCCCGCAACCTTGGCGCTGGCGGCGATGGGCGGATTTGGAGTCCTCGACGTCCACCGCCGCATTCGCGTTGCCATGCTCTCGACCGGCGACGAACTCGTGCCCGTCGGCACCGACGCCAGCGATGATCGCCTGCCCAATTCGAACGCGCCGATGCTCGCGGCCATGCTGGGTACGCTGCCAGTCGAGATCGTCGATCTCGGCATCGTTCCCGACGACCGCGCCGCGCTGGCCGCCGCATTCCGCCGCGCGCACGATTGCGACATCCTCGTCACGACAGGCGGCGCGTCGGTCGGCGATCACGATCTCGTCCGCCCGGTCCTGCTCGATCTCGGCGCAACACTCGACTTCTGGAAAGTCGCGATGCGCCCCGGCAAACCGCTCATGGCGGGGACGTTGGGCGAGACGATAGTTCTCGGCCTCCCCGGCAATCCGGTCAGCGCCTTCGCAACGGCAACGCTGTTCCTGCTCCCCATCGTCCGGCATCTGTCCGGCGCGCGTGACGCCCTGCCCCGCCGGCTCGCGGCAACATGCAACGCGGCGATGCCCGTCGTCGGCCCCCGGACCGATTTCATCCGGGCGCGATGGGAGTGCGGCGCGCTTGCCCCCCTGCCCTCGACCGACAGCGGCGTGCTCTCCAGTCTCGCCAAAGCCGACGCCCTGATCGTTCGCGCTGCGGGCTCCGAAGCATTGCCGGCAGGTCAACCGGTAGAGGCTATCTTGCTTCACTGACACAAGCGGTTGGGGGCGGAACAAAAGGTGCTTGACGCCGAATCTTATGTTCCCTACACGTTTCGCGTTCGTTCTCTTGAGGAGCCCGCGATGCTGACCCGTAAACAGCACGAGCTGATTTGTTTCATCAACGACCGTCTCGCCGAAACCGGTGTCTCGCCCTCGTTCGAGGAAATGAAGGAAGCGCTCGACCTGAAGTCGAAGTCGGGCGTCCACCGCCTGATTTCCGCGCTCGAGGAACGTGGCTTCATCCGCCGCCTGCCGAACCGCGCCCGCGCGCTCGAAGTGACCAAGCTGCCCGAGGGCGGTGTTGTTGCCAAGACGCCTGCGGCCAAGCCCGACAATGTCATCGAGATGCCGAAGCGGCTTCCCCAGCCTGCCAACGACATCATCGAACTGCCGCTCCACGGCCGCATCGCGGCGGGCATGCCGATCGAGGCGATGGAGCGCGACATGACGCTGCCCGTCCCCGCTGCGCTGCTCGGACCTGGCGAACATTACGCGCTGGAGGTGTCGGGCGATTCGATGGTCGAGGCCGGCATCCTCGACGGCGACTATGCGCTGATCCGCAAGACCAACACCGCCCGCGACGGCGAAATCGTGGTGGCCCTGATCGACGATGCGGAGGCCACGCTGAAATACTTCCACCCCGATGGCGCGCGCGTCCGCCTCGATCCGGCCAATGCAGCTTACGAACCGCAGGTCTACGGCGCACATCAGGTGCAGGTGCAGGGGAAACTGGCGGGGCTGCTGCGACGGTATCACTGAGCGACGCGGGCCGAGCCGGTCGCAGGCGTTGCGCAGCAACGCCAAGCTAGTGACGCACACGCGGCACTCACGGACGGCGGCGCGCAGCGACCGACCGACGAAGCGGCTTTGCCGCTTCGGACGATGTCTGGGTTTGGGTGGAAGGCGGCCTCACCGCTTTTGGGGGCTCGAGTGGCGTAAGCGGACGTTTTGTTCATGAAGATGTGGGCGAAAGCTAGCAGCAAAAGATATCGCCGATCTTCGGTTAGATTTCTCATTTGTGACCGTATTTGCTAAAATGGCCGATGGCTTACGAAACGGCGAAATTCATCCATATTGTCGGCGTCATTGTCCTGATCGGAAACGTCACCGCGACGGCGATTTGGAAATTCTTCGCAGACAGATCTGGTGATCCAAAGATTGTCGGCTTTTCTCAACGCTTGGTGACAGTAACCGACTGGAGCTTAACGTTCTGGGGCGTGATTTTGACGGTCGTCGGCGGATACAGTGCTGCAGCCATTGGTCGGATGAATCTGCTTTCAGATCGGTGGTTGGTGCTCGGGCAAACGCTCTTCCTGCTGTCCGGGGTAATATGGATCGCCATGCTGATACCGCTTCAGGTGCGTATGGCCCGATTGGCGCGCCAGTTTGAAGATGGCGGACCGATCCCCGTAAAATATTCGGTGGCCAGCCGAGCATGGTACTTCGTCGGCGTTGTTGCCACCGTGCCGCTGATCGGGGCGACCTGGGTGATGATCGCGAAACCCTACTGATGGGCTCGACGTTGAATGTAACTGGCCGGAATTTTCTCCATTTTGTTGGACAAGGTGGGAACGAGCTGGGTGCGATCCGCCCCATCGATGCCTGGGCGGAATACCAATGCTATTTCTGGCGGTCGGGATATCCCGCCCATTTCGGAACTCTCAAGGCCCCGGTAAGGGGGCAGCTCAAGAAGGACAGGCAATGAAAACCGCAGTAGTCACCGGCGCGGCGCAAGGCCTCGGGTTGGTTACCGCTCGCAGGCTGGCGGTCGCCGGCTACCGCGTCGTACTCACAGATATGCAGGATGTCTCAGAGCAAGCCGCCGCCATCGGCCCGGAAGCCCTTGGCATCAGCGGCGATGTTTCCGACGAAGCCTTCGTGGAAGACCTCGCGGCGCGCGTGGCGGCCGATTGCGGCGGGGCTGCGGTGCTGGTCAACAATGCCGGGATAAGCCTCATCCAGCCAGCGGAAGAGACCACGCTGGACCAGTGGCAGAAGATGATGGCGGTCAACTTGCAAGGGCCGTTTCTTCTGTGCCGCGCGTTTGGGCGGCAGATGCTCGCGGCGGGCAAAGGCTCCATCGTCAATGTCGCCTCGGTGGCGGGGCTCGGCGGCGTGATCCACCGCTCCGCCTACAATACCTCGAAACACGGGCTTATCGGGTTCACCCGGACGCTGGCGGGCGAATGGGGCGGACGCGGCGTGCGGATCAATGCCGTCTGCCCCGGCTGGATCAAGACCGAGATGGACGAACGCGACATGGGCTCCGGCGCCTATGACGACCGCGACATCGTGAACCGCGTACCCATGGCCCGCTTCGCCCAGCCCGAAGACGTCGCAGACGCCATTTCCTTCCTTGCCTCGGACGCCGCGGCATTCATCAATGGCGTCAGCCTGCCGGTCGATGGTGGCTGGAGCGGGGACATCAGCTGGGACAGCCTTCGCCTGAAGACGCGCGGCTGAAGGGAGGCGGTTGCCATCGAGCAACTGTCTGTCCCCCACTGGTCGGCTTTCACGCGCTTATTTTCTTGTCACCAAGCGAACGACGGAAGATTGGGGCGTTAGCTGCCAAAGCTCACAACGGCCTTTCCTACAGATTATGTTCTCTTTATGTTTCCAGTTCGCGAGTCGCCGACGCCGCTCTTTCAAACTGTCGATCCCGCCTGAACTCAACGGTTCACCGTCTGTTCGAAACAGTTGAACCGACCTTTTGGAACACGTACCGTGACTTTCGTGACTTTCGGCAGCGCCGACACCGACGCGTTTTGGTGTAACTTTAGTGCGACCTTTCGCGCAGATGAGCACCGGCTCGTCGCGCTATCACCCACGGATGCGCGCCTTCCGAATCGGCCACAGTCTCTACTTTCGCCCCCGCCAGCGTCACCGCCAGCCCGCCCGTCTTCGCCAGCAACACGCGGTCGGCCCTCAGCCACTTCGGCACGCACCACGGCGGCAGTTTTCGGTCGCTGACCACGATGTCCGCCGCCGCGCACTCGTTGCGCAAGTTCGCATAGGGCAACAGATAGCGACTGCGCGTCGCGACCACCCGCCACACCCGCCCGCCGCGCGTCAGGTCGATGCGGCAGACATCGTCGCTGCAGGTCGCGCCGCTCAGCGTGTCGAGATCGTCAAGTTCGCCCAGATCGCCGAACCGTTCGCTCATCACCGAGCGGACATAATCGCCTGCGCGCGGCCTGAGCGTTGCGAGGCGTCCGTCATCGCCGCGCACCGCGAGGTGCATGCCGTCGCCGGTCACGAGCAGATCGGGCGGCGGGGTCGCCAGCGCCCAGACAGCGCCTGCCGCAAAGGGCACCAGCCCCAATGTCCGCACCCGCCCCTTCCACAGCATCAGCCACAGCCCGCCGTAGATCATGATTGCAAATGCCCCGACCGGTACCGAAGGCAGCGCCGCGACTGCCCCCGGCCACCCCGCCACAGTCCGCGCGATCCACAGCAGCAACTCCAGCGATTGGCCCGTCAACCACCAGAACGGTGCGCCGAGGCCAGCCAGATCGAAGATGAGCGCCATCGCCTCCAGCGGCATCGTGACGAACGTGGTCAGCGGGATCGCGACGATATTCGCCAGCGCGCCGAACAGCCCTTGTTTGTGAAAATGATAGAGCGCGATCGGGGCCAGCGCCGCCTCGACGACGATCCCGGTCGCCAGCAGCGAGAACAGCCCGCGCCCGGCTTTGATGATCGGCCCCTCGTCGCGCGGGGCCAGCAACCGCTGCATCACGCCCCATTCGTGCAGCGCGACAATCGAAGTGATTGCAGCAAAACTCAGCTGGAAACTCGGTCCCACCACTGCCTCGGGCCACAGCACCAGCACGACCAGCGCCCCCGTCGCGACCAGCCTCAGGGTAAACGCCTGCCGCCCCAGCATGATGCCGATCACGATCAGGACGGCGGCAACGCACGATCGGATCGTCGGCACTTCGGCGCCCGTCAGCAGCGTGTACCCGATGCCGGCCAGCGCGCCGACCCCCGCTGAAATCGCCACCAATGGCAGGCGCAGGGCAAGAAAAGGACTGAGCGCCAGCAACCGCAGCGCCAGGAACATCGCCGCACCGACCACGGCCGTGATGTGCAACCCGCTGACCGACAGCAAATGCGTCAGACCCGACGCCCGCATCGCCTCTTCGTCCTCGGCGCTGATGCCGCCCCGGTCACCGGTGGCAAAAGCTGCGGCGATCCCGCCCGCACTGCCCGGGATTTGTTCGCGGACATGCGCGGTCAAGCGCGCTCGAAACGCCGATTGCTCCGGCGCTGCGGCAATCCGCGTCACCTTCCCCATCGCCTTGCCGGTCGCGCCCAGTCCCATGAACCACGCGGTCCGCGAAAAATCGTATCCGCCGGGAATGCTCGCATTGGGCGGCCCCACCAGCCGCGCGCGCAGCGACAGGATATCCCCCTCGGCCAGACCCGGCGGGGCATCGGCCGTGTCGATGGTGACGCGCACCTTCGGCGGCAGATCGGGCACATCTCGCGGGTTCAGCGTGACCCGATACCGATCCTTCGCCGCCTGCACTTCGACCGCTTCCACCCTGCCCGTGAACGTCGCCACAACCGGTCGCGCCAGCACGGGCGCTGCCACCGACTCGGCCCGCCACCACGCGCCGCATAACCCGAGCGCACCAGCCAATCCTGCAATCAGGAACGCCCGCCGCGCCCGCCCCCCGAACGGAAATGCCAGTGCCGCCGCGACCAGCGCCGCCATCGCCACCAGCCATCCGATCCACGCCTCCTGCGACGGCAGGGCAAACCATGCTGCCGCGCCCGTCCCGAACGCCACCGGAAGCCACAGCGGCAGTTGATCGCGCTGAACTTCCAGCCAGCTTTCAATACCGTAGTTCGCGCGCGATTTGCGCGGTGCAGCATCGGTGCTAGGGGCAAAATCGAGGGTCGCATCCACGCTGACCTGACTGGAGTTTTGTCCGCGTGGACGCAAGCATCACCCCCATCTCTGGCAAGCCCCCCGTGACCCGTTTCGCCCCGTCGCCGACGGGATTTTTGCACATCGGCGGCGCGCGGACCGCGCTGTTCAACTGGCTCTATGCCCGGCACCACGGCGGCACTTTCCTGCTGCGCATCGAAGACACCGACCGCGCGCGTTCGACCGACGCCGCCATCGAAGCGATTCTCGATGGGATGCGCTGGCTGGGCCTCGATTGGGACGGTCCCGAAGTCTATCAGTTCAGCCGCGCTGCCCGCCATGCCGAGGTCGCCAACGAACTGCTGGCGAACGGCCATGCCTATCGCTGCTACGCCACCAGCGAGGAACTCGAGCAAATGCGGGCGGCCCAGCGCGCCGCGAAACAGCCGATGCGGTATGACGGACGCTGGAGGGACCGGACCGACACGCCCGCCCTGCCGTTCGTCATCCGGTTGAAGGCACCGCAGACCGGGGAAGTGACCATTGAGGACCGCGTGCAGGGTCCGGTCACGGTCCAGAATGTCGAACTCGACGATTTCGTCCTGCTGCGCTCCGACGGCACGCCGACCTACATGCTCAGCGTCGTGGTCGACGATCACGACATGGGCGTCACGCACGTCATCCGCGGCGACGACCATTTGAACAACGCGTTCCGGCAGCTGGTGCTGATCCGGGCAATGGGCTGGCCGGAGCCTACCTACGCCCATGTCCCCCTGATCCACGGCGCCGACGGCGCGAAGCTGTCCAAGCGCCACGGCGCACTCGGCGTCGAGGCGTATCGCGACGAATTGGGGATCCTGCCAGAGGCACTGAACAACTATCTGCTCCGCCTCGGCTGGGGTCACGGCGACGACGAGATTATCTCGCGCGAACAGGCGATCGAATGGTTCGACATCGACGCGGTCGGGCGGTCGCCGTCGCGGTTCGACACCAAAAAGCTCGACAACATCAACGGCCATTACCTGCGCGAAGCCGATGACGTGCGGCTGGCGGGCATTGTCGCCGCCATGATCGGCACGGACAACGTGGCATTGCTGACCGAGGCGATGTCCGTCCTGAAGACCCGCGCGAAGTCGACGCTGGAACTCGCCGACGGGGCGGGCTTCCTGTTCGGCCTTCGGCCTCTGCCTCTCGACGAACCGGCGGCGGTGCTGCTATCTGCTGACGGCATCGCGCTGGTCGGCAAAGTGCGTAACGTATTGGCCGATGCAGACGAATGGACCGTGACAGCGCTCGAAGAAGCTGTGCGGCTGGTCGCAGAGGAAGCCGGACTGGGCCTTGGCAAGGTTGCCCAACCGTTGCGCGCGGCGCTGACGGGCCGGACGACCTCACCGGGGATTTTCGACGTGCTGGCGCTGCTCGGACGCGACGAGGCGCTGGGGCGGCTTGACGACACACTCGCGGGGCGCAATGCGCGTCCGCAAATGACGATTTAGACCTAGGGCAGGGAATGACGCACATGGCGGATACCGCAAAACTTTCGATCGACGGCAAAGACCATGAATATGCCCTTCTTAAGGGCAGCGTCGGCCCCGACGTCATCGACATCCGCAAGCTCTATGCGCAGACCGGCGCGTTCACCTACGACCCAGGTTTCACCTCGACCGCCAGCTGCGAATCGGCGCTCACCTATATCGACGGCGATGCTGGTATCCTGCTCCACCGTGGCTATCCCATCGATCAACTCGCCGACCAGTCAAACTTCATGGAAGTCAGCTACCTGCTGCTGAACGGCGAGTTGCCCGACAAGGCGGCACTCGACAAATTCACTACCACGATCACGCGCCACACCATGCTGCACGAGCAAATGGCAACATTCTACCGCGGATTCCGGCGTGACGCGCACCCGATGGCGATCATGTGCGGTGTGGTCGGGGCGCTATCGGCGTTCTATCACGATTCAACCGACATCACCGACCCGGTGCAGCGGATGATCGCGTCTCATCGCCTGATCGCGAAGATGCCGACCATCGCCGCCATGTCCTATCAATACAGCGTCGGGCGGCCCTTTCTCTACCCGCAGAACAGCCTGTCCTACACCGGAAATTTCTTGCGCATGACGTTCGGCAACCCCGCCGAACCCTATGAGGTCAACCCGATCGTCGAAAAGGCGATGGACAAGATTTTCATCCTCCATGCCGATCACGAACAGAACGCCTCGACCTCGACCGTCCGCCTTGCCGGATCGTCGGGGGCCAACCCATTTGCCTGCATCGCGGCAGGCATCGCGTGTCTATGGGGTCCGGCGCACGGCGGCGCGAACGAGGCGGCGCTCGAAATGCTCCGCGAGATCGGAACGCCGGAGCGTATCCCGGAATACATCGCTCGCGCCAAGAACAAGGATGATCCGTTCCGCCTCATGGGCTTCGGTCACCGCGTCTACAAGAATTTCGACCCCCGCGCGACGGTGATGAAAAAGACCGCCGATGAAGTGCTGAAGGAACTGGGCGTCACGGACCCCATTTTCGACGTCGCCCGCGAGCTGGAGCAGATCGCACTTAACGACCCCTATTTCGTCGAGAAGAAGCTTTACCCGAACGTCGATTTCTACTCGGGCGTTATCCTGTCGGCGATCGGGTTCCCGACGACGATGTTCACCGTGCTGTTCGCCCTGGCTCGCACCGTCGGCTGGGTCGCGCAGTGGAACGAGATGATCAGCGATCCGGAACAGAAGATCGGGCGTCCGCGCCAGCTCTACACCGGTCCCACGCAGCGCGACTATGTGCCGGTGAATCAGCGCTAAGCTACAGGCAGAGTCAGCACGAATCGCGCGCCCTGCCCCGGTGCGCTGTCGAGCGTGATGTCGCCGCCCATCGCGCGCGCCAGCCGCCGCGAGATGTAGAGACCCAAGCCGCTGCCGCCCGGTTCGGACGGATCGATGCGTTCGAATTTGTCGAACACCCGCGCATGATCAGCGGGGTCGATCCCCCTACCCTGATCGGCGACCACCACGACAGCGGTGTCGGCATCGCGTTCCGTCCGCAACCACACCATGCCGCCGGGCGGCGTGTAGCGGACCGCGTTGCCGAGAAGATTGACCAGAATCTGCAGGATTCGGCGAAAATCGCCCTGTGCCATGAGCACCTCGTCGATATCCGGCCGATCGATGCGTACCTGCTTGTCGCTGGCGCGGACGCCGAGTAAGCCGGCGGCACGGCGCGCCACATCGGCAAGATCGACCGGCTCGCCGACAATGGCGAATCCGGGCACCTCGACAGCCTGAAGATCGGCCAGATCATCGACCAGCGCCAGCAGATGCCGTCCCGCACTCGCGATGTCGCCCGCATAATCGGCATAGTCACGGCGCAGCGGCCCGTCTGCCTGAGCGCCAATGGTGTCGGCACGCGCGATGATCCGGTCGAGCGGTGCACGCAGCGCCTGCCCCAGGCGTTCGGTAAAATCGGCGGCGGTCGCAACCGGCAAGGGATCCTGTGGCGTCTCCCCAAGGTCAACCGGCACCGCCTGCGCCGTGCCGCAAAATCCCGTCAGCCTGCCGTCCGCATCAGTCCGCGCTGTGCCCGTCAGCACATATTCGATACCCGGCAAATCGCGCCGCACCGCTCTCTGTCCGTCGAAGGAAGCTCCTTCGGCAAGTGCGAACAGGAAGGGCAGGTCGCCTTCGTCGCTTTCGATCAACCGGACCAACCGCGTCAGCGGCTGTCCGACCACGTCGGCAGGGAGCAGCCCGCCCGCTTCGTCGGGCGACAGTGTCAAGGCAGTCAGCATCAGCTTCGCATCGGTTTCCCACTGCCAGTCGAGCGCGTTGGCCAGCGGAGTTGCCGGATCGTGCTGAGCCACGAGCCACGAAGATCGCGTCTGTCGTTCTGTCCATGATGTAATGGCGAGCGCGACCCCGTCCCGATCCGGCTCGGCACGCGCCGACAGGTCGAAATCGCGCGGCCCCTCTGCGACGAATATGTTGCGCGAAACCGGCATTTTCAGTGTGGAAGCGAGGCGCGCCAGCATCGCCAGCTGCGGCACGGCCAGGGGGGCTGCGATGCTGCCTCCGGCGCGCGCATTGAGGGCGCTGAGCCGTGCGCTGGCCGCAACCAGCCGCCCGTCGCCGTCCAGGCGAGCGGAATCGACCTCACCGGTCATTAGAGACAGGGCCGGGCAGTGTTCACCATGGTGCCCGGTTTAACGTCGTCAGGTTAAGGCCTGACTAAGCCTGTTTTGCAACCATGTGAGCGTCGCAAATCCGTGCGCCAAGGCCAGCAGCAGCCCCGCCGTCAGACCATGCGATCCAAAGAGCCCGGCGATCATCACTATCAGAGTATGACCCGGCAGATCAGCCAGCCAGGCCGGTCGTTCGACAGGCCCTTTCAGCCGGTTCGCCAGCGCCGCAAGTCCGACAAGGACAGCGGCAGCCAGCGGCTGGGTCACATCTGTCCCCCCTGGCCACGTCCCAATAGCCAGCACCACCATGGCTGCAACGGCAGTCAGCACCGGTATCACGGGCTTCAGGCGGGCGGGATATCCGGTCGCCCCCGCTGCCAGGCGACCCACGGCCGCAAGCACTGTGGCGATCAGAAGCGTGGCACATCCGGCAGAAATACCGCCGAATGCCGTCACAACCGGGGCCGCGGCCAGCAATGCGGCCGCCACAAACGACGCAAACTGGGCTATGACCGGCAGGGCGTTGAGCGCGAGCCGCCCAATCAGACGCGCCGCCGGGTCTACCGCCCAGCGCTCCCCCCAACCGGCTGGCTGAAACGAGACCGCGCCGAGAATCGCCCGTCCCGCACCGCCTGCTGCGCCCGGTTCGGCAGCATCGACCATCCGGTCGCCGGCGCCCAGCACCACGCGTTGCGCTTTGGCCCGCACCGCCGCGCGCAACAGCATCGAGCCAAAATCCCATTCGCCGACATCTTCGGCGGTCTGGCGGACCTGCCCACCCTGCAAGCGGGCGATCCCGACCCAGCGATCGCGCGCATCGATCAATTCGTAGCGCGGATCGGCATCGGGTCCCCGCAGGCACAGGATGGCGGCCGTCGGGACATCGAGCAGCGCATCTAGACGCGCCGGATCGACCACCCCTGTGCCGCTCATCAGCAAGACCGCCTCGTCCGGATGGAACAGGTCCGCGGCTTCCGCCGCGGTGCGGACCAGCGTGGCCGACAGCCCCTCGGCGCGCAGCCGGTCCAGTGCTTCGACGACATCGCGCGATACACGGCCGGCGACAACGACAATATGCAGTGCGCCCGCGCGCTGGACCTGACGCAATTGAAATTCGGGCCAGGCAAGCCCCGCGATACGCACGCGCGGCATGTCGTCGTCGAGAATGATAAGTGCCGCCCGTGTCAAATTTTTGCCCGGATTTCCTTTGCCGAGCGGGGCCGATACGCAATCGCGCGGCGAAGCGCAAAGCGGGATAAGCGCTAGGCGACCGGTTCGTGGCGCAGTGCCGACAGGGCGCGCTCGATCCGGGCGATCGCCCGCACGTCACCCGGCAGGGCCATGGCGGCAGCATTCGCTGCGTCCAGTACGCGCAATGCTCCAAAACTGGCGGCCAGCCCCTTCAGCCGCCCTGCGGCCACGACCCATTCGTCCCCATCCTGTGCCATGCGCATCGCCGAAAGATGATCGTCGGCGCTCGAAAAAAATGCGCCCCGCAGTTCGTCGACCAGCGACGATTCTGCACCGACGGCGGCTGCCAGTACGGCTTCTAGCGCTCCGGGATCATAGGCCATCGACATCGGTTAGTCGCATTCGCTTAACACCGTGTTGCCAGCCCCTTTCCCAAAAACAAAAACTCATGGTAAACGCACGGCCATGAACGGGGGATCGCAACTTGCCGGGCGCTGGTCCGACGAAGCCGACGACGAGATCGTCGAGACGCCGGGCACCCTGCCCGACACCATCCTTGACTTGGAAGAGGAAGCGCCGCCCCTGCGACGCGACGTGTGGCCAACGATTATTGCGATCCTGGCAGTGCTTACCGGCGCGGCGTGGATCGGGTTCGTCATCTGGACGAAAGCCGATGCGCTGGCGCTCGGCATGTCGCCATCGGGCATCGTCGACCTGATCGTCGCCGCCAGCACACCGCTCATCCTCATCGGCCTGCTCTATCTGATCGCGGTCCGTTACAGCCGCAGCGAGGCCGCGCGCCTTGCCAAGGTATCGGGCAACTTGCGTGCCGAGCAGGTTCGGCTGGAATCGGTGCTGACGAATGTCACCGGCCGTTTCGACGCCGAACGCGCCCGGGTGCTGAACCACATCGATACGCTGGCGATGGTCGGCGAAGATGCCACGGCACGCCTCCACGCCTTTGCCGAAAAGCTGAAAGAGGACATCACCGGTGCGGCGCGCGATGCGGAAACGCTGCGCGACGCGGCGAGCACTGCGCGCAGCGATATGAAGATCTTGCTGACCGATGTGCCCCGCGCATTGGCTCAGACGGTCAACATGTCTGACGCTCTGGAGAACGCCGGCCTCATCGCCCACGAGCGCGCCGGTGCATTCGATTCGCAGATTTCGGCGCTGATCGCGCGCGGACGCGAAGCTGACGATATCGTCGGCGGCGCTGCCCAGAAGCTCGCGGCCCATCTCGCCCGGGTCGAAGGGGTCAGCGAAGGCGCCGCAGCGAGCCTGGCCGCTGCTGCCGAAACGGTGACAGAGGCGGTCGATGCCGCCCTCGGTCGCGCCGCCGAAGCGGGCGATGCGGCCCGTCAGGGCATGGAAGCGCAAGGCGCAGCCATGCGCGCGCTTGTCGACCAGAGCGAAGCGGCGTTGGCCAATACCGGGGCGAATGCGACCGAAGCACTCAATCGTCGTGTCGAGGAAGTCACCGAAAGGCTCGAAGCGCTTGGGGCCATGCTGACCGACCATGAGGCGACCAGCAGCCGCATGATCGACGGGATCGGAACGGGCATCGACAAGATCGACAGCCGCTTTGCCGAGATCGATAGCGACGCCGACGCGCGTCACGCCCGACTGACAGCGGCCGTTGCCGGCCTGTCGACGCACGCCCAGACGTTGCGCGATGCGCTCGACGCGGGCAGCGGCACGACCGAGCAACTGATCGGTCGCGCGGAAACGCTGATGACGGCGCTCTATGCCGTCTCGCGCGAGATCGACGAGACGTTGCCGCAAGCGCTTGGCCGTCTCGACGGTCATACCGCATCCACCAAGGCGAAAATCGACGCCATCGCCCCTGAAGTCGCGCGGATCGAACAAGAAGCATCGCGGACGCTCGACCGGCTGCTCGAGGCCGAAGGGGCACTCGCCAAACAGCGCGAGGCGCTCAATCTGCTCGGGGATGCTCTCGACGAACGGCTGGCCAAGGGCGTCGCTGCGGCCGGGGATATGGTTGCTGCCGTCGAAGGTGCCGATACTCGCGCGCAAGAGATCGCCGACAACAGCGCGGCAACTTTGGTTGCGGCAATGGTGCGCGTCCGCGAAACCGCCCAGGCCGCTGCCGAACGCGCTCGCGAGGCGCTTGCTGCCGTCGTCCCAGACAGCGCCGAACGCCTGTCCGCTGCCGTCAAGGAGGCGTTGCAGCAGGCGGTGACCGGCCAGGTCGAGACACAGATCGGCGAGCTTGCCGCGACCGCCGAACGCGCCGTGGCGTCGGCCAACACCGCGTCCGACCGGCTGATGCGCCAGATGCTGACGATAGCCGAGACCAGCGCCCAGGTCGAAGCCCGCATCGCCGAGGCGCACGCCGAAATCGAGGAAGCCGACCGCGACAATTTCACGCGCCGCGTCGCGCTGCTCATCGAATCGCTCAATTCGACCGCCATCGACGTGACCAAGATCCTGTCGAACGACATCACCGACAGCGCGTGGGACGCGTATCTGAAGGGCGACCGCGGCATCTTCACCCGCCGCGCCGTCCGCCTGCTCGACGCCGGCGAAGTGCGCGAGATCAACCGCCATTACAACGACGACCCCGAATTCAGCGAGCAGGTAAACCGCTACATCCGCGATTTCGAAGCGATGCTGCGCAACGTACTGGCAACGCGCGCGGGATCGCCGCTGGGCGTTACTTTGCTCTCGTCGGATATGGGCAAGCTCTATGTGGCACTGGCGCAGGCGATCGAGCGGCTGCGGAGCTGAAACGGCGGATTTGCCAAAGGTCACAGCAAGGTCACACCTGAAATTTTTTTCGACGGCGCAGCTTATGACGCTGCGCCTAAAAACCTCGGGCATCATTCGTGCGCTTCGACAAATTGAAAGAGCGGGCAAACGAATCGATACTAGAACATAACAGAAACGCTATTTGTAGGAAATTCTGACGCGCTGTGCGGCACACGCTCACCCCCGCGTCGCCCCGTGCTTGAGACGGAGCGACGTGGGAGGAAGGGGCGAGCGGAACGCAATAATTCCACGACCGCTTCCGTTTTCGCCCCATTTTCATTCGCTCCCGCGAGGTTCGCCATTCCCTGGTTGCCGACGTCGATATTGCTCTAGGGCATTGCGGCAAGGTTGTTGTCTCTACATTGTCTGCCAATGAACGAAGCGCTCCCACCCTTGGCTGACAAGCGACTTCGCGACGCGTTGGACGCTGTTTATCGCGAATTCGACGAACCGGTTCCTGCGGTGATCGAAGGTTGCCCATGCTGCATTGCGACGCGTGGCACGGACGCTTTGCTAGTTACACCTTTGCGGCAACTCACTGGTCAAGCGCTTTGGCGATATGTGTCGGGAGTTTTCCTCACGATCGGAGACGAGCAGGACTTTCGGTATCTGTTGCCGCGCATTCTTGAAGTGTCGGCGACCGACCCGGGCAATGCCAATGACCCTGAAATTGTCTTGGGTAAACTTCAGCTCGCCGGTTGGCGGTACTGGTCGCTAGATGAGCAACAGGCGGTCGAAGAATTCGTCGACGCTTGGTTTGAACGAGCGCTCGCCAAGGATGTAGCCGAGGCGGATAACGGTTGGATTGGCACGGAAGCTGAAAGTGTGTTGTGCGGCGCGGCGCGCGCGGGGATGCCATTAGAGCACTGGCTCGTTCGACTGCATGAGCCGGACGCGGCTCCGGTACTTGCCGACCTCCGAAAGCGGTTCCCTTCGGAAATGTCAGCATTCTGGGATAACTCGACTCCGGGTTTCCGGGACATAACGACGATCTTGGTTCAGGGCGAAGCATAGGTTAGGCAACCCCCTTGGATGCCTGAAAGCAGACTGTCAGCTTTCCACCCCTTGCCGCCATCCCGCCCCTAATTTCCCCGCAACTCTCGCAACTTCCGCAGCGTGAACACGACCAGCTTTTCCGGTGTCAGCCATAGGTGTAGTTCAGCAGGAACAGTGCGAGCACCAAGCCGGCGACCACGGTCGTGCGTCGCACGATCCGCCAGGGCTGGAAATTGTACGGCGCGCTGTCGGCCCGACCGGGCAATTTCGCCGCAGGTTACTTTGCCGTTTTCGCCGCAACAAGGGTGTCCCAGGTCGCCCAGTCAATAGCACGTCCGGGATAGGCAATTTTCCTGAACCGCCAGTTTTCCTTCACCCATTTGGTCGTCCACTGGTAAAGTTTGGCGTCGAAGCCGGCGTCATATTCGGCCTTGGTAACCCAGAGTCTGACCACGGCATCATAGCCGGCAACGGGACTTGGCGAGACATATACCGAGCCACGTTCGCGGCGGCCGTCGGGGGTGAGCACGGCATAGGCAAAAGACTCGCGGCGCTGAAATCTGCCCTGCTCGGTTTCCATGTCGCGCATCGCGTCGGCATCGGAGATATTCTTGTGCGGCCAATCGGTGCTGCGCGTGAATGTGCGTTGCAGATGCTCGATCGACGACATGTATGCGTCGAAATCGATCCTCACCAATGCCGGGCCGAGCGGCACGAGTTTGAAGCCGCGTGCTTCGACCAATGTCGGCACGTTGAAGTCTGGCGGGACGAAACTCGCTGCCGACGTTACATTCTCCGCAGGCTCCGCAGGTGGTGTCGCGTCTGCCGGAAAACCGAGCATCGACACGAAAGCGAATGCGAAACCTGCGGCTATCACCTTCAAGCTCATGCACCGGCTCCCGAATAGTTGTGCGATTCTGCCACTGGCGGCCGCCACCATGGACAATAACGCCAGCTTCTATTTCGCCTGCAGCTCCTTTGGCGTAAATACGTCAAGCGACTGAGGCGTCACCCAGCCGTAATTATAGTTGAGCAGGAACAGCGCGAAGATCAGGCTCGCCACGAACGTGGTGCGCCGCACGATCCGCCAGGGCTGGAAATTGTACGGCGCGCTGTCGGCCTGTCCCGGCACTTTCGCCGCGCCCGCCTCGTCATGCGTGCGGACGCCGAAAGGCATGACGACGAACGCGCTCATCACCCAGAAGAGGGCATAGATCGCGATGGCCGACTGGATTTTCACGCCTTCAGCACCATGACCTCGACCACCGGCTTCTTGCCGGTCCAGTCGGTGGCGACCCTGCGGACGGCAAGCCTGATCTTTTCGCGAAGCTTGTTTTCGTCGCGTTCCTTGCCGACGGCGGATGCGGCCCCTTCGCGCGCCTCTTCAAGGAAATCGTCGCGATCTTCCTCCACCGGGACGCCTTGGATGCGGACTTCGGGCGAACCGACCAGCTGCCAGCTCCTGTCGATTGCAACGGCAACCGAGATGACGCCGTATTGCGACAGCCGCCGCCGCTCGCCGATGGTCGATCCGTCGGCCGGCAGGATGACATCGCCGTCGAGCACCAGTCGTCCTGTCCGCTCCTTGCCGACAATAGTTGGTCCTTTGGGGGCCAATCGTACGACATCGCCGTTCGACTGGACCAGAACGCGCGCAACGCCCTCTCCGATGGCGAAACGGGCCTGTTCGGCCATGTGCCGCCGTTCGCCGTGGACCGGGATCAGCATTTCGGGACGGATCCATTCGTACATCTTGGCAAGTTCGGGACGGCCGGGGTGACCGGAGACGTGCACGTGCGCTTGCTTCTCCGTGACCATGATCACGTTCTTGCGGGCAAGCGCGTTCTGGATGCGGCCGATGGCGACTTCGTTGCCGGGGATCTGCTTCGACGAGAAGATGATCGTATCCCCTTCCTGCACCTTGATCTGATGCTGGTCGAACGCGATCCGCGCAAGCGCCGCGCGGTCCTCGCCCTGCCCGCCGGTCGCGATGACCAGGCTCTTGTTGCCCGGCAACGCCATCGCACTTTCGAAATCGACGGTTTCAGGGAAATCCTTCAAATAGCCATTTTGTCGCGCCGCGCCGATGATGCGGTCGAGCGAACGCCCGGCGACGGTCAATGTACGTCCGCTGGCTTTGGCAACCTGACCCAGTGTCGCGAGGCGCGCCGCGTTCGAAGCGAAGCTCGTCACGATCACACGGCCCTTGGCGGCGGCAACGGCCTTCATCAGGCCATCGCGCACGCTGCCTTCGGTGCCGGAGGCTTCGTTGTTGAACGCGTTGGTCGAATCGCAGACGAGCGCGAGGATGCCCTTGTCGCCGATCGCTTTCATCTGCGCCTCAGTGGCCGATTCGCCCAGCACCTGATCGTTGTCGAGCTTCCAGTCACCGGTATGGAAGACACGGCCATAGGGCGTTTCGATCAGCGCGGCGTCCATGTCCGGGATCGAGTGCGCAAGGCGGACGAGTTCGATACCGAACGGCCCGAGCTGAAGCTTTTGCCCCGGCTTCACGACGTTGACCTTGACCTCTTTGGACAGGCCCTCTTCGTCGAGCTTGCCACGGATCAGCGTCGCCGTGAATGGGTTGGCGTAAAGCGGCACACCGAGGTCGGCAGCCAGATAAGGGATCGCGCCAATGTGATCCTCGTGCCCATGGGTCAGCACGATGCCGACAAGGTCCTTTCGCCGCGCCTCGATGAATTCGAGATCGGGCAGCACCAAATCGATACCGGGATAGTCTGCGCCAGCGAAAGTCAGGCCTAGGTCGACCATCAGCCATTTGCCGTCACAGCCATAGAGGTTGACGTTCATGCCGATTTCGTCGGACCCGCCGAGCGCGAGGAACAGGAGTTCGTTTTTTGGGGTGGTCAAAGATTTCTCATTTCAAATTGAATTTATTGGTCGGCCCGAACTTGATCCGGGCCAGGGCTACTTCGGGAATGGAAGACAGCCCAGCCCCGGATCACGTCCGGGGCGACGCGTATTAGATAGGAACTCTAACCGACCGCCGCCACAATAGCGACAATCCTTTGAGCGTCAGGTCGGCGTCGACGGAATCGAACAAAGCCTCATGCTGCTGGAACAGGGCGGCGAGACCGCCGGTGGCAATCACCTGCACCGGTCGGCCGATCTCGGCCTTCATCCGCGACACAAGCCCTTCGATCATCGCGACATAGCCCCAGTAAATGCCGATCAGCATCTGACTTTCGGTCGTGCGACCGATGACCGTGTCGCTCTCCGGAGCCTCAATCGCGATACGCGGCAATTTGGCCGCTGCCGCCACCAGCGCATCGAGCGACAGGTTGAGCCCCGGCGCAATGATCCCGCCCTTGTAAGCGCCGTTGAAATCGACGTGGTCGACGGTGGTCGCGGTGCCGAAGCTGATGACGATGAGGTCGCCCGCATGGGCAGCGTGCGCGGCGATGGCGTTGCAGGCGCGGTCGGAACCGACTGACTGCGGCTCATCGACGTCGAGCGCAATGCCATAGTTCATCGGCGTGCGCCCCGCGATCAACGCTTCGACCCCGAAATATTTCTGCGCGAGCGACTGGAGATTGTAGAGCGCGCGCGGCACGACGGTGGACACGGCGACATCGGTGACGTCCGTGGCACTCAATCCCTCAAGTTCGATCAGCCGCAGCAACCAGACGGCGTATTCGTCCGCCGTCCGCCGCGCATCGGTCGCGATCCGCCAGCGGCTGCGCGGGGTGCCGTCGTCGTTCACCAGCGCGAATTTGATGTTGGTATTCCCGGCGTCGATGGCGAGCAGCATGGAGAGCCTCAGATCAGGAACACGTCGCCCGCGTGAATGACACGGGTCGTGCCATCCGCCAAGCGCAGTTGCAGGGCGCAGTCAGGGCTAAGGCCGTCGAAGCTGCCTTCGATACGGGTACCATCAGGCAGTGCCGCCGCCAGCGGGGTGCCAACAGGGTGTGCCCGTTCAAGCCAGGCGGCGCGGATCGCGGGCAGACCCGCCGTCCGCCAGATGTCGAGCCAGCGGGCGACTGAGGGCGCGAGCAGCGACATCGCCGTATCGCACGACATGGTCACGCCCAGCGCGGTAAGGCTGATCGTCGGCCGTTCGGGCAAGTCGGGATGATGTGCGAGATTGATGCCAATGCCGATGACCACCGTGTCGTTCAGCCGTTCGAGAAGGATACCCGCCAATTTGGCATTACCTACCAGAACATCGTTCGGCCATTTAAGCGACAACGCCGACACGCCGAGCATCTCCACAGCGGCGATCCCCGCCACCAACGCAATCGTCGACGGCGGCGGATCGTCGGGGTGCAGCTCGACCAGCCCGCTCGCATAGAGATTGCCCGGTGGCGAGGACCACGCCCTTCCCTGTCGCCCCCGTCCGGCGCTCTGGCGCTCGGCAATCAGCCAGTCGCCGCTATGCACGCTGCCGCTCGCGGCAAGCGCGAGCATATCGGCGTTGGTCGAGCCCGTCTCGGCAACGCGCAGGATCGTCAGAACAGCGCCTTTGCCGCGTTGTTGGTCAACGCATCGAGCCACGGAATTAACGGATAGCCCAGCGCGATCACGATCGCCGAAGCCGCAATCAGACCATTCTCGATTCTGCTCGCCGGGGGCGCAAACGCCGGGGCCGCCTCGTCGAAATACATGATCTTGATGATCTTGATGTAATAGAATGCGCCGATCACCGACGCCGCGATGCCGAACAGAGCGAGCAGCACCATGTTCGCATCGATGGCGGCAGAGAACACCGCGAACTTGGCCCAGAAGCCGAACAACGGCGGGATGCCCGCCAACGAGAACATGAAGACCGCCAGTGCCGCGGCCAACCAGCCGTTGGTCCGCGACAGGCCGGCGAGGCTGGCAATGCTCTCGATCTGCCCACCTTCCGCATCGCGCATTTGCAGGACGCACAAGAAACTGCCGAGCGTCATTACGATGTAAATCGCCATATATGTCAGCACCGATGCCGCACCCTCGGGCGTCCCCGCCGCAAAACCGATCAGCGCGAACCCGATATTGTTGATCGACGAATAGGCGAGCAGCCGCTTGATATTGGTCTGCCCGATGGCACCCGCCGCACCGAGGACAATCGAGGCCAGCGCCGCAAACACAATGATCTGCTGCCAGGCGTCGGTCGCCGAACCCATCGCGCTCATCGCAATCCGTACGAACATCGCAATCGCCGCGACCTTTTGCGCGGTAGCAAACAAGGTCGTCACCGGCGTCGGCGCGCCTTCGTAAACGTCGGGCGTCCACATGTGGAACGGCACGGCCGAAATCTTGAACGCGATACCAGCGAACACGAACACCAGCCCGAACAATTGCCCGGTCGTGAGGCCGCTGTCGAACGCACGCGCAATGCCCGAATAGTTGGTCGTACCGGTAAATCCGTACACCAGTGCCGCGCCGTAGAGCAGGATGCCCGATGCCAGCGCGCCGAGAACGAAGTACTTCAGCCCCGCCTCCGCCGAACGCTCGTCGCGGCGCATGAAACTGGCGAGGACGTAGGAGGCAAGGCTCTGCAGTTCGAGGCCGATGTAGAGCGTGATCAGGTCGGTTGCCGACACCATCATGCCCGCGCCTGCGGTGGCGAGCAGAATCAGTACCGGATATTCGGGCTTCAGCCGCTCGACCGCGAAGAAGCGCGGCGCGATCAGGATGCACACGCCCGTCGCCAGATAGATCAGGCATTTGGCGAATGCCGCAAACGCATCGGCACGGTACAGGCCATCGAACGCAACGCCGTACCCCGTCACCGGCATGGCCGCCGCAAAACCGGCCGCGACCAGCAGCGCAACCGAAATGACCGAGATTGCCTTGGTCGACGCCTCGTCACCCCACGCCGCAACCAGCATCAGGACAATCGCGCCAAGGCTGAGGATTAGCTCGGGCAGCGTGAAAAGCAGGTTCGCGCTCATCAGTGACGTCCCTCGGCTGCGACAGCTTCGCCGTGATGCACTTGGACCGGTTTCACCTCGCCCATCGCCAGCTTGGCATCGCCGCCGGGATTGGCGGGTTCGATCCGCGCCAGTACCGCGCCGACGTCGGCCCGCATCGGTTTCAGGAAGCTCTCAGGGTAGATGCCCATCCAGAACACCGCGCCGATAATCGGTGCAAGCAGCGCGATTTCGCGCACCGACAGATCGGGCATCGCTTTCACGTCATCCTTGTCGAGCTTGCCGAAGACAACGCGGCGAAAAAGGTAAAGCATATAGGCCGCGCCCAGGATGATGCCGGTGGTCATGACAAAGGCGACCCAGCTGTTCGCCTGATACGATCCGGCGAGCGACAGGAACTCGCCGACGAAGCCGCTGGTGCCGGGCAGGCCGACCGATGCCATCGTGAAGACCATGAAAAACAAGGCATATTTCGGCATCGAGTCTGCCAGTCCGCCGTAACGCGCGATTTCACGCGTGTGCAGCCGGTCGTAGATCACACCAACGCACAGGAACAGCGCGCCCGAGACGAGTCCGTGGCTGAGCATCACCAGCATCGCGCCCTCGATCCCCTGCCGGTTGAACGCCATCAGGCCGATGGTCACGAATGCCATATGCGCGACGGAGGAATAGGCGATCAGTTTCTTCATGTCCGACTGAACCAGCGCCACAAGCGAGGTGTAGACGACCGCCACCATCGACAGCCCCATGACCAGCCAGAACCAGTGCGCCGTCCCTTCCGGAAACATCGGCAGCAGGAAGCGGATGAACCCGTACCCGCCCATCTTGAGCAGCACGCCTGCCAGGATCACAGACCCCGCCGTCGGCGCCTGCACGTGCGCGTCGGGCAACCAAGTGTGCACCGGCCACATCGGCATCTTGACCGCGAACGACGCAAAGAACGCCAGCCACAGCCATTTCTGCGCCTCGGGATCGAAATTATACTGCATCAGGTCGGGGATGCGGGTCGATCCGACTTCGCGGACCATCCACAGCATCGCGACGAGCATCACGACCGAGCCGAGCAGCGTGTAGAGAAAGAATTTATACGCGGCGTAGATGCGGTTCGCGCCGCCCCAGATGCCAATGATGAGGTACATCGGGATCAGCCCGGCCTCGAAGAAAATGTAGAACAGGAAAATGTCCTGCGCGGCGAACACGCCGATCATCAGCGCCTCCATCAGGAGGAACGCCGCCATATATTCGCCGACGCGGTCGGTGATCGCTTCCCATGACGCGCCGATGCAGATCGGCATCAGAAACACGCTGAGCATGATCAGCATCAGTGCGATGCCGTCGATCCCCATCGCCCAGGCGAACCGCCCGAACACCGGCGAATATTCGGTGAACTGCCATTGAGGCCCACCGGGCTCAAAGTTGGCCCACAGTGCGCAGCCGAGGCCGAACAGCACGAACGTCGTCAGCAGCGCCGTCCAGCGTGCGGTTTGCGCGGGTACGAACAGGCAAACGACCGCTGCGATCAGCGGCAGGAAGATCATGACCGAGAGAATGGGAAAGCTCACCGTGTCATCACCCAGGTTGCCGCGGCCGCGAGCCCGAGCAGCATCACCAGCGCATATGTATAGAGGTAGCCCGACTGGAACCGGACGGCCGCGCGGCTACCCATCACCACGACGGACGCGACACCGTTCGGTCCGAACCGGTCGATCGTTCCCTCGTCACCCGTGTGCCAGAACAGGCGCCCGAAGGCGAAGGCGGGCTTTACGAACACGCGGTCATAGAGCTCGTCGAAATACCATTTGTTGAGCAGGAACCGGTAGAGGCCACCGGTACGCGCCACGAACTTGGCGGGCAGGTCTGGCGACTTAACATAGGCCAGCCAAGCAACGCCCAGGCCGATCAGCATCACGATCGTCGCCGACAGTTTCACCAGCTCGGGCACTTCGTGCATGACGTGCATCAGGTGCTGGTCGAAGGCGACGCTGCCACTCCAGAACATCAGTCCCTCTTCCGGACCAAGGAACAGGCCGTGGAAAGCGAATCCGGCGAATACCGCACCCACGGCTAGCAGGACCAGCGGGATCAGCATCGTCTTCGGGCTCTCGTGTGGGTGGTAGCCCGCCGTCCCGTCGTCATGATGCGCAGGCGCGTGATGATCGTCATGGCCATGCCCGTGCACATGGTCATGCGCCGCATGCTGGATATGCTCGGAACCCGCCCAGCGCGGCTTGCCCCAGAAGGTCAGGAACATCAGCCGCCACGAATAGAAGCTGGTCAGCAACGCCGCGAACACCGCGACCGCGAACGCGACATAGCCGTGCTGCGTCCCGCTGGCGAAGGTCGCCTCGATAATTGCGTCCTTCGAGTAGAAACCGGCAAAGCCGAACACGCCCGCGATGCCGACGCCGGTGATCGCCAGCGTCCCCGCCATCATCGCCCAGAAGGTGATCGGGATATGTTTCCGCAGGCCGCCGTAGAAACGCATGTCCTGTTCATGGTGCATCGCGTGAATCACGGAGCCTGCACCGAGGAACAACAGCGCCTTGAAAAAAGCGTGCGTGAACAAGTGGAACATCGCGCCGTTGAACGCGCCGACCCCTGCAGCGAAGAACATGTAGCCAAGCTGCGAACAGGTCGAATAGGCGATCACCCGCTTGATATCGGTCTGCGTCGTACCGACGGTCGCGGCGAACAGCGCGGTCGCCGCGCCGACATAGGTCACCACCGTCATTGCGGTGGGGCTGACCACGAACATCGGCGACAGGCGGCACACCATGAACACGCCTGCCGTCACCATCGTGGCGGCATGGATCAGCGCGGACACCGGTGTCGGCCCCTCCATCGCGTCGGGCAACCAGGTGTGCAGCCCGAGCTGCGCCGATTTGCCCATCGCACCGACGAACAGCAGCAGACACAGCAGCGTCATCGTATCGACGCGCATGCCCAAGAACCCGATTGTGCTGCCCGCCATGCCTGGCGCGGCTTCGAGGATGGCCGGGATCGATACCGTGCCGAACACCAGGAACGTCCCGAAAATGCCCAGCGAAAAGCCGAAATCGCCGACGCGGTTGACGACGAATGCCTTGATTGCGGCGGCATTGGCGCTGGGTTTGTGATACCAGAAGCCGATCAGCAGGTAGGACGCGAGGCCCACCCCTTCCCAGCCGAAGAACATCTGGACGAGATTGTCCGCCGTTACCAGCATCAGCATCGCGAAGGTGAACAGCGAGAGATAAGCGAAGAAGCGCGGCTGGCTGGGGTCCTCGGCCATATAGCCCCAGCTATACAGGTGGACGAGCGCCGACACCGAGGTGATGACGACGAGCATCACCGCGGTCAGGCTGTCGATGCGCAGCGACCAGTCGATGACCATGTCACCCGACCGGATCCAGTCGAGGACGGGCACGACCTGCGCCCCTGCAATGCCGGTAATGAACCAGCCGAACGTCAGCCATGCAATCGTGCACGACACGAACAGCGCACCCGTCGTGACCAGCTTGGCACCTGTATTGCCGAGGACACCCCGCCCCAGCCCGGCGACGAGCGCCGCCAGCAGCGGCAGGAAAACCATGATCTTGAAAATCATCAGCCGCGCATCCGGTTGACGTCGTCGACCGCAATCGTTGCGCGGCCACGGAAATAGATGACGAGAATGGCGAGCCCGATGGCCGCCTCCCCCGCCGCGACGGTCAGGACGAACATCGCGAACACCTGTCCGACGAGATCGCCGAGATAGACGCTGAACGCGACGAGATTGATGTTCACGCTCAGCAGGATCAGCTCGATCGCCATCAGGATGACGATGATGTTCTTGCGGTTGATGAAGATGCCCAGCACGCCCAGCACGAACAGGATCGCGCTGACGGTAATGTAGTGGTGGAGGCCGATCACAATTCTACCCCCGCGCCGACCGGCTGATCCTTGACGATCCGCACCGCATCCTGCGGGCGGCGCTGGACCTGGCGGCTGATGTTTTGCGCCTTCACTCCGCCGCGTGCACGGTGGGTCAGTACGATTGCCCCGATCATCGCGACGAGCAGCACGAGCCCCGCGCCTTCGAACACATAGACATATTTGGTGTAGATCAGCGCGCCCAGCGCCTCGATATTCGGCATCGCTTGCGGCGTCACACCGGTGCGGTTGGCTAGCTGGATCGGCCCAGCTTCCCAAGCCTTGGTTGCGACCACTGCCTCGACCGCAAGCGCGCCCGCAACAAGCAGGCCAGGAATCAGGTATTTCGTGAACCCCTGACGCGCCTCGGCAAAATCGATGTTCAGCATCATCACGACGAACAGGAACAACACCGCGACCGCGCCGACATAGACGATGACGAGCAGCATCGCGATGAACTCGGCGCCCAGGATCAGCATCAACCCCGCCGCGTTGAAGAACGCGAGGATCAGCCACAGCACCGAATGCACGGGGTTGCGCGCCGTGATCGTCAGCACCGCCGACAACACAACAATGCTGGCAAAAAGGTAAAAGGCGAGGACCTGAATCACGCTGCGCGGCCCTTAGCGAGACGGGGCATCGGCGGCAAGGTTGGCGGCGATGGTCCGCTCCCACCGGTCGCCGTTGTCGAGCAGTTTCGACTTGTCGTAGATCAATTCCTCGCGCGTTTCGGTGGCGAATTCGAAATTCGGCCCCTCGACGATGGCATCGACCGGGCACGCCTCGGCGCACAGCCCGCAATAGATGCACTTGGTCATGTCGATATCGTACCGCGTCGTGCGGCGACTGCCGTCGGCGCGCGGTTCGGCCTCGATGGTGATCGCCTGCGCCGGACACACCGCCTCGCACAGCTTGCACGCGATGCAGCGCTCCTCGCCGTTCGGGTAGCGGCGCAGCGCATGTTCGCCCCGGAACCGCGGAGAAATCGGGTTCTTTTCATAGGGGTAGTTGATCGTCGCCTTTGGCTTGAAGAAATACTTCAAGGTGAGCGCGTGCGCCTTGACGAACTCCCACAGGGTGAAGGTTTTGATGAAGTGGGCGACGGTCATTTTGCTATTTCTCCGTCACTTTTCAATTCAGACAAACGACACTCAACGACCTTGCTGAAGTCCTCGTAATTTTGACCGTCGCGAAGTAAAAAAGAACTGCTGTCTCTTTTGCCGTCAACATATTTCAGTAAAGCAAAGTTCTTTCGGTTCGACGGGTCAGTCCACGAAAATTTAGCTCCTCCGCGACCTGCAAGAGGATTTTGATCCTCTTCTATCGCGCCTTCGCCGACAAACTGCGGGGGGTATATGACCCTCATTCGATGGTCAGGTGAACCAAATTTGGACATTTCTTCGAGTACCATGTGCCTCGGTTTTGCACCGCAAATGTAGGTTCGCTGCACATGATCGACGGCTGTGAATGAAGGCTTTGATGACCTACAGATCGCCGCGCTGCTGAAGGTAACCAGCGTCACAACAATTGCCAGTTTAGTCCCTTTCATCCCCCATACCTCGTCAGCATCAGATACCCCGAGATCAGCACCACCCAGATCAGCGACAGCGGCAGGAAGATTTTCCAGCCCAGGCGCATCAGCTGGTCGTAGCGGTAGCGCGGGACGGTTGCCTTCACCCAGCTGAACATGAAGAAGAATACGAGGATCTTGAGGAACAGCCACAATATGCCCGGCACGACATAGAGCGGGGCCCAGTCGATGGGCGGCAGGTAGCCGCCCCAGAACAGGATCGCGTTGAGCGCGCACATCAGGATGACGTTGGCGTATTCGCCGAGCCAGAACAGTGCGAAGGCCATCGACGAGTATTCGGTCTGATACCCCGCGACCAGCTCGCTTTCGGCCTCGGTCAGGTCGAACGGCGCGCGGGCGGTTTCGGCCAGCGAGCTGATGAAGAACACCACCGCCATGGGGAAAAACAGCGGGTTGAAGCCGAAGCCGTTGGTTATCCACAGGTGCGACCGCTGCGCCTCGACAATCGCCGACAGGTTGAACGACCCCGCCCACAGGACGACCGAAATCAGCACGAAACCGATGGAGACCTCGTAACTCACCATCTGCGCCGCTGCGCGCAGCGCCGAGTAGAACGGGTATTTCGAATTCGACGACCAGCCGGCCATCATCACCCCGTAAACGCCGAGCGACGACGCCGCGAGGATGTAGAGCAGCCCGACATTGATGTCGGCGAGCGCCATGCCAGCATCGAACGGAATGACCGCCCACACGATCAGCGCGACGGTAAAGGTGATGATCGGCGCGAGCAGGAACAGCCCCTTGTTCGCGCTCGACGGGATGATCGTTTCCTGCAGGAACACCTTCAGCCCGTCGGCGAAGCTCTGTAGCAGGCCGAACGGACCGACGACATTGGGCCCCTTGCGCAGCGCCATCGCCGCCCAGATCTTGCGGTCGGCATAGATCAGCATCGCGACCGCGAGCATGACGGGCAGCGCGATGAGGAGCACGAGAATTGTGTGCCAAGTCAGCCAGCCGACATAACTTGCCGCAGACCATGATTGGAACCACTGGATGGGGCTGGTCATTCCGCCGCCTCCAGAATCGCTTCGCCGCCATGCAGGATTTCCGACGAGCATTGCTGCATCGTCGGGCTCGCGCGGCAGATGGAGTTGGTCAGGTAGAAATCCTTGATCGGATAGCCCGCGATTTCGCCGGTCGGCTTCGACGGCAGTTTGGGCACCGACCACCCATAGTTGGCCAAGCCCTCGACCCCGAGCGCGGGAACTTCGCTCGCCATTGCGGTGCGCAGCCCCTCGAAACTGTCGAACGGCAGGCGCGCGCCCAGCACATCGCTCAGCGCCCGCAGGATCGCCCAGTCCTCGCGGGCGTCGCCCGGTGCGAACACGGCGCGTTCGGCCATCTGCACGCGGCCCTCGAGATTGACGTAGGTGCCGGCCTTCTCGACATAGCTCGCGCCCGGCAGGATCACGTCGGCGGCATGCGCGCCTGCATCGCCGTGGTGCCCGATGTAGACCTTGAACGACGATCCGAACGCCGACCAGTCGACCTCGTCCGCGCCCAGCGCGACCACCAATTTGGTTCCGACCAGCGCCGCGACGCCCTCGGGCTGCGCATAGCCGAGCATCAACCCGCCCATCCGCGCCGCCGAGAAGTGCAGGACGTTGAATCCGTTCCAGCCGTCACGCACCAGCCTGAACTTGTCCGCAAGCGCCAGCGCTGCGCCGTGGACACCATCGATCTTAAGAGCGCCGCCGCCGACGATGATCGCAGGCCGCTCCGCCGCGCTCAGCGCGTCGCTCAGGTCCTTGGGCAGCTTGGCCAGAATGCCCAAGTCGCTGCCCAGCCACTGCACCTTGTACGTAAGATCCGTCTCCGGCCCGATGGCGAACACCTTCGCGCCGCGCTTGATCGCCTTGCGCACCCGCGTGTTCACCAGCGGCGCTTCCCAGCGCAGGTTTGTGCCCACCAGCAGGATGACGTCGGCGGTCTCGATGCCCGCAATCGTGGTGTTGAAATTGACCGCAGACAGCGAAGAAACATCGTATTTCAGCCCCGTCTGCCGCCCTTCGAGCAGCGAAGAGCCCAGGTTCCGCAGCAGCACCTTTGCCGCATACATCGTCTCGCAGTCGACCAAGTCGCCTGCAATCGCGGCGACGCTCAACCCGGCATCGACTGCCTTGATCGCCGCAAAAGCCTCGTCCCAGCTCGCAGGCTGCAACTTGCCGCCGACGCGCACGTAGGGCCGGTCGAGTCGCTTGCGCACCAGCCCGTCGACCGCGTGGCGCGTCTTGTCCGAGGCCCATTCCTCGTTCACGTCCTCGTTGATCCGCGGCAGCGCGCGCAGCACTTGCCGCCCGCGGCTGTCGAGGCGGATGTTGGTGCCGACCGCGTCCATTACGTCGATGGAGTGTGTCTTCTTCAACTCCCACGGCCGCGCCTCGAACGCATAGGGCTTGCTGGTCAGCGCCCCCACCGGACACAGATCGACGACATTGCCCGACAGTTCGGACTGGATCGCATGTTCCAGATAGGTTGTGATCTGCATGTTTTCGCCGCGCCCGACCGCACCGATGTCCTCCACGCCCGCGACTTCCTCGGCAAAACGGATGCAGCGCGTGCACTGAATGCAGCGTGTCATCACCGTCTTGACGATCGGCCCCATGTATTTCTCGGTGACGGCACGCTTGTTCTCGTCGTAGCGGCTGTTTCCCTTGCCGTACGCGATGCTCTGGTCCTGCAGGTCGCACTCGCCGCCCTGATCGCAGATCGGGCAGTCGAGCGGGTGGTTGATGAGCAGGAATTCCATCACCCCCTCGCGCGCCTTCTTGACCATCGGGCTGTCGGTGCGGATCATCTGCCCCTCGGCCGCGGGCAGCGCGCAACTTGCCTGCGGCTTGGGCGGCCCCGGCGCGACTTCGACCAGACACATGCGGCAATTGCCCGCAATGCTCAGGCGTTCGTGGTAGCAAAACCGCGGGATTTCCTTGCCTGCGGCTTCGCAGGCTTGGAGCACGGTTGCGCCAGCGGGGACTTCGACTTCGACGCCGTCGACGGTCAGCTTCGGCATGATCTCAGAATCCCGTCATTCCAGAGCCACTCTCGTGGAAACTGCTATCATCGCTGGGCCCTTGATCCTTGCGCCAATTGTTGTGCGGACCGGGACGGCTCAGTTTTTTCGCCTCTCTTCTCGACGTAACGAGCAAGCAAAAAA
This sequence comes from Sphingomonadales bacterium, assembly GCA_038228865.1. Classification (GTDB taxonomy): domain Bacteria; phylum Pseudomonadota; class Alphaproteobacteria; order Sphingomonadales; family Sphingomonadaceae; genus Sphingomonas_O. Next base: position 63,322 of record JBBROX010000001.1, on the reverse strand, counting down.
CAATCGCAAGCCAGAGGCCTGCGGCTAACAGTGCTATGACTTTCATACTCACTTCGCGCCACCCATCTGTCCGTCGACGACGACCCGAGACAAGCGGTACATACCCTCGGCCAGCGAGCCGCGAATGATGGATTTCGACATGGCGACAGTCGATCCCTTGACAACACATGCGCCAAAGCGGGGCGCCAGCAGCGCGAACTGCTCGCGCTCGATCGCCGTGCCGGGCATCACCAGCAACAGTTTGCGCGCCTCGACCGGTTCGGCGCGCGCGACGCATTCGCCGAATTGTTCGAGCGCCAGCGCCTGACGCTCGGTCGCCGAATATGGGGGCTTGTAAAGCGTGAGATATGGCGTCGTCACACTCGCAGGGAACGCCGTCGGACCGTCATATTTGAAATCGCGGATGTACAACGCCTCGAACAGCGCGCCGACGAATAGCGTCGAATTGAAGCTCACCCCGCCATCGCTCAGGCATTCGTCGTCGGTCGTTTCGAAAAGCCTGTTAGAAAGGCGGCGATATTCGGCGTCGTCGACCGCCAGCTGCAGTATGCGTGCAACCCGCCCCTTGTCGCGCGACACGATACACTGCGCGAACTGCAACATCGCGGTGCGGGCGCCACCAGGCGCCTGGGCGTCGATTTGTGCCGCACGTCGGCGGATCAGTGTGCCGGTTTCCTGCGCGACGACAGGAGCGGCGGTCGCACCAACGAGCGCCAGCAAGGCGCAGCCCCGCAGGATCATTCGCATCATTCTGCCGCCTCCAGCATTTGCGTGCCGCCGCGTTCATTGATCCGCCGCTCGATCTCCGGCCGGAAATGGCGGATCAGGCCCTGGATCGGCCAGGCCGCCGCATCGCCCAGTGCGCAAATCGTGTGCCCTTCGACCTGTTTGGTCACTTCCTGCAGCAGGTCGATTTCGGAAATGTCCGCATCGCCGGTGCGCAGACGTTCCATCACGCGCCACATCCAGCCGGTGCCTTCGCGGCAGGGGGTGCACTGGCCGCACGACTCATGCTTGTAGAAGTACGACAGCCGCGAAATCGCGCGGACGATGTCGGTCGATTTGTCCATCACGATAACCGCTGCGGTTCCCAGACCCGACCCAACCGCCTTCAGCCCGTCGAAATCCATCGGCGCGTCCATGATCTGCGCAGCGGGCACCAACGGCACCGACGAGCCGCCCGGGATGACCGCAAGCAGATTGTCCCAACCGCCACGGACGCCACCGCAATGCTTCTCGATCAGTTCGCGGAACGGGATGCCCATCGCGTCCTCGACGACGCAGGGCTTGTTCACATGGCCGCTGATCTGGAACAGCTTGGTCCCTTCGTTCTTCGGATTGCCGATCCCCGCGAACCAGGCTGGTCCGCGCCGCAGGATTGTCGGGACGACCGCGATGCTTTCGACATTGTTGACTGTGGTGGGGCAGCCATAAAGGCCTGCGCCAGCGGGGAATGGCGGCTTCAGGCGCGGCTGGCCCTTCTTGCCTTCGAGGCTTTCGAGCATCGCGGTCTCTTCGCCGCAGATGTACGCCCCTGCACCCCGATGGACGAACACGTCGAAGTCGTAGCCCGATTTCGCGGCGTTCTTGCCCAGCAGGCCCTTGGCATAGGCTTCGGTGACCGCGGCAAACAGCGTTTCCGCCTCACGGATATATTCGCCGCGGATGTAGATATACGCCGCCCGCGCGCGCATCGAGTAACCCGCGATCAGCGCGCCCTCGATCAGCTTGTGCGGATCGTGGCGGATGATTTCGCGGTCCTTGCACGAACCCGGCTCGGACTCGTCGGCGTTGATGACCAGGAAGTTCGGCCGGTCGGGCTTGGGCTCCTTGGGCATGAAGCTCCACTTCATGCCGGTCGGGAACCCCGCCCCGCCGCGCCCGCGCAGGCCCGACGCCTTGACGCTCTCGATGATCGCGTCCTGCCCGGCGGCCATCAGCGCCTTGGTCCCGTCCCAGTCGCCCCGCTTCATCGCGGCGTCGAGCGACCATGGCTGGAAACCGTAAAGGTTCGTGAAGATGCGGTCTTTGTCGGCGAGACTCACTTGGCGAACTCCAGCAACGTCGTCGGCCCGCCTTCGGGGCAACTCACCTGCCGCGCGATTTGCGGCCCCGGGGTTACCGCTTCTCCTGCGGCCAGCTTGTCGAGGATCGCGGTCATGCTGTCGTAGGTCAGGTCTTCGAAATTGTCGTCGTTGATCTGCACCATCGGCGCGTTGGCGCAGGCGCCCAGGCATTCGACTTCGGTCAGCGTGAACAGGCCGTCGGGCGTCGTATGCCCCTTCGACAGGCCCTTGTTCGCGCAAGCGCTGAGCACATCGTCGGAGCCGCGCAGCATGCACGGCGTCGTTCCGCAGACCTGCACATGGTAGCGGCCGACGGGCGCGAGATTGTACATCGTGTAGAAGGTCACGACTTCGTACGCGCGCATGTACGGCATGCCGAGCTGCGCCGCGATGAACTCGATCACCGGCACCGGCAGCCACCCTTGCGTGTTCGTCTCCGCCCCGACCTGACGCTGGGCAAGGTCGAGCAGCGGCATTACCGCCGACTGCTGTCGCCCCGGTGGATAGCGCGCGATGATCTCGGCAGCCTTGGTGGCGTTCTCGGACGACCAGGCGAACGCACCCCAGCGGGCGCGAGTGTCGGCTTCGTCGGGGATATGGGGAGCGTCAGCCATGATCGCGCTTGTCCGATCTAGCAACGAGCTTCTTGTGATCCTTGTAGAGAACCAACGCGAACCAACCAATCAGTGCGACAACACTCCAGACAATAATGAGTCCAAATTGGCTGCGGTCAGTTGCATCAGCGATGTTATTCCACCCAATTGATCGCGCTAAAGATGAGAATGAAAGAACCAACACGAGACCAACAAAGAACAGTCCAGCACCAAGAAGTTTCGGCGCTGCAAAGGCTGCCACTGCTTCTCCAGCTGCTTTGTGCTTTGAGCTATCTGTCTCGCTCACCGATCGCACTCCCCGAACACGATATCCATCGCGCCGAGCACAGCCGTCGTATCCGCGAGCATGTGGCCCTTCATCATGAAGTCCATCGCCTGCAAATGGCTGAACGCCGTCGGGCGGATTTTGCAGCGGTACGGCTTGTTGGTGCCGTCGGCGACGAGATAGACGCCGAATTCGCCCTTGGGGCTCTCAGTCGCGACATAGACTTCACCGGCAGGGACGTGGAACCCCTCCGTATAGAGTTTGAAGTGATGGATCATCGCTTCCATCGACCGCTTCATTTCGGCGCGCTTGGGCGGCGCGACCTTACGGTCGTAGGTCAGGATCGGCCCCTCGGGCATGTCCTGCAAGCACTGCTTCATGATGCGTGCCGACTGGCGCACTTCCTCGACGCGGCACATGAACCGGTCGTAGCAATCGCCGCGTGTGCCGACCGGCACGTCGAAGTCGATCTTGGCATAGACGTCGTACGGCTGCGACTTGCGCAGGTCCCAGGCGATGCCGCTTCCCCGGATCATCGGACCGGAGAAACCCCATTTCAGAGCATCATCCTTGGTCACGACGCCGATATCGACGTTGCGCTGTTTGAAGATGCGGTTGTCGGCGACGAGCGAAATCGCATCCTCGAACAGGCGCGGCAGCCGCGTGTCGAGCCAGTCGGCGATGTCGGTCAGCAGCTTCAGCGGCACGTCCTGATGCACGCCGCCGGGCCGGAAGTACGCACTATGCATGCGGGCACCCGAGGCGCGTTCGAAGAAGTTCATGCAGTCTTCGCGGATCTCGAACATCCACAAATTCGGCGTCATCGCGCCGACATCCATGACGTGCGAGCCGAGGTTCAGCATATGGTTCGAAATGCGCGTCAGTTCGGCAAAGAACACGCGGAGATATTGGGCGCGGAGCGGCACTTCGAGATCGAGCAATTTCTCGATCGCAAGCACGTAGGAATGCTCCATGCACAGCGGCGAGCAGTAATCGAGGCGGTCGAAATACGGCAGCGCCTGCAGATAGGTCTTATACTCGATCAGCTTTTCGGTGCCGCGGTGGAGGAGTCCCACATGCGGGTCGCAGCGTTCGACGATCTCGCCGTCAAGTTCCATGACGAGGCGCAGCACGCCGTGAGCGGCCGGATGCTGCGGGCCGAAATTGATCGTGTAATTCTGGATGACCTCATCGCCCGTGGTGGGGGCGACTTCGGCGACGAGCTGCGTCATGCGGCACCCTTCGGCTTACGCGGTGCGCGTGGTTTGGCGGCTGCGGCCTTCGGCGCAGCGGGCGTGCGCTTCGGCTTGGCCGCCTCGTTCGCGGCGGCACCGGCACCGGTATCGGAGGACTTTTCGGTCACCTTGGGCGTCGGAGATGCCGACGCTGCAGAGCTTGCCGACGCGTCCGCCTTCTTGATCGCATCCGCAGCCACAGGCGTGGGTGCGCCCTTGGCTTCGGGAAGCGCCGCTTTCTCGTCGCCAGGCAGCGCGTATTCAGCACCTTCCCACGGCGACAGGAAATCGAACGTCCGGAAATCCTGCGCGAGCTGGACGGGTTCGTAGACGACCCGCTTGGCCTCGTCCGAATAGCGCAACTCGACAAAGCCCGTCAGCGGGAAATCCTTGCGCTGCGGATGCCCCACGAAGCCGTAGTCGGTCAGGATGCGCCGCAAATCGGCGTTGCCGCTGAACAGCACGCCGTACATGTCGAACACTTCGCGCTCCAGCCAACCCGCGACCGGCCACAGGCCCGTGACGCTGGGGACGGGTTGCACTTCGTCCGTCGACACCTTCACGCGGATGCGGTGGTTTTTTGTGACCGACAGCAAGTGATAGACGACCTCGAACCGCTCGGCGCGTTCGGGGTAATCGACGCCGGCGATTTCCATCAATTGCTGGTAGTGCAGATCATCCCGCAGCGCGGTCATCGCGGGGACGAGCGCGTCGCGCGCAACGACCAAAGTCACCTCGCCGACCTTGTCCCACGCATCGATGATCGCCGCGCCGCACGCCGCGCGCGCCGCGTCGATGACGCCGTCGTTGGTGGTATAGGCGGGCGCTGAATGGGTCATTCGCCGCCCCGCGATCCACTGCGTCGCCAGTGGGCAGCGAAAACCGCAATGACAACCGCCAAGCCAATATGGACCAGCGCCGCCACGGGAATGAACGCGACCGGCACACCTGCAGCTTCGAGCCGGGCCGCAAAGAACCGCCAGTGAATGATCACGGCCAGAATCAGCATCGCCTTGATTGAATAGATTATTTTCGCGCGGCGACTCACCGTTCGATCGTCCCGATCCGGCGGATTTTGCGCTGCAGCTGCATAATGCCGTACAGCAGCGCTTCGGCCGTCGGCGGGCACCCTGGCACGTAGATATCCACCGGCACGATCCGGTCGCAGCCGCGCACGACGCTGTAGCTATAATGGTAGTACCCGCCGCCATTGGCGCACGACCCCATCGAGATGACGTATTTCGGGTCCGACATCTGGTCGTAGACCTTGCGCAGTGCAGGCGCCATCTTGTTGCAGAGCGTCCCCGCGACGATCATCACGTCGGACTGGCGCGGGCTGGCGCGCGGCGCGACGCCGAAGCGTTCGAGGTCGTAGCGCGGCATGTTGACGTGGATCATCTCGACCGCACAGCATGCCAGGCCGAACGTCATCCACCACAGCGAGCCGGTGCGTGCCCAGTGGAACAGATCCTCGGTCGACGCGACGAGGAAGCCCTTGTTGTCGAGCTCGCTCTGCATGTCGTTGAACAGCGGATCGCTCGGCATGATCAGCCGCCCTTCGGCGGCGGCGCTGCGGGCGAGTTCTACTCCCATTCCAGCGCACCCTTTTTCCACGCATAGGCCAGGCCCAGCCCGAGTTCGGCGAGGAACACCATCATCGCGATCCAGCCAGTCCAGCCAATATGGCCAAGGCTCACTGCCCAGGGATAAAGGAATGCGGCCTCCAGATCGAAGATGATGAACAGGATGGCGACGAGGTAGAACCGCACGTCGAACTGCGACCGGCTGTCCTCGAACGCGGGAAAGCCACACTCATATTCGGTCAGTTTTTCGGGCGTCGGGTTGTAGGCGCCGGTAAACCGCTGCGCGACCATGGGGGCAAAGACAAAGACACAGCTGATCGCCAGCGCAATGGCCAGAAACAGCAGGATCGGCAGGTAACCCGCCGCGACTTGCGTCATGTTTTACGACTCCGAACGACAGGCGCGCATGCCCGCTTCGCGCGGGCTTTAGGACAGGGAATATTGCGGTGCAAGGTAACTGTAACGGTGAAAATGCCTAGCGCAGTGCGCTCGCGATTACCTTGTGCAGGCGTGAGTGGACCTGGTCGTTTCCGGCAAGGATTTCCTGACGCTCGATCATCCGCTCGCCACCGCGGAAATCGGTGACGAAGCCGCCCGCTTCACGAACCAGCAGGATCCCTGCGGCCACGTCCCACGGCTGCAATGCGCTTTCCCAGAACCCGTCGAACCGTCCCGCTGCGACCCATGCCATGTCGAGCGCCGCCGAACCGAACCGGCGGATGCCCGCGACATCGGGCGCGACTGCACCGAAAATGCGGCTCCACTGCGCGAAATCGCCGTGGCCCAGGAACGGGATGCCGGTTGCGATGACGCAATCGGCCAGGTCGCGGCGCGACGACACCCGCAGACGGCGGTCGGTCAGCCAGGCACCTTTGCCCTTTTCAGCCCAGAACGCCTCATCGGTCAGCGGTTGATAGACGAGGCCCGAGGTAATCTCGCGCTTGCCGCTCGCCATCGGTTCCTCGACCGCAATCGAGATGGCGAAATGCGGCATGCCGTGGAGGAAATTGGTCGTGCCATCGAGGGGATCGACGATCCAGCGCGGCTTGTTGGGGTCGCCGGGCCGCTCGCCGCCCTCTTCGCCCAGGAACGCCCAGTCGGGACGCGCCCGCGACAGTTCCTCGTACAGCGTATCCTCGGCGGCCTTGTCGGCCATCGAGACGAAATCGGCCGGCCCCTTGCGGCTGACCTGCAACTGCTGGACCTCGTTGAAGTCGCGACGCAGCTTGACCGCCGCCTTGCGCGCGGCGCGGTCCATTACGGTCATGACACCTGAGTGAGAGGGCATTAATCGGCCCTTTTGACGTATGTCTGCTCGTAAACATCGACCACGATCCGCGTCCCCGCACCGATATGCGGCGGGACCATCACGCGGACCCCGTTTTCGAGAACCGCCGGCTTGTAGGACGAAGAGGCGGTCTGCCCCTTCACCACTGCGTCGGCCTCGATGATCAGCGCCTCGATCGTGTCGGGCAGCTGCACCGAAATCGGCTTGTCGTCATAGGTTTCCATGACCACGTCCATACCGTCCTGCAGGAAAGCCGCTGCATCGCCCAGGATGCCGCGATCGAGCGTCACCTGGTCGTAGGTGTCCTTGTCCATGAAGGTCAGCGCGTCGCCATCGGCGAACAGGAACTGGAAATCCTTGGTATCGAGGCGGACCTTCTCGACCGTTTCGGCACTGCGAAAGCGGTTGTTGTTCTTGCGCCCGTCGATCAGGTTCTTGAGTTCGACCTGCATATAGGCACCGCCCTTGCCAGGCTGGGTGTGCTGGATCTTGACTGCGCGCCACAGCCCGCCGTCGAGTTCGAGGATGTTGCCGGGACGAATCTCGACCGCGTTGATCTTCATGGAACCTCACCGATAGAAAGAGCGTGCGCGCCCCTAGCGCGCGGCGGGCTTTCGGGCAAGGAGGGGGTAGGGGTCGATCGGCGTACCCTGATACCAAAGCTCGCCCGGAGCCATGCGATGCACGGCGAGGTGCAGGTGGGTATTGCCCGCTCCCGCGTTGCCCGTGTCCCCGACGAAGGCGATCATTTGTCCCGCCGCAACCCCCTGCCCCTCGCGCAGTCCCGCCGCATAGCCCGACAGATGCGCATAGTATGTCAGCCACTTGTCATCGGTGGACCGGACATAGACGGTCAGTCCGCCGAGTTTGCTGACGAACAGTTTTTCGACGCGTCCTGCCATCGCCGCCATGACTGGCGTCCCCATCGGCGCGGGAATATCGATAGCCTGATGCACGCGCGCGCCATTGTCGCGCGATTGCGCCCACGTATCGATCAGTTGGTCCGCCTCTAAATCCTTAACCGGTATGACGAGGCCGCCATCCGGCCGAGAGTCTCGTTCCTCCTGAACAGCGACCTCTATAGCCTCGCGCCGACGATCATCGGTCGACCAAAACGTCAGAACGCCCGTCGCAAAGAAGATGGCCAGCACCATCCACCCGAACCGGTTCACGGCTGAAAGATCGCGGGCACTCCCGCCTTGACCATCAGCGACAGGCGCGCGGCATCCCAGTTGGTCAGTCGGATACAGCCGTTCGATTCAGCCCGCCCGATTGCCGACGGTTCCGGCGTGCCGTGGATGCCGTAGTGCGGTTTCGACAGGTCGATCCACACCACGCCGACCGGATTGTTCGGCCCGGGTGGGATGCGCATCTTGGGATCGCTCTTGTCCGCGCGCTTCAGGATTGCCGGGTTGTATTGCCAGTCGGGATTGTACGACACGCCCTTGATGGTCCAGCGACCGATCGGCAACGGGTCGGTCTTCGATCCCATCGTCGCGGGAAATTGCGCGACGAGTTTGTCCTTTGCGTCATAGACCCGCAGCACGCGGTCCGACTTGTCGACAACGACCCGCGCGGCTGTAGGCTGGTTCGCGTCGATGCTGAGCGAATTCAGCCGTGCGCGCCAGGCCTCGTCCGATACCTTGTAGTCACGCGAAAAAGGCAGTGCATTGGGGAAGATCACTTCAACGCCGGGGGCCAGTCGTGTGTCGCCTCCATTGAGCGCGATCAGAGTCTTGGGCGTCGTGTGAAACCGCTCGGCCAGCGCCTCGAGCGCATTGCGATAGTTCAGCGCGGGCAGTTTCGCCTTCTCGGCCTCTTCCTTCGGCATCGGATAGGTAAACGGCCCGGCCAGCGATGCGGGCGTCAGCCTGAGCTTCAGCGTCGCTTGCCATGCACCATAGGGAGCGAGCGCCTGTTGCGTCGCTGCATCGGGCTTGCCCGTTTTCGGCAGCCCCCGCGATTCCTGAAACCCGCGCAGCGCGTCGTTCAGCGATTCCCCTTCGCGGCCGTCGAGCACGCCCGGTGAAAATCCCAGCCGGGCCAAGGTCACCTGAAGCTTCAACACATTCATGTCGAGCGCAGGCGCCGGAGCCGTGGCGGGCGCGGCATGGGCGGCGAGCGGGGCAAGCAGCCCGGCGATCAGGAGTTTTTTCATTAAGCCGCCCAACGGATGGCGCGGCAAAGGGTTGCGCGGCTCTAGTTGGCCAGCACCTTTTGAAAAGCCTGCACCGCCGCCCCTTCGTCTCCGCCCCACACCGCGTTCGACACTGCGATGAAATCCGCGCCTGCCGCGATCAGCGGCGCGGCATTGTCGGGCGTGATGCCGCCGATGGCGACGCAGGGGCTGGCGAACAGCGTCGTCCACCAACCCAGGATCGACGGATCGGGGCGGTAGTCGCTCGGCTTGGTCATCGTGGGGTAGAAAGCGCCGAACGCGACATAATCCGCCCCAGCCTCGCCCGCCTCCATCGCGAGGTGGCGGCTGTCGTGGCAGGTAACCCCGATCTGTGCCTCGCGCCCCAGCATCTCGCGTGCCTCGCGCGGGTCGCCATCTCCCTGCCCCAGATGCACCCCGTCCGCGCCCAGCCGCTTGGCGAGCGACGCCGAGTCATTCACGATGAACGCGACATCGGCATCGCCGCAGATACGCTGCAGCGGCTCGGCAAGGCGCACCGCTTCATGCTGGTCGACGCCCTTCACCCGGAACTGGAACGCCGCGACCGGTCCGGCGCCCAGCGCGCGGCGCAGGCGGTCGGGGAAGATGCCGGTCACGTCGAGCGGTGAGATGAGATAGAGCTGGCACGCGGGGCGACGCTCGCGGGGGAAGAGTTCGCCGAACGAGGCGTCGAGGGGCGGCAGGTCGTCGGTAGGGATTTCGATCATGCGCGGTCCCTTAACAGCGAGCCGATGGCCGTGGCAAAGGCTGTTGGATCGTCAAGGCGATGCGCAAGCGCGGAGATCGAGCGCCGGCCCACCCGCACCGGCTCGCTCAGGACGACGAAAGTGTTGGGATAGGCGATCATCGCACAATTCAGGACATTGCTGCGTTTGATGTCGACGGCGGTCCAGTCCGACTTCAGCCCTGCGACATTGTCGATCGATACGGTCGCGTGTCGAAGCGTGCCGGTCCGCCAGATCAATCCACCATCGGCGATTTTCACCGGCAGTTTCTCGAACGAGCGGATGAGCGCGACCAACCAGACGATTGCAGCGACCGACACAACCGACAACACCGCAGCAACCCAGGGCTGCCACAATGCCACCAGCAAATGCACGACCAGGGTTTCGACCGTCGCAATAGCGACAAGAATCCACATCATCGGCGCGACGCTCCGATGATAGGCGAAGGTCACCCGACCACCTTCTCCACCGACGCTGCGTGAATCTCACCGATCGCTCCACCCAGCGCGCGGTCGAAATCGTCGTCGCTCATCTGGTGACGTAAATCCTCGAGCAGCGCCCGGCTGAAGCTCGCGATCATGCCGTGGTTCTTGGCGAGTTCCGCGCATGCCTCGGGCCGGGCGAAGCCGCCCGACAGCGCGACGACGCGCAAGACCTTCGGGTGTGCAACCAGCGGCGCGAACAAATTTGCCTCGGCGGGGATCGATAGTTTGAGCATCACCGGATCGCCGTCGTGCGTGTCGAGTGCCTTCAGCAATTCGTCTCGCAGGATTGCGTCCGCGGCGGCGCGCTCGGGCGACTTGATGTTAACCTCGGGCTCGATGATCGGGACCAGGCCATGGGCCAGCACCTGCCGGGCAACCTCGAACTGCTGCTTCACGATGGCCGCGATGCCCGCCGGATTGGCAAGGTTGATGACCGAGCGTTCCTTGGTCCCTGCAACGCCCAGCGCCTTGGCGCGCGACAGCAATGCGTCGAGGTCTGGCATCGGCTTCAGCAGCTGCACGCCATTCGTCTCGTCCTCCAGACCCTTATCGATCTTGATGAAGGGAACGACACCGCGCTCGATCAGCGCCGCGGGGGTCGGTTTGCCGTCGACATGGCCGTCCATCGTCCGTTCGAACAGGATCGCGCCCAGCACCTTTTCACCGGAAAAACACGAGCTTGTGATGATCCGCGCACGCATGTCGTGGATCAGGCCGAACATCTCCTCGTCGTCCGAAAACGCGTCGGGCTCGATGCCGTACCCCTTCAAAGCCTTGGGCGTCGACCCGCCGCTCTGGTCGAGCGCGGCAATGAAGCCGGCACCGGTACGAAGGCGTTCGAGGGTGGCTTTGTCAGACATTCGAATGGCTCCGCTCAGGTTGTGCTGGCGGGGCCGATAACGAGCGTAACAAGCACCGGCAACCATGGTAGCGCTACCGCCGCCCCAGTGCCATGATCCCCGGCAACGTCGTCTGGTCGAACTTCAGCCGCATTGTCACAAATGGCCCCTGCCGCGTATAGCGCGCGTCGGCATAGTCGGCGTCGTGGAAGCCAAGGACATTGTAACCAATCTGGATATATCCGCCCTTGAACGGCGAGATGCCTATCGCGGGTCCGCCCGAATAGCTGACCTCCCGACCGCCCGCACTTTCCCGCACCGTCCCCGACAGTCCCACATCGAGCGTCTGCGACAGATCCCAGCGCGCATCGAGACCGACCAGGTTCGACCAGCCCGAAATATCGTCCGCGCCGATCCGGTCGAAGACGTAGCGGCTCCCCCAGAAGACGGCGACTTCGCTGCGGCCCAGATAGCGCCCCTCCGACTTCGTCGTGGGCGACCAGTTCAGGCTGAAACTGTTGACGATCCGTTGCGAGGTCGCATCGCCCGACACCAGCAACGGCGCGCCGCCGATCGGCCCGGGTAGTCCCTGCACGGCGTTGCGGACGATATCCGAACGCAATTCGAGCTTTTGGAGCCAGGCAAAGCGGCTGTCGTCGGGGCGGCGCGCCCAACTGACCGCGAGAGCCGTCGTCTCGGTCTTCGGCCCTGCTTTGTCCTCGGCGCGGAACCAGCTGAACGTGCCGCCAATCGCCTGCCCTTCGCCCAATTGCCGCAAGGCAGACGTGATCAGGCCATAACGCAAGGAGCGATTCCCGTTGCGGTACTCGGCGCGCCCGTTCCAGCTCCAGCGCTCGCCACGATAGGTCGCGCCCGCCGTCACCGCCGTGAAATCCTCCGCAATCGTGCCGTCGGTGCCGATCACACCCCCGGCGGCGACCGGCTGATTGGGATCGAGCACCCGCGCCGGATCGATCCCGCCCAACGTCTTCGACCCGTCGAGCGTGAAATCCACTGTCCAATGCTTCCCGATCGGGACCGATTGGGCGAGGCCATAATCGGCAAAACTGCGCGGCCCGTATTCGCCGATAGTTTGCCTGTTCGCCGCCGCCACGATCCGCGCGCCTGCCCAGGGCTTCACGTCGAAGCCGATCCGCGCGGTATCTGCCTTGACCGTATCGCCGCGTGCGATCTCATACGACCCCACCAACGCGACCGCAGGGGTGATCGCAAAGCGAGCGCCGACGCGCTGCTTGGCCGGGAAATCGATGCTCGCGCTCTTGCCCAGCGCGAATTCGGCCTGCCCGTCGAGTTCGAGCCGGTTATCGAACAACCTTTTCGTCGCGCCGAGTTGGGCAATCGTCGATCCCGCCTCGGTCCCAGCGGCCAGCCGGTCGTTGGCCAGAATAACCCCCGCGCGCAGATCGAGCGCCTTCGTCCGGTATTCCACGCCCGCGCGCCCCGCCTGCCGCCGCGCGGTCGAACGCAGATAGTCTTCCTGCCACGCACTGCCGATCAGCGACAGCTGCTCCGACAGGCGCAGACGGCTGTCGAAACCGAATTTGCGCGAACCATTTTCGCCCGGGTTCAACTGCCCTACGCCGAAGCCCGCCTCCTGCTCACGCGCATAGGCGAGCAGATCGTATTTCGACCCGTGATGCTCGGCCTCGACCAGCCAGGCCGCTGAATTGCCCGTCGTCGTCGCCGTCGATCCTGCCTTCGGATCGGCGCGGCTCATCGCCAGTTCGGCACGGATCTCCGTCGAGGTATTCGGCTGATAGCGCACATCGACACCGCCGACGTTGGTCTTCGCCGTGTCGCTTTCGTCATGGATCGCGCTCGCGCCGACCGTCAGCGTCTTGGCCGCATTGTTCCACGTCGCGCGACCCCCGGCGTTCAGGACACGCTGACCGATGCCGTCGACTTCGTAATCGATGACGATGAACTGTGGATCGAGCCCCGACGATCGGCTGAGCACCGGCGACCGGAACCGCAGCGTCCCCGCGACATAGTCGATGTCGTAATCGATATGCCGGGTCAGCGTCTTGCGCTCGACGATCTTGTCGCTGCGCAGCCGGTCGCGTGTTTCCAGCGCGATGACTTCGCTGTTCGCCAAGATGTCGCGCGCGCCCAGACCGTACGGACCGCTCAGGCCATTGCCCTGCAGTTCCTCATGCCGGTGGCGGTAGGGCGTGTCCGCCACGAAAGCCGTCGCGCCAACCTGCTTGCTGCGATACTGCGCCTTCACACCGTTGAACGCCCGGTTGTAGCGCGTCAGCTGCGTATCGCTCAGGTCGGTCTGGTAATCGCCGAACAGCGCATAGAATTGCGGCCGTTCGAGCTTCAGATACAGTTTGCGCACCGATGCCGCGTCGTACCTTCGCTCGCTGCGGTCGGCGTAGATCGTGTAATAGGCGGTCGGGTCGATGGTGCCGCCGAACCGCGCATCGTCGCCCTTTTTCGCGCTGTCGTACGCCAGCGTCATCAGCCATTTGCCCTTGATCCGGCCCTTGGCATAAAGCGCGATCCGACCCGAGGTCAGCCATTCGTCGCTACCCTTTGGCAGGTCTTGCAGCTGGCGCTCGACACTGTTGAACCCGGTGGTTCCTTCGACCAGACCGACCAATGTCCACGGCCGGTTGCCCGGGTCGAGCCACAAGTCGATCTTTTGCGAACGCGTGATCTCGCCATCACGGAACGGCAGAGTAACGGTCAGAGCGCCCGATGCCGTCGTCGCTTCCAGGTCGATATAGGCAAGGCCGTCCTCGCCCTGCACCTGATAGACGGGCTTGGCGCGTTCGAGACCGGCCAGCTGGCGCGCCGCCTGCGCATCGACCTCGACGGCGGGCGCATAGGGCGCGGGGACGCTGAATTCGCCGGTGGTGCCGTGGTGCGCAGGCTTGCCGTCGCGGTCGGTCAGGCGGATCGCGATGACGGGACGCGTCACGCCATCGGCAACCAGCACCGATTTTTCGCGGACGAATTCGGCGTGGAGTGCAGCCGGCGAATAATGGACCGTGCGAATCAGGCGCTCGGCGACGGTTCCGTCGGCGTTGGTGACGACGGCGGTCAGCACCGTGTCGCGGTCACCGATGTCGATCGCGCGCCACAAGCTGACCAGCACTTGCCCGTCGCCCGACTTGCGGTCGCCGTCGAACGACAGCGGATTGGCGGGCTGCCCGCCGACTGACAGTGTTACCGTCTGGCCGGGGAGATGCTTGATCGCGACGCGGATCGCCTTGGTGCGCGGGTTGTGGTCGGGCGCGGGGAAAATCCAGCCGATACCGGGCGCTTCGCCGCTAAACCAATCGCGGTTGGCCCCGGCGGCCTCGGGATCGTCGACGGGCGTCGCGCGGGCGGCGGCCTTGCCGGTCGGGAGCGCCGCGTTGAGGCCCGATTGCGCCCGGAAATGGGCGCGGAGCAGCACCCCACCCTGCCCCGTCACGAAGCGCGAAATCGCGCTGCCCGCGCTGCGCGCGTTCTCCGCACAAGGCGCAGGGACCAGATTCGGCCCCAGCGTCGACGGATCGATCTGGACGACATGCGTGCCGGACAGGACGCCCTCGAAATGATAGCGGCCGTCGATGTCGGTGACGGCGTAGCTGCCGTCCTCCAGCATGACCCGCACCCCCGCGACGCCGTTCGCCGCATCGGGATCGACCGCGCAGCCTCCGTCGGTCACGCGCCCGATAATCGTCAGCCGGTCGCCGATGCCGTCGCGTGCAATGCGGACCATCGCATCGGCAATTGCGCTGGTCGTGCCCCGGCTGTCGGTGGCCTGCGCGCGGTTCATCGTTTGACCGGCAGGCGCGTCGGGGCGCACCTCGAGCAAATATGTCAACGTCCCCGATGCCCGTGCCGCAAGTGGCGCAAGCGGCACAGACAGCGTCAGACCATCAAAACTAACCGTATAGGAGGTTTTTATACCGTTATAGCGAACCGATTGCGGAGAAAGGCGCATCGTGTCGGGCAATCGGTCGGTCACAGTGATCGCGCCGGTCGCGCGCGCCGCATCGCCATTCGTCACGACAATCTTGTACTGCACACCGTCGCCCGGCACCACTACCGCCTGCGATGCCGTTTTCCGAACCTGGAGTGCCGCCCCCGGTCGATCGAGCGGCACGTCGATACGCACCGGTTGCGGATCGCTAAGCACAAAAACGGCCCCATAGGAGCCGCCGGTCAGCGCAAACGGTTCGCCATCGGGTCTTCGCAGGCTCGACAACTCGGCCGGCGTCGATAGCGACGGCGCGGTGTAGGGTGTGGGCGGCTCGACCAGCAACCGGTATCGGCCCGGCCGCACGAAGGGGAACCGATAGTCGCCGGTCGGAAAGCGGTACGTCGCGCCGCTCGCGTCGCTGACTGTGGATCCCGTCGTCACGGTCGACGGAAACCGGGAGAGCGCGTCGTCGCCATAGACGATAGCAGGTTGCCCCGTATCGGCATCGATCAGCGTGATCCGCACATCCTGTACCGGCGCACCGTCGCCGCTGTCGAACGCGACGCCATAGGGATCGATCAGCACTTCGACAGGCGTCGAGGCCACCAGCGAGCCGTTCTCGCGCGTGGTCGAAAGCGTCAGACTGTCGCCCGGATTGAGCGAAAGCTGGCAATCACCACTCACTGCTTGCGGAGGAACCGCTGCGGTTCTGATAAATCCCGCGAAATATCCGGTATTGACGCCGGTTTCACTAAGCACGATCGTTTCCTCATCGCCCGCCGGCGTGGAGACGACAATTGTCAGCGTATCGACCGTCGTTGGGTCGCGATTGTCGGTCGCTGAGGTGATGCCCAGCACGAGCGGCTCACCGGCACGAACCTTGGTGGTTCGCTCGACCGAAGCCGGATCGAGTGGCGTTCCGGCGAACGCGCCTTCCAGCGTGGTCGGCACCGCCCCGGCCGTACCACGACAGATCGTCTGCGGCACGTTTAGGCGTTCGGCATTCGAGTCGCCGGAAAACTGAAAGGTGGAAAGGGTCAGGCTCGGCGGCGTCAACGGGCTGACCGCAATATCGACGCGGTTCGAGGGGCGGACGATCGTGGTCGCCCCGACCTGCCATTCGACGGTTGCGGTATTGCTGATCGTCTGGGCGTGCGCAGGCGCACCGCTCACGACGGCCGCCAGGGCGGCAAGTGCCGCAACTGCGGCCTTCAGATGGTTAATCGCCTTACGCATGTGTTTTCATCGGTCGGGCGGCGCCCGCACCGCGGACCTCGCCCTGGTTCGGTTCACCTCAGTTGATCGTGGCCCGGAAGTAGAGCGTGCGCGTCGCCGCAGCGGCGACGTCGGACAGCGTCCCCGACACGGTGGTCGTGCCCGTCGTGTAGGTGCCACCCGCTACGCCATCGGCATTGCACACGCCTGCGGTCGCGGTGCCGTTGATCCGGATCGCAAACGTCGAGTCATAGGTCGTCTGCGCGGGCACGACGTCGCTGATCGACGGTGCCGTCGCCGTCGCTCCGCCGGCACCATTGGCGACCTGGATGCAGTATTCGACGGTCGCCCCGGGGATCAGTTTCGGGTTGGTCGTGCCGTTCTGCGGGTCGGAAATGACCCGGCTGGTCTTTGTGATCGTCAGGAGGGCAGCGGCAACGGTATAATCGTCGCGCGCAGAGATCTGGCCGTCGCGTGCGGCGTCGGTTGTACCTGCGGAGTCAGCAAAGACCGTATCCATCGCGGCGGTGTTTGCCCCGGCGGTTTCGGTCACCACGGCACCCTGCGTGCCCGCCGTACCGCTGGCGCGCGCTTGCGCGGTCAGCGTGACGCCCGCCACGTCGCCGCTGACGCGCCCGATCGGGACTGCAGCAAGGACGAAGACGTAGCGCGACGCGTCGGCGGCGAGCTCGTCGATATAGGTCACCGGCGTCGAATTCGCCGGGTCATAGGTCGCGCTGCCAGCGCTGCCCCCGGTGTTGATCCAGAACGTGGGCGCAGTGACGTCGAAATTGTCAGTGCCGCCGTGCGCGGCTGTGCCACCAACCGGCTGAGCGAGCGCCAGCCCGAAATCGAGCGCAGCGTTCGACGTGTTGGTCAGAAGGAACGTTGTCACCTGATTGCTCGACCCTGGCGCGACACTGGTCGTCGCGTTGCCGGGTTCGGTCAGGGTCATGCTGATGCGCCGATCGACCACGAACGTTGCCGTGTTCGACGTGACTGCCGTCTGCGCGACGCCGCCCACCGAATAATTGACGGTCGCGGTGTTGTTGATCGACGACCCTGCGGTCGTCCCCGCCGCCAGGGCCGGGGCCGCGCCGAACGCGGTTGCTGCCAGCACGCTGGCCGAAGCCAGTCGTTTCGCGATTTTCATGTCTTTGGTCCCCACCAAATTTTACGCCTAATCCGGACGCAGCGGCCTCGTCGTTGCGCGGCTGCGCGCCGACATCAGTTGATCGTCACGCGGAAATAGAGCGTGCTCGTCGCACCGCCCGCCAGGTTGTTCAGCGTCCCCGCCACGGTGGTCGTTCCCGCCGTGTAGGTGCCGCCGGTCGCGCCATCGGCGTTGCAGACACCCGCCGTGACCGTCCCGTTGATCTTGATCCCGAAAGTCGAGTCATAGGCGGTTTGCGCTGGCACAACGTCGGTGATCGCCGGACTGGTCGCCGTCGCACCGCCGGCGCCATTGGCCACCTGAATGCAATATTCGACCGTCGCACCCGGGATCATCTTCGGGTTGGTGGTGCTGTTCAGCGGATCGGAAACGATCCGGCTGGTCTTCACCACGCTCAGCACCGGGGCGGCGATCGTGTAATCGTCACGCGCCGAAATCTGGCCGTCGCGCGCCGCGTCGGTCGCACCTGCCGTGTCGGCGAATACCGTATCCATGCCAGCCGTATTGGCCCCCGCCGTTTCGGTCGAAACGACCCCTTGCGTGCCCGCCGCGCCGCTTTCGCGCGCCTGTGCGGTCAGCGTCACCCCGGCGACGTCGCCATTGGCGCGCCCAACCGGAATGTTCGCAAGAACGAACACATAGCGCGACGCATCGGCGGCGAGCTCGTCGAGATAGGTAACCTGAACCGAGTTCGCCGGGTCATAGGTCGCACTGCCGGCGCTTGCTCCAGTATTTACCCAATAGGTTACTCCAGTAACATCGAAATTATCCGTTCCGCCATGGGCGGCTGTACCGCCAGCGGGCTGGGCCAGCGCCAGCCCGAAATCGAGCGCCGCGTTCGACGTGTTGGTCAGCAGGAAGGTCGTGACCTGATTGCTCGACCCTGGTGCGACATTTGTCGTCGCATTGCCGGGCTCGGTCAGGGTCATGCTGATCCGGCGATCGACGACGAACGTCGCCGTATTCGACGTCACCGCCGTCTGCGCCACGCCGCCGACCGAGTAATTTACGGTCGCGGTGTTGTTGATCGACGACCCTGCGGTCGTCCCGGCGGCAAAGGCCGGGGCCGCGCCAAGCGCGCCGATCGCCACTACGCTGGCCGATGCCAGCAGTTTCATCGTCTTCATGATCTGGTCCATTCCCTGGTCAAAACAATCGGTGCCATCCCCACCCGCCGGCACCCAAGAGGCGGGAAATCAGTTACTTAACGATACCTCGAAAGCTGAACTTGCCGGTGCCGCCGACCGGGATCGCGCCCGGGCGCACCCAGCGAACATCGGTCACATCGGCGGGAGTCGCGGCGCGCGGCTTGCCACCGGCACCGCGCACTTTTGCTGTGGCCAGCGGGCCGAATGTCTTCCCGGCATCAACCGAAACCACAGCGAACGCGTCGTCGCTGCCGAGGTAAGTCACGCCCCCGGGGATCTTGTTGGTCATCTCGAAATTCGCGACTGGTGCCTTGCCGCCATTGCGATAGCTGTGCGTGAACACCAGCGTCGTGCCGGGCGGGCCTGACTTCTGCTTGACCAGCACCACCTTGGGCTGCGTGCCGGGTTGCACGATCGTCTTTTCGACGAACATGTCGCTAACGACGGCCACATCGTTCGCGGCCAAGGCTGCGACGGGCGAGGCGATCAGGATAAAGGCGATAAGAGCACGGATCACAGCGGAATTCCTCAGTTGATCTTGACTTTGAAGGTGACGGTCCGGGTCTGCCCCCCGGCAACAGCGCCGAAGCGGACGGAGACCCGGTTCGCGGCGAATTCGCCGGTGTCGGCGTCGGTCGCGTCGGTGACGCCTGCGCCCTGGGCGGTCATGCTGGCGGGCACATAGGTTGTCGCCGCCGGGATCGGATCGCCGACCGCCAGATTGGCGAGTGTGCCGGTGCCGCTGACGGTGGCGACCAGTGTGTAGGTGATGATCGATCCGGGCACCGACTTCGTGCCGCCGAACGGATCGAGCACGCTGGCGCTCTTGGCGAGCGCCACCGTGGCCGCGCTGATCACGAAGAAACTCTTGTCGCGCCCCACTGCCGTGGTGGTGCCAACGACGGCATCGCCACCGCCCGTTCCCTGTCCGGCGAACACGGTTCCTGCAGGTCCGCTGCCCGTGACAGCAGTGGCTGTCAGATCAATCTGGCCACGCTGCCCGTCGGTGGCACCCGCCGGCATTGTCGAGAGGACGAAAACGCGGATCGACGTATCGGGTGCAAGAACCGGGTTGTTGCTGCCTGCGGTGTAGACTGTATCGACCCCGGCATCGTAAACGCCGTTGCCATTGGTATCGAGCACGATCGAGGTTGCGGTCGGGTCGAACGCATCGCCGCCGATCGCGGTGATCGGGGCCAGGGCGAATGCCTCTGATCCGTTGCCGGTGTTGGTGACGGTGTAGCGCACGACCTGGTTGGTCGCGCCGGGCTGCGACGGGACATCGCCCGACTCGGCCGTGGCGACCGTCACGTTCAGAACTTCGTCGACGCGCAGCGCGACCGTGTTCGAGGGGACCGAGACGGGATTGCCCGACGCGTCGTTATACGTGGCGGTCGCGGTATTGCTGATTGTTGTACCGGCTGTGGTGCCTGCGGCAAACGCAGGGCTCGCCACGCCGGCCGCCATGCCGACGGCCGCCGCTTTCAGGACCAACCGACGGAGGTCACCCGTCAGAAAATTGTCACCAGCCATATAAAAACCCCACCAATTCGGGGGCTTTCATCGCCGAAAAGGCGTAAAGAACGGTTAATGGCGGTTGAGGACAGCTATTAACGACGACAATCGACAAAAGTTTACAGTCAAAATACCGACAGGAATCGGATGGATAGCGAACGGCCAAAACCCCGCCTTGACACTCCAGGGGGCCTCGCCTATCCGCCGCGCCTCGCTTCAAAGCGGGTGTAGCTCAGTTGGTTAGAGCGCCGGCCTGTCACGCCGGAGGTCGCGGGTTCGAGCCCCGTCACTCGCGCCATTGCGCAGGAAGCGACACAAAATAGCGGAGCTATTTTGGCCCCTTCCAAGCACGGCCGGCCTCGCGAAGCCGAGGACCGACGACGCGGCTTTGCCGCGGCGGGCCATCATTAGCCCAACCGCCCGACCCGCACGCCGTCAGTCGCAGCAAAGCTGCGCCTTATGGCGCGCTGTGCTGCGCTGGCCGAGCTTGCCCCGCGCTGATTTAGCTCCGCTAAATCGCGTGCGCGTCAGCGCTCCATCCATTTTAGAACCGGCCCCAACGGCAAGATCCACACGATCCCCGCCACCAGATAGATCACCGCCTGCACTGGCCAGGGCGTCATCGCGATCCAGGGCGAAAGTGATACGACGATCACTGCCCAAACCGTGACAATGCCGAGAATCAACAAAACGCCCAGCGGCTTGCGGATAGAGGGTTCGGTCATACGTCGATCCAGTCCTTTTCCGTCGCCACCGCTTGCAGCGGCACGTCCCAGCTTTCGTCGGCAATCGCCGCGACTTGCTGCACGCTCCAGGCGAGACCCACGCGGCGCGCCTGCGGATTGGCCACGAAAGCCCGGTCGTAGAAGCCCGCGCCATAGCCCAGCCGGTGAAGCCGCGCGTCGAACGCCAGCAGCGGCGTCAAAATCAGATCAGGCACTACTTCCGGCGCATCGGTCGCGGGCTGCCGCAGGCCCATCGGCCCGCCCGGCAAGGGATCGCCGGGCGCCCAAAGAAGAAACCGCATCGCGCCCTTTCTCCCGGTCACATGCGGCAAAGCAATCGTGACATCGTGCCGCACCAGCCGGTCGATGATCGGCAGCGTGTCGATTTCGGATCCGATCGGCAGATAGACGGCAACGCTGCGCGCGTCGCCGAGGTGCGCCTCGATCCTTTCGGCAAGCAGGACGGCGGCGACACAGCGTTCGGCGGGCGTCTGCGCGGCAACGAACGTCTGCCGTGTTTCCTTCGCTTCGCTGCGCAAACGGGCTTTGGTCATTTTCGGGCCATGATGAAGCGGGTGACGGGACCGCCATGGCCGTTTGCTCGGATATCCTCTGACGCACGGTACGTCAGGTGGGAACCATGTGCTTCGGGCCAGGGCCCGGGCAGGGACAGCCCCCAAGGATTGATGAATAGCCTCAGGGATATGATGAGCTCGTACCGGGCAGTGCCCGTCAGAGACCTACTTAGGGTCGAAACCCGGTCAGGACAACGGTCGTGACGGAGCGGAGTTTGGTGCAGGGCGAGGAGCGAGGAGCGGAGCGGGGTTTATCCCCCGCGACCGACGAGCGACAAATCCTTGCGCCAAAAGGCGCCCGCCCCTGCGGGGTCGTTGTGGGAAGGCCGCTGGACGTCGTCGCGTCGCTTGCCCGGGTTCCGACCCGCACTGCGCGCCGCTCCTTGCCAGCGGCCTTCCCACAACGATCACGGCCATTGGCCTGACCGGGTTTCGACCCTAAGACGCGGCGTGCGCACTCTCAAGGGCATCGGCCATCGATTCGACCCGGATCGCGAGCGCCGACAGCGCACGGACAATCTCGGGGTCGGTGTCCGAGGCTGCGGGCGCAGCAGGCGTCGCCCCGCCCCCCTCGGCCACATCGTCGGCCAGCAATAGCGCGGCGAACAGCAACTGGCGCACTTCGCTCGCGGTGCCGACCGCGCCCTGCGCTTCGGCGACCTTCGCATCGACGCGCGTCGCCAGACTGCGCAGATGTTCCTCACCCCCGTCGCGGCAGGCGACTGTGTAGCTGCGGCCGCCGATGGCGAGCGTCACTTCGGCCATTACACCTGCTCCGACTTCGCGACTCGGGCAATGACGGTGTCGAGTTCGGCCAGCGCGGCCTGCGTCCGCTGGCGCAGGCACTGATACCGGCCGTCGGCAATGGGTTCGCGACGGGTCGAGGCGCGCTCGATCCGGGTCAACGCGCGGTCGATCCGCGCCAGGGCATCGGCAATATCGTTTGTCATGATCCTGCAACCGAATAGCAGGACCAGCTTCGACGGCAAGTCATCGGACGCGTCGGACCCAAGTTGACGCCTGTTGCCGACCGCGACAAAGGGGCGGTCCAACGCGCACGACGGCGCGACTCGGATAAGGGAACGACCCGTGACAGCATCACCGCAAGAGATGGCCAACGCCATCCGTGCGCTCGCCATGGACGCGGTCGAGGCCGCGAATTCCGGTCACCCCGGCATGCCGATGGGCATGGCCGATGTCGCGACGACATTGTTCACACAATATCTGAAGTTCGATCCGCAAGCCCCGAAATGGCATGACCGCGACCGGTTCGTGCTGTCGGCCGGCCACGGCTCGATGCTGATCTATGCCCTGCTTTACCTGACCGGGTACGAAGCGCCGACGATCGACGACATCCGCAACTTCCGCCAGTTCGGCAGCCCGTGCGCCGGTCACCCCGAGAATTTCGAACTGACCGGCGTCGAGTGCACCACCGGCCCGCTGGGTCAGGGGCTGGCGATGGCCGTCGGCATGGCGATTGCCGAGCGCCATCTGAACGCCAGTTTCGGCGACGCTCTGGTCGATCACCGCACCTGGGTGATTGCGGGCGATGGGTGCCTGATGGAAGGCATCAAC
Source organism: Sphingomonadales bacterium (assembly GCA_038228865.1). Lineage (GTDB taxonomy): Bacteria > Pseudomonadota > Alphaproteobacteria > Sphingomonadales > Sphingomonadaceae > Sphingomonas_O. Next base: position 40,176 of record JBBROX010000001.1, on the reverse strand, counting down.
CATGAGGCGGTCGGCCTTGCCGGACACCTTGGCCTAGGTCGCATGATCGTGTTGTGGGACGATAATCGCATCACCATCGACGGCGCTGTTTCGCTGTCGTCGAGCGAGGATATTCCGGCCCGCTACCGCGCGAGCGGCTGGCATGTCGAGGCCTGCGACGGCCACGATCCGGCGGACATTTCACGTGCCATCAATGCCGCGCTCGCCGATCCGCGCCCGTCGCTGGTCGCCTGCCGCACGATCATCGGCAAGGGTGCGCCGAACAAGCAGGGCACGTCGGCCACGCACGGCGCGGCGCTGGGTGCGACCGAAGTCGCCGCGGCCCGGACCGAACTCGGCTGGACCGCCGAACCCTTTGTGGTGCCGCAGCCGATCCTCGATGCGTGGCGCGCGACCGGACAGCGGGGCGCTGCAGCGCATGCCGATTGGAATGCTCGGTCGGCCAGTTCTGCGCAGGGCGATGAGCTGAACCGCCGCATGGCAGGTGACCGGACGAACAAGGACTGGCTGAAGCCTTACCTAGACAGCCTGATCGCGGCCCCGCAGAAAGTAGCGACCCGCAAGGCGTCCGAAATGGCGCTGGGGGCCATTAACGACGCGATTCCCGAAACGCTCGGCGGATCGGCGGATTTGACCGGCTCCAACAACACCAAAACTTCTGCCACCAAGCCTTTTACAAAAGACGATTATTCCGGTCGCTACATCTACTACGGTATCCGTGAATTCGGCATGGCTGCGGCAATGAATGGCATGGCGCTGCACGGCGGCGTCATTCCCTATGGCGGGACGTTCCTGGTCTTTGCCGATTATTGCCGCAACGCGATCCGCATGTCGGCGCTGCAGCGCACGCGCGTGGCCTATGTCATGACGCACGACTCCATCGGCCTCGGCGAGGACGGCCCGACGCACCAGCCGGTCGAGCACATGATGTCCTTGCGCGTCATCCCCAACCTCGATGTCTATCGCCCCTGCGACACAATCGAGACGGCCGAATGCTGGGCACTGGCGCTCGACAAGACCGACGGCCCTGCTCTCCTCGCGCTCAGTCGCCAGAATCTGCCGCAGCTGCGCACTGACATCTCGGAAAACTGGTCCGCGCGCGGTGCCTATCGGCTGCGTGCCGCCAATGCCTCGCGTCGCGTCGTCCTGATCGCGACGGGCTCCGAAGTCGAAATCGCAATATCGGTCGCCGACCGGCTGGAGGAACACGGGTTCGGGGCCGACGTGGTCTCGATGCCGAGCTGGGAACGATTCGATGCGCAGACGCAGGCCTATCGCGACGACGTCCTGCCCCATGGCCCGCTGCTCGTCTCGATCGAAGCGGGCAGCACCATGGGCTGGGAACGCTATGTCCACGGCGGCCTGCGTTTCGGCGTCGAGGGCTTTGGCGCTTCCGGCCCGATTGCCGATCTCTACAAGCACTTCGGGCTGACGGCGGATGCCATCACGCCCAAAATCCTGACCGAATTGGGCAATTAACTCTTAAGGGAACCGACATGGCTGTGAAAGTTGCAATCAACGGGTTCGGACGCATCGGGCGTCTGGTGGCACGCGCCATTCTCGAACGGCCCGATTGCGGCCTGGAACTCGTCGCGATCAACGACCTGGCGGATGCGAAGTCAAACGCCATGCTGTTCAAGCGCGACAGCTGCCACGGCCCCTATGCGGGGACCGTCGCGGTCGACGGCAAGGATCTGATCATCGATGGCAAGCGCGTCGTGGTCACCGCCGAGCGCGACCCCGCCAATCTTCCGCATGCCGCGAATGGCGTCGACATTGCCCTGGAATGCACGGGCCTGTTTACCGACCGTGCGGCTGCTCAAAAGCACCTCGACGCGGGCGCAAAGCGCGTGCTGATTTCCGCCCCGGGCAAGGATGTCGATCTGACCGTCGTGTTCGGCGTCAACGATGGCCTGATCAAGGCGGAACACACCATCGTGTCGAACGCCAGCTGCACCACCAACTGCCTCGCGCCGCTCGTCCGCGTGCTCCATGATGCTGTCGGTATCGAACGCGGCCTGATGATGACGATCCACAGCTACACCAACGACCAGTCGCTGCTCGACGTCTATCACAAGGATCCGCGCCGCGCCCGTGCCGCTGCCGTTTCGATGATCCCGACCTCGACCGGCGCCGCCAAGACTGTTGGCGAAGTCATCCCCGAGCTGAAGGGCAAGCTCGACGGCATTTCCGTGCGCGTCCCGACGCCCAACGTCAGTCTGGTCGATTTCACCTTCACCCCCTCGCGTGCGACAACCATCGAGGAAATCAACGGCGCGCTGAAGGCCGCGTCGCAAACAGGGACGATGGCAAAGGTTCTCGATTATTCGGACGAGCCGCTGGTCAGCCACGACTATAACCACAATCCGGCATCGTCGACCGTCGACAGCCTCGAGACGACGGTGCTCGACGGCCTGCTGGTCCGGGTAGTCAGCTGGTATGACAACGAATGGGGCTTTTCCAACCGCATGGTCGATACCGCTGGGGCGATCGGCAAGCTGATCTGAACGGCGTGACGGGCGTTCTCGCCGGGATAGCGCGTCACGCGCGGCCGAAGGCGCCGATGGAAACGGTGCAGCAGGTCGTCGTGACGCTGGAGACGGGCATCGTGGGCGATTATCGCGGCGCGATGCGGCGCGGGCCGCACAAGCGGCAGGTGACGCTGATCGAGCGTGAGGACTGGGACGCGGCCATGGCCGAAGTCGGCCGCTCCCTGCCTTGGCAAGAACGCCGGTCCAACCTGCTGGTCGAGGGGATCGACCTCCCGCAGGTCGCGGGAGTCCGGCTGCGCATCGGGGCCGATGTGGTGCTGCAGGTCACGCGCGAAACGGACCCATGCGAGCGCATGGAAGCGCTCGCCCCCGGGCTGCGCGCGGCGCTTACCTCCGATTGGCGGGGCGGCGCCTGCACGTTCGTGCTAAGCGGCGGCATCATCGCCATCGGCGACACCGTGACGATAGAGGATTCGGAATGACGGCCTTCAAGACACTCGACGATATCGGCGACGTCCACGGCAAGCGCGTCCTCGTGCGCGAGGACCTGAACGTCCCGATGGCCGATGGCGTCGTGACTGACGACACGCGGTTCCGCGCGACGCTCGCGACGGTCACCGAATTGGCGGATCGCGGTGCCATCGTTCTGATCCTCGCGCATTTCGGCCGCCCCAAGGTCCCCAGCGCTGAATTTTCCCTGGCGCAGATCGTCCCGGCCTATTCGGCGGTGCTGGGCCGCCCGGTGCACTATGTCGATTGGGAGGGCGATGCCGCTGCTATCGCCAAGCTCCAACCTGGCGATATTGCCGTCCTCGAAAACACGCGCTTCTTCGGCGGCGAGGAAAAGAACGATCCCGCCACGGTCGCGCGCTTTGCGGCGCTCGGCGATCTCTACGTCAACGACGCTTTCTCGGCTGCGCACCGCGCACATGCCTCGACCGAGGGGCTGGCCCACGCCCTGCCCGCTTTCGCCGGTCGCGCGATGGAGGCCGAACTGACCGCGCTCGACAAGGCGCTGGGCAAGCCAGAGCACCCCGTTGCCGCGGTGGTCGGCGGCGCCAAGGTCTCGACCAAGCTCGCGGTCCTCGAACACCTCGTCGCGCAGGTCGATCACCTGATCATCGGCGGCGGCATGGCCAACACTTTCCTCGCGGCACGCGGCGTCGATGTCGGCAAGTCGCTGTGCGAGCATGATCTGGTCGACACGGTCAACGCCATCTTCGACGCGGCGGACAAGGCCGGATGCACCATCCACCTGCCCTATGACGTTGTCGTCGCCAAGGAATTCCGCGCCAACCCGCCCACGCGCACCGTTAACGTCCATGAAGTCGCTGTCGACGAAATGATCCTCGACATCGGCCCTGCGGCCGTCGAAGCGCTGGCCGACGTCCTCAAAAACTGCCGGACGCTGGTTTGGAACGGCCCTCTCGGCGCATTCGAAACACCGCCGTTCGATACCGCCACGGTCGCGCTGGCCCGCACCGCAGCGGCGCTGACAAAGGACGGCAGCCTCGTCTCTGTCGCCGGCGGCGGCGACACAGTCGCCGCGCTCAACCAGGCGGGCGTGGCCGACGATTTCACCTTCGTCTCGACCGCAGGCGGCGCGTTCCTCGAATGGATGGAAGGGCGGGAGTTGCCGGGTGTGGCGGCGTTGACGCGATAGGTTCGCTCCTTCGGTTTGAACGGCCACAATTGGGTGGGAAGGAGACTGGCAGCTTTGCAATGCAAGGGGGTGGAAAGCAGACCCTTGCCGTGGCAGCATCGGCTCATGAAGCACGACCACCTATGCGCCATAGGTCACAACGTCGCGGACTCGTTGGCGAGCGGTTTAGCGCTCGTGATCGGCTACCATCCGGTCGACGTATTCGCTGAGGCAGCATGCAGCCATGATGGCCTGATTGAGATCGACTTTCTACACGGCGAGGTTTTGCGTGGTGACGCTTCAGATAACCTCCGTTTGGCCGCGCTACGCTTTGCTGAGGCACTCCCAACATTCTGTAGCGAGAACGGAGCCGTTACCTCAGACTTTCAGGCACTGAGTGTGACGTTTGATGGAAATGCGTTGAACCGGCGAGCCAGTCTCTATGTTGCGGATCAAGCCGGGCGGTCTTCCGTAACGGAGTATGCAGGCGTGCCTCTCAAGCGCATTCGAGTGCTCGACAGCAACGGTCGAATACGACGCACACCTCGGCATCGCGCTGTTGCACACTCCTGAATGACGGCTTTGGCACCTGCCGAGCCTGAAGCGGAACGTCCGCACATGGGGCGACAGCCGACGGGCAGCCTGAGGCCACTTGCAGACATTCAGGCAACGCGCGATGCTCATGACATGAGTGGAGACCAGCTGACTGATCCCCATCGACGGAAAATGCGATCTTTCGCGTGATTTACGGATTGGCGAACAGGTCGTGGCTCCCCGAATTTCGCGACCAAATCTATCAGGATTTTTGGGCCGAGACAGATGCCTGGGAGAGTGCTGCTGCCAACGAAGACGAGCTCTGGTCAAAGGAAAGCGACGAAAACTTGGAGCTGATACAACGTGCAGCTCAGATGGAATACGGCGAATCTGCTGCGTTTGACCTTCTTTTGGAAGGGGTAAAAGCAGGATCGGTCTGGTGTCAACAGATGGTTGGATGGCATTACTGGACAGGGATTGGGGTCGCCACCGACCAAAATCTGGCTCTGAAATATTACCACTCGGCTATTTGCGGGGGGTCGTGGATTGCTACGTTACGCTATGCGCGGGCTCTGCATGAAGTCGGCCAATACGACGACTGCGAGCGCGTTCTCAAAGACGGGATAAGCTGTGGGTTCGTGCCATCATATTATTGGTTGGCTTGGTTTCGCCATAAGCGGCTCGGCACCCGTGCAGTCAGGGAAGAAGTCCGACCATTGCTCGAGCATGCAGCCAAAGAAGGCCATCCAGCTGCAAAAGAGGTGCTGGCACATTGGATGCGATCCGGGAAATTGAGGCTGCGTGACATCCCGCGTGGGTGGTTGATGGCCGCTCAGATTGCGATTGCGTACGCACATCGCGAGCCAACGAATAAATCGATCACAGCACTGAATTAGCGGCAACTAATAACCCAAGCTGAGACATGCGACGTTTCCGGCGCGATGCCCTCAACCCGGTGAGCTGACCGTCCGCTTCCGGGAGTATCGCTGGGCCTTGGGAACGGCGACATTTGGGGCGATATCCGCCCGGCTGCTTTTCACCCTGCGACCGGTTGTTCGACTTTCGCGTTGACTATCGGCTCCCCGCCGAGGGCAAGGAGCCGAAAACGTTAGATTTCAGTGCCTTCGGCGACCCGACGGATGCAAAACTGCCAGTGGCAGAGCCGGTTAGGCTCGCCCGAGTGATGCGAGTGTGCCTGACTCCAAATGCTCGAGAATACGCTGCAAAGCCGCTACATATTTTTCGTCTTGAGTGCTCTCGAGTGCTTCGAGCAGCACGGTGCGAATGTCGTCTGCGGCAACCCGTTCCATCTCCCAACCTTCATACAGACGATCGCGCCGTTCAACGCTCCGGTCCAACGGGACGATATCGTAGTGGCGCTGATCGCCGTAGAGGCTCGCGATCAGGCTTTGTACTTCGGCGGGTGGTCCCTCGATCCACTGGAAGAAAACGCCGCTGCCGAAAGTGAGCACACCAGTTATGCCGTGGTCCGCATTATGGCGCTGCGCCCACTCAATGATGCGCCCAACCTCAGCTTCGTCCACGTCCTTTGCCGCGCGGCTGCAGTAAACGAACGTTTCGAGTAGCGTCTCGAAGTATTCAAAGTCCGGATCGCCGGGAACACCGAATTCATCAAACATAGGTTAGCTCGCCTTTTTGGTGCCGTGTAGGGAAGAATTCTGTGGTCCGCCGCCAGGCAACTAGCACATCTCACTGCATTGGGTAGGCAAAGGCGGTGTTTCGTGCCAACGGATAGCCGTTGAAGAGGCTTTATGGTTTAAAGACGCCAATGCGCACGTGGTGAGGCGCGAGGTTCGGGTCGTTAAGATAGCTATGACACCTCCGGCGCACGTCCTTTTCAACGGACAGCCTTTGTTTGCAGACCCTTCACTCTGGCGATCAATCGTCGTTAAAGACGGCAATGCCCATGAGTGCCTTGGAATTATCGTGTTGGAGCGGTTGGGCCTGACCCTAACTGGTTTCCACGACAAGATCTAAGCCAGCTTGCCGTGACTGCGTTTGTACGAGGCTGCTGGGACGCAATGCGAGGAAGATGAAGCCGTTCTCAGGGTAAAGCGCCACGTCCCCTTCCCACCGAGCCAGGGCGCGATGCGCTCAGACTGGAAAAGCAGCCAGTCGGCTTTCAGGAGCGCTGCTGGAGTGCCGCAATGGCGACAATTGGGGCGGTAGCCGACCGTCCGCTTTCATGACCAGCGGCGAGGTGCGATCCCGCAAGCTCCGGCGCATCCGCGATGCCTAACGCGTTGTCCCGATGTATGCCCCACTGGGAAAGCACAGATCATCTTGCTGCCATCACAATTTCGGAGATCCTGAAATCCCCATCTAATATGGACATCGGTCGTTGGCAGCTTCACTATCTCATTGGCATCCCCGGCGAAATGCCAAGCTGCTAACCCCGGCAGTTAGTTTTCCCTCCCGGCACCTGCGCGCAGATGATCGAGCTGGAGTCCTCGGGCGTGGCGGCGTTGAAAGCCCTTCCATAAGCTGATGCCGGGGCCGCCCGGGCTGACCGCGCCCCAGGGCGCGCGGTCGGGAGCCTTCCATTCGCCGTCATCCGAACTTTCGACCGGAACGTCGAGGTAGGAACGCATGGCTGCCTTGTCTTGCAAGGTCAGGCCCAGAAATGCGGTGATGAAGTGCAGGTTGATGGCGTTGATGCGATCCGTTCGCCAGATGGGGTCTTCGAACCAGTAGATGTCCCACACCGACCCGCGCATCGCCGGGGGTGCGGGGTTGAGCCCGATGGAGTGGCCCGCTGCTTTGTATGTCAGCAGGTAACGGTCGCTGTTGATCGCCTGTTCGAAAAACGATTTTGCGCCCAGAGCATAGCCCACGACCGGGTCGGCATCGCCGGCGACCAGCAGCAGCGGTGCCCTGATCCCGGCGAGGCCCGCCGCCCCCCAGGTGCTGTGTTTACCGCCGCCACCCGGGGCAAGCGCAACGATCGCCTTGACGCCGGGTACGACGATATCATCTGCACCGGGCGCATCTCTCGCGATCTTTCTGAGCCATCCGCCCGCGACGAGCGTCATGTTGGGATGGTCAGGATCGAGGCGGGCACCGCCCGCCGTCAGCACGCCATAGCCGCCTTGCGAATAGCCGATGAGGGCGACGCGCGCCGGATCTATCTGGCTGCCCAGGGTCGCCCGCAGCCGCGCCGTGACGAACGCAATATCGTGTGGGCGGTCGTAGTTCGGCGCGGCGCGCGCTGCGGCGGAAACCACATAAGGGTTGGGATCGCGGTGATGGATCGCGGCGACCACATACCCCTTTGACGCGAGATTTTCGGTCAGCCACGTCATCACGGCGGGAAGATTGCTATAGCCATGCGACACGACGACGAGCGGATGGGCCCTGCCACTGGGTGCCGCGCCGGCGACCGCCATGCCTGCTTGGGTGAAGGCGACCGGCGCCCGCGGGGGCTCGCCCCACAGGGTACCCCGGTAGGTCACACGTTGGGCGCGCTTGTCGAACGTCGCCGGATACCAGATGTCGACGACGAGGGCCCGGTCGCGCAGGACGACCTTGCCCGTTTTCGGATCTGCCCGTGCCAGATCGGGCTGGTCGGGGTTGATCAGCGTTACGGTGCGAAAGCCGACGCCGGCTGTGCCCGCTCTTGCTAATTCCGGGGCGTCGATGCCGGGCAAGCTCGGTAGATTTGAGGGCGCTGCAGCGGCACATGGTGCCACCAGCGCGACAATGATTACCCAGATCCACCTAGCCATGATCAGCCCATTTCTATTGTTCTGCCAGCCAGGGGAAACCGGGCGACGATCGGCGGCCAAGTTCCGCCGGTGAACGGATTTCGTCGGCGGCCGCTTCTTTGTCCATAGGCAAACCATAGATACGCGCTGACGAGATGTAACGCCTGCAAAACAGCGGTTTTCGGGGGTAACCTCGGGTCGGATCGCATCTGTTCTGCGTCCCCGCGACGATCATGCTGCGCGAGTCGATTTGCCCTATGGCGCATTGCCCCGGTTCCAGACCCGTATATGGGCAATAAAAGACAAATGCGCAGGATGATCCGATGACCGACGCCGTGTTCCCCGTGCCCGACGATTGGGCCGCCAACGCCCATATCGACGCCGCAGCTTACGACCGGCTCTATGCCGAGGCGCAATCCGATCCGGAAGGGTATTGGCACCGCGAGGCCGGAATCATCGACTGGATCCGCCCGTTCGACCGCGCCGCAGATTGGTCGTTTGCCAAGGACGATTTCCACATCCGCTGGTTCGAAGGCGGACAGCTCAACCTGTCGGCCAACTGCCTCGACCGACACCTGGCCGAGCGCGGCGACGCGGCGGCGATCATCTGGGAGGGTGACGACCCCGCCGAAAGCCGCACGCTGACGTACGCCGAACTCCATGCCGAAACCTGCCGGTTTGCCAACGTCCTGAAAGCGCAAGGCGTGGTGAAGGGCGACCGCGTCACCCTCTACATGCCGATGATCCCCGAAGCCGCCGTCGCGATGCTCGCCTGCGCGCGGATCGGGGCCGTTCATTCGATCGTGTTCGGCGGGTTCTCGCCCGAGGCGCTGGCAGGACGCATCACCGACTGCGATTCGCGCATCGTCGTCACCGCTGATGAGGGGCGGCGCGGCGGCAAGACTGTGCCGCTGAAGGCCAACGTCGACGCCGCCCTTTCCCACGCCCCCGGTGTTGAGCGCGTGATCGTCGTCCGCCACACCGGCGGCACCGTGACGATACAGGCGGGTCGCGACCTCTGGTACGATGAGGCGCGCAACGCCGTCTCCGCCGACTGCCCGCCCGAAACGATCGATGCCGAGGACCCGCTGTTCATCCTCTACACCAGCGGATCGACGGGAAAGCCCAAAGGCGTGATGCACACGACCGGCGGCTATGCGGTGTGGGCAGCATGGACCCACCGCAACGTGTTCGATTACCGCCCGGGACAGATTTATTGGTGTGCCGCCGACATCGGCTGGGTCACGGGGCACAGCTATGTCGTCTATGGCCCGCTGATCAACGGCGCGACCACGGTGATGTTCGAAGGCGTGCCCAACTGGCCCGACCACAGCCGGTTCTGGCAGATCGTCGACAAGCATCAGGTCGAAATCTTCTACGCCGCGCCCACGGCTTTGCGCTCGCTGATGCGCGAAGGGGACGATTACGTCACCCGCACCTCACGCAGTTCGCTCAAACTGCTGGGCAGTGTCGGCGAGCCGATCAACCCCGAGGCGTGGGACTGGTATCACCGCGTCGTCGGCGAGCGGCGCTGCCCGATCGTCGATACCTGGTGGCAGACCGAGACCGGCGGTGCGCTGATCTCGCCGCTCCCCGGGGCAACCGCCCTGAAGCCCGGTTCGGCCAGCAAACCCCTCCCCGGCATCGTACCGCAGATTGTCGATGCCGAAGGAATGGTGCTGGAAGGTGCTGCCGAAGGCAATCTGGTGCTGACAACCAGCTGGCCGGGGCAGATGCGCGGCGTGTGGGGCGATCCCGACCGCTTTTTCACCACCTATTTCACCACCTATCCCGGCAAATACTTCACCGGAGACGGCACACGGCGCGATGCCGACGGCTATTACTGGATCACCGGGCGCGTCGATGATGTGATCAACGTGTCCGGGCATCGGATGGGCACCGCCGAAGTCGAATCCGCACTCGTCGCGCACGCCGCCGTGGCGGAGGCCGCCGTCGTCGGGATGCCACACGACATCAAGGGTCAGGGTATCTACGCCTTTGTCACCGTCAACGCCGATGTCACGCCCGGCGACAGTCTCCATGCCGAGCTGGTGAAATGGGTCCGGACCGAGATCGGCCCCATCGCGACACCCGACGCGATCCAGTTCGCGCCCGCACTCCCCAAAACGCGCAGCGGCAAGATCATGCGGCGCATCTTGCGCAAGATTGCCGAGGGCGATGTGTCGTCACTGGGCGATACATCCACCCTTGCCGATCCCTCGGTCGTCGATCACCTGATCGCCGGGCGCCAGGAATGACGCTGCCGGCGCTACAACAGGACGGCGATGGTTTTACCGCTACCATCGGGCAGGAATGGCTGCAGGGCCGCACCGCTTATGGTGGGGCCTCGGCGGCGCTCGCGCTGGCGGCAACAAAAGCCACCATCCCCGATCTGCCGCCGCTCCGCTCGGTCCAGATAGCTTTTGTCGGGCCGCTGTCGGGCGAGGTGCGCATGACGCCCGCCCTGCTGCGAAGGGGAAAGAACAGCGCGTTCGTCGGGTGCGACATCACGGGCAGCGACGGCGTCGGCCTACGCGCGCTGTTCCTGTTCATGGCGTCGCGCGAGTCGGCGATTTCCTATGCCGATCTCGCGGTACCCGACCATGACCCGCCCGAAACCAACCCGGTCGATCCAGCAAGGTTACCCCAAGGGTTTTTACGGAATTTCGACCTTGCCGGTGGTGCCAAGCGCGAAGCCGGATTTCTGCGCTGGGCGCGTCTGCGCGAGCCGGCCGGCGTCGATCCCGAAGTCGAACTGCTCGCCATCGCCGACGGCCTGCCGCCCGCCGCGATGGCGCTTGCGAAGGAATGGGGGCCGATCTCGACCACGACCTGGCAGATCAATCTCGTCACCGACACCCCGAGGACACGCGACGGTTGGTGGTTGCTGAGTGACGACACGCTCCACGCCGGACACGGATCGTCGAGCCAGAACATGACGATCTGGAACCGCGACGGCGATGCGGTCGCCACTGCGACGCAGAGTGTGGCCTTGTTCGTCTGATCCGCTAGGTCGCCAGGGGGCAAACGCGACAGGATGGCAAAGACAGGCACGATCACCTCGACCGCAAACGACGTGCTAGGCTCGCCTGCGCGATTGCTCGGCGGTACATTGCTGTTCGTGGCAAGCGTCTTTGTTGCCGCGACGATCGGCTATCTGACTGCGGGATGGAGCCTGAGCGACGCCACCTACATGGTCACGCTCACCATTTTTTCGTTCGGCTATGGCGAGGTGCGGCCGATCGACACCGTCTATTTGCGTGCACTGACGACCGCGACCATGGTGTTGGGGTGTACCGGCATGATCGTCCTCACCGGCGCGCTGGTCCAGATTTTCACCTTGTTTCAATTCCGGTCGATGCTGGGGTTCGACCGTATGCAGACTCAAATCGACCGCTTCGCCAATCACGTCATCATCTGCGGCTTCGGAAGGATCGGCGTTCAACTTGCCAAGGAACTCCATGCGGCGCGCAAGGAGTTTGTCATCGTGGAACGCGATGCGCGAAAGGTGACGGAAGCTCAGGCGCTGGGCTATTTCTGCCTTGCCGCCGACGCGGTGGACGAAAATGCGCTCCGGCAGGCCGGGATCGACCGGGCGCGCGTTCTGGCGACGGTCCTTCCCGATGATGCAACGAACGTCTTCATAACACTGAGCGCGCGCAGCCTGAACGACACGGTCGAAATCATCGCGCGCGGAGAGGCGCCGACCACGGAGAACAAACTCTTTCATGCCGGGGCGACGAAGGTCGTTCTTCCGACCCATATCGGCGCGGAACGAATAGCCGAAATGATCCTTTATCCCTCGACCGACACCTTCGTTGCCGCTTCGGAAAACATGCGCGACATGAAACGCGGCCTGCACGAATTCGGTCTGGAGCTCGAAATGGTGACGATTGCGGCAAACAGCGCGGTGGTGGGCGAGACAGTGAAGGACGCCGAACTGCGCGGACAGGGCGCCTTCTTCATCGTGCAAATCGACACGGCGGGCGGCCAAAGCATCCCGCACCCGGGCGAAGACTTTAAGATCGGCACGGGGGACAATGTCGTCCTGGTCGTGCGCAGCAGCCGCGCCGCAGCCGGTGCCGTCTTCTCGATGCCTAAAAGGCGCATCAAATCAGGCAGATCATATTATTGATGACGGTCGGCGCGAGCCAATGCGCAATTCGGATGACAGCCATCGGACGGCTTGATATGTAACCAGTTCGTACACGAACTGGAGGGTGTGTTGCGCACGTCGATCGCCACGGTTTCCATCAGTGGAACCCTCGACACCAAATTGCGCGCCATTGCCGCCGCCGGGTTCGACGGCGTCGAAATTTTCGAGAACGACCTGCTGTCGTGTCCGATGTCGCCCGCAGAGGTCGGCGCGATGATGCGCGATCTCGGCCTGGTGTGTACCGTATTCCAGCCGTTCCGCGACTTCGAAGGGATGCCGGACGAGATGCGCGCCCGCACGTTCGACCGCGCGGAACGCAAGTTCGACGTGATGACGGCTCTCGGGACCGACCTGATGCTCGTCTGCTCGAATTGCGCGCCGCAGTCGCTGGGCGACCGCAATCGCATCGTCGATGATTTCAGCGAACTGGGCGAACGACTGGCGAAACGGAGCTTGCGGGTCGGTTATGAAGCGTTGGCCTGGGGGCGGCATGTCAATGACCACCGCGATGCCTGGAGCATCGTCCGCGACGTCGCACATCCCAACATCGGGCTCATCCTCGACAGCTTTCATTCGCTCGCCCGCGAAATCCCGTCGTCCAGCATCGGCGACATCGACCGCGACAAGCTTTTCCTTGTTCAGATCGCCGACGCGCCGCTCATGAAGCTCGATCACTTGTCGTGGGCGCGCCATTTCCGAAACTTTCCAGGGCAAGGTGAATTCCCGGTCGCCGAATACGCCGCCGAAATCGTGCGGATCGGCTATGCCGGTTACTGGTCGCTCGAGATTTTCAACGACCGGTTTCGCGCGGGCTTTGCCGGCGGCGTCGCTACCGACGGCTACCGGTCGCTGCAAGTCATGCAGGACGCCGCCGCACGCCTGCCGCGTGCGCCTGTCGCGCCGAAAATGCCCGCCCCTGTCGATGTTTCCCGCGTCAGCTTCATCGAGTTTGCGGCCGATGAAGCCGAGGGGCAGGCGCTGGGCACGATGCTTGAGGCGCTGGGCTTTGCCGCGGTCGGCAAGCACCGCCGCAAGTCGGTGGTTCGCTGGCAGCAAGGCGCGATCAACATCGTCCTGAACACCGAGCGCGAAGGCTTTGCGCACAGCCACGATGTCGTTCACGGTGCCTCGGTCTGTGCCATGGGGCTGGTCGTCCCCGATGTCGCCGCCGCGATGGCACGGTCAGAGGCACTGATGATCCCCGCCTTTGCGCAGCCCGTCGGACCCGACGAAATGCAGATCCCCTCGGTGCGCGGGATCGGTGGCAGCCTGATCTATTTTATCGAGGCGGGCGGCGAGAACGAGGTGTGGGCGCGCGAGTTCGAAACACTGAATCATGCGCGGGGCGGCATCGGCCTGACTGCCATCGACCATATCGCCCAGACAATGATGTACGAGGAGTTTCTGGGGGCGCTGCTCTACTATGTCGCGCTGTTCGACGTGACCAAGACGCCGCAGATCGAGATCGCGGATCCATTGGGGCTGGTGCAGAGCCAGGCGGTCGAATCGCGGAACAAGGCGCTGCGGATCACGCTCAACGGGTCGATGGCGCAGCAGACGCTGTCGAACCGGTTTATCGCCGGATATATGGGCGCTGGCGTCCAGCATATCGCCTTTGCCTGCCCCGACGCCTTTGCCGCTGCCGAGGCCGCGCGCGCGCAAGGCCTGTCGATGCTAGACATCCCACGGAACTATTATGACGACCTGCAGGCACGCTATGGCCTCGACGACGCGCTCGTCGACCGGATGGCGGCGCTGGGCATCCTGTACGACCGCGATGGAGAGGCTGAGTATTTCCAGTTCTACAGTCGTGCCTTTGCCAAGCGCGTATTCTTTGAAATCGTCGAGCGCCGCGACTATTCAGGCTATGGCGCGGCCAATGCAGGTATCAGACTGGCTGCCCAATCGCGATTCAAGAGCGACATGGCGGCGTAACGGGGACAGCATTTGACGATCAGGAAGACCAAGGCGCAGCTTCGCAACGATCTGGCCGAAACGACGCGACTCAACATCCTCGAGGTCGCGACCCAGGAATTTGCTGACAAGGGACTGGCCGGCGCGCGCATCGACGAAATCGCCGAAAAGACCGATTCGTCAAAGCGTATGATCTATTATTATTTCGGCGGGAAAGACGGGCTGTACCGCGCCGTCCTCGAACGCGCCTACGTCGGCATCCGAGACCGCGAGGCCGAGCATAACTTCGATGCGATGGACGCGGTCGAAGCGCTGCGGACACTGACGCGGCTGACCTTCGACTATCACGATCAGCATCCCGAGTTCGTCCGGCTCGTGATGAACGAGAACATCCTGCATGGCGCGCATGTCTCCGAAGTCCCCGGCCTGAAGGAACGCAGCCGTCGCGTCCTTGTCACCATCAAGACGATCCTCGACCGCGGCGTCGCCGAAGGCGTGTTCCGCGACGACATCGACCCGATGGCGCTGCACATGTCGATGAGCGCGATGTCGTTCTATTGCGTGTCCAACCGCTATACGCTGGCGGCCAACTTCGGGATGGATCTGAGCAAGCGTGCGGCCAAGGCGGTGCGGCGCCAACAGATCATCGACATGGTGCTGGCCGGTGTGCGGAAGTGATATGAACTAGTTCGTACATTTAACTTGGCTTCGCCCGGCCCCTCCGCTATTGCGCCAGCAAAAGAGGGGAGAGGCTCATGAAAAACACGCGCGTCCGCCTGGGCATTCTCGTCCTCATCACGCTGGCGACGATGCTCAACTATCTCGACCGCAGCGTCGTGGGCGTGGCCAAGCCGGCACTGACCGCGGAACTGCACATCGATGCAGTGACAATGGGGTTTGTTTTCTCTTCTTTTTCATGGACTTACGCCCTCGCGCAAATCCCCGGCGGCGCCGTCCTAGATCGTCTGGGTGTGCGGCTGACCTATGCTGGGTCGCTGATCCTGTGGTCGGTCGCGACGCTCGCGCACGGCTTGATGACCAATGTCGGCGGCCTGCTGGGCGCACGCTTTGCCTTGGGGCTCGCAGAGGCACCCTGCTACCCTTCAAACAGCCGCATCCTCAACAGCTGGTTCCCGCAAGACGAACGCGCCCGCGCCACCGGCGTCTATTCGGTCGGGCAATATGTCGGGCTCGGCTTTATGCTCCCGTTGCTCGCCTGGATTGTTGCAAACTGGGGTTGGCGCGAGCTATTCTACATCGTCGGCGGCATTGGCGTTGTCTATGGTATCGTCTTCTGGTCGTTCTACCGCGACCCGCATGAACATGCGGGCGTCGGGCAAGGCGAACTCGACCTGATTGCGGCGGGCGGCGGCTCGACGGCCAAGCTGCCCCCCGTCCCGTTCACATTTGCCAATATCGGAAGGCTGCTCTCGAAGCGGCAGATCGCGGGCGCGTCGATCGGCCAGTTCTGCAGCAACTCCACGCTGGTGTTCTTCCTGACCTGGTTCCCCAGCTATCTGGCCGAGGAACGCGGCATGACCTTCATCAAATCGGGGTTCGCAGCTTCCCTGCCCTATATCGCCGCATCGGTCGGCGTGTTGCTCGGCGGGTTCGTTTCGGACCGCATCATCCGCGCTACCGGCAATGCAACGCTGGGCCGCAAGCTACCGATCATCGTCGGCCTGCTAATGACGTCCACGATGATCGCGGCGAACTATGTCGAGAGCAACACGCTGGTCATCGCGATCATGTCGGTCGCGTTCTTCGGACAGGGAATGTGCAACCTCGGCTGGACGCTGATTTCCGACGTCGCGCCCAAATCGATGGTAGGCCTCACCGGCGGCGTGTTCAACCTGTGCGCCAACCTCGCCGGAATCGTGACACCTATCGTAATAGGAATCGTCGTGCAGACCACCGGCAGCTTCTACGGCGCGCTGGCCTATGTCGGCGCACTCGGGCTGGTCGGCGTTGCGGCCTATGTATTCATTGTCGGACCAGTCGAGCGCGTGGAGATCGATTAGGGTCGATCAACGCGCCTTCGCCGCGATCCAGTCATCGACGCGGCGTTCGAGGATCGACAGCGGTTGCGAACCCGAGGCGATCAGCAAATCGTGGAACCCCTTGACGTCGAACTTGGGACCGAGCGCCGCCTCGGCTTTCCGGCGGACTTCCATGATCTTCAACATCCCGATCTTGTAACCGGTGGCTTGGCCCGGCAGCGTGATGTAGCGGCGGACTTCCGACCGCGACCGTTCTGGCGGCTGGCGGCCCGTCGTGCTGAGATAGGCAACGGCTTCGTCCTCGGTCCAACCGAGCGCATGGATGCCCGTATCTGTCACCAAGCGTGCGGCGCGGAACAGTTCGGCGTCCAGCCGCATGAAATCGGCTGCAATGTCAGGAAAGGCATTCATTTCCTTGCACAGGGCCTCTGCGTAAAGTCCCCACCCTTCACCAAAGGCAACATAGCCGGTGACCGATCGGAACTTCGGTCCTCCCTTCTGCCGCACCTGAATGTCACCCTGGGTGTTATGGCCGGGAACGGATTCGTGGCACATCAGCGTGTAGAGCGCTGCTGGATCGTTGGTGTTGCCTACGAGGTGGACATAGGTGCGCGCCGGTCGGGCGCCGTCGGGGCTCGGCGGCGATGCGTGCGCAGCACCCCCGGCGACTTCGCTGAAAGCCGGTTCGCGTACCACCTCGATACGGTACTCCGGGAGCATGCCGAAATAATTCGGCAGCAAGGTTCGAGTCTTGGCGACAAAGGCGTTGGCGGTGGCGAGATATTCGGCCCGCGCGGCATCGTCATAGGGCTTGGGCGGGAAGAGCCGGGCCCGGTCCGCATAGTAGGCGCTGCGGTCCTTAAACCCGGCCTTGACAGCCAAGGCGTCCTGCTCGGCTTCGATCCGCGCCACTTCCTTCAACCCGATCGCGTGGATCTGATCGGCAGTGTAATCGGTCGTGGTGTTGAGCTTCAGTTCGTTGGCGTAGTAGGCGGCCCCATCAGGAAGCGAGATGGCCCCGACGCGACCGCTGGGTGCCGCTGCTAGATCGCCCTTTGCCCAGGAGATCACGCGCCCATAGGCGGGTTTCAGCGCGATAATGGCGGTCCGCGCCTCAGCGAGCAAAGCATCGGCATCCGGGCGTGGCAACTTGCCGGCGGTAACGAGAGCTTCAGTCTTTGCCTTCACGTCGGCCCACAGCGCTGCATCTGGGCCGGTGTCGAACGGCGCGCCGCTTGTCAGCTTCTGGCTGCCCTCGATCACCGTTTCGATCTGGAATTTCGGTGCGTGGATGCCCGCGCGATCGCTGGCCTTGCTGCGTTCGATAGCGACATCGAGCACAACGGGTATGCCGCGCAGCCGGGCGATATAGTTTTTCAGATCGGTTACATCGGCAATGCCATGGGTATTGACCAGGAAGTCGGCCAACTGGCTGTGCACCGAATACAGGCGCGAATAAAACGGCGGACGATAGATGCGATTGGCCTGAGACAGCGCAGCGCGGTCGGCCTCGAGCGCCCAGATGTCGTAGTTCACCTGTGCCTCGGGAGACAGCGCGGCCCGGTCGAACTGCGCCTTCATGCGCGCAACGCTCGCCTGGCGCCACTTTACCTGATCATCCGCGGCCTTGTCGCCGATGTCGTTCCAGCGGTCGCCACCCTCCTTGATCCCGAGCCGGGTGGCCAGCTGTGGCTGTTGCTTGACGTATTCGGCAAACTCGGCGTCGAGGAATGCGGTCAGACGGGCATCCGCGCTGGCTGTCGCGGCGGCTACAGTGGGGGTCTTTGCCCAGACCGTGGTGGCGGGCAGGAGGAGTCCGGCCATGTTGGCCGCGACGCTGATGTTGAGAAGGCGCTTCATGATTTCTCCTGTCGAGTCCGTCAGACCTTAGAAGCTACGCTGAGCGGGGTGAAGTGTCTTGGTCTGCGCCGTAAAGTCGCGCGTCGCTTTACCCCGTCCCACCGCAGCATAACCGCAGCAAAAACCCCTTGACGTGTACCATTTGGTTACTTAGTGTACGAAACAGATAGTAAAAAATAAATGGGGAGAATGTTATGAACAGCGCACGCCGCCTTGGCTTGACCACATCCACTTTGCCTTTCGTTATGCTCGCGATGTCGAGCGCCGCGCTTGCGCAGACGGCGCCCACGCCCGCACCGGCTGAAGAGGCGACCCCGGCTAATGCCGACATCGTCGTCACCGGCTCGCTGTTGCAACGCCCCAACAACGTCTCGGTCAGCCCGATCGTCACAGTCAGCAACGAAGCAATCAAACAGGGTGGCAATGTTACGCTGGAAGCGGCACTCAACCAGTATCCAGCATTTACGCCCGCTGGCACTGCCGGGACAGGCGGTCAGGGCGGCGGCGGACGCGCGACGGTCAATCTGCGCGGGTTGGGCTCGAACCGCAATCTCGTGCTGCTCGACGGAAAGCGGCTGCCACTCTCCGACATCAACGGCAACGTGGACATCAACATCCTGCCTGAATCGATCATTGGCAGCCTCGACGTCATCACCGGCGGCGCGTCGGCGATCTATGGGTCGGACGCCATGTCTGGCGTCGTCAATTTCAAAACGGTGCCATGGTTCACAGGCCTGCGCGCCGACGCACAGATCGGTAACTCGTTCAAAGGCGATCTACGCACCATCAACGGGTCACTCGCCTATGGCGCATCCTTTGCGCAGGATCGTGGCCATGTGATCCTGTCGGCGAGCTATACCGACCGGCAGGGCCTGATCGGTGCAGACCGGCCGTTCTTCGATTTCGTGACACCGTCTGGCTTCATCGGCACCGGCACTTATGTGCCGAACGCCACCAATTTGCCGACGCAAGCCTCCATCGACGGCGTGTTCGGTACCTATGGCGTGGCACCCGGCGCGGTGTCGCGCACGCTGAACCTGGGCTTTAACAACAACGGCTCGCTGTTCCAGCAGACCGGTGCGATCAATTATCAGGGGCCGAGAACGGGGGGTTACGCAATTATTGCGGGCAATGTGCGTATGCCGGTCGGCCCGCAGGTGCAGACGCTGAATTCGCTTAACCGCAAGACGGGTTTCGCCAAGTTCGACTTTGCGCTGACCGATGCCATCAAGCTCTATGGACAAGGCCTGTACGTCGAATCGACGGTCAACACGGCGAGTGGCGGCAGCCTGACCCAGATCGGCACCCTAACCACGATCCCCACGACCAATCCGTTCATCCCGAACGACCTTCGCACCATTCTGGCATCGCGGCCCAATCCGACGGCAGCGTTCCTGTGGAACGGGCGCTATGTCGGCATCCCGGCCAAGAACTGGGACGAGCGCTACTATGTCGCGCAAGGTGGGCTGGGGCTGAAGGGCGACATCAGCACGACCTGGAAATGGGATGTCTATGCATCCTATGACGAGTCGCTGCACGTCCAGCAGCTGAACAATGCGGTCCTCAAGAATCGCGTGCAGAATTTGCTGAGTGCGGCGGACGGCGGCAATTCACTGTGCGCGGGCGGGTTCAATCCATTCGGTATCACGAATGCGACCAACATCTCGGCAGCGTGCCGTGCCTACATCACAAAAACCGCGTTCAGTCGCGAACGGCTGACCCAGTTTCAGGTCCAGGGCGTCGTCAACGGATCGCTGCTCACCCTGCCCGCGGGCGATGTGCAGGTGGCCATCCTCGGCAGCTATCGCCGCAACACCTTCATCTTCCGGCCCGATGCCGATCTGGCGGCGACCAACGTTGAGGCGGTGACGGGCGCAGCCGCAGCGCAGGGTGCCATCGGCGTCAAGGAACTGGCCGGGCAGATCGACATTCCGCTGTTGAAGGATCAGCCATTCTTCCAGGAACTCGCCATCGGCGGCGCGGCGCGTGTGTCAAACTACACCACGTCGGGCACCGTCACGAGCTTCGAAGGCGACATCCGGTGGCGTCCGGTAGATACATTGCTGTTCCGCGGCGGATACCAGCGCGCCGTGCGGGCACCGAACATCGGCGAACTCTTCTCACCGCCCACCGGCACTCAGGTGGCGTTCGGTACGCCGCCGAGCGCGATCGGCGACCCGTGCGATGTCCGCTCGACGGCGCGGACGGGTGCGGGTGGATCATCGGTCCGGACCCTATGCCTAGCGCAGGGTGTCCCGGCGGCGGTGATCGACACCTACACCTTCCCGACGACGGCAACCGGCGGCACGATCCGAGGGAACCTCGCGCTGACACCGGAAAAGGCCAACACTTATAACGTCGGGTTCAGTTTCAATCCGCGCTCGTCCTCGCCCTGGCTGCGCGACATCTCGCTGTCGGTCGACTATTACAATATCAAGATTTCGAACGTGATCTCGTCGGTGCCGGGCCTGACCATTCTGTCGAAATGCTACAACCTCGACGGATCGAACCCAAGCTATTCCGCCTCCAACAGCTTCTGCCAACTGCTTACGCGCGATGCGCAGGGGCAGTTGCAGGACGTCAGCCTGCCCTTCCTCAATCTGGGCGGTCTCCAGACCGACGGCATCGAGATCCAGGCCAACTGGGGCGTTCGACTGTCCGACATAGGGATCGGCAATGGTAGCGGGAAAATCTATGTAAACACCGCCGTCGGCTGGACCAACCATTATAAAATCCAGACATTGCCCGGGACGGCGTTCCAGGAATTCGCCGGGACCAGCACGATCGGTCGCCCGCTGCCGAAGTGGAAGGCACTGACGACCTTTGGCTTCCGGTCCGACAATTTCGGGTTGGGCCTGCGCTGGCGCTATCAGGGGCCGATGCGCGACATCACGGCCGTTACGACGCCGGCCAATCCGTCGGTTGGGGTATCCGCCTATAATCTGTTCGACGTGTTCGGCAGCGTGACGGTGAACGAGCGGTTCGAACTGCGCGCCGGTGTCACCAATTTGTTCGACAAGGGGTTGCCGATCGTGGCCAGCTCGCAGACAAGCACCGATGTTGCCGTGTACGACGCGGTGGGCCGGGCGTTCACCGTCGGCGTCAAGGTTAAGTTCTGATGGGCGTTCGGGTCGCACTGATGCTCGTGACCGGACTGGCTTTTGCCAGTCCGGCGGCTGCTGCCCCGCCGTCGCTGGGCGACAGGATCATCGCGACGACCAACGTCGGCGAAGGCGTACAGGCCGTGGGGGCGGATTCGTTCGCGACCAATTCGGTCGCGTTTCCGGACGGCGTGACGGGGTATCCGGACCAGACCTATGCGACGCTGTCGGGCTTTCGCCCGCTGAAGCTCGACCTGTTCGCGCCACCGGCGAAATTCGCCAAGGCGGGGCCGCGCCCCGTGATCGTCTATATCCACGGCGGCGGCTGGGCCGGGGGCGGACCGCGCCGCAGCGGCGCATACAAGGACTGGCCCAAGGTGCTCGCCTCGATCGCGGCGCAGGGCTATGTCGTCGCTTCGGTCGGATACCGTTTTTCGGGCGAAGCCCCCTTCCCCGCCGCCGCCAAGGACGTGAAAACTGCGATCCGCTGGCTGCGCGCCAATGCCGCCGCCTACAACATCGACAAGGGACGCTTCGTAACGTTCGGCCAGTCGGCGGGCGGGCATCTGGCCGCGCTGATGGCGGTGACGTGTAAGGTGGCTGCTCTCGAACCGGACGCACGGGTTGTCCCGAACGCACGCACGGTCGAGCTCGCGCCGTCCACAGTTGCCGGGGCCGACAGCGAGTCCGATTGCGTGCAGGGCGGGGTCGCCTGGTACGGTTCGTTCGACTTCGCGACGATGCCCGATACCCCGGTGCAGCGTGCTTTCCTCGGCTGCGGCGCGTCGCCGTGCCCCGCGGAGAAAATGGCGACCGCCTCGCCCAGCACTCATGTCGATGAAAGCGATCCGCCGATGCTGTTGATGCACGGCACCAACGATACGACGGTTCCCATCAGCCAGTCGCAGGCGTTCGACCGCCTGTTGCGCGAAAAGGGCGTCAGTTCTCGTTTCGTGACCATACCGGATGTCGAGCACAGCTGGATCGGCAAGACTCCGGCGGTGACAATCAAGACCAGCCTCGACGCGCTGCAACTGACGCTCGATTACATCGACGCGCTGATCGGCGATGCCGCCAATACCAAACGCTAAGCCGATCACGCCCATGTCATCCGCGCCCATATTCAAGACCGGCCTGATCGGACGCCACATTCAGGGGTCGCGCTCGCCGTGGCTGCATGAGCGCGAGGCCGAAGCACAAGGCATGGACCTAACCTATGCGCTCTACGATTTTGCTGCGCTCGGGTTCGACGAAACCGACCTGCCCCGCATGTTGGATGAGGCATGGGCGGCGGGTGTTGCGGGTGTCAACATCACTCATCCCTACAAGCAGGCAGTCGTTGCCCATCTCGACGGCCTGTCGGACGGCGCGCGACGGGTAGGCGCGGTCAATACCGTCAAGTTTCAGGACGACGGCAAACGGATCGGTCATAACACCGATGTCACCGGCTTTGCCGAAAGCGTCGAGACGGGCCTGCCGGGCTGCGCCAAGGCCCGCGTGGTTCAAATGGGCGCGGGCGGCGCCGGCTTTGCGACGGCCCATGCGCTGCTCGATCTGGGCGTGGGCAGCCTGAACATCTTCGATACCGATCCTGTCCGGCGGGCAGCGCTGGTCGCCAAGTTGAACCGCGATTTCAGCGATGGCCGCGCGGTCGAGGGGAACGATCTGTCCGGATCGCTGGCGCGGGCCGATGGCCTCGTCAATGCGACACCGATGGGGATGACGACCTATCCGGGCACGCCGGTGCCGGTCGATGCACTGCGTCCGGCGCTGTGGGTGGCCGACATCGTCTATTTCCCGCTGGAGACCCAGTTGCTCGCCGAAGCGCGGGCGCGGGGCTGCCGGACACTCAACGGCAGCGGTATGGTCGTCTACCAGGCGGCGGCAGCCTTCGACATCTTCACCGGCGCAACCGCCGACCGGCAGCGGATGCTGGCGAGTTTCAAGGCGTTCGTGGAGCGAGGACAGGCAGAGGCGGCCTGAGTTCAACGCCGGCCGCGTCCGGCCTAATCGATCGGATTTCCCCGTCGCGGCGCGGGAGCCTGCATCGTCGCCGGATGCGCCGCGAACCAGTCGAACCGTTTCGTATCCAGCTTTTGCGTTGTGATCGCGTCGCCGAACAGGATCTTCGTCTCCGCCTTGGGCGTCCACGCGGGCCAGCGCATCGCCGGCCTGTCAGGCGACCCGGTTCCAGCCATCGCGATCAGCGATCCCAGCATCTTTGACGACATCTCGCGGTCCCATGGCGCCCAGTTCCGGGTAGGCCGGAACATGTTGTAGGCGTCCTGCGTCCCGAGGAAGTACGGGATGTCGGCGGTATGATAGGCACCGACGGTCGCAGTGTTCTGATCGGCGAGACGGACACCCGGCACGTAAGGATGCACGCGGGTATACTCGTCGATCCACGCGGGCACGCCGAGCTTTGCCTGCGCCTGCGCACAATAGCGCGCGCTCGATTCCAGCCCCGCCTCCGTCGCGGCCCGGCGCGCGGTAGCGGGCACTTCGGCATCGGATGTGACCGGATAGAGCTTCAGAAAACCGGGCGCATCGTCGCCCCATAGCTTTGCGGCGGCAGCCTTGAACTCGGCAACGGTTTTGGCCGCCATCAAAGGTTCGAACCCGAAGCCCAGGTCGTTTGCGTTATAGCTCGCAATGATTGGCACGCGGTTGATCGCCCCCGCTGCCAATGCCTCGCTTTTCTTCACCGGCAGGACGAACCCATCGATGATCGGTCCGGTGATGCGGACGCCGTTGACGCTGAGGCCCAGCTGGTTTTCGCTTTGCGCGGCGAGAATGCGGTCGGCGGGGATATCGCGCAGGTCGGCGAGCGTCGCCGCTTTAACCCGTTCCTGCATGGCCAGCCCGGCCTTTTCCGCCTCGGCAAGCGGCTGCCCGTCCTGGCGGTAGTTACAGCCGCTCGACATGACGGCGGCGCGGAACAGCCCCTTCGACTGGGGCGAGAAGATGTGCGCCATGACGGACGACGCGCCCGCCGACTGGCCCATGATCAGCACCCTGTCGGGATCGCCACCGAACTTGGCGATGTTGGCGCGCACCCATTTGAGGGCCGCGATCTGGTCCATCAGGCCGTAGTTGCCCGAATGCCCGCCCTGCTCCGCCGTCAGGGCGGGATGCGCCATGAAGCCCATCGCGCCGACGCGGTAGTTGAAGTTGACGAACACTGCGCCCGCCTTTGCCACCGCTTCACCATCGTAATTCGCCATGCCCGACGATCCGATGGTGAAGCCGCCGCCGTAGATGAAGACGATGACCGGCAGCTTCGACGCGGGCGTCGCAGTGGCGGGCGTCCACAGGTTCATCGTGAGGCAATCCTCCGATGTCGCCTCCTCGCCAAAATAATGATTGATGTCGTGGGGCCGAAGCACCTGAATGCACGCAGCGCCTTTGCGGTTGGCGGGCCAGATGCCCGTCCAGCTCATCGGTTCGGGTGCGCGCCAGCGCAGATCGCCGGTCGGCGGGGCGGCAAAGGGGATGCCGAGATAAGCACGAACGCCGGAGGGCAATTGCGTCCCCGCAACCCGCCCGCTGTCGGTTGCAACCGGATCACCGAAGACGGGCTGGACCGACCGGTCTGGCGCAGATGCCATCAACGGCGTAAGCGCGGTGGCGACGGCAAGCGCGGCAGTTAGGGTGGCTTTTCGCATCCTCGAAATCCTTGTTGTTTTATGTACGAACTGGTTAGCATATGGCCGGCAAGAGTGTCTAGCGGAGGGAAAAGGATGTCGTTCGAAACCAATCGTCGCGGGGCGATCATGCTCGGCGCCACTGCCGCGGCGCTGCCCGCTTCCGCTCAGGCGCAAGTCACGGAGACACCACCACTCACCTACGTCTTTGCGGCAAACGTCCTGATCGCCGCGCCGCAGGACAAGGGCATGATCGACGGAAAGCATCATCGGTTCATCCCGATCACCGGCGGCACCGTCGAGGGGCCGCGCCTGACAGGCAATATCCTTAACGGCGGCGGTGACTGGCAGGCGATCCACAACGATGGGCTGACCGAAATCCTGGCGCGCTATACGATCCAGGCGAACGACGGCACGTTGATCGGCATCACCAACCCCGGCGTCCGCGTCGCCAGCCCCGATGTCGTCAAGCGGCTGTCGGCAGGCGAGAATGTCGATCCCAAACTCTATTATTTCCGCACGACGCCAGTGTTCGACGTCGCGGACGGCCCGCATGCGTGGCTGCGTCGGCAAGTGTTCATCGGCCAAGGCATTCGGCGCCCGACGTCGGTCGAAGTGCGGGTCTATGCGGTAGGTTGAAACCGATCTCTGTTGACGCCGGATTCGCCTTGACCAAAGGCGCGCGAATGAAGGTCATTCCCTACCTTACCCTGTTCACGATGGTCCACGTTCCAGCTGTCGCGTTGGCAAAGAGCGACGTGACTGCCGACACCGACATCGTCGTCACCGGTCGCGGTCTCGATACATCGCCGGGCGACAGAGTCGTCGATGTGGTGACGATCGACCGAGAGCGGATCACCGCCAATGCCAGCAGCCGCCTGGAGAGCGTGCTGGCCGACGTCGCCGGGCTGCAGCAATTCCGCCGCAGCGATTCGCGCTCCGCCAATCCGACCAGCCAGGGCATCTCGCTGCGCGGCATCGGCGGCAATGCGTCGAGCCGGGCGCTTTTGATCCTGGACGGCGTGCCACAGGCCGACCCGTTCGGCGGCTGGGTCGCCTTCCCCGCCTATGCCACCGACCGGCTGGGCCAAATCCGCGTCACCCGCGGCGGGGGCAGCGGCTACTATGGCCCT
This sequence comes from Sphingomonadales bacterium, assembly GCA_038228865.1. GTDB lineage: Bacteria > Pseudomonadota > Alphaproteobacteria > Sphingomonadales > Sphingomonadaceae > Sphingomonas_O. The sequence continues at coordinate 13,975 of JBBROX010000001.1, read as the reverse complement.
GGCGCCCTGGCCGGAACGGTCGAGCTGGAAAGCGCAACGCCCGGTCAGCTCGACACGGTCGGTGCTCGCATCGCCTATGGCGGCCGAGCGTCGGTCGAGGGCCAGGGATCGGTGGCGCTGGTCCGCGATGGCGGTTTTGCCGTTGCATCCGCCGCCTATGCGCGCGGCGATGGCTTCATCCCGACCGTGGCCGAAAGTCGCGGCAGCGCCGACCGTGCCGCCCCCTATGAGCAGATGTCCGGCGCATTGCGTGCCGTCGTGCGGCTCGCGGGGGATACCGAAATGCAGGCGAACCTGTCCGCGTTTACCGACGGCCGGGAGCGCGGAACGGCGTTCACCAACAACCGTAGCGAGGGCGCTGATGCAAGCATAAGGCTGGTCGGGCGCGGACGATGGGAATGGTCGGCACTGGCCTACCTCCAGACCCGCGCCTTTGCATCCAGCTTTGCGAGCATCGATGCCGCGCGATCAAGCGCCACCCAGACGTTGAACCAATACAACACACCCGCGACCGGGCTGGGCACCCGGATCGAGATTGCGCCGCCGCTCGGCAACAACATCGCCCTTCGGCTCGGGGCCGACTTGCGCGCCGTGTCGGGCCGGACACAGGAGTTTTTCACATTCGTCTCGGCACGGCCGACGCGCCAGCGCGAAGCTGGGGGTGAAAGCCAGACCTACGGCGTGTTCGCCGACGGCAGCATCGATCTGGGCGCCGTCACACTGGCACTCGGCGGGCGGTTCGACCATTGGCGGATCGCGAACGGTTTTTTTGCCGAGCGAACACTCTCAAGCGGCGCATCGCTGACCGACCTGCGCTTTCCCGACCGGTCGGGAGACGAAGCGACCGGTCGCGTGGGGATAGCTTGGCGTGTGGTCGAACCGCTGACCCTGCGCGCCGCGGCCTATCGCGGCTGGCGCTTGCCGACGCTTAACGAACTCTATCGCCCGTTCCGCGTTGGTGCCGATGCGACCGCCGCCAATGCGGCACTCGATCCGGAACGCCTCGAGGGGTACGAGCTGGGCGCGACGCTGACCCCCGCCAGGGGTGTGCGGCTGGCCGCAACCTGGTTCGACAACCGCATCGACAATGCCATCGCCAATGTGACGGCCGGCAATGGCCCCGGGAGCTTTCCGGGCGTCGGTTTCGTCGCGGCAGGCGGCGTCTATCGGGTGCGCCGGAACCTCGACGCCGTCACCGCGCGCGGCGTTGAGGTCGATGCTGAAGCGAGCCACGGCCAGGGCTTCGCACGCGCCTCGTGGAGCCACAGTGTTTCGCGCGTTGTTGCCTCCGGCGCGGCGGTTGCGCTCGACGGACTGGCCCCGGCACAGACGCCCCGCGACCAGGTGTCGGCGACGATCGGATGGCGCAAGGGCGCGGCCATTATCTCGACAACCGTCCGCCATGTCGCGCGCCAGTTCGACGATGACCAGAACACCCGCTCGCTGGCGCCGGCAACGACCTTCGACGCCTATCTGGCCTTCCCGATTGCGCGCGGTTTTGCGGTCGAAGCGCGGGCCGAGAACATCGGCGATGCGCGGGTCGAGGCCGGGATTAGCGGGGCCAATATCGTCGAACAGGCAACACCGCGCACCTTGTGGATCGGGCTGCGCTACAGCGGCGGGTAGAGCGGTGCGCAACCTTTGTGATAACGGCCCGTTCAGCACCGGCCTTCAGGGACGCTTATGACTGTCATTGCCGCCTATCTCTACCGTGATGGCAAACGCATCCGCGAAGTCGCCATCGACGAGAAAGTCGATTGCGCGGAGGATAAATCGGAGTTCGTCTGGATCGGCATTGCCGACCCCGACGAAGGCGAACTGCGGACGCTGCAGAAAACCTACAACCTTCACCCGCTGGCCGTCGAAGATGCATTGAAGGCGGACCAGTTGCCCAAAGTCGATGTCTACGGCGATCAGCTGTTCGTCGTCGCCCGTACCGCGCGCCTCTGCGGTGACGAGATCTGCTATGGCGAGACCGCGATGTTCGTGGGCCATAGCCATATCATCAGCGTCCGCCACGGATCGATGCGCGCGCACTCGGAACTGCGCGCGGCGCTGGAGGCGGCCCCCACCCTGCTTCTCCACGGCGTCGACTATGTGCTGCACGCCATTCTCGACTTCATTTCCGACGGCTATTTACCGATGGTCGAGGCGATCGAGGAGGAAGTGCTGACGATGGAGCGTCACGCCGTCGACAATTTCCTGGGCCGCGCCGAGATCAACCGCATCTTCGCGCTCCGCCGCGAACTGATGCGGTTCCAGCGCATTCTGGTACCCATGGGGGAAGTCGCGGGGAAATTCGTCCGGATGGACCTGCCATGCATCGACAATGAAGCACGTCCCTATTTCAGCGACGTACTCGATCATGTCCGCCGGGTGCAATCGATGGTCGACGACCTGCGCGAAGTGCTGACTTCGGTGTTCGAGTTCAGCAATCTGCTGGAACAGCAGCGAACGGGTGCGATCACGCGCCAGCTTGCCGCCTGGGCCGCCATCCTCGCTGTACCGACGGCGATTGCGGGGATTTACGGGATGAATTTCGAGCATATGCCCGAACTGAAGACGCAATATGGCTATTTCGTCGTGCTGGGCGTCATCGCTGCGGCCTGCCTGACACTCTTCTTCTGGTTCAAGCGGACCAAGTGGTTGTAAATTTTCGGCAAAATTGCTGGACGCCTGCGTACACAGAACATATGATGAACATATGGCGCAGATCGATGTCCGACAAAAGCTCGAAATCCTTGCCGATGCGGCGAAGTACGACGCGTCGTGCGCGTCGTCAGGCACTGTAAAACGATCATCTCAGGGGTCGGCCAAGGGGATCGGTTCGACCGAGGGGATGGGCATCTGCCACGCCTACGCGCCCGACGGACGGTGCATCTCGCTGCTGAAGATTTTGCTGACCAACAGCTGCATCTTCGACTGCCATTATTGCATCAACCGCAAGAGCTCGAACGTGCGTCGTGCGCGGTTCACGGCGAAGGAAGTCGTGGACCTGACCCTGTCGTTCTACAAGCGGAATTATATCGAGGGACTGTTCCTGTCGTCGGGGATCATCGGCAGTTCGAACTACACGATGGAGCAGCTGGTCGAAGTCGCGCGGTCGTTACGCGAGGATCATGATTTTCGGGGGTACATCCACCTGAAGACCATTCCCGACGCCGACCCGGCGCTGGTGGCGCAAGCGGGGCTCCATGCCGATCGCGTGTCGATCAATGTCGAATTACCGACCGCGCCGGGCCTGAAGCGCCTCGCCCCCGAAAAGTCTGCCGCACGGATCGAAGGCGCCATGGGCGAGATGAAGGCGTCTATCGACGACGCCCGCGACGCCAAACGACGCTACAAATCGGCGCCCCGTTATGCCCCCGCCGGCCAGTCGACCCAGATGATCGTGGGGGCCGATGCCGCCACCGATGGCGACATCGTGCTGCGGTCGAGCGGACTGTACAATGCGTTCGGGATGCGCCGCGTCTATTATTCGGCGTTCAGTCCCATTCCCGATGCCTCGGCGATCCTGCCGCTGAAGCGCCCCCCGCTGATGCGCGAACACCGGCTGTATCAGTCGGACTGGCTCATGCGGTTCTACGGGTTTGCGCCATCCGAAGTCGTCGCGGCGACCGACGATGGCATGTTGCCGCTGGACATCGATCCCAAGCTCGCCTGGGCGCTGAAGTTCCGCGCGAGCTTTCCCGTCGACATCAACCGCGCACCGCGGGAAATGCTGTTGCGCGTGCCGGGACTCGGCACGCGGGCCGTGGGGGCGATCCTGACCAGCCGGCGGCACCGCCGCTTGAGCCTTGCCGATGTTGGCCGATTGACGGTCTCGGTCGCCAAGCTGCGCCCGTTCATTGTCGCCGAGGACTGGCGACCGGTGACGCTGGCCGACAAGGACGACTTGCGCCCATTGGTGGCTCCCAGGGCGGAACAGCTGGAGCTGTTCGCGACTTGAACGAGTGATGCAGACAGTCGTGCTGCCCGAACCCGACGATTTCGACGCCTGGCGCGATGCGGCGCGGGCGCTGGTGCTGGCCGGTGTCGCGCCCGACCGGATCGTCTGGCAGGTCGACGGCGTGGTCGATCTGTTCGCGGACGACGCGCCGCTGCCGACCGCCGCCGGAGAGCTGACCGTGCCGCGCGAGTTCGTGGGGCTCGCCCAGTCGGTCGTATGCCACAGCGATCCCGAGCGGTTCGCGTTGCTCTATATGCTGCTCCACCGGCTGCAATCGAGCCGCGGCCTCATGCACGACCGCGCCGACCTGCTGGTCCGCCGCCTCGACGAAATGGCCAAGGCGGTGCGGCGCGACATCCACAAGATGCGCGCCTTCGTCCGGTTTCGCGAACTGGACGGACGCTACGTCGCCTGGTTCGAACCCGATCATCACATCGTGCGCGCCAATGCGGGCTTCTTCGTCCGCCGGTTCGCCAATATGGTCTGGTCAATCCTGACCCCCGAAGTCTCGATCAACTGGGATGGCACGACCCTGAGCGAAAGTCCGGGCGCGACCAAGGCCGATGCCCCCGATGGCGATCCCATCGAGGAAGTCTGGAAGACCTATTACGCGTCGATCTTCAATCCGGCGCGGGTCAAGATCGGCGCGATGACCAAGGAGATGCCCAAGAAATATTGGAAGAATATGCCCGAAACCGCGCTCGTTCCGGGCCTAATCGCGGCAGCACAAGCACGGGAGGCCGGGATGATCAGTGTGGCGCAAGACCGGACTGCTACCGGCGGCAACAGCGAGGTCGCGTGGCGGGCGCTCCGCGAGGAAGCGTTGACCTGCACACGCTGCGACCTCCACCGCTGCGCCACGCAAATTGTTTTCGGCGAAGGGCCGGTCGATGCGCGGCTGATGTTCGTCGGCGAGCAACCGGGCGATCAGGAGGATCTAGCCGGCAAGCCCTTCGTCGGGCCTGCAGGGCAGGTATTCGACCGGGCGCTCGCGGACGCGGGCATCGACCGAGCCCGCACCTACGTCACCAATGCGGTCAAGCATTTCAAATTCGAGCAGCGCGGCAAACGGCGCATCCACGCAAAGCCCGGCGCCGGCGAGATACAGGCGTGCCGCTGGTGGATCGATCAGGAACGCGCCATCGTGGCCCCGCAAATTACCGTCGCGCTCGGCGCCACCGCCGCACGCAGCCTGTTCGGCAAGGTCATGGCGATCGGGACATCGCGCGGTGCGGCGCTGGAGCTACCGGGTGGCGGCGAAGCGTGGATCACTATCCACCCCAGCTACCTGTTGCGCATCGAAGACAAGACTGCAGCTGCCGAAGAATATGCGCGGTTCGTGGACGATCTTAAAATCATCGGCGAACGGCTCCGTCCGACTTAGCGCACCTTGCAGACCGCCTTGTCCGACACGGGAGAGGGCTTCTCCTTGGGCGTGAGCACAAAGACATAAGGTGCCGGTGTGGTCTGACGATCCCCACCCCCATCGAGTTTCCCGCCGACGACGGCGGTAAAGTCCTTGCACACGATGGCGCTCTTCAGGAAATCGCTGTGGCCGGTGGGGCCCGTCGAAACCTCGGTCGTGTCGACGACCGTAAAGCCGCTCTTCGACGGTGCCTGCGCATAAATCGATTTGCGAGGGTAGCATCGCACGGGCAAACCGCCTGCCTCCAGCAACTTTCGTTCGAATGGGTTCTCGCAATAAGGCGATCCCAAGCGCGGATAGCCGTGCAGTTGGCGCGAAATTGCGAGCGCGCGGTCCTTGGCCGAAACATAGACCGTAATGCGCCGATCGTTGTTCACACGGCGGGCCGCCAGCACCTCGTCAGCAATATCGCGTTCGAAATCGGCGCGATCGACGTCCGGCGCGATCATGACGATGTTGGAAATGTTGCTGCTGTCGGCATTGGTCGAGGTAATGTCGACATATTCGATGGCCGGAATGACCAGACGCCCGCCCAGCGAATGGCCGACGAGCACGATTTCTTTCGTCCACGGCTGCTTTGCCAGTGTGGAGAGAAAATTACGGAAGTTGCGCTCATCCCAATACATGTTGGTCTCGTCGACCACATACCGCGTCACGCTGCCGAGCGACGGCCAGCTGTAGTGGACCACCGGCCCTTCAAAATTTGTCATCCGGGCGATCTGGCCGGTCGATTGCGCCGATGACCGGAAACTCTCGTTGAACCCGTGAACATAGACGAGGACGCGGCCATTGTGCGCCTGGGCATCGCGCGCAACCTGTGCCCACCAGTCGCTTTCCGCCGAGACCGAGAGCGGCACGGCTTTCCGCTGCTCCTTCGACGGCGCACCCGTTTCGGGTTCGGCAAACCGTCCATAGCGCACCTTGTCCCCGCGCCAGCCGGTCAGAACAATGGCCGCCCCCGTGCAGTCGGGCAGGCGGCTGGTGACGACGTAATAGGGAAGCGCCGATTCGCCCTGCCCCGCCTTATCCGATCCGGTTTCAGGATTGCAGCGCGGTCCAGCACTGAGCGTGCTGTGCGGCACCTTGCCATAATCTACCCCGGCGCAGCCCGAGGTTAGCAGGGCAAGGCCGAGGAGCACCGACAAGCATTTCGCATTCGATCTTGTCACAATTTTTCCTGTGTTGGCCATCCGCCATCGAAATTGCTGGCGGCCATGAGTCGGTTTCCCGTCACCATGGCTGCAAAACCATTCGCACAGGTAAATGGCAAGGGTAACGACGTTGCGACGGGCCTTAGACGCTTGAGGCTAGGCGAACGAACCGCTTAAGCCGCAACATGGACAGGGTGAACTTCAAGACCGTCGCATTCGACCTCGACGGAACGATCGTCGATACCGCTCCCGATCTGGCGGACGCGCTGAACGTGGCGCTGGTTTCGATCGGGCGTTCGCCTGTTGCCTTGTCGGCGGTGCGGACGATGATCGGTCACGGCACGCTGCCATTGTTGCGCCAGGGGCTGCAAGCGACCGGCGGGATCGACCAGACCCTGATAGACCCAGGCTTTCGCGTTCTGATGCAATTCTACACCGAACATATCTGTGACAAATCGATGCCCTACCCCGGCGTCGAAGCTGCGTTCGACGAACTTGCAGCGCAAGGGGTCACTCTGGCCGTGTGTACCAACAAGCCGGAGAGCCTAACCCACCGGCTGATCGAAACGCTCGGCTGGCAGCACCGGTTTGCGGCCATCGTGGCGGGGGACACACTGCCACAGAACAAGCCCGACCCTGCCCCGCTACGCCTCGCAATCCAGCAAGCGGGCGGCGGACGGGCAGCCTTTGTCGGCGATTCCATCGTCGATATCGAAGCCGCCAAAGCCGCCGGTGTACCGAACGTCGCCGTAAGTTTCGGGTTTGCCGATCGACCGCCGCACGAACTGGGCGCGGATGCAGTTATCGATCACTTTTCGGAACTCGTACCGACGCTGTCGCGGCTCTCCTCAGCGCCATGACTTTTGCTTGCGGCGATCCGCGATCGTCGGTGAAGTTCGGAAAAGTCCGAAGCTAGCGCCGTCCGGTGTGCAGCGCGTCAATGTCGGCTTGCCGCCGCGCAAGATAGGCCGCGCGCGCCGCAAGATAGGGATCGTCGCTCGTGCGCAATTCCGTGATCCGGTCATCGTTGCGCGCACGACGATCAGCGGCGCTAAGAACCCCGACCGGGATCGTGTAACCCGGGCGGTTGAACGGTCTGCCGACCGCAAACGGCAGAAATGCGTGATCGATCACGCCTCCGATCAGATCCCGAATAGTGGTGGGACCGATCAACGGCAGATAAAAAAACACGCCGGTTTTGACGCCGTAGTAGCCCAGCGTATTGGCAAAGCCGTTGCGGCGCCGCGCCATGCCGAACGGCGCGCTTTTGGTGACATGGAGCACACCAGCAAGACCGACGGTGGTATTCACGGCGAAACGAACCACCGTCCGGACGGCACTCACTGGCTTCAGCTGCAGCACATAGTTGATGAAGGTGACCGGCTCGGCGAGGTTGTCCAGAGCGTTGCGCAAGCCCTGACGCAGTGGTGCCGGCACGGCGCGGGCGTAAGCGAGTGCTACCGGACGGGCGACAGCCTCATCCACTGCGACCGTCGCTTCGAACGAGGCTTCGTTGACAGCGCGCAGCGGGTCGACCGGCGCGGTGCGCGAATTGGCACTCACGACGATGTCCTGTTCGTCGAATGTCGCCGCCTCTGGAGCAGGCGATGTTCCGCTTTCGAAGGCGGCCGGGCTTTCGAGGCTGAACGGCTCGACGGGCTGGATCGGCGACACTCCCAACAGGAGCACTGGACCGAGCATGGGCGTCACCAGGCTTGAAATCACTTTTGAAGCCCTGCGGTCCGATTGCGGACAAGGTCGAACACCACGGGACCGACCCAAACAGCGGCGTGGACGAACGTGAGCACGACTCCGGTTGCCGCGATTACGCCTGCGACTTCAGGTTTGCCGGGAAACATGGCGACGGCGACGGCTGCGGCGGCAATTTCCTTGTTCGGCACAAGCGGCAGCCGCGAGACGACCATCCGCGCGGCGGCAAGCATCAGCCAGGACGCGATCGGTGCCGAGGGCAGAAGCAGATGCCAGCACAACGCGACGAGGACGATATTGGTAAAGGCACGTGCCGCATGGATCGCGCCGATCCGGCAGAGTTCTTTGGTGGACGCGCTGAAGATCAGATCGCGTCGGGCCAAGGCAGCCAGCGGGATCGCCGCCAATATGCCGATGCTGCCGAGCAACGACGACGGTGCAAGGCCCAAGGCGACGGACAATGGCGTCCAGACAGGGAGCACGAGAAGAAATGTCGCGACGCTGCCGACAAGGCCCGAGAGGATCGCTGAATCCTTGATCGCTGAAAATGCGGCGATGCCGCGACGATGCGCCCAGTCGAGAAGCAGTGCGTCGCCGGCGTACGATACGAGGAGCGCGTTGATGGTCTGCTTGCGAAATAGGGCCGCGAGCAATCCCTCGGTCGTGTTCCACGCCCGGCCGAAGATCAGCGCTTCTGCGGCGGGAGCGTGTACGTAATTGGCCGCGAAAACGACCCAGAAGAGCCCGCTGGATGTCAGTGCAGGCCAGATTATGGACCAGTCGGTTCCGCGCAGGGTATAAGCCACCAATACGGTCACCGCGACCGAGATGGCGATGCTCAGCCATTTGCCAGCTGCCGGTGTAGGGCGCAGCGTCTGCAACCAATCGAATGCTGCCGGTCGCCCCCATGTCTCGTTGCCGCCCACCGGGCGCGCACCCACCACAAACGTTTGCCCCGAACGCATCACTATCCCCGACCCACTCGTGAAGGAGACGTCGCCGATGATGTCGCACCGCACCCGTAGTTAAGAAAAAGTACACAATATGTGGGACACCGTTTTCGATCCGCAGTTGCGCTCAGCAACGCGCATCTGTCAGTTGACACCAATGAGTGACTTTGGCGGACTGAAGGCTGTCCTGATCGCGGAGCGCCCGTTGCTGCTCCGCCTTCTGCGCGCGCGCGCTCAGCCGCCTGACGACGCCGAAGATCTTTGGCAGGAAATGTGGCTGAAAGTTGAAACGACCCCGGCTGGACCGGTCGGCGATCCCGTGGCCTTTCTGTGTCGCACGGCGATCAACCTGGCCAGCGACCGCCGACGTGCAAGGCTGCGTGCAACGATCCGCGATGCGACCTGGCGCGACCTGCAACCTGGCGATGACGAACAGCCCGGCATTGTGCGCGAACTCATGGGACGCGATGAATTGCGACGTGTCGAGCAAGCGATTGCCGACATGCCGGATCGCACGCGCGAGGCGCTCCATCGCTTCCGGTTCGAGGGAGCTAGCCAGCGCAATATCGCAGAAGAAATGGGGATCAGCGTCAGCGGCGTCGAAAAGCTTTTGAAACGAGCCTACCGTTTGCTTGACGAAATTCGTTTCGGGGAAGGTGCGGGTGACGGTATACGGCGGCGTCTCCCCCATGAAGGAGCGTCGACAGATGACTGATCCGCAGATTCAGGATGCGTTCGGGCAAGCGCTCGACTGGCGCCTGCGTGAAGCGGAACTCGATGCGGATGGCTGGCGGGCGTTCGCCGACTGGATCGATGCCGATCCGGCAAATGCCGTTGCGCTTACACGCGTGGATGCGGCCGATGACGCGGCCGGAGCGGTCACCATTGCCCGCCCAGCCCGGTTGTCGCCCTCACCTTGGCGACGCCTAAGCTGGCTTTCCGGTGGGGCAGCTATTGCGGCGGGCCTCGCGCTGGTCGTGATCGTTCAGCCTCACATCGAACCGGTCACCGAAATCGCCACGCGTCCGGGGGAAGTGCGTACAGTGGCCTTCGGGGACGGGTCGCATGCGACACTGAACGGTGCGACGCTCCTTCGCTATCGCGGCTCCACGCCCCGCACTGTCGAACTGGCATCGGGCGAGGCAGTTTTCGACGTGCGCCACGATGCCGACCGCCCCTTCCGTGTCACGACGCGCGGATACACGATCGAGGACGTCGGCACGGTATTCAACGTTGTCCGCATCGGCAGGAACGTCGAGGTCGCCGTTGCCGAGGGCAGCGTCACGTTCGAGCCCAAGGGGATCGCCATCGCGCTGAACGCCGGACGTGCACTCCGTATCGATCCTGCTGCGACCAAGGCGACGATTCGACCCGTATCAGTCGATGGCGTAGGGGGATGGCGAACAGGACTGTTAAACTTTGATACAGAGCGGCTCGTGGCCGTCGCCGAGGCCCTCGAAAGGCGGAGCGGGGCGCGCATCTCGCTCGAAGCCGGGTTGATGGACAGGCCTTTTACCGGCAGCATCCGCTTGTCGGGAAATGCCGACCGCGACGTGCCGCACCTCGCCGCGCTGATTGGGGCTGACGCACGGTACGATGGAATGCAATGGATCTTGTCTAAGTCACATTAAGTGGCTGCCGATCCTTGCGTCGATGCTTAGTTTCGCGACGCCTTCACGGGCGCAGCAGCAGCGTATAACGATTCCGGCGACGACACTCGATCGCGCGGTCGTGGCGCTGTCGGCCCAGTCGGGAAGCGAAATCGTCAGTCTCGAACTTGGCTTGAGCAACGTTCGCGTCAAGGCGGTCATCACGAACTCGGTTAGTACCGCACTCAGGCAGATGCTGCGTGGGACACCCTATCGGGCAATGGCGATTGCCGGCGGCTGGCGCATCGTGCGCAGCCGCAGACAATCCACGCAGCACATTCAGCGACCACGGGAACCCTCGACCGGAGAAGACATCGTCGTCACGGCGGGAAAGCAAAACCAGTTGTTGCTGCGCTATCCCGGGAGCGTCACGCTTGCGGTCGGTTTTCCCGACAAGGGTGAGTCGCTTCCGGCACGAGACCTCGACGACGTCGCCCGGGCAACCCCGGTTCTCCAGACAACCAGTTTCGGCGAAGGTCGCAACAAGCTGTTTATCCGCGGCATTGCCGACAGCAGCTTTAACGGTGCCACGCAGTCGCCGACCAGCATTTACTTCGGCGACGCGCAATTGGGGTTCGCAAGCTCCAATCCCAGTATCAAACTCTACGACATCAAGTGGATCGAGATTCTCGAGGGGCCCCAGGGAACGCTCTATGGTTCGGGTGCCATCGGCGGGATCATCAGGATCGAGCCGAATGGGGTCGATCTGTCGAGGATCGCCGCTTCCGTGAGCCTGGGGACGACGCTGGCCCCCCGGACGGAGCCAGGGTTCGACGCGGGAGCAGTGATCAACGTGCCGCTGTTCGACGATACATTCGGCCTACGCGCTGTTGCCTATCGCACGCGCGACGGGGGCGTCCTCGATCTGCGCGACCGGGGTCTGCTGCCCAACCAGGTGGATACCCAGGGTGCACGCCTTGCCGTGCGCGTTAACGCCGGCGACTGGGATGTCGAGGCAAGTGGGCTGGTGCAGGATATCGCGGCGCAGAACAGCCAGTATGCCGAGGCCGGCCCCATAAGGATGCGGACGGCCGGTCTCGCCCAGCCATTCTCGAATACGATTCAGGTGGGACGCCTGGTTGTCGAACACGATTGGGGCACGCAGCTGAAATTTCTTGCGTCGACGTCCTTCGTGGTTCGGCACTCACTCGATACGTTTGACGCGACAACGGCGGCGGCGCGCCCGACGGTCTACACGATCTCCCGCTCGGCGCTGTTTTTTGCGCAAGAGGTCCGGTTACTACGCCAATGGCGCAATGGCGGATCATGGGTGATCGGCGCGAGTTATCTGCGTGCCCGGGACGCCCAAGCTCGTTCGCTCGGCATTCCCGACTCGCCGGTCGAGCTCGACGAAGTAACCAACATCACTTACGCGTTCTCAGGTTTCGGTCAGGCGACGGTGCCTTTGACGTCGAGGTTGCAGATAACGCTGGGTGGTCGCGTGACCTATGCACGCACCGATGGCGAGCCCGCCACAGCACGCGGTGTCGCGCCTACCGTACGAGGGGTGCCAACCACACGCATCGACCCCACAGCAGCTGTTGCCTGGCAAGTGGCATCGCGCCTGTCGCTCTTCGCACGCGTGCAAACTGGCTATCGCACCGGGGGAATTGCTGTGGCGCGCGGCGTGGGACGCGTGGCCGACTTCAAGCCGGACTCCATCGTCATGGGAGAAGTGGGCATCCGACGCGTCGGCGGACTGGGCAATGGGCCGTCCTTCTCGCTGGGCGCAGCTTATGCGGACTGGACCGGCATCCAGGCGGATCTGATCAGCACGCGCGGACTCCCCTATACGGCTAACCTCGGCAATGGGCGCATCTCCACCGTCGAAGCGGCGATCGACTGGGAGGTTTTTGGCGGTTTCACCGTTTCGGGGGGGGCATTGTTCGCGAACACGCATTTGTCCGGATCGATGATCCAGCAGCCGAACTCGCCGGACAGGCATCTGCCGGACACGCCCGCGTTCTCAGCGAGCGGAAGCATCGGCTATCGTTGGCACTGTTGGGGCGCGAATTGTCGCGCGAAGGCCGACTATCGCTATACGGGAGGATCGGTTCTGGGACCAGGTGCGCTGCTCAATCTTACCCAAGGCGATTACGCCGTGATCGGCGCGAATGCAGCCGTTACGATCGGACGGTGCGACCTGTCGCTATCCGCCGACAATCTGACCAACAGCCGGGCCAACATGTTCGCGTTTGGGAACCCGCTGGCAATCGCGGCACGCAACCAACTTGCACCGTTGCGCCCATTATCGCTGCGAATGGGCTTATCGATCCATCTCTAAACGGTCTTTTCCAGACCGCCTTAAACAATGCCGCGATGATGAGCCCGATCACATCGCCGTTGACACCGATGAGCGCCGCGAAATCGGTGACACCTTATCTAGCAAAGATTGCATGAATCCACCGCTGATCGTCCCTGCGAAGCTTCGTTTTGCTTTCGGTCAGAAATCGGCCGGCGCCGTCCGCCATCTGACGATAGACGTCGGTCTGCAGGCCATAGGGCAATGCCAAATGCTTGCCAGCGACCAGCAGTAGGCGCGGCGAACCAGGAGAGGGCGGCTTCCTCTCCGTCTGCGCCCTGTTGTTGAGCAAACCTGCTGCAGAAAGCATGACCGCACCTGAAACGGTTTCCATGAAGCTGGCCCACTTCGAAACAACATCTGGCTCCAGCAAGCGTCGGAATTGTCAGTTTGCGACCGCAACATGTCTGTCGCGTCCACACGAGGCGCGCGAGTCCTCATACGCCTTTACGCCCGCTCTGCCGGTAACGCATGCCGAATCTGAATGTGAGTTTCTCTGTGTGTCGCTGTGTGCAAAGGGTTCCGCATTTCCGCCTCAAATTGGCGGTTTTCTGCGGTTCAAGTCGACTTGTGGTGCGGGCGGTGGGAATCGAACCCACACTCCTTGCGGAACCGGATTTTGAGTAGGTCGAGACTACCTTAAGTATTTGATATTAAACGAGAAAATCTCGCAAATTGGATTTTTGTGTAAGGTTTTGTGACCGGCCCCCACTGAGTGGTCCGTATTGATTGTTAGTGCATTGTCGCCTCCATCGCCAGTGTTGGCCGTAGGTGGAGCGTAGCGGAACCGGAGGGCGGCACTGGCGATGGAGCAGCTTCCGGCGCCGGAGGGCGGTAT